>JAHABL010000003.1 GCA_018376445.1 Mycobacteriales bacterium
CTTGTGGGGGCCTTCTCCGCCCTCAGCCCGGCGGAGCAGAAGGCCACCACATGTATACCTATATATTTGGGTGTACACGCCACTTTATCGTGGCGGGCACCTCTAGAAAGAGGACTTGCTCTTCCTTAGAAGCCAGTAGCGATCATCGGGTGGGTAGTGACGCAGCGCGGGGTGACACCCTTGGTACCCAGACCAATGAGGGTGTAGTCCCAGGCACGCGGATCGAAGACGATGGCGTGGTGGTCTGAATGGTTATTCGGGCAGCCCTTCTGCAGGTTCACGTTGGTGACGGTAGCACCGGGAACAGCCTTCATCCAGGTGTTCTCAATCGGAGTGATCATGGTGTCGTACTCGGAGGAGATGATGGTGTAGTTAACGCCGGGGAGGGTATCACCACGGGCAAGCATATCCGCTACCAATACAGAGTTGGGAAGCATTGGGAATGCAGCTTTGCCAGCTAGATCATCGAGGACTTTACGGAGAGGAGCTTCTGCACCCGGAATGTCACTTACCTTGGCAAGAGCAGCACCCGCGCCACTCAAAGTGGAACCGTGGTGTGCACCGGCGATGCTGACAAAGTGACCCACCTTGTTCTTTGCGGGATTCTTGGCGTCGGCTCCGCCAAAGTAGTGCAAGTAGGTATCAACGATAAGTCCACCCTGGGACCAGCTCACCAGGTCAACCTTCTTGGCACCAGTGGCTTCACGAACGGCGTCAACGTACTGTCCAATCTGCATGGCAGAGGTGAAGGTTTCGCCCATGCCATCGAAGCCGGGAACGTAGCCAGCCAGCGACTTATTCTTCTCCGTGCCGTAGGCCGCACCGAATACACAAAAACCGTGGTCCTTGAGGAAGGGAGCGAGTCCAGACCATGCGACATAGGGGTTAGAGGCGTAGCCGTGTAACAGGATCACCGGGTTGGGGTGCTCGGCGGTGGGCTTGCAGCTCCAATCGTTGGCGCCCTTGGGAGCACGGCGCTTCACCTGGTCGTCCATGCGGAGGGTGGACTGGATGTAATTATTGGGCACGTAGTCCGAGTTACCGTGCGTCTGCTCCTTGGGAGGCGTCATGACGGTGTTGGAGTCCGGAGTGGTGGGAACAACGACCGCAGCGTTAGCGGTGGCGGCAGTTCCGAGAAGACAGAGAGCAGCAGACGCGGCAAGCGCTGCAGTTGCGATGTGACGATTCACGAAAATCACAACTTTCGAATGAGGAGATGGCAAAAATGGGAATGGGAGAGAAAAGAAGACTGAAGGCAAAGGGCAGGAGGCTCCCTTCCTCATCCTCGTAGGCTAGTGGCAACGGCCCAGGACATTGTGAAGATTTGGCAACACTCCAGGTGTAGATGGAAACACAAAATAACTGAATCGTAACAGAAATTGTTAACAATAATTTACCGGGCAGTCACCATCTCGGCTTTCTGTCGTCCACTTTTAGTGGGTGGGACTGGGTGCACATTTTCTTGATTAGAACGGGTGCGAACACAGCTCCTAGAGCTTGTCTAAGAATTCCCAAATCTACAGAAATAAGAATTCCCACATCTGCAAAAAGAGGGCTTCCATGGCCCACCCCCGATCGACAGTTTCACCACAACTGAACATATGCTTTAAGTGCCACTCCACGATGTGTACACATGTCCAAGGTGGCACTTCGTTAGCTACCATTAGGAATCATGTACGCGCACGCCCTACCCGTCTGCCGCGGCCCCCGATCCCTCACCTGGAAACACGTACCGGACCCCACACCCGGCCCCGGAGAAGTCCTCCTGCAGGTGGCCGCTGTTGCCGTCAACCGCATGGACCTCGCCCAAACCCAAGGCCGCTACCAGCCGCCCGCCGGCGTTGCACCCTACCCCGGCATCGAATGCTCCGGCAGGATCGTCGCCCTGGGCCCAGACCAACCAGAAGGCTCACTCTGGCAGGTGGGGGATGAATGCTGTGCCCTCCTCAACGGGGGTGGCTACGCCGAGCTGGCGATTGCACCCACACTGCAACTTCTCCCCATCCCGCGGGGGATAACCCTGGTCGATGCCGCTGCACTTCCGGAGGCTGCCTGCGTCGCCTGGTCCACCCTCGTTATGGAAGGCCACCTGACTCCTGGCAACACCGCCCTCATCGAAGGCGGATCGGGCGGCATGGGATCCTTCGCTATTCAGTTAGCCAAAGCCCTCGATGCGGGAGTGGTCGCGATGGCCGGCACCGACCAAGGGGTTAACCTATGCTGGGACTTGGGTGCAGATGTCGCCCTCAACTATCACGACGAAGACCCCGTCATGTCACTCCGCGCACTCGGCGGCGCCAACGTCATCTTCGACCTGTTGGGCGCATCGCATTTGGCCCAACACATTGAAAGCCTTGCCCCCGGGGGCAGAATTGTCACAGTCTCCCTACAAGGAAAACTAGACAACCCTGTCGACATGGGCGTTCTCATGCCACGACTAATGGGAAAACGCGGCTCCATCATCACCACCAGCATGCGCAGCCGTCCCGCCACCGGCCCCGGCTCCAAAGCAGAGGTCATCCGGCAGGTCACCCAGCATGTATGGCCCCTCCTTGCCACCGACCTCATTAGGCCCGTCATCCAGCGTCGCGTCCCCATCCGCTCAGCCCACGACGTCCTCACCGACGTCCAGAACCGCACCACCCTCGGAAAGTCCATCCTGCGCGTCGGCCACTAGCCACACCGTCACCCCATATCACCCCTTTTCGCCATCCCGAGGTGTATTGGTGACGCGTCCAGTACCTAACTTTTCTTACCAGGAAGGTAGGCTCAAAGAGTGCACAAAGTAGAACGAACTGCTGGTGTGATCCCCGATCACGACCACACCGGCCTCGGTATTCTCGCGAAAACCTTTGAAGGCGAACCGCCCAAGTCGGACTCCTTCACGTTCAAGCGCGCCTTCGACGACCTCGTGGACGGCTGGAAATCCGACCAACTGTGGCTCCAATTGGGCTGGCAGGACATCAAGCAGCGCTACCGCCGCTCTACCCTCGGCCCCTTCTGGATCACCATCGCCACCGGCGTGATGGCCGTCGCCCTCGGCCTCCTCTACTCCCTGCTCTTCAAAGAGGAACTCTCCTACTTCCTCCCCCACGTCACCCTCGGCCTCATCCTGTGGGGCTTCATCGCCGGGTGTATCCAAGACGGCGCCCAGGTGTTCATCGCCAACGAGGGCCTCATTAAACAGCTGCCCGCCCCACTCAGTGTGCACGTCTACCGGCTGGTGTGGCGGCAAACGCTTTTCCTGGCCCACAACATGATCATTTACATCATCATGTTGATCATCTTCCGCCCCCACCTGGGATGGGATGCTCTCCTCTTCTTCCCCGCTCTGCTCCTCTTCCTGCTGAACGGCGTATGGGTGGCTATGTTCTTTGGCATTATCTCCACCCGTTTCCGCGACGTAGCCCCGCTGGTCGATTCGCTGGTGCAGCTGTGCTTCTACATGACGCCGATCGTGTGGACCACACATACTCTCTACGCTAATGAGACCATGTCCCAGCGCGCCCGCCTGGCCGAGATCAACCCCCTCTACCACTATCTGGAAATCATCCGGTCACCCCTCATGGGCATTGACGTTCCCGCCTACCACTGGTACATCGTCCTCGGGTTCACCGTCGTCGGCTGGGGCCTGATGCTCCTCGTCATGAAGAAGGCACGCGGCCGCGTGTCCTACTGGGTATAAGGGAGGAGACAGCACCACCATGAGCCGCAAAGAAAACCGTGCCGAAGCAGCCGCCGCCCGCGCCGCTAAACGAGCCGCCCGCCGCGCCGCCCACGTCAGCCTCTCCGACCGCCTCCACCGACCCGCCCCCCGCACCACCGACGTCTCCATCGACACCTACGATGCCTGCGTCGACTTCCCCATCTTCGACGCCCGCACCCGCTCCCTGAAACAAACCTTCCTGGGAGCCGCCGGCGGCGCCATCGGGCGCAACAACAGCAACGTCGTCGTGGTGGAAGCCCTCAAAAACATCAACCTGCACCTGCGGGAAGGCGACCGGGTTGGCCTGGTCGGCCACAACGGTGCCGGTAAATCCACGCTTCTGCGCCTCCTCTCCGGCATCTACGAGCCCACCCGCGGCTCTGCCGACGTTCGCGGACGCGTCGCCCCCGTCTTCGACCTGGGCATCGGCATGGACCCAGAAATTTCCGGCTACGAAAACATCATCATCCGCGGCCTCTTCCTGGGGCAGACCCGCCAGCAAATGAAAGAGAAAATGGAGGAGATCGCCGAGTTCACCGAGCTGGGCGAATACCTGGACATGCCGCTGCGCACCTACTCCAGCGGTATGCGCATCCGCCTCGCCCTGGGCGTCGTCACCTCCATTGACCCCGAGATTCTGCTGCTGGATGAAGGCCTGGGTGCGGTGGATGCCGCGTTCATGCGGAAAGCCCGCTACCGCCTGAAGGACATGGTGCAGCGCTCCGGCCTGCTGGTGTTCGCCAGCCACTCCAACGAGTTCCTGGCGCAGCTGTGCGACAAGGCCATCTGGATTGACCACGGTGAGGCCGTGCTTGCCGGGTCCGTGGAGGAAGTGGTGCGCGCCTACGAAGGCAATGAGGCTGGCGACCACGTGGCCGGCATTATTGCGCAGATGGAGCGTGAGGACCGGGAACGCGGTGTCGACTCGCGCCGGCTGATTCTGCCGCAGGGTGTTGAGCAGCCAGGTACTGGTGACGGCACTGTGGCTGGCGACGGTGGCGCTGCAGCTGATGACGGCGCTAGTGCCGCTGGCGAACCGGGCGAAGGAGCATAGCATGCAGGTTGTCGGCGTCGTCGTCACCTACAACCGGGCGGACGTCCTCGGCCGCTCCTTGGACATCCTCGCCCACCAAAGCCGCCCCCTCGACCACCTCATCGTCGTCGACAACGGCAACGACCCAACCGTCAAAACACTGCTGGAGAACGCCGGCGCCACCGCCAACAACGGCACCGGCATGGCCGTCACCTACGTGCCCTCCCAGCACAACCTCGGCGGGGCAGGTGGTTTCGCCCTCGGCATGCTGCACGCCCTCGCCCTGGGTGCCGACTGGGTATGGTGCGCCGACGACGACGGCCACCCCGATGGGCCCGACGTCCTCCGCACCCTCCTCGACTGCGCCGAACGCTACCAGCTGGACCAGGTGTCGCCCGTGGTCTGCACCATCGACGACCCCAACACCCTCGCCTTCCCGCTGCGCCGCGGCCTGGCCTGGCGGCGCAAACGCGATGAACTCTTCGACGACGATGACCCCCAGCACCAGAACATGCTGCTACCCGGCATCGCCTCCCTGATGAACGGCGCCCTCTTCAGCGCCCGCTGCCTAGACACGGTTGGCGTCCCCGACCTACGGCTGTTCATGCGGGGTGACGAAGTGGAATTGCACCGGCGGCTGGAACGCAGCGGCCTGAAATTCGGCACCTGCCTGGCCACCGCGTACCTACACCCCAACGGGGCCGACGAGTTCAAACCCATTCTGGGTGGGCGGATGCACGCCCAGTACCCGGATAGCCCCGCCAAGCGCTACTACACCTACCGTAACCGCGGCTTCCTGATGGCCATGCCCGGCAAACGCAGCCTGCTCTTCCAGGAATACGCCCGCTTCACCTGGTTCTTCCTGGTGCAGCAGCGGGACCTTGCCGGGTTCCGGGAGTGGCGCCGGCTCCGCAAGCTGGGGCGCGCCGAAAAGCTCTACCGCATGCAGTAAGGCTGCCCTCTGGGTGAGGGCGGTGCAGCGCGTGCGGCGCATTAATACCGCCGGCGCGCACCATTAGCACGGCGGCAGGGGCACGGCGGCGCAGTAGCACGGCAGCTCAGCAGCTTAGCGTCCGCTAGCGCATGTGGAACGCGTCCACATGCATACGATCTGGGCTCACACCCTGCTCCAAGAAATACGTGGAATAGTCGGCGCACAAATCCGTCGGCCCGCACATATGGATGGTGATGTCCTCGCCGTACAGCGGAGCAGCCTCCCCCGCCACCGCCTCCGCACCGGACAACGCCACCGCCCCAGCCGTCGGCATCCCCGCCAACAGTGGCATGGACTCGTCACCCTCCAGCGGGAACGCAATGCGGTGAGCCTGCTGCGGAGTCAACCGCTCCCCACTCTCCGTATCCACCTCCACTAAGGTCAGCCAGCCCCACCCCTGCGCACACTCGCGCACCAGGTTCAGATACGCCGGCTTTTCCGACGGCCGATACGACCACACCAACGTCACATGGCCGGGGAAGTCCTCCCCCGCTGCCAGATTCAAATCCCGCAGCCACGCCACAAACGGGGTAATGCCTATACCACCAGCTACCCACAACTGGCGCACTCCACCATGTGCAGGGTGCGCGCCCCCACGCGGCGTGGACACCGTCACCGGCATCCCCTCGTACAGGTTATCCACCAGCCAACGAGAACCCTTCCCGCCAGCCTTAATGCAATACTCCACCTGGCGGTCCCAGGCCATACCCTGCGTCCGCATTCGCGACCCCACACCAACATGCTGAGTAGGGCCAGTACGGCCCACCACATTCGGAATAGACGTCATCGTAAACGGGTGGGGGCCATCCTTCTGCCCCGGTACACCCAGGTAGGAATACTGCCCAGCGGTATACCAGTAACTTACTGGGCGGCCTCGGTGCAGCCGCGGTTCCAACTCCACGTTCACAATGACCGTATCCGGGTTGGGGTAGGCCAACTTCACCACCGTGCCCGGGTAGAGGCGGTCCGTGCGGAACTGCTGCACCAACATCACCCGCAGTACCACCAGCGCGGCGGCAATCACCACCAGGCAGTAGGCCGACAGGAGACACGGCAGACCGGACGCACCAGCGTTCTCCGGTATGGACTGGTTGAGCACTGACGTCTCCCACATCTGCCATGCCAACACCGCCCACAGCACCACCGTCGCCGCATTAAACACCGGGTAGATGACGTCAAACGGAATGCGGGCAATCCACGCCCCCGGCCCCCGCCGCGGCGCCCGGCGCATATTCGGCCCCACATACCGCAGTACCGCCAGCACCGTCACCAGCACCAATATCACTAGCAGCACCGTGTCCGACACATGCTTGTCCACCGTATTATGGGTGCTTCCCAGGGCAGCGCGGCGCATCACGTACGCCAGCCACTCCACCGCCAAGCCCAGCAGTGTGGCGATCTTATTCCAGCGCAGCATCCCCTCCGCGCCATTAAAGGACTTGTTGACGCGTGGCATAGCGTCTAGCGCCCCAATGCCCGTCACCATCAACCACAGGCCCACCAGCTGCAGCACCACCACATGGAAGTCGTAGACGGCCTGCAATTCCACTCCACCCAGTTGGTCACCGTAGGCCAGCAGCACCAGCAGTACCGCGGCTAGGCAGGAGAGGAACATGCCGGAGTTCGCTTTCAGCACCTTAATGGTGGCGGAGACGAAGTAGCGGATTTTCTGCCCGGTGCTGGTGTGGGCTTCCGGGCTGCGCGGTGCGGCAATGCGGCGGGGCGCGGAGGTGGAGCTAGCATTGGTGACGGCGGCAGCGGCGCCGGACGCGTCTGCATTCTCGGCGGCAGAATTGGCGTCGGTGGGGTTGACGTCGATAGAGCTGGCGTCGGTGGGGCGTGGGGAAGTCATAGTGTTTAGAGTAGTCTTCTGGAACCTGGTTCCACGTATTGGTGGGCTGGTGACGGCGCTGATCCGCGTCCGGCGAGCAGGGTGTAACGTCTGTCCGGCGTGTTAACGATAAATGTCTTCGGCGAGCTCCAACGCCTGCCGCACACTAGTTTCACGGCGTGAAACATCACAGCTGTGGTGGGGTGGATGCGCCGGCACCCCCACCGGATGCACTACTGGCCACAGCGACCCAGCCGCCTGCACACTCTCATGCTTCACCGCATAATAGCCTTCCCCACGCGCGTCCACCGCCACGCCCTCACAGCCGGCAGCCGATGCTAACAAATGCGGGTGGAACCGCGTGGACAACCACCGCACCTGCTCCCCCACCGGCAGGCCCTCCCGCCACAACCGCGCAAACGGCACAAACTCCGCCCCCGGGAAAAACTCCTGCACCACATGCTGCCAAACGGCGTAATCCCCATAAGGAATACACTCCACCACCAGCAAATCCGGCCCCGTCACCTGCCACTCCGTCAACGTCTCCCGCACCCAGGACCACAGCGCCTCTTTATCCCCCACCAGGTCCGACTGCACGCACAGTACTGTGGACCGGCCATGCGGCACCGGGTGGTACGGGAAACGGCCATGAGTATCTGCGCAGGACAGATGCTTCAACCCCCACTCCAACAACGGCAGGTCCGAAGTGGTGGCGGCGCCCGGCTCCGCGTTCTTCGCCAGGCTCGGATTCTTCGGCTGCCGCAATTTCTCCACCCAGCGCTCCCACGCCGGGCGAGCCGCCGCAGCGGCCTCCGCCGTAGCTCGCTCTTCCTCCTGACGCTGGTGGGCCTCCTCCAGAATTCCCAAGGCCACAGCCACCCACGTATCGTCCCCCACCAGGAAGAACTCCGCCCGCGGCAGCGGCTGGTGGGGCTGGCGCGTGCCCTCCTCCTCCAGCCGGGCCAAGCCATCCACCGCATGCTGCAACACGGCCGCACTGGCCGCATCACGCACCGTCACCACATCCGCCTGCAACAAGTAAGGCAGGATGATTCCCTGACGCTGCGGCATTAATCCAGCACCGGTTGCCACGAACAGTGGGCGCGGCTCCCCCTCCGGGCGCTCACGCTCCGCTACCGCCGCCACCGCGCCGACAATCGCCGCGTGGTGCGGCCACATGTCGTTCAGGTAGCCGCCCCCTACCACGTGCAGCACATCCGCATTGCCCACCAGGTCCAGGTTGGAGGCTAAGTCTGCCTGCGCCCCACCGTCCAGCACCCAGGAGCGGGTGAGCTCGCACAGTTCCACCAACTGGTCGATGTTGACCTCATCTGCGGTGACGGCCGTGTCGCCCTGCGGGAAAATCTGCCGGCCGGCCCGCTCCACCAGGTCCCACAGCGTATTGGTGACCACCAGGTTGGGGTGGAGGCCGCGCAGCAGGACGGCGGCTTTGCCGGGACTGTGGCAGTCCACGACGACGGTGGCGTCGGGTTGGGTGCGGGTGAGGTAGCGCAGCCAGGTGGCGACGATGAGTTCGTCACCCCAGTTGGGGACGCCGGCGGGGGCGACCAGGTAGATGGTACGGGGACGCTCCGCCTGCCAGGTGCGGCGGGGATGGTTCCGGAGGACGGACGAAACACTCACCTTTTCAGGCTAGCTAACTCGCCGCCGGGGTGCAGCGGAATCCCCGGCCGCACAGCGGATTGCTACCAAGCTGTTACCGCGCGGGAGCTAGCCGGCAGGCAACAGAGTTACCGGCAGGCAGCGGGGTTAGCGGACGCGGAAGATGACGGTGCGCTGCACGACGAAGTTCACAATCGTTGCCGCAGCCTGGCCGATGACAAATCCAATCGTCTTCGCCCACAGGTGGCCCAGCGGCAGCGTCGCCTCATACACCACATGGAAAATGCCGACGTTCAAGCCGAAGGTGACGGCGTAGAGCAGACACACTGCCAACAGTCGCTTCGTCGAGTGGGCGGCCTGGAAGGTCCAGCGGCGGTTAATCATGTAGGCGGTGGTGGTGCCGCAAATGAAGGAGATAGCCTTCGCCACGGTGGGGTCTAGGCCCAGGTGGGAGAGCAGGAGGAGCAGGCCAAAGTCCACTACGGCAGACAGGCATCCGGTGATGAAAAAGCGGATGATCTGCGTTTTTAGGCTGGTGGTGCGGGGGGTCTCCCCTTCCAGCGGGACAGCCGTTACGTTGGTTGCGGCCATCATGGCCTCATCGGCATCGGCGATAAAGTCCTCGTCGCCCAGGGGTGGGTTATCCTGCTCAAACTGCTGCACGTTCCCTAGAGTAAACCCAATCATCTACCCACGCCACTCGGCCGCTGCGCAAAAGCCCAGTTCTAGGCCTAAAATAGAGAGATCCCTAGCGCCCCTCGGAGAGTGAGGACCACTATGCTCCGCCGTGAACCCGTCACTTACCGCAGTTCCGACCGCAGTTCTATCTCAGGCCGCAGTTCCATCCCCCACGGCCGCTCCATCACTCATGGCCGTTCTACCACCAACCGTCACACCGCCAGTCGGATCGGCGGCACTCTCCTCAGCCTAGGGCTCATTACATCACTCTTGGCAGGCTGCACCATCCCCACCGCGGAGGAGCGGGCAGCTGGGACACAGGGCACCGCCGGCAGTTCCGCCACCCAGCTCCCCAAAGCCGGTGTGCCGAAGGGGCAAGGCCCCGCCACCATTAGCGACCAGCAGGCCAATGCGTTGCAGCAGCAGTGGCAGCGTTTCATCGCCCAGTACCCGGATGCCAGCCTCAGCATGACGCTGCTTCCAGTGGGCGCCCAGCGCGGCACTGCTCCCCTGGAGCTTGGGTTTGCCCCCAGTGTGGCAGCGGCGGAAACTTTGCGCGTACCCATTTCTCTTGCGGCAGTTCAGAAGTCGGGTGGTGACGGTGATGTGGGCGGGGACCTGATTACTGCCCTCAACGCGAACGATGCGAAGGCGGCGGCCCGTCTGTGGGCGTCGTTGGGCAATGACGCCCAGGCGGCGAAGGCCACCACGGAGGCTTTGCGGCAGGCCGGAGACACGGTAACGAAGGTGCAGAAGGCGGAGCCGCTGCGCAGCGAGTGGCTGCCCGCGAACCAGGTGCGGTTTGCGGCCGGTTTGGCGTGTCTCCCGGCGGCAGAGTACATCCGCTCCGCAATGGCGGCTGCAAACCCGGACCAGCAGTTCGGTTTTGCGAATTACGACCAGGCTCAATTGAGCAGCGGCTGGGTAACGGCGAAGGGCGCCACCACTGTGCGACAGATGGTGATCCTGGATGTGGGCGGGCCCGGCTTCGTGACGCTGTCGGTGACGGCGCGCGCGAAGGACGGAAAGAAGGAGTCTGCGCAAGTGCTGCTCACGCGGATGGCGAAGTGGTTGATGCACCAGCTGCGGAATGTGCCCGCGGGCCGCTGTCCCTAAGCAGTGGCAACACGAGGCCTGCCCACTCCCGCCTGCCCGCCGGTGCTACGACCCCAGCAGTGGGTGAGCGCACCGCAGGCCTGCCCTACTTCACTTTTTGCCGTAGAGGCGTTCCCAGTTGGCGCGGGAGGTCAACTCCCCAAAGGCATCCTGGTACTGCTTGGCCACGTCATTTGCTTCCCGCTTGAATCGGCGGATCAGCGCATCCAACTCGTGGGTCTGCTGGCGGTGCAAGTCCCGCTTGAAGGCGCGCCGGCGCACGACTGCCTGGGAGGCGTCGGTCACATACACATCCTGGTACAGGGAGGTGTTCCACCAGGCGGCGTCCTCGTAGGGGACGATGGTGGGGCCGGGGATGCGCTTGTTGAACATTGCCTTCAGGATGCGCTTCAGCATGACAGCCTTTTCCCAGCGGGCGGCCGGCGGCGGGGCGGTGCGGCCAACGCGGGCTACCGGGGGTACGTCATCCAGGTTGGTGGGGCGGGTCTCCGGGAATTCGGCGCGATCCTTATTGATGCGGGCGACGGCATCCTGGCCGCCGTCGTGGAGTCCTTCGGGGCCGCGGAGGAACCCGCGCACGGCTGCCATGTGGGTGTAGGCCAGACCGTACTGCATTCCGAGGATTTCGCGGCGAATGTCTGCCAGGGTGTTTTTTGCGAGGGCTTTGGGGTCGAATCCGGGTTCCAGGGCGGCGGTAATGAGGCCGTTGCGCATGGAGAAGAAGTGGCCAAATCCGTCGACGTCTTTCCAGTAGAAGTCGGCGTGCCAGACGGCGGCGCCGGGGAGGGTGACGGTGGGGATGTTGTGGCGGCGGCCGCGGAGCGAGTATTCGACGTCATCCCACTGGAAGAAGAAGGGCATGGGGAGGCCCATGCGGTGGACGGCTTCGGAGGGGATGAGGCAGGACCACCAGCCGTTGTATTCGGCGTCGAGGCGGCGTTCCGGTAGTTCCCCGTCCACCATGCTGGTGTTGGTGATGCCGTGCGGGTCGGTGAGGGTGCCGCGGCGGAGGGAGCGGAGGTCGACGCCTTCGGCGGAGGCGAGGAGGAAGTCCGGGTTGAAGAGGAACATCATTTGCGCGCCGACGATGGTGGGTGTGCGGGTGAGGGCCGCGAAGGAGCGCATGCGGACGACGGTTTCAGGCTCGACGCGGACGTCGTCATCCATGAGGAGGACGTCGACGGGGGTGTCGTGTTCGGTGGCTTCGAAGATGCCGCGGGTGAAGCCGCCGGCGCCGCCCAGATTGGGTTGTTGGATGTAGTGGAGGATGCTGCCGAAGGTTTCGGCAGCATCCTGGAATTTGGTCTGTTCGCAGACGTGTTGGGTGCCTTGGTCGGTGACGTAGAGTTCGTCGATGAGGGTGCGGACGAGGCTGTCGTTGGCGAGGGCGGAGAGGGTGGCGGCGCAGTCGACGGGCCGGTTGAAGGTGCAGACGGCGATGGCGAAACGGCGGCCAGTGTAGGTGCTGTTGGCGACGGCGTCTTGGGAGTTTTCGTCTCCGGTGGCCCCGGCGGCTACTTCGGCGTTGCTGCCGGTGGCGGGGGCGAGGGTGAGGGAGTGCCATTCGACGTCGCTGATGCGGGATTTACCTTCGCGGGCGGTGAATTCGAGCCAGAGGGAGCCGCCGTCGTGGAAGCTGTTAAGGGGGACGGTGAGGGAGAAGGTGTCAGAGCCTTCGTGGATGGCTTCGCCGATGGTGCGTTCGTGGCCGCCGATGTCGGAGGCGCGGACGAGGATGGTGGTGTGGACGTTGGGGTCGGCGGAGATGGTGCCGGTGACTTCGACGGCGGTGACGCGGGTCCAGCGTTGCCAGTAGGAGGCGGCGAAGCGGCCGAAGTAGGTGTTGGTGGTGAGTGCTGCCCCGCCGTCGATGGTGACGTGGTGGCGGGCGCGGAGCGCGTTGCCGGAGCAGTTTCGAGCGTAGAGGTCTTGGTTCACCCAGGCGCGGGGCCCGGTGAAGAGAGTGCGCTGTAGCAGCATGCCTTGGCACCTTCCCGATGCGGCAAAAAGAGGGGGTTACCCACTCACATTAGCCTATATATGAGGTGTCGCCCCAAGCCAGGCGGCTTGGGGCGACAATCTTAAGGTATGTACCTCAGTAATTAGTTGAGATGAGTCAACGGAATTACTTCTTGGATGCTTCCTTGGCGGCGGCGGCGGCGTTGCGGCCGGCGCGACGACCGGAGAAGAAGCAGTCAGCAATGGACAGACCAGAGACGTAGGAGTTGGAGCAGACACCGACGGCGTTGCGGCCAGCGGCGTACAGGCCCGGGATGTCCTCGCCCTTGTCGTTCACGACGTTACCGGTCTTCTCGTTTACCTGGAGGCCACCGAGGGTGAGGCCGGGTGCCGGGTACATGAGGCCATTCAGAATGTTGTTCGGAATGTTGGAGATGTCGACGGCGTAGAACGGAGCCTTAAGAACAGGGCTCGTCAGGTTCGGAGCCTTGTGGTAAGGATCGCCGGTGCCATCGGCAATGCCCTTGTTGTACTCGTCAATGGTCTTGCGCAGGCCTGCGGGATCCACACCGGTCTTCTTGGCGAGCTCTTCGAGGGTGTTCGCCTTCTTGTGGCCGAGGGTGTAGATGTAGAGGGCCATTGCCCAGTGGAAGATCTGAGACTGGGAAGGAACCTGCTTCAGAGCCTTGATCCACTGGTTGTGGTCGAGGATGAGGCGGCAGTTAGCGCCGTACTCACGGACCATAACGTTGGAGTGGGTTGCACCGTAGAGGTCTTCGTTGGTAACACGGTGGCCGTTGGTACCAACAGAAACGCCCTCGATGAAGGCCTCCGGCGGGGAGATGAAGCGCCAAGAGGTAGCCTTGTCCATCTGAGCGATGGCGCCACCGGCGCTCTGGCCTAGCATGATGCCCTTGCCGCTATCGCCGCCAGTTCCCAGCGGGGTGATCTTGGCGTAAGGACCGGTGTACTTCTCCATCCACGGGGTGTTGTAGGCGAAGCCACCAGCGGAGAGAATCACAGCGTCGCAATGGACGGTGTAGTCTTCCTTGCCAGCCTTCCAGATGGCATCGGTGAGCTTGTCAGCCGGGCGGCCGATCTGATCGGGGAAGAAGTTGCCAAGCTTGGCGGTCAGTTTGGTGACAACCCAGTGCAGCTTCATAAGCTTCTCGCTGTTAAGCGCGGAGAACTTCACGCCGACAACCTTGCCGTTTTCGATAACCAGATCGGAAACGCGGGCGACGGGGAGGAAGGTGACGCCCTTCTTCAGAGCGGAGTCCTTGAGGCTGTTGTACAGTACCTTGCCGGACTTCAGGCCGGAGGCCTTGGCACGGTGGCCGCGGGGGGCCGGGTAGGCGTGCTCGTTGTAGGGGTAGGCCTTCTCGTTACCGGAGTAGTACAGGTAGTGCTTGTCGGTGGGGTAGGAAGCCTTGTAGGGGCACAGCGAGGAGTCGAAGCCCACGCCGTTTTCCTTCAGCCACTCGATCATGCCGGGGGACTGTTCGCAGAAATCGCGGAGGGTGTCGTCGGAGACAACGCCCTGAGCTTCCTGCTTGATGTAGTTGAACATGTTCTCGACGGTGTCCTCGACGCCAGCACCCTTCTGAACAGAGGTGCCGCCGCCGGCATAGACGATGCCGCCGGAGAGACGGGTTGCGCCACCGCCAATGGAGAGGTCGAGAGCGAGGACACGGGCACCATTGTCTGCAGCCTCGATAGCTGCAGCGGCACCAGCGCCACCGAAACCAACGACGACTACGTCGAAGGAATCGTCGGGGATGAGTTTCTTCTTAGAAGACAACTTATTTCCTCCTAATTAATTTTATGGGGAATTGAAGGCCCTCCGCCTATCAAGCGGAGAACGATCAGGGGAAAGATCAGAGTTCGAGCTGCGCCAGGAACGGGCTGCGCTCGGCGATGACGTCGTAGTTCCAAACGTTGCGGACTTCCTTCGGGCACCAGTGGCCGGCCTTGAGGACGGCGAATGGGCTGGCGTCGAATTCGTAGCCCATAGCACCTTCCCAACGAAGAGCCTCGTAGGGATCGCCGCTGTACTTCTTGGACAGCAGCTTGCCGCCGCGGAACTTGGCAGCTTCCTGCAGTTCCTTGACAGTGAGGTCCTTGATTTCCTTGCTCTCGTCGTAGCCGTGATCGAGGTAGGTAACTTCCTTCGAGGGGCTCGGCGGAACGAAGGAGTCCCAGTCACCGATCTTCTTCCACTCGTCGTAGCCACCGAAGTAGGCGGACATGCCCTTAGGATCCTTGTGCTTGATGAAGCGCAGCATGCCGCGATCTTCATTGAGGATCGGCTTCATCACAAAGTTCTTAATGATGGGGCCGGGGACGTAGCCAGCGAGCTTGAAGGTTGCCGGGGCGGCGTTGACCATACGGTCAATAGCCTTCTGCGGGTCAGCACCGGAACGGAAGGGAACGAGTTCCTCCAGGTAATCGGAGTCTGCGTACCACTGACCGTGGAAGTTGCGGTTGGCGTACCAGTTGAAGTCGTACCACTTGCGCATGTCGGCGCCGAAGGCGGCAACCATGCGGGAGTAGATCTCGTAGTTGGTGAAGCGCCAGGGTTCGCCGGAACCGAGGTTGTATACGCCACGCCAGAACTTGGGGTTGACGTTGTCGTTGGTGACGATCTGGCGGACCAGTCGAGCAGCGTCCTCAACGAGGATCCATTCGAGCACACCGTTCATGGCGGTGTGGGTCATGATCGGGTCCTGAATGAGCACAACGCCCGGGTGGAAGATGCCGGAGGAGCGGAGCCAGGCCCACTTCTTCAGACCGGAGTGAATGAGCATCTTCTCGGCGATGATCTTGGACTGTGCGTACTCTTCGAACTTGGAGGGCCACAGCGGGTCGCCAACGCGGCCCCAGTGGTGCGGAGGGTTACGGTCGCCGGTCTGGGCAACAGAGCCAATGCCTATAACGCCGATCTCATCCGGGTTCGGCTGAGCCTTGACAGCCTTGATGATGTTACGAACGGCACCAACGTTGACCTTATGGGTAAGGGCGTGGTTAGCGTCAGCAACCGGGGAGACCATGCCACCGAGGTGGATCACATAGTCAGCACCGTCGACGCAGCGCTTGACGGCCTCGTAGTCAGTGAGGTCACCAATAACGATTTCCAGGTTGTCCTGGGCCTCGAATTCCTTGCGGAGATCGGGATTCTTGTCGTAGTCGGTGGGGAGAATGAGGGCAACAACGTCTACCTTGTTTGCCACTTCAGCCAGTGACCGGAGAGCGAAGCGCCCCCAGTTACCGAAGCCACCAGTCAGAAAAACTTTCGTTTTCTTGTTCTGAGCCATTTAGGACTTCTCCTAGTTGTGGGGTGTAACGGCCATGTCGTTTACTAGTCTAGGTTTACACCAATTCTTTTGGCTCGGTTTACGCAACTATTGACAAACGTCCCCGGCGAAAACGCTGTGAGCGGCGAAAATATAAAGTGGCCGAGGCCAGTTTTCGGAATTGTTGTGACCGAAATTCCAATGTGAAAATGCCAAAACTTTCCATTGCTGACATCTCCTGTCATGTCGTTTTTACCTGGCCTCTGCCCACGTTTAACGACCGTGAGGGGCATTTTTGGGCTTATCCACAGTTTCTTCCGTCATTCTTTACCCTTCCTACCAGCACTATTAAGGGTCACCTAACTATAGTTGAGACAGAATTGCGCCATTATAGGAGAATTACGATCGAATTTGGTCAGATTTTCGATTAATTAATGTCACACCACTTAATGGCAACACCCCCTTTGGCCTCCACGGCTATTTGATTACCTTTTCTAAACACTCTTTAGGCATTAAAAACTCGTTACAGATGATGGTGAAATGTAGTGTAGCTACCCCCTGTGAACACTCTGCCCCGCCCGGCATGAGAGGGTATTCTCACCCCCTCCCACAGGACTCATCACCCTCTTAGAGACCTCTTATATATAGGGAAATTGACAGATCCGCTAAAATTCGCTCCTAGCTGCAACAATCTCTGAGCGGCTACCCATTGTGATTTAGGTAACATAAGATGAGAACCATGTCAGGTGAGTATTTCCTCAAGAAACTGTTTGCGGGCGCTGCCACCATCGCCCTCGGAACAAGCTTCGCGAGCATCGGAGCACCGCAGGCCCACGCCGCCACCGCCACCAAGACGGCACCCCTCTCCTGCCGCACCAACGGAGCCCCGATGGGATACAACGTCACCCGCGACATGCACACACGCCTCGTCGTCAGCGGCCCCGACAGCGTCAAGGCCGGCGACAAAGCCACCGTCCGCGTGGAATACCTGCCCGACGCCACCCCTGGCACCGAGTCCATCGCCACCATGGAAACCATGCAGGACATCGTCGTCCGCTTTACCCTCAACGACCCCAGCAGTTTCGTCACCGCCCGCGCCGTAAGCGCCGGCAAAAACCTTGCCAAACAACCCCAGATCAGTCTGGTCGGCGGCAACACCCTGGTACTGTCCGGCGTGGCCGTCAACGTCAACGGCCACGCCACCCACTGGGCCCCACCCGCCCTGGAACTCACCTTCACTGCCCCCAGCGACGGTGACCCCCTGAAAACCCTGCATCTGGCTGTCGAAGGTGCTGCCGGCAAATTCAACAACCCCGCCAACGCCATGACCATGCGCGCCCGGACCCGCAGCGAGCTGGGCGAAACCACCGTCCAAATGAACTGCCAAGCCCGGTCCGACGCCAGCAGCGTCCTCACCATCCCGGTGACTGACGCCAAAGACAGCAGCTCCACCCCCGTCTCCGACAGTATTGCGGGCACCTCCCACAAGGGTGACGGCACTGCCACCGGCAAAGACGGCAACAACAGTAGCGACCACGGCGCCACCAGCAAGAACGGCGGCAAGGGAACCGCAAACACTCACGCCACCACTGGCAGCAAAGGTGACGGCACCGGCACTGGGAACACGGAGGGCCACGGCGCTGGAAACACAGACGGCACTACCACGACACCTGACGGCCTCCAGCGTTTGGACAGCGACGTGTACGCCGAAGACGTCACACCCGTGAGCAACAAAGCCCCCACCTGGCTGACCGCCCTCATTAGTGTGTTGGCCGTGGGCGCGGTGGGCGCCGTAGCGTACAAGCTCTACCAGAACTACCGCGACCGCGACGACGACTAGCAACGCGCGGCTACGGGATTCCGTCTTGTACGGCACCTACAGCCGCCCCCTCACCGCCGCTGTACAGAGCCGCGCGCGGCTATAGGTTTCCGCTTACCACGGCACGCACCGGGCGTGGTGCGCTCCTCGTGTGAGATGCGTTACACGAACCCGTCACCTCCCAGAAAACCAGTGATAAAGGGGTAAATTTTCGCATTACAGCCCCTGCTCACCGCCCTACAATGAGGGCATGCCCAAAAACCACCTGTTCACAAAATTGGCCGCAGCTACGCTCGTGGCTGGCCTCGCAGCAAGCTTCGCAGTACTCGGCGCCCCCGCCGCCCACGCTGCGACCGTCACCAAATCGGTGAAACTATCCTGCCGCACCAACGGCGCCCCCATGAAATACAACGTCACCCGCCCCATGAACGCTGACATTGTCATCACCACCCCCGACAACGTCAAAGCCGGCGAAAACACCGTGGTCCGCGTGCAATACGTGCCAGAGTTGACCCCTGGTAAAGAATCCATCGCCACCATGAAACAACTGAAGGACATCGTCGTCCGCTTCACTCTGGACGACCCCAGCGCCTTCGTCACCGCCCAAGCCGTCGGCCCCGGCAAATTCATGATGAACCCCGCCACCGTCAGCCTGGTCGGCGGCAATATGCTGGTGATGTCGGGAATGAACGCCGCCGTGAACGGCAAGGACACCGCCTGGCAGCCGCCCGCCCTGGACATCACCATGAAAGCCCCCAAAGACGGCAACGTGCTGAAAACCGTCCACCTGACAGTGGAGGGCCCCTCCGGCGAATTCAACAACCCGGCCAACGCCATGACCATGAAAACCGTCACCGACAGCATCCTGGGCGAACTGACCATCCAGCTCAACTGCCAAGCCCAAAGCGGGCCGGAAACATACGCCACCGTTCCCGTCGTGAACAGCGGCACCAATGCCCCCGGCTCACAACCGGCCCTCGGCAAGCCGGGCGCCTCCGGCAAGGCCAACTCTGCCTCCAATGCCACCGGCCACGGAAAGAAAGGCCCCAACTCCGCCCAACAGAACGGAAGCGTCACCAACAACGAGTCCAGCCCAACGGTCGCAACTGACGCCAACGGACTCCAACGCGTAGACCAAGACATCTACGCCGAAGAGTTTAAGGGCGGTGGAACCCCCGGCTGGTTGATCGCCGTAATCGTCATCGTCTGCCTCGCCGCGGCTGGCGGCATCGGCTACGGCATCTACTACGGAGTCAAGAAGAAGGGCAAGCAGAAGAGCTAGCTCTCCTCCACACCCCCACACTATAGAAGTGCCCCCTCGACACGTGGTCGAGGGGGCACACTGCTGCAATCGGATAATGGGGTGGAGCCGACAGAAGTGATTAATGGGGCGGATCCAGCGGGGGAGGGCGGCGACACCATGAACACTCAACCGCCGCCGACGCCCACGGAGGACCCACCCAGCGATTTGGTCAGTTCCGCGCCATCAAGGGCAGCAGCCGGTAGATAAGGTCCACCATTTTCTCTGGGAACATCTCCAAGGCCAGCAAAGCCGCCCCAGAGTTCTTGCGGTAGCGCAAGCGCGGGTGCTTCGTGTCCAGAATTTTCACCACCACTTCCGCCAGTTCCCGCGGGTCGCCGGAATTCTCTAGCGTGCTATCCATCATGGGTCGCATGGTGGAGAGGGCTTTCTTGAAGCGGGTGGTGTTGGTGTAAACCCGATCGAAGTCTGTTCGGAGGTTACGGGTGAGGTCGGTGGCGTAGGAGCCAGGCTCAACTTTCACCACGCGCACCCCACAGTACATGGCTTCGCGGCGGAGGGAATCGTTGTAGCCCTCCACTGCTTTCTTGGACATGGTGTAGGCACCGGCGAAGGGCTGCGCCGTCATCCACCCTGTTGAGGACGACGTATTAACAATGATGCCTTTGGCCTTCTCCACCATGTCGAAGAACGTGGCGTTAACACGCACCATACCAAGGGCGTTCACCTGGACGATGCGCTCACAGTCCTCAATGGGAGTGCCCTCAATGAGGGAGGCGAAAGCGGACAACCCGGCCATATTGACGATGGCATCCAGGTGGTCGGTGTGGTGTTGTATCTCTTTCCGGGCGGCTCGCACGCTCTCAACATCGGTGACGTCCATATGTATAGGTGTGATGTTGGGAAGGTTGGTGGCGAGTGCGTCGAGGCCGGCCATGTCGATGTCGGCGGCGTAGACGTGCCATTTGCCCCTTGTTGCCAACAGGGTGACGACGCTGCTACCAAGCCCGCCGGCTGCTCCCGTTAGTAGCACATTTTTCATGATGTTCCGTTCTGCCAAAGAAACCGGCTCCCAGCTGCCGTGGAAGGCGGTGTTTCTGTAGTTCAGTTTAGGTGTGAGGGGGAGGGGCAAAGTTTGCTTTGAAACGTGATTAAAGTCATTCACTAACGGTGTTCATGGGGTGGCGGCATTTGGGTAGCGTGTGGGTTGGCTTAACGCGGTGGGCTGTCTCTCTGGTACTGTGGTTTCGCTCTGCTGCTGGCCCCCACCCTCTGCGCCTTCACACTGGGCAAGGGCGCCTGGCTCCAGCACCGCGCCCACACGCTGGCCCTGTGGTGCATGTTCGCACAAACCGTCCCCGCCTTCATTGACAAGGGTGAATTCGCCGTGCACTCCACCTACAACCCGACGGTGATGTGGGTGTGGGGCTTCGCCGCGCTGGTGACCAACATTGCCGTCTTTATCTTCATGCTCTACCGCGTGTGGAAGAAGAAGATGAACCCCTACACCAACGATATTTACGCAGGCCTGGGCGCCTACGACGAGGTGAAGGCGATGTCCGCCCCGGTGTGGGAAGGCTCCAAAGAGGCCGTTCTGGCCGCCGAGCCAGCCACCAACGCCCCTGCCGCCAAGAACGCAGGATAGATAAGGTAACCGAAGCGGCTCGCCGGCATGAGCAGCATGGCTACCATGAGGCCCACCGCGCACACCCAGAAGGTGCGTGCCATAGTGGCCGGCGGGCACTTCACCATCCACAACAGCATGGCCACCCCGGCGAGCAGCAGAAGACTCCGCGACACCCACACCCCCACTGGTCCGGTGGACGCGATGAGCTGCCCCGGGGTGGCTCCTTGTGCGGAGGACTTCACCACGGAGGAACCAGTGGTGTAGCGAATAATATTCTCCGCCATGGCGTCTGGGTTAGCCAGGTAGAACGGCAGATAGGCGGCGAGGGTGACGAGCACCAGCACCGCGAGGAAGGCGACGAACTGCCCCGGCGAGGTTGTGACAACGGCTGCCTCTGAAACCGGCCCAGCCTCAGCCTGTGCAGCTGGCTTCGCACCCGTGCGCGCTACCCGGCTTTTCCAACTGCGGTAGCCCAAGGAGATAGCAACCACGAGTACTACCGGCAGCGCCGTCATCTTCATGCCGAGTACTACCACGCCCGCTAGCGCCGCCAACACTGAGTGCCCCCGGAATGCAGCCACCACACAGAGGAGCAGCAGCGCCACCACTACCAGGTCCAAACCGGCGGCCACCACGTTCATGGTGACGGGGGGTACTGCCACTAGCACGAGGAGAGCTTTTTCGGGGATGCGGGGGCGACCCGCCAACAGCCACGTGACCAGCAGCACCAGTGCCGCCACCAGGGTGGTATAGAGACGGGCGTCAGTCCACCAGTGGGTTCCCCACCACCCTGCCGGCAGCCCGAAAACTGCCATTAGAGGAGAATAGGGGTTGTAGTCCGACACGTGCGGGTGGGGAAAGCTGGCGACATCCAGGTAGGGGGAACCAGTGCGGAGCAGCAGCCGACCTGCCCGCTCGACCACCGCGGTTTCCATATTCGCGCCACATTCTTGGGACACCAGCGGGCACGCCATCTGGGCACGGACAATAACCCCATAGACCATGGACCCCGCGGCCGACGCCAGGAGAAAGATGCCGTAGATCCAGCTGCGTACACGTGGGGTGGACCGTTGACAGCTGCCGACCGCAACGAGCGAGAGTAGCGCAAGCCCAGCACAAGTAGAGGTGACGAGACCCCACAGCCGGTAAGAGATGACAGCGTTAGCGGGGGTGAGGGCGAACACCAGACCCACGATGCCCACAGTAAGCAGTAGGACAGAGCCGCCCACGCGGCATACAAGGGGGCGATCAGTGTTGTACCTGGAGGAAAGCCACGCAGCCATGTGCATAATTCTACCGTTTCGTTAAAACAACTTCGGAAACAGCTTAGTAAACACCTTTACATCTCTTGGTCACTCACTGCATTACATAAATGCTGCATACATCCCATCCCCCCCCATCAAACGACCAATTTGTCCTGGTCTAATGAATAACTGAACAACGGCAAACAGCTTTTTTCGATATCCATAAACCTATTACCGAGTGATATTCTCACCCGCGGGTACTGGTGGGCGTTTTACGCTCATTGGTGCTTGACTTATTCAATTGTTCGGCTTTGGAGAAAGCTATGAAAGGTTTTTTCAAGGCGGCTACAGTAGCTTCCGCTGCAGCCGCCCTGTCACTCGCCCTTGGTGGCGGTGTGGCAGAAGCTCAAGGAGTAGAGGGACCCCCCTCTGCTCCTGAAGCCACTCCAGTCGTCAACGTCCTCAGCATCGATAGTCACACGACCACACACAGTCTGAAAACTATCGATTTTCTTGAGAAGGATAAGCCGGCCATGCCGGCGGTCCCGACTGGTGATGTTCTCGACTTTCTGGCGCAATCCGTCAACTTAGCTGGCCGCGATGTTCTTAAGGGTGGCCTCAAGACACCCTCCCTCAACACCACAAAAAACAGTGCACCCAAAGGTGACAACACCAAGGGTGACACCACCAAAGGTGCCAACAACACTAAAGGTGCGAAGGGCGATAACGGCCAAAACTCCAGTGACGACCAAACGCCACAGGAGAAAATTCAAAAATTTGTTAAAAAGGTCGCACCAGGCGCCAAAAGCAGTGCCCTTGACGGGGCAGGCATCGGCGCCCTCGCGGCCATCCCCGGCGCAATAGCAGGAGGCGGCCTTGGTGCCGCCATCGGCTACCTCGCCGGACACGTCGTGGGCAGCATGCCCTTCGCCATCCTTGGCGGGGTACCCGGAGCACTCATCGGTGCCCCACTGCTCACCATCCCCGGCGCACTAGTAGGTGGCACGGTAGGACTGCTTGCATCCCTCCTACCCGCTACTCTTCTCGGCGCTCCTGCAGGCCTTTTCATTGGAGGTCCCCTCGGGTTCCTCCTGGGCGGCCCTGCAGGATCCCTCCTGGGAAGCCTACTGGTGGGCCCCGCCATTGGTGCATTCTTCGGTGCACCCCTGAATGCCATCGCTAGTTGTATTGGGACGAAAGTCCTGGGAACTATCGGTGGTGCTCTTGCGGGTAGCCTCGGTGGTGCCGGCCTGTTCGGCATCCCCGCAGCTATTCTGGGAGCTATTGCCGGCTCGCTCATTGGCCGTTGGTTTACGGGACACCTCTTCGGTATCCCCGCAGCCATCGCTGGTTTGATTGGCGGCGGACTAATCGGTGCCCTCGTTGGCACCATCCCCGCCGCTCTGCTCGGATTCCTTCCCGGCTCCGCCCTAGCATCGCTTGCTGGAGGACTTGCCGGAAAGGCACTCGGAATTGCCCTCCTAGGTATTCCGAACGCCCTTCTTGGAGGAGTTTTGGGTGCCATCATTAGCGGCGCGCTTGTACTTGGAGCAACCCTTCTACTCGGCCTGGGCCGCAAACTTCTTGTGTGGCTCTCTCCTGTAGACCTTGCTCTGGGTCTTCCAGGTTTCATCCTGGGGCCGATCTTCCTGCCGTACCTCCGTATGCTCGCCACACCAGCACTTATTGCTGCAGGTTTTATCGGCATGCTCGTTATCGGCATTGCCACCATTTGGGTTCTGTACGGAATTGCAGCAGCTATAACTATCAGCGCCGGTTTCTTGACTGGCCCGCTGGCCATCGTTGTTGTGCCTGGCCTCGCGCTGTTGTGGCTCGGACTGGGACTATACCCTGGTATTTCCACCGCTATTGGCGCTGGAGTAGGTGCGCTTGTCCTGCTTGGACTCTTTTTGCTCTACCTAGCTCCGTCGGTTTTCCTGCCGCTCCTGTACCTGTTCCCGATTGGTCGCCTGGTCCCAGGTACCATCGGGCTGGTACTCGTCACCCTCGCCCTCGGATTTGGATGGCTCGGCTACCAAGCTGTCCTCGTCCTCCTCTCCGCTGGCTCGTGGGTCGTCGGTGCCCTCGTCGGGCTCTTCGCAGCAGCGTCTGGAGTGATTTGGCTAGCCGGTTGGATCGTAACCCTCGGACTCATCGCGGCCGTGTTCATTCCTGTCCTCGGCCCCATTGTGTTCGTGGCGAACTTCCTATTCCTCCCGGTCGTCTGGCTTGTCCGCAAGGCAGCATTCATCTGCATGGTCGGATTCGGCATGTTCGCGGCCTACAACTTCGTATGGCCGATCGCAATGGCTATCCTGCCTTCATACGCAGGTGTACTGCTGATCGTCGGCGGAGCTTGGGGACTCGGTGTTCTGTTCACCCTCCTGTCTCCGCTCACCGGTTACGCGCTGAACGTACTCGGTTGGAAGATTGTCCGTAGCCTTGCTCACGGCGGAATTTTCGGTCTCCTCGCCCTCGGTACTACCCCTCTGGGTGCACTTATCGGCGGCATCATCGGCGCCCTCGTCGGCGGTCTCTTGGTCCCCGGTAACCTGCTCGGCCTCGGGCTGGCCATGCTTGGAGGTGTCCTGGGCGGCTTCGTTGGAGTTCCCCTACTCTCGGTCGCACTGACCGGTTCCATCGGATCCGTTATCGGTGCTCTGGGACTGGGTCTTTCTAGCCGCGCCATCGGACACATCGTTGGATTATTCATCGGTGGTTTCAACGGCGCTGCTCTGCTCGGTATCCCGGCTGCTCTCCTCGGAGCGCTTCTCGGTGTACTGCCTGGAGCCCTTGCTGGCCGTATTGGTGCCATCATCCTCGGAACAATCCCCTCGCTTCTGATCGGTGGCTTCCTCGGATTGATCGGCGGAGCCCTGCTGGGCATCCTCCCCGGTGGCTTCTTCGGCCACATCGCCGGCCGTGTTATCGGCCTCGGTGCGGGTCTGCTCGGTGGCTTCTGGCTTCCAGCACTTGGCATCAACGGTCTCCTTGGTGTTATCCCTGGTGTCATTCTGGGCATCCTCGGTGGCAAACTCCTCGGGTTCGTTCTCGGTGGCGCCATCGGTGGCGGCCTGGTTGGTTTCCTTCCTGGGGTCATCCTGGGTGTTGTGACGGCTGTTATTGGTGCTCTTATTGGCGGCATCTTGGGCAGCCTGCTGGGTATCCCCGGTTCCATCATTGGTGCTCTCGTGGGTAGCCTTGCCGGTACCTCCGGCGCCACCTTCCTCACCATCGTTGTTCCCGCACTGCGCAAGAAGGCCAAGGAACTTGGTCTCCCCGTCAGTGACCTCAGCGATGAGGAAGAAATCCAGGAAATCACCATGACGTTCAACGCCGTGTTCCCCTACGCCAAGCGCGGTCTCATCACCGGGCTTGTCTTGGGTGCACTCGCAGCCGTGGTAGCAGCCATCATTGGTGCTGGCATCGGCGCCCTCATCGGCGCACTTCCCGGTGCCCTCACCCTCAACTTCATCCTCGCAGGGATCGGAGCGCTGGTCGTCGGAACTATCTTCGGCGCCACCGTTGCAGTAATCGCCCTCGGGGCTGGAGCTGTGCTCGGCACCATCATTGGTACTGCCATTGGTGTTGCCAACTACAAGAACAAGAAGAGCAATGCTGCTCCTTCCGCCTCTGTGAAGGTCAAGAAAGGCAACAAGGCCAACAACGCGAAGAAAGCCCCCAAGGCTGGAAACGCCAAGAAGGCCAACAAGAGCGCAAAGAGGACTGGGAACTCCCAGACTGACTACGCACTCGCTGCCTAACACTCGCAGAGGTGACGTGAATGTGACGCTACATTTCCCCCAGCACACCACTGGACGAAACCACTAGCACCACACCACACAAACACAACAAAAAACTGGGGTGCCCCACCGAAAGGACCGGGGCACCCCAGTTTTTTGTCATCAGCACTGGCAAGGCGGCACACGTCACAGTGTTGTCCCTACGGGCGGAGCTGTGAAGCGAGTAGACTCGTAACGAAACTATGAACTCATGGAGGACAACAGTGAGCAGTCTGTCACACCCCCCATATGACCTGCACACCGAGGCAAAAACCCTGACCGGCTGGGGACGCACCCAGCCCTCCACTGCCCAGGTGCTCTCTGCCAGCAACCCGGAAGAGATCATCCGTGCTGTCAGTATGGTTGCCGAAGATAACGAGACCAAGCCCAGCTACCTGAAACGCGGCGTCATCGCCCGCGGCCGCGGCCGCTCCTACGGGGACCCTGCCGCCAACTCCGGTGGCCTCGTCATCGACATGGAACCCCTCAACACTATCCACAGCATCGACCCAGATACGGCCCTGGCTGACGTGGATGCTGGTGTTACCCTCGACCAGCTGATGAAAGCAGCCCTGCCCTACGGCCTTTGGGTCCCTGTCCTCCCCGGCACTCGCCAGGTGACTATCGGCGGCGCTATTGGCCCCGACATCCACGGCAAGAACCACCACAGTGCCGGCTCCTTCGGCAACCACGTTCGCAGTATGGAACTGCTGGTTGCTGACGGCCGCGTACTGCACCTGGAACCGGAGGGTTCCGCCGACGACCCCGACGGCAGCCTCTTCTGGGCCACCGTGGGCGGCATGGGCCTCACCGGTATTATCCTGCGCGCCACCATCGAGATGACCCGCACGGAGACCGCCTACTTTATTGCGGACGGCGACGTCACCCACACCCTGGACGAGACCATCGCCTTCCACTCCGACGGCTCCGAGGTGAACTACACCTACTCCTCCGCCTGGTTCGACGCCATCAGCGCCCCGCCGGCACTCGGCCAAGCCACCATCTCCCGCGGCTCCCTGGCCACCCTGGACCAGCTCAAGGAATACGCCCCCAAGCTGGCGAAGGACCCACTGAAGTTCAACGCCCCCCAGCTGCTGACCGTCCCCGACGTGTTCCCCAACTGGTGGATGAACAAGTACATGATGATCGCCATCGGCAAAGCCTACAGCGCCATGGGCGGCACCTACCGCAACAAGATCAAGAACCTCACGCAGTTCTACCAGCCGCTGGACCTCATCGGTGAGTGGAACCGCGGCTACGGCTCTAACGGCTTCCTGCAGTACCAGTTTGTGGTGCCGCGCGAGGCAGTGGACCCGTTCAAGGAGATCATCTACGACATCCAAAAGTCCGGCCACTACTCCGCACTGAACGTTTTCAAACTGTTCGGTGACGGCAACCGGGCGCCGCTCTCCTACCCGATGCCGGGCTGGAATGTGTGCGTGGACTTCCCCATCAAGGCCGGCCTGGGCGACTTCCTGGATGACCTGGATGCCCGCGTTGCCGAGTTCGGCGGCCGCCTGTACCTGGCGAAGGAATCCCGCACCAGTGCGGAGATGTTCCACAGCATGTACCCGCGGATGGACGAGTGGATTGCCACCCGCCGCCGTATCGACCCCGATGGTGTGTTCATGTCCGACATGGCCCGCCGCCTGGAACTGAACTAGTTCCCCCTCCCCTCACTTCTTTCCCCAGCTGGTGCAATGCCAGCGACTAAGGAGACTAACCCATGCTGAACGCTGTTGGTGTTCCCCAAAAGATTCTGCTGCTCGGCGGCACCTCGGAGATCGGCCTCGCCATCTGCGCCGAATACCTCCACCGTGGCCCCGCGGAAATTGTGCTGGCCGCCCTCCCCGGCGACCCCGTCCTCGCCGACGCTGTCACCCAGATGGAGGAGGCCGGCGCCAAGAAGGTCACCACTCTGGACTTCGACGCCACCGCCTTCGACACTCACCCGGC
The DNA here is from genome assembly GCA_018376445.1 of Mycobacteriales bacterium. Lineage (GTDB taxonomy): Bacteria > Actinomycetota > Actinomycetes > Mycobacteriales > Mycobacteriaceae > Lawsonella. Next base: position 27,923 of record JAHABL010000003.1, read on the forward strand.
TGTGCTGGATAAGGCCTTCGAGGGTGACGATGTGGACGTCGCCATTGTGGCCTTCGGTGTGCTGGGCGATAACGAGGAACTGTGGCAGAACCAGGCGAAGGCTGTGCAGGCCGCCCAGATTAACTACACCGGCGCGGTGAGCGTGGGTGTGCTGCTGGGCCAGCATATGAAGGCGCAGGGCCACGGCCAGATTATCGCCATGAGTTCGGTGGCAGGCGAGCGGGTGCGCCGCAGCAACTTCGTGTACGGCTCCACTAAGGCTGGCCTGGATGGGTTCTACCGGAACCTGGGTGAGGCTTTGGAGAAGGACGGTGTGCGCGTATTGGTGATTCGCCCCGGCCAGGTGCGGACTCGTATGTCTGCCGGTGTGAAGGAAGCGCCGCTGACGGTGAATAAGGACGATGTGGCGCGGATGGCGGTGACGGCGGTAGATAAGCGTAAAACGCTGATCTGGGCTCCACCACTGTTCCGCCTGGTGATGGTGGGCCTGAAGCATATTCCGGCGCCGCTGTTCCGGCTGCTGCCGATCTAGACTGCCGTCGATCTGGGCTGCGTCGGTCTAGCCGACTGCTTGTGTCGTTCTCGGTAGCTTCTTTGGTTTGAGACAAATAGTTGTGGTGGCCCACCCACAACGAGGGGCACCACAACTATTTTTGTTTGTCTGCGTGACTTAGCAGCCTACATACACAAGGTGTTATGCAGCGAGGGCGAAGTCAGACTTGACGGCCTTCTTATCGGTTTCCTTGCGGTTGAGGCGAGGAGCGATAACGAAGCCGTAGATGAGCATGGCGACAACTGCCAGAACTCCACCAGCGAGACCGCCAGCAATGCCGCCGAGGACGCCACCAACGGGGAGGGTAACCACAGCGGTAATGCCACCAACAACAAGGAAGGCGACAATAGCCGGGAACAGGCCAAGGGAGCAAACCAGGGTGAAGACGCCGAGGAACAGGAACGCTGCAAGAGCGAACACCGGAATGGAGAGCAGAGCGATCACACCGGCAATACCGAAGAGGAGGCCAGCGATGACCAGAACGAGACCCGGCAGCAGGCCGAGACCCAGGAGGACCACACCTGCAATAAGGAACGGGGTGGAGAAACCACCGGATGGCAACTCTCCAACAGCCGCAGTCGGGATAACGCCGAACGCGATAAGAATTAGGATGATGCCGACCGGCACCCACAGAGGCAGGGTGAGGAGCATGAGGCCTGTCACGATTCCGCTAACAGCGGCAACAATGCCAGCCACTACAATGGTCAGACCAGCGACGAGAGCAACCAGGCCAGCCGGAACCGACACGATGTTGAAAGAAGCGAGCAGGAACGGAGCTTCAACGAGAAGCGCGGCAGCAGCGCCAGCGAATGCTGCTACGGCAGCGCCAGCGAGAGCACCAGCCCCTGCACCCGGAACAGCCAATGCCGGGATAGCGAGCAGCGGTACAACGTAGGGGACAACCTTAAGGACCATATCCAGGGCGCCGTTACCCTTGGGGTCTTGCGGGTCTGCCGGGGTATTCTCGGCCTTCACCAGAGTGGAAAGGCTCTTCGCGGAGAAGTCCTTGGTAGACAGGATGTCACGACCCAGCAGGTTGATGGAGTCGGACAGGAAGGTAAGAACGTCGCTTGCAGGGACAGCCGGGCTTGCGGGGGCGTCCTTGATGGCACTATCGAGAGCGTCCACCACGTGAATTGCCGGTACCTGCACAGGTGCGGGAGCTTGTGCTGCTTCCTGTGCATTTGCCACTCCACCACCGAGGAGGAGAGACAGAGCAGCTGTTGCGACAGCAGCTGCGCCGGGAATCATGAATTTCTTCACGAGAACTCCTAGAGAAAAGTTACATGCGCTCGTGCGTATGTCGATGCTAATACTAACACCACTTATTTAGTAAGTGCACAAATTTAACAGAGCGCAAATCCGGTGTTCGCCTTAATATTGGACAGTTGACCAAAGTTTACCCACTGTTCCCTAGATGATGACGAAAATGACACAGAGTGTCTACCCAGCGTCACATCCAAGAACCCACTACCCGTCTTCCCCGTCCCCGCACACGCCACCAACCAAGTAGAATTTAACACAGCCGCACCCCCACCCAAGGAGCAGCATGAGCACACCCCCCACCACCCAGCGCACCCGCCAAAACATTCTGGCCATCAGCCTCCTCGTCCTCCTCTCCCTGCTGGGCGGCTTCCTCCTACCACTGCTCCTCCTCTGGGTACTCACCTTCACCAACTTCCCAGCCTTCGGCAACAGCAACTTCATCCGCTCCCTCACCACCGTTACCCAAGTCTTCTTCTGCCTCACCACCTTCGCCGGCGCCGTCTGGGCCTACGCTGGCCGCCTCCGCACCCAACGCGGCGACAACCCCCGCTTCTGGTCCACCCACTTCGGCCCCGGCCTCCTCTCCTCCCTCTCCGTCGACGGCTTCGTCACCGTCTCCCTCGGCCTCCCCCTCGCCGCCACCAAGCTCTACCTCCACGGCATCAGCGGCGACCAAGCCTTCCGCACCCAATACCTCACCCGCCTCACCGACAGCCCCGCCCTCCACGACATGGCCTACCCAGACATGGCCCCCTACTACCCCAGCGGCTGGTTCTGGTTCGGCGGACGCTTCGCCAACCTCCTCGGCATCCCCGGCTGGGAAGCCTTCAAACCCTGGGCCATCATCTCCATGGCCCTCATGTGCAGCCTCTTCACCGCCATCTGGTGCATCATCGTCCGCCCCGAACTCGGCATCATTGTCGGCATGGTGACAGCCCTCGTCGCCACCACCTACGGCAGCACCGAACCCTACGCCGCCATCGTCGCCATGGCGCTCCCCCTCGCCTTCGTCCTCAGCTGGCACGCCATCCGCCCCTACCGCGGCGCCGCCACCAAAGGCCGCTTCGCCGCCGGCGGAGTCGCCGCCATCCTCGGCATCAGCGCCTGCACCTACACCCTCTTCACCGCCCTCGGCGCCGTCACCCTCATCCTCATGGCGCTCATCGTCACCATCCACCGCCTCTGGGTTGACCGCCAAGAACTCCGCAAACTCGCCGGCAAAAAAGTCAAAAGCCCCGGCAGGACCGGCATCAGCCCCGACCCCATCAAACTCCGCAAACTCCGCCGCCATATCTGGCAGCCCATCATCCGGCTCATCGTCATTGGCCTCGTCTCCCTCGCCATCGCCCTCATTCACTGGGGCTACTACCTAATCAGCGCCATCGGCCAACCCCGCAGTCACAGCGGCAGCGCCCTCCACTACCTCCCCAGCGACTCCGCCACCGTCCTCCTCCCCATGTTCAAGAGCGACGCCATCGGCCTCCTCTGCCTCATCGGCCTCGTCTGGCTCATCGTCACCATCCGCAGCAGCCGCATCGCCCAAGCCCTCACCATCGGCATCATCGCCATGTACCTCTGGACCCTCGCCTCCATGGGCTCCGTCCTCCTCGGCATCACCCTCCTCGGCTTCCGCGTCGCCCTCCCCCTCACCCTCACCTTCGCCATCGCCGGCATCTGCGGCATCTTCGACGCCACCCACCGCATCATCTCCGTCGCCGTCCGCCACGTCGTCATCGACGCCACCACCTCCCCCGACAACAACGCCACCCCCCTCGTCCTCAACGGACAAACCCCCCGCTACGCCGGCACCACCGACACCGAACCCAACACCCCCGCCCTCATCCTCCCCGCCGCCTTCACCTCCATCGACCCCGACGTCCGCCGCTCCTACAGCGGCCCCAACCAACCCATCCACGTCCGCCGCACCGCCCGCACCATCCAAGCCGTCGTCGCCACCATCACCCTCCTCATCGGCATCGGCTTCGCCCAAGACATCCCCACCTCCCTCAGCGACGAAATCCAAATGGCCTACACCGACACCGACGGCTACGGCGTCCGCGCCGACCGCTTCCCCGCCGGCATCGCCTCCTACTACCCCCAAGTCAACCAAGCCCTCCTGGAAGGCGCCTCCACCCGCCAAGGCCACCCCGCCCACGCCAACGACATCATCGTCCTCACCACCGAAGAAGCCCTCCTAGCCTACTACCCCTACTGGTCCTTCCAAGCCATCAGCCCCCACTACGCCAACCCCCTCGGCCTCTACGACAAACGCAACGAACTCATCGAAGACTGGGCCCTCGCCACCAGCCCCCACGGCCTCCTCCGCAAACTCCACGCAAGCCCCTTCCCCACCCCCAACGCCTTCGTCTTCCGCCGCGACGGCGACAACTACTCCCTCCTCCTCAGCGAAGACGTCTACCCCAACCAACCCAACGTCCACGACTACACCGTCTCCTTCGCCGCCAGCATCTTCCACTCCCGCTGCTTCCTCATCAAAGAAATCGGTCCCCTCGTCGCCGTCACCCGCATCTGCCAAACTCCCCAAGAAATGTCCAATGACTAGTACCCCGAACTAGTACTCTGAAGCCATGACCATCCAGAATCGCATCCTCGCCGCCACCACCACCGCCCTCCTCATCCTCACCGGCGCCAGCGCCCTTGCCACTGCCGACACCATCCCCGAAGGGCCTTTCGGCCCCCACAATCCCTTCGCCAAAGACGCCAAAGACCTCAGCTGGGGCAACAAAGACATCCCCACCAGCAGCCAAGTCCGCCGAGAAATGAAAGAAGGCAAACGGCCCCAATGCACCATCGGCCTAGCCGGTAACGAAGCCACCGCCAACTGCGTCAACAACACCGGCACCCCCTTCTTCGCCGCCGTCAGCACCACCTGCGCCACCAAAGACGCCAACGGCATCCCCACCGCCAAACCCGTCAACGCCAGCTTCGCCATCCCCGCCCACAGCAGCGGAGCCGGCATCGCCCGCTGCCAACCCGGCACCACCGCCCAAGGCATCAGCCTCACCGGACCCGTCACCCGCCACGAAGCCGAACTCATGCAGAAAAACCCCGCCGAGGTCGCCGTCAAAGCCTTCCTCTAGCGGGAGCTAGCAGGAGCCAGCAGGAACCTCCTCCGCAACAGGGAACCTTTACCTCCCCGGCGGCACTCACCGACTAGGCTAAGAGCGTGACTACCAGCACCCCCACGCCCCACGACGCCGCCCCGGCCCCCCAGGACGCCACCACCACTGGTGATAGCACCACCAGCGGTAACGACATCAGCCCCGCATCCCGCCGCACCCGCCGCCGCACCCGCCGCCGCATCGCCATCGCCGCCACCCTCACCGGCATCCTCGGCTTCCTCCTCGCCCTCGCCTCCGCCGTCCTCCCCGTGCAGCAAACGGTCGCCACCATCAACTGGAGCCAGACAAAAGAACCCACCGGCATTGTCTCCCCCCTCGTCTCCTACCTACCGCAAAACCTGGTCGTCACCCTCCCCTGTGGCAGCGTCACCGACGCCCCCACCAACAGCCTCCTCTTCTCCACCATCCCCGCCAGCTCCGCCGACGCCGGCAGTGAAGGCCTGCAAATTCGCCGCGCCCCCGACGGCGCCGGCACCGACGCTCTCTCCATCACCTCCCGCAGCCACCTCCTCTTCTCCATTCCTGTCGCGGAACTAGCCAACCAACCCGCCAACTGCTACATCACCACCACCATTCGCCCCGACGCCGCCCCCTCCGCCCCCTCCGTCTATGTTGAAGCAACCGGCAACACCTTCCCCATGCCCGGTAGCAACGGTGACGGCACCACCAACACCAGCCCCGTCGTCGGTGAACTCGCCACCGACTCCACCACCCGGCCACAGGTCGTCGGCATCTTCACCACCCTCCCCCGCGACGCTCGCATCCCCGGACTCGCCGCCACCATGGTGGTAGACACCCGCTTCTCCACCAGCCCCACCCCCCTCAAAACCGCCCTCATGGCCATCGGCATCCTCGCCAGCCTCGCCAGCCTCCTCCTACTCTGGCGCATCGACCGGATGAGCCGCCGCTACCGCCGCGACGCCCTCGCCCTCCGCGAAGACGCCGGCGAAAACCCGGCAGACCTCACCACCACCAACGCCGTGGGCGAGATCATTGACCCCAACCCCACAGCCGCTGCCGCAGATGCTGGCGGCTCCACCCAGCGCACTGCCCGGCGCAAGCAGAGCCATAACCGCGGCCGTACCGGCGTGTGGATCACCGACGCCGTCGTCACCCTCCTCCTAGTGGTCTGGCACTTCTTCGGCGCCAACACCTCCGACGACGGCTACCTCCTCAACATGGCCCGCGTCGCCGACCACGCCGGCTACATCTCCAACTACTACCGCTGGCTCGGCTCCCCCGAATCACCCATCGGCTGGTACTACAGCATCCTCCAAGGGCTCACCACCATCAGCACCGCCAGCCCCTTCATCCGCATCCCCACCCTCCTCGCCGGCATCGCCAGCTGGTTTATCATCTCCCACAGCATCCTTCCCCGCCTCGGCGCCGCCATCCGCACCAACGCCGTCGCCTACTGGACCGCCGGCATGCTCTTCCTGGCCTGCTGGATGCCCCTCAACAACGGCCTCCGCCCCGAACCCATCGAAGCCGTCCTCTTCATTGCCTGCTGGGCCCTGGTCGAACGCGCCATCGCCCGCGGCAGCCTCCTTCCCGGCGCCCTCGCCATCCTCGCCGCCACCTTCGCTCTCGGCGCCGGCCCCACCGGCATCATGTGCCTCGCCATCCTCTTCGCCGGGTTCCGCAGCTACTGGCAAAACATCCGCATGGGCATCTACACCCTGCGCTCCGCCGGCACCCCCAAAGGCCTCGCCATCACCGGCGTCTTCGCCCCCATCCTCGCCACCGGCTTCCTCATCCTCTACACCGTCTTCGCCGACCAAACCCTCGGCGCCATGCGCGAAGCCATCCGCGTCCGCACCGAAATCGGCCCCAACCTCGGCTGGTTCGAAGACAAAGCCCGCTGGATCGCCCTCTTCGGCATTACTCCTGACGGCTCCGTCACCCGCCGTTTCCCCATCCTCATCATGCTGCTCATCCTCGGCATCATGATCTACATCATCGCCCGCCGCACCCCCATCGCCGGCCTCTCCACCCCCGTCCTCACCCGTGTAGCAGGCATCAGCATCGGCTCGCTGCTCCTCCTCGCCCTCACCCCCACCAAGTGGACCCACCACTTCGGCACCTTCATCGGCATCGTCGCCGTCGTTGGGGCAGTTGGCGCCGTCCTCATGACCAACCGCGGCATCGGCATCGCCCGCAACCGCTGGCTCGCCGCCGCCGCCGTCACCGCCGTCACCGCCCTCTCCTTCACTACCAACAACGACTGGTGGTACGTCAGCCAATTCGGCATCCACACCAAACACGGTGGCCAAGACTTCCCCACCTTCCTCGGCAAAGCCTTCTCCACCTGGTTTCTGGCGCTGGCCCTCCTCTTCCTCCTCATCGCCGCCCTGCTGCACTTCTTCCCCAGCATCGACCGCACAGCCACCACCACCAGCAACACCGCCATCCGCAACACCACCTCCTGGCTCGCCCGGCAACCCCTCATGCTGGCCGTCCTCAGCACCTTCGTCGTCGTCTTCAGCATGGTCTCACTCCTCGGCGCCTTCATCCAGCGCTACCCCGCCTACACCGTCGGCTCCGCCAACCTCGCCGCCATCAAAGGCAAACCCTGCTCACTCGCAGACCAAGTACTCGTAGAACCCGACCCAGGGCGTTGGATCCTCCAGCCCGTTGACGGCAGCAACCCCACCGAAGCCCTCGCCGGCACCCTCCGCGACGGCTTCACACCCGACGGCCTGCCCGACACCATCGACGACAACCAAACCGAAATCAACACCGGCGACGCCGTAAAAACCCCCGACCGGCAAAACCACAACATACCCCCCTTCGGACTCCCCCACGACGTTCCCATACTGGGCACCTACCGGGCCGACAACCAAGTCTCCGCGCACCTCGTCTCCAACTGGTACCGGCTCCCCGCCCAACGCGACGACAGCCCACTACTGGTGCTGACCATCGCCGGCAGCCTCCCCGCCGACACTGTACAGCTGGAATGGACGACGGATCCACTGGCCGCGCCCGGCACAGCCGCACACACCACCACGGTAGGCGCCACCAGCACTGCCGGAACCACTGCCACTCCTGACAGCAGCTATAAGGTTGCCGGCACCCTCACCCCCATGGACCCCGGCCCCACCCCCAGCTGGCGCAACCTCCGCGTCCGCCGCCCCCACGACCTCCCCGCCGACGCCACCGCCGTCCGCCTCGTCGTCCACGACACCTCCCTCGCCACGGACAAGTGGATCGCCGTCACCCCACCACGCGTCCCCCAACTCCACACCCTCAACCAGGTGGTTGGCACCACCGACCCCGTCCTCATCGACTGGTCCGTCGGCCTCGCCTTCCCCTGCCAACGCCCCTTCAACCACCGCAACGGCATCGCCGAACAACCCAAGTGGCGCATCCTCCCCAACGGGCCCAACGTCGAATCCGCCAACGCCTGGGAAGACCGCTTCGGCGGCGGCCCCCTCGGCTGGACAGACCTGCTCTACTACGCAGAAAACGTCCCCACCTACCTCAACCACGACTGGATGCAAGACTGGGGCGCCCTCCAACGCTTCATCCCCCGAGACCCAAATGCACTACCAGCCACCATCACCGTCACTCACAAGGACGTCAACGGCCTCTACACACCCGGCACCATGCGCGACACCCCACCAACGCCCAAGCGCACCTAAACGCAAGTAGACGCTAGTAAGTGGGCGCACGAAAAAACACCCACAGACAACCAAAATACTGACCAGTAGCCAGTGACCGTACCGAAACAGTGTGAGTAGACTGGCTCTATGAGAGACAAAACACAAAAATCGCAGTATACGCGCTAGGCGCATTCATGACATTCGCCGGCGTGTCGCACATGTCCTTCAGTCGCGAAGAATTCCAAACACAAGTCCCCAACTGGATACCCTTCTTCTCCAAGGATGCCGTCGTTCTCGGCTCAGGAGTTGCCGAAATTGGGCTTGGCCTAGGGCTTCGCGGCACTCCCCAAGAAGCGCCGCGAAGTAGGCATGGTTCTAGCAGCCTTTTACACCGCCATCTTCCCCGGCAACATCGCCCAATACGCAGAACGCCGGAACGCCTTCGGCCTCGACACCGACCGCAAACGCTTCATCCGGCTACTCTTGCAAGCCCCCCTCATCGCCGCAGCCCTACACGCCGCAGGGATCCCCGCCGAAAACGAGGAACTACCCACCGGCAACTAACAACCACAACAGCGGATTAGCCGCTGCCATCGGCAAAGCCATAGTGGGTGGAACCACCACCGTTCTCTACTCATAGGACGTAGCCCGCAACGAAGAAGGATTCCAGCAGGTAGACACCAAGAAATACCCGGCTGGCTACCATCTAGTCGGTGATGTACTCAACCACACCAACGGGGACATTATGGAACTCCCCCAAAAATCCTCAACGGAACCTACAAAACCACCTGTCACGGTAACCGTAAATGATGCAGCGGCTACCGTGGTAGGTGTTGTGCGGGTGCGCGCGATGCACACCCCAACACGACCGGAGTAGCTACCCCCAGTGCGCGCCACGAGCAAACACACTGCAAATTAACACGATGACCACTCTAAAGCTATAAAGTGCAACACCGAAAAGTTACAGTTGACCCACAACACCACAAAAGACAAGGGAGGAACGGTCATGAAGTTATTGTCACGGTGTGTAGCCGCTGCCTGTGCGACTCTCCTCACGCTAGCGTCATCCGCCACTGTGTGTACGGCTGAGCCCATCCCAGAACGCCCTGACTATGTTCCCACCTGGCTCTGGGCTGCCCTCTACGATGAACACGCCTACCCTTCCCTGGACTGGAATAACTTTGTGGTTGTTAACGGTAAAAACGTCTACATTGGTTTCCACTACACCACTGGCTATACTTTCGACTGCGACATGGGGGCTCCTTGGGAAGAGGAGGGCGACCGCGGTATGGCATGCCTGGGCGATATGCCCACCATGGAGGCACTTCCTTTAACCCGCAGCACCTACCCCATCCCGTCCAATAACCACCGTATTCTCACCCGCATCTCCATGAGCAATGATAGTCTTCCGGTGCGGGCGGAAGCCCCCGCCTACGTCGGCGACCCCACCTTCTACGACAACACCCCCCACTTCCCCGCCGGCCACCGCCTCTACATCCCCAAAGCCGACCCCAAAAAATTCAAAGAACTCTACGGCTACGACGAACAATACAACCGCGCCCTCGTCTGTGTCTCCAAAGACACCAACAGGTTCGGCTGCCTCCGCACCGACAACCACGGCTTCTACCTCGACCAATACGGCACCCACACCTTCTAACGAATGAATACCCTCGACGCATGATTCGACATACTAAGTTCTTTAGCGCAGTAAGAAGGATGCCAACGACCTCACAAATTACACTCCGTTAGGCAGTCTCCAAGCTATGGCGACAGTATTACAGTAGACAACAAGAGGGACTATCAAATCCTGTTCCCTGGCTCCCCCCAGCAGAGGCTTCCATTGTGACAAAGCTAGCTTTTCCCCGAACGCTCGCAGCGTTGGCAGTAACTGTTGCTCTCGTACTCTGTCAGGCGGGCACTCCTAGCCAGGCGGACAATCTCAAGCAGGTCAGCGCCCCTGCCCCCAACCAAGCCCAAACGTCCCACTCCCCCTACCCCAGCACCATGTTCCCCGCCGACAGGATCCTCACCCGTCGCCAAGCCGAACACATGCTGCGCACCGAAATAGCAGACCTCCTCCACACACTCAAAATAACCAACGCAACCCCACCCAAAATAACATTGGAGCCCAGTTATCAATCTGACGAGAGGCCCGATAGACCCACCAATAAACAATCGTGGCTTGAAGCATACTCCGATATACACAGATACCTGGACGAGACCGGTAAAGGCATCCAATACAAGGACGCCGTCCGACTCACCAAAAACTCTCAATGGACCACGTACACGGGGGGATACCTTATTGATGCCCATTTCATTAATTCAGCGGGTACCGTCCAGTGTTACCTCACTATTGACTACTCGCGTAGTCCTAACGAGGATAATCGTCCTAACTATCAGGCCATGACCTGTTTGACCGGCTTGTATATCGTGAGAAACGGGCGATTGAAAGAAGTTCCACCGCAACGCCGGAACTCACGTAAGTACTCCTGGAGACGCTCCCCACACCAAACACGCCTATGGAAGACACACGCTAACCAAAGAAGACTACAAACGGCAGCGGAATTCGTCCACGCCCTCAACGGCACAAACTTTGACGGCTTCTACACGCTCGGCCCCATGTCTGAAATTACTTTCGGATTCACAACGAAAGTAAAGATGCCCTTCGTCGAAGACGCACTAAGAGAAGCGGGCTGGCGCATAGATGTGTACACAGACCCGAAAGTAGGAGTTTCTGAATATACCGTTTTTAAAGGTCCATTACGCTGCTATTTTGAGGACCATTTCGGCATTAACGATGAGTCGGCAGACCCACCTCTAGACAGAGACCTGCTTGTCGACTGCACATCAATCGCATCAGACATCTTGTACAACCCATTCACGAGCATCCCCATCGACTACACCTTGTATATTGCGGCTAACACTATCGGCAGAGCGCTCCCCCGCCCAGTCTTCGATGACCTCTATCAAGCCTACAATCGGCCTGTTCTCTTCCAACCTGAAGACCTCCCCGACATCAACTTCGCACCTAAACACGGCTGGTGGTACGAAACCGACTACACCCCCAGCTGGGCAATAACAGTAGACAGGTCATGGGGCGCCTAGAACATATCATGCCCGGTTTTCTTACTACCCTTGCCGCCAGTGTTCTTGCTGGAGTAATGACGTTGTCCGCTACCGGATGCACGACTCATGTGCCGGAGAAACCGGATAAGATTCCTCAAGTGATGTGGGATCTCTTGTGGGACCAGGACCAGTTGAAGGAAGCCGATAAAACCTTCTACCTCAACTCCTATAACGGGGTGGACTACACCACGTACATGTTCCGCAGCACCAACCTCTACCCCCTTGAATGCGATGCGAGCGGCACCGACCCCGCCGATGGTTACCAGGTCTTTGGTTGCCAAGGCAAGGTCCCTCTGCCCGGAACACAATATGCTCCTCTTCTCAGCCCCATCCCGTCTACTCATCTCCCCACCGCCTACATGGGGACAGGATCCGCGCCAGAGTCTGGTTCTATAGGCTTTGGTCTTCAACGCCCCGAACCGATGAACGCCTACGGTAAAGCCATCGAAGTTCTCCCTGTTGGCTCCAAACTTGTCTTCCCCAAAAAAGACCCCCAAGCCTTCAAAAACGACGTTGAATATTACTACGCGCAGCGTGAGCACCTCTACAACAGAAAACTCGTCTGCGCCGTCCCCACCCACACCAGCATCGGCTGCATCCGCTCCGACAACCACGGCTTCTACCTCGACCAGTACGGCACCCACACCTTCTAGTCAGTAGCCGCAGCATCATATGAGAAAAGGTAGGAACGGTCATGAGGTTCTTATCCCATTGCGTAGTCGCTGCCTGTGCAGCTTTCCTCACACTAGCGTCATCCACTACCGCCTGCTCTGCTGAGCCCATCCCAGAACGCCCTGCCTATGTGCCTTCGTGGTTGTGGTCAGCTCTTTATGACAGTAAGGCCTACCCCTCCCTGGACTGGAATAACTTTGTGGTTGTCAACGGTAAAAACGTCTACATTGGTTTCCACTACACCACTGGCTATACTTTCGACTGCGACATGGGGGCTCCTTGGGAAGAGGCGGGCGACCGTGGCATGGGGTGCCTGGGATATATGCCCACTATGGGGGCACTTCCTTTAACCCGCAGCACCTACCCCATCCCATGACTACCATGATGACTGGCAAACAGACTCCCCAAACTCCAAAGACATGGCTGTTTTGTGCACGTGTACTACCCAGGAGAGCCACGGAAGTGAATGACATGTCTTCTTATGCTCATAGGTTTCGTAGGCTCGCCGCCATCGCACTTAGCCTCACACTACTCACCGGAATCGCAACAGTAATCCCCCAAAGCCGCGCACTACTCGTCAACCGCCCCTACTGCGCTAGCCTCTATCGCACATATCTGCCTCATGGGGAATATGACTACCGCTTCAACTACAAACTTGGACTCATGTGGGAGTCACTGCACACTGCAACCCGAACAATCGAAATCCCCCACGACCCTAGAGTCGACACTGTCTACGAAGCGATTCTCCTCTCCCACGCCATTGGAACGCCTAACTATGACATAGACGAAATATCCACAGTCTGGGATAAATTTTGCCGTGTAGGAGACTATTTTATCTTTAGGGTTGACGATGAATACGGACCACTTCACTACTAGACGCGCCACTCTTGTTCTCTGCCTGTGTCTGGGGCTTATTTTTGGTATCACTATCCCGCTGAGTGTGGAAAACACGCGTCTTACCGATCGCGACTTCTGCCAGGCTCTCCCCACCCGGCTCCCTCTCGATACCACGCCTTCAACCCCCGCCGACGCCGTTAGCACCATGGCGTCCCTGCGCAGTACCTATCACCTCAGCAACAAAGCCCAACTCCTCACCTCCTTCTACATGATCTTCGCCATCCACCACCACAACATCTACAACGAATACCCCCACCACACCCACTACCTCACCCGCGCAGAAAAAACAGCCCTCCACGACATCTACCAGCACTGCGGACTACCACAATGAGTGCACACACCTCCCTGCAACACCTCAAAACACTCCCCCTCGCAGCACTTGCCAGCATAGTGTTCGCCACCAGCCTCCTAGTAGGTACCGGCCTCGGCTTCGGATTCCGCGCCGCCCACCACACCCTCGCCGACGCGCACAGTTGCCTCACCATACACGACAACCTCTGGAACACCTACCGCAACCACCCAGATACTCTCACCCGACAACTCGCGCTCGAAGAAACCTACCAACTCCACGACATCCGCGCCGCCAAACACGTCTCCCCCACCATCCGCCAACTCACCACCACCATCCTCAGCCTCGACGCCATCTACATCGACTCCACCAACCCCGACTACACCACACCCCCACTGACACCCACCCAATACACCCACTACACCCACCTTCTCGCAAAAAACCGCACCGCAATCCGCCACCTCTGCTACAAATAAAAACTAGTCAGCAGACCACTCCCCACTCTCAGCACCGTAGCTCCCCGATCAAGAAAGCACCCCGCCCGCCTAGGGACGCGGCCCAACCACACAGCAACCCCCACGAATCCCCAATAGAAGAACACACCACGGAAAAGGAGCCCATTCTATGCCGGGAATGTTTGAGCTCATGTTTTCCGTACTACTGTCTCTCCTCTGTATCTTCGTGGTATTTCGCTCCCACCGACTCAGCGAACACAGCCCACAATCCCGCCTCTTACTGTCTTTAGCAGCAGCGCTTATTGTTCTGCCGGGCAGCATCCTGGTGTCGACAGCATTAGAACAGGGTTTTAAACTGCGCAACAGACCACAGGTCATCCTCATCTTCGCTGCCGTCATTATCGTCGTGGCAGTTATTCTACTTTTTATCTCCATACGGCCATCCACCTGGAAAGGATGGCTAAAACTCGTGTTCCTTGTCCTCGCGGTCTGTTGTATAGGAGCATACTGCTGGCTACAAGTGATGGTTATCTACATGGGCTCCTATAACCCACTAGAACTCGCCAAATACATAGGACCCACATAACCCCCTAACGGCGTGCTACCCGTAAGTCATAAAGCTCCTGCATGTTCACCCATATTGCAGGAGCCCTAGAGAATAACTTCCCTAGTCGCGAAGCTGCATCAGCAGCACTGTCCGCTTCACCATGAACGACTCTAGAAACGTGATACCCGCTCAACCCGATGTCGCTTGTCAGCCGATACTGACTTTTAATACGAATGGAATAGACAGAGGAAGGAACCTGACGAGCTTCCACAAGAGTATCAGCCTCCAATACCAGCATCGCACGCCGTCTAGGTATCAGCCGCAACACTCTCTACAGAAAACTCGCTACCCCCAAAGAGATCATGGCCTGATGACTCGATAAGTGTTCTCATACAGCAAGAAGCATGGTAAAGTCCGCTCCCAACGAGTAGCGACCAGCCGAACACTCACATCTTCTGCCATCTCGCTCATCCTTCCTCAAGACCTTTATCCCCATCAATCGTCTTAAGTGGCCGAGCATCTTTTACCGGCTGCGGACCGGCGACCACCGACACCGATTCTGTTGGGGTTGGGTTACCAATCGGAGCAGATTAGCGGCCCATCTTGATGCCATAAGTCACAAGATAATCCACACAATTGTCGATTTCGTCAAAGATATAGGCACGAGCAAGCAAGTCGTTAAAACGCTCCGACACCCCTTTGTTGCCCTCCTCATAAGGAACAGCAAGGACTGTACTATCGCCGAGAAGAATATTCGCAGACAATAGCGCGGTGCGTTTATTACCATCGCCGAATGGTTGCGCCTTCGCCAACAACACAAAAAGTGCTGCTGCTTGACGGCTTGCAGAGGACTCCCGCTCTGCTCGTCGGATGAGATTTCTCAGACCTGCTAAGTTAGTCCCGGCAGGCCGGTGGTCACCATAAACAGTCGCCACACCAATGTTGCTGTCATCTGTTCTAAAAACGCCCGGATACAGCGCTGCTGAACGGGTCATAGCGGCATTGACCTCGACGATTGCTTCTGCAGTAACAGGCTTCCTAGCAGCCCGATACTGGACGACAATATGTGCCGCATCTCGAAGATCTTGCAATAACTGAAGATCTGCTCTGCTAGAAATCTGTGTGACGTCGCCATTCTCAAGAAACGTCAATGTGGCCAGATGGCCGCTTCGGAGATTATCAAACACCTTTCCGGCTGTGTAGATAACGTCCGACAGCTCCCTCGTCTGCATCATCCCTACACCTCCACATACGACAGGTCCGCTACATTGTCCTGCCCCCGGTAACGTGTTCGAGAATAGCAGCTCGGTGGGTAGAATTGTGGGCATGTCTGAGCCTGCACCTCACATGCCCCGCCACGCCGACACCACCGGCCCCGCCGAGCCCACACAGGCAGCCCCCGCGCAGCACACCACCCCCACCACAAAGCGCCGGACCGCACCCGCTTTCTGGAACCTCAAAGCCGCCCGGCTCACCGCCGCCATCACCGGCTTCCTCGGCATGGTCCTCTTCATCCTCGCCCCCTTCCTGCCGGTCAACCAGACCACCGCCACCCTCACCTGGCCGCAGAACAAGAGCGTCAAAAGCGTAGAGGCGCCGCTCATCGCACACAGCCCCCAAAGCATCACCCTGGATGTACCGTTCTCGGCCGTACACGCCATGAAAGGCCAAAAAGACGGCATCATCGCCAGCACCCTCCCCGGACAATCCACCCAAGCCACCCGGCGCGGCCTCTTCGTCCGCGTCTCCGAACGCACCGTGGACGTCCTCTCCCGCGACACCCCCCTCGTCACCCTCAGCAGGTCAGACGTCGAAGCCGCCCACAACGGCACCATCCACGTTGACGTAGACAAGAACGGTGCCCGCGCCACCGTCACCGGCCTCAGCGCACCCGTCACCTACACCTCCGACGACTCCCACCTCCGCCCCATCACCATGGGCATCTTCTCCGACCTTCCCCTGGACACCCCGCAGGCAGCCGTCCAGAACATGAAGATCACCGTCCACATCGACACCCGCTTCACCACCGAACCCACCCTGGTGAAACTCCTCGCCATGATCTTCGGCGTACTCTGTATGATCCTCAGCTGGATCGCCCTGGCCCGCATCGATGCGATCGTCCAACCCACCCCCTTCGCCCCCACAGGCTACATCCGCGCTGACGGCACCATCCGCAGCCACTGGCGCAGCTTCACCGCCCTCGATGCCGTCGTCTACGCCCTCCTCATCATCTGGCACTTCATCGGCGCCAACACCTCCGACGACGGCTACATCCACACCATGGTGCGAGTAGCCAACCAAGACGCCGGCTACATGGCCAACTACTACCGCTGGTACGGCGTCACCGAATCCCCCTTCGGCTCCCCCTACTACGACATCCTGCAAGGCTTCGCCGCCGCCAACCCCACCAGCCCCTTCGTGCGGCTTCCCGCCCTCATCTGCGCCATCATCACCTGGATGCTCATCTCCAAGGCCATCATCCCCCGCCTCGGTGAAGGCCTCCACGCCCGCAAGATCACCACCTGGACCGCCGCCGGCGTCTTCCTCATGTTCCACATGGCCTTCAACAACGGCATGCGGCCCGAACCGTTCGTCGCCATGATGGCCATCCTCACCTGGGCACTGCTCGAAAAGAGCATCACCACCCACCGGATGCTGCCCGCCACCGCCGCCGTCCTCACCGCCGCCCTCGCCCTCTCCGGCAACCCCACCGGCCTCATGGCAGTCGCCGCCCTCGCCGTCTCCATCCGGCCCCTCCTCCACATCATCCGCGAACGCCGCCCCCACGTTGGCCTCGCCGCCCAAATCGGCCCCATCGGCGCCTCCGGCTTCGCCGTCCTCACCTGCGTCTTCGGCGACCACAACATTGGCGCCGTCATGGAAGCCACCCGCGTCCGCGGCGAAATCGGCCCCAACATGCCGTGGTACCGCGAAGTCCTCCGCTACTTCTGGCTCTCCATCCAAACCGTTGACGGGTCCATGTCCCGCCGCCTTGCCGTCTTCACCATGCTGTTCTGCCTCATCGTGGTGACGGTCGTCCTGCTCCGCAACCGCGAAATCCGCGGCACCCTCCCCGGACCCAGCTGGCGCGCCCTCGGCATCACCTACGGCACCCTCCTCCTCATGACATTCAGCCCCACCAAGTGGACCCACCACTTCGGCGCCTACGCTGGCATCGCCCCCGTCCTCGCCGCCCTCGCCGCCCTCGCCATCGGCAACACCGCCCTGCACTCCCGCCGCAACCGCAGCCTCGTACTGGGCGCCATGGGCTTCGTCCTGGCCTTCTCCCTCGCCACCGTCAACGACTGGTGGTTCGTCAGCCAATACCACATCCCCTGGTTCGACAAAGTCCCCCAAATCCACGGGGTGGAATTCTTCAAGATCGTCATGGTCGTCGCCGTCATCGCCTTCCTCGTAGCAGGCTGGCAGCACGTCACCCAAGACTTCACCGAAACCAAAGAACCCTCCACCGCCAAAGGCCGCGAACGCCTCCGCACCCTCGCCGCCGCACCCATCACCGTCGTCGCCTGGTTCACCGTCGTCTTCTACCTCCTGAGCTTCGGCAAAGCCGCCATCTCCCAACACCCCGCCTACTCCATCGCCAAAGGCAACCTAGGAGTACTAGCCGACCACAGCTGCATGATGGCAGACGACGTCCTCGTCGAACCCGACCCCAACAAAGGCATGCTGAAACCCCTCCCCCACCAGCAGTGGGAACGCACCCCCGAAGACAATAACCCCATCGCCCGCGGCCCGCTCGCCGGACCCGGCACCTACAACTTCGAAGCCTGGGGCGTCCCCGACCGCGTCCAAGCCGACCCCGTCTTCGTCCAACAAGGCACCGCCGGCACCAACTACAAGCCCGAAGTGCCCCCCACCAAACAAAGCGGCCAACCCGGCGGCAGCGAAGGCGGCCTAGACCCCAACCTGGGCGTCAACGGCTCCCGCGCCAAACTGCCCTTCGGCCTCAACCCCCAAACCACCCCCGTACTGGGCTCCTTCCAATACGGCGCCCAACACTCCGCCAAACTCCAAACCGCCTGGTACAGCCTACCCAAGGCAGACCCCGAGCACCCCGTCATCGTGTTCACCGCCGCCGGGCGCCTCAAGTACCTCAACGTCAACGGCATCGAATACTACGGACAACCCGTCTACCTGCAATACGGCATCACCCAACCGGACGGCTCGGTGAAGATGCTCGGCCAAGTCCTCCCCTACGACGTCGGCCCCATCCCCGCCTGGCGCAACATGCGCATCCCCCGCAACGTGATCCCGCCCGAAGCTAACGCCGTCCGCCTGGTCGGCGAAGACACCAACCTCGACCCCGACCACTGGGTAGCCGTCACCCCGCCGCGCCTGCCGCACCTGGTTACCCTGCAGCAGTACGTCGGCTCCTCCGACCCCACCCTGCTGGACTGGGAAATCGCCCTGCAGTTCCCCTGCATCCGCCCCTACACCCACTACGCGGGCGTGACCGAGCGACCCAAGTGGCGCATCACCCCCGACCGCGCCTCCACTGTCAACAACACCAACACGTGGGAGGCCACCGAATTCGGCGGCTCGCTGGGCATTACCGAAGGGCTCAGCCGCGCCGAAGAAGTGCCCACCTACCTGAAGGGCGACTGGGGCCGCGAGTGGGGCAGCCTGGAACGTTTGGAGCCCTACGGCACCCGCCAACCCGGCCTGCCCAAGCGCGCCACCATCCAGCACGGTACGGAGAAACGCTCCGGCCTGTGGAACCCCGGCAAAATGAATATAGGTTAGAGCAGCGGCACCTCGTGCTTGCGATGCGGGGTGAGCAGCTCCTTATCCCGCAGCTGTGCAAAAGCCTTCCGCAACATCAGGCGTGTATCAGCCGGCTCAATAACAGCATCAATGTAGCCGCGCTCCGCCGCAATGTACGGGGTAGCCATGAAAGTGTTGTACATGTCGATGAACTGCTGGCGGATCTTCGCGCCCTCTTCCGGGCCAGCCGCCTCAATCTCGCGGCGCTTCAGCAAATCCACCGCACCCTCGGCACCCATCACCGCAATGCGAGCAGTCGGCCAGGCAAAGTTAATATCCGTGCCCAAGTTCTTAGAGCCCATCACGGCGTAACCACCGCCGTAAGCCTTCCGCAGCACCACCGTCACCTTCGGCACCGTAGCACCCACAATGCCGGCCAGGAACTTGGCGCCACGGTGAATAACACCGTTCTTCTCCTCCTCGAAACCGGGGAGGAAGCCCGGCACATCCACCACGAACACAATGGGAATGTTGTAGGCGTTGCACAGGGCCACGTGGCGGGCCGCCTTCTCGGCAGCGCGCGCATCCAGGCAACCCGACAGCACCTTCGGCTGGTTGGCGATCACACCCACCGGGCGGCCATCCACGCGGGCGAACGCCGTCACCACGTTGGCGCCGTAGCCGGGGGTTACCTCCAGCACGTCACCATCGTCAAAAATCTTCACCAGCACATCCATCACGTCGTAGGAGGCGTTGTCGGAGTCCGGGATGATGGTGTTGAGGGACAGATCCGAGTCCGTCACCTCCGGTTCCAGGCCGGTGCGGCCCAGCGGAGCGGGATCGCTGGAGGAGGTGGGGAGGAAGGACAGTAGCCGGCGCACATAGGAGAATGCCTCGTGCTCGTCTTCGGCCACGTAGTTGACGTTGCCGTACTCCATCTGCTTCTCGGCAGAACCCAGTTCCTCCATGGTGATGTCTTCGCCGGTGACGGAACGGATAACGTCCGGGCCGGTGACGAACATGTAGGAGTCCTTAGTGGCCACCACGAAGTCGGTGGTGACGGGGGCGTAAACAGCACCGCCCGCGCACTTGCCGAGCATGATGGAGATCTGCGGCGACAGACCGGACAGTGGGTACTGGCGGCGGCCGATCTCGGAGTACATGGCTAGGGAGGTGACGGCGTCCTGCACGCGGGCACCGCCGGAGTCATTAATACCAATGACGGGGCATCCAATCTTGATAGCCAAATCCATTGCGGCACAGACCTTCTTACCAAAAGCCTCGCCAACGGAGCCACCGAACACAGTGTTGTCGTGGGCGTACACCACCACCGGGCGACCATCGATGGTGCCATGGCCGGTCACCACACCGTCACCATACGGGTTCATGGGGTTACCCGGCATCTTCGCCAAACGCCCCATCTCCACAAAGGAACCCTTATCCAGCAGGGCATCGATACGCTGGCGCGGAGTGGTCCGCCCCAGGGCGGCACGCTTCGCCTTCGAGCGCTCGCTACCAGGGTCCTCCGACTGCGCCATCTTGACCCGGAGGTCAGCCAGCTTTTCAGCGGTGGTCATGCTCACAGTTGCTGTCCTTTCTGAGTGCATAACTAGTCTAGTCCACCTGCAACTATCCCAGTAGTTAAGGCAAGGCTACCGCAGCAACACCGCCCACAAACACAGTTACGTTAACGCGGTTGAGTTAAGACGGTTAAGCCACCTTGGTTAAGCCAACGCCTTATTAATGAGCTTCTCCATCCACTGCACAATCCACTGCGTCGCCGTCATCCCCCGCACCACATTCGGATTCGTGTTGTACTCCCCATGCACCGGATTCTGGGAAAAGAAGTTCGTACCCCTCCGCACCAACGTCAACGGGTTCATCGTCGCATTACAAATTATGTCCTTCGACGAACACAACTGGTAGGTGCGGTCATTCAAAGACCCAAAACCATCACCCCGCCGGCCCTTCATCGTGGCATCCGACCCCGACAAGAACCCCAAACCGGTACCCACCAGGCCCAACGCCGCCTCCAGGCCCTCGCCCTGCAGCGGCTCACCCGGGTTAATACCCTGGTCATTCACGCGGCGACCATCCGCCAACAACGCCGCACCCAGCACATTCTTCGCCGGCACAGGACCGCGGTCATTGCCAATCTCGGAGGCAACGTCACCAGCAATAACAGCACCCTGCGAGAAGCCCGTCAGCACAAACTGGGTCGCCGGGCACTTCTGGTGCATACGGTTCATCTCCGCCACCAGACGCGCCTGGCCCTGGTCGCGGGAATCGTTATAGCTGGCCTCCTGCATCGAACCGGGGTTACGGAACTGCGCCACATAAGGGACGGTGTAGACGCGCACCCGGGCGGCACTGTAGCGCTGCTGCAGCGGATTGGTGACGTTCAACAGCATGGCGTTCCGGCGAAAATGCGGGTGAATCGGGTCGTCATCCGCAGAGGACTCGTAGGTGCCTGGCACCGCCAGCACCTCCACCTGCGGGCAGCCCGGAGGGTTCACCGCCTCCTTCTCCGTACTGGGCCGGTTGCCCACCACATTCCACAACAGGGCGGCAACAACCACCATCACCACCACCAGCGCGAGGACGCCAATGATGATGTTGCGTTTCTTCTTCGGGCGTGGGCCAGCGGCCTTCCCCCACATAGTGCATCCTTCCAGGATCAAAGCGCAGAGTTCAGGTAGGCCTTCACTCTACCGGCAATAATGTCGGATTGCCGTACGGGTCAAAATATCGGTGGTCTGCTGCGTATCCTGGGAGGCTTTCCCTTGCTGCGCGAGCTGCCCTGCTACAGCCCGCGCCAGCACAGAGTTGAACCGGCCGTTCTCCGCCTTCCCCTGGCACAGAGACTTGCCGGTTCCAATCAACGAATCCTCCACACCGTCAACCACAATGCCCTGGGACCGGAGATCTTGCAGGTACTCCTTGTCCTGGGCAGTGCGCATAATAGTGGAGGGTCCGGGGTAATCCTCCGGCAGCTCACTGGGCCGCGCCGGATTGGTGCCGCTCGAGGGAGAACTACTGGAGGATGTCTGGCGGGAGTTATCCGTCAACAGCGCATCGCCGGTGCCGGACACTTCCGAATGACCGCACGCGGTAAGGCCTGTCAGCCCCAGCAGGAGGGCCGCAGTGAGGGCGCCGCTACGGAGCAGAGGACGACGGTTACTCTCTCGCATGATGAAGTCCTTACTTCTTGTGGTAGGTGGCGGTGTTGTTCTTCGCGGTCCACTCAATGCGACCATGCTCGAACTGGGAGACGGCACCCTTCTTGGTGCGCTGCTCATCCGAGGTGGGCCAGCCGAGCTTGCCGGAACTGTAGCCCAACTCCTTGTACTTCTGGAGGATCGTCCCCCGCACCCAGTGCGCCCCCGTCTGGAACGACCAGTACAGGCGACCGCCCTGGAAATCCTGGTAGAAGCCCCGCTTATCGCGGGTGGGGTGTTCCTCGTCCAGAGGGAGGCCCAGTACTGAACCCGACGAGCCCATGTGCTGGTAGGCCTCATTCAGCTTGCCCTTCACCAGCACAGCGCCCGTCTCCGGGGACCAGAACACGCGGCCATGCTCGAAGTTTTGCGCACGCCCGCCCGGCACCGGGTACTCGCCGGTGAGGCAGCGGCCGGCCGACTTCGCGATCTCCGGATGGCCATCCAGGTACTTCCGAATATCGCCCTTCGTCTGGCACTTGGGGTCATTCTTGGGAACCTTATAGGGGATCGGCTTCTTGGGGTCCCGCCGGTTGAGTTCCGCCGTCACCTCCGCAGAAGGAGGAGCCACCCGACGCCCCGCCTTACTCTGCTTCTGCTTCGGCTTGGGGTTGACGGTGGCGTCCGCACTCTTCGCGAAACTGGCCAGCGAATCGCTGTAGCTCAAGTCGCCCGCCACTTTGCCGGACGTGGGGTGGCCCAGCGCCTTCAGGATCTGCGGCAGAGACTGGTTGAACTCGAACTGCCAATACGGCCACGAGTGGGTGCCGGAGGGGCGGAACTTCGCAGTGACCGGCACCCCCGCCTCCTGGGCGGAACTGACGAACGTCTTAGAGGTCAGCTGCGCCAAAATCTCCAGCGCATAGGCGGCATGGTCCTGCGGAATACCGTCCACCTCCGACGGCTTATCGTAGGGGCCAGTATTGCCGGATCCCGCCGACACGTAGATACTCTTGCCGGCTAGCCGCTGCACATGCAGCTTCGGGTCGTGTGCCTGCCAGTTCGCAGACTGGTAGGGACCCCACATTTGGGTTGCACTGTACTTGGGCTTCACTTCCTGCATGGCCTGGTTGATGGCCTCCCCCATGCCATCGGAGGAGGTGTCCAAGTAGCCAGAGTAGGAACCGACGAAACGGTAAAGGCTGGGGTGGCGCTCCGCCAGGTTGACGGCCGCCGTGCCCCCCATGGACAAGCCCGCCACCCCAGCACTGTTATTGATACGCCAGTGGTTCCGCAGCACATTGGGCAGTTCCGTCGCCAGGAACTTCTCCCACTGCATAGCGTTCTTTGTCTCAGGGGACTTCTGCCAATTGGTGAAGAAGGAGGCTGGGCCACCAATGGGGAGAACCACCATGAGGTCGGTGCTGTCGACCGTCTTTACGAGGTTCGTGTATTTCGTCCAGCCGCTGAAGGAGGTGGAGGCGCGCATACCGTCCAGCAGGTAAAGGGCCGGGTAGGAGAGATTCGGGTTGGCTTTGAAGCTACGCGGGAGCAGCAGTTGCACTTGCCGCACGCACTGCATGGCGGGGCTGTAGATCCAGAGAGCGACGTGCCGGGGGGAAAGCCACTTGGTCTTGGTGATGGTGGGTTCCCCCGCAGCCTGAGCGAAGAATCCCGCCATAGGGCCGACGTGGCTGGTTGCCCCCAAAGTGGGGACGACGACGGCGGGGGTGGCGATGAGTAGTGATGCCGCGATGAGGGCGCTGGTGGCGCGCACGGAGCGGAGAGGACGAAGCATCAGGAAACCTCACAAGTGAACGATAGGGGCAGTAGGTACAGGAGCCGGGTAGCGTGCCCTGTACCTATGTGTCCTAGCTGTCCATCCGCGGGTTCCCCTCCCCCGGATTGATAACCAGTATGTTGTGGTGTGTGGTGCCACGCAGCGCGAACTGTGGGGCACAGTGTGCTGGTGGAGCAGTATGTGGTGCCACCCGCGAGAGATCATGGCCGTTAATCAATTCTCGCGGGTGGCCAGCCTTGTTAGCTGATGGCGGACTTTACGTACGGGTAGGCCATGCGCAGCTGATCGCGCCAGTAGCCCCAGTTGTGAATGCCATTAGCCATAAAAATGTGACGGCACGGAATGCCGAGTTGTTCCAGCCGGTCCTTCATGAGTATGTGCTGCTGGCGGGCAACACCTTCCAGAATGAAACCGACAGTGGTGTTGAAAGCCTCCTGGACGTTGCTCGGGTTGTCATAGCGTCCCGGCAGGCCGGTGGCGGAGGACATGAAGAGCTTCAAACCACGCAGCTTTTCGGCGTTGACGTATGGGTCGTTACGCTGCCAGGTGGGGTCACTGTAGGGGCCCCACATGTCCTGCAGGTTGTAATTGCCGGCATCGTTGGCGGCGTACTGGAGAGCCTGCTGCATGATGGGGTCGGAGACGTTCATGTAGCCGGAGAAACTGAGCGCCTGCCTGAAGTAGGGCTTGTGGTAGATGGCCAGGGTGAAGGCGGCGGATCCGGACATGGAAAGACCGCCGATGGCGTTACCGGAGTAGGCCACGCCGAAGCGGCGGTTCAGGTAACCGGGGAGTTCCTTGGTGAGGAAGGTTTCCCATTTATAGGTGTACTTCTGGCCATTGGTAGAGGACTTGCGCTTCCAGTCCGTATAGAAGGAGGTTTCGCCGCCCACCGGCATCACCACAGTGATGTTGGAGTTGACGAAGATGCGGGGGGCGCCGCCACCATGGGACCAGCCGTTCCAGTCGTTGCGGGCACGCATGCCGTCGAGGAGGAAGAGTGCGTGGCTTCCCCCGTATTTGGCGGGCTGAATTTGCACCCGGATCTTGCGGTGCATGGCGTTGGACCACACTTCACACTGTTGGACCCAGTGGTTGACGGGATCCCATTCACAGCGACGGTTAGAGGAGTTGTCGCGGCGGAGCGCAGCACGGTTGTCAGCGTTCGCAGTGGGAAGATCGACACCCATGCCGGCGACCAAGGAAATAGCGAGGAGTGTTGCTCCGGCAGATGCCACCCACTTATTTCGCTTGTTCACGGTCATACTTTTTTCCCTAGCGCTCATACTCTGTTTATCGGCATGCGGATAGCCGCTGTTACCCAGCTTAGCCAGCTACGAGCACGTGGTGGGTACTCACAGGAAACCTCGGTGGGCCGACAACAGCTAAAAAAGATGCTCGGCAGACAGGTCTGCCACCCTTTTGACTATACAAAACTAAATCACTTTAGTCACACCAGTCACTCCACTATTTTTTCTAGGTTTGTGAAACGCAATGGAAACTTACAGGTGGAAAATGTGTGAAAATCTCAGTCGCAAAGACATGCTCCCCCAGGTCTTTTGTAGAATTCCCCGCCACCTTCGTGCTACATTTTGTTAAGTAAGGTTTGCCTAACCTAATATAGACGGAGTTTGTGGGGCATCCCACACTCGCACGAAAGGACCCATCACCCATGAGCATCCGCACACACCTCGGAAAAGTTGCCGCCGTCGCCAGCACCGCCGCCCTCACCTGCGGCCTCTTCGCCGGCACCGCAGCCGCCGCCTCTGGCCCCACCATCACCCTCGACAAGACCACCGTCAGCTGGGGCGACACCGTCAACGTCACCGTCACCGGCCTCGACGCCACCAAGGGCTACTACCTCCTCTTCTGCGAATCTCAGCCCAAGCAGTTCCCCATCTGCGTGAAGAACGGCAAGAACCCTAAGTCCCACCTGCGCGTCAACAACAACGTCACCGATAAGGAAGGCGTGCGCATCGACAAGCAGGGTGTCGCCCGCTCCCCACTGGAGATCACCAAGAAGGACACCACCCTCACCGGCCCCGTCCCCAACCCCTTCGTCATCACCTGCGCCGCCGGCTGCCGTATCGCCCTCACCTACGACCACCCCACCTCCTCCAAGACCGCCGGTGCGCCGCTCGTCCCGATGCTCCTCGCCGACACCCCCATCACCGTCAAGTAGCAGGAGCGCAAGCTCCGCGGTGCGTGCACGGCCACCCCGCTTCGCATACCCCGTTGCGGACACCCCGTTGTGTACACCCATTGCGCATAGCCCGTTGCGCGCCGCTATGCACGCACCTCTCTACGCCACAGCGCCGGCCCTTCCTTTCGAAGGCAACCGGCGCTGCGCCATATGTATATGTTGTCCTACTCTTCCTAGCAGCTAGCCGCCGTAGACGTACACGGCCAGCACAATGCACACCAGCCACAAGAGGGCGATCACCTGCAGGACGTGGTCCTTCAACGCAATATCCTCCGGGGCGCCGGCATCGCCGCGGTCCACATCCACCGCATAGCGCATCACCGCAATAGCCCACGGCACCATCGAAATCTCGTACCAGAGCTTCGCACCCGGCTCCACCGACGGTACCTCACCCTGCTGGAACGCCCACAAGGAGTAGCAGAGGATAAGTGCCGTCGCCGACATCGTCCACACAAAACGCAGATACGTGGAGGTGTAGGACTGCAGCACCTTACGGATCTGCCGGCCCTCCCTATCCGCCAACATCTTCTCCGCGTAGCGTTTACCACTGGCCATAAAGATAGAACCGAAGGCCATCACCAGCAGGAACCACTGGGAGAGCGGCACATCGGAGGCCACACCGCCGGCTATAGCGCGCAACAGGAAGCCGGAGGACACCAGCACAATGTCCAACACCATCTGGTGCTTGAGGCCGAAACAGTAGCCCAACTGCAGCACAATGTAGACGGCCAGTACAATGGCCAGCGGCGCCCCGGAGAGGAAGAAACCGAGGATGATGGCCGCCAGCATGAGCACAATGCCCATGGTGTATGCCACAGCCAACGGGAGCACCCCAGAAGCAATGGGGCGGAAGCGTTTCACGGGGTGAGCGCGGTCGGCTTCCACATCTCGCGCATCGTTAATGAGGTAGATGGAGGACGATGCCAGGCAGAACGTGATGAACGCGTAGAGGACCTGCAGGAGCACCTGCGGATCCGTCACCACCTCTGTACCGGCGGACAGCGGCGCCATCAGCACCAGAATGTTCTTCACCCACTGGCGCGGGCGGAGAGCCTTCCACATGGCCTCCGCGAGATTCCGCGGAGGGCGCAGCTTCCGCCGCTCCTTCTCCATGTCCTCCGCCGACGCGGTTTCCTCAAACATCACGTCGTCGGCAGTGTCACTATTGGCATCCGCCGGGTGCGGGGTCTGCGTCTGCTGCTCAAGATCCGCCATCGTTCGTGTCCTTTCCTGGGGAAAGACTAACGGTGGGAAACCTCCCCGGGGAGGCTCCCCACCGACAGCCACATGGCTACAGTCCGAGGCTTTCGCGACGCTCGGTAATATCGCGGGCGATCTTGCCCACTTCCGGCTCGTCGATCACCGACAGGTGGTCGCCCTTCAGTGGCACCACGGTGAGATCCTTCACGATCGTGCCCCAGCCGCCGTCCGGGTCAATGTGGGCGTAACGCGGCTCCAGCTCGATAGCGCCGTCATGCATCCGCTCTGCGCGGTACAAGGTGACGGGCACCTGCACGGATGCCCACGTCTCCATGTTCAGGTTGGCGAGCATGCGGTTATCGACGAAGGAGGCACGCTGGTGCTCGAGGACCGCCGCGGACACACCCGTGTTGGAGAGGTCGGCGGTGGCGGCCATCTGGGCGAAGAGCTTCATCATGCCGTCTTCACCCTGGGAGTCCAGAATGTCGTAGGGAACCTGGAAGTCCACCCCGTAGGTCTTCTTAATGAAGGCGGCGTAGCGCTCCCAGCGGGCGTGCAGTTCCTCGCGAGTACCGGGATCCGGCTCGGAGGGGCGCACCGTGTCGATGAGGAGGATGGCGGCAACGTCGTCACCTGCGGCGATGAGCTGCTTGGCCACCTCGTAGGCGAGGGCGCCACCCAGCGACCAGCCACCCAGCGTGTACGGGCCTTCCGGCTGCACCTCCTTGATGGCGGGCAGGTATTCGGCGGCGCGCTCTTCCAGCGGGCCTTCCACCCGCTCCAGGCCGAAGACCGGCATGTCGGCGGGGAGGTCAGCCACCAGCGCAGAGTACTGGGCGGTAGTGCCACCGGCCGGGTGGAAGAGGAAGAGTGCCTTATCGTGCTGGTCCTCCGGGAAGTCCCGCAGGGTGCGCACAAGACCCTCCACTTCCTTTTCGAGGAACGGGCGAATGATGTTGGCGAGCTGCTCAATGTTTGTCACATCCTGCAGCAGCACCGGGTCAATGTCGGAGCCGGTGCGCTCGGCTAGACGCTCGGCCAGCTTGGCGCGGGTATCGTCACCGATCTGCGGGAGGGGCCGCATGACGTCGCCGGCAGACTCGCCGGTGACGGTGGCCCAGGTGGAGAAGGCGAGGCGCTCGGAGGCGTCGCGCGGGGGCACGTCTGCGCCCGCACCGTTACCCTTGCCCTTGGCGCCGCCGGCAGCGTTCTCGTCGGCCTTCTTCTCGGCCAGCTTCTGGGCGGACACCTTGGAGGCTTCCTCATCGGAGAGGCCCTGCGACTGGGCGTCGCGCACATTGGAGATGTACTCGGCGACGTCACCAATGGTGGAGGAACGCACCACCATGAGGTCCAGTTCGGGGATCTGGAACTGGTACTGGATGCGGTTCTTGATGCGGATGGCCATGAGCGAGTCGAGGCCCAGTTCCATCAGCGGCAGTTCGCTGGTGAGGTCCTCCGGGTTGTAGGCCAGGTTGGTGGCGACAATCTTGGTGAGGCGCTCCACCACGGTTTCGCCGGTGGTGGGATCGTAGAACTCGTTGTCCGTGTTGTGTTCTGCCAGGAAATCCTCGGGGCCGAACTCGTCCGAATCCTGCTTCTCAATGACGATGGCAGGCACCGCAGTGGAGTCCCCCACGGTGATGGTGGCGGAGGCCAGCGGGCGGGATTCGCCGTGCAGCTGGGTGAAGATCTCGATCTCGGCGCCACCCTCCTGCGGGTTGAGGATGGTGATGTAGCGGGCATCCGGCACATCCTCGCCCTCCAGCTGCCAGGAGGTGACGACGCCGTCATCACCGTAGCAGTATTCGGAGGCGGACTGAGCCAACATCTCCAGCTGCTTCACAGCCTTGTGCTGGGCCTTCCACACATGCTGGCCGGTGGGCAGCAGAACGTGCGCACCGGGCAGGTGGGAGTCGTTAGCACCGGGCAGGTGGGAGTCGTTAGCACCGGAAAGGCGGGCGCTGGTCCAGCAGTACTTGCGCTGGAATGCGGTGCGCGGCACATCCGCGTACTCCTGGGTGAGGGCCAGGTTGCGGAGGTTCGCGTGGTGGCCGGCGGCGGCCAGCTGGGCGATAGCACGAACCAGGGTGTTGGGCTCATATTCCTTGCGGCGCAGCGTGTAGAAGAGCTTCGCGTTGGGGATGTTGGCGGCGTAGGTGGCGGCGGCCACGGAGAGGATAGCCACCGGGTGGGCGGAGACCTCCATGAAGCAGGTGTGGCCGGCCTGGCAGGCCTGGCTGACAGCCTGGGTGAACCAGACGGAGTGGCGCATGCCTTTGGCGAAGTACTTGTAGTCGGTGGGGGTGTCGCCCACCTGGTACACGGCATCCTTGTCGATGGAGGAGAAGAGGGTGCAGTGCAGCGGGCGCGGCTCGATGTCGGCGATCTCGCCGATGAGTTCGCCGATGAGCGGGGCCACCATGGAGGTGTGGCCGGCGCCGTTGACGCGCATCATGCGGGCGAACTTGCCGTGTTCGGTGGCGTAGTCCACGAAGGCCTGCACGTCGCGCTTCTTGCCGCCGACGGTGATCTGGGTGGGGGCGGCGTAGACGGCCGGCTCCACCGTGTCGAACGTGCCGGGGTTTTCGGCGATGAGCTGGGAGATTTCCTCGGCGGAGTATTCGACCAGCGCCATGCCACCCTGCTCGTCCTCGGAGAGGGTCGCTTCGCCCTCGCCCAGCAGGCGGGAGCGGACGCAGATGACGCGGACGGCGTCGTCCAGGCTGAGGCCACCGGCAGCGTAGGCGGCGGCTACTTCACCCATGGAGTGGCCGATGACGGCGGCGGGCTGGCAGCCGAAGTAGGTGAGGGTGTCGGTGAGGGCTACCTGGATGGCGAAGATGCCGTCCTGGGCGGTTTCGGTGTCCCAGTTGAGGGCATCGGTGAGCATGATCTGCCGAATGTCCTTGCCGGACTCCTCCTTGATGAGGGCGGCAACGTTATCGAGGGAGGCTGCGAAGATTCCGCCGAAGTCTCCCCGGAACTTGTCGGCAAGGTAGAGGCGCTTGCCCATCTTGCGGTGTTGGCCGCCGAAGCCGGAGTACACCCACACCGGACCTTCCAGGGCAACATGGTGGCCGGAGTAGACGTCCGGGGATTCGGTGCCTTCCGCGATGGCCTGCAGGCCGGCGATGGCGGAGTCCACGTCGGTGGCGACGACTTCCTTGCGGAAGCGACCAATGGAGCGGGTGGAGAGGGTGTGGGCGACGGCGGCAAGGTCGACGTCGCGGTTATCCTCCAGCCAGTCCGCCACATGCTTGGCGGTTTGGCGGGCACGGGTGGAGAGGGTGCCGGAGACGGGCAGCACGTAGGCGCGGGGTTCTTCCAGCTCCTCGAACATGGCGTTTTCGGCCTCCAGCTGGGCGCGCTCGGCGTCACTCAGCTCGGGCAGGTCGGCGGCAGCATCGGTTGCGGTCGCGGTGGCAGCATCAGCATCAGCATCAGCAGCGTCAGCGTCAACAGTGTCAGCGGCGGGTACGGTAGCAGCGCCATCCACAGCAGTCTCGGCAACGTCAGCAGCGGACCTGTCACCCTCCACAGCTGCAGCGGGGGCAGCCGGGCCGGTGTATTCCTCCACCACAATATGGGCGTTGGTGCCACCGAAGCCGAAACCGGAGACGCCAGCCACCGCCTTACCGGAGTAGCGCGGCCACTCACGGTTCTCAGTGACGGGCTCCAGGTGGTCGCCCTCGAAGTTGATGTACGGGTTGGGGCCGGCGAAGTGCAGCATGGGCGGAATGACGCCCTTTTCCATAGCCAACGCCAGCTTAATGAGGGAGGCGGCGCCAGCGGCCGACTCCATGTGGCCAAAGTTGGTCTTACAGGAGCCCAACAGCAGCGGCTTCTCTTCGTCGCGGCCGTAGCCCAACACCTTGCCCAGGGCGAGGGCTTCGATGGGGTCGCCCAGAATAGTGCCGGTGCCGTGTGCCTCCACATAGTCCACGTCCTGCGGGGTGATGTTGGCGTCGTGGTAGGCATCCACCAGCACCTCCATCTGCGCATCCGGGTTGGGGGCAGTGATGCCGTTAGAGCGGCCATCCTGGTTGACAGCCGAACCCTTGATGACGGCGTAAATGTGGTCGCCGTCAGCCTCCGCATCCTGGAGTCGCTTCAGCAGAACCAGGCCGGCGCCGTCAGAGCGGGAAATGCCGTCGGCGTCGTTGGAGAAAGCCTTGATGTAGCCGTCCGGGGAGAGCACCGTCTCTAGGTCGGCAAAGGCAAGCTGGGTGCCGGGGGCGAGAATGAGGTTGATGCCGCCGGCCACAGCCAGGGAGCTTTCGCCCCGGCGGAGGGCCTGCACAGCCTGGTGGACGGCCACCAGGGAGGAGGAGCAGGCGGTGTCCATGGAGATGGAGGGGCCGCGGAAGTCGAAAGCGTAGGAGACGCGGTTGGCCAGAATCGAGGGGGACAGACCGGTCAGAGAGTAGGGGTGGAAGGCGGAGTAGTCGCTTTCCAGAATGCGGGCGTAGTCCTGGTTGGAGGCGCCGATGAACACGCCCACTTTATGGCCGCGCTGCTCGGAGATGGGCAGGTGGGCGTCCTCGAACACCTCGTAGGTGAGTTCCAGGAGCATACGCTGCTGGGGGTCCACCTGCTCGGCTTCGCGCGGGGAGATGGAGAAGAATTCGGGGTCGAAGTAGCGGATGTACTCGGACTTAATGTAGCCGCCGCGGGTGGGGGCTACGTTGACCTTGGCCTCAACGTCCTTGTCCTCCAGGAATTCCTGGTAGCGGTCGGCGGGACGGTCGGTGACGGCATCGACGCCGTCGTGAAGAAGTGTCCAGTACTGCTCGGGGGTGTTAGCGTCGCCGGGGAAGCGGGTGGCCACACCGATGATGGCGATGTCGGCGCCTTCGACGGTGGAGCGGTCGCGTACCTTCTGGTGGGTTTCGGCGGCGGGGTCGGAGTCGTCGAGGAGGAAGACTGCCAGTTTGTTCACCGTGGGGTTCTGGTACACCACGGCGGCATTGATAGATTTACCGGTGAGATCTTCCAGCTGGCCGGCGAGTTCCAGAATGCTTCGGGAGGATAGACCGAACTCCTCGAAGGGCTGGTCCGGGTTCACTTCCGAAACGGTAATGCTTACGTCGTTTGCAATCCATTCCCGCATCCAGGCAATGAGTTCAACAACCGTAAGGTCAGACTTCACAATAAATCTCGATTCTCTAGTGTTCGCCCACTGGATAGCTGGGCTGCGCTGCAGAAATCCTGGCACTCGTGCCATTCTGTGGAGATAAACTGTCTTAACATTTTCTCCGATGGTGTTCGACCGGTAGTCGAGCCATCTCAGCGTCGTATTTCACACAAGGTGTTAGTAACTGGTGTCCGCATGGGCACAATCGAAATACCCACAGTCTTATTAATTCTACTGGACAGTACGCGTGCCACAAACTAACTTCGGTTCACGTCGCGCTGTCCGCTACACCACACTGGAACTGTTCAATTATGGAGGGCGTCTGCACCTGCACCGGCGCCAGAAACGCCTGAAGCGGCAGTGCCTCGGCACCCTTCACCAGGGCCCAGACGCACTGCCGCACAGAGCAATTAGGTCACAGTCATAGCGGCTACGAGCCTACTGACCGTCACAGCCTAGAAGCGGGCGCTCAGAGAGTCGCTCTCGTACGCATTGCGGCACTCCAGACGCTTAATCTTCTGGGTGGGGGTACGCGGGATAGCACCCTGCTCCACCACCCGGAAGTCCGCCAGCTGCACACCGTGACGGCGAGCCACCAGGGTACGCACCGCGCCGAGCGCCTCCTCGAAGTCTTCCACCTCGTTATCGGGGTTGACTTCGGCCACAACAACCAGCTGCTCACCCTTGGTATCGGGGGCGATCACACGGCCAGTGCGGTGGGACGCAGACTCCAGCAGGTCGGCAGCGTTGACGGAGAAGGCGGCAATGGTGTTGGGCAGGAACTTGCCGGCACCCGCCATCACCACGGTCTCTTCAATGTCGGTGGCGACATGGTTGCGGCCATCCACAATGACGAGATCCTTCACGCGGCCGGTGATGAACAGCTGGCCATTGTAGTAGGCGCCGCAGTCGCCGGTACGTAGCCACTTAGCGTCCTTATCCACCTTCTGGCCGAAGCGGATGGTGTGGGTGAGGTCGTCGTCGAGGGTCTCCACCAACTCATTGTTGAAGGTCTCGGCGCTTTCCTCGGGGCGGTTCCAGTAGCCGGAGGCCAGGTTCGGGCCGGAAATCCAGATCTCACCAATGGTGCCGTCGGGGACCTCAGAACCGCGACCCAGGTACTCTTCGTTCTCGTCGAACTCAGTGCGGACGATGACGGCGTACTCATTACGCAGCGGGCCACCAACGCCCACCTGGGACAGACCCTTGTCCTCCTCGCCCGGCGCAACCTCGACGAACTTGCCCTCGGCCAGCTCGTAGCCGTCAACCTTGGCGATGAAAGTGGGCACCTCGGGCTCGGGGGCGGCGGCACCAGCAGTGGTTTCCGACATACCGTAGGAGGCGCGCATAGCGTTGTCGTGCAGTCCGTAGGGCTTGAAGGTGGCGTTGAAGAAGTCCACGGTGCCCTGGGTGACGGATTCGGAGCCGTTCATGAGGCCAACGACCTTGGACAGGTCGAGAGACTGGCCCTCTTCCGGCTTGCCGCGGGCGGCGGCCAGGCCGAAGGCGAAGTCGGGGCCGGAGGAGAAGACGTCCTCGCCGTCAATGGACTGGAGGGCGTTCACCCAGCGGGAGGGCTGCTGCAGGAAGGCAGCGGGCTCCATGATGTCGATGCTGGTGTAGGACACCGGGGCAGCGAACAGGTAGATGAGGGACATGGAGTGGAAGATCGGAATCCAGTTAACGCCACGGGTGTGCGGCTTGAGGCCGATGGTGCGCATAATCTGCACGACATTGACCAGGGCAGCACGGTGGCTGATCTTGGCGGCAGTGGGGCGGCGGGTGGAGCCGGAGGAGTACTGCAGGTAGGCGATGTCCTCGGGGTCGAGCTCGGGGTCAACCCAGGAGGCAGCCATCTCGTCCTCGATGCCTTCGACGGCGATGATGCGCGGCTTGTCCTCCACGTGGACGTTCTTGAGGAACTGGCGGACGGAGCCAGCCACCTTGGCGTCGGTGAGGATGACCTTGGGCTGAGCGTCGGTGAGGATAGCCTCCAGGTAGCCGGCGTGGGCGGGCTCGGTAGGGCTGAAGGCGGGGATGGCGATCTGGCCACCAAAGAAGGGGGCGAAGAAGCCGGTGATGTAGTCCAGGTTCTGGGACATCATGACGACGACGCGGTCGCCGCGCTCGCAGAGCTGCTGGAGGCGGGCGGCGATGGCCTTGGCGCGGGTAGTGAAGGAAATCCAGGTGAGGGCTTCCGGGGTGGGGTTCGGGTCGCGGAGGTAGTCGAAGAACCGGTAGATGGGGTAATCTTCCGCCTCTCCAGCCAGGATCTGGGCGACGCGCTGCTCGGCGATAGCCGGGAACGAGGTCAGGACAGAAGTATCGATAGTGGTGCCACGGAAGAGCGGCTCTACCTCAAAGGACATGCGTAACCTTCCTTAGGAGTTCTGCGATTTCGCGTTATCACGAGGTTTATCGGACAAGGCTGGAAAAACGTTACACACGCCCTGCGAAAATCACTGAGAGAAATTTCCGCAGGGCGTGTACGAGGGGTATACGCGCTAGTGGCA
Source organism: Mycobacteriales bacterium (assembly GCA_018376445.1). Taxonomy (GTDB): domain Bacteria; phylum Actinomycetota; class Actinomycetes; order Mycobacteriales; family Mycobacteriaceae; genus Lawsonella. The sequence goes on from JAHABL010000003.1 coordinate 63,210, forward strand.
GTGCCTGCGCGCCGGCGACGTCGCGGGTACTGGCGGCGGGAAGGGTGCTGAGGGCAGTGCCTGCGCGCTGGTGAGGGGGCTGGTTCTGATGGGGGCGGCGCTACTGTCGCTTCTGGAGAGACTTGCACAGGTGCTTGTCGGAGGCCCCGTAAAGAACCTTCTTGGCCTTAGCCTTAGTCACGCCCGGCGTCACCTGCACTAGGGATTCCAGCATGACATCCTGGACCTCGTCGGTCCTATGGTCGTTCGACTTTTTCGCCTGGCAGTGCATGTAGCCCATACCGAGCAGAGCCGTTTCCATGCCATCCTTCACCGGAATGCCACCCTTCTTCAAAGCCGCAAAGTAGGCTTTCGCGTTGGGGTCCGAGTTCGGGTCCATAGCGAGACCAGACAGGTCGGGGGTGACGGCTTTATCGCCGGTGAGTGCCTCCGCATCCGGGGCGGAGGTGCGGTTCTCCCCGGCAACTGTGGTGCTGGTGATGGCGGTGACGGTGGACGCGGCGTTATTCGACGAGCTTTGCTGGCTGGCGACAGCAGCGATCACGATAATAAGCACCAGTACAATAGCGCCGATGATGAGGTAGGTGCGCTTGTTGGCGAGGGCACCTGAGCCAAAGAAAGCGACGAGGCCCTTCCGCTTACCGCCCTGTGCTTTGGGAGACTGCGGGTTAACAGACCGGGGGTTAGAAGACTGTGCAGCACCCCGCTGGGCACCGCCACCCTGAACTTGCCCGCGGAATCCAGACACGCGCTGAGCTGGGCCACGCTGGCCGGCACCACCACGCGTAGCGGCACCTGCACCACCGACCTTGCCCCAGGCAGCACCGCGTCCGGCAGCTCCCCCGCGGCTAGCGGTGGGGCGGGCGGGACGAGGGGGGCGTTGGGCGGCACCGTCACCCCGCCCGGCTGCACTAGTACTGCCGCCGATACGCTGTACGGGAGCACGACCCGGGCGACCTGCCGCCGCGGGGCGGCTGGGGGTGGCAGGACGGGAAGAATCGGCAGGACGGTTCGGGTCGACGGGGCGACCCGGCTGACCCGGGCGCGAAGGGCGAGAGGGGCGGGGGGGATTCGTCATAGCTGCTCCTTGTGGATGCCTACGACGACATACTAACTATTTTTCCCCCCAATAAGCCGCTGCAACACGACGAGGCCCCATTTGTGGGTCACCAGGCTGGAGGCGGCACCCAGCACAGCACCCGCCGCCACATCCGTGGGATAGTGGACGCCGGCCAGCATACGGGAAGCCATCATGATGGGGCTGAGCACCAGCGGCAGCGGATTACGGGAGATGATGGTGGCGCTGGTTGCCCAACTGGTGGTGCTGGTGGAGTGCGAGCTGGGGAAACTGAGCTCGCTGGGGGTGGAGACATTGACCTCAATAGCCGGGTTGCTGGGGCGGTGGCGGCGCACAATCCGCTTAATGATGACGGCCAGGGCGTGCGAGCCGAAGGCGGAAAGCGCTGCCCACCCCCACTGTTCCCGCTGCTTGGGGGAGGCGAGGGCGCATACGCCGGAGAGAGCCAGCCAGCCCAGCGAGTGCTCACCGAAGTGGGAGAGGCCCTGCGCGGTCTTCACCGTCCACGGGTAGGGTTCGCACCAGCGTTGCAGGTTAACGAGGAGGTGTTCCTCTTCGGAGAAGTAGCGGGAAGCGCCGGAGAAAGCATCCGGCACGTCTTCAGGAACTCTGCCGCGGCCGAACCACTGGGCGCGTTTCCATTCTTCCCAGGTGACGTCAAAGACGGTGCGCTTGCTGTGGCCGGCGGCGGAGCCTAGTTCGGGGTGAATCTGGGAAGCGCCGGAGTGGGCATCCACATAGTGCAGCTCGTGAGGTGCGTCGCCGTAGCCATCGTGGTGGATGGTGGCGCCGGTGTGTGCGTCAACCTCGTGGGCAGCGGAATCGTGGTATTCAGGCTCACCGGAAGCGTTCGCCATGGCAGTAATCTCCGTCAATATTGAGTGGATCGATTGTTGTTATTCACGTATGGCTCGGCGCGTAATGCGCCAAACCCTCAGCACAAGGTCGCAGCTCGGCATTAGGCCAGTCACAGCCTGGCATCAGCCAAGTCGCGGCCCAGTATCAGCCCAGCGTGTCGGGCCCGAAAACCTCGGACCACGCCTCCAGGCTGGTCAGGCGCGGGTGCGCAGCGCGGTACTCGCGTTGCATCTTCGCCCAATTCTCGCGCAGCTGCTTGTGCATGGCAAAAGAGTCCTTCACTAGCTGCTTCGCCTTGTCCAAGTCTCGTTGCCGGTACACCACACCACGCCCATCGGCGGTAGTGACGGTAGCCCCATCCAGCCGGCTGAGAGAGTACCAGCGGGCATCAATGGGCGGCAGGTTCATCTGCGGGGTGGAATGGTGGGCGGGGTCCGCCGGGCGAACCGAATGCAGCAGCCCCTTCGCCAACGCCGTCACCTTCCGGCGCATACCGCGCGGCTCCACCGTCACCCCACCGGGCCCACCAGAGGGGGCAGGTAGGTCGCTGGCGGAACGGAGCACCACCGCATCCGGGAACTCGCGGCGCATCGCAGCAACCTTCGGGAGGGCCGTGGGCAGCAAGTCGAAAAGGGCATCGGGGCCACGCAGGAAGTCCTTAATGGCCTCAATCTGGATGGCGACAGTGCTGTACTCCAGGCACAGCGTGTGCTTCACCACGGCCTTCGCCATGGACGCCAACATGCCGTTAATGGAGTCCCCCTCCGGCTGGGTGAGGGCGGCCACCACTAGGCGGTTACGCAGATGGAAGTAGGCCTGCCAGTCGATCGCATCATCCTTATCCGACCAGGCCATATGCCAGATGGCGATACCGGGCATGGTGACGGTGGGGAAGCCGTGGGCGCCGGCCCGCAGGCCGAACTCGGCATCATCCCACTTGATGAAGAGCGGCAAGGGTTGGCCGATGGTGTCCGCGACCAGGCGCGGAATGAGGCACATCCACCAGCCGTTGTAGTCCACATCGATGCGGCGGTGCAGGTCCGCAGTTTCCTTCCAGCGGGGGTCGGCTAGACCCGTCTGCTCGGCGCCCCGGTGGTCGCGGGCTGCCGACAGTGGGTATTGGCTGAAGTCGTGGTCGTAGTGGACGTGCGGGGCGGAGGTCCACATGAAGTCGGCGCGGTTGACAACCTCGCCCATGGAGTGGAGGTGGCTGCGCTCCTGTAGGTTGAGCATCTGGCCACCGACCAGCATGGGCTGCTTAGCGAAGCGGGCGAACGCGACTGCGCGGAGGATGCTGTCGGGTTCGATGGCGATGTCGTCATCCATGTAGAGGATAAAGGGGGCGGTGGTGTGCTGGCGAGCCTCATACATGATGCGGCTGTATCCGCCGGAGCCGCCCAGGTTGCCCTGTTCGAAGCGGAAGAAGCGGCCGTCGGGGGTGACGGGAAGCGGCTGGCCGGCTGCGTCGGTGGCGCCGTCCACTCCCTCGCCAATGCCGAAATGGGCTGCGGCAGCTGCAAACTCGGGGTGGTCGATAACTTTTTTGGTGCCCTGGTCGGGCATCAGCACAGCTTCGATGATGGCGTCCACATCCGGGTCGGAGGCCAACGCCTGCAAGGCCGCCACCGCATCGTCTGGGCGGTTGAAGGTGGGGATGCCAATAACCACTTTGTTGGCGTTATCGACCTCTTGGGTAAGGCCCGACTGCGGATCCGTATAGGTGACGGTGGCGGGGGCGGCGACGGGGGCATACCAGCCACCCTCCAGCAGCTCCACCGGGGTGTCAGCGGTGATGTCGAACCACAGCCAGCCGCCATCCTCAAAAGGCTCCAAGCCAAGCGTGAGCTCGACGATGCTGGACCCGTCCGCACACAGGGTGACCTGCGGGTCCAGGGAATGCGGCGTGGCAGTACCATCACCCTCCGCCCCAAAGAAGGAAGCGCCAGTAATACCGATGCGCGACCCATCGATCTTCGACCGGTACGCATCTACCCGGCCCGAGCCGGTGAGATGCAGTCTCAGCACCACCGACGTGAGGGTGCTCCAACGCCGCCAGTAGGAGGCGGGCAGACCATTGAAATACGTCTCGAAGGAGACTTCCGAGTCTGCCGGAATCCGCAAGGTGGTGCGGCTCGGGGCGTGGCAGCGACGCGGATTGGTGGACGCCTCCACCAAATAAAGGCTGCGCACGTCAAGAGGCTCACCCGGGCGCGGGGTAATGATGCGGGCAAGCCGCTCCCCTGCAAAAGTGGAAAACTGTGCGGACGTTGGAGCAGTGGACATTAGCGCTGACCCTTTCCTTTCAAGGCAGCACCATCAGTCCAGTAGGGGGCCAGCTGGTTGTCGAACATGGTGAGGGCGGACGCAATAGCCATGTGCATATCTAGGTACTGGTAGGTACCCAGCCGGCCACCAAACAACACTTTCTGGTCGGCGGTTTCGGCGGCAGCCAGCTCCCGGTAGGCGGCCAGAATCTCGCGGTCCTCCGGGGTGTTGATGGGGTAGTACGGCTCATCGTCTTCCTCCGCGAAGCGGCTGTACTCCTTCATGATGACCGTCTTGTCCTTGGGGTAGCGGTCGGCCCGCTCCGGGTGGAAGTGGCGGAACTCGTGAATACGGGTGTAGGGGACGTCTGCGTCGTTATAGTTCATGACGGCCGTGCCCTGGAAGTCCCCAATGGGCAGAACTTCCACATCAAAGTCCAGGGTGCGCCAGCCCAGGCGGCCCGCCGAGTAGTCGAAGTAGCGGTCCAGCGGGCCGGTGTAGACGACAGGGGCATCCGGGTTAGCGGCACGCACGTCCTCCCGCACATCGAACCAGTCAGTGTCCAGCTGCACATCAATGAGGTCGTGATCGATCATGGCACGCAGCCAAGCAGCGTAGCCGTTCACTGGCAGACCCTCGTAGGTGTCGTTGAAGTAGCGGTTGTTGAAGGTGTAGCGCACCGGCAGGCGGGTGATGTTTGCTGCCGGGAGCTCCTTCGGGTCGGTCTGCCACTGCTTGGCGGTGTAATCGCGCACGAAGGCCTCGTAGAGCGGGCGGCCGATCAGTGAGATGGCCTTCTCCTCCAGGTTGGTGGCCTCTTCCGTCTTCACCTCGGAGGCCTGCTCCTTGATGAGGGCGCGGGCTTCGTCCGGGCTGTAGTACTTGCCGAAGAACTCGCAGATAAGGCCGAGCCCCATGGGGAACTGGTAGGCCTTGCCGTCGTGCATGGCGAACACGCGGTGCTGGTAGTCCGTGAACTTGGTGAACTTGGTGACGTAGTCCCACACACGCTGGTTGGAGGTGTGGAAGAGGTGGGCGCCATACTGGTGAACCTCGATGCCGGTTTCCGGTTCGGGCTGCGAGAACGCATTGCCGCCAATATGGGAACGCTTCTCGATGATGAGGACGCGCTTGCCTAGTTGGCTGGCGGCGCGCTCGGCGACGGTCAGTCCGAAGAAACCGGAGCCGACCACGATGAGGTCGTATGACTGAGTGTTCATTATGTGAACGCCTTTTCTCGTACACACTAGGGGACGCGGTGCGCCCTAGATGGGGGGGGAGGTGTTCCGCTCGGGAAAACACCTGTGCGTTACCGGGCGGTGAGTCCCCTTAAGCCTAGCCAATATTGTGCCTAGAACGGATGTTCATGGACAGGTAATACCAAGATGCCATCCCTACGATGACCGGCGTTAATGGGGAGATGGTATCCGCGGAAATCTGCTACAAATGGCATTTCCCCACGTTATCCATGTAACATTTGATGTCTCACCACACATATACATACATAGGAGCTTTTCATTGGGGTATGTCGCGGTGCTCCTCGGCACAACTGCGAATAGCAGCGACAGGTAGCCAGCATGCGGACTCGATGGGCAGTCAGCGTGAGGACTTGACGGGACTCGTCACCCCCCGGATTTATTCCCTGAAACTCCCCAAAATCTTGCGGATGTGAGAAAAATCCCGGGACAAATCGGTGGTGTGACACTAGACAGCAAACATAACCTTTGCGATTATTGTTACTATTGTTAAAAGTGTTACAAGTGTGATTTTGACAGTTAGTATGGCGTCGAGAGGACCCGTCTACTCCACCACGACCTAGGCCATAGCTCTACACATACAAAGGGACAAGAACAGAACTATGAAGCGTTTGACTACTCGGCTACTCGCCGCAGCAGGGGCACTCACGCTCACGGTAGGACTCATCAACCCTGAAACAGCCCAAGCCGCAGCCACCATGCCTTCACCCATTCTGGACCCCTTCTTCAACGTCCCCGCAGCCCAGTACACCCACAAACCCCACGGCAAACTCCTCCGCAGTCGCAAACTCCCCGCCTTCCTCGTCCCCGGCGGCAACGCCACCCAAATGGTCTTCTCCACCCGCGACACCTTCAACCGCCCCACCTACGCCACCGCCGTCCTCGTCAAACCCGCCAACTTCCCCAAAAACGGAAAAGTTGTCGTCTTCAACGACTTCATCAACTCCCTCGGCATCGGCTGCCAACCCAGCTTCTCCTACTCCAGCCTCAACCCCGAATGGAACACCCGTAGCTTCATCGCCATGTGGTACGCCGCCATCGCAGCCCGCTACGGATACGCCCTCCTCATCCCCGACCACGAGGGCATGAAAGCCGCCTACACCGCCAACATCCGCGCCGGACACATCGTCCTCGACGCCGTCCGCGCCATGAAAAACACCCCCAGCTTCGACATGCGACACAGCTGGACCGGCATGCTCGGCTACTCCGGCGGCTCCATGGTCAGCCTCTGGGCCGCCAACCTCCGCGCCGACTACGCCCCCGACGTCCACTTCGACGCCATCGCCGTCGGCGGCACCCCCACCGACCTCCAATACTACGGAGTCCGCTTCGGCAACCGCCCCAACGACGCCTTCGGCCTCGCCTTCGCCTCCCTCGTCGGCCTCGAACGCGAATACCCCAAGAGCATGCGCGTCACCCCCCGCCTCTCCCAACACGGCAAAAGCAAGATGCGCGTCCTCAAAGACGCCTGCTCACCGCGCCTCCTGCAATCCCTCAAAGGCGAATCCGTCAACACCATCTTCGACGGCGTCAGCCTCAACCCCGCACAAGAACGCTCCGCCTTCCGCGTCCTCCGCGAAAACAGCCTCTACTACGACCAGCGGCACCCCAGCCGCGGCACCAAACTCTACGTCTTCGGATCCCGCACCGACATCGGCGCTCCCATCCGCCCCCTCCGCGCCACCATGCGCCGCTACTGCGCCACCGGATCCCGCATCCAATACATCGAAGTAAACGACCCCAACCACGTTTCCACCGCCTTCTACAACATCCCCGCAGCCGCTCAGTGGCTCTTCCAGATGAGTAACGGCGGAAAGATGCGCAACGACTGCCGCCGTATCCCCCGCTAACCGCAGCACCCTCCCCGAAGGAAGAGAACCCACCCACATGACGACACGGACCACCCGCCTCAAAAGCATCACCGCCGCGACAGTCACTGCAGCTGTACTAGCTGGCTCCGTCGTAGCTGCCACCCCCGCCGACGCCACCCCCCTCTACGACACCACCCCCCTCGGCTCCTTCTTCACCGTCAGCCAAGCCAAGCTCAACTCCGTCCCCAACGGCACCCTCATCCGCGTCCGGCCCGTCTCCAACTTCGTCGTCCAAGGCACCCAGGTCCTCCAATACGTCTTCAAGACCACCAACTCCCACGGCAAAGCTGTCCTCGCCAGCTCCGCCGTCATGCGGCCCATCATCGCTCGCCCCAACAACAACGTGCTGGTCTACAACGACTTCATCAACTCCCTCGGCGTGCAGTGTCAGCCCTCCTTCTCCTTCAACGCCACCGCCGACTGGATCACCACCGGCGGCCGCACCCCCAACGCTAACCGTAAAGCCGAAATCATGACGCGCAACGCGTCCCTCTACGGCATCGGCGCCCTCGCCGCAATCTGGGGCATCACCACCATCTTCCCCGACTTCCTCGGCCTCCAATCCGCCTACGGAGCTAACCTCCTAGGCGGACACATCATGCTCGACGCCACCAAAGCCGCCCGCCAGATCAAAGCCCTCAACATCCCCAACCCCAAGATCATCCTCGCCGGCTACTCCGGTGGCGCAATGGTCGCCGGCTACGCCGCCTCCATGGCCCCCACCTATGCCCCCAACCTCAACATCGTGGGCCTCGCCGCCGGTGGCATGCCCGTCGACATGGTGTGGATGGGCAAAGCCCTGGGCAACAACCGCAATGCTGGCTTCGGCATCGCCATGGGCTCCATGATCGGCATGGAACGCGAATACCCCGACCGCATGAACGTCTACGCTCGCCTCTCCAAGCACGGCAAACAAATCGTTGACGCCAACCGCGACGCCTGCACCCCGCGCATGCTCGATGCCATGGCGAACGAATCCGCCACCACCATGTTTAACAACGTGAAACTGCGCGAACAGCACAACGAATTCGCCGTCTTCGCCGAAAACAGCCTCATCAACTACAAGCCCGTCCCCCGCGTGCCCGTCTTCATCTGGTCCAGCAGCCGCGACGACCTCGTCCCCCTGCCCCTCATCAAGAAGGTCACCAAACGCTGGTGCCGCACCAACCACAACCTCAAGATCCAGATCATCGACACCTTCGTTTCCAACCACGTCACCAACGCAGCCGTCGGATCCTGGTTCGCCTTCCCCTGGGTCCTCAGCCGCTTCGCCGACCTACCCCCACAAAACACCGAGTGCTAACCCAGCCCGGCCGGGCAGCCGCCGCACCCCCCCACACACACACGGCCCGCCCCCACAAACCTACAACTCCATACAGAACCACCCGCTCTGTCGGAATAACCCCCGACAGAGCACCACCACCCCAACTAAATAGGGCACACACAACATGCCAACACCGACCCTAACCCTTGCGTAACCAGCGAAAAACCCGGAAAACACCACGGAAACCACCCCTGGGATCCCCCGGAAATCGACCCCGTAAGGCCACCCCCAAGCGCTACGCGGCAGAGTAGAACTACGAGGATAGGGAGCAAATCGGTAAAGTGTAGCCTGCCAGCTATTGAGAGAAAGAGAGAAAGCTGATGACAGCACGTCGAAGCTTCCGGACGAAACTCATGTCCGCCCTGTGCGCCGTCGCACTCGCCGCCGGCACCGCGGTCGCCGTCAGCCCCGACGCTACCGCCGCCCCCATCTACCCCTCCAAGGTGAAGGACCCCTGGTTCCGAGTCCCCGCCTCCAAGTACGAGAACCTGCCCCACGGACGCCTCATCAAGAGCCGCTCCATGAAACTGGTGCAGTTCCCCACCGCAGTAGCCGAGCAGCTCGTGTTCGCCTCCACGAACTCCCGTGGCGAAAAAATCTTTGCCACCGCCCTGCTGCTCCGTCAGCCGCAGTCCTACGCCATCCCCAACGTGCCGCTGATGGTGTACAACCACTTCATCAACTCTCTCGGCGCTGAGTGCCAACCCACCTACTCGCTGACCACCCCCATCACCGAGTTCAACAACCCCGAGTCCCTCACCGTCGCCGGTGAAATCTCCCTCGGTCTGAACGCCGCACTGTCCCAGGGCTGGAACATCCTCCTCCCCGACTTCGAAGGCATGCAAGGCGCCTATGGTGCCAACATCCTGGCAGGACACATCATCCTCGACGCCACCACCGCCCTGGTGACCTCCCGTAAGTTCAACTCCCGCCACTCCAAGGTCATCCTCGGCGGCTACTCCGGCGGCGCCATGACCACCCTCATCGCAGCCTCCATGGCCCCCAAGTACGCCCCCGCCCCGCGCTTCGTCGGTGCCATCGCCGGCGGCACCCCCGCCGACATGGAATGGATGGGCCTCGCCCTGGGCAACAACCCCAACCCCGGCTTCGGCATCGTCGCTGGCTCCATGCTCGGCCTCGAACGCGAATACCCCGACCGCATGAACGTCTTCGCCCGCATGAAGCCCGAATGGCAGGACCGCCTCCGCAAGGGTCTCAAAGATTCCTGCGTCTCCACCATGATCGCTGCCTTCGCCGGCCAGTCCATGCGCAGCGTCTTCAACAACGTCGACATCCGCAAGCAGAAGCGCGAACTGGAAGTCGTCCGCGAGAACAGCCCCCTCTACTACCCGCTGTCCCCCAAGATGCCGCTCTACCTCTACCACGGTAACCAGGACATCGCCGTCCCCGTCGCCAAGATCAGGAAGCTCGCCCGCCGCTACTGCAGCACCGGCACCAAGGTCACCCTGGCCACCATGGACCTCTCCGAGCACCTGCTCGTCGGCTTCGTGGGCCTGCCAAGTGCCGCTGCCTGGGCCCAGGCACGCTTCGCCGGCACCCCCGCACCCAACGAATTCTGCGAGGGCCGCGAATACAACATCCTGCCCCTCGGCCAGCTGCAACCGCCCAAGAACTAAGCGGCCACCAGCGCACTAGGTGGCGCACTAGTGCAGACCAGCACCCCCTGGCACCCGCACTAGCCGCACCGCAAGGGTTCCACACAGCCTTTGTCCATAACACAACCACTACACAACCCGGGTCCGCATAACATCGTCCGCACGGCCCTCCAAACACTCTCAATAGCAGGAGAGGGTGGGAAGCCCAACCAGGCTTCCCACCCTCTCCTTTGCACAGTGGCAAACACACAGTGACAAACGCACAGTCACCAACACAATGGGCAGTGACGTGCCGCAGTTAGGCGCTCAGCAAACGCTCCAGCACCACGGCCACACCATCCTCATCATTGGATACTGTCACCTCATCCGCTGCAGCCTGCACCGCCGGATGCGCGTTCTCCACGGCCACACCCCACGCCGCCAACTCCAGCATGTCCATATCGTTCGGCATATCACCGAACGCCAACAGCGTCTCCTCCGACAGATCCCAGTAATCCAGAATCCGCACCAACGCCTCCCCCTTCGTGGCCACTGGGTGAGAAATCTCCACCAGACCCCCATCCACCGAGTACGTCGCATTCGCCACCGGCTCCACCAGCGGGCACAACATCTCAGCCATCTCCGCACTGGATATATCCTCGGCACGCACCAGCAGCTTCGCCGCCGGCTCCTCCGCCAACGCCGCCAACGACGTCCGCGGCGCATTCTGCTCGTACCAGATGTGCTCGTTATTCTCAGCGATCAAAAACTCCTCCACCGGGCCTTCACCCGTGGACGGCGTCATCTCCGAGGTAATGCGCTCCACCGCAAAGCACGCCTCCGGCAGCGCCTCGTGCACACTCTGCACAATGTCCTGCAGCACCGTCGGCTTCAGCACCACCCGGCGCAACACCTGGCGGTGGAACGAATCGTAAATTACCGCGCCGTTCATGCAGATACACAGGGGGCGCACCGGCAGCTGCTCCCACACCGGGGGTAGCCAGCGCACCGGCCGACCCGTCGCAATCACCAGCGGAATATGGCACTCATCCAGCTGCGCGAGAACCGCCTGGGTACGTGGGCTCACCCGCTTATGGGAATCCAGCAGAGTGCCATCCAGGTCGGTGGCCACCAGCCCCATACCACCATGGGCAAGGGGGGGTACACTGCTAACACCAAACTCAGCGTTTGCGGGCATCGGCATCGTCCCCGAGAGCTACCGTCTCCTCCAACACATGCACCGCTTGCTCAGTGGCGCGGGCGGCATCCTCCAAAGCGCGGGTTGCCTCGCGCTCCTTCTGCCGACGAGCCGCCTCCAGCTTCTTCGTGGTCTTGCGGACCTCATCGGCCGCCGCCTGCTCCACCCGGGCTTCCCGGGCGATAGCGTGGCGAATCTGGCGTTCCTCCCCCGCCTTCCGGGCCGCTTCCTCGGCGTCCGACAGGTAGGTCAACAGGGACTGCGCCTTCTGCGACAAGTACTCTGCGCCAGCGTGTAGCGACTTTGCGGTGCGGTGACGGAAACCGGTGGCGAACTCCGTCACCGAATCCGAACTGGCCCCCAACCGGCGGGACGCCTTGCGGCTCGACAGCACGGTCGCCCGCTCCAGCTCCACCGCCGCAGAGGCAACCGTCTCCGTCATATTGCGGAGCGAACCAGCCCCCGCCTTCCGCTTGGCAACCTCCCCATCCGGTGCCTTCGCTGCTTCTGCCAGCTCCTCAGCGGCCCGGTTGAGCTTCTCGGCGGCGGCCCGCATGCTGGTGAGGCGGGACAGCTTCGCCTCCGGGGCGGCCTCGTCGGCAGTGGCGTCGGTGGTGTTGAGGATGACGGTGTGGACTTCCTTAGCCGCCTTGTAGGAGTGGCGCATCATGGCGTTGGCGCGCTCGCGGTCCTCATCGATCTTGTCGTCGGCGACCTGCGCCTCCTCCAAGGTGGGGGCGCTGCCACCCAGGCGGGCGGGCATCCACGGCAGCCCCTCCTCGAAGGGACCGAACTGCTCAATGTAGCGCTGCTGCACCTCTTCCAAGGTTTTCTGCATGGTGGCCCGGAGCTGCTGGGTGAGCTCCTCCGGGTCTCCATCGGATACGTCCATCGGTTCACAGAAGTGGACCATGATGGGGATGCCGCGCTCCAAGTTGGGCTTAATGTTGCGACGGTAAACGCGGTGGGAACCCCACACGATAACGGGATAGATTTTGACACCGGCGCCCTGCGCCATGCGTACGGCACCCGTCTTCATGTCTTTAATTTCGTAAGAGTTGGACATGGTGCCCTCGGGGAAGATCGCAACCATCTCGCCCTTCTTCAGCATGTCGATGGCGGTGTCCATGGACTCGCGGCCGGCGATGCGGTCCACCGGAATGTGGCCCAGTGCGCGCATGATGGGGCCGGCGACAGGGTTTTCGAAGATCTCCTGCTTTGCCATGTAGCGCGGGTTGCGCTTGGCGCGGAGCAGCGGAATACCCGAGAAGTAAAAGTCCACATAGCCGGTGTGGTTGATGCACATGAGTGCACCACCCTTTTTCGGTATGTTTTCTTCCCCGGTGACGACGATGTTGTGGCGCAGCAAAAACGTCACAGTTCGTGCAAGTCGGGAGATAAACGAATAGAGAGGTTCCAAGGCCATTACCTCACTGTAGTGCGAAAATGAGCGGAAAACTAGCAAACACCTCGTTCCGCTAAAACTGGTGCTTTTCGACAACCAGATTCCGAACTGTGACTAAAACCACTCTAAGGAAATGCTATTTTTGCAGTTCGTTTACAAAAATGTGTAACGCGGCCCACAATTAGCGGTCTAGCTGCTCAAACACTGATTTACGGCCCCTAGCGTAGGATGTACGGTAAAGCAGTACCCATTCCCTGACTCTCGGGGACATAAGGTTTTCTACAGGAGGACTCACTTGTCTGCACCGTCCGAACTCACTCTTGAGCTTCGCGAATCCAACTGGGATCGCCTCGGCTCCGAACAATTCGACATTCTCATCATCGGCGGCGGTTCCGTCGGTGTAGGCGCCGCACTCGACGCCGCCACCCGTGGCCTGAAGGTCGCCATGGTCGAGGCCCGCGACCTCGCCTGCGGCTCCTCCAGCCGTTCCTCCAAGATGTTCCACGGTGGCCTGCGCTACCTGCAGCCAAACCCGATCCCCCAGTTCGGCCTAGTCGCCGAATCGCTGCACGAGCGCGAGCTGTCCATGCACACCCTGGCGCCACACCTCGTCAAGCCGCTGAAGTTCATCTACCCCCTCACCACGCCGTTCTTTGAGCGCATCATGATGTTCGCCGGCTTCACCCTCTACGACCGCATGGGTGGCGCCAAGACCGTCCCGATGCAGAAGCACTTCACCCGCAAGAGCATCCTCAAGAAGATCCCATCGCTCAAGCCCAAGGCCACCTGCGGCGGCGTCCAGTACTACGACACCCTCGTCGACGACGCCCGCCACACCATGATGGTTGCCCGCACCGCCGCGAAGTACGGTGCTGTCATCCGCACCTCCACCCAGGTCATTGACTTCCTCAAGGACGGCGACCGCGTCGTCGGCGTCACCATCAAGGACACCGAAGACGGCCGCACCCAGAACGTGAAGGCCTCTGCCGTCATCAACGCTACCGGCGTCTGGACCGACGAAATGCAGAACCTCGCCGGCGCCAAGGCCAAGTTCCACGTCCACCAGTCCAAGGGCATCCACATCGTGGTCCCCAAGGATCGCATCAAGTCCGACTCCGCCCTGTGCTTCGTCACCGAGAAGTCCGTACTGTTCGTGATTCCGTGGGGCAACTACTGGATCGTCGGCACCACCGACACCTCCTGGAAGCTCGACCTGGCCCACCCGGCCGCCACCAAGACCGACATCGACTACGTCCTGGAAGAGCTCAACTCGCGCCTTCAGGAACCCATCACCTACGCCGACATCGTCGGTGTGTACGCCGGTCTCCGCCCGCTCGTCGCCCAGGCTGGCCAGCAGAACACCGAGAAGCTCGCCCGCAACCACGAAGTTGCCCGCCTGTGCCCCGGCCTCGTCTCCGTCGCCGGCGGTAAGTACACCACCTACCGCGTCATCGGCAAGGATGCCGTCGAAGCCGCCCTCAAGGACGTTCCCGGCGAGGTCGCCAAGTCCACCACCGAAGAAACCCCCATCATCGGTGCTGACGGCTACTGGGCACTGACCAACCAGCTCGACGCCCTCGCCGCCAAGTGCGGCATCACCGAGGATCAGGTTGAGCACCTCCTCAACCGCTACGGCTCCCTCATCTTCGACGTGCTCTCCTACGCCAAGAACGATGCGTCCCTCAAGAAGCCCATCACCAACGCCGAAGGCTACCTCCGCGTCGAGGCCGTTTACGCCGCCGCAGTGGAAGGTGCTCTGCACCTCGAGGACGTCATCACCCGCCGTACCCGCATCTCCATCGAATACGATGATCGCGGCATGGATTCCGCCCAGGAGATCGCCGACCTCATCGCCCCCGTCCTCGGCTGGGACGATGCCACCAAGGAGAAGGAAGTTAAGCTCTACCGCGACCGCGTCGTCGCCGAGCTCAACTCCCAGAAGGCCATCACCGACGAAGAAGCCGACGCCCTCCGCAACCAGGCCGAGGAAGCCCGCCCGGCCTACGTTGACGACGTCGACAAGAAGTAACACCATCACCCGGAATCACTTACTTCACACATGTGACCTCCTGATGAAAAAGGCGCCTCCCCGCTCTCCCCGGGGAGGCGCCTTTTGCCCTCATGAGCAGGTGAGACCCCATATGATCAGGACCTGAAATGTAGCCCAGATCACGGTGAAATGCTTGCAACAAACGTAAGGTGTGAGGCAACAAACCTGCCTCACCGGACACAACAAAATACGATTAAGAGAAGATCTGTCGTTTCACTACTTCGAGTACGCAGGTTCTCCCCCCCGCTCTCCTGACAAGGACCAAGCTATATGTACATGATCAACGGAACAGAACTTAGCGGCGCAGCTATCTTCGGCTGGGAATTCCTCGGCACCATGGTGCTGCTGCTGCTCGGTAACGGCGTCTGCGCCGCCAACAGTCTCCGTAGCTCCGCTGCCAAGAACTCCGGCTGGCTCCTCATCGCCTTCGGATGGGGTCTTGCTGTCTTCGCCGGTGCCTCCATCGCCCATCCCACCGGTGGACACATCAACCCCGCCGTCACCTTCGCCCTCTGCATCGCAGGCAAGACCCCATGGGGCGCCTTCATCTTCTACATTCTCGGCCAGTTCCTGGGCGCCATGGTCGGTGCCCTGCTCGCCTGGGCTGCCTTCAAGAAGCAATTCGACGCTAACGCCTACAACGAAGACGGCACCGAATCCGGCGCCAACGCCACCATCGGCAACGTCTTCCACACCCGCCCCGCCGTGCAGAGCATGCTGTGGAACCACGTCACCGAAATCATCGCCACCTTCGTACTGGTGCTCTTCATCCTTGTCGCCCTCTGGAACAACGAAGCCGTCAACCTTGGCAACCTCACCTACGCCGCGGTGGCAGCTATCATTGTCTCTATCGGCATGAGCCTCGGCAGCCCCACCGGTTACTCGCTGAACCCCGCCCGTGACCTCGGCCCCCGCATCATGTACGCTTTCGTCCTTCCCATCAAAGGCAAGGGCAAGGGCGAATGGATTAACGCCATTCACCCCACTGTTGGACCGCTAATCGGCGCCGCCTTGGCCGCCGGCGTGTACCTCGCCATCGCCTAGTCCGGACCCCTCCGACCAGGCACTACAGAACTACCAACTCTCTCTAGGAGAAGTCCCGTGACTGACAAGAAGTACATCGCAGCCATCGACGAAGGTACCACCTCAGCACGCTGCATCATCTTCGACCATGACGGCGAGATAGTGTCCGTGGGCCAGATGGAATTCGAGCAGATCTTCCCCCAAAAAGGCTGGGTCGAACACAACCCCATGGAAATCTGGGACTGCGTCCGCCGCGTCGTCGGTGAAGCCCTCGCCGACGCCGACCTCGCCCCCTCCGACCTCGTCGCCCTCGGCATCACCAACCAGCGTGAAACCACCATCGTATGGGACAAGAACACCGGCGAACCCGTCTACAACGGCATCGTCTGGCAAGACACCCGCACCGCCGGAATCTGCCGCCAACTCGCCGGCGACGACGGCATCTACAAATACCAGAAGAAGACCGGCCTGCCGCTGAGCTCCTACTCCTCCGGCCCCAAGATCAAGTGGATCCTCGACAACGTCGACGGCGCCCGCGAAAAGGCCGAAAACGGCGACCTCCTCTTCGGTACCCCCGACACCTGGCTGCTGTGGAACCTTACCGGTGGCTCCAACCCCCAAGGTGACGACACCACCGTACACGCCACCGACGTCACCAACGCCTCCCGTACCCTCCTCATGGACATCACCACCATGCAGTGGGACGAAGAACTCTGCGAAGCCATGGGCATCCCCATGTCCATGCTCCCCGAAATCCGCCCCTCCTCCGGCGACTTCGGCAAAGTACGCGGACACTCCAACCTGGCAGACGTCCCCATCACCGGCATCCTCGGCGACCAGCAGGCAGCCACCTTCGGCCAGCTCTGCTTCCAGCCCGGCGAAGCCAAGAACACCTACGGCACCGGCCTGTTCCTCCTCATGAACACCGGCACCGAACCCAAGTTCTCCGAACACGGACTCATCACCACCGTCTGCTACCAGATCGGCGACGACAAGCCCGTCTACGCCCTGGAAGGCTCCGTCGCCATGGGCGGCTCCCTGGTCCAGTGGCTGCGCGACAACCTGAAGATGATCCCCAACGCCGCCTCCTGCGACAAGCTCGCCGAAACCGTTGAGGACAACGGCGGTGTCTACTTCGTCCCCGCCTTCTCCGGCCTGCTCGCCCCCCGCTGGCGCGACGACGCCCGCGGCGTCATCGTCGGCCTCACCCGCTACTCCAACCGCGGCCACATCGCCCGCTCCGTCCTGGAAGCCACCGCCTACCAGACCCGCGAACTGGTGGACGCCATGGTCGCCGACTCCGGCGTCGAGCTCTCCGAACTCAAGGTGGACGGCGGCATGGTGAAGTCCAAACCCCTCATGCAGTTCCAGGCAGACCTGCTGGACGTCCCCGTCATCCGCCCGCAGGTGGCCGAAACCACCGCCCTGGGTGCCGCCTACGCCGCCGGCCTACACGTCGGCTACTGGGAAGACGTCGACGAACTGAAGGCCAACTGGAACGAGGACAAGCGCTGGGAGCCCAACATGGACTCCGCCGAGCGCGACCGCCTCTTCGCTGAATGGAACAAGGCCGTCGAACGCACCTACGGCTGGGAAAAGTAACCAGCCACACCCCGGCCCGCACGGGCCACACCACAACAACTTCAGACAAGAGAAGTGGGGCGCCCCAACTAGGGCGCCCCACTTGCAGTTTCTCTGGAGTTAGAACGTGATGCTAGGCGTTGTACCGTGGTACTAGACGGGGAAGCTCACCTTCATCGCGCCACCCTGAGCAACAGAGACGCGTGCGGAGAGAGCCTTAGCCAGGTTAATACGCTGCCAGTATCCATCCTTGCCGGTGATGTCCAGCGGGTAGCCGGCGCTCATCGCCGACAGCAGCAGGATGCGATCACGCTGAGCAGCAGTCAGGTTGGGGTACTTGGCGCGCAGCAGGTAGTTCGCGGTGGCCGGAATGACCATCGGAGCATTCTTATTGGTGCCAATACGGGGAAAACCGAAGTTCATCCGCTCGGTGTAGACGCGGATGGACTCTGCCTCGGAGAGGAACGGGGAACCCTGCGCCCAGCACTTCATGATGGTAGTGCCACAAGCCTTCTCGATGATTGCGCGGGTTTCCTTAGCCGTCTCCGCAATAAGCGGGTAGAACTTAGAGTCAGCGAAATGCCACGCCATGGAGGCGGTACCGGTCATACGGCCGGCGATGGTGTCCAGCGGATAGTGAACACCCATCACCACACGGTTGTAGCCCACCTCGGAAGCACGAGCCATAATCTGCGGAGCGAACTCGGGGAACACCGCAGCCAGGATGATGCCCTTGATGTAAGCCCGGTTGGTGTGGCCGGATGGGTAGGAAAGGGCAAGACCCTTGTAGCCGTCATCCTCGAGGAAGTCGTCCTCATCCTCGTAGTAGTACTTGACGTTCTGGGGGAAGGTGTAGAAGGGGCGCTTCAGGTTATAGGACACCTTCTCGATGAGGGTGGCGTTGGTGAAGTTGAAGCCGCGGGACATGTTTCCGCCCATCAACTGCTGCAGCTTGACCAGCTTGCCGTCCTTGTAGAGATTGTAGTAGATCTTGCCCAGGTGGGTACCCAGGGCATCCGACATAGTGGAGAGGTTCTCCTCGTTGGAGTCCTCCAACGCACGCTGGATCTGCGCCGGAGTGGCGTTGTTGTTGATGGAGAGAACCAGGGCCGCGTTCTTCTGGGAGACCTCCGGGTGCTTGAGGGCCTCGTTAATACCGGAAATCACGTTGGTGTAGCTGATGTTCTCGGGAATGTCAGCCTGGTAGAGAGTGAGCAGCTGGTCGGCCGTGAAGCCCTGCTTAAGGTCAAGATCCTCGCTATCGGGGTCCTCGCCGTGGGGCGCCGGATGCTGGTAGGGGTTGTAGCCCGGTTGTGCCCGGAGAATCTTGTAGTTAGCGGGCTTGGTCTTCTTGCCAGCCGCCACAACGACGCCGTCGGCATCACCAGAGAGAGTGATGGGTGCCACAGTGTCTTTTGCACGGGCGTTAACCTTCACGTCCGCCTTGGCAACAACCTTGCCGTCGGGGCTAATAGTGTAGGTGACCATGCTTTCGTGTGGGAGAGTAGCAGGAACAGCCTGCGCGGTGGTTGCCAGCAGCGTGGTCATGCTGAGTGCAGTAGCTGCGGTGACGGCAACCCGCTTAAAGGGGCGAATAGCCATAGTCGTAAACCTCGGAAACGATCTAGTAGAACACTAGTATCCTAATGCCGAAAAGAGGACCCTAAGCAGTTCAGGGCCCTCTTTTCGGAAGGAATTAACCGGCTATTCGCGCGCCGTTAGACCTCGCGCTGGCGAGCACGCAGCCGCCACACGCCCAACGCCACCAGCACAACCGCCAACACCAGCCAGTAGACGCCAGCCCAACCGGGGCTCCACAGCGCCGGCACCTGCTGCTCCTGGCCCGCAAAGAGGGCGGCGTTATAGAACGGCATAGCTGGGTAGGCCAGCGCACTCTTTGGGGTGGCAGACACTACCGTCTCACCCACAAACTCCCACACCAGCAGCAAACTGATGGCAAGAGCAGCGGAACGGAACAGCGCACCTAGGCCTACGGCCACACCTACCGACAGGAATGCCAGCACTGGCTGGGCCCACAGGAAGGTGATGGTGGTGTGGTCGCTCAACGACCAGTTCTGGGTGATGGTGGGGAAGATTACTTTCTGACTCCACAGCAACAGTGGTTGCACCAGGAGAGTACCCCCACCAGCTATCGAACCGACGCTGATCCACTTGGCTAGAAGCACCACCGACCAGCGAGGTACTGCCAGGTAGGTGGTATCGAAAGTGCCGTATTTTATGTCGGCGGTGACGTGGTTGATGCCCCACACCATGAAGACGGTGATACCGAGCACGCGGGTCCAATAGAGAATGCTTTCCACTGGCTGTTCCATCACACCCAATGCGCTAGCTATATTCTGCAAATAAGAAACAACGCAGGTGATGATGATAGGAAAGACAAGTGCGCAGGCCACCACAATATAGGTGGAGGAAAGGTAGCGCAGCTTAGCGTACTCGGTGGCGATAGCCCGGCCGAGCAGTGTGAAGTATGTGCTGAGGCACGTCCCCACAGCCGGTGTGCTAGAGGCAGTCGGCTGGCTAGCATCCCGGGCCGCATTCTTGTCCATTGCTACTTCCTTACGCATGAACTCCACCTCCCGAGGTGAATTCAACTGCGGCAGAGGTCAATTCGACATACCGGGCTTCTAGACGGCCAGCGTCATCGTGTGCGACTGCCGGGTCAACATCATCGATGAGACCGTGAAGAGTGGTATCCGCAAAGACTTCCCCACGCCCCATCACAATGACGTGGTCGGCGGTACGAGCCACCTCTGGGAGCAGATGGGTGGACACTACGACACAGCGACCTTCGGCGGCGAAACCGCGAAACAGTTTGCGCGCCCAAATGATGCCATCCACATCCAAGCCATTAAGTGGTTCGTCTAGCACGATGTTCTGGGGGTCTCCCAAAAGTGTCGTACCAATCGAAAGACGCTGCCGCATGCCGAGGCTAAAGCTGTTGATGTTGCGATCTGCCACAGAATCGAGACCAACAAGGTCAAGAACCTCCGGTACTCGTTTCTTCGAGATGCCTCCAGCGGATGCCATCCACTGGAGGTGTTGGCGTGCTGTGTGATGCGGATAGAACGCTTGCGCATCCACCATGACGCCCAATGATGTGAGAGGGTTGGCCGTACTCCCTGGAGCACGACCATCAATATAAATTGCCCCTTCAGAAGGCGCAGACAACCCCGAAATGAGCCGGATAAGAGTGGATTTTCCGGCTCCATTGGGCCCCAAGAGGTAGGACACCTCGCCATCGTTAAACTCAGTGCTAATCGACTGCAGGGCAACTCTTGTGGAGCCATCCTTAGGCTTCGATGTGGTGGTGTAGCGCTTACTGAGATGTACAAGCTTAATCATGCCGTGGGGAACCTTGCGGAATAACTATGTCCGGACGTTACTTGCAGAACGTGGTGTCTTTACCAATGTTGTAGGCACCGATGTAGTGGCACAACGTTTCGTTGGAGATACGCCAATTGCCGTTGATCTTCTTCCACTTAGCGGGCTTGGTGACGGTGGGATAACCAGGTGCGCTCTGGTGGAACATGGCAGTGGAGATATTCCCAGTAGTCTTCGTGGGGCCTTGGAACTCCCACTTCCAGTTAGCATTGCGATTGCCCATAGCGCGGAAAAACTTGGCGGCCGGGACGCCATCTTTACCAGACTCGAGGTTGATGGCCAACGCTGAATCCGGAGTCTTCGGGTTCAGCAGGTACTTCATCTGTGCAGTCCAATCCGACAATGAAGGATTATTACCCTTCACCATGAAGGGTGCGGCACTCGCTGCGGGGGCAACAGCGAGGGAGAGCACAGTAGCGGCAGCAACGGCTGCAGCAGCTGCGCGGGAACGGGTGACGAGAGACATAGGGACTCCTTACGTGAAACCCTTTCGGGCATTGTTGGTGGGACAGTTAGGTGGTTAACGACGCGAACCGTTCTGCGGATGCGCCCTAACCGTTTACGGAAGAGGTGGTGAGCACCCAGCCGTGGGCGGCATCGCGACGCCGCCAGAATTCCGAATAGCGGCCACCCAGCGCCATCAACTGGCTGTGGGTGCCTTGTTCGGCCACCACACCGTCATCCAGCACAACAATGTTGTCGGCGTTCTGTACGGTGCTCAGCTGGTGCGCAATGACCAGCACGGTGGACGTTTGCGCCAGTTCGGCGATGGACTCCTGCACGGTTTTTTCCATGCTGGCGTCCAGGGATGCGGTTGCTTCGTCGAACAAGACGATGGGAGCCTGCTTGAGGAGAGCCCGGGCAATACTGACACGCTGGCGTTCGCCACCGGACAGCAGGCGGCCGCCTTCACCCACCCGGGATTCCCAACCGTCGGGGAGACGCTGGGCGATCTCGGTGACCCCGGCACGCTCCGCGGCAGCGCGAATATCGGCGGCACTGGCCTGCGGGTTGCCGTAGGCGATGTTGGCCTCCAGGGTGTCGTCAAAGAGGTAGATGTCCTGGAAGACCAGGGACAGCATGCTCATGAGATCCGCGGTGGTGTAGCTGCGGATGTCCTTCCCAGCGATGGTGATGGAGCCGGAGGTGACGTCCCAGAAGCGGGCGATGAGGCGGGTGATGGTGGTTTTTCCTGAGCCGGAGGCGCCGACCAGGGCGGTCATGGAACCGGCAGGCAGCTGGAAGGAGGCGCCGCGGAGGATCTCGGGGAGGTTCGGGCGGTAGCGGAAATGCACATCCTGGACGGCAATGTCGTAGTCGGCGGGGGCGGCCGGCAGGGCAGTGGCAGCCTCGGGGGCAGGCTCCGGCATGGGATCCAGGTTGAGGATCTCGGTGATGTCCTCGAGCTCATGGTCGGTGGTGCGGAGGGTTGTGCCGACTTCGGCGATAACCTGCAGCGGCTTTACGAACTGGGTGAGGAGGCCAATGAGGGCCAGCATGAGCACCGGGTCCGCTCCCCCCATGGCCAGGTAGACGGCCAGAGAGACGACGGCGGCGAAGAGGAGCTGCACCACAATGTTTTGCAAGATCATGGAGATAACGGAGGCCCACAGGGCGCCACGGCCAGCCTTGCGTTGGCGCTCAATGGCCTCGGCGAGGGGCTGGTAGTCGGAGCCGGTGAGGCCGGCAGCCCGCAGGGACACCTGGGCGCGGCCGAATTCCAGCAGGCGGGTGTCGGTGTTGATCTGGGCGGAGTGCACATGCACGTCCGCTCTGTTGTTGAGCCACATAGCCAGCTTGGCGGACCCGTAGATGAGGGGTGCACCGACCAGCAGACAGAGCCCCAGCCGCCAGTCGAAGATGAGGCTGACGATGATGAGGGTGAGGGGGCTGACGATATTGCCGATGTAGGGGACGAGGACGTCCATGGCGGCGGAGGCCACAAACATGGTTCCCTTGACAGCCAGGTGGGAGGCACGGCCGGTGGCGTCGGCGTTGAACCAGCCGAGGGGGAGGTTGATAAGTTTCTGGCCGAGGCGCCGGTGCATGGACTCGATGATGATCATGCTGCTGTCGAAGGCGCGGCCGTTGGCCACCACACTGACGATAATGGATACCAGGGTGGCGGCGGCAAAAACACACAGCCAGATATGGGTCTGGTGCATATCTCCCTGCAGCACGCTCATGAGGACGGGCACCATGGTGCCAAGGGCGGCGCCTTGGCAGACGCCGTTGAGGATGGCGAGGGCGAGGAAGATATGGAAGGGGCGAGCGAAGTCTTTGTCTGCTGAACTGGTCCCGCCAATATCGATGAGTTCGCGGATCATGCCTGTGCCTCCTGCGTAGTGTGTTGCATGGTGGTGGCAGTGTGCGGGGTGCTGGTGTCCTGTGCGAGCAGGGTGTCGCTTTCGGCACTGTGGAGGGTGTCCCACATATGGGCGTACATGCCGCCCTGGGCGCGGAGCTCGTCATGTGTGCCGCTTTCCACGATGCTGCCGTGGTCGAGCACGATGATGTTGTCGACCTGGGCGATGGTGGAGAGGCGGTGGGCGATGACGAGGACGGTGCGGCCGGCCACCAGGCGGCTGAGCGCTTGCTGGATCTCTGCCTCCGACTCGGGGTCGGTGGCAGAAGTGGCCTCGTCGAGGACCAGGATGGGGGTGTCGGATAGGAGGGTGCGGGCGATGGAGATACGCTGGGCTTCGCCACCAGAGAGGAGGGCGTCAACACCCACAATGGTGTCGTAGCCGTCCTCAAACTCCATGATGCGGCTGTGGATGCGGGCCACCTTGGCGGCGTCGATCACCTGCTCGTCGGTGGCGGCGGGGCAGGCCAGCCGGATGTTGTCGCGGACGCTGATCTTCAGCATCTGCACATCCTGCAAGACGATGCCGACGGTGTGGTAGAGGGTGTCGGTGGTCATGTTACGCAGGTCTACGCCACCGATGCGGATGGCACCGCCGGTGACGTCGCGGAACCGCGGCAGTAGCGTGCCGAGGGTGGACTTTCCGGCCCCCGAGGGGCCCACCAGGGCGGTGATGGAGCCGGCGGGAAGGGTGAAGCTGACGTCGTTAATGACGTCCTTGCCTTCCCGGTAGCTGAAGGTCACATGGTCGAACTCCACATCCTTGCGGGTGGGCACCTGGGCGGTAGCCGGCTCTGGTTCGGGGAGTTCGGGCTCGTCGAGGAGGTCGGTGATACGTCCGGCGGCGGCGACGGCGTCCTTCATAGCGGTGTTGGAGACGGCCACGGTGTAGACGGTGCTGGGGATCGTCATCGCAATGATGGTGACGACGAGGAGGTTAATGGGGGTGGTCCAGCCTTCCTGCACAAACCACACGCCGAAGCCCAGGGTGATGAGGGCGGAGGTGGGCAGCAGCATGAAGCTGACGGCGATGGACTGGGCGCGCATGGCTGGGTCGACGAGTTCCCGGAAGCGCTTGGTGAAGGCTTCGGAGGCCTCCTTGAAGCGGGAGAAGCCGGTGCCGGTTTGGTTGAAGATCTTCAGCACCGACACGCCGTTGACGTAGTCGACAATGGCGGCGGAGATGACGGCGAGGCCGGCGGCGATCTGGTCCATCATGTCCCGCTCGCACTTGATGGTGAGCACGCTGTAGGTGACGAAGTAGGCGAGGATGGGAACGAGGGAGATGAGGCCGAGGCGCCAGTCCAGGTAGAAGCAGTAGATGAGGCCGACCAGCGGGGTGATGACGGCGCTGACAGTTTCGACGACGGAGTGGGCGACCAGCTGGTGGAGGGCGTCAACGTCGTTGGCGATGAGGTGGCGCACGCGGCCGGAGCTATTGTTGTCGAACCAGCCGAGGGGCAGGCGGCCCATCTTGTCGGCGAGGGTGAGGCGGAGGTGTGCCTGTAGGCGAACATCGGCGAAGTGGGTGATGAGGAGGGCGAGGGAGGTGAAGCCCAGTTGGATGGCAATGCCGATGAGGAGGAGGAATACGCCATCCCAGGTGGCGTCGGTGTTGGGGGCGACGCCGTGTTGGTAGGCGTCGACGAGTTCGTGGGCGATCTGAGTGAGGGCGATAAAGGGGAGGACGGACGCGGCGGCGCCGATCACTTCAAAGACAAGTGCTATGGCGGTATGTGCAGACACGGGGCGGAGCAGCCTCGTGAGTGAACTACCGGTGGGAGCCTTGGTTTTTTCGTTCATGTAGTGTGTGAGCCTCTATGCGGGGTGGAGGCGGCTTCTCTGGGAGCCTCACGCCCAACCGAATGTATGCAAGGATAACCATACTTAGGTATTCCTAAACTGAGTTCAGTGTACTCCTAGCCCCCGGCCACCCGTCAACCGCGCCAAAAGCCCTGGCACTGACTCCGGATACTCCGCCAAATAGAAATGCCCACCCTGCTGAAGGTGCACACCACCCCACTTCCGGCAGTAAGACTTCCACCCCTCCAACCCCTCCAGGAAGCAATCCGGGTCCTCCTCCCCTGCTACCACCACGATTTCATCCACAAACAAACTCGTCTGCGACGATCGGTACGTCTCCGCCAGCCGGTAATCCTCCCGAATAGCCGGAATGAGCAACGCCGCCAGCTCCGGAATGGCAAAAATCTCCGCATTGCGCGGATCCACCCGCACCATCTCCTCCACCAGCTTTTCCGTCGGCTTGTTATGTACCTGCACATAGTCCGGCGGGTAGGAAATGTGGGGGGCATTATGCCCACTCACCACCAGCTGAATAACGGTCGTGCGGGCCGGATCCCACTGCAGGCGGTGGGCCAGCAACCAGATGGCGGTCTCATAGGCCACCACGGCACCCAACGAATGGCCGAAAAAGCGGACGGTGGGAAGAGGATGACGGCGCAAATGCATAGCCAACTCTTCACCGACCTGCGCGGCGAGGGCCTGCACATGGGCGGGCATCGGCTCGGTGAGCCGCGCATCCCGGCCTGGATAGGTGACGCCCCACACCGGGCCCCACTGCCAGTGGCTGCCCCACATGTGGAAAAAGCGGGGGCTGCCGCCAGCATGCGGAAAAACAAAGGTCGGCACTCCAGCCGCCGAGTCAGCGACCGAGCCAACAGTGGGGGTGAAGAGTTCAGAGAGCGCTCCAGCCATCGGACCCATCACCATACAATCTGCCGAGGCGGTACCGAATCAATCGTCACCGGGCGCGGTATCTCCGCCGCCACCTCCTGCCACAGCTTCGTCAACGCCAGATCCCGCTGTCCAAACGCCTCCTGCTGGCAGGTTGCCGCAGCCACCGCACCCACCCGGTTCATCACACCGCGCGGCCACAACTCCTCCAACAGCTCCCGGCCAGTAAACTCCCGGAACGGACCCGCGCCCGCATCCGTGAACTCGTCATCTCCCACCAACATGCTGGCAGGCACATCGGCCGAATGAGTGAACGTGCCATTGGCATAGTGGCTGCGGGGCATCCACCGCACTGGGCCATGCATATGGTCGAAGATCAGCTCCCCATCCTCGCACTCCACCACACACCCGAAGAGCGGCTGGGAATGGTTATCGGGGTCCAGAGGCGCCACCCGGTTGTAGAGGCGGATGTCCACTGGGGTGCCGTCCCAATCCAGAGTGAGGTTATAGACCTGCTTATTCACACCCTGCTGGGCAATGTTTTCCCGCTGCAGAATGAGCCGTGGCAAGCCCGGCAGCATATCCGCCAGAATCGCCAGGATGGCATAGAAAATGTGCATGGATCCGCGCACTTCTACTGCCATAATGCGGGACTGCTGGCGCAGCGTGGACACACACCGCACCAGGTTCTGCACCGTCGGCAGGGTGGGGTAAAACGGGTTCACCGCATAGACAGGGTGCGCTACACCCGTGGCCGCCACCACCTGGCTAGGGGTGGCAGCACGGGCGGTATGGAGTTGTTGCACAATGGATCTGGGGTGCACAGGGTGCTCCTGCAGCACCGATGTGCCGGACTGCAGGAAGAAGCGGGTGATGTCGTCGCCGGGTCCACCGGATACCGCGGAACGGACCACCACACAGGCCAGCTCCACCTCCGGCAGGCCCGCCGCAGACAAGGAGGTGACGGGCTCCGTGAAATCCGGCAGCGGGTAGAAGGGGACGCCGAACCTGTCCGCCAGAGCACGGGAGCGGTCCGAGCCGCGGGCCACAATGCCGGCCAACTCGACGGGACTGTCGGGGTGAGCAAGACCGCGGGAGTAGTGCAGGCCGAAGGTGCTGCCGACGACCAGTGCGCGGGGGCGGTGGGGGCGGTGGGAGGTGGTCATTAAAGCTCTCCTTCTTCGTCGTCGAGGGCGGTGTCACCCTGTCGGAGGGAGGTGGTGACGGTAGCGGGGTCCTTCATGATGTCCTCCCACCAGTAGTCGGTATCGGGAAGGTTCACCGGTAGACACACGCCGGCGGGAACGACGGGGGTGGTGGGGGTGACGGAAGTGGTGGGAGTGCCGGCGCCGTGAGGGGAAACGGGGTCGGGGGCGCCTGCCGTATTGCGATCCGTGGCAGGGCAACCCCCGACACCCGAGTTCAAAGATGGCTGCGCGGCACCCACACTGGGGCATGCCCGACGCAGCGCATACAGGGCGGCAATGGCCGTCACCGAGGCCGTCACCAAGAACGAATCCACGCATTCTAAGGTGGCATGCCACATCTCCGCCGGGTCTGCCCTGTTCACTGGGTCCGAGCTGTTCATTGTGTCCACCATGGACTCTCCCAGCGGGGTGTGGAACTCCCTCAAAGGGGCATCAGACAGCCCTGCAGAAACGGCGGTCCCTTCCATTCGGAAGTAGTGGCGGCGGCCGAAGTCGTCCATGCGGGCGGCCTCCATCACCTGCTCCACCGTGGCGTCGCCGGCGATCATCTTCTGGATTTCCAGCGTGGTCTTAGGGGCATCGCTGACGTTATGCCAGCGCACACTATGGGCCTGCGCGGCAGCCGCAGCAGCCGCCACCTCCCGGTCGCAGTGGGCGTGAGCCACCGCGGTGGGAGAGAACGTGGCAGCCACCTGCGCCAGGTAACTTTCGGGGAGGCGGGAGGAACGGAGCTGTCCATCTATCCACTCTTTGCCCGCCCACAACATGCCGGAATTTACCGAGTCCACAAACTCGTGGACGGCCGCTTCGGTGGTGGGTTGGGCACCACCCGAGTAGAGCTCCACCGTGGCGCCGGGGCCGGCAGCGCGCGCCAGCAGGCGCACCAGAATACCGGACAGGCCAGGTTGGATGCCGGCACCAAGGATGACGGGGACAGTGACGGCGGGGACGTCGGCGGGCTGGCCGGCGGGCACAGTTGGGGTCTCCCCCACGGGTACTGACGCCTGCCCGGCGTGTGGATAGGTTGCAGGAAGGTCAGAGGTGGCCACAATCTCGTCGACCATGCTGTGGTCACCTGAGGGGTCCGCGTAGGCCATATTGTGGGTGAGGCAGTAGCGGGCCAAACGGGGCGTCACCACATAGCCTGGCCCAGCCGTGTTCACCAGCAGGTCCACCCCTGTCAACGGCGCGCCTGGCCAGTCGGCAGGGTCCTGTTCGGCATCACAGCCGGCACACACCCGCACTCTGTGCTGTGGGTAGGCGGCACTGACTTCGGCGGCCACGGCCTCCAGGCGCTCTGTAGAGCGGCCGGTGAGACGCAGTTCCAGCGACACTGCCTGCGCAGTACCTACCGGGGACTCGTCATCCCACCGACGGAGAAAATAGCGGAGGGCGGTGCGACCCACAGTGCCGGTGGAGCCGTTCCAGGCAATAACGGGAGACATTACTGGGCGTCTCCTTCCGCGGTGGCGCGAGCGGTGCGGGCGGCGGTGGGAGCAGCCTCGTCGGCCGCGGCGGCGCGTTCAGTGGCCAGGCGGGCCGCCACCTGCGGGTCATACATTTCGGCGAGCAGGTCGGCGACGCCGGGGGCATTTTCGCCTTCCATGCAGGTGAAGTGGGTTCCCGGAATGGAGGTCACGCGCAGGTTGCCCAGGCAGTACTCCTCCCAGAAACTCTCCATGTCGTCGCCCAGCGTGGGGAGGAAATCAATATCGCCGGTGTTTCGCAGGAAGTGTACATCCCCTAGGTAAGGCAAGCCCTCCCAGGCGCCCACCGCCTGCAAACTGTGGTGGAACACCTCCGACACCTGCTCGATAAGCTCCACACCGCCCCGCTCCGGGTGTTTATCGGAGAGCATCTGGATGCGCTCGGCGTGGGTAGCCGGGGCGTTATCCCAGGCTTGCTTCACGGACGTGTCGCCGGCCTCATAGATGCAGCCCTCGGGAAGGGTGCGGCCATAGGTGGTGCGGACGGTGCGCAGTGCCTCCCCCAAGGAGGCCTCATCGAAGCAGAGGCCCATATCCCGCGGGTCGATACCTAGAATGCGGGCCAGGGAGAAGTCCAACAGAATTGGGTCTGTCACCATGAATGGTATCCGGTAGGCGGAGATGGCCGCATAGTGGGCAATCTCCACGCCCGCCATCGCCAACTCCGGCACCATGGTGGCGCAGATCAGCCCACCCATGCAGTAGCCCACCACATGCAGCTTGGTGGGGCGCAGAGTGTCCAGCAGGTTGCGAGTGTAGCGGTGGGCGAGCAGCGCAAAGAGCTGCTGCGGGGCCACCTGTAGGTAGGAGTCGTTGGGCTGCCGCTGGATACCGATAACCGGGGGGCGGTTCGGCTGCTTGGCTAGCTGGGTGAAGAGCGTCTCGTAAGGGGTCAGGTTGCCGGTGCCGTCGTGAACGAAGAGGATGGCCTCCTCGGAGGGGTCGGTGCCAGCGTAGTTGCCGGTGCCCTCCATGACCACGCTCCAGCAGTTGCCCTTGGGTTCGGGGAGGTCCCGTACGGAGAGGAAACCGTGCTCATCGGGGGTGACGGCTGGCGGGATACCGGCAGGGGTGCCAGTACGGGCACGGGAGTCAACCGCAGCGCCGCCACCGCCACCAGCAGAGCCGCCACTAGCGCGAGTGCCAGCAGCGCTCCGCGAACCGGCCACAGCTGGGTCGGTAGCAGCGCTATGCGAGCCCACAGTAGCCGCCTCTGCCGCAGCGGACTCATCACCCGCGTTGGCGGTGGTGATGACGGTGGCTACTGCACCAATGGTGGGGTCGGCCACTACTTCACGGAGCAGGTCATCCCAGCTGATCGCATCACCGCCGGGAACCTCACTGCGCATGCGGCCCACGCAGCGGGCCAACAGTAGTGAGTCGCCGCCCAAGGAGAAGAAGTCATTGGCGGGGCTGAGGTGCATGTCCGGGTCGAGGGACAGTACGTCGTGCCAGACGGCGGCGATGGCTTCCTCCGTGGGGTTGAGCTCAGCGGCCGCCCCGACGTCACCACGATGCTGCTGGTGTACATAGCTGGTGCAGAGTGCGGCCAGTGCCTTGCGGTCGACTTTGCCGTTATCGGTGAGGGGAATGCTGTCGGTGATGACGATGGTGGCGGGCACCATGTAGCTGGGGAGGAGTTCCCGGCAGGCGTCGATGAGCGGCTCGGCGGTGAGGTGACGGGTGTCGAGGGTGTCGGTGCGGCGCATCCACAGAACGTGGTTGTTGCCGAGTTCCATGATGTCACCCCGCGCCGGCCAATGTTTCACGGTGTGGAACGGTGAGTTGGCGATGGCCTCCTGCCACTGCACCAACGTCATAAACGCCGTCTTCGTCTCCCCACGCACATCCGTAAAAGCACTGGAAGACAGGCCTTCCTGGAACTCCACCGTGGACATCAACACCGGGCTAGGCACCGTGGACTCCGTCGCCGCCAACTGCCCGCCCGGCGCCAACATGCCGTGCAGGTTCGTCAACAACTGCACCATATTCGGGCAGTTGTGGAACACGTTGACCCCAATAAGCAGGTCGATGGACGCATCCGCAATGCCCTGCTCCGTGTGCGGGCGGTTGATGTCAAAGATCTGATACTGCAACTCCGGCCACAGCTCACGAGCCGTATCGAGGAAGAACGTGGTGAGATCCGAGAAAATGTACTCCACCGCGGGAACACCATTCTCGTCCGGGGTAAACGCGTCCACGGACCGTAGCCACTCCACAATGGAGGCAGTGGACGCACCCACGCCGGCACCCGCTTCCATAATGCGCAGCGGGCGCAGCTCCGGGTTCTCCACAACCTGCCGGACGCGGGCCTTCACCCCCGCCACCAGCACCGTATTAAGGTAGCGGCTGGAAAGATTCTCGGCGTACACCGCGCGGGCCACATCCATATTGCCCTCCGGGAACAGAACAGCCTTGGCGTCCAGCTCCCCGGTGCACAGTCGGTGAATGTTGTCGGTGCAGGTGCGAACAAACTGCAGCATATCGGCACCATAGTGGATGTGCTCCTCCAGCTCATCCACGTGCCGCCAGAGTTCCTCGGTGGTGACGGCAGGGGCCCCCAGCGGGGAGGCGTCGTCCAGGGTAACGGCCGGTGCGGGGGTGGTGACGGCTACCGATACGCTGGCGGCCGGAGCCGGTGTGGTGGCGGCACCGGTGGGCTGCCAGCCACGCTCCACCAACGTCCGATACCAGCGATCCAGCCGGTCATCCTGCTGGAGCTCCGCCACAGACTGAGTCTGCAACGCCAACTCCACCTCGCCGGCCATCGCCCGCAACGCAATCATGTCCAGGGTAGCGGAGAGGCTGCGCAGTGCCCTCTCCTCCACCGTCGCCCGGAACTCATCAGCTGTCGCCGTCATCTCCGCGCACTGCTGCGCGAACACCGCCTCCCGCTGAGCAGCCAGTTCCGGGTCGTGGGCGGGGGTGACGACTGCCGCCACCTGGTGGGCACCCGAGTGTACATCCTGGTGCACCAGCGAGAACGCCTGATCCACCTGCTCCTGGCCGCGCAACGCAGCGTCAATCTCCCCTAACTCGATGCGGTGGCCACGAATCTTCACCTGGCCATCCACCCGCCCCAGGAACTCAATCTCCCCATTGGGGAGGTAACGACCGTGGTCGCCAGTACGGTAAGCACGCTCGCCATGGTCCGGCTCGGTAAAGAAAGCGGCGGCGGTACGGTCCGAGTCGCCGAAGTAGCCGACGGCCACCCCGTCACCACCAATGGTGATCTCCCCAATCTGACCGGGGACACAGTCCTCCTGGTCGGCGTTGAGAATCCACATGCCCTGGTTGCGCAGACCGCGACCGTAGGGCACGGAGGCCTCAATCTCGTCGCCCACCATCACCTCGTGGAGGTTAGACCAGATGGAGCCTTCGGTGGCGCCACCCATGGCCAAGAAGCGCAGGCCGGGGGCATCAGTCTGGATGTCCAACGGCTGGGTGACAGGGATCCAGTCGCCGGAGAGCAGCGCTGCACGCAAGGGCAGCGCATTAGGGTTCCGCTTCGCAGACAACCCCAGCGGCTCCCGGGTTTCCGCCAGCAGATCCGTCACCAGCTGTAACTGGGCTGGAACCGAGTTCCAGATAGTGATGCCGTGCAGACGAATGTCCCGCACCCAGGCCAGCGGATCCGCCAACGTACCACAGGAGGGGAACACCACGCGCCCACCCCGACCCAGCAGGCCGAAGACGTTGTAGACCGCGAGGTCGAAGGAGTAGCGAGACACAGCCAGCACAGCGTCCTGGACGTTAACGCCCAGATTGTCGTTAATGGCATCGATGGTGGTGCGGGCCTGCTCGTGGGCGATCACCACACCCTTCGGGGTGCCGGTAGAGCCGGAGGTGAAGATGATGTACGCCACCTCGCTGGGGTCCCCGGCGGTTGCGGCCACCTGGGCGAGGAGGTCGGCGGGAAGGTCCCGGGCGGTAACGGCGGCCAGACCAGAGAATGCAACCGCACCAGCAGGCACATCTGCACTGTCAGCTGCGGGCAACGACGCCACAGCCTGCTGGTAGGCCGCAGCCACAGCCGCCTCATCCAGTACCAGTGGGGTGTCTCGCCCGGCAGCGGCAGCCTGAGTGGCCAGCTGCTCCACAATGCCCGCCCGGCGCGCCTCCGGCCAGGCAGTATCCAACGGCACATAGGCACCACCGGCCATGAGAACCGCCAACTGGGCGGCCACCTGGTCGCGACCTGCCGGCAACGCCAGCGCCACCGGCTCCCCCGACTGCAAGGGGCGCAACGTAACACCAATGGCCAGGGCGAGGTTAAGGAGCTGGCGGTAGGTTACCTCTCCCCGCGCGCTGGCCCCAGCCAGCCGGGACTCGTCACCCTCCTGCGCCATGGACCCGACCAGCACCGAATCCGCCAACCCCGAATTGACCAGCGCGGGATCGACCACAGCCACCGCATCCGGGTGCGCCAACGCCTGCTCCACAATGGGCCCATGCAACGTCCCCAACACGCCTGTCGTAGGCTGGCTCGAAGCCACCCGCGCAATAGCGGGGATCATGCGCCGAGCTAACCCGTCACCCTCCCACGCGGCCTCTGCCACCGCAGCATCGTCGCTCAACAGCGCCCGCACCAGGGCAATGTAGTCGGAGTAGGCGGCATCCAGCACACTGGCAGAGAACGCACCATCGCGGGTATCCCAGTCGATACTGATGCCCGCCCCCTGCGGGGAAAGCTGCACATCCATCAACACCTGCGGGGTCTGCGAAATACCGGACCCCACACGCGGAATGAGCACCTCCGACTCCGTATCCGCGGCAGCCCCCACCGTGGAGGTGATAACAATGGGCGTAAAGAAATTGTCCTGGCCAGTATGGCGGCCAATCATGCGGGCCACCTCAGTACCCGGAACCGCTGTGTGGTCCAGCGACTCGAAGAGATCCACCTGCACCTGCTGCGCATTCGCGGCGAAACTCTGGTGACGGTCATTACCCAGCGGCAACAGGGCGGTGGAGGTGAAGTCGCCCACAATGCGGTTCACATCCGGGGCGAACGGCTGGCGGGCCAACACCGTCAAGGTGACAAGCCCCGCATCCAAGCCCGTGTAGCGGCGCAGTACCCGGCCCAGCGCCGCCATCAGCACCGCCGACGGGGTAAGGCCACGCTGCTGGGCGCGCGCAGTGAAGGCCGCCCACTCCGCCGAGCTGAGCGAGGTGGAGTGGCGCGAGTAGTGCGGAATCTCCTGCCCATCCAGCGTGATGGTGGAGCTGCGCAGCACCTCCGGGCGGGCTTCCGCCGACAGTGCAAAGGCCGGGGGCAGACTATCCAGGCGGTCCGTCCACCACTGCCGATCCCGCTCGCGGCGACGCTGCCCAGCCGGGGACTCCACCGCCAACTTCTCCGACTGGAGGTAGTCGCGGAACGTCAGGCTGGGTGCTGACGGCGGGGTATCCGGGTGGCGGAGCGCCTGCTCCATGTCCGCGAAGATGACGGACAGGCCGAGGAAATCGGTGAGTAGAAGGTCCACAGACACATGCAGTACCGTGTCGGCGGGGCCGACAGTAACCACGGCATCGATAAGAGGCTGTCCGGCGGTAATGTCGTACACCTTATTACGGTAGGTGGCGGCAATGCTGGCGCGCTGGGCGGCGACGGCGGACCCGTCACCCTCCTCGCGTAGGTCAAACACCTGCAGCGGCACCTGTAGCGCCGGGTTGGAGCGCTGCCACCCGTCCGGATGCACTTCGCACTTCATCATCGGGTGGGCGGCCACTACCGCATCCCAAGCGGCAGTGAGCTGCGCGGGCGTGTAGCCACCCTCCACTGTAAATTCGGTGTAGCCGTGGCAGCCCACCCCACCGTGCTCGAAGGCGTTGGTACGGCCCACCAGGTAGCTGGCTTGGACGTCTGTCAGCGGGAAGGGTGCGGTGGCGTTGGCGTCATCGCGGATGATGGTGCCACGCTGCAACGCCTCGATGATGGCCGGTTTATTGGCGCTGACGGCCTGCTTCAGTGCGGCGGTGAAGGCACCAGCGGGGGCACGGAATTTGAGGGCTCCGTTGTCTGTCCAGAGTTCAATGCGGCGAGCGGCGAGCTCGTCGAGGAGTTCGGGAATGTTCACAGAGTTCCTTCTTCAAGGTCGGCATCAGCAAGGGAAGAGTCGGCCTGGTCGCCGCCATGGGGCAGGGTGCCCACAACAACGCCGGCACCGGCCCGCTCTGAGGAGCCGGGTGAGTTGGGGTAGTCGTCCAGTTCGCCCACCTCCGTAGCGGTTGCGGCCGGCACGGCGGACACGGCCTGCAGGTAGTCACGCAACGTTGGGTTGGTGAGGAGGATACGAAGGTCCACTTCGCGCCCGGTGGTGTCCTGCACTTGGCGAGTCACCATGGTGGCGCGCAGGGAGTCCCCACCCTCTTTAAAGAAGTTGCTGTCGAGGGTGACAGCGACACCCTCCAGGGCGGCCTCCCAGAGGGGGGCGATCTGCGCGTAGAGGTCTGCGGCCGGGCCGGTGAGGTCGGCGGCGGAGGCAGCTGTGACAGGGACGGTGTCCGCGGTGGGCTGGTCGGCTAGGACTGTTGCCGGGTTGTCGGCGGGGGACGTCGCTAGCTGGTCGGCGGGGGTGGTTATCGAGGCGGCAGCACCAGCAGCGACAGCCTGTGCACCATGCACACGTTCCGTACAGTCACAGATACGCTGTGCCACTGCACTAATAGCATCCTGCACCCGCTGCGCGTCCAGTGCTTGAGTAACGTAATCGGCCGTCAAGTGGAGGCCCTTCACATCCTCATGCACTTGCAAGTCCAACAAGGTCTGTGGAGTCTGGGAACGGACGCGGCCCAGCGTGCCAAAACTGAAGTCGGTGGTGGACACTCCGTCCGCCACCAAACCCAGGCCGCAGGTGAACACCACCGGCAGCATGGAGGCATACGGGTCGCCTGTCAGCTGCAAGAGTTCACGCTGCACCCACAGGGCGCCGGCGGCATCATAGTCCCGCACACTCGCCAGTGTCTGCTGGACGGCACGCGCCACCTCTTCGAGACTGTCGCCCGGCAGCACCCGGCAGGCAACCGGGGTCAGCGAGGTGAAGTCCCCCACCACCCGGTTCACACCCGGCACCGACATATCGCGGTCGAAGAGAGTGACGTTGACGGTGAAGTCGCTACTTCCCGACCACTGCCCCAACTCCACTGCGTAGGCGGCCAACACCAGGCTGGCGGCGGTAACCCGGGACTGCTTCGCGGACTGCTGGACGGCGGCCCACAGTTCGGCCGGCACATCGGCGGACACACGATCGATCTTCGGCTCCCGGATGGCCACCACCTGGGCGCGCTCGGCGATCTGTGGGGCGGCCGGCAGGGTTGCTACTTCGCTACTCCAATAGGCGCGTGCCTCGGCTACCCGGTGAGCGGCAGCCGGGTCGGTGATGTCGGCGGGATCCAGGGCCTCCTGGTGGGTAGCCAAATAGGCGCCAAAGGAGAGGCTTTCCTGCGGGAGGCTGGCCGGCTGGCCGGCAGCCAGTTCCCGGTAGGTGGCGTCGATTTCCTGCAGCACCAGCATCATGCTGGCGCCGTCCAGGATGAGGTTATCCATGCCGATGGAAATGGTGACGGGTCCCGGCACGTCGGCGGGGCTCAGGCGCACCACCATGCCCACCTGCTGGGTGGGGTCGGGGGTTTCTGCCTCGGTGGCGGCCCGCGGGTCCTCCACGGTGGTGAGGATGTGGGCGGGAGTGGCCGGTTGGATGGTAGCCTGGCCGTCCACAATGAGGGCGCGGAGCTCGTCATGCGCATCCACCACGGTGGTGATGGCCTGGGCGAACGCGGTGCGGTCGAGGCTGGTGGTGGTGAACTCGTAGTAGCAGTGGGAGGCCACGCCGCCCAGAATGTGGGCATCGGAGCGGCCGGCTAGGTAGGCCTGCTGCACACCGGTTAGGGGGTGCGTGGCCGGGTGAGAGTCGTCGGCGGCACCGTCACCATCCGTATCCACCGTCACCCTCTCCATCTTGGACAGAAGCACTGCCAGCTCACTAAGTTCCGGCGTATTGAAGAGATCCACCAGACGCAGCGTCTGGTAGCCGGCCTGCTTCAACTGCTGTAGCACTCGGGTGGCCGCTAAGGAATCCCCACCTAGGGCGAAGAAGTCCGCGGAAAGGTTTGCCGGGTTTTCCACCTGCAGGCTGGCGGCATCGGGTAGCACACTGTGCCACGCCTCCAGCACCGTGCGGGCGGCTGCCAGTTCCTCCGGCGACAGCTCCGGTTCCGGCAGGCCACTGCCTGCCGGAGTATCCGCGGGGAGCGGGCACAGCTCC
Organism: Mycobacteriales bacterium; assembly: GCA_018376445.1. GTDB lineage: Bacteria > Actinomycetota > Actinomycetes > Mycobacteriales > Mycobacteriaceae > Lawsonella. The sequence goes on from JAHABL010000003.1 coordinate 100,134, forward strand.
GCGGCGGTCGCCTCCTCTCGCTTCCCCTGCAGCACACAAATGTAGCTGGCGGGGGTAGACATGGCGTAGGGCTGCCAGCCGGCGGTGGTCAGGTTCATCCACCACTGGCCCGCATTCTGCAGCACCGTGGCAGCAGATTCCAGCAGCGTCGGGTCGATGACGGCGGCACTCACCAGGGCAGCATCGGACAGCTCGGTGGTCTCCACCACCACAACTTCTGCCTCCCGCAGGGTGAGCACCTGCGCCACATCCCGCACCAGGCGCGGGTCGCGGTGGAGGGACCCCACCGCCAGCACCACGTCTGCGGGAATATCGGAGAGGGCCTCCAGGGGCATTTCATTGTGGGTGGTGGCGGATTTCCGCCAGCGCGCATCCCGCTCCACGGACTGCCAGGACACGTCAACACTCGCTCCGGCGGCACCCGTGGGGGTCAACTCCCGCTCGATAAGTGTGCGGACCAGCCCCGTACCGGACCCCAACTCGACAACGGACACGGGCCTCCCCAGCTGCTCGGCTTTCTGGGCCAGCAGGCGGGCAATATCGGTGACGATGCTGGCGGCCGCCGGGTCGTGCACCAGCAGCGCCTGCGGGCTCAGTACCGGGTGGCCAATGATGTCCGTGGCGTCGAAACCACCACAGAGCGCGTCGGCCAGCCAGGTGCCGGTGCGGCGGGCATCGGCGGTGAGGGGCGCCTGTGCTACGTCCACATCCTGCACCCGGTTGCGCCACAGTTCCACTAACGGCACATACTGCGGCAGCGGGGTGCGGGACGGCGTGTGCTGGATGCCCTCCGTATGCGTATCCAGGTGTTCTAGGGCCGCAGCCATAATCTGCTGCGGGCTGGGGGGCTGGCTGGTGGCAAGCTGCTGGGCGAGGTCGGCCAGCTCGGTGTCGAGCTCGTTGGGGGCAGGGTCGGCGCTGAACGCCGTTACCTGGTCCACAAAGCGGGTGAAGAGGTGGTGGAGGCGCTGCGCGTGCATATACTCCACCGGGTAGTCCCAGCGCAGTTCCAGCTGGTCGCCCACCATGCTAACCTGGCAGTCCAGTTGCACACCGGGGGTGCGGGTGAGGACCCAACTGGGGGTGAGGGTACCACTGCGGTGGAGGGCGGCCACACCGGTAGTGGAGGTAAAGACCACCGGGTAGGCGGCGCGCCCGGCGCGGGCAATGTCCCTGCTGTTGGGGAGGGTGCCGTCGCCGATATGCCCCAAGGTACGGTGGACGTCGGTGACAGAGCTTTCCGTACCCAAGGTACAGAGGGCAAGTTCGGTGAAGTTGCCGAGGACCTCCCGGCTACCTTGCTGGGCGGTGTTGGTGCTGGGCCGCTGCGAGATCGGCACGCTGATACCGCACACGTCGAGGCCACTGGAGGCGGCGATGACGGCACCGTAGGCCTGGAGGACCACGGCGGAGACGGTGACGCCGGCGTGGGCGGCGGCGGTCTGCAGGGCGCGGGTGTCTGCCACGGACAGCTGGGTGTGCAGGGAGGAGAAGCGGGCGTCGCTGGTGGCGGTCCACTTTTTGGTGGTGACGGGGAGGCTGGGGGCGGGCGGCAGCTGCTGGGGGCGGGCGTCTGCAGAGTAGCCGGTGGCGTGATCGGCAGAGTAGCCGGCTGTCCCGGCGGCTAGCTCCCGCTGCACATACTCATAGAAGGGTTGAGCTGACGGGTCCACCGGGAATGTGTCGGCAGCTCCCTCGTAGCGATCCAGGATGGTGTTGAAGAGAACGCCAATCGAACGGGCATCCAGTCCCAGGTAGTTCATGGAGAGGCCCACGTGGGTGGTGAGGCCCTCTACCGCAACCACCTGCACCATCGGCACCGCATCGAGGGGGATGCGCTGGCCAGAAAGTTCCGCACGGAGGGCGGCCAGGGCGGCCTCCACCCCACTGTCGGTGGTGAGGTCCGCGCCGGTGGGGGCGCGGAGGGTGAGCACCGGCGCGGCGGTCGGGACGGTGGCGGCATCCACAACAGCTTGTTCGTTATCGCCGGAGCGGACGCAGCGCAGCGGTTCCCAGGCGGCGGTGAGCTCGGCGATGAGAGTGGCGAAGCGCTGCGGGTCCAGGGCGGAGCCGTCACCACTGGAGATGATGACGCCCACTGCGGGGGTGGTGCAGGTGATGCCGCGGACCCCATCGGCACCGAGGGCGTAGGCCTGTTGGAGACTGGTGAGGGGGAAACTAGTGCCGCTCAGCGGGGTGGCTGTGGGGGCCGCCGGTTCCGAGACGGCGGTAGGTGCCGCGGTAGTCGCGGCAGCTGGGACGACGGCCGAGGCGGCTGCCGGGGCTGCATCCTGGGAGGCCACTGGGGTGGCGGTGAGCTTACCGCGCGCCCGCACAATGAAGGCTTCCAGCGTGGGTGCGGCAAACAGGTCCGCCACTGTCACCTGGCAGCCTGCCTGCACAAGCGAAGTGGCAACAGTGGTGGCGGCCAACGAATCTCCGCCCAAGGCGAAGAAGTTCACCGGCTTGGTACCGGCCCGTTCGGCTGCCAACTGGGTGGCGAGCACTTCCGGTTCCTCTCCCAAGACAGCCGCCCACGCATTGACAACCTGCTGCTCGAAACTGTCCAGCTGCGGGACGCCCACTACACCGGGCGTGTTTTCCGCGGTGATGGTACTACCGTCCGCGCGGGCAGCGGTAGCGCTAACAGTGGCGCCAGCAGTGCCAACGGTCGGGGCAATTGTGGCGCCGGCGATCGGGGTCTCCGTCGCTGCCGCGGCACCCCTATAGCCGGTAGCCTGCTCATGCTGGTAGCTTTCCAACTCGGTCGCCAACAGGCGCCGGTCAATCTTCCCATTCGTGGTATGCGGCAGGCTCTCCCGCGGCATCACCACCGCCGGCACCATATAGTCCGGCAGTTTGGTTGCCAGCTGTGCTCGTAAATGGGCTGGGTCCGCCAGTTGCACCTCTGCAGCCACCGCAGCAGCCCCATCCGTAGAGTCATCCACAGAGCCAGGCTCGGAGCCAGGCTTAGCGCCAGTCGCACCCGTCACCAGAACCGCACCCAAGGCGGAATTCTTCCGGATTGGCACCACAATAGCGGTTTCCACCCCGGTCAGGGCGCGGCAGGCGTGCTCCACCTCGCCGCACTCCACCCGGTGGCCACGAATCTTCACCTGGGTATCCATGCGGCCCACAAAGAAGATCAACCCATCCGTGTGGTACTCGCCCAGATCCCCGGTACGGTACCAGCGATCGCCCTGCTCATCCACCGGGTAGCGTTCCGCGGTCAACTCCGGCTGGCCAAAGTAGCCCGCGGCTACCCCGGCGCCACCAATCCACAGCTCACCCGGCACATAGTCCGGCTGGTCGGGAAAACCGGGCACATTCGGGTTCACCACCCGATACTTTTGGCCGGTCAGCGGGCCACCGTAGGGAATGGACGTCCAGTCTGCGGGGAAGTCCACATCCGTCACCACATACTCGTTGGACCAGATGGACCCCTCCGTCGCCCCACCCATCGAAATGCAGGTGGCGTCCGGGCTGATGGTGGCCAGGCGTTTCGGTAGATCCATGGCGATCCAATCGCCGGAGAAGTAGAAGCGGCGCAGGCTCGGCAACTGGCTGCCCAGGGCGGCTGCATAGAGCATTTCGCCCAGCCCCGGCACGGTATTCCAGATGGTGACGCGGAAACGCTTCACCAGGTCGGCCCAGCGGAAGGCATCACGGCGGGACTCGTCACCAATGCACACAATGGTGCCGCCGGCGGCGAGCATACCGAAAATGTCGTAGACGGACAGGTCAAATTCCAGAGCGGAGATGGCCAAGCAGTTGTCCTTGGCGGTCACCTGGTTGCGGGCATTGACGTCCAGGCAAGTATTGAGAGCACTGTAGTGGCGAATCGCCACCCCTTTCGGGGTGCCGGTAGAGCCCGACGTGTAGATGATGTAGGCCAGCTCGTTCGCCTCCACCACCCGCGGAATAGCCTGGTGGCAGGCGGGGCGGGGACGTCCACCCAGCTCGTCAGAGATCAACTCCGCCATATCCTCCCGGCGCAGCACAATCTCCATCCCCGCGGAGTTCGCGATAGCGCGCAAGCGTTCCTCCGGCTGGTGCAGGCCAATGGGTAGGTAGGCGCAGCCGGCATACAGCACACCTAGGGTAGCGATCACCTGGCAGGGGCCCTTCGGCAGCTGGATGCCGATAACCTGGTTGGGGTGGGTGAGCGGGATCAGCTTGGCGGCCAGGCGGCGGGCGATACAGTCCAGCTCCTGGTAGGTGAGGTAGCCGCGGCGGTTATAGCCCAGGGGGTCGCCGACGGTTTTGTCGGTGGGCTGGTCCTCTGGCGCCCACACTACGGCCACCGCCTTGGGCTGCTTCTGCACGTTCTCCCGGAAGGGGGTGTAGAGGAGGCTGCTGGTGGTGACGGGGGCACTGCTGTTGGCTGCCTCCCGCTGGGTGCGGGTGGCGGCGGGGAGCGGTACCAGGTCGATGAGGGGGCGTTGGGCTAGCTGCTGGGGGTGGCCGGCGCACTGGAGGGTGATGAGGTCCACCAGCGCCTGGAACATTTGGGCGGCGACGTCGGCGCGGATACCGTCGGTGCGGATGTCGCAGGAGAGCGTTACGTGCCCAGACACATTCACCACCTGGCAGTCGATGAGCACCTGGGGGGTGGTGGAGCGCAGTTCAGTGGGGGCGCCCAGCACGCTGAGGGGTTCAGCCAGGAGCGGGCGGTCCGCCGAGTAGGTGAAGATGAAGGGCGACAGGCCGGTATGTCCGGCGGGGGAGGCGAGGGCGTGGCGCAGTTCGACCCCCAGTGGGGTGGGGTTAGCGATGCCGGCGCGGAGGTCTGTGCGGACGGCGACGAGAGTGTCTGCCCAAGGGCTGCCAAGGGGGCAGTGGGCGCGGTGGGCGACGGCGATGGTGCGTTCGGCCACATGCCCGGGCTGCGGAGCATTAATGGTGGTGAGGGTGACGAGGAAGTCGTCCCGGCTGGACCAGCGGCGCAGGATGGCGTCATAGCAGGCGAGGGTGATGCTGGCGGGGGTGGTGCCGAGGGTACGGGCGGTGGCGCTGAGGGCCTGCCACTGAGGGGTGGTGAACGCGTGGGTAAAGCGGGTGACCTGCGGGTTGGGGTGGGTGCTGCCGGTGTCGAGGGTGGGGACGTCGGGGGGCAACGGGAGGCCGCGGGCTGGGATGGGGGCGGCGGCGGGGTTGGGGGCGGTGCCAGCGGCGTCTGAAGTGATGCTGCGGGCAGGGTGATGGGTTCCGGCGCGTTCGGCGGCTGCCCGGCCGGTAGCGGTGTGGTGGGCGTGCGACGGGAAGGCGCGCTCGGTGTCCCCCTGGAGGGCGGCATCGAGGCGCGCGAGAATCTCGCCTACGCCCACAATGTCGGCCGCGATAAGCGAGAGGGCGACGTGCACGGTGGTGGTGCCATCGGGGAGGGTGCTGACGGCCAGCGCCCAGTTTTCCCCCTGCGGGGTTTCGAAGTGGCGGTGCAGGTAGACGTGGCGAAGTTCTTCCCGGGCGGCGGCTAGCTGGTCGGCGGCCACACCGGTGAGGTCAATGACGGCGACGTCGGGAGCTGGGCGGTCAGCGTAGCAGGTGGTCTCAGTGGTGGGGAGGGCGGTGTGAAGGGCCGGTTCTTGGTCGACAAGGGCGACGGCCTCACGGAGGGCGGCGCAGAAGTCTGCGGGGGTGAGAGTTCCCAGGTTGGGCTCGAATTCGGCGTAGGCCAGGCAGTTGATGCCACCCCAGGGCTGGCTGGGGTCTGCCCCTACCAGATAGGACTTTTGCAGGTCTGTGGGAGTGCTGGTGGCTGCGTCAGGGGCTGCGTTGGCGGCACCATCGGGACGGGTGATGCTGGTGGTAGCGGTGTCCGCACTGGTGCTCGCAGCGTCACCACACTGGGTGCCGTCCGCGGCATCACCTTGCTGTGCGGTGGCTGCGGCGGCCAGGTCGTAGAGGCCCATCCAGGCGCCGACAGTAGGGTTCTCCCACACTTCTACCGGATCTAGGGTGTGCCCAGTATGGCCAGCCCAGCTGAGAAATTCGTTGACGGCCAGCGAAGTGAGGCCCAACTCGGAGACATCAGCGCGCAGGTCGACGGCATCCGGCGGGCAGCTCAGCTGGTCGGCCAGTTGCACCACTACCGGATGCTGGGTGGGGTCAGTTGATGCTGCGGCAGCGCTGTTCCTACTGCCGGCTTCCCCGTCAGGGTCCTCACTGTCGGCACCCTCGGTACTGTCATCGCTGCCTTTGCTCGCGCCGCTAGTGCCGCGCCCGCCCGCATTGTCGTAGTGCGCGGTGGAGCCGTCTCCCTGCTGCTTAGCCAGAATCTGCAATGCCAACTGTGCCACCTCGCCGCGGGCGATCTTGCCGGAGCTCGTACGCGGAAGGGCATTGTCGGTCCACAGCACTCTGGCGGGTTGTTTGCCGGTGGAGCGGGCGATGGCGCGGGACAGGAGGCCCGAGTAGGCGGTGCGGTCGAGGATGTCGATGTTGGCAGCCTCCCCCATCACCAGGTACCAGGGGCCGTCTATGTCGGGTTGGGTGGCACAACACTGTGCGGTGGTGAACCCAAGGTTGGCGGCGGCTACTAGCTCTTCGATGTCGCTGGGGAAGTAGTTTTCGCCGCCCACAATAATGGTGTTGGAGAGGCGCCCGGAGATGTAGAGGTTGCCGTCGCAGAGGAAGCCGTAGTCGCCGGTGCGCAGATAGGGACCGTCACCGTCGGCGGTGCGACCGTTAAAGGTAGTTTCGGTGAGGGCATCGTTACCCAAGTAGCCGGCAGCCACATCGCCTCGGAACCAGACTTCCCCCACCTGACAGTCGTCCAACACCTGGCAGGTATCGGGGTCGACGATGCGCATGTCGCCGCCGAAGAAATTGTCTCCCACCGAGTAAAGGGTGCGTTGAGCGGGGTCGGCAGGGTTTAGGTCGGCGGGGACGATCTGGCCACGGGCGGCAGTGGGGGCGTCGAAGTGGACGCAGACGGCTTCCCGCGGGCCCAAGTGGCCGGACATGGCGAGGCCACCTTCGGCCAGGCCGTACATGGGGGTGAGGGTGGTGGAGGTCCATCCGCATTCCCCGAAGGTGGCGGCGAGGAGGGGTTGGGTGGTGGTATTGACGGGTTCCGAGCCGTCGACGGCGACGCGGAGGCTGGAAAAGTCCAGGCCGGCACGGCGATCGGGGTCCTGGTAGAGGCCGCAGATGGTGCGCCACATGGTGTCGGGGGCGGCCGTCATCCCGCACTTGTAGGTGCTCATGGCGTTGACCCAGATGGTGGGGTTTTTGGCGAAGAGGGCGGTGGGGATGTAGCCGGCGCAGCCGCCGAGGCAGAGAATGTCGAAGATGCCCCAGACGATGCCCATGTCGTGGTGGAGGGGGAGCCAGGATATGGAGACGGGCGGGGTGTCGCTATTCCAGGTGATGCGCATGACGTCGAGCTGCCAGAGGATGCAGCGGTAGGTGTCGAGGACGCCCTTGGGTTTGCCTGTGGAGCCGGAGGAGTACTGCACGTAGACGACGGTGTCGGGGCCAACGGGGTGGGGGGCGAGCTCGTCGAGGCTGGCGGGCAAGTAGGGGTGGGTGGGCCGCTGGTAGTGGGGGGTGAGGACGGTGAGGCCGGGGAGCAGGGTGGTGTCGCTCTGTTGGTGGGTGACGAGTTCCTGCTGTTTGGCGGGGGTGGTGAGGAGTGCAGCCGGGCCGCAGTTGGCGGCGATGTGCCGGAGAGTGGGGATGCCGGCGGCGAGCGGGGCTTCGGGGGTGACGGGGACGGAGACGGGTTGGGCGCCGATGGTGATGAGGGCCCAGAAGGTGAGGAGGTAGTCTGCGCTGGAGGGAAGGATCATCATGACGCGGTCGCCGGCGGTGATGCCGGCAGCGCGGAGGTCTGCTTGCGCGGTGGAGATTCCATGGAGGAATTCTGCCCAGGTCCACTCATCAACGTCGTCCGGAGTGGTGCCGGTGATGAAGCGGAGTGCTATGTCGTTGGGGGTCTGTTGGGTTTTCTCCCAGAGGGGGGAGACCAGGGGGTTGGACGCGTATAGCTGGGCAGAGTTGTCACCGAGGTTAGACACGATTAATGAAGACTCTCTATAGAGCTTGTAGGTTAGCCTTACCTAATATAGACCGGTAACCATAGTGAGACAACACCTATTTTGTGTATCTGAAAATGTCCCTATAGAGCCACCATGGAAACCCTTAAAAACCTTATGTGAAAAGGCTTTTATCAACTATTTCACACATGCGAGTGCGTCTGTGAAAAGTGTCTACTGTGCTCCACTTTTTTAGCGTTGACATGGAGTTATAGGTCAAACATCCAAATTCCCTCCAGCCTTCATATATGAACATTTCTGCATGCCAATACTTCAGAAATTGGCAGACAACAGGAATGTCTTCCGAAGGACAAATACACCGAGTGGGTGGCAGTAGCCGCAACCACCGTCACCCACTCGGAGCACGATCACTATGGAATTACCGGATGGACTAACCGGGAGTACCCCCCCCACTACTACTCCGGCTTAGCCTCGTGAGATTCATCACCCTCACGCTTCTCGGCCGTACCCGGCTGCGCAAACGGGGCAGTCTCATGCGGAGTCGGAGCCGGACGGCCCTGTCCATACTGCGACTGAGGACCCTGCAGACCCGCTGCCTCCGCACCACTCGGACGGCCATAGGGGGCACCCATAGGGCCACCCGCCACCGGCGGCATCGGCTGACTATACGGGGCGCCGAACGGAGCACCTCCAGGCTGGCCAGGTTGACCAGGCTGACCGAACGGGGCACCCGGGCCAGGCTGACCATAAGGAGCGCCATAGGGAGCAGCAGAACCAGGCTGGCCATAGGGGGCACCATAAGGAGCACCGGATCCGGGCTGGCCATAGGGAGCACCGTACGGAGACTGCCGCTGCCGACGGGCAGCCCGCTTCGCCTTCATAGCACCCATAGCGGACTTCATCTCGGAGAAATCAACAGACTCGCCACGCCAGTACACAGCCAGCGGACCCACCCACTCCAAGGCAAGCACCACAAACATAAAGACCGCGGTAACGGAGTAGAAGGCCGGCACCACATACACTGCCGCCACAATGGAGATGACGGCCATCATGAGCAGCAGAAGAGAGCTGAGGACGCGGTCCACCGGCGTACCGCGGCGCAGATAAGCGGTAGAGTAGATAGCGAACGGGAGGAGCAGCGCCAGCAGCACCACGAAGGTAATGAACTTGCCGTTAACGTCCATGCCCTGCTGGAGAGCATCAGACTCCTGGGCCGCTAGCGGACCCAACTGGGCAAGCAGCACCCCGAAGACAAAGAGGGCGACAATATGCCCGAAGCGGAAGGTCTCCAGCGCGATGTTCAGCTGGTGACGGAGTGCTGGACGCTTAGGTGCGTCCAGCGGTGCGCCCGGGAAGAAAGAATCCTGCGGGGGGGTCATGTAGTCAACTCCTTCGATAGGCCGCCAACGAACTGACGGCACTCTACCCCTCTATCATTCCAAGAAAGCCAGCGATGAGCACCCCATAACTCACAATAATCTCAAAACGCCCTCACCCACGTGGTCGGCCACACCAGGCCACCCACGTGGGTGAGGAACACTATCAAGAAAAGCAGGTTAACGCGGGCAGCGGGTTACCGTGGCTCGATAACCTCAAGGCCCACGTAAGGACGCAGCGCCTCCGGCACCACAATGGACCCATCCTCCTGCTGATGATTCTCCATAATGGCCACCAGCCAGCGCGTCGTTGCCAAGGTGCCATTGAGGGTAGCGGCAATCTGCGGCTTACCGTTCTCGTCGCGGTAGCGCACATTCAGGCGGCGCGCCTGGAACGTCGTGCAGTTGGAGGTGGACGTCAACTCGCGGTAGCAGTTCTGGCTCGGCACCCAGCCTTCGCAGTCGAACTTGCGGGCCGCAGACATACCCAGGTCGCCACCGGCAATATCAATAACCCGGTAGGGAACCTCCACCAAGCCCAGCATCTCCCGCTCCCAGCCCAGCAGCCGCTGGTGTTCTTCGCGGGCGTCTTCCGGCCTGCAGTAGATGAACATCTCCACCTTATTGAACTGGTGGACGCGGATAATACCGCGGGTGTCCTTACCGTAGGAGCCTGCCTCGCGGCGGAAGCAGCTGGAGTAGCCGGAATAGCGGATAGGGCCGTTAGACAGGTCGATAATCTCATCCTTGTGGTAGCCGGCCAGCGCCACCTCACTGGTGCCCACCAGGTACAGGTCATCCGTCCCCAGGTGGTAGATCTCGTCATCGTGCTGCACGTTAAAGCCCGTGCCCTGCATGATCTCCGGAAGCACCAGCACAGGCGGAATCATCATGGTGAAGCCATGCTCCACCGCCTTCTTCACCGCCAACTGTGTGAGCGCCATCTCCAGCAGCGCACCCGCACCCTTCAAAAAGTAGAAGCGAGAACCGGACACCTTCACGCCACGCTGCATGTCCAGGATGTCGCACATCTCGGCCAGCTCCAGGTGGTCGCGGACCGGGAAGGAAAACTCGGGCACCGTGCCCACTTCCTCCAGCACCACAAAGTCATCCTCGCCACCAGCCGGGGCGCCATCCTCCACCATATTGGGGAGCAGACGCTGCAACTCCTCCACCTTGGCTTCGGCGTCGCGCTGTGCCGCCTCCGCTTCTTTCACCTTGGCGGCCAGCTCCTTTGCCTCCGCCAGCAGGGCGGGACGGTCCTCCTTGGACGCGGCACCGATCTTCTTGCCGAAGGTCTTTTGCTCGTTGCGGAGGGCGTCCGCGGACTGGATAGCGGCACGCCGGGACTCGTCAGCGACCAACAGATCATCCACCAGCGCAGGGTTCTCCCCACGGGTGCGCTGCGAGGTGCGGACGGCATCAGGGTTTTCACGCAAGAATTTAAGATCGATCACGCTCCTCATACTAGTACGTTTCCGCGCTTATCCCAGCTTGCTGGCGTGGACCCGTCACCCCACCCACCTGGTAGAAAAGCACCCAACAACTACCCCCAGGCGCGAAAAGCGTGCACAATGGGGGTAATGGCACGCTCACAGAAGAACGGCCCCCGCGCCGACAAGCACAAGAACCGGCAGCACGCCCGCAGCCCCAAGAAGCTGCAGTCCGACGCCGGAGCTACCGGCACGTCCACCCCCCAGCAAGGTGACGATACCGCCCCGCAGGGTGACGGCACCGCCCGGCAGGGTGACAGCACCGCCGCCCCCGCCCGCTGGAGCCGCCGCCGCTGGCTCATCACCGTCGCCGCCGTGGTAGTAGGGGCCATCCTCGTCGCCCTCCTCATCAACCTCACTGTGGACAAAACCACCAGCCACCCCAACGAACTATCCGTGGCGGGAGCTATCCAAGCGGGTCCAGAATTCGCGCATGCCAGCATGGGCTCCTGCCTCAACTGGAACGACAAAAACCCCGGCGACCAGATCAGCTCCCTAGAAGAAGTCCCCTGCGAGGACAACCACCGCTTTGAGGTGGCCGGCATCATCGACCTCACCATGTACCCCTCCCAACGGTTCGGAGAAAACGCCGATCCGCTCAGCGCCGAACAGGTCGAAAGCCTGCGCCTCGGCGTGTGCCGACCCCTCGTCGACTCCTACCTGCCGCAAGGCCTCGACCCCGCCGGCCGGTTCCGCGTCGGCCTGCTCCACCCCGACGTAGGTGCCTGGAAACGCGGCGACCGCACCCTGGTCTGCGGCATTGAAGCCACCAACACGGCCAGCCCCGAATTCTCCGGCAAGGTGGGTAAACAGGACCAGTCCGTCAGCTGGGCGAACGGCACCTGCGTCTATGTGAACCCAGAACACCGCCACGACGTCCAGGACGTGGACTGCCGCAACCCGCACATGATGGAAGTTGTGGGCACCGTGGACCTTTCCGCCAAGTTCGGCGACCGCATGCCCAGCAAGAAGGCGCAGAACGCCTACGCGGAGCGGCAGTGCGTGGCGATGGCCACCAGCTACATGGGTGGCCCCGAACAACTGCGCGCTACGACACTGACGGTGTTGTGGTCTCGCGTGTCCTTGGCCGGCTGGAATGCTGGGTCCCGCAAGGTGACGTGTTCCTTGGCAAAAGCGGGAAAGAACGGGTTTGCCTCCCTGGAAGGCTCCGCGAAAGGCCCCTTCACTATTGACGGGAAGAAGCCGCGGAAGCCTCGTAAGCTGCCGCCGCGCGGTAACCAGCAGCTTCCCGACATGCACAATGATCCGCTGCTGAAGGATTCCGTCCCCGGCCTGTAATCCGCCTGTTCCAGCGGGCAATATCGGCCACTAGCGGGAGGTTCCAACCCCTAGCGGGCGTTATCGAAGGTGGGGTTGACGCCTGGCGTATTGTTCGCCTTCCCCAAGGCCGCGGACTGGAGTGGATCGTGATAGTCCGGGTCGTCGTACTCCTCCGGCACGGTGCACACGAAGGGCGGTTCATCGTCACCCCAGCGCAGCACCTGCCACCCCCACTGCAGCATCTCGTCCCAGGATGGGGCGGCACCGTCACCGCCCCCACTGGTGGACGTAGTCGCAGTGCGGCATTCCGGCACCAGCTCAACCGTCTGAGTGTTGGTGAGGAAGTTCCAGTAGGCGTAACGCTTATCCACCTCCGGTGCCAGCATGGTAGTGAAGATGCGGATGACGGCTCCGTGGCTCACCAGCAGCACGTGCTTCGGGCTCGCGCCGGGCACCGCCATGTCTGCCGCGGCGGTAGGAGCCTCGGCCACAGCGGTGGTGTCTGCCTGGGTGGCGCGGATCTGCGGGAGCGCAAACTCACAGTAAAGACCCAACGCCGTCGGAGCATAGCGGGCCACAATCTGGCGGGTAGACTCCCCCAACGGGCCCGGCGTAGCAGTGTCCACCTCCCCCTGTAGCCAGCTGTAGTAGGTGCGCAGCCACTGCTTCATAATGTCCGGGTTGTCCTTGATGGTGGCGTTCTCCCAGTCCCCCACCTGCGTCTCAACAATGCCCGGTACAATCCGCAGCTCCGGAAACTCCTCATCCGCTAGGTCCGGGTTGGCCTCACGCATACCCTGGAGAATCAGCCGCCCTGTTTGGCGGGCCCGCAGCGCCTCCGAGGTGGCCACCACGGCCAGGCTGCGGGGGTCGGTAGCACGCCCCCACTCCACTGCCTGCTGCATACCCGCTGGGGTGAGGGAGGTGCCGGGGAGGTCCGTATCGAGAACGCCCTGGACATTAGCTTCGGTTTGACCGTGGCGGAGCAACACTAGATGCGGGATCATGAACTCTCCTTGCTTCGGGACGATTGTGGGGGCGATACGTGGGGCAGGCGCGCGACCGCTAGACGCTGTCGCCGCGGCGTAGCTGCTCCACCCACTCCAGGGAAGGCTGAAAATCGGGGGGTACCGAGCCGCTATCCCGGTAGGCGGGCCACGAGCCCAGGTAGCGCACCCATTCGGCACGCCGGTAGAGGCCCTGTAAGGTTTCCGCCACGGCAGCATCGTCGATGTGGCCGACGCAATCGATATAGAAGTTGTAGGTGCCGAACTTTTCGCGGGTGGGGCGGGACTCAATGCGGGACAAGTCCACGCCGCGCAGCCCAAACTCGTTCATGGCATTGACCAGTGTGCCTGGCTCGTTGGGGAGGCGGAACACCACAGAGGTGCGGTCGGCGCCGGTGCGCGGGGTAGGGGCGGCGGGCTTCCCCACCAGGATGAACCGGGTGTAGGCGCCCTGCACGTCGGCGACGCCTGCGGCCAGGCTAGCGAGGCCCAGGATTTCCCCAGCGCGGGCGGGGGCGAATGCGGCGTCAAGGCGGCCCAGGGCGACATCTTCGGCAGCGGCGGCGGTGGAGTTGGTGATGACTATGTCCACGCCGGGGAGGTGCTGTTCGACCCACTGGCGTACCTGGGCGAGGGCCACTGGGTGGGACCCAATGGTGTGGATGTCGCCGAGCTCCATCCCCTCTCTTACCAGTAGGGAAAACACCACGGGTACTTCTGTTTCCGCGAAGATCTGGAGTCGGTCTCCGCGGGCTAGGCTATCCAGGGTGGTGGTGACGGGTCCGTCAACAAAGTTTTCGGTGGGCACCAGGGCAAAGTCGACGCTGCCGTCCTGCACCATCTGCAGTGCTTCCTGCGGGGTAGCTGCCGGGATTGTCTGCTCCACCTGCTGCAGGGCGCGTATTGGCTTATCGTCAATAATTTGCCGGAGGGCTGCCTCGCTGAATGTACCGACAGGGCCGAGGAATGAAATGCTGGTCACGTTCCCAGCTTACCTACTCTTCAGATGGAGCTTCCGCAGTTCTCCCCACAGACCAGGATGAACTCGCCGCGCTCTGCATGCCAGCACACTAAGCCGATGACGGACTCGCGGATGGTCTGCATCTGTTTCGCCTCACTCGCTCGGGAGTCCAGGTTCATAGCACCCGACACCAGTGCGCACGCCAGCGGATACTTCGGGTTGTAGGTGGAGATCATGCGGCTCATGTCCTTGGGGTTCTTCACCATCGCACAGTGCAGATGCACGCCCCCGTTAACGAAGTAGGGCAGGCCTGAGCCCTTCGCCAGATGGTCGCTCATCATCACGGTTTGGGCGGGGAAGTGGTTGGCCAGGTAGTCGAAGAGTTCCCCGCGGGTGGGAATGAGGAGAGCGATGGGGAGGGCAGATTCCGCCATCTCGTCGACGTCGAGCCAGGTGCATCCTTCTCCGAAGGAGGTGCGGAGGTTCTTGTCGAGGGTGGCACGGGCAACCTGGATGATGCGTGTGTCGCCCACCACGACACCGCCCATTTCGGCGGCCTCGGCCACTGCTTGCGTCACCGTACGCTCCGCCAGATTTGTGACGGTGGTCACATCTTTGGTGCCATCTGCTGTCAACTCCGACCCTGCCGCCCCCGGCGACGCCGCACCACCGTCACCCCCCACACCAGCAGTCTGCCGTGCCGCCTGCACCTTCCGACGATGCGACAACACCCCATACACAAACAGCAAAAGCCCTGCAACAACAAGGAAAATGCCATACAACACGTTACGAATCGTGGTGCCATCCACCGAATGACCCCCAAACGGCAACAACCCCGGAACGGCGAGCATCGCCACACCGGCACCGAAAAGCACCACTCCCACAATGGACAAGAGAACGGTACGAACACTCACTTTGGCAGCATTAGCTGGATGATCGTTATGTGTGGGCACGTGAAAAACTCTACCGTTCGCTAATCTATAAGGCATGGATGCCACTCCCAAGGGTCGGTCTTCCCGCCGATCTCGCCGGGGTAAGAAAAAAGCCTCGGAGAACACGTACGCCGCACCGCAGCAACCCGAATATTGGGACGCCGCTGCCGGGCAGTGGGTGAACCATGCCCCGAAGCCCCAAAAAACCCACCCCAGCGGCCCTGCCCAACGCCACGCCCGGCGCATTAACCCCACCAAAGCTGCCGACGCCCAGCCCTACCAAGGCCCACGCCCCGACGCCGACTGGCGGCCCTCCACCGTGGACGACTCCATCGGCGCCGCCTACCGCAGCAACTTCCACGTCACCCCCAGCACCCCCGCCGGCGGCCCCTACCCGCCCGGCAGCCCCTACGTCGCTGGCGGCTACCCAGCCTACGGACCCGTTCCCCCCTACGACCCCGACGACACTGCCGAAACGGAGAAAACCGGCATCCGCACCACTCTCCGGAAAATCGGGAAAACCCTCAAGTGGATCCTCATCGTCACGGTAATCCTCGCCCTCATCAGTGCAATCGCCGGAGCCATCACCTTCAGCACGAACGTCACCCGCATCGACGCACTAAGCGAACACATGATCGGCCGCACCAGCGGAACCAACTGGCTGCTGGTCGGCTCCGACTCCCGCGCCGGCATGTCTGCCAGCAAGCAGAAGAAGCTCGAAACCGGAGGCGACCTGGGCTCGCAGCGCACCGACACCATCATGCTGATGCACATCCCTTACGGTGGTGGGCAGCGCGTCCTGGTGTCCATCCCGCGCGACTCCTACGTCAACATCCCCGGCTACGGCATGGGCAAGATCAACTCCTCCTTCGCCCTCGGCGGTCCGCAGCTGCTGGTGAAAACCATTGAGCAGGCCGCAGGCGTGCACATCAACCACTACATGGAGATCGGCTTGGGTGGCTTCGCCGACATGACCGACGCCATTGACGGTGTGAAGATCTGCCCCAAGTACCCCATCAATGACCCGTTCGCCGGCCTCTACATTAAGACCGGCTGCCAGATTGCTGACGGCAAGGTGGCGCTGGGTTACGTTCGGAGCCGCCAAACCCCGCGCGGCGACCTGGACCGTGTTGCCCACCAGCGGGAGTTCCTGGAGAGCTTCGTGAAGAAGGCCACCAGCCCGGCCACGATGCTCAACCCCTTCGACTTCTACCCGCTGATGAAGGCGGCCGGCGGTTCCCTCACCATCGACAAGAAGACCTACGTCATCAACCTGGCGTGGCTGCTGTTCAACCTGTCCCGCAGCCACATCATGACCACCATCCCCATTGGTGACATGGTGACGAACGAGGCCGGCGCCGTGGTGCTGTGGAACGACGAAACCACCCAATTCTGGGGCCACATCGCCCAAGGCACCGATATTCCCGACTATTTGTTGAGCAATTAGCGAAACATATACATGTAGCACAGCTTGCTGAGCAACTAGCGAAACAAATAAATCGAACGCAGCTTGCTGAGCAACTACCGAGGTACAACAAGCCGCGCCGTCTGCTGAGCTTTTTGCGGGGCTGCTGCGGCGGGTTGCTCGGGGCGGGGGTGCGCTTAGCGGATGGTGACTTGGCGGGAGTTGAGGAGGTTGCGGGAGTTGCGTTCTGCAGCTGTGAGGGGGCTGGTGGCTGCGAGGGCCTTCTCCATGTTCTCGCCGAGGGTGTCGAGGGCGGCTTGCCAGTGGTCGGCGGGCTGGGTGCGGTCGACGTCGAAGACGGGGACGAGCAGCCCGTAGGCGCGGAACATGCCGGCGTAGCGGGACCCTTCACCCAGAGTCAGCTGGTGGGCGGCATGCAGGCGGGCGAGGGCGGTGAACATGTCGTCTTCGCTTTCGGGGCGAACCCAGCGCACGTGGCCCTTTTCGCGAGTGTCAACCCACCAGGCGGCGCCGGTGGTGGTGTCGAGGCGGCGGGAGATCATCATGGCGTCGTTGGCGGCGCGGATGCTCTGGGCGGTTTGCGGGTCGAGGGTGCTGGTGTCGGGGACCCACCAGTTGAAGTCGTCGTAGACCTCGATCTGCGGGTGGAGGTCGGCGGGCAGGTAGGTGTCGAGGCTCGGGGTGGAGTCGGTGCCGTTGGCGGTGCGGAGGACGTCGCCGGGTTTGGCCTGGAGAACCCACTGGATGGCGGCGGCGATGTCGCTGGCCGGGTGGTTGGAGGGTTGGGCGGATTGGACGCCTACCATGCGGAGGCCGCCGAATTGTTCTTCGAGGCGGTGGGCGGCGACGGCGCCGGGGAGGATGGTGCAGATGCGGACGATTTCTCCGTCGATGGTGATGTCGAAGGCGGCTGAAGCGACGAACTCCCGCATGGCGATGAGGTCGCACTCTATTCCGGTGGTGTGGAAGGGGCACGGATCGACGGTGAGGGCTGCGCGTTCGGCGGCGCGGGCGGCGAGTTTGGCCTGGCGGCGGCTCATTCCGGCGGGCAGGTCGGCGGTGTTCTTGTTCTTCTTAGCCATGTTCCTTAACTTACTGGGTGGTGGCGGGGGTTGTCATGGTGTGGGGTGGCATTTGGGCGGTGGTTGATGGTGGGAAAGTGTGCGGGAAAGTGTAACGATTCGTTTCTTCCTCCCCATGAGAAGAATGGGTAGGATTCGTGTAGTAGTTTTTGCCTGCCCGTGTGAGAAAGGGAGCACTATCTGTGAGTGAGCAGCCTCAGGTTACTCGACGGCATATTCTTTTGGGTGGCGTTGCAGTAGCAGCAATGGCGTTGGCCCCCAGTGTGTTTGACGATGCTCCCACCGCTTACGCCATGTCGTCACATCGCCGTAAGTACCACTACTCTATTAATCCTGCCTCGAATGCCCACCGCTATGGTTGGTTGGAGACTCCCCTCTTCACCAGCTCTTCGCTGCCGGTGGCTATTCTCATTCATGGTGGCGCTTGGGAGTCGGAGGGTGGACCCGCTTCGATGCGGTTCCTCTCTGAGTTCCTCTGCCAGCATGGTGTGGCCTGTTGGAATATTGAGTATCGGGCGTTGGGGACGGGCGGCGGCTGGCCGACCACGTATGCGGATGTGTGCGATGCCATCGACCATCTGATTGCGTTGAAGCTTTCTGTTGCCCCCAAGCTGGACCTCGACCGGGTGTATCTTGTAGGCCATTCGGCTGGTGCTCAATTGGCTGCGTTGGCGATGGGCCAGGCTTCCCGCCAAATTGATGTGATGGGTCTCCTTATGAATACGCCGCTGATGCGTCTGACGAAGGAGTCGATGCAGTTGGCGGATTTACGCGGCGACGTGTCCCTGAAGGGCGGGGAAACGGAAGCTGTGCAGCATGAGCTGGTGGGGACCGGTAATTCTGCCGGCCGAGCCACTGTTGCCCCGAAGGGTCCGCGAATTCCGATCCGCGGTTTCGTGTCCCTGAATGGGGTGCTGGATGTGGTGGATTCGGCGAACCGTTCCAAGTTCTCCAACATTCGGGTGTTCCTGGGGGGCACGCCGGCGGAGGTGCCTGGTAACTATGCGGCCGCGAACCCGATCCGGCATATGCCTGCCGAAAAGAAGATGCTGCTGGTGCAAGGGACGCGCGACTATGTGATTCCGCACGGCCAGGTGAAGCGCTATGGGTTGGCTGCTAGCCGCCGCGGCAATACCGTCACCTATCTGACGTTGCAGGGGGCGAAGCACAATGATGTGCTGTTGCCGTCGCGTAACCCGGCGGCATACCAGGCGGTGACGAAGGCGCTCGCCCAGTTCATAGGTGCGACGAGTTCCTCGACAACGTCGCGGAGTCTGTTCGACTAGCTCTTCCAGTCGTGGAGTGGGGGAAGTAGGGACTGGTTCTTCCGCTGCACTTCATCCATGGTGGAAAGTAGGCTGCTGAGGGCCTGCACCGTCTCCACCATATGCTTTCCTTGGTCCAGCATGACGCACTCTGCTCGCTGCGCCCATGCGGCATCTGTCACTTCGGCGCGGGTCGGCTGGCCCCAGTTGGTGAGTGTGTCCAGAATGTCGGAACCGATGATGACGGGGATTTGTGCCGCCTCGCACAGGTTCACCACATAGCTGGGCGCCTCCACCATCTGCATGATGCCGAGCTCTGCGGCCATATCGCCGCGGGCGACCATCACGCCTACCTGCTCATGCTTCATGAGTTCCAGCAGAATCTCGGGCAGATTCTGCATGGCTTCGAGGGTTTCCAGCTTCAGCACAATGCCCAGCGGGCGGCCGGAGTGCTCCTCCACCCGCCGCACCATCGCCAGCGCATCCTGCACATCTTGTACGGTGCGCACGAAGCTCACTTCCACGATGCTGGCGAAGTCGGCGGTGGCCAGCAGCACCTGCTCGTCTTCTTCTGTCACGGCGGGCAGATTCAGTTGCGTGCCGGGGAGGTTGATGCCGCAGTTCTCATAGATGGTTTGGCCGCCATCCTTCGCCTGGGTGATGCGCAGCAGCGCCTCCCCTGGCCCCAGCTTCTCGACTGTCGAGTAGAGTGCACCGTCGTTGAACAGTACCGGGTCCCCCACTTTGAGGGCCTCAAAGATGCTGGGTTCGGTGCACCCAATTTGGGCTACTTCCCCATCCCGCGGCGGGTCCACCGGGGTGAGGTCGGCGGTGAGCAGCAGCTCGTCGCCCCGCTCCAGGTGCACGCCGCGGCGCAGCGGGGGGATGCCCCGCACGCGCGTGCGTTCGAAGTTGGCTTCCAGCATGGCGTGGTTACGGATCCAGGTGGAGCGGTCGCCCTGCAGGAGGGCACCGTCGTCGTGTTTCTCCATCACCAGGAAGCTGCGTTGCACGCCACGGTTATCGGCGGTGCGCACTTTTATCCCCAGCTCAAGGTTCTCGAACCACTCGTTTTCCACCATCATGCGCAGCGGGCGGGTACCCTCCATCTCCGGTGGCTCCGGCAGGTTCCCCTCCAGAGATTCGGGGACTAGCCAGAGGCGGGACGGGTAGCGCATTTCGCCGTCGTCGTAGCGCACCACTGTAGAGGAACCCACGCGGGGGCCATCCGCCACCGGGCCGGTGAGGATCTTGGGGCCCGGCAGGTCTACCGCAATGGGGATGGTGCGGTGGAGGTGCAAGGCGGTTTCGCGGATGTGGCCGGCCATCTTCTTCCACACCGTGGCGTTGTCGTACACCAGGTTAATGCGGGCAATTTCGGCGCCGGCGCCCAGCAGGTTGTCCATCACTGTGGGATCGTCGGCGGCCTTGCGGGGGACGGATACCATGATGCGGGTGGAGCGGGGTTCGCAGGGCACTCCCATCATCTCGTCGGAGTTGACGGAGAGGCGCTTTTCGGCTGCTTTGAGGGCCTCTTTTACTGAGGCCATCTGCTCCAGTGTGGCATCTTGGGACTCGTCACCAATGAGAGCGGAGACCAGGGTGCGGGCGGCGGTAATTTTGGCGCGCACATCGAGTTCGGGGAATTGGAGGGAGGGAGCGCCGAGGGCGGTGAGCTCATGTTGGAGGTCGCGCCGGTCGGCGGAGCGGAGTGCCAGATAGGCCACCAGGTTTTCGGCCCCACTGCGGTAGCTGCTGTGGACGGCGGTGATGGCGTCCTGGCGTTGCGCAACAGCCTCATCAATGTCGGCGGTGAGGGCGTCGAGGGCGGAGCGAATATCGTTCAAACGAGCTGACATGGGCCGGATCTTCCTGATGACGAGTGTCCCTAAACTTCGAGGTGCACACTGCCACCCCTCGCATACGCCAGCGCGTGAACAGTGCACGAGCCTCACGCCCTAATGTAGTTGGGGCAGTGCGGCCGTGTTGCCAAAAGTGGCGCCGTTCTCTAAAAGTTCAACCGGCGGAAAAGTTCAGGACCGTCTGAATAAGCCGTTCTGAACATTTATCTCATAGAATTAGTGCAGCAGAAAACCCGAAAAAGCCCCACCAAAGGAATACCACGCGGCATTTCACAACTTCTCTGGTTGCCATCGTTGCGGCTGCCACTTGAGGTCTCTGCGGCACCAGCGCAGCACCCACGCAGCACCAATGAGAACGCCTAGAAGGTGTGGGGCGAGTGGGCCCCACGTCCAAGGCTGATGTCCAAGGCCCACGTCCCGTCTGCCGGAATCTTCCGAATCCCCTGCTGGGCATCCACACCCGGCGGGGTATTCTTAATGCTGAAAATGCCGCTAGCTCGCGCCCCCGGCTGGTTTCCCACCCCAAGGAGCAGGATGGCCTCCCTCGACCCCGCCGACAAAGCCCTCATCATCAAGCGTTTGAAACGCGCCCAAGGACAGATGGGCGGCATCATCCGCATGCTGGAAGATGAACGAGCCTGCCGGGATGTCGTCACCCAGCTGGCCGCAGTCTCGAAAGCCATCGACCGGGCCGGCTTCGCCCTCATCGCCAGCGGCCTGAAAGCCTGCG
Source organism: Mycobacteriales bacterium (assembly GCA_018376445.1). GTDB lineage: Bacteria > Actinomycetota > Actinomycetes > Mycobacteriales > Mycobacteriaceae > Lawsonella. The sequence goes on from JAHABL010000003.1 coordinate 121,549, forward strand.
CCAGTGCAGAATCCGCCGCCGCAGCCACCAGTTCAGACGGTGGAGGATCTAGTGCTAACTCCGATACTCACTCCAGTGCCGGCTCCGGTGCCGGCTCCGGTACTGGCGGCACCCCCACCCAACAGCCCTGCCTTACCGTCGCCGAGCTCGAAAAACTGTTCCTCTCCCTCGCCTAATTCCTTCCGCACCCACCCCATTACCCCGCAGGACCCCAACCATGAGCGACTCCAGCATCAACCGCCTCAGCATGGCCAAATCCGAAGGCAAACGACTCCGCAAAACCGTCGACCGCTCAGACCACGCCAAACTGGAACTCCCCAAAGACCGCGACGTCCTCGGACTCATCCACCAACGCAACGAAGGACGCATCCCCGAACTCATTCCCGTTCGCATGCAACGCATGAGCGCCAGCCCCTTCGCCTTCTTCCGCGGCAGCGCCGACCTCATGGCCTACGACCTCACCGCCAGCCCCAACATCGGCCTCAACATGGTCATCTGTGGCGACGCCCACCTAGCCAACTTCGGTCTCTTCGCCAGCCCCGAACGCCGCGTCCTCTTCGACCTCAACGACTTTGACGAATCCAGCATCGGCCCCTGGGAGTGGGACATCAAACGCCTTGCCGCCTCCGCCGTCCTCGCCGCCCGGGAAGGCGACGTCCATGCCGACGACGACGAAGCCCGCGACATCGTCATCAACCTCGTCAACAACTACCAGGATGCCATCGCCGAACTCGCCGAAAAGACCATCCTCGACCGCTTCTACTCCGACATCGACGCCCAATGGGTCTCCGAACACGCCGGCAACCGCGACTCCGACTTCATCGGCAAATCCATCGACAAAGCCCGCAGCCGCACCAGCCTGCAAGCCGTCCGCAAAATCGCCACCTTCACCGATAAACGCGGCCTCCACTTCCAAAGCGACCCACCCATCCTGGTGCCCGTTACTGACGAAGAAGAAGTCGACAACATGATCGCCTCCTTCGACACCTACGTCCGCAACCTCCCACCCGCCACCAACCTGCTCCTCAAACAATTCCGACTGGTGGACGTAGCACGCCGTGTTGTAGGCGTCGGCTCAGTAGGCACCCACTCTCTTGTGCTGCTCCTCTCCGGCCCCGCCAACGAGCCGCTCGTCTTGCAGGTCAAAGAAGCCCTCCCCAGTGTGCTCACCACCCATGGCGGACTACCGGATGCATTCGCGGAACTAGCCGTCGGCAACTCCTCCGGAGTGCTCCCCGAAGGCGCCATCAAAAACGTCCGCGCAGGCAACGGCTACCGCGTGGTCGCCTGCCAACAAATTCTGCAAGCCCACTCCGACCCACTACTCGGCTGGACCCGCGGCAAAGACGGACGCGGCTACTACTGGCGCCAATTCCGCGACATGAAAGGGTCCATCGAAATCGACCGGCTGGACGTCAAAGGCCTCAAAAACTATTGCGCCCTCTGCGCCCGGCTGCTAGCCCGTGCCCACTCCCAGTCCCCCAACAACGCACTAGTAGACGGCTACATCGGCAGCAATAGCGACTTTGCGGAAGCAATCGCCGACTGGGCCATCGCCTACGCCAACCAAACGAACGAAGACTTTCAGCTTTTCCTCAGTGCCATCGACAACGGCGAGTTCGAAGTAGCCGACGAAGACCTCGACAGCCCCGACAGTGACGCCGCCGGCCCCGAACCGGACGTCACCAAATCCGCCTTCGACCGCGCGCTAGGGCTTTAGTACTTGGTTCTCCAAGCGGGCAACTTGGGTGTGGTCTCACGACAGATCGAGTTTGCCACCATACCGATCCTCGCTAGGCAGCTGTGCCATAACTTTCTTCACCACTGGGTGGTTGTTGTTAATACCGCAGTCCTCACCCGTGCTGTCATCATTCTTGTGGGGGACGGCACTGGAGGAAGCAGAGACAGTGGAGGAGGTACTGTCATCCCCTGCAACTAGGTAGTTGAGCGGCGCATGTGGCACAAAAATGAGCGCTAGAACAACGACAACTACCCCCGCTGATACAGCAATAGCGATTTTTGACGTGCGGGAGAGATGCGCGGTGGTGGGTTCCACCATGTCATGGGCATCAGTCATGGTGCCAATCCTAGTAGTAGAAACCACATTGTCGATGAGGTGTATGTGTCTAATGCATGGAGTGACAGTGATTTTAAGGTGACGGATCCTACCCTCCCCACAAAAAGCTCCCATCACGCTAGCGCCAAACTGCTGCTATTTTTCGCAAAAGCTGTTGGAATAGAAGTGCCAGCACTTGTGTTGAATCTCATAGATGCACAAACGAACACGTCAATAACACGAGAGGTTATCCCATGGCACAGAAGTACGTTCTGCCCGAACTTGACTACGACTACAGCGCCCTGGAGCCGTTCATCGCCGGCGAAATCATGGAGCTCCACCACGATAAGCACCACGCTGGATACGTTTCCGGCGCCAACGCCGCCCTCGAGGCTCTTGAGGAAGCCCGCAAGGCCGGCAACGCGGAGGACAAGATCGCCACGATCTCCAAGAACCTCGCCTTCAACCTCGGTGGACACATCAACCACTCCCTCTTCTGGAAGAACCTGGCCCCCAAGCAGGACGGCCGCCCCGAAGGCGAGCTGGCCGCCGCTATCGATGAGGGCTTCGGCTCCTTCGAGCAGTTCCAGAAGGAATTCAACGCAGCCGCCACCAGCATCCAGGGCTCCGGCTGGGCCGTCCTCGCCTGGGATATGCTCTCCCAGCGCCTGGTGATCCAGCAGGTCACCAACGGCCACCAGGACAACCACGCCCTCACCCTCATCCCGCTGCTCCTCCTCGACATGTGGGAGCACGCCTTCTACCTCCAGTACAAGAACGTCAAGGGCGACTACGTCAAGGCCTTCTGGAACGTTGTGAACTGGGAAGAAGTGCAGAAGCGTTTCGCTGACGCCAGCAAGCACTAGGCCGGCCGACTAGCACAAGAGACACTGCCGCGGCTTGCCCCGCAATCCCGGCTAACGCTCTCCCCCCCCCTAACGGTTTTCGCGTCACCCCATCTGGGCGAACCCATTCCGGGCCCCTAGATGGGGTGACGTGTCTCTACAGGCGACGTGTCCTTACAACTGACGCGTCTTTAGAAGTGTGACCTGTCTCAGAAATAACCAGTCACTAAGAGGGGTGACGTGTCTCCGGCGGGTCCGCCAACAAATCCTCCACCGACGGCAAAACTTCCCGCCACTCGCCCGCACTCAGCCACTCCCGCACCGCCAACGTCGCCCGCACATCATCCTCGTTATAGGCCAGAATGCGAGCCCGCGCCTGCTGCGCCATCGCCTTCGCCTCCGCACTCCCATACCGGGCACCCGGCCGCACCGCCTGCGCATGCCAGGCAATAGACGCCTCCCCACTCGGCTCCTCATCCCGCCACTGGAACCCCGCCACCGGCGCCACCTTCTTCAACCCCAGCCCGTACACCCCCACAAACTGGCGCTCCACCAGGCGGAACACATCCACCCAGTGAGGTCCATCCACTAGCTCCCGCACCTCCGCCTCCGACGGCATCGCCGTATAGTCGGCAAACGTCCGCACATTCGACAGCATCCACTGCCGCTCCCCCGCCTGCGCATAGCAGTACACCAGACAGGACAGCCCCTCCTCCGCAGCCCGCCGACGCAGCCGCGACACCCACTGCCACAGCCGCACAAAACACTCTGCGGTGCTTCGATTCGGCAGCTTTCGCCACGTCACATACGGCCGGTAGCCCGGCACGGCGGCATCCCCCTCCACCGCCATCGCCTGCACCGCCTCCTCACTGGTGTACGTCAGCAGCGCCCCCCACAGGTAGGCGCCGTCATCCAGCACACTCTCCATATCAATGTCGATCTCCACATCGGCGCGTGGCACCTCCACCACACCCTCCTGCCGGATCACCGCGAAACCCGCCAAGCTGGCGCGGGCCAACGCCACCGCCGTCTCGAAGGAACCCCCCGGCCAATGCTCCGGCTGCACCACATCCAGGGCGGCCAACTGGGCAACAGTGTGGATATTCTCCTCCGCCAACGCCTCCGCCTGTGCCGCCGACACCACCAGGCTCACGTCGTCACGGATCGTGAGGTCCCGCCGGCACAGGGTGTCCCACCAGCCACAATTGTGGCATTCAGAGCGGCGGCGAGAACGTGTGGGCAACTGGCGAAGCGTCTCCCGCGGGGTCAGCGACTCCACATCTTCGTCCGCCAGCTCGTCATCCAACTCCTCCACCAGCTCTTCTCGCAGCTCAAACTGGGCGAGGTAGTTCGGGAGGGACTCCTCCAGCCAGTGCACAATGGCACACTGGCCGCGCATGTCAATAACGCCACCCTGCCCCGTCGCGGGAATCCCATGCGCCTGCATCAGTAGCCACAGGTGGGTGAGCCGCAGCTGATCGCGCGTATGGTGACGGAGCCGCAACTCCGGCCTCGGCTGCGGGTCCCACCCGTCCAACCCGGAGGTATGCGGGACAAGCGAAGGGCGGGAAAGCTTCTCCACCGGAATGTGGGGTGGACGTGGCGCGGTCGATGCGCGCACATCATAGGTTTTGTGGTTGACGGTGATGACGGGGGCGTAGTGTTCCCCGTCCGCCGCGAGCATAAGGATGCAGCTAGCACCCGCCCGGCCGGTCTCCGGATCATCGGGCAGATAGGCGCCGCAGATGACGGGGGTGTGTTGGGTGATAGCCTGCTGGGTGGCTTCCCATGCGGCGGACTCGTCGGTAGGCAGGAGGGCGGCGCCGTAGTCCTCCGCGAGGCGCAGGTAGATGTGCTCCATGCGGTTTCGGCTGGCCTGCGCGCGGTGCTCTACCCCAATGGGTTTTGTGGGCTCCGGAAGGATGGGGGTGGTGGAGCCGATGCGATCGAGAAGGAAGCGGTGGTCGCAGCCGAAGAGATCCTCGGCAGCAATGGGGTCTCCTTTAATGGGATCTGCTGCAATGGGGTTGCTGTCCATGCCACGTCCTTTCCTCTCCGGCCTTTGTGACAAGGGCGCTCCCCAGAGAACACACGATGCTGCTTTTTAGTCTAAACAATGAGCCCGCACTGGTGGATAGTGCATGGGAGAGTTTTTGCTGTGAGAGAGAATTCGCGTATCCGGCGTTGATAACGTCCCGATTAACTGCAGGTTTTCCGCACTGAAAGTAGACTGCAAAGTAACTGCATCTCATCTCTAACACGCAGGTGGCCCCATCCTAGGTGTAGAGAAAGAGGAAGGTAAAACTCTATGTTCAGTAAGAATTCGTCCGAAGATAAGGCCGCTAAGCAGGCCGACAAGGCCGCCGAGAAGGCCCAGAAGAAGGCCGAAAAGCTACAGGCTAAGCTCCAGAAGAAAGCCGACAAGAAGCTCGCCCAGGCGCAGAAGAAGGCTGATAAGCTGAGCGCCAAGCTGCAGGAAAAGTTGGAAAAGAAGGCTGCCAAGAAGGAAAAGAAAGTCCGCGAGGCTGCCGAGAAGATGACCGCCAAGGCCGAAAAGCAGGCTTCCGAGGTTGACTCCAAGGTGAAGGCCGCCAACGACAAGGCTGCCAAGAAGGCTCAGAAGAAGGCCGACAAGGTCCAGTCCAAGCTGGAGAAGGTCACCGAGAAGCTCGCCAAGGAAGCCGAAAAGCAGGCCGACAAGGCTTCCACCAAGGTGACCGCCGCCACCGGCCTGGTTGCCACGGTGGTCGACAATGCCGCTGACGCCGCCAAGAAGGCAGCCGCCAACCTGCAGGACAACGCTGGCGATGCCGGCGAGGCCGTGAAGAAGGGCACCGAAAAGGCCGCGAAGGCTGCCGCCCGCGCCCAAAAGAAGGCCGAGAAGAAACTGGCTGCCGCCCAAAAAAAAGCGCGTAAGGGGCTAGCGAAAGCAGATAAGGCGGGAGAAAAGAAAGCCGCCAAGGCTGCCAAGGTAGCTTCTTCCAAGCAGGCTGAGGTGGAAAAGGACGGCAAGAAGGCGCTGGAGGGCACCAAGAAGGATACCCAGAAGGCAGCCAAGGCGGTCTCCGCCAAAGCTGACGATGCCCACACCAGCCTGAAAGAACTGGCCAACAGCACCGCCGACACCCTGGCCAAGTCCAACCCCAAGACGGACAAGCAGGCCAAGCGCGCCATCAAGGCCGCCAAGAAGATGGAGAGCAGCAAAGCAACCAAGCCGCTGCTGAAGCGGCTGAAGGGGCGCACCAACAAGGCTGCCAAGGTGGGCACCACCCTGGCACCGAGCCTTCTCCCCATCATCTACACCGCTGCCGGTGTGCTCGCGACCTACCTTAAGGGACGCGACGACTAACACCCGATAGCACCAATGGAAGAGCCGCCCGGGAACAGGTCAACCGGGCGGCTCTTCACTTGTATTTGATAGTTCATCCCGGACTATCAAAACCCATGGCAGCCAACAACTGGCACTCCCTTACCAGCTGTCGCTGATAACCCATGGGCGCCTACGAGGCGACGCGTCCACTCCAGCGCGGAGTGGACGCGTCAACCAACCAGCCTTCCCGGAGGGGCACCACACCAGTCTCCGGGGAAGGGGATGGGGAGACTTAGGTGTTGATGATGTGGGCGATGATCGGGAGGATCTTGCCGTTCCAGATCTTGAGCGGGATAAAGGAAGGTCCGCCCATGGAGACCAGGCGCTGCGTGGCAACCGTGGTGCTCTCCGTGTACTTGAGGATGCCGTCCTTGCCGTGGCGGCGGCCCACACCGGACTCTTTGTAGCCACCCATCGGGGCGTGTACGGAAGCCCAGCCGGGGCCGTAGCCCTCGTTCACCGACACGGTGCCGGTATTGAGCTGGCGGGCGATCTCCTCACCGTCGTGGTAGGTCTTGCCCCAGACGGAGGAGTTCAGGCCATAGTTAGTGTCGTTGGCGCGCTCGATGGCTTCCTCAATGGAGTCCACCGGGTACACAGAGACCAGCGGGCCGAAGGTTTCCTTGGTGCGGCAGAGGGCATCCTCCGGTACATCAATGAGGATGGTGGGCTGGATGTAGAGCGGGCCCACCTCGGGCAGGCGCTTGCCGCCCCAGAAGATCGTGGCGCCCTTCTCCACCGCATCCTTGATGTGGCTTTCGATGGTGTCCATCTGCTGCTGGGAGATGATGGAGCCGTATTCGGTGGCGTAGTCGTAGTTCGCGGCGATGACCAGCTTGTCCAGACGCTCCTTGAGGGCTTTGAGGAAGTCCTGGTAGATGTCGCGCTCCACGTAGACGCGCTCAATGGAGATGCAGAGCTGGCCGGAGTTGGAGAACATGCCGCGCATGGAGACCTCGGCGCAGTTCTTCAGGTCGGCACCCTTCTGGACGATCATGGCGTTCTTGCCGCCGAGCTCGGCGGAGTAGTTCACCAGGCGACGGCCGGTCTGCTCGCCCAGCAGCTTGCCGGTCTTGGTGGAACCGGTAAACATGAGGTAGTCGCAATTATTGGCCAGAACGTTACCAACGACGGAGCCGCGACCAGTGACAACCTGGAAAACATCGCGAGGAACACCAGCCTGGTAAAGGAGCTTAGCGCAGCGAAGCGCTGAATAGGGAGTTTGTGAATCTGGTTTCAAAACGATGGTGTTACCAGCAATCATGGCGGGTATAGCATCGGAAATAGCGAGGTTGAAGGGGTAGTTCCAGGGGGCAACAACGCCTACCACGCCTTTTGGCTTGCGGTAGACAACAGTCTTGGTGACGACAGGGAGCATCCCAGGTACTCGCTTCGGCTTTAACATGGCAGGGCCATGGTTGCTGTAGTAGCGAGCATTGATGGAGACGTCCATGATCTCTTCTAATGCAGCGGCACGAGCTTTGCCGGTTTCACACTGGATAATGTCAGCGGACTCTTCACGTTTCCCCAAAATGAGCTGGTGGTAGCGGCGGAAGATCTTGGCGCGTTCCTTCACGGGAACCTGCGCCCACGCCTTTTGAGCTTTGCGGGCACGTTCGACGGCAGCCAGTGCGTCTTCTTCGGTGGCACGCGGCATGTGGCCAATAATGTCACCAGTAAAGTTCTCGGTGATGTCTTCGGTCTCGCGGCAACTGTGGTCCTTCTGATAGTCGGGGATGGCGACGAGGGTTTCCAGTTCGCGGAAGACGGAGGGAAGCGGGCGTCCGGGCATGAGTAGCAGTCCTTTACGAGTAGTGGACGGTTTTCTCGGAACGGAACCAGCCAAAGAACTAGAGCTGCTGGGAAGCTACCGCGGGCGGGAGGTGTTTCCCCTATCCGCAATAGTTCCGTTGTGCTAATCAGGGAGTCGTCTGGTTCGTTCCTGTACCCTATATTGTGTAACGAGCATCACACAGATGTGGGTCATTGCTAGGATAATCACACTCAGCTAATTTTGGACTAGCTTACCTGGGAAAACACTAGAAACTAATTGCCATACATTAGTGGGAAACTCGGAATATTTCCTTCTTTCCCGATACAGAAAACTGTCCGTCAACAGCCACAACATCCCCCACATGCAACTGACGACCCCGTTGGCAACAGACCTCCCCATTCACCTCAACCAAACCCTCCGCAATAGCCTCCTTCGCCATCGCACCAGACTCCACCGCCCCCGCCAACTTCAGAAACTGGCCCAGACGAATCATCTCATCCCGAATCACCACGTCAACCACAACAACACCTCAACTCCCCGCCAGCACCACACGCCAGCACACAAACACCACCACCAGCAACGGTGACGGCCCCACCCAACACAGACAGCACCATCACCACACCAGTACCTTTCACCGCCCAGCCTACCCCGCGGCAACCACCCCCCACACCACCAGCCCGGGCGATACATTAACAAGGTGACTACCACCGCAGAACACACCAGCCCGGCCGACCCCACCAACCCCGAACCGCTCCAACGGCTCACAGACGGCACCGTCAAACAGGTCAACCCCTTCACCGGCACAGAAGTGTGGACTGTCCCCGGCCGCTCCAACCGACCCCTCCCCCACGCCCTCCCCGCACCCCAACACCTCAGCTCCGACGCCCACACCAACACCTGCGACTTCTGCAGCGACAACTACATCCGCACCACCCCCGAAAAAATGCGGCTCGTCGACGGACAACTCCACAAAGAACTCCTTCCCCACGACGCCACGCAACGCCCCGCCGACTTCCGCCTCATCGGCAACCTCTTCGAAATCGTCTCCCTCGACTACTGGAAAACCAACTACGGCTACCAGATCTCCGACCGCGCCCGCGCCCACCAAGAGCGCTACCTCGCCGACCCCGAAGGCCGCCACCACATCCGCCAACTCATCAACACCGTCTGGCAAGCCCACCACCGATGCGCCCCCAGCGACGTCCCCGACTTCACCGACGCCCAACTCCGCGAAGCCTCCGAACCCTTCTTCGGCGGCTGCCACGACGTCGTCATCGCCCGCCGCCACTACATCGACGGCGCCACTAGCAGCGACCAACTCTGCGCCTCCGGCAACCTCACCCCCGCCGAACACGCCGACTTCCTCACCCTCAGCATCCTTGCCCAAGAACAGCTCTACGCCGAAAACAACCGCGCCAAATACGTCTCCGTCTTCCAAAACTGGCTCCGACCCGCCGGCGCCAGCTTCGACCACCTCCACAAGCAACTCGTCGCCATCGACGAACTCCCCGCCAAAACCCAGCGAGAACTCCTCCGCCTGGCCAACAACTCTGAACTCTACCTCCACTACGGCCCCCGCTACGCCCACAACCAACACCTCGTGCTCATGGAAAACGAGCACGCCATCGCCTACGCCAGCTACGGCCACCGCTACCCCAGCCTGGAAATCTACAGCAAACACCCCGACCTCCAACCCTGGGACATGGACGCCGACCAACTCCGCGGCGTCAGCGACGTCCTCCACGCCTGCCACGCCGCCACCGGCTCCGCCGTCCCCATCAACGAAGAGTGGTACACCCGCCCCCGTGACGTCAGCCCCGCCGACGCCACCATCCCCTGGCACATCGTCCTCAAGTGGCGCGTCAACACCCTCGCCGGCTTCGAAGGCGCCACCGGCATCTACCTCAACACCATCGACCCCTGGTCCCTCCGCGACAAAGTAGGCCCCCGCCTGCATGAACTCGCAAGCGAGGGCCTCATCGCCGACGGGCTAGAACTCAACTAGCCAGCCGGTTGGGGATGCCTGCCGGTTGGGAGTGCCTGTCGATTGGGGATGCCGGCCACTCCCAAGCAGCCACTAGCATCCCCGAGCACTCTCAAGCACCTCAAGCATCTTCCAGCGTCTAGTAAGGTGTAGGGGCATCCGACGCCTTCGGGCTATGCCACTTGCACACATACTGGGCGCCTGGGTAGCAGCCGGCTTCATTCATGTAGACCTGCCAGTACAAGGGCTTACCACCATAAGTGTCCTGGTGGCGGGCATCATCAATGTCCATGGTGACAGAGCTCGACAGCACCTCAATGGGCTTATTCGGCCGCATCGTAAAGAAGTGCTCCGTGTTGGTGGAGACCAGGCGGATCGCCAACCGGTGGCCCTTGCGGAGGACCCAATCATTCGGCAGCGCCTGGAACGTGAGGTCGCTCGTACCCTTCCGCACCAGCGCCGCACCCCGCGTCATGAGCAGGGTTTTGCCGTTGGGGGCAATGTCGTAAATGTTGGCGTTAATGCTGGCGCCCTCCCACAGCAGTGCCTGCATGCGCTGCATTACCGTAGCCTTCCCGGCCACCTGGCCGTACTTGCCGGTCTCGCCGTCATAGCGCACCTTCGCCCGCACCTTCACGTTGCCGGAAAGATGCAGGTCCCGGACCTGGCGTGGGAGATACGCCCAAATGCCTTTCTCCACGTTACGGGCTTCCGCATCCCCCTGTGTGCTGGCCATGCCACCACCAACGGTACGGGCGGCTACCGCAGAGCCAAACTTCACCGTGCCACGCGGGCCTTCGAAGGTAACGGTGCGGTTGGGCAGCGGCCAGGAGGCCTGGCTACGCCACCGGCCGATATTGTCCTGCACAATGAAGTTCGGGTAGTTGCGGGTGGTGGCACCCTTCAGGTACTTGGCGTAGAAGTCCATGACCTCCGTGAAGAAGCCCGGGCGGCCCACCTTCAAGTTGCCCTTCTCGTCCTTTTCGTTGCCGCGCACATGGTCCCACATGCCCAGCCAGCCACGGGTAGGGGCCTTGCGGTTCTTCAGCAGCTCCACCAGACCATCCGGCTGGGTGTTGTCCTCGATGAGGCCCGCGGAGATGAAGATCGGCACTGGGGACTTGTTGGCCTTCGCGGTGAACTCGCGGTCCCGCCAGTACTTGTGGCTGCGGATCGGGTCGATGCTGTTGCGGAGATTGTCGGAGAGGCAGTGCGGGTTGGCCAGCTCGTACACGCTGTTTTTGAGGTAGCGCTCGGTGTCGTGGAACACGCGGCCAGGGCTCACGGCGATTTCGTCGTAGGCGATGCTGGTGCCCACCGCGTTGTAGTAGGGCACCTCGTTGTTGTACATGTACGTGTAGCCCTCCATGGCGGGCTCCTGTGACACTACCGCCGCGAGGCCGCGGGGCTGGTTGGCGGCGGCGATGAGGCCGGTGGACCCGTCATAGGACTTGCCGAAGAGGCCGACGCGCCCATTGGTCCAGGGCTGGGAGGCGGCCCACTCGACTGCCGTCATCACATCCTGCTGCTCGCCGGGGCCATTCCAGTCCAGGCAGCCGGTGGAGGCGCCGGTGCCACGCAGGTCCACTTGAATCCACGTGTAGCCGGCTTCCATGACGTGGGCTTCGTTGATGAAGTCCTTGAAGCGCGGGTTGGGGTGGTTGGGGATGGTGGGGTTGAGGAGGGTGAGGCCGCGTTCGGGCGGGAAGACGATACCGGTGAGGCCGAGGTCTGCCAGATGGTTGAAGTAGGGGCCTACCGACATAATGACCGGGGTCCGCACGTTGTCCGGAATACCTTTGGGGCGCAACACATCCGCGTGGATGGTGGTGCCGTCTGGGGTGGTGAAGTAGTGCTCTGTCCAGTTGGCGTGCTTATTCCAGTAAACGGTGCGCGGGTTCTGCAGGCTGGCTGGGGCGAAGGTGAGGCCGGTTCTGCTGGAGGTGTCGGCGCTGCTGGTTGCCGGGGCGGGGCTCAGGCCGGGGGCGGCTTGGGCAGGTGCAGCGGCGGGAAGCGTGCCGGCTAGCAGCGCCACGGTGGCGACGCCGGCCAGGGTGGAGGCCAGACGGGTGCCGAGACGGCCAGCCGGGCGGGCAGCCGGGCGGGTGGGGAATGCGTTGGCCAGGGCGGTTGCCGGGTGGGTGGAGTTCAGTGGTGTACGCATGGGTTCAGTGTAGGTGACGGGGATAGGGGACGGGTGGGGTTTACGGGGGTGGGGGCGTCGAGACAGGGTGGGGGGCGCGGGTGGTGACGCCCCGCCGTCGCGGGCGGGGCGTCTGTCCCGCTTACGGGGTGGGGGCGTCGTCAAGGCTGCCACCACGCGGGTTGCACGGAGAGTTGGGCGCCGGGTAGCAGCCCGCCGCATTCATGTAGACGCGGTAGTAGAGCGGCACACCACCATAGGTGTCCTGGTGGCGGCCGTCATCCACCTGCACCCGCAGGGAGCTGTACTCCACCCGAATCGGCTCGTCCGCCTTCATCGGCATGAAGTGCTCGGAGTTGGTGGACACCAGGCGAACCGCCAGACGGTGCCCCTTGCGGAGAACCCAGTCGTTGGGGAGCAGCTGGAAGGTGATGTCGCTGAATCCGTGCCGCACAATGGTGGCGCCGCGGGTGAGCAGCAGCGTCTTCCCATTGGGGGCCACATCGTAGACGTTGACGGCGAGGCTGGCGCCATCCCACAGGAGGGCCCGCATGCGCTCCCAGAGGGTGGTGCGCATCTGCATGGGGCCGTATTTGCCGGTGGGGCCAAAGTAGCGTGTCTTTACCCGCATCGTCATATTGCCGGAGATGTGCAGGTCCCGGGTTTGGGCCGGGTAGTAGCGCCAGATGCCTTTCTGCTGGTTGAGGGCGCTCGCGTCGGCCTGCGCCATGGCGGCACCACCCCCGGCGATGCGGGCGGACACTGCCGAACCGTACTTCACGATGCCGGTGGGGCCGTCGGAGAAGGTGACGGTGCGGGTGGGCATCGGCCACTGGGGTTGGGTGCGCCACCGGCCGGTGTTGTCCTGCACGATGATGTTGGGGTAGCCCTTGGCGGGCTTGTCCTTCAAGTACTGGTCGTAGAAGTCCATTACCTCGGCGAAGTAGCCGGGGCGGCCGATCTTCAGTTTGCCGTGCTGGTCCACATCATTGCCACGCACATGGTCCCACATGCCCAGCCAGGCGCGGGTGGGGCCGACGCGGTTGTGGAGCAGTTCCACCAGGCCGTCCGGGTAGGTGTTGTCCTCAATGAGGCCGGCAGTGACGAAGAGGGGGACGGGGGACTTGTTGGCCTTGGGGACGAACTCGCGGGCTCGCCAGTAGGGGCTGTTGCGGTCGTTGTCGATAGCCAGGCGCAGGTTGTTGCTGAGGCATTCGGGGTGCTTGACCTCGTAGAGGCTGTTCTGCATGTAGGTGGGGGTGTCGCGGAGGGGGCGGCCGGGGCTGGCAGCGATTTCGTTGTAACTGATGCTGGTGCCCAGGGCGTTGTAGTAGGGAACCCCGTTGTTGTACATGTAGATGTAGCTGCCCAGGCCGGGTTCTTGGGCGACGACGGCGGCTAGTCCGCGCGGCTGGTAGGCGGCGCCGATGAGGCCGGTGGACCCGTCATAGGACTTACCGTAAAGGCCTACCCGCCCATTGGACCAGGGTTGCGAGGCGGCCCATTCCACGGCGGTGATGGTGTCTTGGGTTTCGCCGGGGCCGTCGGAGTCGAGGCAGCCGGTGGAGCCACCGTTACCGCGGAGGTCGACTTGGATCCAGGTGTAGCCCTGTTCCAGCAGTTTTGTGCCGTTGATGAAGTCTTGGAACCGCGGGGTGGGGTGGTTGGGGATGGTGGGGTTGAGGACGGTGGCCATGCGCCCTTCGGTGAATAGGCCGACGATGCCAAGGTCCGCCAGGTGGTTGAAGTAGGGGCTGACGGAGAGCACGATGGGGGTTTTCACGGTGTCCGCCAAGCCTTTGGGGCGGAGGACGTCTGCGTGGAGGATGGTGCCGTCGGGGGTCTTAAAGTAGTGCTCGGTCCAGTTGGCGTGCTTGTTCCAGGAGACACTGCGGGGGTTGCGCAGGCTGGCGGGGGCGAAGGTGAGGCCGGTTTTGCTGGGGACGTTGGCGCTGCGGGCACCAGGGGAGGTGCTGCGCAGGCCGGGGGAGGTGGTGCCGCCGGGGGAGGTGACGGCGCCCGGCGCGGCGGTATCTGCGGTGGCGGTCCCTAGCGGGGTGCCCGGCGCGGCGTGGGCGGAGGGGGCGAAGGCGGGGAGAGTGCCGCAGGCGAGGGCGACGGTGGCCAGGCCGGTGAGGAGCATGCGCCCGGTGTTCGGCTGGGGGCGCCCGGTGTTCGGCTGGGGGCGCCCGGTGTTCGGCTGGGTGCTCTCCGTGAGGGGGATGCGAGGTGCCATGTCGGGTCTCTCCTTAGTGTTGGCGGACGGTGACGGTGGGGACGGTGCCGGGGTAGTAGCCGGCCTTCTCCACATAGGTCTTCCAGTAGGCGGGGGTGCCGCCGTAGGTGGGGGCAGTCTGCCCGCCGCCCACCGGAACCGTCAACCAGGTGCGCATGATCTGCACTTTTCCGCCGGTGGGGACATGCGCGTACACCTCCACGTTGGTGTTGACGAGGCGCAGCGCCAGCCGGTGGCCTTTGCGGAGGCTCCAGTCGGTGGGGAAGGTGCGGAAGGTGGTTTGTTTTTGGCCGGCGGCGACGGGGGTGGCGCCGCGGGTGATGAGCATGGCTTTGCCGTTGGGGGCAATGTCATAGAGGTCCGCAATGACGTTCAGCCCGTTATCTAGGGTGGAGAGCATGATGCGGATGTCCATGCGGCCTTCGATGCGGAGGTCGTGCCGCTGGGCGGGGTAGACGCTCCAGATGCCGTTCTTCATGTTGGCGCGGGCGGCGACGTTGGCGGGGAGTGCTCCGCCGCCGGTGGTGGTGGCGGCACCGACAGCTAGGCCATCATCGGTGATGAGGCCGCGGGGGCCGTCCAGCTGGAGTTGGCGGACCTGCTGGGGCCAGGCGGCTTGGGTGCGCCAGCCGGTGTTGCTGTGGATGATGAAGTTGGGGTAGCCCTTGGCGGGGGCGCCCTTCAGGTAGTGGTCGTAGAAGTCCATCACCTCGGTGAAGAAGCCAGGTCGGCCGATCTTGGGGGTGCCGTTCTCGTCTGTGTCGTTGCCGCGGATGTGGTTCCACATGCCGAGCCAGCCGCGGGTGGGGGCTTTGCGGTTCTGGAGGAGGGTTTGCAACCCGTCGGGGCGAGTGTTGTCCTCGATGAAGCCTTGGGTGATGAAGAGGGGAACGGGGCTCTTGTTGGCTTTGGCGACTATTGTGCGCTGCGACCAGTAGGAGCCGTTGGGGTCAGGGCTGTACTGGTTGCGGGAGTTGTCGATGACGCAGTGCGGGTGGGGGAACTCGTAGAGGCTGTTGCGCAGGTAGTAGGGGGTGTCGTTGAATGGGCGGCCGGGGGTGACGGCGATCTGCCCGTACCAGGTGCCCATGAAGAGGGCGTTATAGTAGGGCACTCGGTTGTGGAAGATGTAGGTGTAGGGGTCGAAGATGGGTTCCTGGGAGACGACGGCGGCCAGGCCTTGGGGGGCGTTGGCGACGCCAGCGAGGCCGGTGCCTCCGTCATAGGACTTGCCGTAGAGGCCGACTTTGCCGGTGGACCAGGGCTGGGCGGCGGCCCAGCGGACGGCGGCGGAGACGTCTTGTTGTTCGCCCGGTCCGCCGTAGTCGAGGCAGCCGGTGGAGCCGCCGGTGCCGCGGGTGTCGACCTGCACGAAGGCGTAGCCGCGCTCCATCAGGTGGGTGCCATCAATGAGGTCTTGGAAACGGGTGGAGGGTTCGGTGGGGCGGCCGAATTCCGGTGTGGTGCCGTTGAGGGCTCCTAGGTAGCCCTGGTCGGTGAGGTGGTTGGTGTAGGGGCTGACGGTCATGATGACCGGGATGCGGGCGCCTTTGGGGAGGTTTTTGGGGCGCAGGATGTCGGCGTGCAGGATGGTGCCGTCTGGGGTGCGGAAGTACGCTTCGACCCATTCGGCTGTGCTGTTCCAGGGGACTGCACGGGGTTTTTCGGTGCGTACGGTGGGGGGTGTGCTGGTGACGGCGGCGGGGCCGGTGACGGCGCGGGTGGCACCGGGTGCAGCATCGAGGGTGGCGTCGGACGCAGGTGTGCTGAGCACACCCGGGTTTAGGGCGTCGGCGGTGACGTGGTCAGTGTCGGCAGTGGCGGGGACGGCGCCAGCGGTGGCGGGTAGCAGTCCGGCCGCTAGGGTGAGGGCGGCGGCGCTAGCAAAGCTGGCGGATATAAAGGTACGAAGTGTTGCACGCATGGCTCTTATTGTAGGGAAGCCCACTGCCCTAGGTGACGTGTCATTTCACCCTTTTTGGCCATGAATGCGCTGGTCAGTTGGGGTAGTCCAAATGACCACACAGCATTACACTATAAACATGAGTAACACCAGCAACAACGATGAGGGGGCGCTTGCCGCTTCCGGCGCTGCTCACCACACCAGCCCCCAGGGACACGTCACCCCCCGACGCATCCCCCCACGTGCAGGCCACCTCACCCGCAGCTACCTCCACCCCACCCGTAGCAAAGCTGCCAAACTTGGCCTCGCCGGCGCAGCCCTTTCCCTCGTCGCCACCAGCATCGCCACCATCAGCCCCGCCTACGCCCTCGACCTCACCCCCAAAGGCATCGACGTCGCCAGCCACCAACACCCCTTCGGAGAAAGCGTCAACTGGCTCAAAGTCCGCCTCGGCGGCTACAGCTTCGCCATCATCAAAGCCACCGAAGGCACCGGCTACATCAACCCCTACTTCGATCAGAACCGCGACGGCGCCCACCTCGCCGGCATGATCGTCGGCAGCTACCACTACGCCCGCCCCGACCAAGACCCCATCAAGCAGGCCCTCCACTACGCAGACACCATCAAATGCCAAAAGCTGCCCCTGGAAATGCCGCCCGTCCTGGACCTTGAGAAAACCGGCGGTCTCCACCCCATCCTCCTGCAAGGATGGACCGCCGTCTTCCTGACCACCCTCAACCTGCGCTGCGCCACCAACACCATGGTGTACACCTACCCCTACTTTTGGCGCACCGCCATGCGCAACACCCCACTATTCAGCTTCGCCCCCCTCTGGATCGCCGACTACAACGGCAGCACCGAACCCACTCAGCCACTCCCCGGCGGCTGGCGCAACTGGAATATTTGGCAGTACTCCAGCTGGGGACAAGTACCTGGCGTCAACACCGCAGTAGACCTTGACAAATTTAACGGCGGCTACGTCAGCCTGGCCGCATTTAGCTTGCGCCAAAAAACCGTACCCACCGTGCCCACCATTGCTGTGCGTGGAAAGTGGCAGGTAGACCCCGATTATTTGAAGAAAGCACTCCGCCAGGCCAAAACTGGACGCCCAGCCGCACCCCTCTACAAGGCACCCACCGGCGTAGACCCCGTTAAGCTCTACCAGACCACCGTCCAGCGTGGCCCGGCTGCGCCACGCAATTAGCTACTCGCGCTAGCAGCGCAGCCATGCGGCGTCGCCTGGAAGTTGATGCACGCGGCGTGATTGTGCAGTCGATGCTAACGAAGAACCTTCGTACCCGTGGCCTGCGTTGGATTAATAGCTTCCTCTCAGCTGGCTACTATATTGCGAATTGTGAGGTTCATCACACTCGGCGTGTGCGCTCTAAACCGATTCCGCCCGCGACCTGGGGAAAAAGATCACAAATAAGTTCACATACGGATGCCCAGTTCAGTTGCCATGAAACAATTACCTTAAAACCACCAATGACCTGCATACCGTCCTTTACCATAAGCAACTAGCCGGAATTAATGTGAGTACGTCTTGGAACTATGTCCAAATAGCACTTGCGTTCAGCGCCTCGACGCATGGGAGCACTGAGGCCTGGGACCGGTGTGTGGCTAAGCCAGCCACACCTCTCATCCTCCCTCTTGGCTCGCCAGAGCCAGAGGCACCAGTTAGGAAACTAGTGTGAAGACACGTATTGCAGCCGGCCTGGTGTGCCTCGGTGCCGGCGCCGCCAACGCCGCCGAAGCCCCCGCAGAGCAGTCGCCCGCCCTCGCCGGAATAACTCTTGATATGCCTGCGGTCGACCTTCAAGCCCCGGACGCTCCAGCCAGTCCCCTCCTGCCGTCCACCTCGGACGTGTTGAAGTTCATGGCTGACAGCCTCACCCTCGTAGGCCGCGACGTCCTGCAACCCGCCGGCGCACAGAGCATCCTCCTTCCCTCCATCGTTGGCTCCCTCAACAAGAAGGGTGACGACGCCAACAAGGACAAGAAGGCTGACAACGCTGGCAAGTCCGGACTCAACGTCATCGGCGACCAGTTCGACGGCTTCTGGAAGGGAATCCAGGACACTCTCGGCGCAATCCCGCTGATCGGCAAAGCCATCCAAACTCCCATCAACGCCCTACGCATCAGCGACCCCTGGACCAACGACATCACCCGTGTCCTCCTCACCGTAGGACTCTTCCTCGCCCCGCTTAGCCCGCTCGCCGGCGTGGCTCTCGGCCTGGTCGCCGGTGTCGTCGTCGCCCTCGGCGCCTTCCTCGTGCCTGCCCTGCCGATTCTCGGCGTCGGCCTCTTTGGTGGCCTGGCGGCCGGCTTCTTCGCCTTCGGCGCTGGACTTGTGTCCGGTCTCGGCATCATCACCGTCACCCTGCTCGGCTTCCTACTCTTCTTCGGTGGCGGCATCGCCATGATTGTGGTGGGAGTTGTCACGCTCGGCGCCGCTGGTGCTGGCATCGCGCTCATTGTCGTGGGTGCCATCCTCGTGCTCATCTCGCCGTTCATCCTCCTCGGCCTTGCCCCCGGCATCGGATTCATCGTAGGTGCCTTCGTGGGTGCTGTGCTGCTGGCCATCGCTGGTGTGGCTGTCATGATCATCCCCGCTGTGATCGCCGGCCTCATTGCCGCTGCCGTGGCTGGTGGAATCACGCTCGTCATCGCCATCCCGGTTCTCGCCGTGATCGCGCTGGTCGCTGGTGTGACCATGATCCCCGCCGCCTTCATCGTCTGGGCTATCCAGGGTTCCACCCGCCCGGCCAATGAAAAGAAGCCCGGCAACGAAGCCAAGCCCGCCGACAAGGACAAGAAGGCTGCCGACAAGGGCCCCAAGCCCGCCCCGGCTCCCGAAAAGGTCCCGGCTCCGGCCCCCGCCCCCGACGCCAAGAAGGCTGACGAGAAGAAGGCAAACCCGGCCAACCCCTGGGCTGCCGCTGCTCAGTCCGACTTCGCCCTTGCGGCCTAGCAGTTACGCACTGCGCATACCCCTTCGCACGTTAAATTCATAACCTCACTCCGTGTGGCCCCGGTACCTCCAGTACCGGGGCCACACGTCTATAACAGGGTGCTACCCCGGAAGATCGGCCCGCGCTACCGTGCGACGCCCTCTTCTCCGAAAGAATCTGGGGCTACCGGCAAATGCTCACTAACTTACGCGCCGCGCTGAGGTAGCCGGGAAAAAGAGCATTCGTCCAATTGGGGGGTGTTTTTTGCCTCTAGGTGACGGCGGTGGGGGAACTCTATGGCAAAACATCGCGATAATTTTGCGATCCAGACCACAAAATTAGTGATTTTTTTCCGTTCGTAATTTTATCGGCATCTTAGCTGATTATCCGAGATTAATTGGTTTCCAAGATCGCAGAAAAATAACAAAATGCCATCTGAAAAGGAGTTTTGGACACATCACCAAAATAATGGTCCATTTCCTTCCCCCTCAAGACCCAAATGACCGGCAAACACAACGTGATAAACGCGTGAATCAGCGCCCAGCATTTACCGAAGCAGCACGTTCACCGGGTTACGATTAACGGTTCTGATCTGTAAAGTTATTGGTGAAAATCTGCACTTAATTGATCAGGATGGCTTGCCCATGAAAGCTCGGATCGCAGCGGCAGCGGTTGCCGTGTTTGCCGCGCTCGGCCTCGGCGCCGGCGCAGCAAACGCCACAGAAGCACCCGCATCCACCCCCGAACCTGCAAGCACCACCGCACCCATCACGCAGGTGGTTGACTCTGCACTGCACTCCATAGATCTCGGCCAGGACTCCACCCCCAAACCGGCGTCCCCAGCCAGCGATGTTCTGAAATTCCTCCAAGACGGCATCACCCTTGCTGGACGCGACGTACTACTGGGCGAACTCCGCAAGGACGACACCCCCAGGCCCAATCCCGACGACAGCGGCCTCATCTACGACAACCCTGCCCCACCCTTCGAGCTCCCCAACCTGGGACAAAAGCCCGACGAGAAGGGGCCCGCCCCCGTCATCTTTGAATGGGCAGGCAAAGCCGCAGACGGACTCCTTGGCCTCTTCAGCTTTATCCCCTTCGTCAAAGACTTCCGCGACAGCCCCGCCTGGCAGAGTGACTACCTGCGCATCGGACTCGGCCTCAGCCTCATCACCGCACCCTTCGCACTAGTCACCGTACCCGCTGGCATCATCGGCGGCCTAGCTACCTCCTTCGTGCTCGCCACCATCGCCGCCTCCCCGGGACTCTTCCTCGGCTTCGCCCTCGGTTTCCCCTGGGGAGTTCTACCAGGCTTCCTGATCGCGCTAGTTGGCGGTATCTTCCTGCTGCTCAGTGGCATCCTCATGCCGTTCTGGCTGATCGGCGGTGTCATTATGATTACCTTCGGCGCAATTGTGGTCGCTGGAGCAGCAGCAGCTGCTGCCCCAACGTCCCCGACTGTGGCAGTACCCGCATTCCTTGTAGGACTCGGTGCCCCCGCTGGTGGTGCGTTGATTGCCGCAGGTATTGTGGCCGTCATCTTCGGACTCATGCCGCTGCTGCCAGTGCTCATCTCACTGGGCATCATCGGCCTCGGCTTCACCGTCTTCATTATCCCGATCCTTATCGGCCTGGCCATTACCTCACCGCTGTGGCTCCCCATCTTCGCTGTCGTATTCTTCGGCTCTGCCCTCATCACCGTGCCGGTCGGCTTCCTCCTCGGCCTCCTCGCCGTCGCCATCTTCCCGATCGCGACCTACCTGGTCTGGCTGTGGCGCGGCCCCACCCACCCGGTCAAGGGCATGCCCGAACCCGGAAAGCGTGACCTCGACGCCGAGGATAAGGCCCTACAGGAAAACGGCAAGGCTAACTCCGCCCTCGAACGCCAGAAGGACCTTGCCAAGAAGGCCGAAAAGAGCAAGGAAGAGCGCAAAGCCGCTGCTGACAAGCTCGTCCTCATGAGCCTCCGCGACAACGTTACCCCCAAGAACCCCCTCAACGTCATCGGCGACTACATGGACTGGTTCTGGGACAGCATGCAGTGGTACCTCGGCCAGCTGCCCTTCATCGGCCCCTCCCTGCAGCGCGGCATCAACGCCATGCGCGCCAGCACCATGTGGAAGAGTGACCTCTTCCGCATCGGAGTCACCGTCACCTTGTTTGCTGTGGTCGTCATCCCGACGGTCGCAGTGGCAGCCTCCCTCGGCGTCTCCGCCCTGGCCGGCATCGCCACCGCCGTCATCACCGACCTCGTACTCGCCCTGCCCACCCTTGGGCTCGGGCTCCTCCTCGGCGGAATCCTCCTCATTGTTGGTGCGATCTTCGTACCGCTGCTGTTCCTGGCCGGCCTCACCGCCGTCATCTTCGGCATCATCTTTATCGTCGCAGCGGCTCTCGGTGCAGCAAGCGCCATCGGCGGATTCGTATCTGGCATTCTCGCACTACCCGCAGCAGCAGCCGGTGCTTTCGCAGGAATCGCAGCCACCCTCGGTGTTCTGCTCGTCCTCGCCGGCCTACTGGGAATGGGCATCGCGATCATCCCGCTAATCTGGATTCCGTTCTTCGTCCTATTCGCCGTCGTGGCATTCCTCGTCGTCGTACTGCTCTACGGAGTCGGCATGGTGCTCGCCGCACCGGTCGCCATCGGCCTCGGCCTGGCAGTCGCCGCAGTGCTCGCTGTTGTCCTCACCCCCATCGTCCCGATCGTCTCCATTCCGGTCGGCCTGGTCGTGTTGGGCATCGCCGTCATCTTCGGCCTGGTCCTCCCCACCCGCCCCAAGGGCGAGAAGGCACCGCGCGTCACTAAGGAAAACGACCCCGACTATCTCCCCAAGGACGAACGTCCCGCCCCCTCCGACACCAAGGAAGACGACAACATCCCCGGCGTCGACCTGTGGAACGAAGAGGACGCCAAGGCAAACGCCACCAAGGACGCCAAGAAGGCCAAGAAAGACACCAAGAAAGACACCAAGAAAGCCGCTAACAAGAAGCTTCCCGGTGTCGGCCTCGGAACCCAATCCGACTACGGCCTCGCCAGCTAACACCCGGCACAACGTCCATCCCACAACCCCGAACACATAAAAGAAAGCCCCCGGACAACCCGGGGGCTTTCTTTTATGTCTATTGATCAGTTTCGGCTGGCCACTCAATACAGTCGACCGCCCTCGACCGCCCAGTGCAGTGAAACGCTCAGTAGGCGAAGTACTCTACACGGCTAGGTACACTACGCAGACTAATGCCATACGGCAGCCGCTGACGTGCAGTCCGCTACTTAGCGGCCTCGCTGGCCAGCTCGGCGCCGGAAGCAGCGTCAGCCCACACCGTCAACATATCCTTATTGGTGTCCTTGTTGTCATACTCCAGCTCCCACACCAAAGTGTCGTCACGATTCTCCAGCTCGACGGAATCAATCACGCCGCCCTTAGGAGTATTGTCAGCAATCACATCGCCCAGATCCGGCAGTTCAATGTCCGCCAGCAAGCGAATAATCTGCTGCTCGTCGCTGTCGGGAGCTTCCACCTCAGCCTTAGCGTTGGTCACCTTGCCGGTGTAATCCACATCCACCTCAACCAGCTGGTTAGCCGGGTTAAGGATAGTGACCTCCCACCGCTGGTCTTTGTCGCTGCGCTCCAGGCCGATCACCTTGCCGTTCGGGTGAGCCTTCTGAGCGGCGGTGATAGCGTTCTTCGCAGACTCCAGAGTAGCCTTCGACACCACAGTCTTCGTGGTGCCGTCGGAGGCGGTAACGGTACTGGTGGTGGCATCCTTGTTGTTATCGTCGCCGCAGCCAGCCAGCCCGAGAGCCAGGAGGGCAGCTACCGGTAGTGCGGCGATCTTCGTCATCTTGTTCAAGAAACACTCCTTTGAGGTTGCCGGGCGCGGTCTGCGGCCGGTTGGTAACGGGGTGCTCCCCGTCACGTGGACACTCTGTCCCTCCCAGCCTAACGGTATTCAGAGACCTCAGCTCGACAATATGTCTATTTCTGTGGGATACACCTGGGGTAACAGGTCCACCCCCTACCGTTGCCTGTGCTGTGTCTGCCCAGAGAAAATATTCTGGAGGGTGGCAATATGGCACCCACCTGGGTTATTTCTGCTGGATTAACGCAGTTGGTCAGCCATTCAACTACCCTGACACCAGATTTTTTTCTAGGCTGGTGGGTAAGGGTATCCACTTTTGGGGAGCTGTGCAGATGAACAAGCCCTGCCCTCTAAAAATGGGTGCCTCCCCAAATAGCCCAATCGCTTGACTGGACTATCCGCAACCTCAATACGGCACTGCTGCTGCGCTGCCCCGCATGGGACACGCCACGAGGTGCGTCGACACCGACGCCCTCACCGTGCCCGGATCCTAACAGGGGCCACCGCCCACCCCCGATGGTGGCCGCCCCACCGCAGCTCCGGCGCACTTTGGCAGCGCAGCGCACCCTACCGTACATGCCGGTTTCCAGGAGTATTTATGCCTGACCATCAGCAGATCGAAACCCCGCTGATCGCACACGGAATCACCGTCGTGGGAGAAGAGGGGCCCGCCTACGGCCCCCTCGACCTTGAGATCCCCGACAAGAAACTTGTGTTTCTCTCCGGTCGTGGCGGCTCCGGCCGCACCGCCCTCGCCCTCACCCTTTCGGGTCGCATGCGCCCCACCGCGGGCACCCTGGAGGTGTTTGGCCACACCAAGGTGAAACACATCCGCGAATCCGTCGCCATCGCCGGCGTGGATGCCATCGACGCACTGGACCGCAACATCAAAGTCCGTGACGTGCTCAACGAGCATCGCGCCTGGAGCCATGGCTGGGTGAAGTGGGTCGCCCGGGTGGACGACAACTATCGGGACCGCATCCTCGGACCCGTCTACGGTGAACGGTCCCTGCCCGACCTTGACCTCTATGTCAGCCAAATCCCCATGCTGGATCGCCTCCTCATCCGCATCGCCCTTTCCCTGCATCCCGCCCACCGCGGGCACATCCAGATGCTGGTGTTGGACGACCTGGAGCAGGTGCGTGAGCTCACTGACCGGGTTGTGCTCATCGATGTCCTGGAGCGGCTGTCCCAAAACATGCTGGTGATCGTCAACTCGGTGAACCCGCCGCCGGAGGAAATCTTCGATAACGCCATGGTCATCCCGCTGTTTACGGATCGCGCCCACGCCACCCCAAAACGCTCGGGACTACGGGAAACTCGCCTGGGGCGTATCAGCCGCAAGTGGGTCGTGTCGAAGGCACAGAACGTCCAGCACGAACTCACCATGGGGGTGGAAGATGTGCCGGACGAGCACATCCCACCCACCTCCACCAATAGCCACGGCGCCACCTACACCGACGCCAGCAAAGTGCCTGTTCCCCCCAACGCCCACGGCACCGGGAACACCAGATCCGCAGTGAACATCGCCAATGCGACCGCCGCCGCGGTGGAAGCAGAGTCCGATGCTGTGGAGGCGCAGGCGCTGGAAGCTGAGGTCGAGTCGGAGGCCGCCGCAGAAGCGCGTGCCGCAGCCGCAGCTGATTTGGGAACGGCTGCCTCATCCACTGCAGGTTCTGCTACCGCCGCACCTGCCACAGACACGGGGGAAAAGGAACACTAATATGTTTGCTTCATTGAATTTAGGAACGGAGCTCCGGCGTTTCCGGCGCTCTCGCCTCGGCAAACTCGCCATCATCGCTATCTGCGTGATCCCCCTCCTCTACTCCACCCTCTACTTGTGGAGCTTCTGGGATCCGTTCGGCAAGCTCAACCGCGTCCCCGTCGCCTTTGTCAACGAGGACCAGGGCGTAGTGTTGGCTGGGCAGCCGTTCAACGCCGGCGATCAGATCGAAGAGAAGATCCGCCAGAACGACCAGTTGGACTGGATGCCCACGAACGAAGAGGATGCTGTTGACGGGGTGCGCAACGGCAAGTACTACTTTGCGGTGATGCTGCCCAAGAACTTCTCCGCAGAAGTTGCTTCCCCCACCAGCGGCCATCCACGAAAAGCCACCGTCTACACCCACTACAATGACTCGAATGGCTGGCTGACCAGCCTCATCGGACAGAACGCCATGCGCGTGTTTCTGGAGACGGTGAGCTCCGAGATCGGCACGCAGGCGGTCGATAAAGTCCTTGTGGGGGTCCAGGACGCTGGTAAGGGCCTCCAACAAGCCACCGACGGCGCCCACCAGTTAGCGGACGGCGCGGTGCAGTTGAACGATGGTACTGGCCGGCTCCAGAATGCGTCCACCCAGTTGGATGACGGTGCTCGCCGTCTCTCGGAGGGCTCCGATAAGCTGGCCGACGGTACCCAGCAGCTGCACGATCAGCTCTTCGCTTTCCTGAAGAAGTTGACGGGCTTCACGCATCAGATCCACACCTACCACGACAAGGCCCAGAAGATTTCGAGTGTGCAGGGGGCTACCTCGGAGGAGCTGGCGGCTGTAGCCGCAACTCTACGAACCAGCAGCGACCCGTCTGTGTGGGCGGCTGCCGACCAGCTAGACCACATGGCACACCGGCTCAAGACGGAAGGTGCTGGCCCCAGCTCCCAGCTGATGGCGGACCTCAACAAACTAGACACCGCCGCAACTGACCTAGACAATGGCCAGCTGCCCGGTAAGTTAGGCCAGCTGACGGATGGCGTGAACCAGCTGAACAATGGTGCCCATGAACTGTCCACGGGCCTCCATACGCTGCACAATGGCACCGGCCAGTTAGTGACGGGTGTGAACCAGCTGCACGATGGCTCCTCCCGTCTGTCGGCGGGTGCGAACGAGCTGTACACGAAGCTGGGGGAGGGCGCGAAAGCTGTCCCCAAGTGGTCGGAAGGGCACCGGAAGCAAGTGGCGGCGACGCTGGCCCAGCCAGTGAAATTAGCCGATAACACAGCCGGACATGAGCGTACCTTCGGGGGTGGTTTGGCCCCGTTCTTCTTCTGCCTGGCTCTCTACATTGGTGGCATTATCACCTTCCTGTTGCTGCGCCCGATGCAGGCCCGGGCAGTGGCGAGTGGTGTGAATCCGCTGCGTGCCGCGATGGATGGGTTTGCTCCGGCGGCTCTGATTGCGCTTATCCAGGCGCTGGTGATTGTGCTGGTGACGGATGCGGCGGTGCCGTTGAATCCGGCCACTATGTTTGGGTTGATAGTGTTCACCATGTTGGTGGGCGTGGTGTTTATGGCGATGAACCAGATGCTCATTGTCTTACTGGGCTCTGGACCTGGCCGAGTGGCCACAATGGCGTTACTGATGATTCAGATTTTGGCGTCGGGTGGTCTGTATCCGGTGGAGACGGAGCCCATAATTTGGAAGTGGCTCAATCCGATCTTGCCGATGAGTTACGCCGTCAACGGGTTCAGACAGACGTTGTATGGCAACTTCGATGGGCGTTTGATCGAGGCGATCGTCGTGCTGCTTGTGTTCCTGGCGCTGTTCTTGGGTATGACGGCGCTGGGTGCTCGCAGAGACAGAATGTGGGATATGGAGAAGCTGCACCCGTCAATCACCATCTAGGGGATCGACGCGGGGGCGGCGCCTCCCTCTCCGCACAGGACAGTGTTATAGAGCACATAGTGAGCACCAACCCGTGGCCGGCTGCGGCTGCGGGTTGGTGCTTTATTTGTGGGGTGACGAGTCCGGCTCTACTTCTCGCCCTGGTGACCAGCCCTGCTGGCTCACCACTGGTAGTGGGCATAAAAAACGGAGGCCATCGTGGTGATGACCTCCGTGGGGCTTGATTCTGTTATCGAAGCCACTGTGGTGGGCGAAGGGGGACTTGAACCCCCACGACCTTGCGGTCACTGGCACCTGAAGCCAGCGCGTCTGCCTATTCCGCCACTCGCCCGGAGTAACCAGTAGAGATTAACACACAGCCTAACGGAATGAAAAATCCTCACGAATAACCGGATGCACTCCCAAGGAGTGCAGGTCACGGCTGTAGCGACGCATCATCTTCTTGGGGCCACAGATCACCGCAGACACCCCTTCCAGGTGGTCGCTATCAAGGCCGGGGGTTTCAGCGATAATCTCCGCCGCAGTGTGGCGTTCGATTTCCGTGGTGTCACGAATGTGCACTTCCAGCCAGGAGAAGCGGTCTTCCCAGTAGTAGAGCTCTTCGGCGTAGGCGGGCTCGCCATGGTGGAAGAACCATACGTCAACCTTTTCCAGACCCAGCTGGTCGATGGCTTCCTGGGAAGCCACCTTGCGGATCTTGGAGGAGCTCACGCCGGAGCGGCGGATCTTTTCGTTAATGAGGTCGTCGATGGCGCGCAGCCAGGCAACGAAAGGGGTGATGCCGATGCCGGCGGCAATCCACACTTGGCGGGGGGTAGCCCGGCGCAGGTCGAGATCGCCGTAGGGGCCGCGGACCTTCACTTCCATGCCGACGCCCACTTTTTCGCGCAGGACACGGGTGTCAATGCCGGAGACTTTGATGGCTACTTGCATGACATCGCGACTGGGGGCGGATACTTCGGTGAACGGGTGGGGCCCGTTGACGACGCCGGGAGCGGAGAGGGCCACGTATTGGCCGGGGCGGCCTTTGTGGAGGGGTTTCTCGTCGCTGGGTTCCATAGTGATTTCGACGGTCTTGGAGGCAAGGGAGCGGACGCCGGTGACGACCATCCGCTGGCCTTTAAAGACGAAGCGCTGCAGGAAGGAGGCGTAGATCCAGCAGCACACCCCGAAGACGGTGAGCAGGCTGAAGACAGTGGCGAGAATTGGGTCCTGGCGGAGCGGTGGGCAGGCCAGGTAGGCGTGGGCGAAGAGGAGGATGACCCAGACGCCGAGGAGGTCTTGGAAGACGCGCCACACATCGTAGGGCGGGTTGACGAACCAGGAGAGGGGGAAGCGGACTTTGCGGAGAGCGGGCCAGACGGGCACGAGTTGGGTGAAGACGGTGATGATGACGCAGAGGCCGATGAGGACAAGGGCGACGATGGCGACGACGTTCATGGCGCGGGGGCCGGCGATGGTGGTGCCGGTAAGGCTGGGGCTGAGGACGGCGAAGATGAAGCCGACGAGGCCTAGCCATTTTTGGATGTTGTGGCGTTGGTGGACGCCGCCCCAGCGGGCGTCGATGCCGGCGGAGTCGATGTTGAGATAGAAGCTGAGGGAGAAGAGGTAGAGGGCGGTGATGCCGAAAAATCCGCCGATGCTGGTGGTGGCGGTGTCCCAGCTGGTGCGGGAGAACCAGAAGACGGCAAGTAGGATCCACACGGCGCCGGCGACGATGGGGCCGATGAGGGTGGAGCGGATAGGGGCGGACAGTACCCGGGACTCTGGGCTCGTCATTGTGGGTCTCCTCACAGTTCAAACTCTGTTGTACATACTAGCTGCGTTCGTGTAACACCGAGCACAAGTTGGGAATATGGTTCCCGGCGGGCACTGTGCGGCGGGCGCAGTGGGCACTGTAGCTACTCCTTACTGCGCGTTGAGCTGCAAAATGGCTACAATAACAACTGTTAAGAAACAATTTTCTCACTGACACTATGAACGGTTGAGGACGGGGTGGTGACGGGTCTCCCGCACTACTCGAACTGTCAGCAGAGCGTCACTGTGCCGGCGTTATCGCGCACACGACCGCGCCAACGATCGCGGTATTGTGCGGCAACGTGTGTGCGCGCTCTGCTGGGCAAACGCTGACCGGATGGAAAGGACACTCCATGGGCTTCATGCAGCGCTTCGAGCGTTCGCTGGAAACCTCTACCTCCGACGCCTTCGCGCGTGTCTTCGGCGGCGCTCTCACCCCCCTTGAGGTGGAGAATGCCCTGCGTCGTGAAGCCGGCGACAAACTCCAGGAACTCCCCGACGGCCAGCTGCTCTCCCCCAACCACTTCCTCGTCACCCTGTCCCCCAGCGACTTCCAGCGCTTCGCCGATGACGAGGCCACCTCGCCCCGCGTCGTCAGCCGCCACCTGGACTCCTACCTGTACGACCAGGACTGGGGTGTAGTGGGTGACGTCGTGGTGGAATTCACCAAATCCGATGACCTGCACGCCGGCCAATACCGGCTCATGAGCGAATGTAACGACAAGGTGGACGCACGGCAGCTGCCCCGCTCCATCGGCAGCGCCGCCAACTCTGCCCCCGCCAGCAACATAGCCCCCGGCCAGGAAGCTGCCGCGGAGCCCAGCGAAGAGGATGAGGACGCGGAGGGCTTCCGGGCCGCCATGCTGCTGGATAAGGTGACGGGGACACGCCTGTGTATGCTGAGCCCCGGCACTACCCTGGTGGGCCGAGGGGATGACGTGGACTTCCGCATTCCCGACACGGGAGTGTCCCGTCACCATGCGAAGATTGAGTGGAATGGGGCAGTGGCTACCCTCACCGACCTCAACTCCACCAACGGCACCGCCGTCAACGGTATTCGTATTTCCCAGTGGCAGTTGGCTAATGGGGACGAGATCATCATGGGCCACTCGCACTTCATTATCGAGATCCGTTAAGCCCCCTGCGAGCTCCGTGTGGGGTCGCAGCCCCAGCCTCGCCCGTTGCCGTTACTACCGGAACTCTCCCTGCTTGCCGCCCCACGCAGCTACTCCCGCACGAATAATCTCTCCTGCTAGTGGCCGTAGTTGCGTCCGAAACCGTAGAATAAAGAGAAGTATCGGTTTTTAGCCCTTGCATAGTTCAGGAAGGAGCAACACATGCAGGCACTCGTCCTCCAACTCGGGCGCTTCGGATTCCTCCTCCTGTTGTGGTTTTTCATCTGGCTCATCCTTCACTCGTTGAAGAACGACACGCTGGCCGCCTCCTTCGATCTGGCAGCTACCAACCGGAAGCCACGAAAAGGGAAAAACCGCAGCTGGAAGAACGCGTTCAAGCGTCCCCGGAGAGGCTCAGGCGGCAAAGTCGCCCGCTACCTCATGGTCACCCAAGGGCCCCTCGCCGGAGCCCGCATCACCCTCGGGGATCAACCCATTCTGCTGGGCCGCGCAGACGACTCCACGCTGGTCCTCAACGACGACTACGCCTCCGGCCACCACGCTCGCGTCCTCCCCCGCGGAGAAGACTGGTACCTGGAGGACCTCGGTTCCACCAACGGAACGTTCCTTGACCACGATCGCGTCACCACCGCCGTGAAAGTCCCGCTCGGAACCCCCATCCGGGTGGGCAAAACCGTAATCGAGCTACGCCCGTGACCTTAATTCTCAAGTATGCCGCCCGCTCCGACATGGGGCTTGTGCGAGGAAACAACGAAGACTCGGTGTACGCCGGGCCTCGCCTTTTGGCGCTCGCAGACGGCATGGGAGGGCACGCAGCCGGTGAAGTTGCCTCGCAACTCGTCATCTCTGCCATCTCCCCCCTGGACAACGACCAGCCGGGACACGACCTCCTCGACGAGATGCGCCGCCGAATCGACAGCGGCAACGACCTCATCCGCGACGCCATCTACGAGAACCCCAACCTCGACGGCATGGGCACCACCCTGGTCGCCATGCTCTTCGACGGCCCCAAAATGGCAATGGCCTCCGTCGGCGACTCCCGCGCCTACCTCCTGCGCAATGGGGAACTCCACCAGATCACCCGCGACGACTCCTTCGTGCAAGACCTCGTCGACGAGGGACGCATCACCCCCGAAGAAGCCTCCGTCCACCCCAAACGCAGCCTCATCACCAACGCCCTCATGGGCGGAGAATGCCGGCCGCACCTCACCATCCGCGAAGTGGCGGTAGGGGACCGCTACCTCATCTGCTCGGACGGCCTCTCCGACCCCGTCAGCTTCAGCACCATCGCCACCACCATGGCGCAAGGCACCCCGCAGGAATGCGCCGACCGCCTCATCGACCTGGCACTCCGCTCCGGCGGCCCCGACAACGTCACCCTCATCGTCGCCGACGTCGTGGAAGACGACTTCGGGCCCACCCACCCGGTCCTCGGCGGTGCCGCCGCTAAAGGCGTCGACACCCCCGCCAACGGGATCCGCACAGACTCCGCCGCCGTGCGCGCCGCCAACCTGGCAGCCGCCCAACGCGCCACTCCCACCCGCATCGAGGCAGACGCGTCTGGTGACGGGTCCACCGGTGACACCACCAGCGACGACGACACCGCCGGCTCCGGCGGCAAGCGGAAAGGGAAGCGCCGCGGCATGAGCCGCAGCGCGAAAAAACTCACCGCCATCATTGTCAGCATGGTGCTGCTGTGCATCGGCATTCTCGCCGGGGTAGTCAGCTACACCTACAACAACACCTACTATGTGGGGCTCAATGACAAGGGCGAAGTGCTCATCTACAAGGGCCTCAACAAGTCCTGGATCACCCCGTTGAGCGGCCACCCTGACTCCGTGCTGTGCGAATCCGCCATCTACGACGCGGACTCCGTCCCCGCCGACTGCCAGCACCTCACCCTGGATGACTTCACCCAGGCCCTCCGCACCGAACTGGTATCCGACAAGGTCTTCCACTCACAGGAAGAAGCCCGTAACTACCTGACGCGGGCCATCGCTTCCGGGCTCATCCCCGAATGCGACCCCAATCCCATCATCATTTATGACGCCACCGGACAACCTGTGGGACAGAAGGACCACCCGGTGCCCTGCCGAAAGGCGAAGTAAATGGCATTTTCATCGAAGTCCAGCAAAGCAAACCGCCGCAAACTGCGCGGCGCCAGCGCCTCCGTCACCGCCGACTCCCCGGCGGTCGTCAACGCGCCCGGCTCCGGCGTGCAAGATTCTGCCGTCACCGCCGAAGAAGCCGTCGCCATCCTGGAAAAGACCGCCCGGAAACGCCGCGGCATGGAACTCGTCCTCATGCTGCTGTCCGCCACCTTGGTCATTATCGCCATGGGGATCATCCAGTACACGGTGCGCGGCCACCTCTCCTGGGACATCCTCATCAGCGGCCTGTCCTTCGTCGCCATTTGCATCATCCTCAACATTGCGATGCGCGTGCTCGCCCCACAGGCCGACCCGTTCATTCTGCCCCTCGTCACCATGCTCAACGGCATCGGGTTGGTGCTCATTAACAGGCTGGACCTCAGCAACTCCGGGAGCACTACCGCTGGCATGACGGAAGGCACCCGACAGATCATCTGGACCTTCATCGCGGTCGTCCTCTTCGTGCTGGCCCTCTGGATGGTACGGGACCACCGGGTGCTCAGCCGCTACAGTTACACGCTGGGCCTCGTCGGCCTCATCCTGCTGGCCATCCCCGCCATCCTGCCCCGCAGCATGTCCGAGGTGAACGGCTCCAAGATCTGGATCCGCACCCCCTTCCTCTCCATCCAGCCCGGCGAGTTCTCCAAGATCGTCCTCATCATCTCCATCGCCGCCATCCTCGTGTCGAAGCGGGAACTGTTCGCCACCACCGGCCGGCAAGTGTTCGGCATTGAACTGCCGCGTGCCCGCGACCTCGCCCCCATCCTCGTCGTGTGGGTCGTGGCCGTCCTCATCCTGGTCCTGGAAAAGGACCTTGGTACCTCCCTCCTTATCTTCGCCACCGTCCTCACCATGATTTACATCGCCACCAACCGCGTGAGTTGGTTGCTGATAGGCGTCATCGGTTTCGCGACGGCGGCGCTCATCGCCTACTTTGCGTTCAGCCACGTGCAAGTACGCTTCGCCACCTGGTGGGACCCCATTAAGTACTTCGACACCAACGGCTACCAGCTATCCCAGGCACTCTTCGGCCTGGCCACCGGCGGGGTGGCCGGCTCCGGCCTGGGCCACGGCCGCCCCGACCTGGTGCCCTACGCGTCCACCGACTTCATCATCTCCACCGTGGGTGAAGAACTCGGCTTCATTGGTCTGGCCGCTGTACTGGTGTGCTACGCCATCATCGTGCAGCGCTGCTTCCGCACCAGCCTGCTGGTCCGCGACTCCTTCGGCAAGCTCATGGTGTCCGGACTCGCCTTCACCATGGCCTTCCAGGTGTTCGTGGTGGCCGGCGGTGTCACCCGCGTGATCCCACTGACCGGCCTCACCACCCCCTTCCTCTCCTACGGTGGCTCCTCCCTGCTGGCGAACTACCTGCTGGTGGCACTGGTGTTGCGGGTGTCCGATGCGGCGGCTCGGCCGCTGTCCCTGCCTGCCGGCACCAAACTACCCCCGGCGGGAAGTAAAGTTCTCACCCGCGCTAACCGGGTGAAGCTCTCCAAGCAGCAAAAAGCAGAGATGTCTGCCGCACCAGCCGGCGCACCCGCATCCGCACCGGCCAACGCACTCACGCCCGCACCAGAACCTGCTGGGCAGGAACCACCGACCGTCCTTAACGTGGTTGACGAACTGCCCGTCTACCAGTCCGCCGAGGATGCCGACAACTCCGCCGCCGGAGCGAGCGGCACCAAGTCCACTGGCACCGAATCCAGTGACGCCGACAGCTCCACCACCGAATCTGCAACCGAGTCCGCCAAAGAGGAGGGAAACAATGAATAAGACCATCCGCCGAGTCGTCGTCTTCGCCGGCGTACTCCTCGTTGTCCTCCTCCTCAACCTCACCTGGGTGCAAGTCATCCACGCCCCCGAACTGCGCAACCACCCGCGCAACTTCGCCCGCACCCAACTCACCCAATTCGGCCGCCAACGCGGCCAAATCACCGCCGACGGCGTAGTCCTCGCCTCCAGCCACTACGACGAAGCCACCAAGAAATTCCACCGCGTCTACGGCAAGAACGCCGACATGTGGTCCCCCATCACCGGCTACTTCAGCCTCTACTCGCGCTCCGGCATCGAATACGCCGAAGACGCCATCCTCTCCGGCCAAGACGACAAACTCTTCGGAGACCGCGTCATTGACCTCTTCACCGGCCGCGACCCCCGCGGCGGCAACGTCGCCCTCACCATCAAACCCGACATGCAGGAAGCCGCCTGGAACGCCCTGCAAACCGGTGTCGGAGCCGGCCCTCTCGTAGGCGGTGTCGTCGCCATCCAACCCTCCACCGGCGCCATCCTCGCCCTCGCCTCCAGCCCCAGCTACGACCCCACCCCCCACGCCAGCTTCAGCAACACCGCCGTCAACAACTACGACGAGCAACTGCGCGCCATGCGGCCCTCCCCGCTCATCAACCGCGCCACCGCTGAACCCCTGCCGCCCGGATCCACCTTCAAGGTCGTCACCACCGCCGCGCTGCTCCGCAAAGGTGTCAACGCCAACACCTACGTCAGCAACGCCCCCCGCACGATCCTCCCCGACACCGTCACCCCACTGGAAAACTACGGCGGCGAATACTGCGGCGGCAGCACCTTCGGCATGGCCTTCGCCTACTCCTGCAACGTCCCCTTCGCTGACCTCTCCCGCAAACTCACCGTCCGGGAATTCCAGCACACCGCCGAATCCTTCGGCATAGGAGAAACCTACGACATCGGCGTCAACGAAATGGCCAGCACCATCGGCGACATTCCCGACGCCGCCGCCCTCGCCCAATCCGCCATCGGCCAGCGCAACGTCGCCCTCACCCCCCTCCAAAACGCCATCATCGCCGCCACCATCGCCAACAACGGTGTCCGCATGAAGCCGTACCTGGTGGAAGCCGAAACCGCCCAGGACCTCTCCGTCCTCTACGAGGCGAAGCCTAAAGAACTCAACCGGGCCATCTCCGAAAAGGTCGCCAAACAGCTCACCAAGCTCATGATTACAGCCGAACAATACGCTGGCGGCGCCAACACACTCACCGTTCCCGTCGCCTCCAAGACCGGCACCGCCGAGCACGGCACCGACTCCAAGAACTCCATCCCCTACACCTGGTACATCGCCTTCGTCCCCGGACATGACGTCGCTGTCGCCGTCATGATCGAAGGCGGCGCCGGCGTCAACCGCGGTTCCGTGGGCGCCACCGTCGCCGGCCCCGTCGGCCGCGCCGTCCTCAAGGCCGCCCTCGGCCAGCCCACCCCGAAGCCCGTCACTCCCACGTACAGCAACCCCAGCTACCAGAACGCTCCCAGCTACCAGCCCACCCCCACCTACACCGCCACCGTCACCCCCAATTACCAGGGCAACGGCAACGGAGGTAATGGTAACGGCGGCACCGGTAACGGCACAGGGACCGCTGGCAACGGCAACGGCAACAGTGGAAACGGCAACACCACCGGCAACGGTGGCACCAACACGGAAGGCGGTGACGAGGAATGATCATCAAACCCGACACCATCATCGGCGGCCGGTACACCATTGAATCCCTCATCGCTACCGGCGGCATGGGCCAAGTCTGGATGGCCAACGACACCGTCCTCGACCGCAAAGTCGCCATCAAAATCCTCAAAGCCGAATTCTCGGCCGACCGGAACTTCCTCACCCGCTTCCGCGAAGAGGCTCGCACCACCGCCCGCCTCAACCACCCCAACATCGTCTCCGTCTACGACTACGGCGAATTCCAAGACGCCGACGGCGGCGACCCCATCGCCTACCTTGTGATGGAACTCGTCCACGCCGAATCCCTCAGCCACGCCCTCGGACGCCTCACCACCCTCACCGTCGCCCAAACCCTGGACATGCTCTCGCAAACCGCCCAGGGCCTCAGCGCCGCCCACGAAGAAGGCATCATCCACCGGGACGTCAAACCCGGCAACATCCTCATCACCCCCCGCGGCCGCGTCAAAATCAGCGACTTCGGCATCGCCAAAGCCGTCGACTCCGTCCCCATCACCCGCACCGGCACCGTCATGGGCACCGCCCAATACATCAGCCCCGAACAGGCCGTCGGCAAAGACGCCACCAGCGCCTCCGACACCTACAGTCTCGGCATCGTCGGCTACGAAGCCCTCTGCGGCAAACGCCCCTTCGACGGGGAAGGCTCCGTCTCCGCCGCCATGGCACACGTGACCGCCAGCCCCAACCCACTGCCCAACAGCATCCCCGCCAACGTCCGCGACCTCATCGCCATCGCCCTACGCAAAGACCCAGCCGCCCGCTACAAAGACGGCGCCGAATTCGCCCGCGCCGTCTCCCAAGTACAAGCCGGCAACCCCGCCCCCCTGCCCGAATTCGTCCTCGACAACGGCCCCGTGGGTGCCAACACCGGCAACAACCTCGACCTCCCCACCAGCATGCAGCCCACCGAACGGATTACCGCCGCTGGTGGAGCAGGCCGCACCGCCAGCATGGGCGCAGCAGGAGCAGCCGGAGCCATCGCCGGAGCAGCAGGAGCAGCCGCCGCACAGTTCAACAACGCCCCCACCGAACTGTTGGGACAACCCGGCGGCGGACTGGTGACGGGCTCCAACGTACAACGCCCCGACGGCCAGTACGTCGTCCCCTCCTCCGCCCTGCCCTACCAAACCGGCTACCAAAACATGCCCGGGCAGGTCGGCCAACCCACCCAGCCCAACCAGCCCGGCCTCACTGGTGGCGTACCCGTACAAGGCGGCCCCTACCCCTCCAGTGCCCCCCGCAAAACCCCCACCAAGGAGGAGCCGCGCGGCCTCGGCGCCGGCCAGGTCATCTTTATTGTGCTGGGAGTGCTGCTCGTTATCGCCCTCATCGCCTACGGTGCCTACATGCTGCTAGGAAAGACGGACCTCCCCACCAACCAGCCCAGCGAGCAACCCACCGTCACCCTCACCCAAACGCTCACCAACTCCCCAGAGAGCAGTGAGTCCGAGGAACCCTCCAGCTCCGACACCCCCACCGTCGACATTACGGAGGATGAGGAGCCGTCATCCTCCGACACCGAAAGCAGCACCAAGAGCAAAACCAAGACCTCCAAGACGAAGCCGACAAAGACCAGCCACAGTTCCACGGAGCCCACCAGCAGCTCGTCGAGCAGTTCGTCCGATAGCAGCTCGTCCACCTCGGCTAGCGCCACAGAGCCCACCAGCACCACCGAGGCCTCCGCCACAGTGAAGCCCCGCTCCACCACCACGACAGAGCACCCGCAGGAACCTTAGGACATTTACGTGATTACCGGACGACTCAACGGACGCTACGAGCTGGGCGAAGCACTCGGCTACGGCGGCATGAGCGAAGTGCGCGCCGCCCGCGACACCCTGCTCAACCGCGATGTCGCGATCAAGATCCTGCGTAAAGACTTGGCCCGCGACCACAACTTCCTGGAACGCTTCCGCCGCGAAGCCCGCAACAGCGCACGTCTCAACCACCCCAACATTGTCGCCATCTACGACACCGGCGAATGCGTCACCGACGACGGCACCCTCGCCTACATCGTCATGGAACGCCTAGGTGGCCGCACCCTCCGCGAACTTGTCGGCACTGAAGGCGCCCTGCCCATTAAGCAGGCCCTGAGGCTCATCGCGCAGGTCGCCAATGCCCTCGACTACAGCCACCAAATGGGCATCGTGCACCGGGACATCAAACCTGCCAACATTATGCTCACCCTCACCGGTACCCCCAAGGTGATGGACTTCGGCATCAGCCGCGCCGCCGACGACATGCAGTCACTCACCCAGACCGCCACCGTGTTCGGCACCGCCCAATACATCAGCCCCGAACACGCCATGGGCCACAAAATCGACTACCGTGCCGACATTTATGCCCTCGGCTGTGTCCTCTACGAGTGTCTCACCGGCCAGCCTCCCTTCCAGGCAGAAACCGCTGTGGCGGTGGCATGCAAGCATGTGCAGGACGCCCCCATACCGCCCAGCAACATCCGCCCAGAGATCAGCCCCGAGCTGGATGCGGTGGTTCTGAAGGCGCTGGCGAAGCGGCCCGAGGATCGCTTCGCCAACGCTGGCGATTTCCAGGGTGCCCTCGAAAACATTTTGGGTGAGAAGGTTGCCACCCGGGTGCAGCTGCCCGATTACCAGAAGATGGGCGCCACCCTGGCTGCTGACACCGCCCCCACTGAGTCCTTTGCTACCGCTACCTCCATCCTGCCCATTCAGGTTCGCCCCCTGGATGAGCTGGACTCTGATAAGGAGGAGGGTGACGGTGACGGGTCCTTGGCGGGCTTGGCTGCTCCCGGTGGGCCCGCTGACCCCTACTATGCTCCCGCTACTGCCCAACTGGGCGCGGCGGGCGCTGGTGTTGCCGGTGCAGCTGCGTGGGGTGCTGCGCAAGGCGGCTACGCCGACACGAACAACAACGGCCCGTACAACAACGGCTACCAAGGGGCCTTCCCGGAGCAGGGAGGCTACCCGCCCAGTGCCGGCCCGGCGCAGGGCCAGAATGGGGCAGGCTACCCCGGCTACGGCCCGGCAGGCGCGGGCGGCTGGGGAGGCGCCGGAACAGCCAGTGTCGCCAGCTTCGACGACGGTAATGGGCAGCGCCCCAACGGCGCCCCAGCCGATTCCCGTAGCGACGCGGACGAGCACTCCGACGGTAAGTCCGGGGGGAAGAAGCGCGGCCGCACCGCCCTTATTGCGGTGGCGTCGGTGCTCGGTTTGCTGTTGGCTGGTACCGGTGTCTACTACGGTGTCGTCACCAACCCCAACGTCAACATGGCCGCCTACAGTGACCTGCAGGACTATCAGGGTCGGGACGCCCGCCCCATCTATGATTCTCTGGTGAAGGACGGCTACACCGTCAACGTCGTCACCAACTACATGCGTACCCAAACCAACGGCACCATTATCCGCACGAACCCGCCGGCCGGCTCGAAGGTGAACAAGGAAACTCCCATCACCATCTATGTGGCCACCGGTGGTGAGCCCATTGAGGTTCCCGACGTCGCCGGCAAGAGTGTGGATGAGGCCCGCGCCACCCTTCTCCTCATGGGCATCCCGGTGGAATCCGCCACCAAGATCAGACCCTCGGAGCGCAGCAAGAAGGGTGATGTTATTGGCACCAGCACTCCCGCCGGGGAGAACATTCCTCCGAACAAGAGCATCCAGATTTATGTGGGTAGTGGCCGTCCGGCCGTCCGCATGCCATCTGTGATCGGGGACGAGGAGAACGTTGCCAAGGAGAAGGTCGCTAAGGCGAAGCTGAAGGTGCGGGTACAGATGACGAAGTCGTCGAAACCGCGCGGTACTGTCGTGTCGCTGAAGAATGCCGGCCAAGACCTGTCCGAGGGTGACACGGTCACCCTAGTGGTGTCTGACGGCTCGCTCATCGTCATGCCGGACCTGGTGGGTGAAACCGTGGGTTCCGCCCGCAGCATGCTGGCAGAGGCGGGCTGGGACGGCCAGCTCAACCGCTCCCGGGCCAGCACTCTCAACATTGCACGCATCGGCCGGGTAGCAAAGCAGTACCCGGCGGCGGGGGCTGAGGTGGACAAGGATTCCGCCGTCAGCATCACCGTATACGAATTGAATCTGCCGTAAGGAGGCCACCCAACAATGGAAGGACTGCTTTCCAATCGCTACGAGCTGGGGGACATCCTCGGATATGGCGGGATGAGCGAAGTTCGCATAGCTGTGGACACTGTTCTGCAGCGCGAGGTCGCTGTTAAGATCCTGCGTCCGGACCTGGCTCGGGACCCATCCTTCCTGGAACGCTTCCGGCAGGAGGCCCAGAATAGCGCAAAGCTCAACCACCCCAACATTGTCGCTATCTACGACACGGCGGAAGCCGAGACTGATGAGGGCGTGTGCCCCTACATTGTCATGGAGCTGATTCGCGGCCAGACGCTGCGCGACATGGTGCACGAGGACGGTGCTCTCTACCCGCAGCGCGCCATGCACATTGTCTCCGACCTGTGTGATGCGTTGGATTACAGCCACAAGATGGGTGTGGTGCACCGCGATGTGAAGCCCGGCAATGTCATGATTACCAGCACCGGCAAGGTGAAGGTGATGGACTTCGGCATTTCCCGCGTGGTGGACGCCCCCAGTGCCATGACGGCAACCTCCCAGGTGATCGGTACTGCCTCCTACCTGTCCCCGGAGCAGGCGCGCGGCCAGAACGTGGACTTTCGCTCAGATATTTATGCTGCCGGCTGTGTGCTGTATGAGGCCATTACCGGCCAGCCGCCGTTTGAGGGCGAGTCTGCCCTGTCGGTGGCCTACCAGCATGTGCAGGAGGATCCGGTTCCGCCAAGCCACCTCAACGAGTTAGTGTCCGCTGGCCTAGATGCGGTGGTTTTGAAGGCTATGGCGAAGAATCCGGAGGATCGCTACCAGTCTGCCGCCGATATGGAGGCGGATTTGGTGACGGTGCTGCACGGGCAACGGCCGATGGCGATGAAGAGTGACGCTACCTTGGTGCAGCCGGTGCTGACCGATGAGGATATTGCCCGGATGGCGGCGGAACGCCAAGCGGCTGGTGTTGTGCCAGGCGCTGGTCTGCTGGGTGCAGGCATGTTAGGTGTCGGCGCGGCTGGCGCAGGTGCTGCTGGTGCGGGTGCTGCTGGTGCCGCCGGCGCAGGCGAGGGGAGTGGTGCCGGTGACGGTGCAGCCTCCTCCGCAACCGACCAACCCGCCAACATTGGCGAAATGATGGCGGCTGCCGCGGCGGCTGGCCAAGCTAACTCGCGACAAGCCAGCGAGGATACCAAAAACACTACCGCCGACCAGCGCAAACCCATTAACGAAAAGGGTGTGCGCTTCGGTGCGATGCGCGACGACGACCACCACCCCGGCCTCAAGAACAGTGCCGCCGGCGCTGGCGCTACCGCCACCGCTGATGCTTCCGGCGCCGATACCGCCGGCAAGGCAGAGGGTGACGGCGCTACCACAACAGGTGACGGGACCGACGCCGCCACCTCCGACGGCGCCGACGCATCTGCACACACCACTAACGGCGCCACCTCCGACACCAAGAATGGCAAAGCTGACGGCACCAATAACCTCAGCCAGCCGGAACCCCTGGAGGCACCAGTCTCCAAGAAGCAGTCGAAGCG
Source organism: Mycobacteriales bacterium (assembly GCA_018376445.1). Taxonomy (GTDB): domain Bacteria; phylum Actinomycetota; class Actinomycetes; order Mycobacteriales; family Mycobacteriaceae; genus Lawsonella. The sequence continues at coordinate 162,449 of JAHABL010000003.1, forward strand.
GAAGAGCGTCCGCCGCCACTTCAAGAAACTCGGCATTGCGTTGCTCGTCCTCATTGGTCTGTCCATGACGGGCATTGTCATTACCGAAGCCGTCACCGGTGTCAGCATCTTCTCCAACCAGCTGGCCGTCCCCGACGTCACCAACCTGAAAGCCAACGACGCCACCGACCGCCTGCGCCAGCAAGGCCTGCGCGTGGATCTGCAAACGGAAGCCTCCAACACGGTTCCGCGCGGCATGGCCATCCGCACCGACCCGGCCGCCAGCACCATGGTGGCTCGCGGTGGGCGCGTCACCCTCATTGTGTCCTCCGGTAAGGGACCCATTGTGGTGCCGGATGTGCAAGGCATGAGCGAAGAGGCCGCCCGTGAGAAGCTCACCATGGCGGGCCTCAAGGTGGCCAGCGAGGTGCGCCGCGTGCCCTCCGACGAGGACATGGCTGACAAGGTGGTGAAGTTGTCCGTGCCGCTGGGCTCCACTGTATCCCCGTCGCAGGAAGTGACCATCCTGCTGGGTACTGGTGACTCTGCCACCTTCATCCCCTCCACAGTTGGTATGACGGAAGCGCAAGCTCGCGGCAACCTGGAGGATGCTGGCTTCTCTGTGAAGGTGAAGAAGATTCACTCCAGCAAGCCGAAGGGCACGGTGGTGAGCACCAGCCCGAAGGAGAAGGCCAACAAGGGCGACACCGTCACCATTATGGTGTCTGACGGCAGCGGCATCATCATGCCGAACGTGCGTGGCCTCAGCCAGGATGAAGCGGTGCGCCAGCTGCGTGCCGCCGGCTGGGACGGCACCCTCAGCGTGAAGAAGGTGCGTACCACCAACTTCTCGAAGTCCGGCCAGGTGAAGGACCAGAGCCCCGAGCCCGGTTCCGACATTCCCGAAGATGGAACCGTTGTTCTGCAGGTCTACGATGTGAGCCTTTTCTAATGAAAATCTCTCCCACTCGTATTCTGTCCGCCCTCGGGGCAGCACTTACCAGTGCTGCCCTGGTGGGTGGGCTGCTTGCTCCCTCGGCCTCCGCCCGGGTTTCCACAGCCGCCACCCCGGCTTCTACGGCCTCCGCCTGGGCTTCCACAGCCGCCACCCAAACACTTGCCCCGCAATGGATTGGCGACCCCTGGCCGGACAGCCCCGGCTTTCCCCTGCCCTATACCCCACCCGACGGATCGGGCAGGCTCGACTTCGGTATCCGCGATACCACTCCTGCCCCCTTCACTTTGCTGAACTATGGCGGCATCCCCTTGAAGGGCCCCAATTTTGTCAATATTGGGGACTCTTACACCACCACCACCTTCTACGGGACCACTCTGGTGGAGCCCTGCTTCCGCAACGCTGTGGGGTTCGCTCCGGCGGTGGCGGCTCAGGTGAAACTGCCTCCCCGCGATGCCGCTTGCCCCGGTGCCGGGATCGAGAACTACTGGCACACCATGAAGTCCTTCCAGTTCCCTGTCCCGAAGATGCCGCAGCGACTGGCCATCAATAAGGACACGCAGCTGGTAGTGGTGAGCCTGGGTGGCAACGATGCCTACACGGAATCCATGGTGGCGCTTGCCCTCACATGTGTGGCCTCCTGGGCGAGCCCGACAGAGCGGCTGTCCAGCAACCCGTGTGAACGGCGTGTCGGCACCCGCCTGTTCAGCCGGGCGAAAGCCATGGAGCGTGCACTCACCTATGTGTTGAAGGATGCGAAGAAGCGGGCGAATAAGGACGCTGTGGTTATCGCCATGGGTTACTTCAATCCCTTCCCTCCGGCTGCCGAGTACTGCTGGGAACGTGCCCTCGCCCCGGTGGGGGACCTGAAGTTTGTTCACCATCTTTTTGTGACGATCAATGAGTCGGTGCGGCGGGCCGCAAAGAGTGCTGGTGTGCTGTACTACAACCCAGCGGCGGAGGAGGCCTTTGCCCGCTCCAGCTGTGGGCTACCGTTGTACCGGCTGATCTCTATTTCGGGTTTGCCGGAGTTTGGGGTGCCGTTCCACCCCACGCTGACGGGTCACTGGAACATGTCGAAACACGTTTCCTCCCTTTATGAGGAGGAATTGGAGGCGCGGCGGCATGGCCGGAGTATTGCCCGGCAGACGTGGCAGGTTAGTCCTGGCAGCAAAGATGCCATTCTGTAGTAACAAAACTCACCTTTCTTCCCATCGCTAAACGTAAGCTAGAAGCTGCACTGTAAGCTGTGGCCGACTACTCCTACCGGTCCCATCGCTCGCTACTGTGTAACCCTTGTTAGACCCAGCCCCGCGCTGGGAACACGTTTCAGTACCTGCTGTCGCCCTGCGGCAGCCAGCGATTGGAGGAAATCCATGGGACGCTACCACAAAGCGTGTCTTGCGATCGCAGCCGCCGTCAGCCTGCTAGCAGGCTCCGTATGGGGCACCGGCACCGGCTTCGCCAAAGAAATCGACCCCAACGACCCCGATTACAACACTCCCGGATTCCCGCTCCCCACCGTAGAAAACGACGAGAACGACAGCCCCCTCACCGGCGGTCGCATTGACTGGGGAATCACCGATGACACCCCCGCCCCCTTCACCGTGTTGAACTACGGCGGCCTACCCCTGCCCGTTGACAATTTCGTCAACATTGGGGACTCGTACACCACGACCGCCTTCTACGCCACCACCCTGCCAGAACCCTGCTTCCACAATGCTATTGGCTTCGCCACCGCAGTAGGTGCGCAGACCGGCCTCGCCGTCCGTGACGCTGCCTGCGCCGGCGCGGGCATTCCCTTCTACTGGCACACCATGAAGTCCTTCCAGTTCCCCGTAGCGAAGGCACCCCAACGCCTCGCCATCGATAAACACACCAAACTGGTGGTGGTCTCGCTGGGCGGCAATGACACCTACACCAACTCCATGATCGCGGTGCTGGCGGGCTGCATTGCCAGCTGGTCTATCCCCAAGTACTACAACCAGGGCAACCCGTGTGCCCGCAAGATGGCCCCCGAAATGATGCCGCGCGCGAAGGCGCTGGTGCCGGCCCTCACCTACATGTACAAGGATGCGAAAAAGCGGGCAGCGAAGGATGCCGTGGTTATCGCCATGGGCTACTTCAACCCCCTGCCGAAGAACACCGAAAACTGCCTCATTGACGGTCCCGCCCCCAAGGGCGACCTGAAGTTCATCAACGAGATCTTCACCGTCATCAACCGCTCCATCCGCACTGCCGCCAAGAAGGCGGGGGTGCTCTACTACAACCCCTCTGCGGAACAGACCTACGCGCAGACCAGCTGCGGCGCCCCGTTTGCCCGCATGATTTCTATTACCGGCCTGCCGGAGTACTCGGTCCCGTTCCATCCCACGTTGACGGGTCACTACAATGCGGCAGAGCATGTGGTGGCACTGTACAACCAGGAGTTGGCGGCCCGCGAGCACGGCACGACCATTGCTCCGCAGACCTGGAAGGCTCCCTACCATCCGGTGAACTAGCTGCCGAGGGTGAGTAGCTAGCGTGGGCGCCTAGCGCGGGTGCCGGTTGTGAGTGCTATGTGTAGGGAGTGCTGGCGTCTCGCCAGTAGACAGTTTTTTACATAGTGGTAAATAACAATTGTCTAGAAGATGAACAAGCGCCTAAGATTGTGCCTACTTGTTCGTTTGTCAAGGAGTATCACTATGCGTAAACGCCTCCAGCGCTCCCTCACCGCCGGTCTCTCCGCCGGCTTCTTACTGGTCGGGACCTTGGGACAGACAGCCGCCTGGGCTGCCACCGAGCCCAACCCCGAACCCACCCCCGGTTTCCCTCTCGCCGGTAAGTACGATTACCCGGACGATAAATCCGATATTCGCGATTCCACTCCTGCTCCCTACACCGTCATCAACTACGGCGGTATCCCCACCAAGAGCCCGAACTTTGTGAACGTTGGTGACAGCCACACCGCCACCGCCTGGATCCCCACCACTATCCCCGAACCCTGCCTCCACAATGCGTTGGGCTTCGCGCAGGTTGTGGGCCAGAAGACCGGCCTGGATGTGCGGGATGCGTCCTGCGCTGGCGCCGGCATTGAACACTACTGGCACACCAAGCCCACCTACCTGGGCGACATCCCCAAGGCTGCGCAACGCCTCGCCATCAACAAGAACACCAAGCTGGTGGTGGCCTCGCTGGGTGGTAATGACACTTATGAGGATGCCATGGCTGTGGTGGTCGCAAAGTGCACCGACTATTGGAAGAAGAAGCAGGCGTGTGCCACCTACCTGCGTCCGCAGATGATGAGCCGCGCCGAGGCATTGTCCCCCGCCATGTACTACATGCTGAAGGACATTAAGATGCGGGCGGCAAAGGATGCGGTGGTTATTGGTATGGGGTACTACTCCCCCATGCCGCGGAACTACAAGGGCTGCTGGGCGGATGGTCTGCTGCCCGCTGGCGACCTGAAGCTCATTCACGACTATGTGGTGGAGCTGAACCATCAGATGCAGATGGCTGCAAAGAAAGCTGGCGTCATCTTCTACAACCCCTCCCAGTACATCACCTTTAAGACGTCAGGCTGCGGTACTGCCCAGGATCGTCTGATCACGATGACGGGCTTCCCGGAGGTGAATACCCCGATCCATCCGACGCTGCGGGGCCAGTGGCTGTCCGCTGACACTGTAGTGAAGCTCTACAACCAGGAGCTGGCGGCACGGAAGGCTGGTACGTCTATTGCACCGGCTACGTGGACGGTTTCCTACGACACCAAGGGCTAGTTATGCAGCACCTTTAGGGGCGTTTGGGGGCGCTTAGGGGTGTGTGTCGACTAACAGAATAATGAGCACGGCAGGTGCCCTCTTTGTGGGGTACCTGCCGTGTATGTATGTTTGCTGAAAACTTTTAGGGGATGAAGTGTTCTTAAGTGTTTACACTCTGACACTCGTGACAAATTTGCGACAACTTTATTCTAGTTGTTGCAGTACTCTAGAAAACACAAGACCTGCCACCCACAAACTAAGAGAATCCACTATATTTGCAGTTTAAAGCATATTAAGTTATGACACTCCGCGTTTCCTATGCCTCACAATATGAGCATTATGAACACGATCACATTTATTAAATCATGGGTGGATGATTATTATGTCATTCGGTTGTATGCATACAACACTACTTATTTATAACAAGGAGAACCCATGCAGCACTCCACTCCCCATGCCCTAATTGCCGGCATTGCTGCCAGTCTGCTGCTCGTCACCAGCACCGGCCATGGCCTCGCCTGGGCGGACGACAATGACGACGCCGCTCCCGGAACCGTCATCAACGAGCCCGGAGCCGAAACCAACCCCATGCCCACCCCCGGCTTTCCCCTGGGCGGCAAATACAACTACCCCGCCAAAGGATCCGACTTCAACGACTCCACCCCCGCGCCCTACACCGTCATCAACTACGGCGGCATCCCCCACAAGGGCCCCAACTTCGTCAACATCGGAGACAGCCACACCGTCACCGCCTGGCTCCCCAGCACTGTCCCCGGCGACCCCTGCATGCACAACGAATTCGGATTCGCACAGGTAGTAGGACAAAAGACCAGCCTGCCCGTGCGTGACGCCTCCTGCGCCGGCGCCGCCATCGAAGAATACTGGCATACTGGCTCCACCTTCGTCGGTAAAATCCCGAAGGCCGCCCAGCGCCTCGCCATCAACAAGAACACCACGCTCGTTGTCGCCTCTCTCGGCGGCAACGACACCTACCTGGATACCGCCGCCGAACTCATGACTAAGTGCGCCAAGCGCTGGAAGAAGGGCGACGCCTGTTCACCCTACCTAGCCCCATCTATGATGGGACGCGCCCGGGTCCTATCCCCCGCTATCTACTACATGCTCAAGGACATTAAGGCCCGCGCCGCCAGCGACGCCATCATCATCGCCATGGGCTACTACTCGCCGTTCCCCAAGAACTTCGACGGATGCCCGGCCGAGAAGATTGTTCCCAAGGGTGACATAGTGTTTTTCCGCGAGTTCGTGGAGGAGCTCAACCACCAGATGCAGCTGGCTGCGAGGAAAGCCGGCGTCATCTTCTACAATCCCTCCCAGTACATCGACTTCAACACCTCCTCCTGCGGTGCTCCTTTCCAGCGGTACATCGTGACGGCCGGTGCGCCCGAGATCAACATGCCAATTCACCCCACCCTCTTCGGCCACTGGAAGTCCGCAGACACCGTAGTGAACCTCTATAACCAAGAACTGCAGGCCCGCAAGGCCGGAGAGTCCATCGCCCCCGCCACCTGGACCATCCCCTACGGCGTGCGCGGATAACTCACCCCGCTGCCGCGCACAGCTCACTGGCACGCCTTCCTGGCTTGCCCCTGAGCGTGCACGCTACACCCCTCCTACCAGAAAGGGATTCTTTTCTTTAGATAACCCCATACAACACAGCAGTGCGGCAGCCTCTTGTGGAGGGCTGCCGCACTGGTTGTGTAGTGAGTTTGGGTAGAGAGCTTGGGTAGCGAGCTCGTTTGAGGGGCTCATGCAGATGGCGAGTTAGGCCAGGGCGCCCATCGGGTCCCAGGCGGGCAGCACAATAGGCTCCTCGCCGGCGTCCACCACTGCCCGCAGGTCGGCGGGCAGGCGGTCCTTGTGGATGGCGATTTCGAACACGTACTCGTCGAACCAGGAGGCGTTCATGGTGAAGAAGCCCTTGTCGGCGATGTCCTCGCCCCAGCTGTTTTCCACCCGGAAGCGGCGGGCGTTGCCGTCATCGTCCACATCCACACCCACGAACACCATGGCATGGGTCATCAGGCTGTCGCCGTAGATCAGACGGTTGGCCTTGTCGAGGGTGAGGTCCAGGCTGTAGACGCCCTCGTAGTCGTACAGGTGGGCGTCCCAAATGCCGAGGTCGCGGCTGGACTGCTTGTTGGTGTCGCAGCCGAACCACACCGGCTCGCCGTCAACGATGGTCTCCTTGACGGCTGTCTTCAGCACGTCGATGGGGGCGTTGAGGTAGGTGACGGGGGTGCCGCCCACCACGTTGCCCAGCCGGTCCACCGTGTAGGTTTTGCCGTATTCGCTGGTGGGGCGCGGGTCGTTGACGACGCACACGTAGTCGTCCAGGTCCACAGTGATGTACTTTTCGGCGAACTCCAGCGGGGTCATGCGCCCGGCGCGGGTGAAGTTCTTGTCCTTGTCCTGCCACTCCCACTCGAAGTCGGTGGGTGGGGTGCCCAGGTGGATGGCAAGCACCCGGTAGATGGTGCTGAGGATGTTCTGCTTCGCGGCGTCCACCTTCTGCGGGTCGGCGGCTGCCTTGCCACCCTCGGAGGCGATGAGGTCGCGCAGGTCGTGGGCGCCTTGGCGGAGCAGCGTCTGCAACGTCTCGTTGAGGGAGGCGGTGCAGCTGGAGGATTCGGTTTCCGGCATGGCGCTCTTCGGCACAACACCGTACTTCTTCACGAGGGCGACGAACATGTTCCACTGGCCGCCGTCACCGATCGGGTCGGAGAGCAGGTGGTGGACGGTGCGGTCGTCGGCATCGGCGTCCGCCAGGTCGATCATGGATTCCAGGAAGTAATTGGATTTCTCCAGCTTGTCCCAGAAGAGCATCCAGTTCTGGGAGAACTCGAAGTCTTTGACGTTGAGTTGGGTGGCGGCTGCGTAGCGCAGGGAGTTGAGGCCGGAGAAGAGCCAGCAGCGGCCGGACTTCTTTTGGTTGGTGGCCTTCCAGTCATCAAGGCGGTGGCTGACGGTCTTGTCGATGCCGACGGCGATGGTGCGGTCCATCGCGACTTTCTTGATGGGGGATTCGGTGACGGCGTTTTGCATCAGCCGGTTGATGGGGCTGGCGGCGAAGTCGTCCTGGTAGCTGGCCAGGTTGTCCGCGGAGATCATTCCGTGTCCTGTCCTTTCTCTGCGCTCGCGGGGTGTGTGGGTTGACGTCTTCCAGCCTACTCGCCTGGTCCATTGTGGTGCAGGTGGGGCGTCCGGCACGGGGTGGCGGCGCAGATTATGGTGACGGAGCTGGCGACGGGGACGTTGCAGGCGCTGGTAGACGGCACGTGGATTACTGCTTGGCGGACGGGGGCGGTGGCGGCCCATAGTGCGCTGCTCTTCGGCAATGCTCACCCGCTACACGGGGAGTTCACCGACGTGCAGCGCGTGGGCGTGGTGGGCTTGGGCAATACGGCGGCGGCGTGTCTGCATGTGTTGGCAGAGGCCCGCCCGGAGCGCTTGTTCGAGGTGACGGTGCTGGAATATAAGGATCAGCATGAGCGGTTCGCGGAGCGGTTTGGTGAGTTCCCCAATGTGCGGATGCGGTCGGTGGCCGATATGCGTGAGTTGGTGGGGGAGAAGGATGTGGTAGTGAGCGCTGCCAGCCACTTCGATGGCGACCAGTGTGAGCCGGGTTGGTTTGCGCCTGGCACTACCGTCATCCCTATTTTTAAGGTGGGCTTTAATAATCTAACTCCGGTGTTTGACCTGGTGTTTGTGGATGACGTGGAGGGGATTAAGGGGTGGGCTGGAGGCCAGAATATTGCGGATCCGGTGGAGGTTGCCTCGGTGGTGCGGGGTGAGCATTCGGGACGGACAGCGGCGGAGCAGCGCATTGTGTGCCATAACTTGGGGATTGCGTTACACGACATTTATTGGGCGTCGCGTTTGTTGGATTTAACGTGTTGTGACGGGTCCGATTCCGCCGATGGCAACAATCTTTACACTATGTCATCGACCGAGGTGGACTTGGGGGCGCCGGCTTCGCGCGTGTGGGTGTAAATTGGCACTCTTCCTAGCTGGGTTTTTGTTCACTGAGAGAAGATTTGCTTAACACTTTCGGCAAAAGTGCAACTTTTTAAACTTTTTTTCGGAATCGATTAATGGCCTTTGAAGTTGCCATTTATCCGCTTGAAATTTCGTACAGCCCATAGTTCATGGAAACACCCTGATAGAAGCAAATATCGGGTGTTAGGATCCAAACTATGAACACTCAAACCTCATTCGCTAAGCGCATCGTCGCCCTCGGTGCTGCCGCTGGCCTCGGATTCTGCCTCGCTCCCCTCACCGCAGCTAGCGCTGAGGCCGCCGAAGTAACTAAGCCTATTGCTCAGGACTGCCACTCCAATGGCGTTCCCCTCGACTTTAACGCTGACATGGTCCGTGATGGCGACCACGTCACCATCACCACCCCCGACGACGTCAAGGTTGGCGACGAGTACACTATTACCGTCGACTACCGCCCTGACACCATTATCGGAAAGCAACAGGGCGCCGATGTTATCGAAATGCAGAACATCGCCGTTCGCTGGGCCATCAACGACCCGAGTGCCTTCGTCACCGCCAAGATGCTCAACAACGGCAAGGCTCTCACCGGCCCGGCCAAGATGAGCCTGGTTGGTGGTAACCGCCTCGTCTTCTCCAACATGAACGTCGCCGTCAACGGCAAGGACACCGTCTGGTACCCGCCGACCTTCCAGGTCACCTTCAAGGCCACCAAGGCTGGCAAACTCCCCACCCTGCACCAGGTTGTCGAAGGCCCTGCCGGCCAGCGCAACAATCCGGAAAACTGGATTGTCATGGACAACCACGTCAAGCACCCCCTCCTTGGCGACAAGACCTTCCACATGAACTGTATGGCCACTGCTAAGGGCGGCGGAAACCTTGAGCCCACCCTCGCAACCGTGAAGGCTGCCCCGGGCGCCAACGGAGCCACCGTTGCCGAGAACAAGGCTGGCGACAAGAAGTCCAACAACGATGCCAAGAAGGGCTCCGAGGCGAAGGGCACCAACGCCAAGTCCTCCGAGAGCAACTCTGCTAACAGCAGCACTGTCGACTCCGACGGACTCATCCGTGAGGATACGGACTCCAGTGTTGATGCCAGCACCACCAGCACCGACGAAGGCATGCCCGGCTGGGGCATCGCCCTCATCGTGATTGTCTGCCTCGCTGCTGTCGGTGGCATCGGCTACGGTATCTACCGTGCTCAGCAGAAGAAGAAAGGCAACGCCTAAAGCTGCGCCTCGCGGATCTACTCCTCCCAACGCCACTAGCACTGGACGGTAGCACCCCGCATCTCTTCCTCAGACGGCAAGGAAATACAGACTGGGTGGACTGCACAAGCAGTCCACCCAGTTTTTTATGCGTTCGTGGTGGGGCGTTCGTGTTATCCGCCCGCATGTCGTGGCCTTCGTGTTGAGGCGTGCGTGTTGAGGCGTGCGTGTTATGCGTCTGATGACATGTCCTCGTGCAGCTGGTGCGGGTCGTCACCCTTCCCGTCATCGTTCGCATCCTCCACACCGAACTCGCCACCACGCGGCGCATCATGCGCGGCAGGCTTGCCGGCCTGCTCCGTCGGCGCATTATGGCCCGTATTGAACAGCAGGTTGAGGATAATAGCAGCCACCGCACCAATGCAGATGCCGGAGGAGAGGAACGTCTGCAGGGCAGCCGGCATAGTGGAGAACAAGGTGGGGGAGACGGCGGGCAGTAGTGCCAGGGCTGTGGGCACGGCCACCACCCAAATATTGGTGTTGGTAAACGTCACCTTGGACAAGGTGCGGACACCGCTCGCGGCAACGGTACCGAAGAGGGCGATCCCGGCGCCGCCCAGCACGGGGGCAGGAATGGCAGCAATAACTTCCGCTGCCTTGGGCAGCAGGCCCAGCACAATGAGGATGCCGCCAGCCGATGCCGTCACATAGCGGCTCTTCACCCCAGTAATGCTGAGCACGCCAATGTTCTGGGCGAAGGCCGTGTACTGGAAGGTGTTCATAAAGCCGCCCAGCATGGTGGCAAAACCGTCGGCGCGGAGGGCGTCGGCGATGCGCCGCTTGGTGATGGGGGTTTGGGTGGCTTCACCGATGGCCAGCACGTCACCGGTGGCTTCCACCATGGTGACGAGGGAGACGATACACATGGCAATGATGGCCGCCGGCTGGAATTGCAGGCCAAAGGCCAGGGGGCGGGTGACGCCCACCCAGTTGGCTTTCTCGATGCCGTCAAAGTTCACCATGCCCAGGGGGATGCACACGAGGAAGCCTGCGAGCATGCCGACGAGGACGGAGATGCGGGCCAGCCAGCCGGGCCCGAAGCGTTCGATGATGAGGATAAGCAGCAGTACGCCCATGGCGATACCGATATTGAGTCCAGATCCAAAGCTGCCGTTGGCTTTTGCGGCAGAGGAGCCGCCTACCCAGTCTGCCGCCACCGGCATGAGCGTGAGGCCGATGATGAGGAGGACGGTACCCGTCACCAGGGGTGGGAAGAAGCGCAGGAGGCGGGAGAACAACGGCGCGAAGAGGATGATAAAGAGTCCCGAGCAGACGACGGCACCGTAGATGGCGCCCAGACCGTATTGGCTGCCGATGGTGACCATGGGGATGGCGGCGGAAAAGGTGCAGCCTTGAATGAGAGGGAGGCGGACACCGAAGCGCCAGACGCCGATGGATTGCACGATGGTGGCGATGCCGGCGACGAGGAGGTCCGCGGTGATGAGGTGCGGGATGTAGCTGGGATCCATTTTTCCGGCCTGGACCAGTGCGGATCCCACGAAGAGAGGGACGGCGACGGCACCGGCGTAGCAGGCGAGGACGTGTTGGAAGCCCAGGATGAGGAGCTGCCAGAACCCCGGGTTGGCGTTGACATCGGGGTGCATGGCGGTGTTGTCAGCGGGGTTGGTGCTGACGACACCAGGTTGGCTGGAGGCAGGAGAGGATGCTGGCTCGGTGCTCATGGGTGTTAGTTTACGGGCTGGGTTATGCAGTTGTGTAAGCGAAATGTGCCCTTTTAGCTGTGCGTTGGTAGATTAGGAGGGTAATCCATCGCAAAGTGCGGTGGCCGTGAAAGGACATTATGCCTAAGTCGAAAGTGACGAAGACTGACCTTTCTGAGGGTGTGAGCCGTACTCCCGTGAAGGTGAAGCAGGCGACCACCCCGATCGTGTGGCTCGTTGTTATGGGTATCTGCCTGGTGCTTGGCCTTGCCTGGATCATCATGTACTACCTGGTGGCCGGCCGTGGCATTATCCCGTTTGTGGATACTCTGGGTGCCTGGAACTACGCGATTGCCTTTGGCCTGATGGTGATCGGTCTTCTAATGACGTTGCGGTGGCGTTAGCTCGCTGCCATCTGCTTGTGGCAGTTTGTCCGTGTCGGTTTCGACCGTATCGATAGCTGCTCGAGCGATTACGTAACGTGATAATCCCCGATGCTTTGCGCATCGGGGATTTTTGTGTGGGTGCGGGTGCCACTCTCCCGCTTTAGAAAGTTATCCACAGAATCCACAGGCTGTGGATAAAGACATGTGTGCGTAGTCCAATCTATTTTCCTCTTAGATTTGTATTATGATTGCTGGTACGACAGCTAAGAATAATTATTCTGTGAATTACACCTCTGTAATTCATCCACAATGTGGATAACCCTGTGGAGAAATGTGTTGATGCCATCCGATAACCCCATCCGGTACGCATGGTCGCCGAACATTACCTGGCGCATCGTAGGCATCATCATCGGCGCCATCCTTTTCGCCCTCTCCTTCATGCCCAACGTGAGCATCGGCGGACAGATTCTCCTCATCCTCGCCGCCTTCATCGTCATCTGCAGTGGACTCGCCGGCCTCATCCGCCGCCCCCGCCTCGTCATCACTGACACCGACCTACACGTGCGTCGCACCTTCCGCGACCACGTCTACCCCCTCTACTCCATCCACGGCTTCCGCATCGACCGCCCCAGCGGCATCATCCAACGTTTCCCCATGCTCACCTTTGACATCGCCCGCGTCGAGGACTGGGCTGACCTCCGCACCGAGTACGATCAGCACCACACTCTCCCCCTACCTCTCCCCGCCATGGAGAACCGCCAACGCGATACCCTCGAGGTCGTCACCTGGGGCGATATTGGCGTCAACCCCCACCGTATTGTCGCCGACCTCGAAGAAGCCGGCATCCGCAACCTCAACAACTAACATTTCAGCGCCGCTGTCGCTTTCCGGCACCGTCACCCCACTGCGTCCGCTAGCCGCCCGCTTACGCCCCCACCGACGGAGCCATTTGCGTCGCGTGGTTCACCAGCGCCTGCATGTTCTCCACCCCAAATACCAGCGCAATAATCACCAGCACCGCCACCACCGCGGTAGCCCCCCAACCCCACGCATTCACTTGCTTCTCCGTCACATAGACGGGCAGCTCCTCCCCCGTCTCCGGGTGCAGCATCACGCCGCCCGCCTTATTGCGGCGCCGCCGAGACTTCGCCACCCACATCGGCACGAAAATGAACGCCCCCGCCACTAGGAAGCCCACCACGAAACCACCCAGGTGCGCCTGGATGGAGATACCCGGCTGGGTAATGCCAATCACCACATTCAGCATGATGACAGTGATGATGCCGGACAGTTTCGCCTTCAACGCCATCACCACCACCAGCTCCGCACCTAGCAGACCGAAGATGGCACCGGACGCGCCGGCGGTAGCGGACTCGGGGCTGGAAAACCACACCACAGTGGCGGAGCCGGCCAGTAGCGACAGCAGGTAGAGGGCGGTGAAGCGGAGCGACCCCAACGCCCCTTCCACGTCCCGCCCCAGCACCCACAGGGCGTACATGTTAAAGACAATGTGCAGCAGGCCAAAGTGCATGAACCCGCTGCTCAGAAGCCGCCAGTATTGGCCAAACCCCAGCGCGTAGGGCACCAGCACGGTGTCATTGAGCAGGGGGGAAGTGACGGAGGTGTTGAGGAATGTGCCGCCCTGGACGGAAACAACTAGATAGAGGGCGACATTGACGATAACAAGCAGCCACGTAGCGGGCGACTTCTTGAAGGTGGAGGCGAAATCGGCCCGCTGCGTGGCTGTCATATGTATATCCCCTGTGTGGAGTTTGTGGTTAGAGTTCGACGACGTCGATGGATTCGATGACGACGTCCTCCAGCGGACGATCCCGCATGTCGGTGGGAACCTTAGCCAGGGCGTCCACGACGGCCTGGGAGTCAGCGTCGACAACCTCACCGAAGATGGTGTGGTGCATGTTGAGCCACGGGGTGGGGGCGACGGTGATGAAGAACTGGGAACCGTTGGTGCCGGGGCCGGCATTGGCCATGGCAAGCAGGTAGGGGCGGTCGAAGGTGAGTTCGGTGGTGAACTCGTCCTCGAAGCGGTAGCCGGGGCCGCCGGTGCCGGTGCCGGTGGGGTCGCCGCCCTGGATCATGAAGCCATCGATGATGCGGTGGAAGATGGCGCCGTCGTAGAACGGGCCTTCCTTGCCGCCTTTGGCGTTGGGGGTGGTGTAGTCGGCGGAGCCGTCGGCGAGGCCGATGAAGTTCTTCACGGTCTTGGGGGCGTGGTTACCGAAGAGCTCGATAACAATATCGCCCTTGTTGGTGTGCAGGGTCGCTTGTGCGGTTGCTTTGCTCATGTATCCCATCGTGCCAGGTTTATGGGATTCTCACCATCTGTTGGTGAATTTTCGCAGATTGGTGGTGCAAAGTTTGAGCTGGTATGGCACGCTTAAGGCATGAATATTAAGCAAGCTGTATCCGTGGTCAAGAAAGTGGCGCCACTCATTCCAGTGTTCGGTAACTGGAAAAAGGCCACCGGTGCTTACCTCGCCATCCAGTACGTTGCTCCCCTGGTCCTGGAGCTGCTGAACAATAAGAAAAAAGAGCTGGAAGTAAAGTACAACAAGCAATAATCCTGAGCCGGAGTAAGCGCTAGTAGAGCTAGTACAGCTGGTACCGCGGATTACAGCTTTACTCATCGTGGCGCGGGCACGTCGGGGTTGATTAAGCACGACGTGCACGCGCGATTTTTCTTGACCCTTATTATGGCCAACTATTCGCCCCGGTTATCCCGCTATTCGGCTCGTTGGTCCACAATTGTTGGGGGAATGCACTGGTTGGCGATTATTGCTTCTTAACTGGGGGAATGCTGACCGGAAGATAGTAGGTCGCCACCTCAAAGTAGGCGGACTTTTCCGCTTTAAAAGGGGTCACCGTTGGCTTCATTGAAGGTTGCTGACGGTGCAGACTTTCCCGCGCAATGCCCAGATAGTCGGGGTCGTTGGATTCCCGCGGATCCGCCGCAAATCTGGTGAAACCAGCAAAGCGTTGAGCAAAGTTGAGATGCTTCACGAAGGAATCTTGCGGATTGTTGTAGTAGAGGACATCTTTACTCGTCAACAGGGAAGGTTTCTTGGCCGCCACAAAGGGGGATGCCGCCAGCATTTCGATGGTGTTATGGGTGAAATCAAACTGGAGAAGCCCAAGGAGGCCATTCCCACCGTCGTAATACTCCTGGTAATCCTGCAATATGTGGATAACGGCATGGCCCTTATCGTTGCGGGTAACGATCGTCCCTGAACCAGCATTGTGGCCGCTGAGCGTCAAAAATATTTGGTCATTTTTTCTGATGAAGTCATCCCACAGGTGCTGGCCATACGTTCCCGTTAAACGGACCTGGTTACCCTCAGGTTTCAGAATCTCATGAGTGGTCAAGATGACAGGCAAGCTGGGGTGCTGGTCAATGACTCTTTGGGCCCACTGGAGAACACGATCACTGGCCTGGTATGCCAGTGCCAGAACAAGAAAACTGTGCCCTTCAGCAGTGAAGATATGGTACTCGGACTCGTTATTGAGTTCGACAAAACGCTCCCGGAACGTCGGATTACGGCGAGCACGGTCCACAGAGAACCAGGTGGAGAACAGAGGATAGTTCTGCGGCATTTTCCCATCAAGGAGAGATGGGTTTGTCTTTACCTCAATCTCACGCGGGAAATGGATTTTCTGCGCGCCATCGTTCGCATAGTAGCCGGCTTCTTCCGCGATTTTATTCGCTGAACCTCCCACTACTGGGATGGGCCCCATATCGTGATTTCCTGGTGCCACCGAGTAGGGGATTCCAGCTTGCTCCAAGGTGCGCATGGCGACGTCCGCGGCCTTCCACTGGCCTTCCTGAATGGAATTATCAACAACGTCGCCTAGGTGGACAGCGAACTTCAGACCAAAGGCCTTTTTGTTCTTCGCCAGCCATGCGGTTTGAACTTTGTAAGGTTCGCTGCCGTACTTTGTCATGAAGTGATCGCCGGCTGGAAAACTACCGGCGGACTCATACTGGGTGTCGGGAAAGACCGCCATGGTGAAGCGGGACGCTAGCGGCGCAGTTTCCGCATGGCCCGCTGGTAGCGGGGATACGAGGGAGAATGTGACTGCTGTTAGCAGGGCAGAGCACGCCACTGCACTTGAAACCTTGATCTTCATGGGACACAGGGTAGTGTGCGGAGGTTGTAGCAATCCGACTGCCCTGTGGCCTACTGCTAAATAGAACACGAACAGAGTTAATGGAGGATAAACGGCAGACCTACAGGAAAAGCAGTAACGACAGCGCCATTACCGCCATGCCAGCGATAAGACCGTAAATGGCGTGGTGGTGCTCCCCGTATTCCTCCGCGGTGGGGAGTAGCTCGTCGAATGAAATAAACACCATAATGCCAGCTACTGCCGCAAACACTACGCCAAAAACGGTGTCAGTCAAGAAGTTTCGGAGCACCAGCCAGCCAATGAGCGCCCCTAGCGGCTCCGACAACCCCGACGCAAAGGAGAGCCAAAAGCCTTTTTGCGGGAGCCGGTAGCGTAGTAAACGGGGACCGAGACGGCGATACCTTCGGGGATGTTATGGATGGCGATAGCTACCGCCACGGGGATAGCAAGGGAGGGGTCTTGCAGTCCGGAAAGGAATGTGGCGAAGCCTTCCGGGAAGTTGTGAATGGCAAGGGCTGCGGCGGTCATGAGGCCGGTCCGCATGAGTTTCTTGTTCTTCTGGTTGTCGTAGTCTTCTGGCTTGTGTACCTCGTGCGGGTTAGTGTTCTCCGGCACGGCTTTATCCAGCAGCGCAATGATGAGGATCCCGGCGAAGAAACCGGCCGCTGTCACCCAGGATGCCCAAGTAGGGGAGTGGTCCTTCACGATGGCATCCCGCGCTGTGGGCATGATTTCTACGAAGGAGACGTAGATCATGACGCCGGCGGAGAAACCGAGAGACACCGCAAGGAATGTGGCGTTGGTGCGTTTAGCGAAGAACGCAATGGCGGAGCCGATGCCGGTGGCCAGGCCGGCTAGGAGTGTGAGGGTGAAGGCGATAGCGGTAGGGGTCACGTGAGTTCTCGCTTTTCATGTGGTTCTCGCGTCCAACCTTCGCCCCCACACACGCGCCTTCACGGGGGCACAAAAGCTGCGCTGACCTGAATGTTTCTTTCTGCTGGTCATCGTTTGGGCAGAAAAATGACGAGCCTCCGAGGCCTGAATCCACCACCCCAAACCAATCACTTGGCCCAAGTCTGGGCTAGGTTTCAGAACCATTTAACGGAGATTACCTGCCATGCTACCTCAGACCCGCGTAATAGTTAGTATTACCTAAGTTTGTGTGGCTTTAGCTACCGTTATAACAGCTTCCTGAGATCGAGTAGTTTTTCTCCTTGTTCCGTAAGTGTGAACACCAACGGACGTTTGTTTACTGCCTCGATGAGGCCTTTGTCAGTGAGGGATTTCAACACTGAGCGTACAGTTTTCGACCGTTCGAGGAAATCGGCAACTTCGTCGAGCGTGACACCATTCCTGGGTCCAAACAGAAGCACTTGTCCCAACATAAACAGGGTCGCAATCTGGTAATCACCAAGATCCTTCTCGGTCTTCTTGAGGGTGTCTATACGCTCTTCCAGGCTTCTGAGGCTCCGCCACCGGACACGTAACTGCTCCTCCAAATCATTCTGTGCGGCTAGGAGCATAGCGAGCATATTGTTAACAAAAACGTCGCTTCGCCTCTGTTCAGTGGGTTCTCTACATGAGCAAAGGCTTTGTAATATTTATCCTTCTGCTTCCTAACTTGTGCAGACAAGGACAGAGCCGTTGGTGCCGATAGGACCTGGCGCAGCTTGAGAGCCAGTAGAAAACGACCGAACCGTCCATTACCGTCATAGAACGGGTGGGTGTGTTCAACCATGAAATGGGCCATGAAGGCGCTGACGAGCCAAGGTCTGCTGTCATCGGTGCTGGCATCAAGCATCACGCTCAGGCGGCTCTTAATTTCGTCCTCTCCGTACACACCTTTATGGACCGCTGAGTTTGATCCATCTGTGATATATACCGGGCCTGCACGAAAGAGCTCTCCATCTGGTTAGTTGTCTTTCGTGACCTCGGCACCAAGTAGTTGATCGTAAAGTGCGCGCAGACCTTCCAGCGTCTGGGGAAACTCGGAGTCTTGGCTGTCATCTTTTTGAATGAGCAGCTTAAAGGTGCTCACCATTTCATGAAAACGCTTAGGTGGGGTGGAGTTATCGTTGTGTGTAGCTGTATCCAGTGCTTCAGCCACTTCCTGCCTGCTTGATTGGACGTTCTCAATTTCGTTTGTAGAGTGAATTTCCTCCACGAGTAGCGTCCCTAAGAAGTGGTATCGAGCGACTCTTGGCAGCATTGTCCACAGCCTCTGGACCTCATTCTCTGTTCTCCACACCTTTTCTTCAAGAAGCACCCTATTTTATAGAAACCATGATTTTTATAAAATAGGCTCACTCTACGAGCATCCTTATTTATCGGAATCGTGAGTTTTATAAATATGGGGCCTACTATGCACCCTCTATTTGCTAAAAACAGCGATTTTATCAAATAGAGATGAAAAGACAACAGATATAAAGATAAACAGTCCGGCTCCCCGCAGAAATGCTTTCACCAGTCAAAATAAAGAAAAGCGCAGGTTCTGTACTACCTGCGCTTTTGTAATTGTGGAGCATAGGGGAATCGAACCCCTGACCTCCGCCTTGCAAAGGCGGCGCTCTACCAATTGAGCTAATGCCCCAAGTTTGTGGAAGATTAAGACATAAATGGTGGGCCTAGCAAGAATCGAACTTGCGACCTCTTCGTTATCAGCGAAGCGCTCTAACCGACTGAGCTATAGGCCCGTAACTCCGTAGACTTTAACCGAC
>JAHABL010000012.1 GCA_018376445.1 Mycobacteriales bacterium
AACTTACACAGTTCCCAATCTTCCTGAAACCCGCGGAAACGGAGCCGAGGGACCTTTTTCATCTCGTCCCTCATCCTCCAAACACCTCTTTCGTAGCATCAATCAGTGCTTGAGTTTCCTCTGTTACCACCAGGTCATCAAGCATAGCTAATAACTCAGCTTCTACTTTTTTTATTTCCTGGTTTGTGGATTTGATTTCATTATTTAATGCCACCAAATCCACAGGCGGTTCCTCCTCGAATGTATCCACGTAGCGTGGGATATTCAAGTTATAATCATTTTCAACAATTTCTTCAAAAGTCGCCACATGCGCATATTTTTCTACATCTTGACGTTCAATATAAGTTGAAACAATTTTATCAATATGTTCGGGTGCTAATTTATTTTGGTTTTTCCCTTTTGTAAATTCTTTACTTGCATCAATAAATAAAACATCTCGATTGTCACGATTTTTCTTAAGAATAATAACCGTAGTCGGGATTGAGGTACCAAAGAATAAGTTAGCAGGCATGCCAATAACTGCGTAAATACTACCATCTTCTAATAATTTTTTACGAATAACTCCTTCAGCAGCACCACGGAAAAGAACCCCATGTGGCAAGACAATCGCCATAGTTCCTGAATCTTTTAAATGATAATAACCATGCAGTAAAAAGGCGAAATCTGCTTTCGATTTCGGTGCTAATTTGCCATAACGGTTAAAGCGTGAATCATCTAAAAATGAGGCATCCGCCGACCATTTTGCCGAGTATGGTGGGTTCATAACTACAGAATCAAAGGTATATGGCTCATCTGTTGGCCAATCTTTATTGAGCGTATCTCCGTTCCGTAAGTTCATATCTTCCGCTTCCACACCATGCAAAATTAGGTTCATTTTTGCAAGATTGAAGGTAGTCGTATTCAGCTCTTGTCCATGATACTTGACACTTTTTGGATAATTCAAGTAGTTACGGACATTCAGCATCAACGAGCCGGAGCCCATTGTCGGGTCTATTTAGACGTTGTCGGTGATACAATGTTATTTTTCCCGTGTACTATGTCATTTTTCTCGATACTTTGTCATTTTTCTTTTTGGGCAATCAAAAAAGGCAACAAACCAATTATGATTTGCTGCCTTCTCCGTTTAAAAACTTATCTTAGCTCCAAAATGGAATCCAATCTTTAACTTCTTTTGCCAATGCATACGCCTTAGCAAGACCGGAGTTTTCAACTAAATATTTTTCCCCTTCCAGAGAAACATTCCCCCAGATATGAACTGTGTTATCCGCCCAAACCATGGATTCTAGTAAGTCGTTGCGCGAAAGAATTTTTGTTTGTTCTAAAATATCTTCTTTTGGCACTTGCCCTTCAAGCTCAATAAAAGGGTTCTTTTTTTCATCACGCAATTTCATAATTGCATATCTTAGTTTGTTCTTATCCAACCTAACACCACCTCCATGCTCTATTTCTTATTTCTTAGCGAATCATTAATACTTATTCCGTTATCATCTTTCCAGTAGTCCCAACCATTTCGGCTCCCCCCTAACAGCAGAGCTGCTGCATTCGAAACAGATGAGGCAGTGTAATCTTGAACAAATTGTAGTCCCCCAATTGTTTCTTCAATGATTCCATTATCCAACAGCTCTTGGCGAGTTTCATCTAACGAATCAGATGCAATATCTTTAATCTTAGAATAGATTTCTGAACCTGAATGTATAATCACAGTCTCGTCTTCGTTCAAATACCCAGTTGCCTTTATTCCTTGTGCCTCTAAGAAAATTTCTCTATTACCATCGTGTTCATAGTCGCCCGACGATCTCAAATAGGGATACATAGTAATCAGTTCATTGATTAGAGCTTCACTTCTGGCAGAAATATCCGATGATGTCCACTCAGTCAATTCGTACAAATCTTTATTCATACGAATATGAAGGGTATCTTCAAAGATTTTCTTTTTGGTCTCAAAGTCTTTATTTCCCGCGGCCGAATTATCAGGCTTTGTAACGAGTGTTAAATTACCAATGGTATTTACTAATCCTGTGTATTCTTCCCCCGATGTACCAGCCTTCTCTTCCCAATATGAAGTACTAGTCTGTGGCATGATGTGTTCAATGGACAAGTTACTCATATCAAGTGTTGCTGAATTTTCACGATTCTCTATTTTTTCAAGTAACCAACGGGCCAATCTCATCGCATAAGCATTGGCATTCAATAGATTAGATTTCAATGCCTTGTCAGATGGAAGTGCCATATTATTTGATTGATTTCTAGTAACAAGAACATAAATTACAATATCAACGATATTTTCATATCCATTAGCTTTAGCGTACTTCCTAACATTTTTCAAATATGAAGGAAATGCTTTTGACACTCTGCTTGTATCATCCCCATTAAAATATCTCCGAAGCTGATAATCATTCACTACCTTAATCGCATCAATATATTGGTCTTCAGTGATAAATTGGTCATGATAGTACCATTCAGATAATCCCAAAACAAAAGGTGCAGGCATCATACTTTCCATGCTTTGGAAATCACTCAATACTTCTGAGTATTTTCCTTCAGGTTTGTTATAGTAAAGTCTCGCAAAATAACCAGCATATCGTACTAATTTTTGGAGCAATTCGGCATCACTTGATACCTCGCGCTCTTTATGCCAATAGTCTTTGAATGCTTGATAAAGAATATGCTTTGCTGAATACTCCCCAATTATTGCAGCAAGGTAGTATCTGAAAAAGTCTTCCATTCCTTTAGAATTATCAAAGACTTCTTCCAACCGACGCCAATATTTAGTATAAAGCGTAGTCTGCTCTTCATTCGATTTATCCATCATGATGAAGTTTCGAATCAAATCCGAGGCAGTCAATCTTTCACCGGTAGAATTGATACTTTCAAAAATTTGCTGTGCATTATCGCGGTCATCTAATTTAATATAAACAATAGAAAATCGTTTCAGTGCATAAAGTACTCTATCAAACGTATATTCTTCGACCAGATCCTTTAACTCTGTTCGCAAGTACAGAAAGTTCTGAACGATATTACTGGCGCTGTCTTTATTTATCTCATCATATCTGCCCTCTGCAATAATCAGATAATCGTTCCCATCTGCCACAGAAGGATACAGCCGTTGGCGGTATCTACTTCCAACTTGCTCAGCATAATTTTGAAGATATGTTTCATCAATTTCCCTTGCACGGTACTCATTTTCAGAGATTGATTTCATCGCATGAGCAATCAAAAACATAGTCACTAACCGCTGTTGTCCATCAACAATAGATCGCTCAGTTTTATAATCCACAACATTTTCAAGGTAAACGATTGTACCTAAAAAATGCTGTTTTTGATTCGTCTCATCTTCAATAAGCCCAACCAAATCTTTCATCAGTTGAACCAGCTGCTTTTTTACCGTCCAGGTATATTTTCTTTGATATACCGGGATAACAAATTGTTTTCCCATTGCTTCAGGAATAAACTCATCTAATAGTTTTCGTGGATTTGATTCCATTTCTTCTACTCCTTAACCCTTCTCTAGTACCTTATCCGATATATTATATCACGTAGACGCTTTCTTGAATACCACAAAAACAGCACTCCCGCCATCAAGCAAGAGTGCCTCAACCCAATTTAACTTAACCTTCCACCTCAGTGCCATCCTTGAACCGGACCACCACTTTATACCTTCCAACCTCAATGTTTTCAACCAATGCAAGGAATAAATCATCTTCGAATTCCTCGAGCACACCAACCTCCTCCAGGTCTTTTAAGAATATCTCGATTTGTTGCCCTCGTGCCTGGCGTTCGGTAATTTGCACCTTGACTTCCTCTAGCCGTCCGTTCGCTTTGTCGAACCGTTCCACAAAGCTGTTATACCGTTTCTCGTATTCCGATTGGTCGAGTGCGACTCTGGCATTCTCGTTAATACAGTCCTCAATTAAGCTAGCGACTTCGTTAAGCTCATCTTCAAGTTTTCCTTGCTCGCTTTCAAGGTCAACCGTTCCGAACAACATCTCCTTCATCTCGTCATAGTTGCTGATGACCTCGTCTTTCATATCCACCAATTGGTTGGTCGCCTTGATGAAGATTTCCTTGATTTCATCCTCAGTCAAATGTGGCGTTTGACACTTCTCGTCATTCCCGTATTTGTGGTTACACCGCCAGACGGTTCTGCGGTATTTGGTATTGCTATGCCAAACCTTAGAGCCATAAAAGTTGCCGCAGTCTCCGCAGATCAGTTTACTTGAAAATATGCTGGTCGAACGCCTGCGATTATTTCCCTTGGTGCGTAAAGCCATCTGTTTTTGAACCATGTCAAATATCTCAGGTTGGATAATGGCTTCGTGGTTGCCCTTGACGTAGTATTGAGGGATTTCTCCTTCGTTGGCTTTCTTCTCTTTAGTAAGGAAGTCGACTGTGTAGGACTTCTGCAGTAAGGCATCACCCTTGTACTTCTCATTGGTCAGGATGGATTTAATCGTGGATGGATTCCACTTCTGCTTGCCTGCGGGTGTCAGTGTTTCTGGTTCTTCCGTCAGGATCTTCGCTATCGTATGCGGGGCTTTGCCTTGAAGGAACATCCCATAAATCCGTTTGACGAGCTTGGCTTGCTCAGGGTTGACCACCAAGTTTCGATCCTCACCCATGTCATAACCCAAGAAACGTTTGAACGGGACGGTCACTTTGCCGTCAGCGAATCGTTTTCTCTGACCCCAAACCACGTTCTCAGAAATACTTCGACTTTCCTCTTGAGCCAAGCTCGACATAATCGTGATGAGGAGTTCGCCCTTGGAGTCAAGTGTCCAGATATTTTCTTTCTCGAAATAAATCTCGACCCCTTTTTCCTTGAGTTGGCGAACCGTGGTTAAGGAGTCAACAGTGTTGCGGGCAAAACGGCTGACACTTTTCGTGACAATCAAGTCAATCTTGCCGTCCAAGGCATCCGTCACCATGGTTTGAAAGCCAACACGTTTCTTGGTGTTGGTCGCACTGATGCCTTCGTCCGAATACATGCCCGCAAACTCCCAATCCTCCCGACCGCTAATGTAGTTGGTGTAGTAATCAATCTGCGCCTCATAGCTAGTCTGCTGTTCTTCTTGTTCAGTTGACACACGAGCGTAAGCCGCCACTCGTCTTTTGGTGACACGGTTAATTGGTGTCTGACTGAATTTAGTGATTGTCGCTGGTATCGTTGTTACTTTCTTCGTCACGTTTCTTCTCCTCCCATCGTTTCTTCATAACTAATCTTCGCCTGGCACGTTCTTCTTC
Source organism: Mycobacteriales bacterium (assembly GCA_018376445.1). Lineage (GTDB taxonomy): Bacteria > Actinomycetota > Actinomycetes > Mycobacteriales > Mycobacteriaceae > Lawsonella. Next base: position 5,242 of record JAHABL010000012.1, read on the forward strand.
TGAAAAGGTTCTCGCCTTCTTTTTAGGTATCTCAAAAGTTCTGACTTCATCATGACCATCTTTAAAATGAAAAGTTACTTCAGTGTCGATGATACTGATTCGAGATAGCTTTTCATCCATTGTTGGTTCATTGAATGTTGGAATTCCAAGAATCTCTGCAACCATTACCTTTAAATCCTCTTCGTAGATGCAATTTCGACTCTTACCCTCATTACAAGCTACAGCTGAATTTGAACAGTGCCACTTTCTTCTGACTGTGCCATCCGTTTTAGACGTTACAGCTTGCCTTCGATAATTGGCTCCACATCGTCCGCAAACTACAAAACCTGTGAATTCTGTCGTTCTGCCGTTCCAAGTTCTACTTTCCTTACGTTTGTTCCGTTCACTCCAAGCCCGTCTGACCTCTGGCGTCCAGTAATCCTTGCGAGCCGTAGATGTCCATTTAACCTCAACCTCTCTGCCCCCATAAAACTTGAACTGCAACATATTCCCTTCTGAGGCAACGATTTCTTCAATCGAGTCTATGAAAATTTGTTCATCAAACACTTCTAAACCAAGAACTTCAGTTGCATACTTTTTGAGAGCAGGCTCTGGAATATTCCGAGCATTACAGACTTTCACACCTTTCTCGCTTTTGTTACGACAAGTCCAAATATGATAAAGCTCTTTATTTTTCCCTTGCCGTTTTCCACTTCGTCTGAAATTCTTGCCGCAGTTTCCGCACTTTATTTTTGATGTAAAACAAGTGGTGTTAATCGACTTATTAGCACGAGCACCGAGTTTTCTTCGTTTCAACCGCTCATCTTGAACCGCCTGCCATTCCTCCATAGGGATAATTGCTTCATGATGATTCTCAACAAAGTATTGTGGCATTTCACCGTTGTTATATCTCGATTTTCCTGTTATAGGATCTGGCGTATACTCCTTTTGTAAAAGTAGGTTGCCCGTGTAAGTGATGTTCTTCAAGATTTGCCTGACAGATGTTGCCTTAAATGGTCCACCCTTCATGGCTGTCACGCCCATTTTCGTGAGTTGCTTTGCTGTGAACTCTGCGGACAAACCGTTCATGTAGTTTGCGTACATCAACTTGATGTTCTCAGCTTCACTCGGTTCAACTATCAACTCCTGCCCCACCCAACGATAACCGTAAATGTTAAAACGTCCATTGTGTTTACCTTCCTTAAACCGTTTCTGAATTGACCATTTGATGTTGTTGGAGATACTGCGACTTTCTTCTTGAGCGAAAGATGCCAAGATTGAAAGCATCAGCTCACCATCACCACTGAGGGAGTGGATATTCTCTTTCTCAAACCGCACCTCAACGTTAATGGCTCTGAGATCGCGGACGGTTTCCAACAAATCAACAGTGTTCCTCGCAAATCGGCTGATGGACTTCGTTAGGATAATATCCACCTTGCCGTCCTTACAGTCTTTGATGAGGCGCTTAAATTCATTTCTGGATTCAGTTGTTCTTCCTGAAATTCCGCCATCTGAGTAAACACCCACGTATTCCCAATCAGGGTTCTTCTGAATCAGTTTTGAGTAGTAACTGACCTGTGCCGAGAGTGAGTGCATGGTTCTGCCCTTATCAACGGAGACCCGAGCATAGGCTGCCACACGTTTTCGCTTGGCGATTTTAGGCTTTGTCGGTTCAATCTTTTGTATTACCTTCATGGTGTAAATCCTCCTTCCTACACACCTATACATCACTCTTTTCGACACTTATATCAAGTCATAAATCCAATAATGACGGGATTATCGGCTCATATTTCTGAAGGAGGAAGGCCTTCATTTTCTTGAACTCCACCTTGGTGATGAGACTTTTTTCAAGCATGATTTTGGCAGGTTGAATGCTCATTTGATATAGCATTTCATTCCGGATAAGTTGCTTATTCATGATGAGCACCACCTCCGAATCGTGATTCAATGTAGCAAGCATGAGAGCAAAATTTCCGCTTTTCAAACTCATAAAGTCTCATTTCCTTGCCACAAGATAGGCAATGTTCGATTCGAGCCTTCTTCTTATTTAGTTTATTTCGATTTTTGCTCCACCACTTCTCACGGCATTCTTTAGAACAGAATTTTCGTTTCTTGGTTTTTGATATTGGCAAAGCAGATCCACAGGTAAGACAGACATCTAGTGACCGAACTGTTCCCTTAACTCCATTAAGCCCTTCTTTTCTACAAAATGATTTTATGGTGTTAATGGATATTCCCAATTCAGTAGCCACTCGTTTGTAGCCATAGCCTGATTTCCTTAATTCTTTGATTTTTTCTTTCTGTAACTCGTTCATGGGTTATCCCTCCTCAAGTTACAGGCGTCGAAAATCTCAAAAAGTAAACCCTAACTCTGAAAAAAAGCAAAAAAGCCTGCAAGAATGAAATTAATCACTCTTGCAGGTTTATTCGTTTGGCTATGAAATTAAGATATAGTCATCCGGCTCAGTCTTGCCAGTATTCTTCCCGACGGCACAATAGCCGATAGGACAACGAGCCCATACCCAACCATCCGCGATTGTCAGTTGTTCTGACTTGGGCAGTGTCCATGTCGCGCCCTTGTTATAAGTACCGACTACCGTGCCACTGAGTGAAGGACGATTACGGACATTCAAGCCGTTCACTTGGACCACGAGTTTCTTGGTTGTTGGGGTTGATGAACCGCCACCTGTTGGATAAATAGCCTTTCCGGATTCATCATAGACAGAATAGCCTTTGTTTCGGTCAGCGCAGGCTTTGGCATTCGCTAGATCCTTGAATGCTCCGACCTGAGTCTTGGCATCCGCCCATGATTTTCGAACACGATAAAGTCCTGCGGTTGGCTTGCTTGGAGTTGATGAACCGCCACCAGTATTAATCGCGTTTGCTTTGTCCGCAATGTACTGCAGTTTATCTAAAAGAACACCGGGACACGAGGTGCTTGAAAAATAGCTGTGTGGGAACAAGTTCTGATTCACCACTAGCTTTCCAAGACCGTGACGTTTGGCGATATCCGCCACTAACTTGGCGCACGCATCAATGGTGGCTTGATTCACACTCCATGATGGTGAGCCATTGGAGTTGCAGTTTTCAATCCCAATACTCGAGATATTGGCATTCCAGTTACCCGCGTGCCATGCCGTATTGTTTTCATCCACATAGGCACGAATTTCTCCGTTTTTGCCAATCCCGTAATGCGCTGAGGCCTCACGGGTCTGCCAGATACTTGGCACGATGTCATAGTTCGTGCCTGCCATGTGATGGATGACGATTTTATTGACCTTCGCCCCACTACGTCCCGATGAGTAGTGAGGGAACGATTGAAAGCCATATTTTGTGGCTAAACTACTAATTCCCATTTTCGTTATCCTCCTTACCATGTAATTGTTTGAGTGCTTCTTTGACTTTTTCAGGCACAGGCAAGCCAATGCTTACGGCATTTTCTAAAAGTGAGATTCCCTCGTTTGAGATGTAGAAGAAAATCACTGCATCACGTAGGACGTTCCCTGTTTTCAGCTCCAAGTCGAGCATGTGACCGACACCCACCAACAAGAAAATCAAAATCTTCTTTGTGATACCCTTTGCCCCAATACGGCTTGAAACCTTCTTCTCGTTGATCGCACGCAAGACCCCTGTGATGTAGTCCACCACCACAAAGGCAAGCAAGGTATAAAGCGAGGCATCAAAACCTCCCAGATACCAACCAACCAGACCACCTGTTGCCACAAAGCCTGTCTGAATCAAATTCCATGTCTGTTTCATCATGTCATTCCTCCATTTCTGTATTCAAAAAAGGCATCTAGACTTTCGCCTAAACGCCTTTAACTTCTATTTCCAATAATTCCAAGACGAGTTCTAAGGCCTCTGCATCTTTGCCTGAAACCTTGACCTCGCTATCTTCTAAGCCACCAATCAATAAAGGCAGTTTGTCATGAAGTTCCGCTACATCAATAACGGAGTCTTCGTTTAACAAATCTGCCTTTTCTTTATGATATTCAACTGCCGTTTCAGGTAGCAACGAAAAGTTCCCATTGTCTTGGACGAGATTCCCCTCCTCGTCTTTCTTCCCAAAACGTTGTAACAAATCAATCTCGTCCTTGTACAGCTCGTCGATCTTAGTTCGGATGAGCTTGACGAGTTTCGTTCGCACCCGACTGACTTTCGGTTGAAGTTCAAATCCTTCAAGGAAGGTAATCACATCAACCAGTTCTTCGTTTCTAATCTTTAGCATTCTTGAGTTCCTCCTTCAATTTCCCGACTTGCACGCAGAGGTCATCAACGACCAAGGTCAATAGTTCGACCATATCTGTAGAACATGATTCAGGTTCTTCGACTGTTTCAACATGTGGCAAAACCACTAATTCTTCTTCATTTTCCATTGTTCCCTCCCATTATGAATATGTTGTCATAGGGTTAAACGACTGAGCATTATACCAACCACTGGCCGTCCCATTACTGTTAAAACCAGTTGGTAAGGCAATCGTTCTTCCAGCAAGCTTTTTACAGATTTCACGGATGATACCAAAGTCAACCCAGGTACCATCATCCCCAAGGAATAAATTAGAGCCGTTAAAAGCAATCCCTGCACTACCACCACTATTCCCAATTCGGGTATAAAGTGACGAACTGAAGGTGATGCCATTCAGGCTAATCGTATGCCCACCTGATAATTTAATCGTGCCGTTAAGCCAGACATCATCATCAAAATGAAATCCCTTCTCCTTGTTGGTTTCAAGTGTCCGAGAGTACCAGATTAGTTTGGTCGTGTAGCTACTCGCACCTGAACTATCCATGTGCGCCCAAGCCATGTACTCTGTCCCATATTCAAGGTCAAACACCAAACCTCGCCAATCACTATGACCACTGATGTTATTCGCTCCAATCGTTCCGACTGTTGTTCCACCACGTCTAATGGTCATTCCCTGTGAGTTAATTTCTGTGACGAGTGTACTTCCTGAGTAATAGCCAATGGTTGTCCCTGTGATTCGGATGGAATTACTTGCTGTAATCGCTGTGAGTATATTGGCTGCAAGCTTATCAGCCGTAATAGAACTTGCAGCTATGCGACTAGCAGACAACGTTCCTGTCGTAATCTTCCCTGCATCAAGACTGGCGATTTTCGCACTTGTAATAGCCGCATCCGCAATCTTCGCTGTGGTAATGGCTGCACTCCCGATCATTGCTGATGTGATAATTCCACTATCAATGGTGGTTTCCCCTGTGATATGGACTTTATTTCCGGCGATCAAGATGCTTTCAGGGGAGAGGTTGATTTGGTTAATCACATCCCCTTTTCCAACTCGAAGGTTGATGATGTCCTTTTGCATGAGAATTGCTGAATAGACAGTATTGGCTTTGGAGTAATCCGCCCTTGCTGTAGCTGAGAAAACATTCCCATCATAATCATCAGGCTTAGTCGTGGTGTTCACTCGCACCCTCATCTTGAGGGCATTGCTTGGAACGGTCACGGTACTTGATGAGCTTTGATAGGAAACTTGTACATAAGCTAACTCGTCCATCGGGTTCAGGGTAAATGGCGAAGTGGTCGCATTATAAATCCCCGCATACGAGCCGTTCTTGATAGAAAAGAAGGCAATATAAATCGCATCCGTTGGCATACCCGCAATCTGTGAATCAGATAATGTCCATTGGTGGATAGCGTTACTACTATTTGTTACCACATCAATCTGCTCCCACACACCACCGATGTAAAGTAGGACGATATTGTCGGACGTGTCTTTTCGTCCATTCCAAGTGATGGTGTTCGGAAAAACTCGACCGTCTAAAGGTAATTTGTAAATTGCCAGATAGTCCTCAGCCGAGGCATATGGGTTTGATGTTACTGAGCCTGTGATAGACAAAGTCTCCACATTTTTCGAATTGAGGTAATCAAGGATTGTGGTGTTGTCATACGTTCCAACTGCTAACTTCTCGACATACTGCTTGGCAGCTGGCACATAGTCCACATAGGGTAAAGTGAAACCATAAAAGTGATAGTAAAACGTAACTGATGTCCCATCTCTTCGTTGAGCAATATACTTATCACCCGACTCCACATCGATGAACTCTGAGCGGATATAGTTAGTAGCAGTTATCTCTGAACCATCACTCGTGCTAAGTGACCCTTGTTCCCAATTCTTGACTTTGAAAGGAATACCGATTTCATCTTGGAGTTCAGAGACTTTCAAAAGCATGGTATCGGAGGTTTGTTGAATCAATGTTTCGGCTGATGTCACCCTCCCTGTCAACGCATCAACGGAACTTTGACTTGCCTTTGATACGATTTCCCCTGCTTGAACCGTCAGACTTGCTTCGGCACTTGAGATTCTGCCGGTTAAGCTATCCACCGAAGTTTGACTCGCTTTGGCAGCTATCTGACCTGCCTGAACGGTGAGTGTCGACTCGGCTGTCGTCATTCGTCCTTGAAGGTTGGTAATGTTGGTCGCAGCCAGTTCAATTTTTGTGGCATGCTGATTTACGGTAGTGGTTAAGGTTTCAGTAACAGACTTTGCTTCAAGAGCTGATACCAAGGATTGATTCAACCCTTGGTCAAGAACTGCCGTTGAGGTTGTAGTTGAGCTATCCGAATAAGTCGTCACCACTCTTGTCCAGTAATACTTGCCACTCGACCAAGTAGGAATGGTATTTGACCACGATCCTCCTGTTTGACTGGTATTTGAAGTCGAGAGGTAAAACTGCTCTCGAACTGACGTAATCGTTGGTGCGTTTTGCCCCGGAGTACCAGGGCTACCTGTTGCACCGGTTGCTCCAGTGGCCCCTGTATCACCTCTGTCCCCTTTTGTGCCTTGCTTTGAAACCGAGTATGAAGTTGTGGCAGAGTTATCTTGAAGTGTAAACACAGTTCTCGTCCACAGGTACTGAGTTGAAGAAACAGATGGTACGGTGCTTTGCCACCCTGACGTTGGGGCAGTAGTTCCACTTGTCCCAACCGCATAAGTGACTACTGACGATTTCACTGATTTGTTAAACGCTGAATCAGCGAGCTGGCTGGCAGAATTTGCCGTTGAGTTGGCTTGATTTGCATTTTCCAAAGCGTTCACTGCTTCATCAAAGGCATTATTGGCTTTTTCAAGCGCATCAGCTGATTCTTCCTGAGCTTGAGCAACTGCTTGTTTGACTTCTTCTGCTGTCAGGTCATTGGCTAAGGCATACCACTGAGTCACACCATCACGGCTTTCATAAACCCACATTTCAAGTTTGTCGCCATTCTCTTTGTACCAAACGTCTCCTAACTTTGGATTGGCTGGCGTATCCGGACCATAGAAGTTGGTATTCTTGCCGTTAGCCGCAGTCAAGGCGTAGTTGGCATCATCCTTGGCTTGTTCAACCTTGGTATCGACTTTCTTGATGTCCTTTGCCACATCGGTGAATTTCGGCATGACGTTCCCAAGCGTGATAGAAATGAATGCTTTCAAAATGGGGTCATACCTATACTCAACCATTCGAGCGGTCACACTAAAGCCGTCATCTGCGTGAATGACAGAAACAGTATCCCCAAGATTAATCGTCTCAAGACTTGAAAACTCCTTGTATTCCTCCGTTCGCTCAAGTGGGGCAAATTCCACATCATAGGTCGCAGTCGGTTTATCAATATGAGATACCGTAAATTCAAGTGCTGCGAGTCGCCTGAGTTCCGCATAAGCCAATTCCTTGGTCGCAAACTCGCCTTCTTCATCACCGACTTTGACGTTGTCATATTTTATGACCTTAATTTTCGGACTGACATAGCTGCTGATAAGTGGGCTATCGACATATTTTTCAGGCAAGAACAAGCCATCATAGCCCTCTGGCATGATGCGAGTGACGATAGACGAATAGTCCAAATCAGACTTGTAGCCTGTCAGATTCTTCTTGTCTCGGATCTGAACACCATTATCACTCCCTCGGTGGACAAGCATAGAAATCGAGAAATTATCCCTAACAATCTCCCCGCCATAATGCACTTGATAGCCATTATCCAAATCTGCATCAATCAAGACTTCGACTGGATTTAATCGCACCAAGCGAACGTTATTGACGGTTGTGATGTTGGAAGTTCCAGTAAATGAGTGGCCGACTGCCGTTGCCCCCAAGAGTTGAGTTAATGCTCCGCTACCGTTCTTGTTGACGATATAGGTGTCTTCAATGAGGTTCTTTGCTAAGTCGTAAAAGATGTGGTGCGCCACGATGTGCAAAAGACCACCAATGGAATCATCACGTTCTACGATTCGAAAGAGTTGGTCTTGAAGTTCAGGCACAGGGCATTTCACAATCATCTCTGGTCGAAGTTTGTCGCTCGCCTTAGCATGAATGGGATAGTCAAATTCCAAAGAAAAAAGCCCATTGAGTTGTTCGGTAACAACAGGGCTTACAACAGCATCATCAAGGACAGCGAGACCATTATGATTGAAGCTTGATTCAGTTTTCTCATATAAAATCATCATAAGTATCGCCACCTCGGTTCGATTTCGACTTTGGTGATACCTGTTCCTAGCGTGACCGTATTAGAGCCCACTCGAAATTCAGGGAAATCACCTGTCATTAGATTATTTGTTGCCACGTCTCCGTAGTAACATTCCTTCAGTTCACTATCGATAATCAAATACTCTGATTGAAGGTTGAGCACGATAGGTTTGCCGTTAATCGTTAGTGTCCTCGTACCACTGCCATAGACCTTGATTCGTGGCAGTGAAAAGACGTTACCACTATTCGTTACCGTTCCAGATGAGGTTCGATTGATGAGCGGAACGCCTACTTTATAACGAAATGGCAAGCAGGTAATTTCAAGCTCAAACTCCCACATGGTCGATAGCACTTGCGTTAACCCACTCGCCTGAATGGTTTTCATTTTATAAAAGACTGACGGATCGTTTGAAAAGCTAATGGTCTTGGCGTTTAGGATTTGTGGAGAGATATTTCGCCAGACCGTCCACACATCCTTTGCCCAGATGACGGCTTTCAGATTAAACGTCATATCCTTCCAACCCTTGAGTAAGGTCAAATCTCCTTCTCGTCCATTCACCTCAATGTTTTCAATCACTCGTTCACTTGTTGGAATCACAGGAACTTGTGTGATGCGAAGTCCAAGGTCAGTCCGTGAGTTGATTGTTCCATCTAAAATAAACGCATTCAAGCTACCACCTCCTTTTGGGCATAAAAAAAGACCGCAAAGCGATCTTTGGTTATTATTATGAAGCACATTTAAACATACTTCTTCAAATCATGATGCTTATTAGCAAGCTTTTTACGATATTCGTTTGTAGCTAGAATCAAGCCTCTAACATTTTCTCTTTCGTCATTGGCAAGTTGTTTCTCAAATTTGATTGATTCTTTAAACAGTCGTTCTAACTCATGACCTAGTTTATTCTGATTGGCAATGTGGAACGCACCTCCACCAACTATAACGATAGGCGCAGCCACTACAGCAGCAATACTTGCGATTCCTCCAACTGCTCCGGCAACTCCAAATCCAGCAAGCGCCGCCATAATCTCCGCTCCGCTCATTCCGGCAAATGCGGCAAACACAAACCCTACTCCAACAGCACCAGCACCCAAACCGCTAATTGCTCCTGCTAATTCCGGTGGGAATCCTTCTGAAAACGTGATTTTGTCACGATTTTCTGTCAGAAATGCCTCCTCTGATACAAGCAATTTAAATTCATCAACTTCTTTTTTGTCAATTGGAGTAATATGCCCCATGACATTATCAATAATATTCCCCATAATAACTCTCCGTTTCCGATTTCATGTATTTAAATTATACATCAAAATAAAAAATGGCGCTTTTACCCCTTAATTAGTAGGCATAATTTCTACGTTTCAAAACAGCTAAGCTCTTATCAATTTCAGGAGCTAAGCGACCAACAAGCGTTCCATCATCAAGGGTAATCTTGATATCCATTGCTTTGAGGAGTGCTGGGAACATCTCAGTCGTAATATTGGTAAGTGCGTCCACCTTCGCTCCTAAATCAAGCATGGAGAAGGTGCTATCAATTGCTGTATGGATACCTGTATCAATATCAAATTTTGGCATATCAAGCTTCGTTGGAATGGCATCTTGCATGGTTTTCGCCACACCCGTCATTTCCTTATCGAAACCAACGCCAATCCCTAGCGCCATGTTCTTCCCGATTTCATCTCGGAACAAAGTTGATGGTGAGTGAATACCAAAGAAATCCTTGATACTGTTTACCACGCCACCGAAGAACCCTGAGATTTTACTTCTAAGCCAACCCGCTGCATCAGCGATACCATTCCACATGCCTTTGATGAGGTTGAGACCAATATTTCCCATTGTGGAGATGTACTCCCCAAAGGCATTCACGAGTCCTGTGATAATTTGAGGGACTGCCTTCACAACTGCCGAGATAATGGCCGGCAAGTTCTGAACCAACGCTACTAATAGTTGCACTCCGGCAAGGATAATCTTGTCGATATTCCCAACCAAGGTGCTTGTAATGGCATTGATAATCTGAGGCAGAGCGTTCGCAATGGTCGTGATGATTTGTGGTAAAGCACCAATTAAAGCAACTAAGAGTTGAATACCTGCATCAATCAGCTGAGGAATTGCCCCAATCACCGCATTCAAAATGTTTTGAATAATCACCGGAATGGCTGCCACAATCGCATTGATGATATCAGGTAATGCCGATACCAACGAGGTCAATAGTTGAATACCTGTCTGGATGATGATGGGGATAGAACTGATAATGAAGTTCACGATTCCCGTAATAATCTGTGGCAAAGCACCAATCAAAATCGGTAAAGCCGTAATCAACCCTTGAGCCAGTCCCATGATTAGTTGGAGAGCCGCATCAAGGAGTAACGGCAAGTTCTCAATCAAACCATTCACAATGGTGATAATGGCTTGAATGGTAATCGGGATAAGCTCAGGTAAAGCCTCCCCGATACCTTGAATGAGTGTCGTTACTAACTGAAAGGCGGCATTAATAAGGAGTGGCAGATTCTCAATCAATGTTTGCACAATCGTTAAGACGGCTTGAACCACCACGGGAATCAAGGTCGGTAGTAGGCCTAAAATCGTCTGCAAAACTTGAGAAAACAATGAGGTCACTGCCTCGAGCAAGGTTGGCAATAACTGACCAATTGCCCCGATGACCGCATCAATCATCGCAGGCAAGGCGGAGACGATATTTTCAATGACAGGAATGATGTTCTTGAGCACATTTTGGAATGACTCGACCACATTTCCAATGAGTGAGCCAATATCTGCATTAGCATTTCCGAGTCCTGCCATGAGGTTAGAAATTGCCGACTGCATGCCATCAATCGAACCGCTGATGGTTTCTGTCGCCTCTTTGGCAGTCGTTCCTGTGATGCCAATTTCAGTTTGGATGACATGAATCGCTTCGGTCACATCCGCAAAGTTGGAAAGGTCATACTTCTTGCCTGTGATTTTCTCTGCGTCAGCAAGCAGTCGTTCCATCTCACCTTTTGTCCCGCCATAACCTAATTTCAAGTTGTCGAGCATAGTGTAGTTCTGCTTAGCAAAACCTTGATACGCATTTTGGATGTCAGACATATTCGATCCCATTTTGTTGGCATTATCGCTCATGTCGGTGATGGCTTGGTCAGCGACACCAGCAGCTTTTGCCGTATCTCCGTTGAGTGACTGGATCAAGCTTGCAGAGAAACCTGTGACAGTTTCCATGTACTCGTTGGCGGACATCCCTGCAGTCTTGAAGGCATTATCCGCTGATTTCTGAACTGTCTTTGATGCATCACCAAAAAGGGTATCAACCCCGCCGACTAATTGTTCATAGTCGGCATAAGCTGATACCACTTGTTTGCCTAATTCAATTGCGGCAGCACCGGCTGCAAGAGCCACGGCTCCCATGGCTGCACCAATGCCTTTAAGAACGCCACCGAATTTCTCGAACTTGCCTCCAGACTTCTCAGCCTCATCACCTGTATCCTTGAGTTCATTGCCAAGGTTATCCGTTTCTTTGGTGACGTCCACCTCTTCTTGCCCCATGGAGTCGAGTGCCTTCTCATTGGTCGCAAGTTCACGCTCCATGCCATTAAGCTGAGCCTTGGCGTTGTTGAGTTGGATTGCCCAGTTCTGGGTTCGTTTATCGTTTTCGCCAAAGCTGTCTGAGGCGTTTTTAAGGGCACTTTCAAGTGTCGTGATTTTCTCTTTCTGAGCATCAATCGACTTATTGAGGACTGCATTTCGAGCAGAAACCGCCTGAATGCTTTTGTCATTCTTATCGAACTCAGAGGATACCAACTTCATCTCTGAGCCGAGCACCTTGAAGGATTGGTTGATTTCACGAAGAGAGTTCTTAAACTCCTTCTCCCCCTCAACTCCAATCTTTAAGCCAAAGTTATCTGCCATTAAACCTCACCCCCTTCCTGTTTTAAGCATGAAAAAAGACCGCCTACGCAGTCTTAATCGACATGTTTTATTTTTTGTAGAAAATTCTTTTTAGCTCAGATTTTTCTATTTTTTGTAGTCTTTTTTCCCCATGGAAATTTGGATGTTTAGGGGATCCATCAGATGTTGCTCCAAACCAAAAACATTTTTCAAAGTTATTTTCAAAAAGTTGATATAACTCATCTCTATAGTCACTAAATTTTTCCCATGGAATACCTGCTCCCCAATCGAGTAAAACATAGTCAGCTTTTTCAACTTCCGCTTTTATAGTTTCATAGTTATTGAATCCAATCAATCTATCTAATTCAGTTCTATCGACAGCATTCCGAATTTCATAATCTAATTGCTTGGATTGAATTGTTCGTTTGGAAAAAATATCTACCTGAATTAATTCTTTGAAAGATTTATATCCGAATAAGTCAGAAAAACGATACAGTGCGGTTCTTCTAGTTGGCTCCAACTTAGTAACATTTTGAGAATTCGCATTATTTATACGATTTTCTTCCTCGCTTATCGGTTTATTGCCTCTTGGATTCATTGCAATTGCTACAATTACTTTTCCGGTATCATTCAAATGAACAATCGAATACACAAGCGTATCAAGTGAAGTTTCTTCAACTAAATGAATGCCGTACTTAGTTTCTCTATGTTCCTGAAAAAGTTTGTAATCCATAGCATAGCCTCCTCAGAATCTCTTCAATAACATATATAAATTATAACACTTGGAATATTTTAAACACAAACTATCAATTAAATCCCACTTGGAATCACATCATCAATGAACATCTCAACCTTTGGCTTGCTGATGCCCGCGAACTGCTTATGGCATTCCCATAAATCAAGAAACAGTCCAAGTGGGCAAAACCAAAAATCATCTGGTGTCATGCCCATTTGCACTGTTCCGTAATAGTAAAGGCGAGTAAATGTTTCAACGTCACTTACTCGCCTGCTTTGTTTTTTGTTTCAATCTCACTCTCAATGTTCCGAGCAGTTCCCTTGAACATTGCTTCGGTGATTGCTGATTTGTATTCAGCTAGTTCCAGTGGCGAGGTCAATAGCTCCACATACTCAGTCGTGAGTTCGTCTTTCTTGTCATCCTTGTTTTTCAAGTTATGAATCTTGATGGACTGATTGGCCAACAAAGTAATCAGCCAGATGATTTCATCAAGGGCTAGTTCAAAGTTCTCGCTCTTAAGCAATTTCTCACCCAAGTTCTCAAGCCCACCGTAGTGAGCAGCGATTTCTTTAGTCGCCTTGGTTGTTAAAATCAACTCGTATTCATCTCCACCAAGCGTTATCTTGGCACTTCGTTCTTCTGTCATGGTATCCTCCTAGCCTTCCGTAAATTCAGGTTCATAGACACTCGCGTACCAACCACTGATGGTAGCTGCATCGACCCCAGTATCATTTTCATCCACTTCCGCTTTCCACGGGTGTTTGCCTTGTCCGTCAAGTTTATTTCGGCGCATCACCGTTCCCTCAATCGTTGGGCTTGAGAAGGTAATGTCGTCACCCTTAGTCGCAAGACTGGTGCTTGGTACAGCAAATTTTACGCGGTAAAGCCACAGGTATTTATATTTCCCGTTGGACTTACGCGCACGGAAACCAATCGCAACCGGCGTACCTCCATCCTCAGTCGTTGAAATCAAGACACCGTTATCGTCAACAGTTGCCCCAACAAGCACGGCTGCAACACTTCGCCCAATGTCATCAACACCAAGTGTCAATTTCCCATTCTTAAATTCTTTGACCACCTCTGATGCACCGTCATCCGCAAACAATGTCGCCTCGGCTAATTCAACTGACAGCTCAGCTGAGATTGCCTTCGCAAGTTTCACGGGTGTTCCATATGTTTCTTCACCAGTGGTTGCCGACTCTGTAATCGGTGCATAAAATAATTGATCCAATCCAATCGTAGCCATCTTATCCCTCCATTTCATAATGCTTGGCGACATCTATCGCCACATGATAATATTTCGTGTCTTTCTCAAAACCGACAAAGAGCCGATCCGTGATCGTAAAGTCTGCTCCAAGTAAGGCTTGAATTATTTGTTTCTTCATTTCCAGATAGTTCCCACGGACAAAAAGTGAAATGCGAACCTCACAAATATCAACCGTAGGCAAGTTGTCTCCGTAGACTTCAAAACGATCGGAAAGTGGTGTGAGCACTGAATAAACGTCAGGAGCCGGACCACTGAATTCACCCGTTTCAACTGGAATGTCGAGGTTCATAAGTAAAGTGTTTAATTCTTCTAAAATCAAATGCTCTCCACCTCACTTTCGAGTTTCGCCTTCATAGTTTCAATGCAAGATTTCCTTGATTGCGACTTAGCAGGTTTCAAGAAAGGTTTAGGTGCTTGACCGTGACGACCGTATTCAAGGATATTCGCAATCTTGGCATTGGAATCACCGTCAGACCGTGGTTCGTCAAAACCAACTTTGATATTCCAGTTCCCGTCCTTATCTTGACGGGCTTGTGATGTACCAAGCGCTCGTTCGAGTTCTCCAGTTGACTGACTTTCAAGCTTGGTATTTGCACCAACAACTGCTGAAAGGTTGGTTCTGACTTTGGCTTCAACCACCTCCGCACCGCTCTCCAACACTCGTGGCAAGATTTCATCCGTCTTGCTTTCAAGTTTTGAGACCTTCATCAAGAAGTCCTCTGGCATCTTCATTATTGCCTTAGCCATCCGCACTCACCTCAACTTTCTTCGCCAACACTTCAAGGTACATGTCTCGATTTCTGACGTTTTCTACTGAAATGATTTGATACCTGTCATTGTCCGACAAGATAACCATTTCAGTCGTGACAGTGAGGTTCGGAATTACCCTCAGACGAAATAAACAAGTCGCTGAGCTAAAGGTCGCAAGGTTGACCCACTTTTCGGTGGCGTTCTTTTCTTCCTTGTAAGTCCGAACGCTTGCCAGGACCTCATCTTGTTTGGTCACAAAGCCTGCACTGTCTTTCTGGTTAACCGTCTTTACTATCTGAATACGTTGATTCATTTTCCCAAAACTCATACTTGCCACCGCCTGTCTAGCCTGAGTAGCAGATTAACTGTGTTCCAAACTTGGCTACTAGCATTGACGTTATCCGAAAAGAAGCCAGCGGTTGAACCGTCACGACTTTCATAGAAGTGACTGGCAAGCATAATAATCGCTTGCTCAGTCGTGGCTGGGATTTCATTTTCCGAATAATAGCCTTCAGTTAGGTGTTGGTAGCTTTCGGCATAAGAAAGAGCCGTCAGAATAAATCGTTCCAACAGCTCATCATCCTCACTATGCTCGAGTATGAGATTGGCTTTTACCTTTGCAAGTAAGCTCGTCATGTTGCCTCCTCTCCAAAATAAAAAGGCAACCACTAGGTGATTACCTCATCCAGATGCCCATGCAGCATCTTTTCCGCCCTTTTCAAATACTCTAATTGCTTGCCAAAGATGGTGAGAGCCGAGAACCCAATATGTATTACGGTACTCTTCCCCACCAATAATTGGAAAGCTCAACACTTGAAAAGTAGGCTGTAATTCATAGTCTAATGGTTTTGCCCTCAAATGCAGCGGACGTGGGTCATAAGTTTTCCAATCCAAATCAACGACTGCCACTCCCCATTTGGAATAGTCCGTGCGGTTAATTTCAGGATGCATTGGAGCCCAATAAAACTTGAACTTATTCCCTTTTCGATTGATTAGATGATATTGCCCATTCATTAAGCTTCCTCTCTAATCTATTACTCGTGCTACCGGAGCACCACAAGTTTTACATTTCACCTCAAGAACCACTAGACCATCACTTAGACTTGGTTCGTAGTCGACAATTGTAGTAACACCACAATTTCTGCAGTAAACATTGTTTACCAGCAACTCCTTGATGTTTTCAGGAACCTCATCCCACTTTTTTTGACCTTGTACTGACATTGAATTCAACCTCTCCGTTTTCATTGCTTAGCATATTTTAACACGGAGAGGTACGTCAGTGCCACGATTATTAAGATGCCGCAGCGGATGCTTTCATCTTCAAGATTTGAACGGCTTCTGGCAAGACGAGTTTGCCATCCACACGTTCTTTGGCAAGAAAACCAACCATACCATTGCCCGCAAAGAGTTCACGGAGTTGGTCGAAGGAACGCACACCACGGTCACCGATGTTATAGTAGCTGAAATCACCAAAGGCAATGACAGGTTTGCCAGCAGCCACCGCTGGCACATACTCAGACGTGTAAACCGGATAACCATAAAGGCGATCAGGTTCACCTGCTTGAACGGCTGGTTGCCATAAGTAAGCGCCATTGTTGTCTTTGAGTTTGCGAAGTAGGGCAATCGTCTGGTCGTTCATGATGAACTTCGCATTTTTTCGATATGGACGTTTCAAAGCGTAAACGAGGTTGATTAACTCATCTCCCGTAATTGAGCTTTGCGTGTTCGTTGTCACCGCTACTTGACCACCGCCTGTTTCCGCAAAGATTCCGAGAGGTTTTCCTACACCATCACCATTCAAGAAGGCATCTTCTTCGGCATTGGATAAGGCTTTAGCAAATTGGTCAATGATGTAGCTTTCGAGGTTGAAGGCATTGTCGTAAAGCAACTCATCAGTAATCTTGATCGCCACATGAAGTTTGTGAGCATCAAGTAAGATTTGGTCGAAGGTTGCATCACCAAAGCTTAACTCGCCGCCTTCTTCAATCCATGAAGCAGCCGGTTTGTTGCCTGCAATATTGATTTTATGTTCACCACTTGTGGTAATGGTTGTCCCCAGTGAACGCATGATGTTTTCAGAAGTTAATCCGTCAATCAAGCGTTTGTCGTATTCATCTGGCACAAGGTAACCACCTGCCGCATCAACACCTTCTTGAAGGACGTTTGATACTTGACGGAAGTTAGAACGGAGAGCTTGAAGAACACCCTCTTTGTACTCGTTTGAGGCACGACCAGTTTTCTTCGGTTTGTCGTTATTATTTTCAGCTTGCATTGGTTGCGAGGTCAATGGTTCAGACATTGGTTTAGCCATTTCACGCTCCATGTTTTCCATGGACTGCATACGCTCGATTTCTTTCGTGAAGTTAGCGACCTTTTTCTCCATTTCAGAGTAAGTCTTGGCATCTTCATCCGACATCAAGCCATCCTTGTCTTTCTTCGCTTCAACGAAGGCTTTCGCACCTTCCCATGCAAGTTTACGTTTTTCCATCAATTCTTGAATTTGGTTCATAAGTTAATCCCTCCATGTTTTCATTAAAAATAGCCGTTCTTCGAGAGAATCGGCTTTGATAGTATTTGTTGGTTTTGGTTCTTCTTTTTGTTTAGCTGATTTTATACGACATCGCTTGGCGATTTTATCCATGAGTGAATTCATCACCGTGGTTTCCGAGAAAGTCATCTTAGGTAGGTCTTCGTCAACCTTACCGTCAACATCATCGGCAAAGCCTAAATCAACCGCTGACCTCGCATCCATCCACGTTTCTGCATCCATCATATGGGCAAGTTTAGTTCGGCTCATACCAGTTTTGATTTCATATGCATTGATGATACTTTCCTTCACTTCATCAAGCATTGCCATTGCCTTCTGCATATCCACTCGGTCACCGAACGCAACCGTGGACGGATTATGAATCATCATCATGGCAACAGGACTCATGACCACTTTGTCACCTGCCATTGCAATGACTGATGCTGCCGAAGCCGCAAGTCCGTCAATCTTAATCGTCACGTCACCCGAGTATTCTTTCAGCATATTGTAGATCTGAGCTGCCGCCACACAATCGCCACCTGGACTATTAATCCAGACTGTGATATTTCCTTCGCCACTCATCAGCTCATCTTTGAATAGCTGAGGTGTGACGTCATCATCAAACCAACTAACCTCGGCGATTTGTCCGTTGAGGTAAAGGGTTCGGTCGGAGATTTGGCTTGGCTCTTGGTTCTCCTGCGTTTCGGGTGTCGTCAGATTTTTCGGTGTCTGATTCACCCACTTCCAAAACTTCTTCATCTTGGTTTTCTTCCTCCTGTTCGTTAGTATTTGTGGCAAATGCCCCAGCATCTTTGAGCGGTAGCATATTGCCGTTCACGAGATACAAGTCCCCACCTTCCTCTTCTGGAATGCGGTCGAGGTTTTCAAGTTCTCGAATATCGTTAGCTGACATCCACCCGTTTTGACGTCCTGTCGCATAACCGTTCATGCGTGACTGATAATCACCACGAAGAAGCCCGTCCACATTGAACTTGATGAAGTAGTCCTTTTTCTCGTCCAATGAGAGGAGGGCTTTGGTCATAGCCTGTTCCCACCGCATCACCCAAGGGTCGAGGGTGTACTTCACAAATTCTAGTGACTGCTGTTCGATATTTGAAAAGCTCGACTTCTCAAGGTCACCAACCATGTGTGGTGGCACTCTGAAAATTCGAGCTATCTCGTTGATTTGAAATTTCCTAGTTTCAAGGAACTGAGCTTGTTCAGGCGAAATCGAGATTGGACTGTATTTCATCCCTTCTTCAAGCACGGCTACCTTGCTGGCGTTGGACGAACCTCCAAAGGTCGCATTCCAACTTTCACGGATTCGGACTGGATCTTTTAATGTCCCTGGATGTTCAAGAACACCACCGGGATTCGCTCCATTCGCAAAGAACTTGGCTCCGTATTCCTCACAGGCTATCGCCATACCAATCGCATTCTTAGCCATTGCGATTGGCGAATATCCTACCAAACCATCAAATCCAAGCCCAGGAATATGCAGGACTTCTGACTTGGAAAGCCTGACTTGTGGTCCGGAATCTACCGTGTAGAGGTAGTAAATCTCCTTCCTTTCATCCCGATTGACTGCCATTCTGTCTGGCATTAACGGGTAAAGCCCCACAACCTCTCCCTTACCATTTCTGATGATTTGAGCATAAGCATTTCCCCATAAAAGCAAATGAGTCATGAGCGTTTCACGAAAGACAAATGAGGTCATTTCACTATTGGGTTCATCATGGAGCAAAAAGTAAAGCGGATGGTTGACTGCCTTTTCCTTGCCACCACCTTCACGATATTTGTAAAAGTGTAGAGGCAAGCCTGCAACCGCCTCCGCTAAGATGCGGACACAAGAATAGACAGCTGTCATCTGCATGGAGCTTTGTTCAGTTACGACTTTTCCAGCCGTTGTTCCACCAAACATAAAGCGGTTAGGCGAGCTGATTGTTTGGTTCATTGGTTTATCTCGCGACTTAAATAGTCTGTTAAATATTCCCATTGATTAGTTCCTTTCCAGATTTTTGGGTATAGAAAAACACAGGGGGGAAATTAATGCCCTCTGTGTTTCTCGTGACGTTTCTTTTGTCGGAGTTCAAATTGTTTTTGCTTTTCAGCTTCTCGTTGTTCACGACTGCTTTTCTTGCGTTCCAATTTTCGCTCTTCTAGTTGAAGTTTCAGTGCTTGTTGTGCTTTCGTGCCAATACCGACCTCAGAAGCTTGCTTCTTAGCCAATTTCTGCAAGCGTTTTGGATTGATTTTCTTATCACTAAGCACATCATCTTCGATTGCTGGACTGAATTTCAAGTAATGGTATTGGCGCAAAACGAAGTCATAAACCTCATAATCTTTAGGCTCTTTCTCAAAGGTTACTTTGGCGACCTCAATCTTGTCATCATACCTTCTCTCAAAAACGCCAACCCAGAATGGATCTTCGAACAACACCGTCAATGTTGCACTTATCTTCTCCACGGCAATCCCTCCTTTGTTTTGAATCAGAAGAAAGGACAACCAAGGAGGCAGGTTACTGACGACATTTGTCGCTCCCGGACTACCTACCGGGACGTGTTTTTATCTTCTGTATATGATTTTATCACGGATTAGCTCATGAGAGTGAATAATCACAAAAATAACAAGCCTCTATCATCATAGACACTTGCTGCATTATTATTCCCACAGCGGATAGCACGGTCGAGTGCCATGATGGTCGCAATCGCTCCATCAATCTTCTCCGTTGATTTTTCTTTATCGGCTTTGATGTTTCCTGCTGGGTCAGTTCGAATGAAGATGTTATCCATATTCCACCGAAGAACGGGATGCGCACCATGAGCGATTTTCTGCTCTAGAGTTAGTTTCATCAATTCTTTGGTCGGCGGGCTCATATCCTTAAACCCTTGTCCGAAAGGTACAACCGTAAAGCCCATTCCCTCGAGGTTCTGAACCATCTGAACAGCACCCCAACGGTCAAAGGCGATTTCTCGGATGTTGTATTTCTGTCCGAGTTCCTCAATAAAGGTTTCAATGAACCCGTAATGAACGACATTCCCCTCAGTGGTTTTCAGCCACCCTTGCTTTTCCCATAAATCATAAGGGACATGGTCACGTTTCACCCGTAGGTCAAGCGTTTCCTCTGGTATCCAGAAATACGGCAAGATGACAAACTTATCATCCTCATCTTCGGGTGGAAAGACCAAAACAAAGGATGTAATGTCGGTCGTGCTGGAAAGGTCAAGCCCACCATAACAAACTCGTCCTTCTAGCGATTTCTCAGCTACCTTAAAACCACAAGCGTCCCATTTATCCATTGGCATCCACCGAATGGCTTGTTTCACCCATTGGTTTAGGCGTAACTGCCTGAATGAGTTTTCCTCGGCAGGGTTTTGCTTTGCCGACTCACAAGCTGCCTTGACCTTATCAATACCTACCGTGACACCAAGAGACGGATTCGCCTTCTTCCAAACTTTCGGATCTGTCCAATCATCACTTTCATCCGCCCCATAAATCACAGGATAGAAAGTCGTGTCGTGCTTGCGACCGTCAATAATATCAAGTGCCTTCTGATGCGTTTCATAACAGATGGAATTGGTATCCGTCCCAGCAGTCGTAATCAAGAAATACAAAGGTTGGGTACGTGCATCACCTGAACCCTTCGTCATTACATCAAAGAGCTTACGGTTGGGCTGGGTATGTAGCTCATCAAAGACGACACCGTGGATGTTAAAGCCGTGTTTGGAATAAGCCTCAGCTGACAAAACTTGATAAAAACTATTCGTTGGCTTGAAGACTATCCGTTTCTGTGAGGCAAGGATCTTCACTCGCTTATTCAATGCAGGACACATTCGCACCATATCGGCAGCCACCTCAAATACGATAGAGGCTTGTTGCCGGTCAGCTGCACAACCATAAACCTCGGCACGTTCTTCACCATCACCACAAGTAAGCAACAGAGCTACCGCAGCCGCAAGTTCTGATTTCCCCATTTTCTTGGGGATTTCAATGTAAGCCGTATTGAACTGCCGATAACCATTTGGCTTAACCGTGCCAAATAAATCACGGATGATTTGTTCCTGCCAATCAAGGAGTTCAAACGGTTTGCCCGCCCATGTTCCTTTGGTATGGCTCAGGCACTCGATAAAGTTCACGGCATAATCAGCTAAGTCTTTGTCATACTTGGACGATTTTTCCTTAAACTTGGTCGGCTTATATTTCTTTAAAGGCAACCGCACCACTCCTTTCCATAAGAAAAACAGCCCTCAAGCTGTTCTTCAAAATTTTAGTTGTAAGTCGCAAGCACATATTGTAGTGCTTTCTCAACCGCAGCATCGCTTGGTTCAATATCCCATCCACGGTCGTAGTCGGCGACAATCTTTCCCTTCACTCTCAGTTCGAGTTTGGAAATGCAACCTTCGTCAATCCCAAACTCGCTTGGTTCTTCAAAATGCTTTACACTGAAGGTTACGTTGGTCTTATCAATCTTAATCACACCATTAGTCCACATCAGATTCATCTCCTGTCATGATGAAATGCACGTACTCCTTCTTGTGGTCTTCAATGAAAATCACGAGTTCAAAGAAGTTACGCTCATGAGCTAGTCGCTGCACGTAATTGGTGTCGAGCATGTTTGTCAGCCCCGACTCTTGAATGGCAATGATTTGTTTCTTAATTCTTGGATTCATTTTGCCCATCCTTTCTGCCTTGCTCGTAGGCTGCGATTAACGCATCCTCAAGGCTCCACACGGCAATGTCGAGGAAATCTTCACGGTCACTGTTATGTGCCTTCAAGTCACCCCGTTCAGGCAAACCGTAGATGTGTTTCTTGGCAATGTTGTAGATTTTACGCTTGCTCACTCCCATGGTTAGAACCCCTTTCTCACTCGAACCATATCCCAGTTATGTTCAGTTGGATAAAAGTCCACCCAGACCAAGTCGTCATTCAACACCATGTCGGTGACAAAATCCCAAGCTTCTTCATAAGTCTCATATTCCTTAACGGTTCCGTTTTGGAAAACCAGTTTGAAGCTTTTCTTGGGCTTGACGATTCGCACCATGTCCTCCCCGTACAACACGTTGAGGCTTGAACCATTGTCCCATTTCACGAGAAGCGAACCAATGTCATCCACCCCCGTCACCGTTCCCTGTGTGCCCTTTGGTGGGGCGTACGTGTCGCTCATGGCTACCAGTTCCACCCGTGTGCCTTCAGGGTATGTTTCTTTCAAGCGTTCGATTGTTTCACGATTTGGCATCATCTTGATGTCCTCCTTTTGCTTTTTGTTCATTACATATATCACTCAGAAAGCCTTTTATATCAAGTGATTAGCCAGTTCTTAATGGTTTTAGTTGATACAATCGTCCCTCGAAAACACATCTTCATAGGTGAGCGTTTGAGCATCGCGGATCACTCGAACAGATTCAGCTGAACCAACCTGTTCGATATAACGATTCACAATCACGTCAACGAACTTCTCATCCAGTTCAATCGTGTGGCAAATGCGGTTTGTCTGCTCACAAGCAATAAGAGTTGAACCACTACCACCAAATGGATCAAGGACGATGCAGTTACTCATGCTCGAATTGGTGATTGGATAGGCAAGCAACGGAATAGGTTTCATGGTTGGGTGGTCGCCATTTTTCTTTGGTTTATCAAATTCCCAAATGGTCGACTCTTTGCGACCTGTATACCACTGATGTTTCCCTTTCTTCTTCCAGCCATAGAGGACTGGCTCATGTTGCCATTGATAAGGAGAGCGACCAAGGACGAGACTTTGTTTCTTCCAAATACAAGTCCCTGAGAGGTAAAATCCTGCGTCCACAAAGGCTTTACGAAAATTCAATCCCTCCGTATCGGCATGGAACACATAAATGCTGGCATCGTCTGCCATTGATTTTTCCATACAAGAAAAAGCGTCATACAGGAATGTGTAGAACGCCTCGTTTGCCATATTGTCATTTTTGATTTTGCCCGCACTGCCTTCGTAATTCACGTTGTAAGGAGGATCCGTCACGGTGAGATTGGCAAGTTTGCCATCCATCAGGACATCATAGGTTTCTTGCTTGGTACTGTCCCCGCAAACAAGACGGTGATTGCCAAGCAACCACAAGTCCCCGGTTTTCGAGAAGGTTGGTTTCTCAAGTTCGGCATCCACATCAAACTCATCTTCTTGAGCTTCTGCATCACCATTCAGTAACTGGTCAATCTCAGCGGGATCAAATCCGAGCAAGTCCAAATCGAAGTCCGCACCTTGAAGGTCAGACAATTCAATCGAGAGCATTTCATCATCCCAGCCAGCGTTCATGGCAAGCTTGTTATCGGCAATGATGTAAGCTCGCTTTTGCGCCTCTGTCAGATGCTCGATAAAGATACAAGGCACTTCTTTAATGCCTTCTTCCTTCGCCGCCATGATTCGTCCATGACCTGCGATGACATTAAAGTCTTTGTCAATCAAGCATGGATTCAGAAAACCAAACTCTCTGAGTGAGGCTCGCAGTTGAAGCACCTGTTCCTTGGAGTGAGTTCGTGAATTCCTTGCATAGGGAACGAGCTTTTCAATGTCTACCTTTTCAAAATGGTCGATTGTTTTAATCATCTAGAACAACCCCCATTCTGCTAATTTCTCGAATCCACCAAGCTGATTCACGAAGTCACGCGCTTCCTCTACAATTACCGAGTAAGGCAAGCCATCAACTTCCTCATCACCAATGGCACAGATTAGTTCAACTGGCTTTCCTGTTTGTTGGGCCTTGAGGAATGCGTGGATGTTAATTGATACATCCGCCTTGGATAAGTCTTTACCATGCAGCCCTCCACCTGTGACTGAATCAGCCATGTCTGAACCAAGTTTGCGGTTGGTCGCTCCTGTATCAACATCAGTGCCGCCAGTCCAATCGCCTAGGGGATTGATTTGAGCAAATGGATACAAGTCTTTAAGTTCAGCAGTTTTCGCATGGCTTTGACAGATAATCAAACGCTCACCATCCAGAATGAACTTCCCGTCTGTCGGATATTTCTCATAAAGCTCACGGACGATTTTCGAGATTTTAAGCTGTTCATCAGTCAGTGGTACTCCTTTGAAGATGCCGTTATCCCCACAACGAATTGCATCAACTTGATTTTCGGCTAACTCCTCGTCTTGTGGCACGACCACAATATCTTGTTTAACATCCCCCGCGATACGTTTGATTGCCTTACGCACTTCCTCAAAAGAAAGAGCAGTCGAGGTTTCAATAATCACATGACAGATGCCATGCCCGATTAAAATCTCAACTGCTATCTTTGGATTCTTGTCTTCTTGGTAAGCCAAGTCCACGATTGCCCCAGCAATACGGTCGGCAATTTTATCAGGGTGGCTCGGATTTACTTTTTCTATCATTGGTTTAATTTCCTTTCCTTGAACGGAGCAATCGCTCCATTGCATCATCATTTGGACTGCCTTCAAAATCTGTCGTGCAGTTTTGTTTCACAATATCGAAAATCTCATACCAGAGGAGATTGGCTTGTTTCTGAAAACTTTGGCTCATCGTCACAAATGGGCTCGTCACGACACCACCTGTCGTTGGGTGTTTCCCGAGCAGACCATACTGGCTGACAGCCTGTTCACACTGAATATAACGAGCAAAGGCTTGTGCATAGCCTTCAAGCACCCTTGGGCTGACGAGTTTCTCGCAACCACGCTCCTTAAGCCATAACCATGTCTCCCGGAATAATTCATCCGCTCCCAATGTTGTACCGTCCTTCTGTTTGGCCGAAAGGTACTCACTTGGGTCTGGCATATCAGCTCCCTCAAGTTCTGCGCCCTCACCAATATCACCACCAACCAATAGTGTCTCTGGTTCAAATTCATGGATTTCGATTCGTTTACCGGACTTACTGGCTGCTAATTTATCTGCTAGAGGCGTTGGTTTAGAACCTGCCTTCGCACGTCTACCGCCTCTGTTTGTACCGTCTCTTGCGATTGTTCTCGCCTCCTTTTTCTCTTGGGGGTTAATAGGGCCTTTGAATTGAACTTTTTGCGCGTGAGAGCCTAGCGCGCTGTTCAATTCGACAGGTCGTAGAGATGTTGACCGCCCCTCCCCATCAGTACGTTCTACAAGATAGTTTTATCTTTCGCGTTCATTCGTGTCATGTGGATTCGTGAATGGCAGGACTTACACACGCTCATCAAATTTGAAAAGTCATGCGTTCCACCTTCACTCAGTTCTTTGATGTGATGGACAATCTCGGTTGACGTGAGCCTTCCTTCTGCCTGACACATCTCACACAGAGGATGAGCTGCCACATATCTTGCCCTTATCTTTTTCCAAGCTCTGCCGTAACGTTTGTTGGTCTCCGGATCACGTTCGTATTTCTCGTAACGTTTCCTCGCAAGTAATCTATGCTCTTCGCAATAGTCGGCATGCGTGAGGTGCGGACAACCTGGATACTTACAGGGTTTAGCTGGTTTCATTGGCATGGGTAGCTCTCCTTTCTGTGCAAAGTAAAAGCCCCCGAGGATTTCTCCACGAAGGCTTGGTAAACTATAGTTTTTTGATAATACTATTTTACCACCTTAAATTAATTACACAATGTGTCATCGTCTCTCATGGACTCTCATTGTGTGTCAACTTTCAATTTGGGACTGAAAAATGCATTAATGCGTTGGAATGAATGCGGTGAACGGTGCTCTGAGAGTAACACATCTGCTTGGCAATCATCCGCCAACTTTTCCCATTGACATACCTAGCTCTAAGCAAAGCTCGCTCGTCTACATCTTCAAGCAAGTCAATTGCTTCACTAATGTCTAATTTCAAGGACAACAAAGCATGTTTTGCATTTTCAATCTTTGACTCCATATCTGCAATCCGCTCAAGACTTCGAATGAAAGGTGCTTCAGTATTCCTTGTCCCATTGTTAATACGTTCCTCATCATATCGAACTGCTGAAACGCTGCACGACAACGCTCGCATCTCTTCGAGGTCGACCTCAAGTGAATTGATGTGTTTCTTCATGGTATCTGTTTGTTTTAGATATTCTTTTGGTGTCATCTGCAACCCTCCTACTTGAACCATTCGATATGCATCAGGTGTTTTTCAGTCGAGGTGATAATGCTTTCAACTTCTTCCACCGAAATCCCTAGACCGTCAGCAATCTCCTCGAGTTCAAATCCCATATTGTAGCGAAGGTGAAACACACGAATTTTTAACGGCTCTTGAACTTCCAATGTTAGCTTTTGAAACCATGTCGTTAAATCAGCATAGAACTTAATCTTTTTAGAGATGCTTTCTTGAATATCCTCGCTAATTTGATATTCAGGATGTTCCTTCGATTGTTTCAAATAGAAGTCCAAATCAGCCCTCAGCTCTTTGCGTAATGCATATCGTTTTTCCAGTACACTAATCATTTTTTTCCTCCAATCTTGCTTTGACGGCATCTATCAAACTTGCTTGAGTTTTATCTTTCAGTTTCAAAGCCAACATCACATCTTCATCAATCGTATCCTTGGCAATGATGTGATGAATTACCACGGTCTCGTTTTGCCCTTGTCGCCACAGTCTTGCATTTGTTTGTTGATAAAGCTCAAGGCTCCACGTCAATCCGAACCAGACAAGGGTTGAACCTCCTGCTTGAAGGTTGAGTCCGTGACCAGCACTTGCAGGATGAATCACACCGATAGGAATATTTCCTTTGTTCCATTCCTCGATGTCTTTGGCAGTCTTAATTTGACGAACCTTGAACCGCTCTTTAATTCTCTCAAGGTCATGTTGAAACCAATAAGCGATAAGGATTGACTTGCCGTTTGCTCCTTCAATCAAATCTTCCAAGGCATCTAGCTTTTGGTCATGGATGTGGTGGCTGACGTTGAACTCGTCATAGATTGCTCCATTCGCCATCTGCAGTAACTTGTTGGAAAGAACGGCTGCGTTGGCGGCATCAATATCCGCATCTTTGAGTTGTAGCACCAAGTCTGCCTTGAACTTGTCGTACTTGTGTTTCTCAGTCTCACCAAGAGAGACTGGCACTTCGTTTATCACAAGTTCTGGCATATCTAAGAAATCCACCGACTTCATGGAAATGGTGATGTCCGAAATCTTGTCATAGATTTCCTGTTCCGCATTCTCCCTTGGTTTCCAAGAATAAATCTGCAGTCCATTTCGCTTATCCGGTAGGAAATACTTATCTCGATACCTCGAAATGTAATATTCCAAGCGCTCACCCATATCCAAGACCTTGAACTCCGCAAACAAATCCATAAGACCATTACTTGAAGGTGTGCCGGTCAAACCAACGATGCGGTCAACCTTATGGCGAACTTGCATCAAGCTCGTGAACCTCTTTGCCTTATAGTTTTTGAAAGACGACAGCTCATCAATCACTACCATGTCAAAGTCGAAATCAAAGCCAGACTTCGTAATTAGCCAATCCAGGTTTTCTCGATTGATTAGATACAGGTCAGCTTTCTTCCAAAGTGCCTCTTTGCGTTGCTTGGGAGTGCCAAGAACAACGGAATAGGTCAAATCTTTCAAGTGATCCCACTTTTCGATTTCATTGGGCCATGTCGATTGGGCTACTCTAAGAGGAGCCACAATCAAGACTTTCTTGATTGAGAAGTCGTCATGCATCAAATCCTTGATCGCTGTTAGCGTGGTCACCGTTTTGCCCAATCCCATTTCTAACAGAAGGGCGGCAATCTTGTTATTCTTGATAAAGTCTATTGAGTACTGCTGATACTCATGCGGAATAAATTTCATGCATCGCCACCTCCAATCTCTCCAATCAATGCGGGTATTTGTTCAACCTCATCCAACACAAAGCACTTGAACCCCAAATCCGTCAGCTGTTTCATTCGATAAAGCTGTAAGGCTCTTGGTTTCTTCTTTGGAGCCTTCACTTCGACAAAGGCTATTTTCCCATTTGGCATAAGAACCAATCTGTCAGGCACTCCCGACAGCCCTGGGGATACGAACTTAGGACAAATGCCTCCTCTTGCTTTTACCGCCTTAACCAGGGCCTGTTCCACTTGCTTTTCTCTCATAGCCACACCGTCATGTAGGCAAAGTAGGCATCACGCAGAACTTCCAGATAGCTCACATCAACATTCTGGTTCATCAGATATGCGAGCTGTTTTTCGTAAGACTTTTTCCAAGGATAGGTCACATCCTTTGAGGCAAAGTCGTAGAATGCATCAAAGTTGGCATTTCGTTTGCCAACGCCAATTTTCAACCATTGCTTAAATTTCATTTTGTTTGTACTCCTTCCAACATTCCTCAAATGCCTCTAAGCAAGAATCACTCGCTTGACTGCAAATGAGATATTTCCTGATATGGTCATGTCCACGTTGCTTAGGGAAGAAAAAGCTATCGTCTTTCATACTCCTAGCCAACGTCCCTTTTACTGTTGGATCATCAATATAATTCCGTTTCATCCATGTAAAAAATTGCATGGCTAACTACCTCCATTCTTTGATGGTGACAACACCGACACCCCCTGACATAGACTTTCTATAGGTTTAATTTTTTTACTCTCTAGAAAACTGTATGTAGGTAGGTGTCATAGGTGTCACCCTCTCTAGTCATCAAGAAATTCAGATTTCACCCTTAACCCCTTGATATATCGCCCTTTCTTATTACGGTGTCGGGCAAATCCAGCATTTTCGATAGCTGCATAAAAATCGGCACTGCTCCGAGTGTATTCACCGGTGCGCATACAAAAGGCACGATACTCCGAATAAACCTCGCCACTTTTTTCGACATACTCCGAGTCGGTTTCACAGCACTCTTCTAGGAAATGCCCCAACCAATCGTTGGCCGCCTTATATTCCTCAATAGCCTCATTCACGACTCGTGGTACTGGCAATTTGTAATCAGCGGCAATCACTCTCTTCGCGCCCTCGAGTATCCATTTCAGAACTGCCCCACCCGCATTTTCAAACAGATAGTCTGCATAATTCTTGACGTCCTTGTTACCCTCAATCGTGGCAAGGAACGGAATCACAATCAGCCGTCTCCACGTCCCTTTGTCAATGGCACCCACCTTGGGTAGATGATTGGTATAGAGCACCAACGTGTGGGTAGGGACGTATCTAAAGGGATCTTTGTATTTCTTCTCAGCAGCGATTTCATCAGTTGAGCAGAGTTGCTTGATGTTAGACGTGTTGAGTCGCATCCCTTCCTCAAGCTCGACTGCAATGAGTAGTCGCTTGCCTTTCGCTTCCGCCAACTCAGGTTTCACGTTTCTTCGAATTTGGCTGGTCAGGATATCAGCAGAGATACTCCCTGAATAATTACCGAGAACACGGCTGATTACGTTCCAGAAAGTCGACTTCCCGTTTCTACCCTCGCCATAAGAAATGATGAGCGCCTCCACGTAAACCTTCCCAATCGCTGCAAGTCCTACGATCATCTGGACGTAGTCAATTAACTCTTGGTCACCAACGAAAATGGTATTGAGCGCATCAAACCAAAGCTGTTCATTGTTAGAACTTGGATCACACTCTGTCTGCTTGGTGATGTAGTCCTCAGCCTTGTGGTCTTGAGTGTAACCTGTCCGTAAATCGTAGGTAGCAGATGGCGTGTTGAGCAGAAACTCGTTCACATCAAGAATACGTTGTTCGATTTCAAGCATTGGTCGAGCGACCTTTAGCGCTGACGATAAGTATTTGTCATCACGCCTCTTCACTGCGTATTTCTTGTAAGCCTGCGCGGACTCAAACAATTCATAAGAATGAGCCTGTTCCTTGTTGAACATCGGCACTGCTTTCTTTGGTCCAACAGAAGCAAGAATGGCAAATGCCCCATTCTTCACCATTTCTTGAGTTTGCTTAGCAATTGCAGTCTCGGCTTCCTCAAGTTGTCGCTCCGTCAATGCTTGAGCCACTGCCTGTGATTTTGGAGCGGATTCTTCCCAGTAGGAGCCGTTGTAGACGATATAGTCGGTTGATGGTGAGTAACGTAACTTGCACTCATATTCACGTGCCAAGACAGTTGCTTGTCCCACGTCCGAGTAGTCGGTTGGTTCAAGTTCGGTATCTTTGTTGTACTGCTCGGGCGGAATGTACCCTTCTTGCTGTTTAACTTTTTTGCCAAAGCGAACGGCTGAGTTCCAGATTGACTTTAGCTCCTCATCAGGAAGTGGCGGGTTACATTTCTCCGCTTGCTCGAGAAAGAGGTGATAGGTCTCTTCCTTTGCCCCATAACGCTTGATGAGCTTGCCAGCGATGTGGCTCATGGTCGAATTTCGAGAACCCTCACCAATCTCCGACAATCGGCTCTCCCAATCGGCAAATAAATCCTCTGAAAGCACGTCAGTAACGCGTTTCGAGCCTTCGTAGATTTCGACCTCTGAGTTGGAAGTTCCGAAAAGCAGTCTTGCTGCATCCATCGCATTGTCGTCAAAGTAAGGAAACGCCTCGTTGATTTGTTGCTTCAAATTGACATATTCGTCCTTGTCTGCAACTGTCTCAATTGGGAAATAGACGTGAAACCTTGGACGAGCTGTCTTATCTCCTTTGACCTTGTTGTGATTCCGAGAGTAGCTGACCGCAAAAGCAACATCTGGAAACTGCATCGCCACATCAAGGGAAGTCACCCAATCAGATGGGTTCTCCGAATGGTGATTGTCGCAATCGAGTGGAATCACATCGGATTGGATGAAGTTGTCTCCTTTGCGATAATTGTTCTGGTATTCCGCAGTGACGTGGTCAAACTGAACTGCTTGTTGGAAACTCGCCTTGTCAGTGATCATATGCTTAGTTGGGAACACACTATTCTTGGAGTTGCCGACTGTGTTAGCCGTATAAAGCGCAAAATTAATCATGGAAAACCTCCTTCATCTCCTCGTCAAAATAACGGATATGCTTCCCCCACCACTGGGCTTGTTCGAGTTCAATCGCCATGCCCTTTGATAGGCGATTGCCAATTACCCAGACCTCCTCACATTTCCCAAGGAGAACTAAGTCCATGTGGATAGCCAGGTCACGCTCAGTGGTTTCATCCATGAACTGCGGGTACATCAGATGTGGAGCTACTGGCATACAGTTGTGGTCTAAGGCATAACGGCAGTAACGCTTGGTCTTTTGGGTGTTGGCTAACTCATCGCCCGAGAATGCGGAGCAAATATAGACCATTGGTCGATAGTCAGAACGTTTAGGCATTGAGCTCTTCCTCCTGAATCTTTCGACTGCAGTCAGCACAGCAAACTACCGTGCTAAACAAATCAGAATCACCGTCTTTCAAGACTTCCGACAAGTCCACTTGCACTTCAACTCCACACTTCGGACAGGTACAGAATGCGTTCTCATCAGTAATCTCAATGGTCAATTCAGCCACATCACTCATTTTTTCTTTCACATAAAACATAGGTCTAATCCTCCTTAAATTTCTTCATGTAATACCATTCCAACTTCTGCTTACGCTCGTGATAGTCAGGAACGGAAAGTAATAACCCGGTGTCGATACGTTGTAGGATATCGAGTTGTTCACGCTCTTTATCCGTCAGAAACGGACGAATACTTGACTCCTCTTTTGGAATGTCGTGTTTCAGCTTGTACTCCTTGGCAGTCATCCCTGTCACGATTTTATTGAGCATGTTAGCCTCATTGCTATAGTGATGGGGCTTTGGATTGTCATGGAGTAAAGTAATGTTCTCCGTGAGAATCGGATACTCCATGCGCAAGGTCACGAGATGCTTAATGGTTGCCTCCATCTCGTTGAAACGCTTGATGTAGAGTTCCTTGAACTTCATAGCCTTCTTACCGGTATAGCCCATTACCAACATCGTGAATCCATCTCTTGTAAGGAAGTACACAGGACGTTTCTGTCCTTGAGCATCCGTATAAGACCCGCGTCCAAAATTGGACTCGGCGAATTCACGGCTTAAACCTGAATGTTCATCGGTGATTTTGCGGATGTCACGTAAGACGTGCTGATGTAGTTTTCCGAAAAACTCAGCAACAAACAAACTGTCAACTCGAGCTGTGTCATGCGAGTCAGCAAAGATGCCAAACTCGTCTTTAGGGATTAATTCTTTCATGGCTATTCGCCTCCTGTAATTGAATTTTCAGGAGGGGTTTCTAACCCTTCCTAAGTTACAGGCGTCGAAAATCGCCAAAAGTAAACCCTAACTTGAAAAAACTTCAAAAAAATATTTGGGAGCATCTCAAATTCCACAATTTCGGTGAGCGAAAACCAACATTTTTGATGAGCGTTTTGATCGACTAATCTTTTTGGTAAAAATCACACTCGTATCCGTCCGCATTGAGCAACAATCCCTTAGCCCAATTCGGCGTTTGAGACATGATTGAATTGACTTCTTCAACAGTTACTTCTTTGGGGACTTCGATAATCACCTCATCATGCACGTGTCCGACAATGCGATAATCCTTCAAGTTCTGCATGGCAAAACACAAAATATCCCGCGCCATGGCTTGCACGATGTTTTCGACAAACTTAGGTCCATAGCTTTCTAGGCGTTCCCATTTCTTGGTTGTACCAACACCTTCATAGGTCACTGCCGCACCACCGAAACGGTTCTGCCCAATCCGCGGTTTGACATAAGCCAAACGTCGACCTGACAACAGCTGGATGAACATAAAGCCTGATTTGTACTCAAACGTAATCCCATGAGTTTCAGTCTTAGCACCAACACTCACGCAACCCTTAGCCGCCGAATCAATATCCCACCACAATTTGGTTATCGCAGGATTCGTCTCACGCCATGAAGCCACAAGCGGTTGGAGTTCATCTTCTGTTAATCCCATATTGAGTGCGCCCATAGCGGTCAATGCGCCAACTGAACCACCATAACCAAGTGCAAGTTCGGCAATCTTTCCTTTTTGCCGCAAATGTCCATTCACACCGTGCTTTTCAACTGGCACACCAAACATCTGAGACGCTGACGCACAGTAAATATCCCCGCCATTCCTGAATACTTCTTTACGCCATTTCTCACCCGCTAACCACGCAATGACTCGTGCCTCAATAGCTGAAAAGTCCGACACAATAAACTTCATTCCTGGTTTAGGGATAAAAGCTGTCCTGATGAGCTCAGAGAGAACTTCCGGGACATTGTCGTAAAGAAGAGCTAATAGCTCGTATTCTCCGTTTCTGACCAATTCACGCGCCTCAGCTAAATCGCTCATGTGGTTCTGTGGCAAGTTTTGAAGTTGGATGCCACGACCGGCAAATCGTCCTGTTCGGTTAGCACCATAAAATTGAAAAAGTCCACGAGCTCGATTATCTAAACAAGCATAATTTTGCATCGCCTGATACTTACGCACGGATGACTTGGCGAGCTGCTGCCTTAAGAGCAAGACTTCCTTCAGCTTGTCATCATTCGTTTGTTCAATTAATTCTTTAACCGCAGCTTTACCCAGTGATTCCACTTCAAGCCCATGTTGCGAAAGCCAAGAGCGCATCTGAAGAACCGAGTTAGGATTTTCAAGCCCCGTCAACTTCTTTAACTGCTCATTGATTTCATTCTTCGATACTTCATCAAGATTCACAGCCGAGTCAGCCAAGATCATATCGATTTCAATTCCTCGGTCATTGATTTCTTGGTCCAGCCAGTACTCCTCCCAGATTTCCTGCGTCACCGGAAAATTTGACAACTTTTGCTGGATAGCAACTTCCACCTCGACATCACGAATGTTGTAAGCAACAAAGTCTCGCCACTTATCTAGGGAATGACGTGACAAATTCCTAGTCCTGCCTTGGTTTACCTTGGTCGCATTACAGGGCATACAAAAGTAACGAACTAAGTCTTTTCCCTCAGATAGTTTCTGCTTATCCAAACCAAGAACCGCGCCAACGCCGGCAAGCGATAATGGCAATCCTAAAGTCGCAGCCCAAACCATGGTGCAGTGCCAACCTCGGGGATTGAGAAAGCCGTTTAGTCCCAGAAAACGTGATAAGCAAACTCGCTCAAAATTCGCATTGAAGGCGTGTTTAATCACGGTTTCGTCCGATAAGGATTTGATGACGTCTTCTGGTATCGTTTCTCCCTGAGCCAAATCAACCACTTCAACTGGCTGACCATCAACGCTATAGGCGAATAATAAAATCTCAAAGTCTGAGCTTTCGCTGTATTTATAGGCACCACATTTTGAGATGTTGGCACTCGAAAACGACTCGATATCGATTGATAAATGTTTCAATTCAATTCCTCCAATCAAAACAGACGACGGGAGATATCTCCCATCGCCCTTAAATGTTCTTATGCTAAGAAGTCATCATCCGCCAAGGTTTCAAACTCATCTGACGCCGAGGTTTGACCACCAAGTGGCTCGCCATCATGGACGAATTGAATGTTGCCTAATCCTGCTGCTACACCTTTATTCCCATTCGAGTTGAAGGCGTAGAAGTTAATTGATACGCGAGCGTAGCATCCGCTATAAACCTGTGAACGTTCAAGAATTGGCTGCACACGTTGGTCCACGATTTGTGGTGGGGTCGTTGAGTTAGCGTTGATAAAGTAATGCCCTTTGTAGGCTTCGTCATCACGTTCGATATCCCCGTCACGAAGTGGAAGTTTGATAGCCGCCTTATTTGGCTTCTTGCCACCAAACTTAGCGATACCTTCTTCAATTGCTGCATCAATAGCTTTCTCAATCGCATCAATCGTTTTCTTATCGGTTTTCGGGATCAAGACAGCTGTTGAGTATTTCTCGGCTCCCCCATTGATTGAGACCGGCTCCCAACCGTGGAAGTAAGAAAGACGAGTATTTGTACCTGTGATTACTTTGGTTTTGTTAATGTTTGCCATGTTATTGGTCCTCCGCTAAATTATTGAATTCATCGTTTACGTTGTTGATTTTTACCGCTTGACGTTTATCGTCATTGGTAACAAGAGTGAGTTTGCAAGGTGGCTTGACAATATAGTCACTCAGCAGCTCATCAAACTTGGCTTTCCCAAGCGCTTTTGTCATAGCCGTTACACCAAGGAGCTTCTTATCATAAGGGTCATATCCTGCTTTGATGACGGCTGCCGCTACATCATTATCATTGGAATACTTACGAGTTGATCGTCCTTCTACCAATTTGTGGTTAGCCCACTGTTTTCCAGATAGAGCTAATTGAAGCGCGTATTCCTTGATGTCGTTGCTCCATGAAATCAAGTCATCGACCTTTTCGAGAATTTCCTCAATTTCATCATCTTCGAGCAATTCCGGTTTCTGGAACTCGTACTTAGACAATTCAAGATTCTGTTCGGCACGAGCACGGCAACTGTTCTTAGCCGGGCAGAAACCGCACCACTTACCACATTGATATTCCCCCTCGCCCTTAAACGCTAACTGGGCTGCTGGCACTAGAATTTCATCGGCCCACTGAAGCAAATCATCTTTTGATAACGTATAGGTGCTGACGTTTTCTCGTCTCGGTTGAAAAATAGTCATCTTGACTTCTTGAATGTCGTAGATACCGTCAAACAGCTCCAACGCACCGAGGGCATAACACATCATCTGTGGGTTCTGATACGCATCGACTAAAATCCCTAAACCATATTTCATGTCGATTACCGATAATGTTCCATCGGCAATCACTAGGCAGTCGCCCGTACCAAAGCCGTCAGGAACAAACCTTGAGAAATCTAGTCGCTGCTCAACAATTACGATTGGGTCAGCAGTCGTTTGTCGTGCTTTCGCGACTTCTTCCATAACAAAGGTGACATAACTTTCGGCGCACTGCTCCATTTCTTCGTCATAGAACTCGAGGCTTGGGGTTGGATCTTCTACATCGTCACCCAGTAACTTATGGAGTTTGTATTCACAAAGCGTATGGGCATCAGTCCCCTGCCTCGCAAAGTCGCTAGTCTTATTTTCAAATTGCTCGCTTAGTCGCACGCTAGGCGGACAGTGAATCCACCTGTTGCTTGACGAAGCAGAAAGCAAAGCATGTTGTGTCGGCATTACAATCCCTCCGCTTCTGCTATTAAAGCTAGATAACTTTCAGGCTGAATCTCGCTCAAACGACTAGCACCAAACTTCTCGATGAGCGCTTTGACTTCGGCCGATTTCCCCTCTTGGGATTTCCGTGCCAACAAGCCACGTACTTCCTCGAGTGTTGGTTGTTTCACCTCTTCCACTTGAGGCTCTGGCTCAGTCTTTGGGCCTTGCGTTGGTTCAGGTTCACCTGATTGCATCGCTTCCGCCAACTCACAAAGGCTATCAGCTAATGCCTGTACATCCTCGGTGACTTGTAACACTAATTTCATTCGACTCATGTTTCTACGCCCCTTTCTTGATTTCATGAATCTCGACCGACTCAATGGATTGTCCCGGTGTTAAGACAAGAATTTCCATATTCTCGCCAAACAACCACTCAACTAACTTACGTGGCAGGTTGCGGACACCACCTTGAAGCACAGTCTCCTTGTTACCATCTTCATCCGTCACACGAATGCAAACACGATGTTTTAATTCCATTTCGCGTTTCCTCCTTAATTTGATTTTTTGTATGAGGCTTACCCCCTTACAAATGACAGGCGTCGAAAATCGGAAAAAGTAAACCCTAACTTTCAAAAAATCTAAAAAAGTTCTTCAATACGTGATTTGATGTAGTTAAAGCTCTTGTTGATTGCCTGCTTGGTGACACCTCGTTCCTTGGCAACTTCAGTTTGAGTTTTTCCGTCAATTACCAATTCCTTGTATAGCTCTTGATGATAGGGATTGAGAACCCCAACAACTTCACGCAATCGTCCTACTCGTGGGTCAACGTCATCAGAAAGATCCGTTATCAGCTTAGCCGTATGCAACAGTGGATTCTTATCCTCTTGTTCAAATTCATTAAGAGACAAAGCATAATTCATCGGAAATGCTTCTTTCACTGCAAACTTCACGTCTTCGGGATGTGGTGCATACCCATGATTCGATTTGAATTTTTCAATAAACTCTTTTTCCCAAGCATCCATCTTCACTTTTTCTTCATCTGTACGGTCTGGACGGATAGTGCGGTAGTAATTATCGACTTCACGGTCATCCAAACGATGAAGGTTATAAATATCCATTTCAGTGACACCGTTTTCCCCTGGGTTCAAAGTCACTGAACTCCCATCAGCGTGTTTGTAAACATAGTAATCACGCTTGTTTTGATTCGTTTTTCTTGATTTCATCAAAAATCAACTCCTTTACGTTTTGTGTTGGTTCACACAAGAACGAAAGAAGCTGATAGAAAGACTGGACTAACGGATTTTAGGGCACACGAAAAAGGCGCACTGAAACCACGGATAGAGCCAGAATTTTTCAGAATTAGCATTTTGAGGCAGAGTCCTGCCAATTAGCTATTCGAAATTTTCTATTGGTTCTTCCGTTCGTTTCGGTGCGCACCGTGTATGAACGTTGTTGGGTAAAGAAAATATCTGCGATTGCATCATACTTTTCCACAAATGCCGATATATTCTTTTCTGAAAACGTGATATAATATATTCGTTGGTTCTTTTTATGCCGAATTCGGCAAACCAAAATAGATATTAACCACAAGATAAATTGTACTCAGATGAGCTTTAGAAATCTTTGCCATCATTTTGCGGTGTTTTTGCAGTATTTTTTCTCGTGGCTGAAGGGAGCGTTGTTTTTGACTGAATTCAATATTTCTTCGTACATTAAAATCCTTTTATCTGGAATCACCCAATATCACCAGGGACCTCTTGGTATTTTGATATTGGGCTTTTTAGGTGAGCGGGAAGATGTCAACGTAACGGTCAATGACAAGAAAGTTTCTCGTCTTGTAAATAGGAAAGATGATGTCGACGATGCACTAAAAATGGCATCAACTAGACCTGAAGTCATAGCTGATACCATTAATAAGTTTGAATCCGATATCGTTCCCTATTTAAATCCACATACCGAAGATGATTGTTTCGAAGCAATATTGAAATGCCTTAATGCCGATGCAACTGTTCCAGCCAGAAAATACACAGTTTTTTCTGAGATCCTTGAAAATAACGAGATTGGGCAGTTCCTAGCTATGACTTTCCTATACGCGATTAATCGCCCAAACAAGTTAATGGAATCAAAGCCTGTCGCTGATGATTTCCCACTTCTTGATGAGGTCGGAAATGAGTGCCCAATTTGTCGTAAAAAGCTGACCAGGAAGGTTAAGGGTGTAACTACGCGCCAATACGGGATAGTAGAAATATTCCCTAGCAATCTCGATGACGATATCGCTATTGACTTTGAAAATGCCCTAGCTCCACCAGTAAAGCTGGATTCTTCAGATAACCAAATTGCACTCTGCCGAACTCATGCGGAAACATATCAGGCCGGTCCAGAGATTGACGAATACTTAGTGCTTTCCAGTTTAAAAAAACAGTTTGCGACTGACTATGCATTACAGCAGATGTTGGCAGACCTTAACTTAGAAGATGAAATCAAAGAAGTAATCGATTCTTTGGCTAATTTACAGTCAGTTGGCACCCTCGAAATATTAAGCATGACAGCACTGAAGATCGATCAGAAAGTCTTGCCCGAGAATTGTCTATTAAAAAATTCCATTCAAAACAGCGTATTGACCTACTACAAATACATCAGTGCTTTATTCGAGGAAATAGATGACTTTGATATTATCCAATCGGAAATAAAGAAAGCGTTTAAAGAGTTAAATTCTGGGGATTGGAGCCAACAAGAAATTGTTGAGAAACTCGCACAGTGGATTTTAGAGCAAACAAAAAGACCCGCACAGCATATTGAGGCGTGCAGGATTATCGTTGCTTTCTTTGTGCAGAGCTGTGAGGTGTTCAATGAAATTTCCAAATAAAGTCATATCGTACAATAAGAGTATCTTGGCTAAGCTACCAGTTATTTTGAATGAACTTCAAAAAGGCAGCCAAAGTCCTGCTACTCTCTATAAAAAACTCAATAAGAAATTTGTATCAGTTGCGGAATTCTCAAGTGCTCTTGACTGTTTGTATGCGCTTGGTGCAATTGAACTATTAGACGAGGGGGTGATTCAATATGTTAGTTGAACTTAGCTGTGACAAATTCATTGAAAATGACAAACCACGCGGACCTATACGGTTTACTACGGGTCTAAACTCTGTAATCGGGGCTAATGACGGGGCTAACTCAATCGGTAAATCAACCTTCCTTCTTGTCATTGATTTTATTTTTGGAGGTTCTGATTATGTGGACGAAGCGGCTGACGTGATCGAGAACGTAGGTCATCACACCATCAATTTTGAATTTGATTTTTATGGTAAGCACTACTTCTTTTCTCGTTCCACTGATAATTCCGCATTTGTAAATATCTGCGACGAAAATTACAACATCACTAATCACCTGAGCAAAGAAGATTACTGCAATTTCCTGGCAAAGTCTTATAGATTTGCTTCTGACAATCTATTGTTCAGGCAAGTGATGAGCCCATTTATTCGAGTTTGGGGACGTGATACTTACGACCATAGCAAGCCACTTAAAGCTGCCAAAAACTCACCCGATAAGCAAGGTATTGAGTCTTTGCTTATGTTGTTCGGGAAATATGATGGCGTCAATGACCAAAAGGAAATTCTTAAGGAAGCCGAAAACAGGAAAAACGCGTTTAACTCAGCTCAAAAGTACGAGTATATTGCTTCGGTAAGCACTGATAGTGCCTATAAGAAAAATCAAAAACGAATTGCTCAGCTTGATGAAGAGTTGAAAGAACTCTCAGATGAAAGCACGAAAGGTCTTGGAGATTTGAGCTCAATACAGGCTCAACAACTCGCAGATCTCCGCCGTCAACTATCCAATGCCCGCAGACAGCGAACAAAACTTTTAGCACAAAAGAAAAACTTTGAAGCGGAACGAAACCCTTCACGCCAGCAATTTGAGAAAGACTTCGAAAACCTCCAACA
Organism: Mycobacteriales bacterium; assembly: GCA_018376445.1. Taxonomy (GTDB): domain Bacteria; phylum Actinomycetota; class Actinomycetes; order Mycobacteriales; family Mycobacteriaceae; genus Lawsonella. The sequence goes on from JAHABL010000012.1 coordinate 45,624, forward strand.
GTTTTTCCCGGAGGTCAACCTCCGAAAACTTTCGGAGATTGAGCAGTTTCATAAGCAACTAGCCTCTGTACTGAGAAAAGAGTTCACTGAGAGTTCTAAGAGCCTTCAATCAATGGTCGACCTAATCTCGGCTAACATTTCTGATCTTGAAGCAAAGATTTCGGACATTAGCGATATCCCAAATGTTTCTCAAGCGATCCTTGATAAATATGCCGAAGTCCGAAAGGAAATCACGCAGTTACAAGATTCAAACAAAAACTATGTCACTAAGAAACAATTGCAGGAAACCTTTAATACCTTGAAGGCAGCTTATGATGCCTTGATCCAAAAAATCTTTGAAACCCTGCAACAAGAAATTGATTCTAAGATGCGTCAAATCAACGACGATATTAACTTGAGCAAGAAAACTGCTCCATACCTAACTATCTCTTCTGCCAAAAGCTATGAGTTCTTCACGCCGAAAGACCGTGGTACAGGGTCGGAGTATAAAGGACTAATCGTTTTCGACTTGGCTATGCTTGAAGAAACGCCATTGCCTATCTTAGTCCATGATTCAATCTTGCTGAAACAAATTCAAGATGAATCGCTTGAGAGAATTATTCGATTTTATTCAACGCAGCCCAAACAGGTATTCATTGCTCTGGACAAGGAGGAGTCATTTACACCCGCAACACAAACGATGCTTAAGACATCTACTGTACTTCGCCTATATCCTGGCGGTGGTGAGTTGTTTGGTAAAGCTTGGAATGAAGAAAGCGAGGAAAAATAATTGGCTAGAACAATTAGCTACAACAAATTGTGGAAGCTCCTAATTGATAAGGGGTGGACGAAATCTGAGCTGGGTAAGCATGCCAATATCAGCCCAGCCTCGATTGCAAAACTGGGCAAAGGAAAAAACATCACGACCGATGTTTTACTCAGAATCTGTGATGCACTTGATTGTGACATTGAGGATATACTGGAAACCGTGAGGATAGATGATGGGATTGGATAGTACCATCTAATTGCAAAATATTGGACACTTTAATTGAAAGTGTTCTAAGCCCTCTTAACTAATTTTCTAAAATGCTTTTGCACTTTCGGATTTTAGTACAAATATAGGACATAGGCTAGCCACGAAAGCGAGCCTATGTCTTATTTTATATCTTGAGAAAAACTGGAATGCAACAAAAAGACGATGCGTTAATATTTTCATGAAAAATCTATTTGAACTTGAAAAATAAGGCGCCATTTGTTATAATTAATGGTCAGGAGGGATGTTATGGAATTAATTAAAATACTGAATTACCAGGGAAATAAAGCTTCATTGATGCCCTTTATCAGTGAAAATATTCGCAAGTACATTTCTCCTGGAGAAAATATATGCGATTTATTTGCTGGTTCAGGGAGCGTTGGCGCCTACCTTAAAGGCAGCTACTCTGTAGTTGCAAATGATGCTGAGTTATACTCATCTATCATCTCTTCTTCTTTGTTAAACACACCTTCAACCAGTTCACTACTAAATGCTAAGGAAGCTTTTTTTAAAGGATATAAAACAAATTTCCGAATGTTGCTTTCAAGTCATGAAGAGGCTGTTGCAAAGGAAAGAAATCTTCTTGTATCCGATTCTACAAATGGGTTAATTTCTTTATACGAGAGTTTCCCAACAATATGGAACGGATTAGATGAACTGATTAATTATAAACAGCTTGGTAAAGATAATCAATACAATTTGTTCTTGTATTATTACTCGGGTAGTTATTTTGGGATCGAACAGTCTGTTCAAATTGATTCTATTATAAAAACGATTCATGAAGTGGACAGTGTCGAAACTCAGAATGTATTACTGAGCTGCTTGTTTTATGCTATGAACGAAACAGTTTTTTCAAAAGATGGCCATATGGCACAGCCGTTGAACATCGAAAAAAATAGCACTCGTCATCTTAAGCAAAGAAAAAGAAATGTTATTGCGTACTTTGAATCTAAATTAGATGAGTTCATTAAAAAAAGCCCTGAGTCTGAACCTATTGAAAAAAGCAAAGTATTTAATCAAGACATGTCCGCTCTCCTCAAAAACTCAGAGTTTAACCAACAACGAATCAAGTTAATATATGCTGACCCTCCATATACTGACATGCAGTATTCTAGGTACTACCATCTGTTAAATGTCGCTGCTAAATATGATTACCCGGAGCCAACTATCTCGAGAGGTAAGTTTACTAAAGGACTTTACACCGAGGGTCGTAATCAATCTGACTTGAGTAAAAAAAGTACCGCAAAAGGACGTTTGGAAGAACTGTTTAATTATTGTCACGAAAACGGCGTAGTGCTCGCTTTAAGTTATGCTTATCCTAAAGATGAATCAAACCAAAAGACCGATAGATATACTGTTTCTATTGAGGAATTGGTAGATATTGCGAAACGTGTATTCGGCAATAAGAGAGTGCAAATTGAGCTTAAAGACTATCAGCACGCGAACAATAGAAATAGCTCAGCTAAAGAAGTATTTGAGTACTTAATACTTTGCGGACAAGAGGTTCATAAATCACAATATGACTTGATTGAATTAAAAAATGAAATCAAGAGTCTCACCCCCACCTCAAAGAATCCGGTATACAATACCCATTTATATTGGTCGCAAAAGTCTTTTAATGTAATCGACTCTTTAATAAGCCATCTTTCATCTGAAAACGATATAGTTTTCGATCCATTTATGGGTTCTGGCGTAACAGTACTAGAAGCGGTGCAGGGCAACATGAATCGAATTGGAATAGGGTGTGATGTAAATGAGATGTCAAAATTCATCACAAGTAATATTCTAACTGATATACCTCATTCAGATTTAAATCAATTATTTTCAAATCTAGAGAATAAACTAAATGATTTATCGCATTACTACGAAACCAAATGTGACAACTGTGGCGGAATTGGAATTACTTCAAAAGTTGTATTTGACAAACCAGAACGAACGACAAATAGTTTTTCCATAAAAGCTATCTCTTACACTTGCCCGAATTGCAAAAAAAGAGTTAAAGAACCTGATGAAGATGATTATTCTAAATTCAGCACCGTTGAAAACGATCGATTTGTTCCAAATGTTCAACTGATACAGAATAGTAAAATTGCTGTCGGAGCTTCCGATAGAATTAGCGATATTTTTACTCCACGAAATTTCTCTGTGTTAAACGAAATTGTGGAATATATTCAGGCTACTGATAGGGACGAGGATAGAAATGTATTAAACTATCTGCTTATGTCTATGCTGCATCTTGCAAAAATCACTGATACTCATTCTAATTCGCAATGGCCACTATGGATTCCGAAAAGCAATTGTGTAGAAAAAAATATCATAGATTTATTGCGGCGTCGTATTAAGAATTTGGTACAAGCTAAAAAATATATTACTCAACACTATGCAAAGGGTAAATTGGCTTCGAATTACTCAGAACTTAACGCGAATGATGCTTTGGTATTAACCAAAGGAAGTCAGTACATTACAAATGATGATATCCCAGATGATTCAGTTTCCTTAATAATTACTGATCCACCATATATGGACCAAGTGCTCTACTCTGAATATATGCAACTTTACAAACCTTTTATTGGTGTTGGTTTTAACTTACATGATGAAATCATTGTATCTTCCGCCCCGGAAAGAAACAAAGGTAAAGATGAGTACTTCACCCTTTTATATGAAGTATTTGAGATGTGTAAAAGGAAATTGAAGGAAAACAATATTATGTGTCTTTTCTTTCATGATAGTAACCTTGATGTATGGGTAAAGCTCCTACAGATTCTTGAAAGCAACGGATTTAAGTTCATTTCCCAAGAACACATTAAGAAGTCTAAGACGGTTAAAAACATCCTAAGCCCTAAAAAATCGCTAAGTGGTGATGCTGTACTTTTCTTTGAAAATACTCGTCAAGCGCTTCCCAAACCGATTACTACCACCTCCGTTGAAGATATTAAAGATTCAGTAGTTATGTTAGCAAAAAAACTTCTCGAAAAACACGGAGATTTAAGCACACCGGAACTCTATGACTTGGGCATCATGGAAATGCTGATTGAAAACGGTTGGCTAGAGCAACTATCTAAAAAATATAAATCCCTAGTTGAAATTTTCGAAGAACATTTCATTTGGAAAAAAGACTCAGCAAAATGGCACCTTCAAGCTTAGAAGGCGCCATTTTTTATTTTATTTCAAATTGGAGTTGTAGTATTTGCCAGGGAAATATCGATTCAACTTAATCAACAGCTCTTTGCCGTCTACAAGCTCTACATTTTGGAGTTTTGCCACTTTCTTCGCATCCTTAGTGTAATCAGATGTAGTATAGCAAGCAATCTTGTTAGCACCAAGACGTTCACGCTCTGAAACTAAGCGTTGGATTGGGGTTGCATCAACTTTGTTTACCCACCGCTTACACTGCACAAGCCATATCTCACTTGTATTACCGTTAAACCATTTCGCAACGATGTCCACACCCATATCTCCGCTACCGCCTTTTCGATGAACATCAGCATAGTTTTCGTGTTCCAACAATGACTTACAAAGATCTTCGAAGTCATAAGCATCCATTGTCGCCACATCAATTGCATCAGCATTAAAATCTTTTGGAAGTTGCTTTTTAACGTAGTATTTACCGTCAGGACTTTTATCAGTCTTGTCTCTAACCAACCTATTGATTCCTTCAATATTATCATCATCATTTAGCAAATCATATAAAGTCCGGTTATTACCATCAGATAACTCATCTATCAACTCAACATACAGGTCTTCCAGAACGAATTTCCCTTTTTGTTTCAGTAATTTATCAACGTAAAAAGGGACTAAGTCGTATAATTTTTTGAATAAGGTATCTTCATCTTCTTGGTCCAAATAGAGTCTCGTCTTATCCAATTGAATATCCTGGCCATCTACGTAAAAATTATTCTTGATTACTTCAACTATCAGATGTTGAATTGTATCATCAAAATGCACACCTTTTTGGGTTAGCTCTTTTTTTGCATTAGAAACCGCTGCAGTCATGGTATAAGGGGCATCCTTAACTTTCTTCAACGCCCGATATATATCATCAACTAATTTGCTTTCATAGTTTTCGTCGCCAATGTACAAATAGCGCTTGGATTCTGGAAGTTTCTCAAAACCAATGACTACCTCATTGATGAGAGTATTTTTATATGCAGATTGTTTGCGCAATGTAGGATCGCTCTTCTCTACACCCACACGGAAAGTATATTCAAAACCGTTTTTTCGTGCATAATCAACAACACGGGCAAAAACGTTAAAATACTTCATCTTTCCTAATTTCGTAAAAATTACCACTGGTGATCCAACTTTCAAGTGTTCAGAAAAAGTCTTAAACATCTTATCAATGTCATGATAATAATGGTCTAAATCTTTCTCTTTTCTAGCAACTGCATTAGTTACCACCATTTCACTTTCCAACATCTTCTCTGTCAGCATAAAATGCTCACGGTCATCATCAAAATGATTCAGCCAGATTCTAAACATTTGATTTCTTTCCAAATACGGCACCTGGTCAGTATATGGGAAGTCAGTAACGATTGCATCAAACATCAAGCCTTCGTGATTCTTCAAGTACTCATAATAGTCGGCATTAACAACTTTATAAGTGCTACCTTTATCGAAATGATCTGTTAAAATGCTTTTGTATTCCGTTTGAAACGTAACAAACTTTTTATAACGTGACTCAAATAAAAACCAAACATTCATGTCTTGCGCCTTTTCATGAACAACATGATATAGAATATCCGTAGAGCTACCATACATGGCAATACGGGCAAGACTGAGTGATGCAACTAAAACTTGTTGTAAAAATTCTTTTTCTTTCGAAGTTGGTAATTTTGAAATTTCACTCTGAATCATTAATAGTGCAACTTTATTTCGGTGCGAGAAAATTTCTCCATACTTATCGGCACCAGTCGATTTTGTGATATTAATACGACTGTTTTCATAATATGTATCATCAGGGAAACCGCTAGCATCCATTTTCTCAACTTCTTGAAGTTTATTCCAATCCACTTCATCAAATCTCTTAGAACTATTGCCTTTGGAAGATTTCTTCATCAAGATAACATTGCGCCCGTTTTTAATTTCTCGATTTTCCTCAGGATGAAAGTAACCATCCTTCCCATTTTTACGATCAAACAATACCTTCTTAATATAATTTGTTTCACCATCGCATTCTGTCTCATATAAAGACATCACTCGGTCTTTGACAGAATCTTCCATTTGTTTAAAAAGCTTCTTCAATTCCTTAGAATCTACTTTTTCAAACAGAGTCTTATCCACGGAGTATGTGTAGTTATCTAATTCAATTCCGAAGAACTTACGTTGAGCGTTTTGCGATGCGATTAAAGTCATTCCGCTACCCAAAAATGGATCTAATATAATGGAATCACTACCAGTCAAAGCCAATATTACACGTTCCAGAAGCTCAGGTGATTTACGACCCTTGAAGGTGTACGTTTCTTTTACCAACCGAGGAACCAAGTTTTTTGCATCTGCTAATGCGTGATTGACCTTGTTTCGAGTCCCTTGTGTTTCAATTTTCTTCTTCATCTGTTTTTCCTACTTTCTAATAATTGATATGTTTGTATGCCTAAAATTTTTGCCAGTTTATCTAACGTGTTTAAATTTACAGTCTTATTATTCCCATTGATATAGTAACGGAAGGCCCCATAGCTTACTCCGCACCGCTTTTCATCAAACCATGATTTGTGAATACCCTTTTCTTGAGTATAACGCCCAAGATTCTCGATAAAGTTTCTTTCAACATTATCCCTCCAAATTGGGGAAGTTATACTTATCTCGATATCCTGAATCAACAGCTTAGAAACCTCTACATTAATGAGATACGCAATTTTATCAAGTTGATCTAATTTGGGGGAGCTTCTTCCTGAAGACCAATTCAGCAGAACATTACCTGACATTTCAATCTTCTTAGCTATATTTCGAAGTGAATCTACTCCATAATACCTTCTTAAATTTTCTAGAAGAATATCAATCGTTCTCATTTTTGGCCTCCTCTCTTTTACAATATAATCATATCACGAACAATAAAATTCCACAATGAAATTAAAGAGTTACCGTTTCGATATTCTACATCAAATTATTTCACACGAGGTTTTTGGGAATGGAATATAGTACACAGTAGTCAATTTGATTAGATTTTGGGTAACGAAAGGCTGGTAGCAAGCTAGTGGTTACTGTTTGTATCTGTGTCAAAGTTAAGCATAGCATTATGAATGTGAGCCGAGAACTTTGGCAACCGTTACACCCCCTACACACCCCTCACACCCCCTGAAAATCGGTTGAACTCCCCAAGGCAGAAAAAGGCAAAATAAAAAGGCCTCCCACTCACGGATACGAGTGAAAAGCCCTAATAACAAGCCATTTCAAGCCTGTTTATTTGTATCAATTTCAAAGTGATTATATCAAAAACACTAAACAACTTTTTATCTTCTTGACCTAATGCCACAATCCGCGCCATCATATCCGAAACTTGATGCGGAGTGTAAAATTCTCCTGCTTTTTTTCCAGCTTCAGACGCAAATTGCGAAATCAGGAACTCATACGCATCACCAATCACATCGCCTTCATGAGCCGTGACATCAATATCATTTAATTTTTTTAATACTTCCGTAATTGTTACATTTCGTTGTTGGTCATCGGAACCTAATTTTTTCGATTGTAAATCAACATCATCAAATAAGCCATTAAATTGTTTATAATTTGAAGATAAATAAACAAAGGCTTTTTTCAAGTCATCTAATTGGAAAACATTTTGTTTTGCCTGTTCTGCTAAACTGCTAAATAAATAATCTGGCTCAATATCATAACTTAATGTATCGACTAAGGTGTCAACTAAGTCTTGACGAGAGTCCTCATCTTTTAGCAATTCTTTATATAGCTCTGTTTGTTTTGTTGGCGTATCATATTCTTCTAGTGACTCATCTGCTAATGTCACTACTGTTTGTAATAATTTATCAGATAAATATTTATAAAAGATTAATCCTAATAAGTAATTCTTGTACTCAGACGCATCCATTTTACTTCTAAGATTGTCTGCAGCGCTGAATAACCGTTGATTTAATTCTGCTCCCACATTTATAACCTCCTATTTATTCAAGACAAATAAAAAAAGACTTACACAACCTTACAGTGTAAGTCTTTTTTGCTAGAAAAGCAATATCGTCGACAAATTTTCACTACTCGAATCCCACAAACAACGCCACTTCCAGCGCCAACAAGTCCACTTCCTTATCAAAATCCAACAGCACTAGCTGTTCAATTTTCTCCAATCGCTGTAATAAAGTATTACGATGAATAAAGAGTTTTTTGGCTGTTTGAGACAAGTTTCGTTTTGATTGAAAATAGACATTCAGTGTATGGACAAAGTCGGTATGTTGCTGTTGATCACTTTTCTGCAATGGT
>JAHABL010000004.1 GCA_018376445.1 Mycobacteriales bacterium
AAAACAAACATCCACACCCAACGGGGGTTGAGCGCAGACAAAAATTGGCATTCAATAAAATCAGTACACTGTTGAGTTCTCAAACAACATGCCCACTCACCACATGCAGGCGTTATGCCCCTGCGGAAAGCGCTTCTCTAAGTTACCCCTCAGCGGAATCAGTGTCAAATCCTGATCCGCAATTTTCGTATCTCACCGTGGAGGTGATTCGTACGAGACGGAAAGGTATCCGTAAGAATCAGCTTCGCGTCCAGCCTCGTTCACCATTCCGATTGTCTCGGCGGGTCGGTGTCCGCGTCTCGCTGACCTGTTAAAGATTACGCACCGTTCCAACGTTTAGCAAATCGGCTGTTCAAACCCGGTTTCCGAACAATTTGGCGGTTTTGTACCGATTTTCAACAGATTCCCCACTTCGCAAAACATATCCCATATAGTCATAAAGCATTATTATTGATGATGTGATTAATTCTCATTTTTACCAAAAAAGCAGCATATTTTAGAGATGCCCTCCAAAAGAAATGGATAAAGATTGTCAATAATTGACATTCCTCTCGCTCCAAACCTCATTAATCGTTGTTCAGACACAGAAAAAGACCCCACCCGACTACCTCGGATGGGGTCTTTCTTGGTTCATACATATCAGCGCAACAGCGTCTTATTTCGCTGCCTACCGCTACTTGATATGAACACCTCGCATATTTTTCTTGCCGCGACGCACCAATAGCCAATTCCCCGGCAGTAAGTCTGCTCCGGCAGGAATCCATGACTCGTCACTGATCCGCTCATTGTTCACAGAACATCCGCCTTCCTTAATGGTGCGGCGGGCTTCACCCCTAGACGAGCACAAACCTGTCTCTATCAGCAGATCAACAATCGTGACATTCATATCCTTATCAATGTCGATCGCTCCCGCTTCTTGCAGCGCAGCTCCCAGTGTTGCCCCATCCAGTGTCTGCAGGTCACCCTTTCCAAAGAGTGCTGCACTTGCTGCTTTCACAGCCTCAGTTGCGGCTTCGCCATGGACCAAGGTCGTCATCTCATCAGCCAGACGTCGCTGCGCCTTGCGTGCACCCGGGTTCGCCTCAACCTCGACAGCTAACTCGTCTAGCTCCTCCTTCGTGAGGAAGGTAAACCAGCGCAAGTACTTAATGACGTCTGCATCATTAGTGTTGAGAAAGTACTGGTACCACTTGTAGGGACTCGTCATCTCCGGATCGAGCCAGAGTGAGCCGCCACCTGTGGACTTACCAAACTTCTTACCGTCCGAGCTCGTCACCAATGGCACCGTAATGCCGTGCACCTTGGCATTATTGACGCGGCGGTTAAGGTCAATACCGGCGACAATGTTGCCCCACTGATCAGAACCACCCACCTGCAATACACACCCGTAGCGACGGTTAAGCTCTACAAAGTCATTTGCCTGCAGGATCATGTACGAGAATTCCGTGTAGGAAATGCCATCTGTCTCGAGACGCCGCTTGACGGTTTCACGCGACAACATCGTGTTCAGTGAAAAGTTCTTTCCTAAACCACGCAGGAAGTCGATAGCCGACAACTCCCCCACCCAGTGCATATTATTTTCGACAATCGCACCAGTGTCGGAATCATCAAACGTCACGAAGCGCTCAAGCTGGTTCTTGATACGTTCTGCCCAGTCGGCAACCGTATCCTCTGAATTCATGACCCGCTCGCCCACGTCACGCGGATCACCAATAAGGCCAGTAGCACCACCCGCTAGCACAATCGGCCGATGCCCCGCCTTCTGGAAACGTCGCAAAAGCAGCAACGGAATAAGGTGACCGGCATGCAAACTAGGACCCGTGGGGTCGAAACCACAATAAAGGGTGATCGGTCCATCGTTGATAGCGTCGCGCATCTCGTCGATATCGGTGGACTGCTGAATCAGCCCGCGCCACGTCAATTCATCAATGATGTTATCCATGACCAGTAACTCCTAGTAGTGGTGGACGTACGTAAAACTTCTCGTGTTGGTATGTCATTCAGGCCCGTGGGTCAACGGCGACACTCATAAGCCGCTCATGCTCGGCATCGGAAACCTGGCGAGCCTCGTTCATCAGCATGACGGGAATCCCATCACGGATGGGATACGCCTTGTGGAGACGCGGGTTGTAGATGCATTCACCCGCAACATACAGCACGCTCCCCTTGTCCTCTGGGCACGCCAAAATCTGGAGCAATGCGGGATCAATCTCAGTGGCCATGGCACTTCCTTCTCTTCTGCAGAGCTTTCTCGAGAACGCTATTCGGCAGGGATGGTGGGTAATTCAACGAAAGCAACGTCAGCAGCAATAGCCGCCCGCACTCGCTCCAGCTGCTCGCGTACGCGTGGCTCAGCAGTACCGCCACGGGTCTTGCGGGACGCCACTGAACCCTCAATGGTAAGAACGGAGCGGACCTCGGGGGTAAGAGCGGGGTCAACGGAGGCAAACTCTGCATCCGTCAAGTCTGCTAGTTCTACTCCTCGCTGTTCCGCAACCTGGACACAGCCGCCTGCGGCCTCATGTGCCTGTCGGAACGGGACGCCCTGCTTTACCATCCACTCAGCAATATCGGTAGCCAGAGTGAAGCCGCGGGGAGCAAGCTCACGCATCCGATCCTCATGGAAGACCAGTGTGCGCACCAAACCCGCCATTGCGGGCAGCGTCATTTCCAGTTGCGCGACGGAATCGAACACTGGTTCTTTGTCTTCCTGCAGGTCGCGGTCATAGGCAAGCGGCAGTGCTTTGAAGGTCGCCAACAAACCGGAAAGGTTGCCGATCAGGCGTCCGGCCTTGCCGCGTGCAAGTTCCGCAACATCGGGATTCTTCTTCTGCGGCATGATGGAGCTGCCCGTAGACCACGCATCTGCCAATGTCACGTAGCTGAATTCGGGGGTCGACCAGGCAATAATTTCTTCCGCTAGGCGGGACACGTCAACAGCAATCTGCGCCAGTACATAGGCGAATTCTGAGACGAAATCTCGGGATGCCGTTCCGTCCAAGGAATTATCCGAGGCATCGGCGAAGCCAAGCTCTGCGGCGATGGCTTCAGGGTCGAGATCAAGAGTGGAACCGGCCAGCGCACCGCCGCCGTACGGGGAGACGGCGGCGCGGCGGTCAAGGTCCTTGAGTCGGTCGATATCACGCAGCAAGGGGTGCACGTGGGCGAGCAGCTGGTGGGAAAGGAGCACCGGCTGCGCCGCCTGGAAGTGGGTCTTACCGGGCATGATGACACCCATATGGGCATCGGCCTGGGCAACAAGCGCATCGGCCAAACCCAAGACCTCAACTCCGACGCGTCGGAGCGCATCGCGCACCCACATGCGGAAAAGCGTGGCAACCTGGTCGTTACGAGAACGCCCCGCACGGAGGCGCCCACCGACCTGTGGTCCTACTCGTTCGATAAGGCCACGTTCTAGCGCGCCATGCACATCCTCGTCATCCTCAGCTGGCTGGAATGCACCAGAAGCTACATCCGCCGCGAGCTGATCAAGCCCTGCCACCATAGTGGCAAGATCCTCGTCCGAGAGAAGCTGCGCCCGGTTGAGCACCCGCGCATGCGCTTTCGACGCGCGGATGTCATAGGGGGCGAGTACCCAGTCGAACTGGGTGGACTTGGAGAGGAGAGCCATCGCCTGTGCAGGTTCGTCGGCGAAGCGTCCTCCCCACAGCGATCCCTTATTAGTCTCGTGACGGGGGGAAGAACTCATGGGGGGTCCTTATCGAATGGTAGTGAGTAAAGTGACGGGCTTAGTTGGCCAGGCGCTGATCACGCTGCGCGTTGATCTTGCTGGACAGACCGTGCAGCTGCACGAAGCCCTTGGCGAGGGTCTGGTCGAAGGAGTCACCCTCGTCGTAGGTAGCCAGGTTGAAGTCGTAAAGGGACTCGTCCGAACGACGACCGTTCACATTGATGTTGCCGCCGTGCATAACCAGACGGATATCACCGGTGACGTGCTTCTGGGACTCGTCGATGAAGGCATCGAGGGATTCCTTCAGCGGGCTGTACCAGAGACCGTCGTAGACCAGTTCAGTCCAGCGGTCTTCGATGCGGTTCTTGAAGCGGGTAAGTTCGCGCTCCATGCAGACATTTTCCATCTCACGGTGCGCACGGATGAGGGTGACGGCGCCGGGTGCTTCGTAGATCTCGCGCGACTTAATGCCGACGAGACGGTCCTCCACCATGTCGATACGGCCGATACCCTGGGCACCAGCGCGACGGTTGAGTTCCTGAATGATTTCGAGAAGGCTCATCTGGCGGCCATCGAGAGCCACCGGCTTGCCTTCCTTGAAGGAGATGATGACCTCATCGGGAGCAGCCCAGTTCACGCTGGGATCCTCGGTGTAGCAGTAGACGTCCTTGGTGGGAGCGTTCCACAGGTCTTCCAAGTAGCCGGTCTCCACGGCGCGACCGAAGACGTTCTGGTCGATGGAGAACGGGGACTTCTTGGTGACGTTAATGGGAAGGTCGTGCTCCTCTGCGAAAGCAATAGCCTTCTCACGGGTCCAGGCGTAGTCGCGCACCGGGGCGATAACTTCTGCATCGGGGACGAGGGCGTTGAAGCCAACTTCGAAACGCACCTGGTCGTTACCCTTGCCGGTGCATCCGTGTGCAATAGCGTCTGCGCCGAATTCCTTGGCGGCGGCCGCAAGGTGCTTCACGATAAGAGGACGGGACAAGGCAGATACCAGCGGGTACTGATTCTGGTACATGGCATTGGCCTTGATGGCCGGCAGGCAGAAGTCATCGGCGAATTCATCGCGAGCATCAACGATCACGGATTCTACGGCGCCACAGCCGAGGGCACGCTGGTGGATGGACTCCATGTCCTCGCCACCCTGGCCGAGGTCAATGGAGACCGCAATAACTTCGGCGCCAGTTTCGTGGCCGATCCAGCTGATAGCAACGGAGGTGTCCAGGCCACCGGAGTAGGCCAGTACAACACGCTTTGGCATGAATGTTTCCTTTCCTTGGCGAGCGTCGGACGCGCTCGCTTTCCATTATCGACTAAAACGTCGCTGATCTGTAGTTGTGACGGTGAAGAGACACCCTATTGCGGGTGTTTTCCAATGAGCTTCGCAAAGCTAGCTGCCACCTCAGCCCCCTCATAGGACTCTCTAGTCTGGACGAAGATGGTGTCATCACCAGCGATGCATCCGGCCACTTCTGGAAGATTCGCCCGATCAAGAGCGGAAGCAAGGTAGTGCGCCGCCCCTGGAGGAGTCCGCAACACTACCATGGCCTGACATGCTTCTGCAGAGACCAACAGTTCGCTGAGCAGTTTCGCAAGACGGGCGGTACCCCCCTCAACGCCCTTAACCGGACTGCCATCTTCAGGAATGACATAGGTGCCTTGGCCACCGTCGGCCGCTCGGAGCTTCACTGCACCGAGCTCGTCCAGATCCCGCGAAAGAGTCGCTTGGGTGACGGCGATACCTTCCTCAGCGAGCAGTTCCAACAGTTGTGGCTGGCTATGTACCCGATGCTCAATGAGTAAGCCGATGATTCGAGCCTGCCGTCCAGCCCGAGTACCCGCCATGGTGCTCTTGACGGGAGCGCCTGCCGTGTTAGGCATTGAGCTTCTCCAGGAGCCACACCATGATGGCCTTCTGAGCGTGAAGGCGATTCTCTGCTTCATCGAAGACACGGGACTGAGGCCCTTCGATGACGGAGTTGGTGACCTCCTTATCCCGATAAGCCGGTAGGCAGTGGAGGAAAATCGCGTCCTTCGCAGCATGCGCCATTAGCTCATCATTAACTTGGAACGGGCGGAAGGGGCCTTCACGGTCGAGGCCATCGTTTTCCTGCCCCATCGACACCCATGTGTCGGTGTAGACAACATTGGTTCCCTGCGCCGCTTCCACCGGGTCGTGGGTGATGAGGAATTCTGCCCCTGTGAGCTCTGCTCGCTGACGGGCTGCCTCCAGGATGTCTGCGCGCGGGGTAAACCCTTCCGGCGCACCGATACGCACGTTCATCCCTGCCGTAAGGCCACCCACTAAGAGTGAATTCGCCATGTTATTGGCGCCGTCACCCAGGTAGGTGAGGGTGAGCCCTTCCGTCTTGCCGAAGTTCTCCCGGATCGTTTGGAGATCCGCCAAAATCTGACAGGGATGCCAGTCATCGGTGAGGGCGTTGATAACAGGAACGGTAGCTGCCGCAGCCATATCCTCAACCCGATCCTGCCCATAGGTTCGCCAAATAATAAGGGAGACAAAACGGGAGAAAACGCGGGCGGTGTCTTCAATAGACTCGCCTTTGCCGATCTGGGTCACTCCAGCTTCCACAACAATGGGGTTGCCTCCCAGCTGAGCGACACCGGTATCAAAAGAGAAACGTGTACGAGTAGAAGTCTTGTCGAAAAGAATGGCAGCAGATTGCGGCCCTTCCAAAGGTCGGCTCGAGTAAGGAGCCTTCTTTAACGCATCGGCAAGCTCGAGAACTTCGAGCTGCTCAGCGGGGGTCAGATCGTCGTCGCGGAGGAAGTGGCGCAACATACGGTGATTCTCCTTGGCTAGTCGGTTAAAGGTAAAGGGTAAAAGCAATAAGACGGCTTAGGACTGTGCAGCAGCAGCGGCACGGGATGCGGTATCGAGGATACCGGGGAGGGCGGCAACAGCTTGATCAATCTGTTCATTGCTGATGATGAGCGGTGGTGCAATACGGAGCACATTAGGCCGGGCGGCATTGATAATGAAGCCTGCATCGCGGGCTGCCTGTTCCACCAAGGGGCCAATAGCGTCTGCTAATTCAACGCCGATTAGCAGACCACGTCCTCGAATTTCCGTCACCATCGGCAGGTGCAGGGCCGCGAGGGACGACATAAACCGCTTCCCCATCTCACGCACATGGTCACCCAGCTTCTCCGCTTCAATGGTGTCCAGCACCGCGTTACCGGCAGCACACGAGTAAGGATTGCCCCCGAAAGTCGTGCCGTGTGAGCCCGGCTGGAAGAAGTCTGCTGCGCGTCCGGTTGCAAGGACGGCTCCAATAGGGAAGCCACCCGCCAGGCCTTTAGCGAGCGTTACTACATCGGGGACGACACCCTGTGCCCGTGAGCAGAACATATCTCCGGTACGGTAGACACCCGTCTGCACTTCATCGCAGATCATGAGGATGCCGTAACGGCTCGTGAGGTCACGAATCTTTCGGAGGTAGTCGTCATCGGGTACCTTGACGCCTGCTTCACCCATAATCGGCTCAATCATGACGGCGGCAGTATTCTTCGGGTCCTTTTCCACCAGTGCCTGCAAGGCTGCGAAATCGTTGAAGGGGAAGTATTCGACGCCTGCTGGCATAGGCTCAAAGGGAGCACGTTTCTTTTCTTGACCAGTGAGCGCAAGCGATCCCATCGTCCGCCCATGGAAACCATCAAGGTGAGTGAGGATGCGGCGACGGCCTGTTAGCCGGGAAAGCTTAAAAGCGATTTCATTGGCTTCCGCCCCAGAATTGCAGAAGAAGACGCGGGTAGGTTGGTCGCTTCCGAATGCTGCAACTAGGCGCTCTGCCAGTTTCGCCTCGGGTGGGTGCACAAAAAAGTTTGAGGTGTGTCCGAGAGTATGCAGCTGATCGGTGACCGCCTTGATAATGGCGGGATGCTGATGCCCCAGACAGTTGACAGCAATACCCGAGAGGAGGTCCAGGTATTCCTCACCGTTTTCATCTTCAACAATGCAGCCCTTGCCGCGCACCAGCCCGAGGGCAGGCGTACCGTAGGCATTCATCATGGTGTTTGTCCAGCTCTGCTGGAGGGGAGATGTAGACGTCATGAGCGGTTATCCTCACGAGAATGAGTGGAGTGATTTTGAGTGGTAGGTGCAGACGTTTGGGGCACCACCATAGTGCCGATACCGCCTTCAGTAAAAAGCTCGAGTAAGACTGAATGGCCGATACGACCGTCAATCACATGGGCTGCGGGGACTCCCCCATCAACGGCACGCAGACATGCTTCCATCTTGGGGACCATGCCAGATTCCAGAGAAGGTAGCAGACCTCGCAAGGTGTCGGCATCGATACGGGTGACAAGACTGTCTTTATTCGGCCAGTCTGTGTAGAAACCGTCCACATCTGTCAGCATAACGAGCTTCTCTGCCTCCAGGGCAACCGCCAGCGCAGCTGAGGCAGTGTCCGCGTTAACGTTGAAGACCTGCCCATCCGGGTCGGGTGCAATCGTCGTTACGACAGGGATACGGCCTGCATTGATAAGGTCATACACCGCATCAGGATTAACTTCCGTGATATCGCCGACCAAGCCGATATCAGTGGGAACTCCCTCCACGAGGACGGTGCGTTTCCGCGCAGTGAGCAGTTGCGCATCCTCGCCGGAAATACCCACAGCGTAGGCTCCAAACTTATTGATGAGGCCCACGAGTTCACGGCCAACTTTGCCGAAAAGCACCATGCGGACAACATCCAACACTTCGTCTGTGGTAACGCGGAACCCACCCCGGAACTCCCCTTCAATACCCAAACGGGACAGCATGGAGTTAATCTGCGGCCCACCACCATGAACGACAACAGGGTGAGCTCCGCACGCACGCAGCATCACCATGTCTTTGGCGAAAGCGGCTTTAAGCCGGTCATCCACCATGGCATTTCCGCCATATTTGACGACGATAATCTTGCCAGCGAATTGTTGGATCCACGGCAAGGCCTCGGTATAGACAGCGGCACGCTGTTGGGGGTTGAGTTCAGGAATATGGAGCGACTGTTCAATCGCGTCCTGGTCGGTCTCACTATTCATGATGACCTCAGAACCTCTTTATCGTGTATTGGTGTAATAGGTATACAGGGATGACATCAACATTAGGTTGTGTATGCCGAGTTGATCTCAACATAAGCATGGGAAAGATCGGTGGTGCGGATACTGGCGGTCCCCTCGCCTACACCAAGATTGATCTCAACATGGATACGATCGCCTGTCATATCAATAGAGCGAGCATCGGGGAGGCCGCCGCCATTCGCGAACACCTCTTTGCCGTTGAACGCTACCGTCACCTTGAGAACATCCATCGCTACCGGGGCAACACCCAAAGTGGCGAGAACACGACCCCAGTTCGGGTCTTCTCCGAAAAGTGCAGTCTTCACCAGGTTGTCACGCGCAACGACGCGCGCAGCAGTAAGAGCGTCAGCTTCAGTCTCCGCTCCCATAACGGTAATGGTGCAGCACTTCGTTACACCCTCTGCATCACTCATCATTTGGTCCGCAAGGTCGTCACAGACCGCAAAAATGGCTTCAGTGAGTTCTGCCTGGTTGGCGACCACACCACTCGCCCCGTTTGCCATCACCAGCACAGTGTCATTCGTGGAGGTTGAGCCATCAACATCCAGGCGGTCAAAACTATAGGTAGCCGAGAAGCGCAGAGCAGCTTCAAGATCCGCCTGGTTGGCAATAGCGTCAGTGGTGATGACGCAGAGCATGGTGGCGAGGCTCGGCGCGATCATGCCAGCTCCCTTCACCATGCCCCCTACTTTCCATCCCGCCGCAGAGGTGTATTCACTCTGCTTGGCGACGGTGTCAGTGGTCATAATGGCGCTTGCGGCTTCCAGTCCCTTCTCTTGGGTATCTCCTAAGAGACCCGGAAGTGCCTCGATTCCCCCCAAAATGGCTGGCATAGGAAGCCGATCGCCGATGACACCGGTCGAACAGATCGCAACCTGTCCAGCGTTAGTGGGGATACCGGCATCCGTCAGCTGCAATGCGAGATGAATTGCTTCTTCTTTAGCATCTTCCAGCCCTGCTGCGCCGGTACACGCATTGGCTCCGCCAGAGTTCAGGACGACCGCACGCAGCTCTCCACCGGTGAGAATTTCTCGCGACCAAAGGACGGGAGCAGCCTGGAATCGATTGGAGGTAAACACGCCAGCTGCGGTGAGCCGCGGCCCCTCATTGACGACGAGGGCCATATCTAGTCCACCGTGTTTTTTCACGCCGGCAGCTACCCCAGCAGCACGAAACCCTTGTGCGGCGGTCACCCCAGCGGTGCGGGTGATAGTCATGATAGTTTTCTCTTTCTTGGAAGATGTTAGGGGGCGAGACCTACGGTGTAGAGGCCGGTGGTTTCCGGCCATCCCAACATAAGGTTCATGCACTGCAGCGCAGCGCCGGCAGTACCCTTCACGAGGTTATCGATGACTGCGGTAATGACGAGTCGGTGTGCGGCAGTATCGACGTCGACAGCAATTTGGACGTTGTTGGATCCCACTACAGACTTCGATTGTGGTTGCTGTCCATAGGGAAGCACCTGGACGAAAGGCTCATCACGATAGGCCTCTTCGTAGAGTTTCTGTACCCCTTCTGGAGTGGCGTGGGTGGTCGCAAAAGCGGTGGTGAGGATGCCGCGCGCCATAGGGGCTAGTACCGGAGTAAAACTCACTGTCAGGTCCTGCTCAGTGAGTTCTTGCATGTTCTGCAGGATCTCTGGGGTGTGACGGTGCCGGCCGGCAACGTTATAAGCTTTCGCCGAACCGCTTACCTCGGCGTGGAGGTTGGCGACCTTGGCTCCCTTTCCAGCGCCAGAGGTACCCGAGAAAGAGACCACGGAAAGATCCCCATCGGTAATGCCGGCTTGGACCGCGGGGTACAGGGCGAGAGAAGCGCCGGTGGGGAAACAGCCGGGTACTGCGACGGTGCGCGCAGCACGCACTGCGTCTCGGTGACCGGGGAGTTCCGGCAGACCGTAGGTCCAGAATCCCTGGTACTCGCACTGGTACCACTTCTCCCAGGCATGCGCATCACGGAGGCGGAAGTCTGCTGCACAGTCGATAACAAGCGGGCCCGCGTTTCCGGAGGCGGCGGCTGCATCACTGAGGGAGTGGGCTAGCTTGCCCGAGTTGCCATGTGGCAACGCCATAAAGACGACGTCGTGTCCCTGCAGTGTTTCGAGAGAGGTTTCAACAAAGGTTCGCTCGGCAAGTGGCGCCAGGTGCGGATGGAACTCCCCTACCTTTTGACCGGCGTTGCTGTTGGCGCACAGGGCCCCAATGGTGAGCTCGCCATTCTGATAGGCGGGATGGGTGAGCAGGAGACGAAGAATCTCGGCTCCTGCGTATCCGGTGGCTCCAGCAACTGCGACTGATATACTCATTCTTTGATTATTCACCATCTTGCAAGATTATTCAAAACTTTTCAGGCTGTCCCGAGCACCCGTTGTCCACCCAACTCATCGCCTGAAAACGGCCCATTACCAGTCAGCATACGATCACTACTGGCAGCTCGGATTCGTCTCCCACCCATGGAATACCGGCCCATGCCCCTTGCCGACCTCCAAAAGATCGGAATGGAAAATGGCACCATACAACCAGTCAGTCGTCAACTGAGTCGCTCGCACCACGTCTCCCGACTGCGCAATGCGAGTCGCCAAACCAGACGACAGCGAACAGCCCGTCCCATGCGTATTGGGTGTCGCCACATGCGGATGGGTAAATGTGGCCGC
Organism: Mycobacteriales bacterium; assembly: GCA_018376445.1. GTDB lineage: Bacteria > Actinomycetota > Actinomycetes > Mycobacteriales > Mycobacteriaceae > Lawsonella. The sequence goes on from JAHABL010000004.1 coordinate 11,436, forward strand.
ATCGGCGTCCCGCTGCAGCAGCGTATCCGTCATCGTCTCCGACTCCAGATGACCACCCTTCACCAGCACAGCCGCCTGCGTCGTCGCTAGCACACGCTCACCCTGCGCCAACGCCTCCCCCAAACTCTCGGCACGGCCCTCCCCCGCCAACACCGCAAGTTCTGGAACATTAGGCGTCACAACAGCAAGGTCAGCTACGTCACCAACAGTCTCGACCAAGCCACGCATTGCCTCCTCAGCCTCTGCGGTCAAAAGCCGATCCCCACTAGTGGCCACCATAACCGGGTCCAGAACAACCACCGGCGGCTTCACTTGCTGCAGCCATTCGCTGACTAGCTGGGTAATAGCCGTATCGCCCAGCATGCCAATCTTCACCGCATCAATAACAACATCATCGGTGACGGCATCAAACTGCTCCTGCAAAAAGCTCAAGGGCGGAGTATGGACGGAACGAACGCCGCAGGTGTTCTGAGCCACCAACGCCGTCACCACAGCCATGCCATAGCCGCCTGCTGCCGCGATAGACTTCAGATCTGCTTGTAGACCCGCACCACCAGTGGGGTCGGTGCCAGCAATCGACAAGACGCGCGGAACTTCTCGTGGAATAAAGGTCATGCACACATCATTCCACTAAATTCCGCTGTCGTCGCCCTGTTCCCCGGCCGCGCCGGAAGTCTTTAGACAGTCCGCAGCTCCGCGCCGAAACGCTCGGCAGCAACTGCCACAGCCGCATCACGAGCAGCCGAAGCGTCTTCTTCCGTCAACGTCCGCTCTGGCGACCGGAAGCTCAGCGCAAAGGCCAACGACCGCTTGTCCACGCCCAGCTGCTCCGACTCATAAATGTCGAAGAGCTTGACGCTTTCCAGCAAGTCTCCACCACCCTCATACAGGGCAGCAGCGATATCCGCCTGCGGAACATCCTTCGCCACCACCAGGGCAACATCCTGATACACCGGTGGGTAGGGGGAAACGACCGGAGACTGCCCCTGGTATGCCGTGGGCAGAGCCGACACATTAAGCTCCATGGCACACATACGGGCGGGCAAGCCACACTTATCAAGCACCTGCGGGTGGACTTCACCGGCGTAGCCGACCAGCTCATCACCCAAATAGACGGCAGCACAACGGCCCGGATGCCACGGCAGCAGATCAGCCTTCTCGAAGCGGAATTCGGCGCCTACCGCCCGACCGACCTGACGTGCGGCTTCAATAATGTCCCACACATCGGTCGCGCGGCCCTTACCCCACGGGCCAGCTTGCTCACGCAGACCAGTGAGCACCGCAGCCACATGCAGCGGCTGTTTGGGGAGAGCAGCCATCAACTCGGCAATCTCATCATCAGAAGGACGCTTATCAGTGGGCAGCATAGGCATGGGGCGAGTGGACTCATCCGGAAGGCATACTTCTTCCACCCCGTAAAGGCCCAGATCGCGCTGGCCTCGCGAGACATTCCGCTTCACCACATCGAACATGGAGGGGAGCAGCGTCGTCGCCAAGCAGGCGTAGTCCGAATCGAGCGGATTGAGCACAGTGGTCACAGTCCGCCGTGGATCGTCCGCTGCCAAACCCCACTCGTCAAACACCTTGTTAGACATGAAGGGGGTGGGGAGAATCTCCACGTAGCCGGCATACGCCAACGCTTTATTCACAATGCGGCGACGGCGCTGCTCCGGGGTCAGACCACGACCAGACGGTGCATGCGGGAGCCGAACCGGAATCTGCTCCAGCCCCTCCAACCGCAACACTTCTTCCACCAGGTCAGCGCGCATCTGCAGATCAGGGCGCCACGTCGGCGGGGTGACAGTCAGCATGCCGGCCTCACCGGGGGTGTCCTCGACCGTGCATCCCACCTCTTCCAAGCGACGACGGGCGGTACCAGCGGGATAATCCACACCAGCGACAGCACTAGGCCGGTTCTCGGGGAACACAATGGGCACAACTGGGGAAATATCGCCGACATCGGTCAGTAACGGCTCTACGGTGCCACCGGCAATCTCTACTAGGAGAGTAGCTGCACGGTCAGCAGCAGCACGACAGACGACTGGGTCGACTTTGCGCTCGAAGCGACGGGACGATTCCGAGCTGAGCTTATGACGGCGTCCAGTGCGGAAAACATGGAGAGAATCGAAGTGCGCGGCTTCGAGGAGAATGTCAGTGGTCTCCTCCCCTACTTCGGTGGAGGCGCCGCCCATCACACCGGCCAAACCGATGGCACCAGAATCATCCGCAATGACAACATCTTCCGCAGACAGCTCTCGTTCCACATCATCAAGGGTAACGAGCTTCTCGCCAGCCAGGGCGCACCGCACGGTAATACCGCCCTGCAGTTTCGCCACATCGTACGCATGCATCGGTTGCCCGAGCTCCAACATGACATAGTTCGTTACATCCACAGCTGGTCTGATAGGGCGCACACCGGAGAGCAGCAAACGCCGCTGCATCCACCAGGGGGTGACAGCCTGCGGATCGATACCCGTCACGCGACGTGCAATGAAGCGATCTGCACCAGTCTCGGGATAAAGAGTAACGGGCCACGCCTCTCCCTCATTTCCGAGTTCTTGTTCGACCGCAATGTCCTGGTAGGTGAGACTGAAGGAGGTTGCAATCTCACGTGCCAAACCACGCATCGACAGTGCATAACCACGGTCGGGGGTGATGTTCACTTCAAAGACCGCGTCATCGAGCTGCAGGAGTTGGTAGGCGTCGCTACCCGGCTCGGCAGTTCCCGGTCGCAGGGTAATAATGCCGGAGTGGTCCTGCCCAATTCCCAGCTCGGTTGCCGAGCACATCATGCCACGGGACATGTGTCCATAGGTTTTACGTTCGCTTATCTCAAAGCCGCCAGGGAGGACAGTCCCGGGAAGTGCCACGATGACAAGGTCGTGGAGCTTGAAATTGCGCGCACCACAGATAATTTCCTGCAGCTCTCCATTGTCGTTTCCCACCTCCACATGACAGAAACGGATCGGCTTTTTAAAACCTTCTAGCTCTTCGATCTCCATTACCTGGCCCACCACCAGCGGCCCAGTAATGGTGGGAAGAGGCTGCGGAACACCCTCGATTTCGAAACCAACCTTCACGAAACCAGCGTCGAGGTCTGCGGTACTGACAGACCAGCCCGGGTTGCACTTGTCGAGGGTCTCAGTGAGCCAACTTTGGGGAACGAACACGGTACATCCTTGTAAGCGGGGAAGCGAGTGGAATAGAAGTCTGGGGGGTATGTGCTGGGTTTAGGAGCGGATACCGAAGGGAAGGGTGAATCGAATGTCGCCTTCCACCATGTCGCGCATATCGGAAATGCCATTGCGGAACTGCAATGTGCGCTCCAAGCCCATGCCGAAGGCGAAGCCGGAGTACTCCTCCGGATCGATACCAGCGGCAAGCAGCACATTGGGGTTCACCATGCCGCAGCCGCCCCATTCGACCCAACCGGCTCCACCCTTCTTATCGGGGAACCAAACATCGACCTCTGCGCTGGGTTCCGTAAAGGGGAAATAGTTAGCGCGCATGCGCGTCTTCGTCTCCGGACCAAAAAGTGCTTTGGCGAGGTGGTCTAGCACACCACGCAGATCTGCCATGGTGAGGCCCTTATCGACAGCCAGACCCTCAACCTGGTGGAATACCGGGGTGTGGGTGGCGTCCAGCTCGTCAGTACGGAAGGTACGACCAGGGCAGCCGATATAGATGGGCACTTCTCGGGAAAGTAGGGTGCGCACCTGCACAGGCGAGGTGTGAGTGCGGAGGACAACACGGGAATCTTCCGGTGCAATGTGGAAGGTATCCTGCATTGTCCGGGCGGGGTGATCCGGCAGGAAGTTCAGCATGTCGAAGTTGAACTGTTCGGTCTCCACCTCAGGTCCGTCCGCAATTTCCCACCCCATACCGATGAGGATGTCGGAGATCTGATCGGCAATCATGGTGATCGGGTGCTGTGCACCCACCGGCTGACGGGTAGAGGGTTGCGATACATCGATCGACTCAGCGATCAGCAGGTTCGCCGCATGTTCTTCTTCCAGAGCGGCCTTCCGTTCACCGAAGGCACGTTCAGCAATGCCACGTGCCACGTTCACAGCGCGACCGGCTTCTTTTCGGGTTTCTTTCGCGATGGAGCCGAGGGAGCGGCGTGCTAGCGCAAGCTGGGATTTCTCGCCGAGGTGGTGGGTGCGTGCGGCAGCAAGCTCGTCGAGGTTAGTGGCGGCGGTAAACGCAGCCGCAGCGGCTTCAGCGTAACTGTTGAGTGTCTCTTCACTCAGATCTGCGGGCTGGTTTTCCTGCGTCATGATTCTCCTTGGAATAAACGTCTTTCAAACCTCTAGCGTAGTGCATCACCCGGCTGGGCTTCACACCTGCTGTGTCGTTGCTGAGGTATAGAGGCAGATCGAGGCTGCGGCAGCGAGGTTCAGGCTTTCCGCCCGACCTCGGATAGGAATGGCCACAGTGTGGTCAGCTTGTGCGGCAACAGACGGGTCGAGACCGTGTGCTTCGCTGCCCATCAACCACGCTGTAGGACGGGTCAACAGCTCCCCCGCTTGATCCAGACGCACCTCGCCGTCCAATCTTGTTGCCAGCAACTGGATGCCGCAGCTTTGCAGCACGCTGAGAGCGGCTTCTGTATCACTCTCCCGGCATACTGGCAGGTGGTAGATGCTGCCAGCGGACGAGCGCACACACTTCGTGTTCTCGGGATCCACTGAGTGACCCGCGAAAACTACAAGATCTGCGCCAAAGGCGTCGGCGAGCCGGATCATTGTCCCCGCATTGCCGGGATCATTCGTGTCGACACCCACCAGTACCAGCTGTGGATGAGGCTGTTGGCCGAGAGCTGTCGCAAGATCAGTCACCGCCGACTGGCAGACAGCGTAAATGCCCGGCGGCGAGACAGTGTCAGTGAGGAGCTTGTCTGCTTTCGGGCTGATGTAGTGAATGTGCAAGCGACGATCACGCGCGCTCACCAGCGTACTGGCATAGCGTGCGGAGGCGTCTTCAGTGACGTAGATATCAACAACGTCACCATAGCGAATGGCCTCGGAAACGGCGTTCCACCCTTCTGCGAGGAACTGCCCAGTTTTGCGTCGCTGTGCGGGGCGGTGAAGTTTAGCTGCAGAAACGACCCGCGGAGTTCGTTCGGTGAAGATCTCCGCGGGTCGTTCGGAAGCGTGATGTGCCACAGGCGTGCGCCTTACTGCTACTCAGCAGCGGGGGCGTTGACGTCCTCCGGCAGTGCCTTGCGAGCGGTATCCACCAGAGCGGCGAAGGCAGCGGCGTCAGAGACGGCGATTTCCGCGAGGACCTTACGATCCAGCTCGACGCCTGCCAGACGCAGACCCTGCATGAAGCGGTTGTAGGTCATATCGTTCTGGCGGGCAGCAGCGTTGATACGCGCAATCCACAGTTTGCGGAAGTCTCCTTTACGGGCACGACGGTCCCGGTAGGAGTAAGTCATTGAGTGGAGAGTCTGCTCCTTAGCCTTGCGGTAGAGGCGGGAACGCTGACCGCGGTAGCCGGAGGCACCTTCCAGTACGGTGCGACGCTTCTTCTGGGCATTCACTGCCCGCTTTACTCGTGCCACGATGTCATCCTGTCGATTGTTAGGGGATAAAAAGTCTTGGGGGTGCTGGCTAGGTATTAGCCGAGGAGGCGCTTCACGCGCTTCACGTCAGCAACGGCAACGTCAGTGGTGCCGGAGATGCGACGGGTGCGACGGGAGGACTTGTGCTCCAGGAGGTGACGCTTGTTGGCCATCTCGCGGGAGAGTTTGCCGCTGCCGGTCTTCTTGAAACGCTTAGCGGTTCCCTTGTGGGTCTTCTGCTTAGGCATTATTCCTCAGTTCTTCTCGTGATCAGGGGCTGATCGGGGGATCCTAGGGGCGGAGGAGCTAACCCGGGTTAGTCTTCTCCAGCCTGCTGACGAGTCTTCTTCCCACGGTGGGGAGCAATAACCATCGTCATATTGCGGCCATCTTGCTTCGGACGAGCCTCGACAAAGCCGTACTCTTCGACGTCATTGGCGAGTCGTTCAAGCAGGCGGTAGCCCAGCTCAGGACGAGATTGTTCACGTCCACGGAACATGATGGTCACCTTGACCTTGGAACCTTTATTAAGGAAACGAACAACGTTTCCCTTCTTGGTCTCATAGTCGTGGTCGTCGATCTTGGGACGAAGCTTCTGCTCCTTGATCACGGTCTGCTGCTGGTTCTTGCGAGCTTCGCGAGCTTTCTGCGCAGCCTCATACTTGAACTTGCCGTAGTCCATGATCTTGCACACAGGTGGGTGGGCATTGGGAGCGACCTCAACCAGGTCGAGGTCAGCCTCGTACGCCAGCTTGAGAGCCTGCTCCACACGTACAATGCCCACCTGTTCCCCGTTGGGGCCTACCAGGCGGACTTCGGGAACACGGATTCGCTCATTAATGCGGGCGTCTTGATTGCTGATGGGGACTCCTCAATAGTTCGGATTCTGGTGACCGAAGTGATCCCATCGCATCCACGAAAAAGCCCCGCGGCGGCATTCTTACCGGCAGGGCCCATCGACCGTTAACTATCCTCACTACCCGACATACACGGGAGAAGGGACCTAACGGACCAGGAAACAATCGGAGCGGCGCTCCTGACGTCGACTGGTGGGATGGGACTCCACTTGCTTCTGAAGCATGCTTCAGACGGTCTTAGCCACGAGTGTACCGAAAAAGCCCTGGAATACCAATTCAGCGCCACACAGAATTTCTTACGAACCAGACCCGCTCTACGACGAAGTAAGCATCTCTGCCAAAAACTGCCCAGTGAAGGACTCCGGAACCTGTGCAACTTCTTCAGGAGTTCCCGCCGCTACAATGCGACCGCCACCGGATCCTCCTTCGGGTCCGAGATCAATAACCCAATCTGCAGATTTAATGACGTCAAGATTGTGTTCGATGACGATAACTGTATTGCCCTTATCAACCAGACCATTGATGACGTCGAGCAGCTTGCGGATGTCCTCAAAGTGCAGCCCGGTAGTCGGTTCATCAAGGATGTAGACCGTACTCCCAGTGGAGCGTTTCTGCAGTTCAGAAGCTAATTTGACACGCTGCGCCTCACCCCCAGACAGTGTGGTCGCAGGCTGCCCTAACCGCACATATCCCAAGCCCACATCCGCCAATGTGCTGAGATAACGGTGGATACTCGTAATGGGCTTAAAGAACTCAGCAGCTTCAACAATGGGCATATCCAACACCTCAGAGATGTTCTTGCCCTTGTAGCGCACCTCCAGCGTCTCCCGGTTATAGCGACGGCCATGGCAGACTTCACACGGCACGTAGACATCCGGGAGGAAGTTCATCTCGATTCTGATCGTGCCATCACCATGGCAGGCTTCGCACCGGCCTCCCTTCACATTGAAGGAGAAGCGACCGGGTTTGTAACCTCGCATTTTGGCATCAGGAGTAGCAGCAAAAAGCCCACGGATCTTATCGAAAACTCCGGTATAGGTTGCTGGGTTAGAGCGGGGAGTACGCCCAATAGGTGACTGGTCCACCTGTACCAATTTGTCCAGGTGCTCCAACCCCTCGATCCGCTTGTGGGAACCCGGCACCTGTCGAGCATGGTTAAGCTCATTCGCTAGGGCGGTCGCGAGAATATCGTTCACCAAGGTCGACTTGCCCGAGCCAGAGACACCTGTCACGCAAGTTAGTACGCCCAATGGGAACTGCACATCAATGTGCTGCAAATTATTCTCACGCGCATCCACCACAGTGAGAGTCCGATCCGGATCTACCGGGCGCCGGACGGCAGGTACTGCAATGGTGCGTCGTCCGGACAAATAGGCACCAGTGAGCGAATTCTCGACCTTCAGAAGCCCCTCGTAGGACCCTGAATAGACAATCTCTCCACCGAATTCGCCAGCGCCTGGACCAATGTCAACAACCCAATCAGCTTCCTGCATCGTCTCTTCGTCGTGCTCCACAACAATGAGAGTGTTTCCGAGATCGCGGAGACGTTTAAGAGTGGCAATGAGCTTCCGATTATCCCGCTGATGCAACCCAATGGACGGCTCGTCGAGAACATATAAGACCCCAGCCAGCCCTGATCCGATCTGAGTGGCGAGCCGAATACGCTGCGCTTCCCCTCCAGACAGAGTGGCCGCGGCACGCGACAGCGTCAAGTAGTTCAACCCCACATCCAGCAGGAACTGGAGGCGAGCACGAACTTCTTTGATGATACTGTGCGCAATCTCAGCTTCCCTGCTTCCGAGCTGAAGGCGATTGATGACCTCCAGGCACTCGTCAATCGACAGATCGGTCATATCTGCAATACTGAGTTCACGACCGTCATCGGTGGCAAGAGTGACCGCCAGAATCTCAGGCCGCAGGCGTTTTCCCTGACAGGACTCACACGGTACCGGCCGCATGAACGACTGGTAGCGCTCTTTCAGACTCTCCGAATCGGTGTACTCGAGCTTACGGTTGATATATGGGATGACGCCTTCGAAGGGAGCGGCGTAGCTGCGCCGTCGGCCGAACCGATTCTTATAGCTCACATGCACTTCATGAGACGACCCATATAGCACGCCCTTGCGCTGTGCCGCGGTGAGCTCATCCCAGGGAGTATCCATAGAAAAGTCCATAGCCTCCGCAAGACCGCCCAACAGCTTCTGGAAGTAGCTTTGGTTAGCTCCATACGCCCACGGCAAAACTGCCCCTTCTGCCAGGCTCTTGTCCCCATCCTGCACAATAAGTGCAGGATCGAGCTTCATGTGCGACCCCAACCCATCACAGTCCGGGCAGGCACCATAGGGAGAGTTGAAGGAAAACGAGCGGGGCTCCATTTCATCAAGGTCGAGACGGTGGCCATTCGGGCATGCCATTCGCTCCGAGAATCGCATCATGCGGTCCGGATCGTCCTCGAGTTTGTCCACCCATTCAATGACGACAATGCCGTTTGCCAGATTTAACGCCGTTTCGATGGAATCGGTCAGACGCTGCTTCGCTGAAGCCTTCACCATCATGCGGTCAACCACGACGTCGATATCGTGCTTCTCTTGCTTTTTGAGAGTGGGGGGTTCACTCAGTGGATAGATGCGCCCATCTACTCGAACACGCGCAAAACCTTCGCTTTGGAGACGAGTAAAGAGTTCGTGGAACTCACCTTTTCGAGTGCGCACCACCGGAGCCAGAATCTGGAATTTCTCTCGTTCTGGCAGTGTCAACACTTGATCGACAATCTGCTGTGGCGTCTGCCGAGAAATAACTGCACCACACTCTGGGCAGTGTGCAGTACCGGCACGCGCATAAAGCAGACGGAGATAATCGTAGATTTCGGTGATAGTACCCACCGTCGAGCGAGGATTCCGATTGGTCGCCTTCTGATCGATAGACACTGCCGGAGACAATCCCTCGATAATCTCCACGTCGGGTTTATCCATCTGTCCCAGGAACTGCCGCGCATAAGCAGAAAGGGACTCCACGTAACGACGTTGGCCTTCAGCAAAGATTGTGTCGAAGGCGAGGGAGGATTTACCGGAACCCGAAAGACCGGTGAAACAGATGAACGCATCGCGGGGCAGGTCGAGGTCAACACCTTTCAAATTGTGTTCGCGTGCGCCCCGCACAACCAGGCGTTCCGCCATCTGTCCTCCTTCGATGAGCTTCTCCCACTCATCGTAACGACCTCGTCAAACGACCTCTCGGCATGTTCGCCAGTAGCCAACAGCCCGACGCGGAACGTGCGCATTTCGAGTGGCGGAAGAGATCCACCGGTAGGGATCTGGAATAATGGATTATCTTGTTGTGCGCCGTTACCCGCTACCCTGCAGGTGACGTGAATGTTGCTATCTGTGTAAGGAGTACGCTCGTGCCAACTCCCCTCCCCCTGCCCGACTCTTGGGATGCCGAAGAACACCATCTGGCGGCGGTCTATCAGTTGGCAGAGGAAGAACGTGCAGCTACTGTGGCCAAACTACAGGCTGTCTTAGCCCAATCTGGGGGCACTCCACAGGCACGCAGTGAACGAGAATCCTACAACGCACTCTATACGTCCCAGATTCGTGCCATTGACGAGTCTCAGGCCGGGCTCTGTTTTGGGCGAATCGACATCGTTCCCGAGGCGATTGATGACACCCACATAGAGGCAGAGGCGACTCGCTATATCGGCCGCATGGGATTACTGGACAATGACCACGACTGTCGCCCCATGTTGGTGGATTGGCGTGCCCCCTTAGCACGCCCCTACTATTTGGCGACTACCGCGCACCCGGAGGGGGTGTGGCGCCGGCGCACTATCCACTCGTTGGGCCGCAAACTCACATCCCTTTCGGACGAGTTCTTGACGCATGGCGACACCCCCACAGGTTATCCCGATCCACAAGACATGGCGGATGGTGTCGCTTCTGAGTCCGCACTATTGAAAGCGCTTAATGCGCCCCGTACTGGTCATATGACGGATATTGTGGCGACGATCCAGCGGGAACAGGACGAAATTATTCGTTGCGAACATCGCGGCGTTGTCGTGGTGGAAGGGGGCCCTGGTACCGGTAAAACCGCTGTTGCGCTGCACCGCGCCGCATATTTGCTGTACACGTTCCGATCTATCCTAGAACGCTCTGGCGTACTCATAATCGGCCCTAACGACACCTTCCTGCGCTACATTAACCGTGTGCTCCCTTCACTGGGCGAGACTGGCGTAGTGCTCATGACCCTGGGAGATATGTTCCCTGGTGTGACTGCACGATCTGAAGACAGCCTAGCTGCGCAAGAAGTCAAGGGGTCGTTACTCATGGTCGATGTCCTCAAGCAGGCCATTCGGGCATGGCAGACAGTGCTCGCAGAACCCGTCACCATTCATGTTGATGGAACGCCATTCTCTGTCACCCCTCGAATGATTCGGCGGGCACGTGGGCGGGCACACTCCAGCAGGCGCCCCCATAATCGAGCCCGGCAGATGTTCCATGACACCTTGGTTGAGGAGATTGTGGAGGCTTACGCGGCGGAGATTGGCACTGACCCTGAGCGTCCGGATCGCCCTGGTATGCTACTGTCCCGCTCCGATATTGCGGATTTGACGGAGGACCTGCTGCACTCCCCCGAAGTGCAGTCTCTGGTCGACGAGCACTGGCCCATCTTGACTGCCGAGCGTGTAGTGACGCGACTACTCACAGAAAGAACGCATGCGGAAGACGCCTGCGCAGGCATCCTCCCTGCAGGCGATATTGACTTTCTGCTGCGACCGGAGGGTAACCCGTTCACTGTGGCAGACGTGCCGCTCCTCGACGAGGCAGCAGAACAGTTAGGGCGCCCACCACGTTCCCAGGCCGACGCCACCCCCGGTGATAACTGGCAACAGATGGTCGAGGATGCGCAGGATGCCCTCGACATTCTCAAGGCGTCTGCATCTCTCGAGTTCGAGGATGAATCCGATAGCGAGATTCTCGCGGCCTACGACATCATTGACGCTCGCCGGCTGGCTGATCGTCACACGGACCAATCCTTCCTCACCACCGCAGAGCGTGCCGCACACGACCGCGAATGGGCTTATGGGCATGTCATTATTGATGAGGCCCAGGAGCTCTCTCCGCTCGCCTGGCGCATGGTGATGCGCCGGTCACCAAACCGGTGGATGACGATTGTTGGCGATACTGCGCAGACCTCTAATCCAGCTGGCGTGGAACAGTGGGAGGATGCGCTTTCTCCCTATGTGAGGAATCGCTGGCGTTCTTTTACACTGTCGGTCAATTACCGGACAACCCGGCAGATTATGGAGGCGAGTGAGGGTGTGTTGGCGGAAATCAATCCGGCAGCCCGCCTCCCTCGTTCCATCCGCAGTTCGCAGCATGAGGTGGAGCTCATTGATCGCGGTGAGGAGCAATGGAGTACAGCACTACGGCGCACCGTGCAAGAGCTCGCCCGCCTCTACCCGGATGAGCACCGTAGCTGCGGCATCCTAGTATCCCCTGCTGTACTGAGTGCACTGATGGACGAGTCCTCAGATCAACCCCTCAAAACACTTGTGGGCGCACCAGTATCACTGGTACAGGACGCGAAGGGACTGGAGTACGACTACGTTATCGTCACTGATCCAGTCGGAATAGTAGAGGCGTCTCCGCAAGGTCTCAATGATCTATTTGTGGCGATGACACGTGCTACCCAATCACTTGCCGTTGTACACGAAGGGGCACTGCCCTACTGTCTATCTGCGCTGGTGGAGTAACTCACCACCTAAGCGCGGCAAGCGACCGACAGCTCTCCGAACTGGGAGTGGCGATTACTCGATTCCGGCTTCTTCCATGTGGCGCACTTCCCGTTTGAGATCTGCAATTTCGTCTCGGAGACGGGCAGCGATCTCAAACTGGAGATCACGTGCGGCCGTGGCCATCTGGTCCGTGAGCTCAACAATAAGAGCTTCCATGCGCTTCCGCGGCATGTGTGCAGTATCCAGATTGTCCATTCCCGGCACTGCACTTTCCCCACCGGTACCACGTTTCCCTGCGGTATCGAGTTTGCCGCGCTGCGCGTGTTGTTGAGTTCGCGCCGCCAGTCGGGAACCTTTCTTCATCTCATGCGCAGCAGTTTCAGTGGTGCCATCGAGGTCGTCATAAAGCTCGTCGAGAATATCCGTAATCTGTTTGCGGAGTGGCTGTGGATCGATCCCATGTTCCTCGTTGTAGGCAATCTGTTTGGCGCGGCGCCGCTCTGTCTCGTCAATAGCATCCCGCATCGAGTCGGTGATCGAGTCCGCATACATGTGCACTTCGCCACTGACGTTTCGGGCAGCACGTCCAATTGTCTGGATCAGGGAGGTACGGGATCGGAGGAAACCTTCTTTATCAGCGTCGAGAATCGCCACGAGGGACACTTCCGGGAGGTCGAGGCCCTCCCGGAGGAGATTAATACCGACTAGTACGTCATAGGAGCCAAGTCGTAGCTGGCGGAGCAGTTCGACTCGCCGCAGTGTATCGATGTCGGAGTGAAGATAGCGTACGCGAACTCCTCGTTCCAGCAGGTAGTCGGTGAGGTCTTCCGCCATCTTTTTCGTCAGAGTTGTGACGAGGATGCGCTCGTCCTGGGCGGTTCGTTCCCGGATTTCTGCGAGGAGGTCATCGATCTGTCCCTTGGTGGGTTTGACGACTACTTTGGGGTCGATGAGCCCGGTGGGGCGAATAACCTGTTCGACTACCTCCCCATGAGCTGCCTCAAGTTCGAAGGGGCCGGGGGTGGCGGACATGTAGACGGTTTGCCCAACGCGTGCTTCGAATTCGTCAAAGGTGAGTGGCCGGTTGTCGAGTGCTGAAGGCAGCCGGAACCCGTGCTCGACCAGGTTGCGTTTGCGGCTCATATCGCCTTCGAACATGCCACCGATTTGCGGGACGGTGACGTGTGACTCGTCGATGATGGTGAGAAAGTCGTCAGGAAAATAGTCGAGCAGTGTGGCAGGTGGGGTCCCGGGGCCGCGTCCGTCAATATGCCGCGAGTAGTTTTCGATGCCAGAGCAGAACCCCATCTGCTCCATCATTTCAATGTCATAGGTGGTGCGCATGCGGAGGCGTTGCGCTTCCAGCAGTTTGCCAGCGGACTCCAACTGTTGCAGACGAGTATCGAGTTCTTGCTGAATTCCCTCGATGGCTTCTTTCATCCGTTCCGGGCCGGCCACGTAATGAGTAGCGGGAAAAATATGGAGGTTGTCCACCGGGCGGACGATGTCACCGGTGAGCGGGTTAAGGTAGTACAGGCCATCAATCTCGTCTCCGAAAAACTCGATGCGCACAGCGAGCTCTTCATAGGCGGGGATGATGTCGATCGTGTCGCCTTTGACTCGGAAAACACCACGGCTAAAAGCGATGTCATTACGGTCATACTGGATCTCTACGAGCAGTTTGATGAAGTCATCTCTATCGAGTTCGTCGCCGACGCGCAACAGAATAGACCGGTCAAGGTAGGACTGGGGGGTACCTAAGCCGTAGATACAGGAGACTGAGGCGACAACGACGACGTCTCGACGAGACAGCAAGCTCATGGTGGCGGAGTGGCGAAGCCGTTCCACATCCTCGTTGATGGAGGAGTCTTTTTCGATATAGGTATCAGTTTGCGCGATGTACGCTTCAGGCTGGTAGTAATCGTAGTAGGAAACGAAGTACTCAACTGCGTTATTCGGCAGGAGGGTGCGGAGTTCGTTGGCCAGCTGTGCTGCCAATGTCTTGTTAGGAGCCATGACCAGGGTGGGGCGCTGCACCTGTTCGATGAGCCAGGCAGCGGTAGCAGATTTTCCGGTACCCGTCGCGCCCATCAACACTGTGTCCCTATCGCCACGGTTAATTCGGCGAGCGAGTTCTGCAATTGCGGTCGGTTGGTCGCCAGCGGGTTGGAAAGGACTCTCGACACGGAAGGGCTGGGACGTGCGGAGGATCTCGCCGACCGGCCGGTAACCGGACTCGGGGAGGTCAGGGTGTTCGGTTGCGAAGGCCACGCCGTATCCTTCCATGCCTAGGGACGAGGGGTCTTCTCCATGCTACCGCGCACTATCTAGCGTCGCTTTCCCCGGTAAATCTGCTCAATTTCATCTTGAAAATGCAGGTTGATGGCGTGGCGTTTGAGCTTCATAGTGGCTGTAAGTTCACCATCCTCCTCAGTGAGGTCACGCGGAAGGATACGGAACCGTTTGATGGACTCCGCTCTCGATACTTGTTGGTTAGCCCGATCGATGGCGTCTTGGAGAATGCGACGCACATCGGGGTCGCGCTGGAGTTTGTCGATGGGGAGGTCGGGATCGCGACCGTTACTCTGCAGCCATTCTCGAACTGCTTCTCTATCTAAGGTGATGAGACAGCTGATATATTTCCGTCGATCACCGATGACAACTGCATGGCTGACGAGGGGGCAGCGGTCGATAACTGTCTCCAGTTTGGTTGGGGACACATTTTTACCCCCGGCAGTAACGATAATTTCTTTCTTCCGCCCGGTGATATAGACATAGCCTTCGCGATCGAGTGATCCCAGGTCTCCACTATGCAGCCAGCCGTTATCGAAGGCGTCAGCGGTAGCGTCATCATTATGCCAGTAGCCACTCGTGACCATACCACCCTTGAGGAGAACTTCTCCGTCATCGGCGATGCGGACAGAGCAGCCAGGGAGCGGACGGCCGATGGAGCCTATGTGCCACTCCCCTGGGCTGTTGACGGTAATTGCCGCAGAAGTTTCGGTAAGCCCATATCCCTCGTAGACGTCCACTCCTGCCCCGTGCAGGAAGTGTGCAAGCTCACTGTTGAGAGAACCACCGCCGGAGACAACCCATTGCAGTTCGCCGCCGAGGGTATCGCGAAGCGCACGGTAGATGAGGCGGTCATAGAACTGATGCCGTGCCCACATGGATACCGGTACCCGTGATTTATTAGCTATCCGCGAGTAATTGATTGCACTGTGATAGGAGTGGTCGAAAAGCCATTCACCCAGGGGGCCGGCGATCCGTGACTTGCGGCGCATCGCTTCCACGATTTTCTCGTACACGCGTGGCACGCCGACGAAGAGATGCGGTTTGAACCGCATAAACTGTTCGATCACCGTGCTGAAGTCGGACCAATAAGCTTGGGTGACGCCGCGATCAATACACATGAGCGAGATTGCGAGCTGGAAGACATGGGCGAGTGGGAGGAAGTTGAGAACCCGTTTGCCCGGTTGCACAGGATCTTGGGCAACAGCACGACCACCTAACGCTCGGATCTCATGGAGGATATTTCCGTGGGAGATCTGCACACCCTTGGGATCACCGGTGGTACCGGAGGTGAAGATGATGCAAGCGAGAGTTTCTGCATCGAGGGCGCCGATACGCCGGTCAAGTTCGAGATTGCAGCCGACTGCGCCGCGCCCTGCCGCGACAATGAGATCAGTGGCGGACTGCTCGATGACGTAAATATCCTGCAGTGTTGCAGGTTTGTCCTTTTGTAGGACAGTTCCCAGGTGTTGTGGTTTTTCCACGACGAGGAACTGCGCCCCAGAATCCTCCAAAATGTGGTGGACCTGTTCTGCGGATGATGAGGGGTAGATGGGGACGAGAACTGCTCCGCAGCTCCATACGGAGTAGGCGAAGAGCATCCACTCGTAGCGGGTCTGTGATAGTAAAGCTATCCGGTCACCTGGGCGGATTCCGAGGCTAATCCAACCGCGGGAGAGCGCGCGCACTTCTGCTGCGAAGTGGCGGGCGGACACGTCAACCCAGTCGGAAAGGACAGGCCTCTGGAAGAGCACACGATCAGGTGCTTCTTCGGACTGCCGGTAGAGTGAATCGACGATCGACTCGTCGGACTCCACACGATAGACCAGTGGCGTGGTGTATTCACGCAATCCGCATACTCCTCCCGGCAACCCCCTGTATAGGAGGATTTTCCTTCAGTTTAGGAAGCGGAGCAAACCAATGCCACTGTGCTAAGTGTGTGTTCCCCGACCGAGTGCTCCAATTTCCTGCTCGATGACGGAACGAGCAACAGCCATCACTCGGCCAGACTCGGCAATATCCTGCCGCACGGAGAGGTCCATCTGATTGGAGGCGGTGCGGAACCCGGAGCGGGCGACGAGGTTATCGATACGGTCATCCAGGTCATCCACGGAGCGGTAGTCACTCCAGCGCACTAACTCACTATCGACAATGTCGACTGCATCGGCCAGAGCGACAAGTGCTACAACACGGTCAACGAGCTCGGTCCAGACTTCTCCGAGCTCCCGGAGGCGATTGCGGTGGGTAACGCCATGCTGAAGACCACGTTTCCGCAGCGCTGCAGAAACGTCTCGCAGCTCCACAATGTCACTGGCCACTTCCATCACTTCGGCGGTGATGTCGATGCTGGAGGCTTGGGCAGCGAGTGCGTCACCGTGCCAGGCAGGTGACCTGTCGAGGCGGTCCATCACGATACCCAGAATGTAGAGGGCAGCATCGTAGGAATCGGCGAAATAGAAGGTCGCCGCCTGTACTCGGAGGAGCTGCTCACGGCTGGAGGTCCAAGATTCGTCTTCCACTGGACGTCCGGCGATGACTCGGGAAATGCCAGAGACTGCATCGTTGACAATCTTGCGCATTGAGCTCATATCGCCGCGCAGTGCATCGGGAACACGGTCAAGCACCGACTCTAATGCGCTCCCTGAACGGGTCGGTGCAGGTCCCGCGCTCTGCGCTCCATGCCCATCAGCACCCGTGCCAGCTCTGCGGGGTGCGGTCGGGGCGCTACTTTGCGTTGGGTCCTCTGAAGGGTCCACTAGTGCTTGTTGCTCAGCGTTAAATGCCCAGAGAGGAAGATCCGTGCGGTTAAAGGTTCGGAGTCGGTAGCGGTCCGTAGAGGGGCCCACTTTCTCGGCATACTCAACCTTGCTCGGAACTGCGCAGCGACAGAGCGCATCAAAGATAATGTTGCGTTGGCTTGTATTGAGGAAAATCCCGTTACGTTTTTCCTCCCGTAGTCCCATCCACGACTTGGCGAATGCTGGATCAGAGATAAAGGCGCGCCGGTAACCGCCCAGTGACCCCATATATTTGCGGTAGCGTCGATGTGCTAGTGCCGACCGGACATCGTTAGCCATGAGTTTGCCGTCGTCCGTGATGAACTTGTCATTACGGAGTGCCGTGGTGGGGTCACCATTGGCGACATCATGCCATTCGTGGGCAGTTGCGGCAATGCGACTAAGCTCTTCCACACCCCCGGTTCGTGGAGTGGTAGACCCTTTCTGTAGGCGCGCGTGCAAAATACCCCGCATATTCTGGTCCAAATAGCCAGCACTCAGTGCCAGCGCGGCTTTATCTGAGAGACGATAGGCAGCGCTTGTAACGGGGATGGCAGCGTCACGCAGCCATCCCTCGACGGCTGCTCTGACCTGTTTTCCTTGGTTGGGCATTATCAGTATTCACCTCATCGGGGCAGTCACTATGACTGTACTGGTTGAAGAGTCTGCTGTGCGGGAGTCCACCGAAACTTTCTGTTTCTGCCAAAGTTCCCCGGGGAACGCCATCTGCTCTGCACTCGGCAGCGCTGTGAGGATTCCTGGGTAGGTCGCCAAAATGGCACGTGCTGCGCGTACCGCGGAATTGAAGCGCTTTCCGGCGAGCTCTCCTTCCAATACTTCACACCGCTCGGTACGAGGATCGATCGCAACGGCCAGAGTTTCTGGCCCCAAAAATGTGTATTTTTCCCAACCGGGCAATGGGCTCGCCACTCTTCCGCCGCCTCCTTTCCTGCACGACGAGGGAATTCACTGCTCTGGACAGAATCCTTTACTCCACTCTAAAACGGATAACCGAGCTTGTCAGTTCCCATCGCAGCGGTCATTTTCTCATCCGCTCGGTAGCATCAAAGACATGACGCACGAGCACACCGCCTCCCACAAGTGGGGCCTCGCCAAGGGCTACCGTGGAGCTGACCATGCATGGCATCCTTACTCTGCCGATTCGATCAAGGCAGTGGAGACTGCGCTCGAGACCCATCTTCCTGTGTCATCTCAACAACGATTCGCAGGTCTCCCGGCCACCGCCGTGGTGGAAGAAGAGAAGCTGCACTACCTGACTCTCTCTGCACCACAGTCAGAGTGGGGTCTGCTGCAGTTAGCGGACTGGGAAGTACACTTGGAGGACGGTTCACGGGTCCCGCTGCGCCTTGTCACTGTTGAACTTCCCGGGAAGAAAGATCCGGTGCTGGCTGCCGAGCTGCCATCTGCTCTCCCCCAGGGTTACCACCGGCTGGTAGTCATCTCGGCTGATGTCACCTATCGGACCACACACATTATTGTGACTCCTTCTTACCTCCAGATTTCTCCGAATCAGCAGAATGTGTGGGGGTTGACTACCCAGATTTACGCCCTTCGCGGCGATCAGTCCTGGTCCATGGGAGATAGCCACGATCTGAAAGAGCTGTGCTGCTGGGCTGCCCGAGAAGGTGCCGACTTCGTCAGCATCAACCCTATTCATGCAGGTTCTACGGTGGCCCCAGTAGAAAACTCGCCCTATTTACCCAGGTCCCGCCGTTATCTTTCTGTTCTCATGCTGGCGGTCGAGGATCTGCCGGAATACCAATCAGCATCGGCAGAGTGTCGTGCTGCTATTGATGCCCTCGCGGCGCCACTGAAAACACGCAACCAGTCCCCGGAACTACTTGATCGGAGTGCCGTCCACAGTGCGAAGATGGCAGCGCTAGAGCTCTTGTTCAGTGACGGCATGTACACGCTCCGCCTCGATCATTTTGAGGAGTTCTGTCAGCAGGAGGGTTCCCAGCTGCGGGATTATGCGTTGTGGTGTGCGCTGGTCGAGGAGTATGGAGAGGATCATCCGATTCTGTGGGAGAACGACCATGGTCCCTCTTCTGCATGGGCGGTAGAGAAATCTGTGGAGCATGCCAAGCGGATAAAATTCCACCAGTGGGTGCAATTCCTTCTTACGGATCAGCTGCAAGATGTACAACGAGCAGCTAAGGCTGCGGGGATGAGTATCGGCATTGTTCACGATCTGGCCGTTGGGGTGGGGCTCCACTCTGCCGACGTCTGGTCGCTCCCCTCCCTGATGGTTCCAGAAGTCACCGTTGGTGCCCCACCGGACGCCTACAACCAGTTGGGGCAGAACTGGAATCAGCCACCATGGCATCCGAAATCGCTGCAAGAAGTAGGGTATGCCCCGTTCGTCCAGATGATTCGCAAACTGTGCGAAACGGGCGGTGGAGTACGGATTGACCACATTCTGGGTCTTTTTCGTTTGTGGTGGATTCCCCGCGGTATGCCTCCGACTGCTGGCGTTTACGTACCTTTCCCCTACCATGACCTGCTACGCATTGTCATCCTCGAAGCCCATCGGCACGGTTGTGTGATTATCGGGGAAGATCTCGGAACTGTTGAGGATTATGTGCGAGAAGCGCTGTGCCACTATGGTATTTGGGGAACCTCCGTACTCTGGTACGAGTACGACGACAATGGTCAACTACGTGTCCCCGAGACCATCCGTCGCGACTGCATGATGACGGTGAGTACGCATGACATGCCTCCTGTCTCCGCGTATCTTGCGGGAAAACAGGTAGACCTGCGGGATAGTTTGGGCATCTTGGGACAACCCCGAGAGGCTGAATGGCAGGATTATCTCCGTAACCGTGCTGACATCGTAGAGATGGGGACCCGCATGGGGGTGTGGCCAAGTGACACGCTCCCCGGCAGCGACGCAGAAGTCCTGGCGATTCATCAACTGATGTGGCTGGCCCCGGCCACCGCAAAAGCTATTTCTCTCGCTGATATTGTGACGGAGCAGCGTTCCGAGAATGTTCCGGGAACCGATACGGAATACCCCAACTGGTTGGTTCCCTTATGCGATCGAGAAGGCCGCGCCGTTAGTCTTCAACAGGTGCAGGAGTCACCCATGTGGGCTGCTATGAAGCGTGACGTTATGGACAATCCCTAAAGATTCCTTGACTTTTTCGATGAATTTTGCAATCAAAAACATCTACTCTTTTGGCGCTAAAATGAGGCCAAAATCTCGAAAAAAACTTTTCATCTATCACAGAACCGCAGGTGAAAGGCTCAGACCAGTTTGGCAAGCTACGGCAACTAAACTAAACTTAACCGTGTGAGCAGTAAGAGTAAGTCTTCCAGTGACGCCAAGCGCGTCACCATCTATGACGTAGCCCGTGAAGCCGGAGTGGCACCCTCTACCGTGTCCCGTACCTTTTCCCGCCCCGGACGAGTCAATGCCGAAACCGCAGCCCGAGTTCGCAAAGTGGCGGAGAAAATCGGCTACCGGGCAGCAACCGTCAGCTTCACCTCTGCACAGTCCACCCAACTCATTGCCGTTGCGGTCCCCGATATCGCCAACCCGACATACGCAGAGACTATCAAAGGCATCCGCCGCGAGGCGCTCGCTGCCGGCTACTCAACTATTCTGCTTGACGCTACTGAGATCGATGACCAGAACAGCGAAACCCTTGAACGCTCGATGGGACTCGCCGAAGGTCTCATCCTTGTCTCCCCACGTCTCCCCGATGCAGCCATCCAGGCAATGGCCAAGCAGCGCCCAGTAGTCACTCTGAACCGTGAGGTACCCGGTGTGCCCGCCGTCATCAGCGATGCCCGCCAAGGCGTCCAAGAAATGGTCGCTCACCTATACGACCTTGGCCACCGCTCCCTCACCTTCCTCCCGGGACCCGTCCACTCCTACGACGACGCCCAGCGGTGGCAGGCACTCCTCGAACAGTGCTCCCGCCGGAAGATGGCCATCCGTCGTACTCCCCCGCGCCGCCCCACCGTCGCCGGCGGTGCGGCTGCCGCCCGTGAATGGATGCAACGCCGTACCTCCGCTGTCATCGCCCATAACGACCTCATGGCCATGGGATTCATGATTGCAGTAAAGTCTGTCGGCATTGATGTCCCCCGCGATGTATCCGTGGTAGGCACCGACAACATCTTCATGAGTGCACTGGTTACCCCCGCGCTCACCACCGTTACTGCGTCTCGCCGAACCCAAGGCTCACTGGCCTTCAGCCAGCTACTGGAACAGCTCCGTCACCAGCATCGCGATGTTGGCCACCTCACCACTACTGTGCAGATGAAGCTAGTCGAGCGCGAATCTACCGACCGCGTTCATAGTCTGCGCCGTTAACGATAACTGTCCCGAACCGCCGCATTTTCTTCCTCCTGCGAGAAAGAGATGCGGCGTTCGTTTATCATCACAAGGAGGCTGCATCATGCCCACTCCCTACCGGATTCTCATGATCTGCACTGGAAATATCTGCCGGTCGATTATGGCTGAGATCATCGTTCGGGAAGAAGCTGCAGCGCGTGGTCTCGATCCCTCCACTATTGAGATCCGCTCAGCGGGAGTAAGCACGGAAGAAACCGGCAACGGTATCGACTATCGTGCACAGGCAGAGTTGGCGCGGGCGGGCTACCCGACCCCAGCACACCGTGCGCATCAGGCCACTCGCGCAGAGCTCTCACAGGCTGACCTCATCCTGGCCATGACAGCTGGGCATGTGTGGGGTCTTGAGAGACTCTGCCAACGTTTCGGGCTCCACGATCGCCCCATCCTACTCTTCCGCACCTTTGACGACGTCTGTAACCCGCAACGTATTATCAGCCCAGAGATTGCAGACCAGATTCTCGATGTAGAAGACCCTTGGTATGGAGGTCCAGAGGACTTTGTGACGACACGGGAAACACTAGAACGGTGTGCTCCTGTGATTGTCGACTACGTTGAGCAGCAGCTTTCCAAGTAGTGCCACACACCGCTCGCTCGCTCTCGCAACTCGTCTACTGTGCCGTCATTGTCGATAATGATATCGGCGAGTGCCCGCCGTTCCTCGTCAGTGGCCTGCTGTGCCATCCGCGCACGCGCATCCTCGACTGCCAGGCCTCGCTGGTGTACGAGCCGCTCCAGACGCTGCTCGACGGGCGATAGCACCATGACAATGTACTCAAACATACCTGCCATGTTGTGCTCAACAAGGAGAGGGACATCATAAACAGCCAGCTGGGGACATGGAGCTGCCGCAAGAAGTTCTGCCGCACGTGCGGCGATTGCAGGCTGAAGAATGGCGTTGAGCTGCTCGGTGTGGGTGGAATCGACAAATGCGCGCTGCGCCAAGAGCGTCCGGTTGAGTGTTCCGTCTGGTTGGACAAGGTCGTTTCCGAACTGAGCGGCTAGAGCTGCTAGCCCTGGTGTTCCGGGTGCAACGACTTCTCGTGCTACCTGATCTGCATCGACTACGGTGGCTCCCAGTTCTCGCCATACTGCGGCGACCGTAGATTTTCCCGATCCGATTCCTCCGGACAGACCGATCACAGGTCGTTCCTCTCCTTGTGGTGAGTCGTCGAGCTATATCGATTCTAGTTTAGTAAGTGACGATAAAGAACTGCGGAGGAAGCAAGATGCTTCCTCCGCAGTTCTGACGTGTAGTGGGACAGTACTCGGAGTACGTCCGCGCTAGCAGTGACTAGTTTCCAGCGAGCTTCTCACGCAGGGCGTTGAGCTGCTCATCAGAGGCAAGGGAGCCATGGGCTTCGTCAGCAGCCGGAGTCTGTGCGGTGTAGTCGCCCTCGGGGGCAGCTTCGCCAGCTTCAGCGGCAGCAATACGGTTGGCTTCTACCTGCTTGGTGTGGAGCTGGTGGCGACGCTCGGCTTCTGCGTAGCGAGCCTCCCATTCTTCACGCTGCTTCTCGTAGCCTTCGATCCATTCGTTGGTTTCAGGGTCGAAGCCTTCGGGGAAGATGTAGTTGCCCTGCTCATCGTAAGAGTCGGACATACCATACTTGGCGGGATCGAACTCTTCGGTGTAGTCAATGTCAGCCTGCTTGAGGGACAGGGAGATACGACGACGCTCGAGGTCGATGTCGATGACCTTGACCATGACTTCCTGGCCAACGGTGACGACCTGATCCGGAACATCCACGTGGCGCTCTGCCAGCTCGGAGATGTGGACGAGGCCCTCGATGCCTTCTTCGACACGCACGAAGGCGCCGAAGGGGACGAGCTTGGTGACCTTGCCGGGCACAATTTGGCCGATGGCGTGGGTCCGGGCGAACTGACGCCAGGGATCTTCCTGGGTTGCCTTGAGAGACAGGGAGACGCGCTCGCGGTCCATGTCGACGTCGAGAACCTCGACGGTAACTTCCTGGCCGACCTCGACAACCTCGGACGGGTGATCAATGTGCTTCCAGGACAGCTCGGAGACGTGAACGAGTCCGTCTACGCCGCCCAGGTCCACGAAGGCACCGAAGTTAACGATGGAGGACACGACACCCTTGCGGATCTGGCCCTTCTGCAGTTGGTTGAGGAACTCGGAGCGAACCTCAGACTGGGTCTGCTCGAGGAAGGCGCGACGCGACAGCACTACGTTGTTGCGGTTCTTGTCGAGCTCGATGATCTTGGCTTCAAGTTCCTTGCCAACGTAGGGCTGCAGGTCGCGAACGCGACGCATTTCCACGAGGGAGGCAGGCAGGAAGCCACGCAGTCCGATATCCATGATGAGGCCGCCCTTGACGACCTCGATGACGGTGCCCTTGACCGGCTCGTCCTTTTCCTTAAGTTCTTCGATGGTGCCCCAGGCACGCTCGTACTGAGCACGCTTCTTGGACAGCATCAGGCGGCCTTCTTTGTCCTCTTTGGTGAGAACAAGGGCTTCAATGGTGTCGCCAACTTCGACGATTTCGCTGGGGTCGACATCATGCTTGATAGAAAGCTCACGTGAAAGGATGACGCCTTCGGTCTTGTAGCCGATATCGAGGAGGACCTCGTCGTGGTCGATCTTGACGACAGTGCCTTCGACGATGTCACCGTCGTTGAAGTACTTGATGGTGGCGTCGACAGCGGCGAGGAAGTCCTCAGCAGTGCCGATATCGTTGACGGCTACCTGCTGAGTGTTGTTAGTAGTGGTCATAGGGTTGGTAACTCCGGACTACGGAATGTATCAGGTGTTCATGGAATAGTCATTGCCTGCGTCCGCACCCCGGAAAGGAACACAGCAGCCCGGACGGAACACACGCAGTTACCAATACTACTGCTCACCACAGTGTGAGACAAGCTGCATTAACGCTGGTAATCCACTGTTCACTTAATGCGCCGCAGCATTCCAGGTAGCCCCAAAACCAACCGAAACCTCCAGTGGGACTGCCAACTCGACAGCAGAGTCCATACACTCCGATACCAGAGCCTCCAATGCCTCCCGCTCGCCCGGCGCAACCTCGCACACCAACTCGTCATGTACCTGCAGAAGAACACGAGAGCGCAGGTCAGAGTGCTGCAGAGCAGAATCCACCCGCAGCATCGCCAATTTGATGATGTCTGCGGCGGTGCCTTGAATAGGTGCGTTAAGAGCAGCTCGCTCGGCGTTTTCCCGGACAACCCGATTACTCGAGGTCAGTTCGGGGAGATACCTACGCCGCCCGAACATTGTTTCCGTGTATCCAGTCTTCCGGGCTTCTTCCACCACATTGTGGAGATAGTCGTGCACCCCTCCGAATCGTTCAAAGTAGTTCTCCATGAAGCGTTTCGCTTCTGCAACGGGTATATCGAGCTGTCGAGCTAGCCCATAAGGCGAAAGCCCGTAGGCAAGACCATAGCTCATCGCTTTCGTACGCCGCCGTAGTTCTGGAGTCACTCCATCTAGTGGCACATCGAAGGCGACAGAGCCCACGTAGGAGTGCAAATCTTCCCCGCGGCGGAAGGCCTCAATGAGCCCTTCATCCTTCGACAGGTGGGCCATGACGCGCATCTCGATTTGCGAGTAGTCGGCGGTGAGGAGTCCTTCGTAGCCCTTTCCAGCGACGAAGATCTCGCGGATGCGTTTACCCTCATCTGTCCGCACCGGAATGTTTTGGAGATTCGGGTCTGTTGAGGAGAGACGGCCAGTGGTGGTAATCGTCTGATTGAACGTGGTGTGGATACGCTCGTCATCACTCACCGAGTTGATGAGTCCAGTCACTGTGGTCTTGAGTTTGGTGGCTGCACGGTGCCCTAATAGTGCGGCAAGGAAGGGATGGCCAGTCTTCGTATACAGCATTTCGAGAGATTCTGCATTGGTGGAGTAGCCAGTTTTTGTTTTCTTAGTCTTTGGCATTCCCAGCTGGTCGAACAGAACCGCTTGCAGCTGCTTCGGTGATCCCAAGTTGACGGTGTCGTCACCAATGGCTGCATAAGCCTCCCGCTCGAGCAATGCAGCTTGAGCGGAAAAATCATCTTCGAGCTCGTGGAGGGCTCGGCTAGAAACAGCAATTCCATCGTGCTCCATACGCTGAAGCACCATGACGAGAGGCATCTCCATCTCGTGAAAGAGACGCGTTTCCCCGTAACCATCTAGTTCCTCGCTTAGTTGTGCAACGAGGGCAAGCAGGTAAGCTGCCCGCCTTGCGAGATTCTCTCGGAACTGGTCGTTCTCGTCAGCCACCTCGAGGAGACTGAGTTGCCCATCCTCCGGGGGTGCCAATTCTGCTCCGGTATGACGCCGTACAACATCGTCAAAACTGGTGGCACGTTGGCCGGGCCGAACCAAGTAGGATGCCACCAACGTGTCGAAGTACACACCGTTGAGCTGCCACCCGCGACCAGCGAGGCAATGCGCACACTGCTTAGCATCGTGGAAGGCTTTCTTCACCGCCGGATCAGCCAGCCATTCCCCTAGGGCGTCCTCATCGGTTGGGCTCAGGGAGGCTGGTGTGCACACCAGCTGCTCACCGGTGGGGCTGGCGATAGCGAGGGCGTCAACATCACCTGCCACAATGCTGGCGGGACCCGTCACCACCAGCCCATAGACTCCCTCATCTCGTCCATGCTCAGATAGCCAGTCCGCAACTCCGTCAGGTTCAGCAACGGTAAGGGTGAGGGACACTTCGGCGGCCGGTGCTTCGTTTGTATCAGGAGAAACACTGAACGCTGCGAATACGCGTTCGCGGAGGCGGGAGCCAAACTCTAGTTTGTCGAAAACCTCGTTGATGGGTGCCTCGTCCACTGGGGTACGGGCGGCATCTGCAAGGTCGAGATTCATGTCCACATCCCGCACCATGGTGGTGAGGTAGGCGTTCCGCTTCACATCCTCAAGGTGAGCACGCAGATTCTCCCCCACCTTGCCTTTGATCTCATCGGCATGGGCAATGATCTCCTCCAGAGACCCGTAAAGATTGAGCCACTTTGCTGCAGTCTTCTCTCCAACCTTGGGAACACCCGGGAGGTTATCTGAAGGATCCCCTCGCAAGGCCGCCATATCAGGGTATTGCTGCGGGGTGACGTCATAACGCTCTTTCACCTGTGCTGGCGTATAGCGCACCAGGGTCGACACCCCCTTTGTGGGGAAGAGAACCGTCGTGTAGTCGTCGATGAGCTGGAATGAGTCCCGGTCGCCCGTACAGATCAGGGAGTGTTTTCCGGAGTCCTCGGCGATACGCGATAACGTGGCGATGAGGTCATCCGCCTCATATTCGGTACTAGAGACGGTGGGGATGCCGAGCGCCTGCAGTACCTCCCGGATGAGCTCCACCTGCCCAATGAACTCAGCAGGGGTTTCTGATCGTTGTGCCTTGTACTCGGGGTAGGCGCGGTTGCGGAAGGTGGCACGCCCCTCATCGAACGCCGCCACAATATAGTCCGGCTGTTCTTCAGAAACGAGATTAGTGAGCATAGAGAGGAACCCATAGACCGCATTGGTATGCTGCCCCGCGCTTGTACTGAAGCCTTCCGGAGGTAATGCGAAAAAGGCGCGGAAGGCAATGGAATGCCCATCGAGGAGCAAAACAACAGGACGGGTGGGGGTGGTTTCTGCAGTCACCCCTTCAGCTTAGACAATCTACACACTGTCTGGGAGACACGCTCTACACTGGGTAGGCACTTCACGAGAGCACATGAACTGTATTTCAGCACGAGGAATCAGCTGGCTTTGCATCGAGTTCGGGAGAGAGTTTTTCTCTCGTCGGGGTTCTCCATTAAACTTAGCCGCAGGCACTGAGCGCCTCGCGCTTTGCCCTCGTAGCCCAATTGGCAGAGGCAACGGATTCAAAACCCGTCCAGTGTGGGTTCGAGTCCCACCGAGGGCACTCTCGCAAATCCCTGGTAGATAGCCTGAAACGCTTTTCTACCGGGGATTTTGTCAATTCATTGCCACTCACGCTGCGGAATTTGCTAAGGGTGCCATATACATCAAACACCACCCCTCAAGGTCATAGAGCGAAAGAATCGCAAACAAAGAGTTCACCCTAGCGAGGAATCCTGACACACTTGCATGGCCTTTATTCCCTGCTGCATGAGGTGGGCTTATCCGCACCAAACAGTGCAGCCTGGTCATTCTTCTAACCAGTTGTCTGAGCCAGCCGCTGCTTAATGTTGACCCCCTGGTTTATTTTTGCGTCAGCCAAAACGGCATCTGGGATAGAAACGATCACGGCGAGTTTCGTCAAATGGAGCTCTCTAGCCTCGAAAGCATGCGGGCAACATCATTCGGCATCACATCATCCGTCATAATTTCTTCTCCTCAACAAAACCCCACATCACATGCACCGTGGGTAAAGTGCCCAACCACAACAACCCTCGGCTGGAAAGGGTGCCCAATACACCACACCGCCCGGCGCAGTGACGCGTCTACGGGCGGTGGGTAGAGAAAAACCCCGCGCCCAACAGGGATGGCGGGGTTATAGGTATTTAGCTAATAAAATGCTACTCGTTTAGTTCTTCAGAGGAGTAGATGCCATTGATGCGCTTACGCAGGAACATAGGGTCTACCGAGTTCTGCACCATGTAAACATCGTGAGAGAGTGTCGGTGAGATACTCGAAGATTTGGTTAGCCCACCAGTGGAAATCCCCTAGGAACGACACTGGGCAGACGTCCACTCCGTGCTCTCCATATGATGTCCCATAGGTAATAAACGACTCCATGTAAGTGCCGTCATCGCTGTGGAGAGTCAGCTCCCACGCATCTTCATGTCTTGGCTCAATCTCCAGCTCGGCATTTAACTTCTCGACAAGGACATCGCGGACGTCCTCCATCGTTCCGCTAGCGACGAAACAACCGAAGCTACTGCTGTTGTAGTTCATTCTCACCACCTCCTTGTGCTGCCATGTTAGTAGAAAATGCCGCATCGAAAGGTGCTATCGCCCTTCAGTCTGCTCTACACAAAATGCTCGTTGAAGAGGCCGTATAAACAACCTTCCGCAAAATCTGTAGTGGAGTGAAGAAGGCAATAGTCTTGAACGGGAATGTCGTTTCTGCTACTTCTACTTCTTGTTCATGACCTGCAGGGGGTCATTTGCCACTGCCGTAATGGCGACTGCTGCTGCCGCCTGCTGTTGAACCCTGCCACGAGCTGCCGTGACACGGATATCCAGACCTTTGGCATTCTGCCGGGCAATGGACGCAACGAGGCTGAGCGTTTCGGGAGAATCAGTGAAGGCCTGGCCACCAAGCACCACACGCGTCGGGTTAAGAAGGCTCACCAGGGAGGAGATAGCTTCACCAAGCACAACGGCACGCTCTCGCAGGATGGTCTTTGCGCCGCTATTGCCGTCTTCCGCCAGTGCTACTAACTCAGCAACAGTCTCGACGGAAAGACCAGCAGCTTGGGCTGCCGATACAACTGCGGAGTCCCTCACAGCACTGCCAACCATACCTTCACCCTGCGGGTCGAGCAACGTGGTGGGGCCAGCAACCAGGTGTCCGAAGGTGCCCGAAGCAGCCGCACTGTGGTGCACATGGCCGTTATAGACCTGGCCGATACCGAGGGTCTCACGGGCATACACATAGAGGGTGGAAGTGGCCACATCATCGGCAGAGGTGTTCCACAACTCGGCGGCACTCATTGCTTCAACGTGTGGAGCCAACGAGACAGGGAGACCAAGTCCTGCAGCGAAGTGTTGTCCTACTGCAACGTCATTCCAGCCTGCAGCACTATCGGTAACGATGCCCTCCGCGGTGACGGATGCCTCAACGGCCACACCAGCCCACAGTACCGTTCGCTGGTCGCGGTATCCCAAGATATAAAGTGCAGCTTCTTCCAGCGCCGCTAGCAGTGCACCGGGGGCAGTAGCCGTCACCAGCCCCTGCCGCAAATGCTTACCACCGAGAATTTTGCCGCGCAGGTCATGAAGTGTGACGGAAGCCGTCCAGCGGCCAATGTAGATACCCAGAACAGCGTACTTATCAGTGCGAACAGTGACAGGTAGCGCGGGACGACCAATGGCGCCGAGTTCGGTCAAATCCTCGCGTTCTTCCAACAGCTCAGCTTCCAACAGCGAGGTGACATTGCGGTTGACGGTTGCGCGGCTCACACCCGTGAGTTCTGCTGCGCGATCCCGCTGCAGCGGCTCCTCAGTATGGGCGAGGTGGAAAATACGGGCGGCAGTGCTCTCCCCAAGGTGAAGTTGTGGGGCCACCACATAGCCGGCACCAGTACTCACCCAGGGCTGCGGAACGATTGAGGTGCTGCCTGGTCGAACCGCGCGGCTAACCGGCGTAGTAGAGGCCGGGGTTGTAGAAGCCGGAGTATGGGTAGCAGAGGAATAAGTACGGGGAGTGGTGATGGTGGCGTAAGACATGGTGTAAGGCTTTCGTGTATAAGTCTGCAACGGAGCAGTTCTACAGGGGATCAGTGTTCGCTAAGGAAACACGGAAGAAAATGGCTACCGGTGTGTGCGGATGCTAAGGAGCAGAGCTCAGAAACTTAGAAACTTAGCGGCAACACATTCGAGACTGGCAGCCAGCCATACACGTACACATGCCACAGAGCACCTTGTCGGCGGTGCGTGCGGGGGTGGCATCTGCGGCGATCATGCTCTCAGCCTAACAAGAGGATGTGGTGCGTGTCACGCACTTTACCTACGGCCGTGGGATAAAACCACCTTCTCGACACCGCAAAGAAAACTCTGACCTGCAGGTTCTCTGAGAGCGAGAGAGACTCTCATACTGTGCTCAGTTCTCCCCCACCCCGTAAGACGCTGGTGTGATGAGGCATGTCGCAACTCCTCTTGCGATAAATGCAGTGCTGCCACCTTCACCAATAACGATGAGGTGGCAGTACAACACAACTTTGCAGGCATACACCGCTTAGAGAGTAGCTAGGCCCAAGTGCACAGGCCCATCTCGGCCGCGCTCACAAGCAGCGGATGCTTAGGCATAACACGCACCGTCACACCCATGCTTCCAGGATTGACCATTGGAATCTCCGCGTGAAAATCCCCATCGGCGGCCAGCTTCATAGTCACCATGCGGACATCATGCAGTTCGTTGTTAGTATCGACAGCGCCGCAAACGGCCTGCACACACACATCCTCGGATGAAAGGTCTCCTAGTTTGACTGAGCACGCCATCGAGAGGCTGTTTCCAGCTGTCACAGACTGACACAGAGCGATGTCCTTCTCTGCCGCCAGCGCATCCTGATCATTGCACGACAGTGCGGTCACCGCTACCTTATCCCACTCGGCACGCAGCTTCTGCTGCCACCGCACGAAGTGTGCAGAGGCCTGCGGGTCATCTGTCATCTGCAGGTAAGTACCCTGAGCCGGACGATAGTAGTCCGTCACATAGTCTCGTACCATGCGAGTAGCGGACACCTTCGGTGCCAGCACAGAGAGGGATTTACGCATCCGCTCCACCCAGCCGACAGGGAGGCCATCGTCGTTGCGATCATAGAACAACGGGGCCGCCTGGCGTTCCAGCAAGTCGTAGAGAGCAAGAGACTCAAGACGGTCCCGGGTGGGAGCGTCAGTGTTCTCTACGGAGGGGATAGTCCAGCCCAGCTCATCGTCAGCCATCTCGTCCCACCAACCGTCAGAAACAGAAAGCGTAAGACAGCCGTTCATAACAGCCTTCATCCCGGAGGTGCCAGAGGCTTCCTGTGGCCGAATTGGGTTATTAAGCCAGATGTCGCAGCCAGCCACCATCGTCTGCGCAAGACCGATATCATAGTCAGGCAGGAAGACGATACGATCACGGACACCTGCTTGGTCCGCGAACTGCACCAGCTGCTGGAGGAGGTACTTGCCGTCACCATCCGCAGGGTGAGCCTTACCAGCGATAATGAACTGAACCGGGCGTTCCTCGTTGGTGAGGATCTCGCGCAGACGGTCGGCGTCCTGCAGCATCAGCGTCAACCGCTTGTAGGTGGAGACGCGGCGAGCGAAACCAACAGTAAGGATGCTGGGGTCAAGGATGTCATCGGTCCACCCCAGCTCGGCTTCGGAAGCACCACGGTCGAGCCAGGACTGACGAACAGCCTCACGCGCTGTCTGCACCAGGCGGGCACGCTGGACATTTCGGCTCTTCCACAGTTCCTCATCTGAAATCCGGTCAATATGATCCCAGGAATCTGCGGTGGCGAGGTTTCCTTCCCCCACAATGCGTTTCACAATAGGGCGCATGGTTTGGGAGATCCAGGTGGGCATATGCACACCGTTAGTAACGGAACCGATGGGGGACTCCTCATCCGAGAAACCCGGGTAAAGAGACGAGAACATCGAACGTGAGACCACACCGTGCAACTTGGCGACACCATTGGACCGCTGTGCCAGACGCAAACCCATATGCGCCATATTGAAGCGACCGGGGTCACCTTCCGCACCGAGGGCTAGGACTCGTTCAACCGGCACACCTGGCACCAACTTTGAGGCACCATCCTCGTCAGGGTTCAAGTAGCGCCGCACCATTGACATATCGAAGCGGTCGATACCGGCAGGGACGGGGGTATGGGTAGTGAAGATGCTGCTCGCGCGCACCTCTGCAAGAGCCTCATCGAAGCTGAGGCCATTGTCCATGCGCTCACGAATACGTTCGATCCCCAGGAATCCCGCGTGGCCTTCGTTCAGGTGAGCAACCTGTGGGCGTGCCAAGCCGGCATTATCACAGTAGGTGCACACGGCGCGGACGCCGCCAATACCCAGGACGATCTCCTGACGGATGCGGTGTTCTTCGTCGCCACCGTACAGACGGTCCGTGAGCTCGCGGAGGTCCTCGGCGTTCTCAGGAAGGTTCGTATCCAGCAGGAGAAGTGTGA
This sequence comes from Mycobacteriales bacterium, assembly GCA_018376445.1. Lineage (GTDB taxonomy): Bacteria > Actinomycetota > Actinomycetes > Mycobacteriales > Mycobacteriaceae > Lawsonella. Next base: position 43,873 of record JAHABL010000004.1, read on the forward strand.
CGCGTCCCACCTGTGCAGTCCACATGGCGATGCTGAGGAATCGTTTGCCGGGGAAACGCACAGACACTTTGAGCTGCTTGCCATCTGCGTCGCGAACAGGCTTGATGGGAAGGTTGGCGGCGTCGTGGTCTGTATAGTTTTCGACCTGCAGACCCTCGCGGGAGAGAGTCTGAGTGAAGTAGCCATTACGGTAGAGCAGGCCCACACCAATGAGCGGGACACCAAGGTCAGAGGCGGACTTCAGATGGTCACCAGCGAGCACACCCAGGCCACCTGAGTAGATGGGGAGGCAGGGGGTAATGCCGAATTCCATGGAGAAGTAAGCGGTGAGAGGATCGCGGCTGGCACGGCCAGTCGCATCCGGGTCATGGGTCTCTTGGAACCATGAATCGGCGGCCATGTAGGCTTCCAAGTTGCGGCATTCGCGCTCGTAGTCATCGCGGAAACGATCATTTGCGAGAAGTTCTTCCCAACGGGTGGAGGGGGTCTCGCGAATCACCTGTAGTGGATCTCCACAGGCATCCCACTTAGCGGGGTCGATGGTGCGGAAAAGTTGGCGGGTTTCGCTGCGCCATACCCAACGAAGGTTGTAGGCAAGCTCAAAAAGAGACTGCAATTCGTCGGGCAGGACTGGGGTTACTTTGACAATTCCAGATGCTCTCACCTGGTAAAGGGTATGGGCATAGGGCCCAATTGTCCATTCATCATGCCCGATAAAAAAGTGAATCTTGTCCAAACAGTTGCGGCACATAGTAAAGGCCCCCATACGGGGGCCTTTACGCCACGTTGCGTAGCACTAATATTAGCGGTCTTCTTCGCCTAGGCGGTGCACGTGCACCATGTTAGTGGAGCCCGAGCGTCCCGGAGGGGCACCGGCCACGATAACCAGCTGATCGCCGTACTCGTAACCCGGCATGTCCAGCAGCTTACGGTCGACTACACGCACCATGCTGTCGGTGTCGGAGAGGGTCTCGACACAGAAGGAATCCGCGCCCCACGCAAGCGCTAGCTGGTTCTTCACCGCCTCGGAGTTAGTGAAGGCAATCAGAGGAATCGTCGGGTGGAGGCGTGCCACACGGCGTACCGTGTCGCCAGACGAGGTGAAGGACACGATAGCCTTCACGTTGAGACGTTCGGCAATATCGACAGCTGCTTGGCAGATAACGCCACGGCGAGTGCGAGGACGATGCTTCAGCGGCGGAACCGCTTCCGGATCTCGCTCGACAGCGCGCACAATGCGGCTCATCGTCTTCACCGTCTCGAAGGGATAGGCACCCACTGAGGTTTCCCCGGAAAGCATAACTGCATCGGTGCCATCGAGCACGGCATTCGCCACGTCGGAGGCTTCCGCTCGAGTTGGGCGCGAGTTCTCGATCATCGAATCGAGCATCTGGGTTGCAACGATCACCGGCCGGGCGTTCTCGCGGGCAATCTGGATGGCGCGCTTCTGCACCATCGGCACATCTTCCAGCGGAAGCTCCACACCCAGGTCACCGCGAGCAACCATGATGGCATCGAAGGCTAGGACGACGGCTTCCAGATTGTCAATGGCTTCCGGCTTCTCCAGCTTCGCGATGACGGGTACACGCCGGCCCACCTCATCCATCACCTCGTGAACAAGCTCAACGTCAGTGGGAGAACGGACGAAGGATAGGGCGATGAAGTCCACACCGAGTTCCAGGGCGAACCGAAGGTCGTCGATGTCCTTTTCCGACAATGCTGGGACAGACACATCCATACCCGGCAACGAGACGCCCTTGTTATTGGAGACCGGGCCGCCTTCCGTCACCAGACAGACCACGTCGGGTCCCTCAACATGGTCAACGACCAAGCCAACTTTGCCGTCATCGACGAGGAGACGGTCGCCGGGCTTGGCATCGGAGGCAAGCCCTTTGTACGTAGTGGAGACACGGTCATGGGTGCCTTCGCAGTCTTCCACTGTGATGGTGATGGTTTCGCCGGTGGCCCAGACGGTGCGGTTGTCCTTGAACCGGCCCAGACGAATCTTGGGGCCTTGCAGGTCCGCAAGCACGCCTACGGCTTTGCCGCTAGCCTCGGAGGCTTCACGCACCCACTGGTAGTTCTGGGCGTGGTCGGCATGATCGCCGTGGGACATGTTCATGCGGGCGACATTCATGCCGGCATCTACAAGTTTGCGGATAGCTTCGGCAGACGCGACAGCAGGACCTAGAGTACAAACAATTTTAGTTCGACGCTTCACAGCCTCAATCCTAGCTGGTTCCGTGGCAGAAACTCTATTACGCCCCACCCAGCGCGGGAAATCACAAGCTGAGTTGCTGCCCCAATTCGCCCTGGTCACCTGTTCAAGGGGTGGATGATGATGACTCTCTGTCCTGCTCATCACCCGTCTGGCGTGCCGAGAATGCGGCTATCTCGGTGACGCTACGTCGACCCCTTTTCGCCGCAAGCACATAAACCAGCGCGGCACAAAAGAGAATTCCCGACACCCAAGTGTTCACCCGCAGTCCGAGGATATGAGAGGCGGGATCGCTCCGCATGAGTTCAATCCAGAACCGTCCCAGGCAGTAGAGCATCACATAGCTGGCGAAGAGCCGTCCATAGCCCATGACAAGCTTCTTATCCATCACCAACAGAACGAGCACGACAAGGAAATCCCACAACATTTCGTAGAGGAATGTGGGGTGGTAGGTGCCAATAATCTGACCGGTTGAGACTCCGTGTGACCGCTCGTAAATCTCCAGTGCCCATGGCACAGTCGTGGAGCGTCCGTAAAGCTCTTGATTGAACCAGTTTCCGAGGCGACCAATACCTTGCGCCAGGATAAGCCCCGGAGCCGCAGCATCAGCCAGTGCACTCAGCGGCAGATGGTGTCTATGGCAGTAGATCCCCACCCCAAGTGCTCCGCACAGAACACCTCCCCAAATGCCTAAGCCGCCTTCCCAAATCTTCAGGGCGTCAATGGGTTCGTGCGGAGCTGCTGCCCCGAAGTAGAGGCGCCAGTCCGTGATGACGTGGTAAAGACGTGCCCCAATAATCCCTAGTGGGATAGCCCATAGGAGGGAATCGTAAACGTCGTTTCGGTCACCTCCGCGAGCTTCCCAACGACGTGCCGCGACGATACTTCCGGCCACCGCGCCGGCGATAATACACAGGGCATAAAAGTGAATATCCAGGGGGCCGAGCGAGAAATATCCTCGTGACGGGCTGGGGATAGACGCCAGCAGCTGGCCGGAGTGTTGAGGCATGGCTCTCCTTGGACGACGGGCTCTCCCCCAGCGTACCTATTCGCGGCCAGGACAAGCCGGGTGTGCGCCGGTTATCACCAGATCGCTAATGATGGAAGCTGGGTCATCGGCCGTCACGACACTGCCCCCCACTAGGACTGCATCAATGCCTGCCCCGGCGTATGAGAGAAGATCTCGGGGGCCCCTCACGCCTGCTTCACCAATACGGAGGACCTCCGCCGGCAGTCCGGTTGCGACCTCACCGAAAAGGGTCCGGTCAATATGGTTGGTTCCTAGGTGACGAGCATTGATGGCGATCACTTTAGCACCGGCCTCCAGCGCGCGACTTGCCTCTGCAGGAGAATGCACTTCCAACACTGCATGCATACCTAGGGACTCGACGCGATCGAGAAGCGCTTCCAACTGGTCTTGTTGGAGGAGCTCAACGTTGAGCTGAACGAGATCGGCGCCGTGCGCTCGCAATTCGTGAATCTGATAGGGGGCGACGACGAAATCCTTGACCAGAATGGGAACATCGACTGCACGCCGCACAAGGTCGAGATCAAGCAGCGAACCTCGGTAGTAGTGGCGCTCGGTCTGTACCGAGACAATTCGAGCCCCTGCTTTCACAAAGAGCTGGGCTAGCCCTGCCGGATCAGGAATATCTGCCAAGGGGCCCCGTGCAGGACATGCACGGATAATCTCGGCGATTACAGAAACCCCCGGCTGATGCAACGCGCCTAGCCCATCACGGGGCGCCGGTGCCTCCGCCGCCATTCGTTTGATGCTGGCGTAATCGAGGCATTCTTCTCGCTGAGCCAGGTCCTCTTTCACAAGGTCGATCAGATCGGAGGGGTAACCTGGCATCGTCCCTCCCTTTACCGTTGTGGATCTGACAGAATCAGCGTAGCGATGCACCCTTGCAAACTGAAAACCGGATTTCCACTTTCCCGCAGAGCCTCACTAATCAGCACCCCATCATCCTGGGAAGAGGGTGTCACAAGCGGTGTTTCACTGCTAGCGTTCCTCTGTGCCGTAGAGTAAATCCTTCCGCAAAGGGTGATCTGCTTCAGCTGACAGCAAGGGACGAGCAGTAAAACACGTCTTAGTATTCGTATGGCAGGCCGCTCCAGTCTGTTCTACTACATAGAGCACCGTGTCTGCGTCACAATCATGGAATACTGCAACGACATGCTGGACATGCCCCGACGTGAGCCCCTTGGTCCACAGTTCAGAACGGGAACGGGACCAGTAGGTCGCTTGACGGGTATCCAGAGTGTACTGCAGCGCAGCTTTATTAGCCCATGCCATCATCAGTACTTCACCCGTCGCGTTATCCTGCACCACGACAGGAAGAAGCCCCTGATCATTCCAGCGGAGATCAGCTAAACTCGTGACAATAGGGTCGGGGCCACTGCTCATCGGACGGTAATCCCTTCAGCTCGCATAGCGTCCTTCACCTCAGCAATAGTTACCTCACCAAAGTGGAAGATACTGGCAGCCAGTACAGCATCCGCACCTGCCTGCACAGCAGGGGCAAAGTCGCTGGCTTTACCTGCTCCGCCCGAGGCAATAACGGGAATGGAGACGGCTGCCCGTACGGCCTTAATCATCTCCAAATCGAAACCATCTTTAGTCCCGTCCGCATCCATGGAATTCAGGAGGATCTCCCCAGCCCCGAGTTCTTCGCCGCGGCGCGCCCACTCGACGGCATCAATACCAGTACCGCGGGAACCGCCATGGGTGGTGACCTCCCAACCTGAGGGAGTGGGTTTCTCCCCTGCCGGGACAGTGCGCGCATCGACCGACAGCACGATGCACTGGGCCCCAAAAGTGCGAGCCCCATCAGTGAGCAACTGCGGGTTGGCGATAGCTGCCGTGTTGATGGAGACTTTATCGGCGCCGGCGCGGAGCATCCGGTCAATATCCTCCACGGCACGGATTCCCCCGCCAACAGTGAGGGGAATAAACACCTCCTCAGCAGTCGCACGCACCACATCGACCATGGTGGCACGTCCTGCAGAGGATGCTGTGACATCCAGGAAGGTAAGCTCATCGGCACCGGAGGCGTTGTAGGCACGGGCTAGCTCTACCGGGTCTCCCGCATCCCGGAGGTTGAGGAAGTTGACGCCTTTCACCACTCGTCCGTTGTCAACGTCGAGGCACGGGATCACGCGGGTTGCGAGGGTCACAGTCTTTCCTTCCATCGCGGTGCCGACCACCGCCGACACCATATCGGGCTCTATATGAACGTTAGGCGTGGGTGCGCACTGCAGCAAGTGCCTCAGGAAGTGTGAATTTTCCTGCGTAAAGAGCTTTTCCAGTGATCGCTGAGTCCACTCCGCGAGCTTCCAATTGGGCAATAGCTACCAAATCTGCCACACTGGAGACCCCGCCAGAAGCAACAATCTTGGCATCAGTGGCATCGGCAACGGCACCGAGCATCTCGAGATTCGGACCGGACAGCATTCCGTCCTTGGAGACGTCTGTGACAACATAGCGGGTACAACCATCCTTGTTGAGGCGTTCCAGCACCTCCCACAGATTGCCTCCATCGGACACCCATCCACGACCCCGGAGCCGCGGTTCACCGTCAATGACGCGAACGTCGAGGCCAATAGCGACACGGTCCCCATTTTCCGCTAACACGCGGGCACACCAGGCGGGGTCTTCCAACGCCGCAGTGCCGATGTTGACGCGGCGGCAGCCCGTCGAGAGAGCTCGCTGCAAGGACTCATCATCCCGAATTCCACCAGAGAGCTCCACGTTGACGTCGAGTTCTCCGACCACCTCACGCAGCATGTCGTAGTTAGAACCACGGCCGAAAGCCGCGTCGAGGTCAACGACGTGAATCCACTCGGCCCCATCCTCCTGCCATTTCAGTGCGGCTTCACGCGGGGCACCGTAAACGGTCTCGGAACCGGCCTCACCTTGTACGAGGCGGACTGCTTTGCCGTCAGCAACGTCAACGGCGGGGAGGAGAGTAAAACTCACGATGGTCTTCCTTTTTCGGTTCTGCACTTAGGGATCGCTGACTGCCTCAAGGTGATTCTTATACGCCCCGAAAGCAGAGGGAAGTTAGGAAAGGCAGCTCAACCAGTTCTTGAGAAGCTCAGAACCAGCATCACCGGACTTCTCCGGGTGGAACTGTGTGGCCGACAATGGCCCATTCTCCACCGATGCGATGAAACGACACTGTTCATGTTGAGACCAACTCACCCGCGCGGGGGCGATAAGGCCCGTTGGATCTTGCTCCATCTCCCAGTCCAACGCTGCGTAGGAGTGCACGAAGTAGAACCGGGTATCGGGATCGATACCCTGGAACAACAGCGACCCTTCTGCTGCCTCAATAGTGTTCCACCCCATATGCGGAAGCACATGCGCATCGAGTTTCTTCACGACACCGGGCCACTCCCCCATACCGACGGTCCGCTGAGGCCCATCGTTATCACTGTCCTCTGAAGTGAAGGGGAACTCTTCACCGGCCTCGAACATGAGCTGCATACCAATGCAGATACCCAGCACCGGACGGGAGCCGGCCAGCCGCTGCCCTACTACCCGATCGCCCTTGACGCGCTGCAAACCTTGCCAGCAGGATCCGAAGGCACCGACACCCGGCACGACCAGACCATCAGCGTTGAGGGCAATGGTGGGGTCGCTGGTGACACAAGTGTCAACACCCACATGAGCAAGGGCTTTTTCAGCAGAGCGGAGGTTTCCGGAACCGATGTCCAGGACCGCGACGCGTGGTTTCATAGGCTTTAGTGTACTTGGTCAGTCGGCTGAGCCGAATCGTGGGAGCTGTCTGGGATGCCTCGCTAGAGGGAACCCTTGGTGGAGGGGATGCCGGTGATCCGCGGATCTCGTTCGGTGGCTTCCCGCAGTGCGCGGGCCAACGCTTTAAACTCCGCCTCCGTAATGTGGTGGGGGTCCCGCCCATCCAGGACGCGAACGTGCAGGCAGATGCCTGCATTCATGGCGAAACTCTCGAACACGTGGCGGTTCATCACTGTGTCATAACTGGCCCCGCCGTGCGACGAAATCAAGGTGTGGCGCATAATTGTCGGCTCACCCCGGTGTACGCAGTAGGCACGGCCAGAGACATCGACCACGACGCGGGCAAGGCTCTCGTCCAGGGGAATGCAGGCCTCGCCGAATCGCCGGATACCGGCTTTGTCGCCGAGTGCTTGGCGGAGCGCTTGACCTAGGCAGATAGCAGTGTCTTCCACCGTGTGGTGGCCGTCCACGTCAACATCGCCCTGTGCATGGACAGTGAGGTCAAAGGCGCCGTGCTTGCCGAGTGCCGTCAGCATATGGTCGTAAAACGGCACCCCTGTGGAGATATCGGTCTTCCCGGTACCATCCAGGTTGATCTCGACAGTGATGGTGGATTCGCTGGTGACGCGCTCTACCCGTCCAATACGTGCAGTCATATCTCTACTTTGTCATGTTTGGTCTGTAAGTGGAACTCATTTGCGGGGAAAGAGAACGGCTCCCCCGGCGCCTTTAAGCACCTAATACAGCCTCAGTTGCGCGCAGGAAGTGATCATTCTCTTCCTGCAACCCGATGGTGACACGCAGGTAGTGTGAGATGCCGACATCACGGATAAGCACTCCTTGGTCCAAGTACTGCTGCCAGACACCTGCCGCATCCTCAAACTCACCGAAAAGGAGGAAGTTCGAGGCGCTGGGCACCACCGTCAGTCCGTGAGCGGCAAGCACAGCGGCGACTCGCTCACGTTCTGCCACCAATTCGGCGACGGAAGCCAGTGTCTCATCGGCATGGCGCAACGCGGCAAGCGCTGCGGCTTGGCTGAGGGTGGAAAGATGGTAAGGAAGGCGCACCAGCATAACCGCTCCGATAAACGCAGGTGCTGCCACAAAGTATCCCAGGCGGCCGCCGGCAAAGGCGAAAGCCTTACTCATCGTGCGGGACACCACCAGTTTTTCGGGATAGTCGGAGAGAAGCTCACAGGCGCTAGGGGCGTCGGAGAATTCGCCGTAGGCTTCATCCAGAATGATGAGGCTGTCGGTAGCTTCCAGAATGCGGCGGAGGTCCTCGTTGGGAAGACTCTGGCCGGTGGGGTTGTTGGGGCTCGTCAGAAAAACAATGTCTGGGTTTTCCGCTTGGATTGCGGCAATTGCCGCATCTACATCAAGGGAGAAATCTGCGCGGCGAGGCTGTGGCAGCCATTCTGTGGTGGTGCCGGTAACCAGAATGGGGTGCATCGAGTAGGAGGGCACAAATCCCATCGCCTGTCGGCCGGGCCCACCGAACGCCTGCAACAACTGCTGGAGGATTTCGTTGGAACCGTTGGCCACCCAGAGATTGTCCACGCCAACCTCTACTCCCGTCTGACGGGAGACATAGGCGGCAAGCTCGGTTCGCAGCTCGACCGCATCTCGATCGGGGTAACGGTTAAGCGTACGAGCGGCTTCGGCCACTGCTGCTGTGAGATCAGCCACGAGAGCATCGCTGGGGGGATGCGGGTTCTCGTTGGTGTTGAGCTGGGAGGGGACAGTGAGCTGCGGAGCTCCATAAGGAGATTTGTCCCGGAGGGCATCCCGCAGGGGAAGGTCGGACAACTGAACGTTGGCGCCGAGAGAACTCATCGAGGTTGATCTTTCCAGTAGGTGGACAGAAGTGTGGAGTTGGACTGACGGCACCAGGGTCCTATGACCGTTGCCGGGCTGCCGCAGCTTGCTTGCGAACTTCCAAGCTCTTTCCGTGTGCCGGGAGTACTTCTTCGCGAGCCAGAGTTTGGATGGCATCCGCGATTCCCAGCAGTGCCTCTTCGTTGTAATTGATGAGGTGGACAGGCTTAAGGAAGGTGTAGGTCGAGAGGCCTGCGTTGTAGCGGGCAGATCCGCAAGTGGGCAGCACGTGGTTGGAGCCGGCGGCGTAGTCGCCGAGTGGAACGGGGCTATAGGGTCCGACAAAAATAGCGCCAGCGGACTGCACTCGGTCGGCCAAAGCTGCAGCATCAGCAGTGTGGATTTCGAGGTGCTCAGCTGCATAGGCATTGACCACTTGCAACCCCTGCTCCATGTCGTCAACCAGAATAATGCCGGATTGAGGGCCTGCTAGCGCCGTATTGATACGTTCTGCAGTGACATCCTTACCAGCTTCTGTGCCAATATAGGCGTCAACGGCATCAGCCAGTTTTTCGCTATCGGTAATAAGAACAGAGGCGGCCAACGGATCGTGTTCTGCTTGGCTCACCATATCGGCGGCGACAAAGGTGGGGTTGGCGGTCTGGTCTGCTAACACGGCGATTTCCGATGGACCAGCCTCTGCGTCAATACCGACAGCACCGCGTACGAGGCGTTTTGCGGCGGTGACGAAGACATTACCCGGTCCGGTAATCAAATCGACAGGTTCTAGCACTGTAGTGTCATCCGTGTCGGTGCCTCCATAGGCTAGCAGCGCAACGGCTTGCGCTCCCCCCACAGCCCATACTTCCTCCACGCCCAACAGTGCGCAGGCTGCCAGGATTGTGGGGTGCGGCCATCCATTGTTGTCTGTTTGGGGTGGTGAGGCAACAACCAGACTTTGGACACCTGCTTCCTGCGCCGGGACCACATTCATGACAACAGAGGACGGGTAGACCGCCTTACCGCCGGGCACATAAAGGCCGACGCGTCCCACCGGAATCCACTTTTCGGTGACAGTGCCTCCCGGCACTACTGTCACGGTCTGGCGGTCTGGACGTTGCGCGGCGTGCACCATGCGGATACGACGGATGGCCTCTTTGAGAGCGTCTTTCACCGCATCGTCGGTGGCGGCGAGGGCAGCGTCGATAATTTCTGCGGGGACGCGAATCGAGGCGGGGCGAATACCATCGAATTTCTCACCATAGGAGAGCGCTGCAGCAACTCCATGCTCATGGATGTCCTGAACGAGTGCAGCTACCGTGTCCATTACCGCGCTCGGGTCGGAGCCACCACGGGGCATTGCAGACCGTAGTTGAGCAGTGGTAAGGGTGCGTCCGCGCAGGTCAGTGCGTACCAGCATGAGCGTCCTTCCAAAGGGGTGATTCACCAAAATAGGGTCCCTACCAGTATAGACCGCACCTGACGCGAGAACGAATACTCATTAGGGTGGCCTAATACAAAAGGGTGGCTAACAGCGTCTCACATTACATGTCGAGACCCAAATCGAGCACCTTCACTGAGTGTGTCAGACCTCCCACAGCCACGTAGTCAACTCCGGTCAGTGCATATAGATTCGCATCAGACAGCGTAAGACCACCCGATGATTCTAGTTTGGTGCGGGGAGCGCCCATATTACGACGCTGCACCGCCATACTGGTGGTGGGAAGATCCATGTTATCGAGTAGGACCAGGTCAACGCCTTCTTTCAGGACAGCATCCAGCTGTTCGATGGAGTCGACTTCCACCTCTGTGGGGATGGTGGGGTACTGCTCTTTGACAGCACGGAGCGCCTCCACAACTCCCCCTGCCGCTACTACGTGGTTGTCTTTAATCAGTGCCGCGTCGCCCAGCGCCATGCGGTGGTTCACACCTCCACCCACGCGCACCGCGTACTTTTCCAGGTCACGCAGGCCGGGCAATGTCTTGCGAGTATCGCGCACCTGACAACGGGTGCCAATCATTGCATCCACCCAGCGGCGGGTAATGGTGGCGATTCCAGAGAGGTGCGTCACGATGTTGAGCAGCGTGCGTTCCGCAGTCAAGAGTTCACGGGTGGGAGCAGTAATAGTGAGCACAGTGTCTCCGGGCTCGATGACGTCACCGTCACGGAAGAATGCTTCCATGGTGTAGTTGCCCTCCCCCACTACCTTGTCGAGAACGACCTTCACTACCGGGATGCCACAGATAACGCCTTGCTCACGGGTTCGCACATGGGCCACTGCCTGTGAGTCTGCCGGCACTGTGGCCAGTGTTGTGACATCTGGTCCACACCGCAGATCCTCCTCCAAAGCGATATCCACAACCCGCTCCATATCCGCAGGATTAGGGGGAGCTACCGGGCCACGCGACATGGGGAAGGCCGTCTGCGGGGTGAAGGGGAAGACGGGAGAATCATCATCATCAAAGCTCATGGTCATGGAGAGTCCTTACACTACGGTTCGTGGAGACGGGCAGAGGTTAATAGGATGGGCGCGGATTGATACACATTTCGTGTTGAATATGTCCATCCGGGCTCAGGCGGAAGACACGGCTGGCACACTGTTCCGGATCCTGCATTGGGTAGTCCAAGCGAGTATGGCCACCGCGCGTTTCGGTGCGCAGTAACGCCGCCTCGGTGATGATGCGGCAGAGCTGAACGGTGTCGTGCATGCGCCGCGACAAGGTAGCATACATGGAATCAAGCTGGTGTGCGGCTTCCGTGAGCAATGCGGCATCCCGAGTGACACCCACATTTGCGCTCATAAGCTGTTGCAAAGCGCGACGCTCTCGCCGACGTTGGACAGGCGTGTCCCCCAATGGGAAGTCGTGCTGGTGTACCTCTGTGTCGGCTCGCCAAGCTTTTTCGATGGTGTGGGAGCTAATGGCGCCTCGCTCGGCACAGCGTGCTGCCGCTACTGCAGGGACGCGTCCCCCCACTACGAGGCCTTCCAACAAACTGTTGGAAGCAAGCCGATTGGCGCCATGCAGACCGGTGCGGGCACACTCTCCAGCGGCATAGAGGCCAGGTACATCGGTACGTCCCGTAGCATCAGTGACAATGCCACCACTCTGGTAGTGTGCCGCAGGAGCGATAGGAATGCGCTGAACCTGCGGGTCAATGTTGGCTTCTTGGCAGCCCGCGGTGACGGTGGGGAAGCGTTCGTGGAAGTGGTCGATATGGGTAGCATCCAGCCACGCACACTCTTCCCCGGTTTCTCTCATATGCAAAGCAATCGAGCGAGCAACAATATCGCGGGGGGCGAGTTCCAGGCGTGGATCTATGCCGACCATGAAGCGCGTTCCGGCAGCATCGTAGAGTAAGGCTCCCTCTCCGCGGACAGCTTCGGAGATGAGTGGACGGCGGCCGGTTCGTTGCGAATCGAAAAGTACAGTCGGGTGGAATTGGGTGAATTCCACATCTGCCACGCGTGCTCCGGCCCTCAGGGCAAGGGACAACCCTTCTCCACGGACACCTTCTGGACTAGTCGTAACGTTAAACAATTGCCCATTGCCACCGGTGGCGAGCAGCACACATGGGGAGGCTATATAGCCTGCTCCGCGCGGGTCGCGTACTCCAACGCCCACAACTCCGTCCGCGTCGGTAAAAATACTGGTAACACGGGCGTTCTGGAGGCATGGCGTGCCGGCGGAGGCAACTTCGAGGGCCCGTTGCACTTCCGCCCCTGTGGCATCTCCGCCTGCGTGAATGATGCGGCGGACAGAGTGCCCGCCTTCTCGGGTTCGCTTCAGCGGGCCTTCTTCTGTGGCGTCAAAATGGCCACCTAGATCGATAAGTTTTTGAACTGCGGCGGCCCCTCCCTCGATGATGGAGGTGACAGCTTCTTTATCGCAGAGCCCGGCGCCGGCATCGAGTGTGTCTGCCACATGGAGTGCGAGCGCATCGTCAAGACTGGTATCCAGCTCGAGATCGTGGAGACCGGTGACGGCCACGCCCCCTTGCGCAATCTTGGTGGCGGCGTTGGGGTAACGAGGGATCGTCCGGGCGCCTTCGTGCCATTGGCCTTTGTCAACAATAACAGCATGTAACCCCTGTTCACGGGCGGCAACGGCGGCGGAGAGACCCGCTACCCCTGCACCAACGATGATGAGGTCACACTGCATAGTCCATGGTGTATCCATAGGAGGAATGTCTTTCCGGGAGTGTTAACGGGCGGCCGGGCTATTCCCGATAGAGATCATCCGGTCGACGGGACGGTAGGCTGCGGCAATGGTATCGGGGTCGAGCTCGATCTCGTCCTCTCCGAGGGCTAAGCACCGCAGCAGCGCGGCGGGGGTGATCATCTTCATGAATGGGCAGGCCGCATGGGGGTTAATGGGGGTGAAGGTGATGTCGGGGGCGGCAGCTTTCAACTGGTGCAACATTCCCACCTCGGTGGCGACGAGTACCTCTCCCCTCTCACCGCGTGCATCTGCTTCTTCTGCTTCTTCCAGCATGCCGCCTGTGGAGAGGATCTTCACTTGGTCCTGCGGCACTACTCCTTCTTGCGCTAGGTAGAGAGCGGACGTTGTACATCCGCACTCGGGGTGGATATAGAGGTCTGAGTCGGGGTGCTGGCGGGCTGTTTCGGCAAGGACGTCACCGTTGATGCCTGCATGGATGTGGCACTCTCCCATCCAAATGTGAATGTTGTCCCGTCCAGTTTCCCGTTTGACGTGTGCTCCTAGGAATTGGTCGGGGCAGAACAGTATTTCTTGGTCCGCGGAGATGGATTTCACGACGTCCACAGCGTTGCTGGAGGTACAGCAGATGTCTGTCATAGCTTTTACCGCTGCGGTGGTATTGACATAGCTCACCACTGTGGCGTTTGGGTATTCGGTTTTCCAGGCGGCGAGTTCTTCGGCTGTGATGGAGCTGGCGAGCGAACATCCGGCCCGTGCATCGGGAATAAGGACTCGTTTTTCTGGGGAGAGGATCTTTGCGGTCTCTGCCATGAAGTGCACACCGCAAAAGACGATAGTGGAGTGCCGATCGTTAGCAGCGACTCGTGATAGGGCGAGCGAGTCACCTGTGTAATCAGCGATGTCCTGTATTTCCGGGAGTTCGTAGTTATGGGCAAGGATGACAGCGTCGCGGGCGTCAGCCAGTCGTCGTATTTCTGCTGCCCAGGTGACGTCTCCGGCGATTCCGGTATATGTGCCCGCTGCGTTGGTGGTGATCTGAGATAGGAGAGGCGAGTCTAGATGGTCGAGTGTGTGGGCAGTCATGGTGCGCTCCCAGGTTGGAGAGAGTGTTCTCGAGGGGGTTTTCGACTTATAATCGAAAACTATGTGGAATGTTACCAGCAGAATGGAAGTACGGGTAACTATCTTCCAGGTACGTCGCCGCAGTGTCGATGACGCCTGGGAACTCTGTGTCCTCCTCTGGCAACAGGCACGTGCGCTCGTCGACCCCTACTCCCCCGCTGGGCATGAGCCTGTTTGGTCACTCCCTGGCGGCTGGCTTCGTGATGACGAAACCATTACCGAATCCATTAGTCGGCAGCTCTCGGAGAAAGTTGACGTCCACTCCCTTTCGCACCTTGAGCAGCTGAGCGTCTTTTCCGATCCGGGACGGCGGCGAGATGGCCGCGTCATTGCCGCCACTTTCCTTGGCCTCATCCCCACTACGGCCTGTCCGCGTCTACCCGCTGATACAGAGTGGATCCCTGTCTCCCAACTGCCTCACACTACTGCGGACCACGCTGACATCATTGCGGCTGCCCAGCATCGACTCGTCAGTAAATTGGGCTACACCAATCTGGGGTTCGCACTATCCCCATCAGAGTTCACTATCTCTGAACTGCGCGCCATCTATGAAGCTGCCCTACATTACCGGGTTGATGCCACTAATCTGCAGCGTACCCTCCAGCGTCGGCATGTTATTGAAGCCACTGGGGCCACGACAACGCCCGGTGCAGAGGGAGGCCGCCCCGCCCGTCTTTTCCGTTTTGTCCATACACACTGTGAAGTGACGGATGCAAGCGCTATGTTACGTCCTCCTGTCCATAAGCCGGAGGTGCTCTCACAGTAGAGGTCCACGAAGCTCGTACGAGGAATCGAGCTCCTAGTGCTCGAACAGGTAGGACGATATCTCGCCGTGTCGTGAACACCGCGCTGTCCAGCCGTTGGGAAGAACTTGAGTCACCATACGACGGCCACACAGTGGGCAGTAGCGGAAAGGCTCAAGTCCCAATTCGGCGGCTTTGAACGGGCGTGGCACGCCTTCGGCGAGGTCAGTTCCTCGGTAAGGATCAAACGCAAAGGGTTTGCCATGGAGTAGATGATCATGCAATTCCGTGCTCGCTACTGTACGCATTAGGGCACTTCTTTCTTTTCCCGGATGGGAATGTGAAGTTCGGAGAGCATATCGAGGTCAGTTTCCGCGCTACAGCCGAGCGTGGTGAGGTAGTTGCCAGCGATAAAGCCATTAATGCCACCTGTTAAACCGTCGCGCATGCCTTTGTCTCCCAGAGTGATTTCGCGTCCGCCAGCGAACCTGATGGTGGCCTTCGGGAGTGCGAAGCGGAAGGCCGCAATGGTGCGAAGAGCATCTTCCATACTGACGAGGGGATGGTTTTCGAACGGGGTTCCGGGGCGGGGGTTGAGGAAGTTAATGGGAACTTCGGTGGGGCCAAGGTCGGCAAGCTGGGTAGCGAATTCGGCACGCTGTTCGATACTCTCCCCCAATCCAATAATTCCACCGCAGCACAGTTTGATACCGCGATCGCGAACTCGTTCGAGTGTTTCGCGTCGAACCTCCCAGGTGTGGGAAGTGACGACGTTGGGGAAGTAGGAGCGGGCAGTTTCAAGATTGTGGTTATATCGGTGGATTCCCATCGCAGCCAGCTCATCCGCTTGCTCGTCCGTCAGCATTCCTAGTGAACAGGCAATGTGAATGTCTACTTCGGCTCGGATGGCTTCCACTGCTGCTTTGAGCTGACTCATTAGCTTTTTGTCGGGGCCGCGGACGGCAGCGACAAGACAGAATTCGGCGGCACCGGTCTTTGCCGTATGTTTGGCAGATTCCACTACAGCTGGGATATCAATCCAGGCGCTACGCACGGGGGATTCAAAGACCCCGGATTGCGCACAGAAATGGCAGTCCTCGGGGCAACCGCCAGTTTTGAGGCTGACAATACCTTCGAGCTCGACTTCTTTGCCGCACCACTTCTCGCGGACTTCCTGGGCGAGGTCAAGGGCTTCTCGGATCCGGTCAAGTGGCAATGTAAGGACCTGCACGAGGTCGGATTCAGGGAGCGCAACACCGAGGTCTAAAGCGTAGATGCGGGCTCTTTCTAGCACATCCGCGGGAAGCTCTGCGGGGGACGGATGAACTGGAGCTTGTGTGGTATTCGCTGCTGCAACTTCGGTAACAGGGGACACTGCTGCCGTAGAATCACTGTATGACATAGCTCTTATTGAACACCGTTCAAACGTCAATTTCTACTTCCCTCGAAGGACATGCCATGTCGCAGCTTTCTCGTGACTTGATCGTGCATGCTGCTATCGATATTTTGCAGACCTATGGCCTGCAAGATCTCTCAATTCGAAAGGTTGCTCGCCAACTAGGAGTTCAGCCTGGGGCACTCTACTGGTACTTCCCCAACAAACAAGCACTTCTCGGTGCGGTGTGCTCCTACATCCTCTGCTGCGATTGTCCTTCCCTCGAGCCTCCCCTACCCACCATCCGCCTCACCACCGACTCCGGCTGGGCACGGCATGTGGCGATAGTGGCGGAGGAGCTCCGCGCTCGCGCCCTTTCCTTCCGGGACGGTAGTGAATTGCTGAGCACCGCACTCGCTGCACAGACTGCACATTTCCCGCAGTTAGATCTCCTGACCAACTGTCTCAAGGAGGTCAGCCCTACTCCACAGGTGCATGCGCGGGCACTGTTACTCTTCATTCTTGGTGCACTCGTCGAGGAGCAAACCCGCCGGCAACTCGCAGAATTAGCAGATACGGACACACCCAGCGCCGCGTCAGCAGACATTCTGTCGGCTGGTCTCAGTGCTATGACAGCTGGACTTACTGCTTAGGAACTTCCCCGGAATCGCACCACGGAAGCTGACCCCACCACTGGTCACCTGCGACCGCGATACTTCCTGGCTGCTTCGGCAGGAGCTTTCCTGCCCCACGTGGAATTCTGCCGATAACTGGTACCCCCGTCAGTCGGAACACTTCGTCCGCATTAAGCTGCATCGGCAGGTCAGGGTGTTCAGGCCACGTACCAAAGACAATGCCGTCCAGGAACAGCCCTGCTCGCTGTAGTTCTCGCCAGGTGAGAACACACTGGTTCAGCATTCCTAAATGGGGTTGTGAGACCAGCAGTAAGAACACCTCATTGGCGGTGCTTCGACGAGTTATTTCCTGCGCTATCTCCACGAGCGTGGTGGGCGTACCATCTGGCTCCTCCCCCAATCCGACCAGCAGACCACCGGCCCCTTCGACGAACAGCACATCGACGTCTCGGGCTGCTCCCTCAATAACATCGGCGAAGTGGGCGGCATCCCATAGTTCCATTCCAGCGCGATGCGCAGCCATATCCGGGGCGAGGGGTTCGGGGTACCGTATCCCCTCCCATACCGGCAGCGGCACCGGTGTCGCCGTGGTTTCTCCTAAGAGGGCACGCACAACGGCAACATCTCCGCGGTCACCACGCTCGATATAACCAAGGGAGCGTTTCTCTACGGCTGCTTCCCCCGTCTGCGTGGGTTTGATAAGGCCTACCCGGAGGTGAGGGGCCCGTACCCGGGTAGCTGCAATTGCGCTCGCAGTGGTGACGGTCTTTCCAACATCAGTGTTGGTACCCGTCACGATAACAATTTTCGTCATTTTCCTCATTCCCAAGACTCTCAGCACGACGAGAGACATGTCTGCATTGTTTACACTGTGGCAGTATGTGCGGCTGCAACCATTCCCCGACATATCGTGGCGATCTGCTCATCGGTACAAATAAACGGCGGCATGCAGTAGATAAGATCCCGGAATGGGCGCAGCCAGACACCCTCCCGCAGTGCAGCTGCTGTTGCCGCATCACTGTTGAGAGCAGCCGAGCTCACCAATTGAACAACCCCGATTGCCCCTTTGACTCGCACGTCTGCGACTCCGGGAAGATCACATGCTGGAGCAAGGCCACGTCGTAACTCTCGTTCAATCCGCACTGCCTGGCCTTCTTCGACAGCCCTGACAGCTAAAGAACAAGCAGCTTGGCCGATTGCGCAGGCAAGAGGGTTGGCCATAAAGGTCGGTCCATGCATGAGTGCACCAGTACCGGTAGAGATTGTCTCCGCAATGTCACGGGTGGAAAGGACCGCGGCAGCAGTGAGATAACCCCCCGTCAAGGCTTTACCCACGCACATAATATCGGGGGTGCAATGGCAGGCATCAGCCGCGAAGAGTGTACCCGTCCGTCCAAAACCCGTAGCAATTTCATCGAAGATGACAAGAACGTGGTAACGGCGACACAGCTCACTTAGCCCTCGCACGAGTTCTGGTTGATGGAAACGCATACCTCCTGCACCTTGCACCACCGGTTCGATAATGCAGGCCGCCAGCGTGTCGGCACGCTGCGAGAGGACGTGTTCCGCCTCCGCAAGGTACTCGTCGATGGAGATCTCTGATGGGGCGGGTCGCAGACTAGTCTCCTGGTCCACAGGTGGCGCCGGAAGAAACACCTGAGGCTGCACAACGCCCTGCCAGAGTGTGTGCATCCCACCATCGGGATCACACACGCTCATTGGAGTGAAAGTATCTCCATGGTAACCACCGCGCCACGTTAAGAGTTTTGTCTTACGGTGCAGGGACGTGTCGGTGTGAGAGCGCCAATACTGCAGCGCCATTTTGACGGCGACTTCTACTGAGACAGAACCTGAATCACAGAAGAAGATGCTGCTTAGCCCCGCGGGTGCCAGGGTAAGGAGCGTTTGTGCGAGGGTCGTTGCCGGCTCATGCGTGAGACCACCGAACATGACATGGCTGAAGGTGTCGATTTGGTGATGCGCAGCTGCATCAAGGGTGGGGTTCCGATACCCGTATGCGGCTGCCCACCATGAACTCATTCCGTCTAGAACGTGGCAGTCCAGCCGACCATTCGACGTTTCTTCGTGAAGAAATCTGGCGTCAATATCGAGAGTGAGATAGGGGCCTTCCGCAGCAGTGACAATGTGCTGTGTCGGGCCAGGAATTGGGCTATAAGGGTGCCAGACATGGTCGCGGTCGGTCGTCACGATGGTGTCTACAGAGGCCATAGTTCGTCAACCTTCCATAAGGAATTGAACAGTGTTCTATTATGCTCTACTCCTCCCACTCTCCTTAAACTTCCTTGTCAATCGCCCGTCGTCCTAAATCCAATGCGGGTTTTAACCGTCCGTAACGGTAGGATGTGATAGGCGACTGCGTTTGTGCAACGCCTTCCGCAAAAGCATATTGAGCAGGCGCGACTCCGTCAGGAGAGCGCACATGACCCTGAAGAATCTGATTACGACAGACATGGCACGAAACGACAGCACTTCTTCCCCACAATCATCCGGCCCTGCGGCGCGCCCCCCAATCCCCCAGCATCGACATGCCTACCGCTATGACCTCGACGGCCTCCGCGGACTCGCAATTGCACTGGTGGTCATCTTCCACATTTGGTTCGGTCGAGTCTCTGGCGGTGTGGATGTATTCCTGACGCTCTCCGGCTTTTTCTTCATCGGCTCCCAGATGCGCAACGTCGACCGTTACGGCAGCCTCAACCCGCTCCGCTCCATCTGGAAAACTGCACGACGCCTACTTCCCACCATGGTGGTGGTCCTCGCTGCCGTCGGTGTCGGCGTGATATTTATTTTCCCGCGGACCCGCTGGGCCAACGTCAACGACCAAGTCCTTGCCTCCCTCTTCTACTACCAGAACTGGAAACTCGCTGAACAGTCCGAGGACTATGCGCAGGCAGGCGCCGCTGTCAGCCCCCTGCAGCACCTCTGGTCCATGTCCGTACAAGGCCAGTTCTACGTCATCATCATTCTGCTCTGCTGTGGCCTCGGATGGCTGCTCCACCGCTTCTGGCCCGGCAAATCAATCTTCACCCCGATGGCGGTCATCCTCGGCATCGGCACTGTGCTGAGCTTCATCTACGCTATCTACCTGCACCGCGAAGACCAGATGCTCAACTACTACAACACCTGGTCCCGCATGTGGGAGCTCTTCCTCGGTGGTCTCCTCGCCACAGTCATGCACAAAATCCAGATACGTAACCACTGGGTTCGCTGGTTCCTCACCGTCGTTGGGCTTTTCGCCATCTTCACCTGTGGTCTTATCTTCAATGGTGTCCAAGAATTCCCCGGCCCCTGGACGCTCTACGTCTTGATTGCCACTGTCTTCCTCATCATTGCCGGCCAAGCGCCGGAAGGGGAAGAACTTACCTGGCGCAACGCCCCCTTTACCGCCTTCCTTGCCTCTAAGCCACTGCGCGAGCTGGGTCGCCTCGCCTACTCCCTCTACATGTGGCACTGGCCGCTCCTCATCCTCCTGTGCACCCAGCTGAAACGCCAACACCCCTCCAACAAGATCGGTGTCTTCGTCGTTGTCGTCAGCCTCGTACTGGCCTGGTTCACCCACCACTACATTGAAGAACCCCTGCGCATGAAGAAGAAGCGCCCAGTCGTCGCCCAAGAGGCAAATGCCGAGAAACCTTCCTGGAAGGTTCGTCTTGGCGCAGCCCTGCGTCCAAAGCGCAGCTGGCTCAGCTGGAAAGCTATTGCCGGCACCATGGTCGTCATCCTCACCTTCTGTCTGGTGGGCTTCCATATCACGTGGAAACGCTACATCACCAGCCTCGATGGCCAGATGACTTTCGCCCTCACCGCCGACTATCCCGGTGCCCGTGCCATCACCGAAAAAATGCCCGTCCCCAAGGGCGTGAAATTCCAACCTCGCCCCATTGATGCGGACCGTACACTGCCCCTCTCATCCTTCGATGGCTGCATCTCCGACTTCAATGACTCAGAGATTCATGACGTCAAGCTTTGGCGCAAGGAGAAAGGGCGTCCCTGTGTCTACGGTGACGTGAACGCTAAACGCTCTATTGCCCTCGTTGGTGGTTCCCACGCCGAACACTGGCTCACCGCCCTCGACACCCTCGGGCAGCGTGAACACTTCCGCGTCGACGTCTACTTCAAGATGGGCTGCCCATTGATGATTAGCGGAATGATCGACCTTCCCACCAACAACAAGCCCTACTACAGCTGCCTCGAATGGGGCGCAAAAGTCTACAAACGTATCCTTGAGAAGAAGTACGACTACGTCTTCAGCACAGCCACCCGCCCCACCACCCTCACCGGTGTAGGGCCAGACATTGTGCCGGACTACTACGCTGACCTATGGCGTGCCCTCAACAAAGATGGCATCCAAATGATCGCCGTTCGCGATACCCCCTGGTCGACCCGTGACGACCTGCCCGCCAACGTCCCCGACTGCCTCGAATCCGGTGGAAACGCCTACAGCTGCGGTATCCCCCGTGATCTCGCCATGGCACCAGTGAACCCGGCGATTGAAGCATCCAGTGGGCTCGACAACGTTCACCTCATGGACTTCACCGACGATCTCTGCCCCGGTAACCTCTGCCCTGCAGTGATTGGCAACGTCATGGTGTACCACGACATGCACCACATGACTCACTCCTTCGTACAGTCCCTCATCCCCGAATTTGCCCGCCAGTTCAACACAATCACTGGCTGGGGACCCGTCACCAAACCCGGCACTGACCTCAACACCACCCCTTACCAGGGAACCGCTATCCTGCCCACCCCTAGCAGTAGCAGCAGCACAGAAAGCAGCCGCCGATCCCACTAACACGGCCTCACACCCTCGAGACCCCAACCCGGAGTAACCCCCTCCAAGGAGACAATCATGAGCGCACCCGCTAACGGCTCTCTGAAACCCGGAAAGCCCACCCCGCTTGGATCCTTTTACGACGGGTCAGGGACAAATTTCGCACTATACAGCGCGGCAGCACACAGTGTTACCCTCTGCCTCATCGATGACGACGGCACAGAACACCAGATCCCCATCACCACTACCGATGGACATATCTGGCACATCTACGTCGCCGGAATCGCCCCCGGCCAACGCTACGGATACCGCATCGACGGCGACTGGGACCCCCAGCAAGGAGCACTCTGTAACCCGAGCAAGTTCCTTGTCGACCCCTATGCCAAAGCCTTCGACGGAGAATACCAACCACACGATGCACTGCTGGGCTACCAGATCGGCAACCCCGACATTCGCGATGAGGAGGACTCCCTCCCCTACTCCATGACCTCCGTCGTGGTCGCCGACTTCTTCAATTGGGGAGATGACCGTCGCCTCCGACACCCCATGGCAGATACCGTCATCTACGAAGCGCACGTCCGCGGCCTCACTCAACGCAACCCTGAGGTCCCCGAAGAAATCCGAGGCACCTACGCCGGCTTGGTCCACCCCAGCGTTCTCGAATACCTCGCAGGACTGGGTATCACAGCCATCGAGCTGCTCCCCGTCCACCAGTTCCTGCACGATCGACGCCTCCTCGAGATGGGACTGCGCAACTACTGGGGCTACAACAGCTTCGGCTTCTTCGCACCGCACCGAGACTACAGCTCACTCAAGAACCCCGGCGGGCAAGTAGCTGAGTTCAAGAAAATGGTGAAAACCTTCCATAAAGCCGGCATCGAGGTCATTCTCGACGTGGTGTACAACCACACCGCGGAAGGCTCTGCTGAAGGCCCCACGCTCAACTTCAAAGGCATCGACAACCGCGCCTACTACCACCTCAGCAAGGACGACCCCAGCTCCTACTTTGACTTCACCGGCTGCGGTAATAGCGTCAACATGCGTCATCCCTACACACTGCAGCTCGTCCTCGATTCCCTTCGCTACTGGGTCGAAGAAATGCACGTCGACGGCTTCCGCTTTGACCTTGCCGTCACCCTCACCCGCGGCGATGAAGCCGTGGACATGTGGGGCAATTTCATCTCCGCTGTCCAACAGGACCCAGTACTCTCGCAGGTCAAGCTCATCGCAGAACCCTGGGATCTCGGCTACGGCGGATACCAAGTGGGCGGATTCCCCTACCCCTGGAGCGAATGGAACGGTAAATTCCGTGACACCATGCGCGAGTTCTGGTGCGGCAATCCCGATGTTCTCGGCGAATTCGCCGGGCGCCTTACCGGCTCCGCGGATTTCTACGCTCACACCAACCGCCGCCCCTTCAACTCCATCAACTTCATTACTGCCCACGACGGCTTCACCATGCGCGATCTGGTGACTTACAACCAGAAGAACAATGAAGCCAACGGCGAAGATAACCGCGACGGCGAATCACACAACCGCAACTGGAACTGTGGAGTCGAAGGCCCCAGCGACGATCCTAAGATCCAAGCACTACGCCTTCGCCAGCAGCGCAACATGCTCGCTACCCTCTTCCTTTCCCAGGGAACCCCCATGCTGCTCCACGGTGACGAAGTGGGCCGCACGCAAGGCGGCAATAATAACGTCTACTGCCAAGACAACGAGATTTCCTGGATGGATTGGGAGGCAGCAAAGGACCCTCAGTGGGCAGGATTACATAGCTTTACGCAAGCTCTCATTGAGCTCCGCCACAAGCACCCCATCTTCCGACAGAGCAACTTCTTTACGGGCGAGAACGTCCCCGCGGACTCCCCCACGGAAAGCCATCTTAACGACACCAGCCAGGGACTACCAGACGTTATCTGGATGACGCCCAATGGTAAAGAAATGGAGCCTGCAGATTGGGATAACGCCTTCGCTGCCAGCATCATGGTGTTCCTCAATGGACACGCCAATGCCACGCCCAACCCCTTGGGCGGTCTCCACGGCGACTCCTCCTTCCTTATGCTTTTCAACGCCTCACACGATCCGTGCACGTTCCACATCCCCGATGAGCTGTGCGAGGCGGACAGTAACGATTGGCACTTCGTTCTGAACACTGCAGAAGAAGTACCGGAGTGCCCAACTGGAGAGATGCCTGCCGAGTCCATGGAAAGTACCTGGCCGGATGGTGAAAAGCCGGAAAACGATGGCGCTGCTGATACTTTTGCCCCCGCAGAAGACGATGGCGATCCGGCAGATGCAGAATCTGTAGAGACAGCTGAACTACCAGATGTCAACAGCGACCCGGACGCTTTTCCCGTGTCCATTCCGCTGGCCGCAGATGACGTTGCGGATGGCTTGGTGACGGGCAAAGTGGACACCAAAGAGACGAATCTGCTGGTCCTCCCCCCGCACACCTTCGTACTCCTGGAGCAGGAACCCTAACCACTCATTGTGCTCTGCGGCGCTACTGGTACTTTTTCGTCCAGTAGCGCCGCACTTATTTCACATATTAACAGCATCTGACAACTGGTCAAATGACCACACAGGACGAAGAAATAGGGTTTTAACTGAGCAAAGAGCAATTTAGCAAGGAGACGTACAGAAAGTAGCTACTCAATGAAAGGCAACCCCGTTGCAGCACCTTGTAGAGTGCCCTAGATTGACTCTCAGAGTCGGATTGGTCATCTCCTAGACAACGCTAATCCCCCTCCTACCTCCCACAATCACTGTACATAGGAGCTTTTCCCATGACTTCTCTCAGTCGTCGCTTTACGGCTGCCCTCTGCGCATCCACAATGGCACTCAGCATCTCACCTGCCTTTGCGCACGCCAGCAACACTGCAGCGTCTGACGATTCTGCTACTTCCTCCACCAGCATCCCCGGCTACCCGCGTGACGAATTCGGTGGCCTGCGCAGTAAGACCTCCGACAAGTGGGGTATGCCGAACCAGGGTGTTGGTCCCATCCAGACCAACTTCCCCGCCGCCTCGAAGTACTCCAAGGAGCACAACGGCACTGCCCCCAAGGGCGTGAACGACTTCTCCTGCAAGCCGAAGTACAAGGATGCTCTCCCCATCATCCTCATCCCCGGCACCAATGAAGATGCCTACGCCACTTGGGCCTACTACGGCCCGATGCTGACCAAGGCCGGTCTGTGCGCCTACACCTTCAACTACAACCCGGGTCCTGCCATTCCAGGCGCGCTCGTCGATCCCAACAAGATTGACGAATCATTCCCCTTCAACGGCGACATCAAGGCTTCCGCACAGTTCCTCGGCGTTTTCGTCAACTACGTCATGAAGCGCACTGGCGCCAAGAAGGTTGACTTCGTTGGCCACTCCCAGGGCGGCGGAGCTCTCCCTAACGCCTACATCAAGTGGTACGGTGGCGACAAAACCGTACGCCACACCATCGGGCTGGTTGCTTCCAACCACGGTTCCTCCCTCTACGGCATTGGTCGCGCCATTGACGCTGCCGGCCTGAACGACCAGTGGCAGAAGCTCTTCGACAAGCTCAACCTGTCCGCTGACGGCCAGCAGACCATGGGCTCCGACTTCGTCAAGGAACTCGAAAAAGGTGGCATCACCATGCCCGGTGTGAAGTACACCGTCATCACCACCTACCTCGACGACGTTGTGACCCCCTACACCCACGACCTCATCAAGGAACCAGGCGTCACCAACATCATCATCCAGGACCTCTGCCCCATCGACCTCACTGACCACTTCGGTATGACCTACGACCCGGTCACCTACCAGGTTGTGGAAAATATGCTCACCGGTCGTAACTACAAGCAGATCAAGTGCACCTTCGTGCCGCCCTACCTGCAATAGAACAGACTAACTGGTGATAGTGAGGAGTGGTCTCCCCCCTATCCGCCGCCTAGAGAAAGAAGCGAGCTCCCCGCTTTACTGTTGGCACTCGCGCATTATCCGCCCTGTCCGGTACGGTTCCCGAGAACCGGCTGACAGGGCGGAAATGTATTCCCGGACAAGTTCCGTCTCCCCATGCTGTGCCACTGCCGCCACGAGAACCGCGGCCAAAGGGTCCGTACGGCGCGAAACCTCACCTGATTCTAGGCACACAACATCCAACCCCTCCCCATAGGTCACGTCCACGAGGTCAACGCCTTTGGCCCGCAAGTCAGCTTCCCACCGACCCACGTCAGTAATAGGTGCTTCTACAGACCACAGTTCCACAGGCCACCGAGACACTAAACGTCCATGGGTGCGTGCAGCTGCTACCGCTGCGATAACAGCGTCAGTATACGCCCGTACTAGACCACCAGTGCCTAGCAATACCCCACCAAAATAACGAACGACCACGGCACAGATATTGACCAGCTCCTCGCCCTGCAGCACCGCGAGCATCGGACCACCGGCAGTACCGGAAGGTTCTCCGTCGTCACTGGAGCGCTCCCTCACCTGCCCTGTTCCCTCCTCAATGCGAAAGGCAGTACAGTGATGGCGGGCAGTAGGATGCAGGTGACGGATCTCCGCAATGAAATCCCGGGCATCTTGTTCAGTTTCCGTTCGCTGTAGATAACAGAGAAACCGCGACCGCTTTATCTCCAGCTCCGCCATGATGGTAGCGCCAGAGCTCACCCCATACGACAGAGCCATCGCCACCACCCGCCGCTAGGTCAGGTATTCATAGGCCGGAGTGCCAGGTAGGAGGCGTTCACACTCAATGCCACTCTCCTCCATCCGGTGCAACAGTGCGTGCAGACCAGTGGCTGTTCCCAGTTGAATGCCCACCAGTGCAGCACCAGTTTCACGGTTATTACGCTTCACATACTCAAAGAGGGTGATGTCATCATGCGGGCCAAGAACGCTGTCAAGGAACTTCCGCAACTGGCCCGGTTTCTGAGTGAAATTCACCAGGAAGTAATGCTTGAGGCCTTGGTCCACGAGAGAACGTTCGATGATCTCGCTGTAGCGAGAAACATCGTTGTTACCTCCAGAGATAATGCAGACGACTGAGCTTCCCGGAACGAACCGCAAATGATGCAGTGCCGTAACAGAAAGTGCCCCTGCCGGCTCTGCAATAATGCCCTCATTCTGGTAGAGCTCCAGCATTTCCGTACAAACAGAACCTTCTGCCACATTAATGAGGTCAATCATCTTCCGATGCCCATTGAGCACAGCATAGGTGACATCCCCACACCGCTTCACCGCCGCGCCATCAACGAAAGGATCGGTATCCCCGAGCGTCACTGGGCCACCCATATCCAGCGCAGCCGCGACGCAGGCAGCACCAGCAGGCTCGACGCCCACGACTTCCGTCTTCGGGCTCTTTTCCGCAAGGTAAGTAACGACACCGGAGAAAAGTCCACCGCCGCCCACGGGCACGACGAACATGCTGGGCTCTTCACCGAGCTCCGCAAGCTGCTCCACCACTTCGCGGGCAATGGTGCCCTGCCCAGCAATGGTGCCGGGATCGTCAAACGGGGCGACCCACGTGGCACCGGACTGTTGTGCGTCCTGCCAGGCGGCAGCGGCTGCGTCATCAAAAGAGTTTCCTGTGACGACCAGCTGAACGGCGTCACCACCGTGGTACATGATGCGATCGCGCTTTTGCTTCGGAGTATTGGAAGGAACATAGATGCGGCCCTTCGCCCCGAGAGTCCGGCACGCGTACGCTACACCCTGGGCGTGGTTACCAGCAGATGCGGCAACTACCCCAGCCTGGCGCTGTTCCTCGTTGAGTTGAGCAATGACGTTGTAGGCTCCACGAATCTTGTAGGAACGAACGCCTTGAAGATCCTCTCGCTTCAGGTAAACCTTGGCGCCGGTAATCTCAGAAAGCCGCGGCGAGTACTGCAACGGAGTACGTTCTACGACTCCATCAATGGTCTCAGCAGCCTTCTCTACATCGGCAGCAGTAGGTAGGACAACCTGGGGATTGGAGAGTTCTTCGTTCACCACCCCATTATCGCACTAAACGCAGTGACTACCGAAAACAGCCTTCAAATCGGAGATGAGTTCACTACTGATCTGGACATGCAATGCGTTCGACAGAGCCAACCGCTGAACTCTGCCTTCGGCTTCCAATGTCACCATTACTGGAGACGGTCCCGGATGGTGGACGAGGATGTCCTTTAAGTGTTTGAGTAGTTCGGGGGTGCACATCTGGGTTGTCAAGCGCAGATTAAACACCGGTGCCACGCCTTCTCCACCCAGGTCTGGGACGGTGAGATCGTCGCCGAAAAGACTCATCCGGTCTTCCCGAATGCTCACATGGGCGGTAACGATTACCACCGCATCTTCCACAATGTCCATACCGATCTTTTGATACAGACGCGGGAAGAAGAGTACCTCCACACCACCCTGCAAATCTTCAATGCGGACGATGGCCCACGGCTCGCCTTTTTTATTCACACGCCGGTCCACCGAGGCGATGATGCCACCGATCACCACCGATTTACCGTTCGGCAGTTCACCCTCCAATATGGTCGCAATGGAGGTGTCAGTCCGCTCATGCAGGGCAAGTTCTAGACCATCCAGCGGGTGGCCGGACACATACAGGCCCAGCATTTCCCGTTCAAGTGTGAGTCGATGCTTCTTATCCCATTCATCGTCAGGAACATGCACTTCAAACGCACTGGTAGAGTTATCGCTAGCATCGGCCCCAAAGCCGGCAAAAAGATCAAATTGGCCCGCGGCTGCAGCTTTCTTCGTCCCAACAACCGAATCGATAGCATCAGAGTGCACCAGATAGAGGCCCTTACGGGAATGCCCGAGCGAATCGAAGGCACCTGCCTTGATGAGGGACTCAGTCACTTTCTTGGTACAGGCAGTTTGACCTATCTTGTTGAGATAATCAGTAAAGCTGGTAAATTCTCCGCGTTCCTGCCGGGCTTCGACGATTTCCTCCACCGCCTGCTCCCCTACGTTGCGAACAGCACCAAGACCGAAGCGAATATCCTGGTCTACCGGGGCAAAGTTCCAGATTGATTCGTTCACGTCGGGTTGTAGTACGCGAATGCCCATGCGACGGCAGTCAGACAGATAGAGTGCAGTCTTATCTTTGTCATCGCCAACAGAGGTCAAGAGCGCAGCCATATACTCGGCCGGATAGTTGGCTTTCAGATAGGCCGTCCAGTAGCTCACTAGCCCATAGCCGGCTGCGTGCGACTTGTTAAACGCATAACCTGCGAATGGAAGAATGGTTTCCCAGAGGACCTTGATGGCCTCATCGGAGTACTTCCTCTCCCGCATACCAGCCTGGAAGTTATCAAATTCTTTTGCCAGCACTTCCGGCTTCTTTTTACCCATGGCACGCCGGAGAAGGTCTGCTTGGCCAAGTGAGTAGCCTGCGACCTTTTGAGCGATCTGCATGATCTGCTCTTGGTAGACAATGAGACCGTAGGTTTCCGCCAGGATATCTCTCAGCGGCTCATCGAGTTCAGGGTGGATGGGCTCAACGGGTGTACGCCCATTCTTGCGATCTGCGTAGGCCCAGTGGGCGCCCACTCCCATAGGGCCAGGACGATAGAGGGCCAGCGATGCCACAATGTCGTTGAACCCGGTGGGCTCCATCTTTTTGAGCAGTTCCCGCATCCCGCCACCGTCGAGTTGGAAGACCCCAAGGGTGTCGCCACGACGGAGCAGCTCATAAGATTTCTCGTCGGTGAGTTCGAGTCGATCGAGATCGACCTCTTCCCCGTTGCGATTCCGCTTAATATTCTCCAGGGCGTCCCCAATGACGGTGAGGTTGCGGAGCCCCAGGAAATCCATCTTCAACAGCCCGATGGCTTCGCACGAGGGGTAATCCCACCCGGTGATGAGAGCACCGTCCTGGGATCGCTTCCACATCGGGATACAGTCGAGGAGCGGCTCACTGGACATAATGACGGCGCAGGCATGCACACCTGCCTGCCGTACCATCCCCTCCAGTCCCCGGGCAGTCTCATAGATGCGGCGAACGTCAGGGTCTGTTTCGATGAGGGTACGGATCTCTGCAGCTTCCCCATAGCGAGGGTGCTCCGGATCCATAATGCCGGAGAGTGGAATATCTTTAGCGCCTTGTGCCGGCGGCAGGGCCTTCGTCATCCGGTCAGCGATAGCGTAGCCGGGCTGTCCGAACTGCACGCGGGCGGAATCTTTAATGGCTGCCTTCGTTTTAATGGTGCCAAAGGTGATAACTTGGGCAACTTTGTCTGCTCCCCACCGGTCAGAAGCGTAGCGAATCATCTCGCCGCGCCGCCGGTCATCGAAGTCCATATCGATATCGGGTGCGGACGGACGCTCGGGGTTGAGAAAGCGTTCAAAGAGCAAACCGTGCTCGACTGGGTCAATATTGGTAATACCCAGGGCGTAGGCAATCAGTGCACCAGCTGCCGAACCACGGCCTGGCCCAACTTTAATACCGAGTTCGCGCGCATGGTTGACGAGGTCCGCCACCACCAGGAAGTAGGTGGGGTAACCCTTCTGGATAATGACATCAATCTCGTAATTGGCGCGTTCGATGTATTCTTGCGCAACTCCGTTGGGGAAACGCCACTCGAGTCCTCGATGAACTTCGTGGCGGAGCCAGGACTCCGCATCGTGTCCTGGCGGCGTATCAAAGTTCGGCATCCGGTTGTGGTATTTCCACACGTTCGAGTAGTCTCCGACACGGTCGGTGATCCACAGGGTGGTATCACAGGCCCCCGGCACTTCTTTATCCCAGCGTGCCCGAATTTCTTCAGGCGGAATAAGGTAGTAGCCGTCTCCATCGAACTTGAAGCGGGTGGGGTCCGAGAGCGTCTTTCCCGTCTGTACACAGAGCATGGCTTCGTGTGCCCGGGCTTGATCTTGGGTGACGTAATGGCAGTCGTTGGTGATGACCGGACGCATGCCCATGTCGTGGCCAAGCTTGAGGAGGTCTTCACGGACCCTGCGCTCAATGTCGATCCCGTGGTCCATTAATTCGAGGAGGAAATTCTCCTTCCCGAAGATACTCTGCCATTTTTCTGCTGACTCGTAGGCTTCCTTCACCTGTCCCAGCCGTAACCGAGTTTGGATTTCCCCAGAGGGGCAGCCGGAAGACGCGATGATGCCACTCGCATATTGGGCAATGAGCTCCGCGTCCATACGGGGCCATTTGCCGAGCTGCCCTTCATAGGAGGCGAGGGACGAAAGACGGAAGAGGTTCCGCAGACCCTCCTCATTTTCTGCCCACAATGTCATATGCGTATACGCGCCTGAGCCTGACACATCGTCGCCACGTTGGGAGGGATCGCCCCATCGTTGACGGGTCTTGTCGAAGCGGGAGCCCGGTGCGACATAGGCTTCGATGCCAATAATGGGTTTTACGCCCGCGGCGGTGGCAGCTTTATAGAAGTCGGAGGCACCGTACATGTTGCCGTGGTCAGTCATCCCCACTGCCGGCATACCAAGACGATTGCACTCCGCCATGAGCTTGTCGATCTTGGCCATACCGTCGAGCATGGAGAATTCGGTGTGGTTATGGAGATGGACGAATGACGAGTTGCCCACTGCCATCTCCTCTCCTACCTAGATACCTCATTTTAATGCTCTGGCCTGCACTTTTGGAAAAATGTGGCTGTTTTCTGGGACTACTTAGCGATCTCAGAGGTGCTGTTGCGCCCGTCCGTAGCTAAGTCTAGTAGACCGTCGCAGCATCACCAGCGTCCGACAAATCAGGTCGGCAGTTAGCTCTCGGCACGGAGGATGTCGAGTGCGGTGGCGAGATCCTCAGGGTAGTCACTCTCAAACTCGACCCATCGGCCATCTGCCGGATGAGTGAACCCCAATTTCTTGGCGTGCAACCATTGTCGCTCTAACCCGAGTTTTGCGGAAAGTGTCGGGTCAGCCCCATAGGTAGGGTCACCCACACAGGGGTGGTGCAGTGCCGAGAAGTGGACGCGGATTTGGTGAGTACGCCCTGTTTCCAAATGAATGTCGAGGAGGGTCGCCCGGCGGAACACTTCCAGCGTGTCATAGTGTGTAATGGATGGTTTGCCGTCGGAGCGTACACAGAAACGCCAATCGTTTCCGCTGTGTCGGCCAATTGGAGCGTCGATAGTACCAGAGAGCGGATCCGGGTAGCCCTGCACGATGGCATGGTAGGTTTTTTCTACTGTTCGATCGCGAAACGCTTGTTTGAGGACGGTGTAGGCGTGCTCTGAGGTCGCCACTACCATTGTGCCGGAGGTTCCAGCATCCAGACGGTGGACGATCCCTTTTCGCTCCGGCGGACCGGAGGTTGTCACACGATACCCTGCTGCTGCCAATCCACCAATGACGGTCGGTCCGCTCCACCCCACGGAGGGGTGTGCGGCGACGCCCGCGGGCTTGTCCACGACGACAATATCGTCGTCGGCATACAGCACGTGCATACCGGGGACGGGTTCGGCGACCACAGTGAGGGGTTGAGGAGGGTCCGGCAGCGTGACCTCGAGGAAGCCTTCCACCATTTTGAAAGACTTTCCAATTGTGCTCCCGTCGAGGGTGACGTTCCCTTCTTCAGCGAGTACAGCAGCTGCACTACGCGAGACACCCAAGATGCGGGAAAGTGCGACATCAGTACGCAGCCCAACGAGGCCGTTAGGTACTGGCATTGCACGGTAGTCACTCATGCCCGGGACACCTGTGCGTTATCGGCTGTTGAGTCGTTTTGACGGGGCACACCAGTAAGCTTCTTCCCCGCGATAATGCAGATCACGACAATAATCACCCCAATGGTGACGGCACTGTCGGCAATATTGAAGACGGGGAACTTTCCTACGGAAATGAAATCTACGACATGCCCGGAGAGTGGGGCGGGCGGGCGGAAGAGACGATCGTAGAGGTTTCCGAAAGCGCCTCCCAGGATGAGGGCGAGTCCAGCTGCCCAGGCGGAATTGGTAGAACGCCAGAGTGCGGAGGCAACTGCGGAAATGATCATCATACTGATGATCGTGATGGCTACCGTGAATTTATCTCCTAGGCCGAAAGCTGCACCAGAGTTAAGCACATGAGTGATGCGCAGGATGCCCCATGAGGCGTGGGTTTCTCCCACTGGGATGGTCGCAACAACCCATGCTTTCGTCAGGTAGTCGGCCACCAGGATAATGCCAGCGAGGGCGAAGAAGAGGCTGCGCCGTTTCGCTGCAGCCCGGCGCGCAATGACATCAGCAGGCAGGGGTGGGAGCGGCTGCTTCTTCTGTGAGGTGGACACTCTTGGCACATTCTCCTGAGGTGAGAGTGGTGGTGGGGACAGGTGGCATTATGTAGAGCAGACTGCGGGAACACTATCCGGCATGAGGAGCGAGATGGTGTTGCAGACGTAAGACTTGGAGACCTTCCACTTCTTCTTGTCGTAGACGAACTTTACCTCGCTCCCCTGGGCAGGTTGACCGGGGATAGCCATTTCCACATGCACAGTGCGGGTGGTGGGGTCGACCGGGATAATCTGGCCAGACAACGTAATAGTCGCTTTCGATTCTTGCTTCGCCTGGGTGATCTTTTCGTAAAGCTCCGGAGATTTTTCTGCACCTTGCACCGTGTCGAGTTTCTCATCGACAGGGACTTTGGGGTCGAGTGCTCGGTCTAGAAGACCTTGCAGCTGTTTGAGGGTGGGTTCGGGGACAGCGGGGCGTTTGAGAGAGCTCATGGCAGCGCTACGGCTCGCTTGCACCTCGGGCGGTACGGAGGTGGTGCACGCGGTTAACGACACCGCCGCAGTGACGGCGATGAGGGCCGCGCCGATGCGTCGTGCAGTCATGAGGCTCCCACTATGGTCCAAAGTAATGTTCTACAGTCACATTACTCGTTTTTCGGCGCGCTCTCCGCTTGGCCCTGTATTTCCTTGCTCGGCAGGTCGCTATTGACCTTTCCGTGTAAAACCCACACTCTTAAAGAGTGAGTACTCCGCGCATTGTGGTGCTAACGACGGGTGGCACCATATCTAGTACAACATCTGTCACTCTCTCTGACGGCACGTCCAGTGCGGTTCGGCCTGCCTTAGGGGGCAGCGAGCTGCTACGTGCGCTGCCCGTCGATCACCCTGCTGTCCGCGCGTTGAGTGAAGCCGTGGTGGAGGTGGTCGATGTCTATCAGAAAGATTCCTCACAGCTGCAGCCTGCTGATGTCGATGCAGTGACGGCTGCTGTGCTTGCGGCTCTGCGTGACGGGGCTAGCGGCATTGTGGTGGTGCACGGAACCGACACGCTGGAGTCCATAGCCCTGTGGTTGCAGATGGTGTGTCCACTCGCCGACTACCAGTGTCCACTCGCTGTGACAGGGGCGTCGTTCGCCGCCGATAGCGCACACCCGGATGGACCGAAGAACTTGGCAGACGCGCTCCACTTTGTGCTGCAAGACGATAGTGCGGCCGCAGTTCATGTTGTCTTTGCTGGCCGTGTCTTGCCCGCATGGGGTGTTGTGAAAATAGCTACCGACCAACAGGAGGCTTTTGCCAGTGTGAGCCCCGGGCTTGGCTTGCGGATTCCAGTCCTGCCTACGGTGACACTACCTCTCCGCCCTACGCCTCTTTTGGCTCCCGACACTCCGCTGGTACGGATTGTGACGAGTGATTTTGGGGATGACGGTTCTCTGCTGCGCTGTGCGGCTACTCCTTCACCCGATAATCCTGTTCGGGCGGTCGTCGTGGAAGCATTGGGTAGCGGTAATCTGCCGGTTGCGGCAGCCCGGACCTTATGCCAACTGCGGGCTGCCCATCCTGAGGTGGCAGTGGTGGTGACCACACGTGTTCCGTTGGGAACGGTGCAGGCTGTGTATGGCTGTCCCGGTGGAGGTGCCGAGCTCGCTGCCGCGGGTATTCCCCTTTGCCCTTACTTGCGGGCGCCACAGTGCAGAATGGTGGTGCTTGCACTACTGCAGGCAGGCTATGCGGCTGCGGAGATTGAGCAGGTGTTCCGTGCGGCAGCACAGTGTGCGAATGGTCACTCTTCGGTACGCCGGTAGAGTTCCTCCTCTGGCCAGTCGAGGCACAGGAGTGGGTCGGCAGGGGTGAGGTCGACGGTTTCTTCCGCGAACGTACGGGAGCGGCCTGGACCGGTGGTGCGCGTCTCAAATCGGACCGTCACTTTTCCTTGCCCAGCCCCCTGTACCCATCCGAACCCGTATTCAGGGTGGAGAACATCCATTCCGGCAGACCAACGGGGACGGGCTGGCATATGGAGAAGGGTGCGTTCTGACCCATACACGCCTTGCCCCGTGGAACCAGGGAGGAAAGCGGAGGAGGCTAGTGCGCCGTCATCCCGTTCTTCCTCGATCCGAACTTCCCAGTCAAGTTCGGGAAACAGGGATTCCTGTTGAATGCTGGTGAGCCCAGAAAGGCTGACCCCTACCAATCGGCAAGCCCCCACCTGCTGTGGGTCTAGGGCAAGGCGGTGGGCGAGTGTTAGGAGAGTTCGCAGATCGGTGGTGGCGTAGGGCAAGGTGGCGGAGCGGGAGACAATGGTCATGTTGACGAGTTTTTGTTTGACGGTCACGGTTCGCGCGGCCCGTCCATCGTGGAGGAGACGGCGGTGGGCATCATCCCCGTTATCGTCAATTGCTGCCATAATCCCGGCTTTGTCTGTGATGTCGGTGCGGTAAGTGGATTCTGAACTGATTTGCTTGGCGATGGCACGCTCGTGGACAGGACGGTCGTCGAACCCGCGCGCTAATGCCTGTAGTTGGCGCCCTACTGCTGAACCGAGGAGAGCAGTGACATCCCGTTCCGGGAGGTCAGCAAGATCCCCGATGGTGAGGATGTCCTCGTGTCGGAGCTTCGCTTCACTGACAGGTCCCACTCCCCATAACGCACGGACGGAGAGGGGACGGAGGATCTGGTGCATGCGAGATGCGGGGATGAGCTGAACACCATCTGGTTTTGCCATCCCAGATCCGATTTTTGCGTACTGCTTCCCCACCCCGGCGCCAAATGAGAGGCTCAGTCCGATCTCTTCGCGCACGATCTTCCGGAGCATCTCGCAATACTCCAGCACCTCGTAGCCCGTACAATCGCGTAGCTCTGCCGGTTCGAGAAAGGCCTCGTCGACAGACAGCTGCTCAATCACTGGCACGTAGTTTTGCAGGAGTCGGAAGATACGGCGGCTAACAGTGCGGTACACCTCACCACGCGTGCGGACGACGACGCCCCGCGGTTCGATCAGCCGGGCCGCCTGGTGCATGGGCATTGCAGAATGACAACCTAGAGCTCGCGCTTCATAGGAGGCTCCCGCGACGACACCTCGCCCCGACCGTCCCCCGACCAACACGGGGCGTCCTCGCAGCGTCGGGCGGGTGAGCTGCTCGACAGAGCTGAAGAAGGCATCCATATCACAGTGCAGTACCCACCGATACTGGCGGTTGGCCAGATCATGGTCGGTCAAAGGATATGCGCTGCTCACGCTGCCAGTCTAAGGCATTGGCAGCTGTCAGAGAGAAGCGGAGGTCGCCCCAGGCATTTCCGGAAATTACACCAACCTGCCGTTATGCTGGAAAGTGAAGATAGTGGGCGCTCTTTCTATCCCCTCAGTCGCCCTAGCTTGGAGAAAAAATGGAATTCATTGAAAAGGCGGCCCGTGCTCTCTGGCGTGCATGGCTCGTTGTGGGCGTGCTTGCCCTCCTTATCGGTATTGTCGCCGTGGCGTGGCCGGGTGGCACCATGAAGGTGGTCACCATCATTTGTGCCGTCGGCATTATCATCGGCGCGCTCGCTATTATCGCCTTGTCCTTCGCAACGAAGGGCGTGTCCCCCGTCTGGGGTGTTGGCGTGTTCTTTGGCGTAGTTGGCCTTGTCATCGGTATCGCTGCAGCGGTGAACCCCGACACGTTCAGCGTGGTACTGGCTCTCATCTTTGGTCTGGTCGCACTAATTTCCGGAATTGGCAACATTGGTGCTGGCAGCATCTCTGCCGTCGCTGGTGTGGGCTGGCCGGTGATTGTCAGCGGTATTGCCCAGATCATCATCGGTCTGCTGCTCCTCATCTCGCCCTTCACGTCCCTCATCGGCATTGCCTGGGCCCTGGGAGTACTGGCAATTGCGCTGGGCATCACCATGCTGGTGTCTGCTCTGGTCATTCGCCAAACGCTGGCTAAGAATGGCGAAAACGTGTCTCTGATGGGCCGTTAGTGTCAACCACCCAGGTTTCACCTGGCTAGTGATGGGACACAAAGGGCCCCTCCCCTGCTCATGGAGCGCCGGGAGGGGCCCTTTGATATGTCGACGGAGGGACTTCTGGCTAGTCGGCGACCTTGTGCAGAGCACCAGTCACGCCATCACCCAGGTCAAGTTCTCCACCCTTGTCTGGGCTGGTGAGCGTCAGCTCTGTGGCGAGTACTTCACCGGCGATGAGGTCACGGTGTCGCTCTGCCCATGCCTGTAGTTCACTGGGGACTCCCAGAGTCAGGCTGATGCGGTCAGAGATGTCGAGGCCAGCTGCACGTCGACCATCCTGGATCTCACGGATTCGGTCCTTGGCCCAGCCTTCGGACTCGAGGTCATCATTGAGTGTCATATCGAGGATGACGAGTCCTGCACCACCGGGCAGGGCTGCCGTAGACTCGGGATCCTGTGCGACGAGACGTTGGGTGTACTCGGTGTCAAAGAGTTCGACGCCGCCAACAGTAGCGGTGCCATCAGCGTGCACCTGGTAATCCCCAGTTTTCGCCGCTTTAATGGCCTTCTGTACATCTCCACGCAGTCGCGGTGCAGCCACTTTTGCATTGACCTGCAGCTGGAATTCGCCATAGGCGGCGACATCCTCACTAAGTTTCACCTCACGCAGGTTCATTTCCTCGGCAATGATGTCCGTGAACGGGGCTAGCGCGTCCACATGCGGGATCGCCACGGTGGCAGACAGCAGCGGGAGGCGCACACGGAGTTTATGGGCCTTACGAATAGAGGAAATCGTTGAGCACACCAGACGCACACGATCCATGGCGTCCACCAGCTCTGCATCGTGCGGTAGTAGATCTGCCTTCGGCCAGTCGGTGAGGTGCACTGACTCGCCACCGGTGAGACCACGCCACATGACTTCCGTAGCAAACGGCAGCAGCGGTGCAGCCAGACGGCACGTTACCTCGAGCACAGTGTAGAGAGTATCGAACGCGTGCTTGGTATCCTGGCTAGACTGTTCCCCCTCCCAGAAGCGAGTGCGGGAACGACGCACATACCAGTTGGTGAGTGCATCAATGAAGAGGCGAAGGGTCTCACACGCGTTGGCGATGTCCGTATTCATCATCTGCTCAGTGAGGGTGTCCCGGGTCTCCGCCAGCTTCGCAAGAATGTAGCGGTCCAGCATATTGCTGCTGTCAGTACGGAAAGTAGCCTCTTCGGAAGCATACATCTGGAAGAAACTGTAGGCGTTCCACAGCGGGAGCAGCGCCTGCCGAACCCCGTCACGAATGCCTTGCTCGGTCACTATGAGGTTGCCACCACGCAGAATTGGGGAGGACATAAGGAACCAGCGCATAGCGTCAGACCCATCGCGGTCGAACACTTCGTTAACGTTAGGGTAGTTCCCCTTCGACTTGGACATTTTGAGGCCGTCATTGCCGAGGACGATGCCATGGGCGACCACAGTCTTGAACGAGGGATTGTCAAAGAGAGCGGTAGCGAGAACATGCAGCGTGTAGAACCAGCCACGCGTCTGACCAATGTACTCGACGATGAAATCGCCCGGGTAGTGGGACTCGAACCACTCTTTGTTCTCGAAGGGGTAGTGTACCTGTGCGTACGGCATGGAACCGGATTCAAACCAGCAGTCGAGAACCTCAGGAACGCGACGCATCATGGATTGACCAGTGGGGTCATCCGGGTTGGGGCGAACCAGCTGGTCGATTTCGGGGCGGTGGAGGTTGGTGGGGCGGACACCAAAGTCCCGCTCGATCTCGTCGAGAGAGCCGTAGACATCCGTACGAGGATAGCGAGGGTCATCTGATTCCCACACAGGGATTGGTGCACCCCAGTAGCGGTTACGGCTGATGTTCCAGTCGCGGGCATTGGAGAGCCACTTACCGAACTGCCCGTCACGAATATGGCTGGGGATCCAGTTGATCTCCGCATGGTTAAGTTCAACCATGCGCTCCCGGAACTTGGTAACGGCAACGAACCAGCTGGGTAGTGCCATGTAGATGAGGGGTTCACCTGAGCGCCACGAGTGTGGGTAGGAATGGTCGATGGTTTCCTGCCGGAATAGCCGGCCAGCAGCTTTCAGATCCTTGATGACCCGCGGGTTAGCATCGAAGACCAGCAGCCCTTCATAGTCCGGCACGTCAGCGGTGAACTTACCGTCCATATCAACGGGTATCACCGGGGAGATGCCGAAAGCGTTGCAGGTGGCCATATCGTCTTCACCGAAGGCGGGAGCTTGGTGGACGACACCCGTACCGGAATCCATGGTCACATAGTCAGCCGGGAGGATCTGGAACGAATTCTCATTGTCGGCAAAGCAGTCGAAGGCAGGAGTGTAGTGCAGACCGGCAAGCTCGCGGCCTGTCACCCGTGCCAGCACCTCCGGCTTTTTGCCGAGTTCGCGGGCGTAGGCAGACAGCCGAGCTTCGGCGAGG
The DNA here is from genome assembly GCA_018376445.1 of Mycobacteriales bacterium. Taxonomy (GTDB): domain Bacteria; phylum Actinomycetota; class Actinomycetes; order Mycobacteriales; family Mycobacteriaceae; genus Lawsonella. Next base: position 83,075 of record JAHABL010000004.1, read on the forward strand.
ACGACGCGCATCCCAGCTAGAGCCGCGGGGGCCTTCTCCCCCGCTACCTCTACCACTACATAGGATTCGTTGGGGTGCACAGCAATTGCGAGGTTGGAGGGCAGGGTCCAGGGAGTGGTGGTCCAAATGATGGCTGCCGCACCGTTAAAGGGGGTTCCGGCGAGTTCATGGTCCGCTGGGACACACAGCGGCATGGTGATCGTGATAGCCGGATCTTGACGCATCTTGTAGGCGTCATCCAGGTGGGTTTCCTGGTTGGAGAGCGGAGTGTGCTCTGCCCATGAGTAGGGCAGCACTCGGAAGCCCTTGTAAATGAGTCCCTTATCGTAAAGGGTCTTGAATGCCCACAGGACGGACTCCATGTAGCCGAGGTCAAGGGTCTTATAGTCGTTCTCGAAATCGACCCAGCGTCCTTGGCGTGTGACGTAGTCTTTCCATTCTTGGGTGTATTGCAGAACGGACTTCTTGCAGTAGGCGTTGAACTCGGCAAGCCCCATGTCGTCGATCTCGGCGCGATTCTTGATTCCCAGCTGCTTTTCCGCTTCCAGCTCGGCGGGCAGCCCATGGGTGTCCCAGCCGAAACGACGGTCCACTTTGTAGCCAGCCATGGTGCGGAAACGGGGCACGATGTCTTTTACGTAGCCGGTGAGGAGATGGCCGTAGTGCGGAAGGCCGTTAGCGAAGGGAGGACCATCGTAGAAGACATATTCTTCGGCACCTTCACGCTGTGCGATGGAGGTTTTGAAGGTGTTGTTGTCTTCCCAGTACTTCAGAACCTGCTGCTCGAGTTCCGGGAAGGAGGGGCTGGAGGTGCCTCGACCCTGGGTCATATCGACTTTGGGATAGGCGGCGCCTACGCCGGTCGTGGTTTTCTGAGAATCAGTACTCATCGACGGAGCTACTCCTCGTGTCTAGCTAAATGTGTCCGGGACACGGGGACGAGGCTGTAGGCTCCGCGGTACCACCCCGCTTGGTTGTAGCTCATCCACAACCCGCTTCGTTGGAGCTATGTCGGGCTCTCCCGTCCGGTTCTACTGGGCTAGACGCTGTTCTTCCGGAGACTCCCCGGTGATGGCCGGATCACTGCCAGGTCTTCATTCTACGTTTTCCCTTGCGAAACTCCCAATAAGAGCTATGAGAAATCCCCTACCCACTGGGTGAACAATGAGTAACTTGTAAACACACAAAACCCCGCACAGTGTATGCGGGGTTTAAAGAGGCTGCAGTCCGAGCGAGCAACGCCTAGTTGTCGGCGTTGACCTCAACGACATCGGGGGCAGGTACGTCTGTTTCGACAGCCCGATCATCTGCTGCTACCCCATCGACGAGCGCCGCGGCTTCGTCATCCGCCTTCTTCTTCCGATTCTTGACGATGTCCACGATAAGGAAGATGAAGCCAAGAACGCAGACACCGATACAAGCCCAGGCAAGGGGGAGAATACCGGTGGTAAGGGCAGCAACCAGAAGTGCGAGTCCGATGACAGTACAGACGAGAGCGAGGATGAGCATAACATTCCTTGGTATATGGCCGACGTGTCGACACTTCGATCCTACCCCAGGTAGTTATGCGAGAGGCGGGCTAGTTGGAGGAAGTAGGCAGGTTCTCACTAACAGCGAGCCCCCGCCACGGGACAGGCGGGAGCTCAGAAGTGCAGCAACAGTAGGGTGGCGCTACTGCCACCCTACTGTCACCCAATGTGTGACTCGGTTTCTCGAAGTGAGAGAAGATTTAGCTATTGGAGAAGCTGTCTCCGATGTTGGATCCGCGCAGATCTGCCAACTGGCCTTCAAGGAGGTCTTGCAGGCGAGCGCGGTACTGACGCTCGAAGGTACGCAGCTGGTCGATACGGCCTTCCAGGACGGAGCGCTGCTGGTTGATGGTCGCCATCACTTCAGTGTGCTTGCGTTCGGCCTCAGCTTCCATGTGGGCAATGGCGGCTTCGGTCTCATTCATCCGGCGGTCAGCAGTGTCATTGGCCTCCGTTACCATACGGTCAGCCTCGGAACGTGCGGAGGAGAGCATCTCGTCGGCTTCGCGGCGGGCATCGCCAGTAAGACGGTCTGCCATTTCCTGGGCCATGCCAAGGATGTGGGCAGCCTTGAGGTTGGTTTCGGCGTCGCCCGGGACGGAGGAGGCGGCAGGAGCTGGGGCGGGGGCGGGAGCAGCGGCGGGAGCCTTAGCGGTGGCGGCACGAGCAGCCTCTGCGTCGCTACGGGCAGCGTCGGCATCACTCCGGGCAGCATCGATTTCCTGCTGTGCGGCAGCGACGGAATTCTGCGCCTCATCAAGCTCGGTGGTCAGTTCAGAAACGCGCTGCTGCAGGTCCGAGTTCTCTTCGATGAGCCGACTCAGTTCAACCTCGATGAGGTCGAGGAACTGGTCGACCTCATCCTCGTTGTAGCCGCGCTTGCCGATGGGCGGACGGCTAAACCCTACATTGTGTACGTCTGCTGGGGTCAGCGTAGGCATGGGAACTCTCCCTCTCTTTTTCTCACGAGTCACATGAGTTTACACACATAATACTGCCATAACGGCAGCGTTCTTTATGAAAAAACTGCAGTCCATTGAAAAGCCTAGCGGACTTTTCCTTTTGACTCCTAGTTCTGAAACGACTTCTTCACCTAGGAATCTGGAGGAAAGCCCAGTTCAGTTATGAAAATAGGCTTCCCAGAGTCACTGGTGTTGCACCCAGGTTGACAGTAAGAGACACCAGGACACTGACAACGAGGAATACGATAATGGGAGAGAAATCCAGCCCTACTCCCCCAATTCCCACCGGACGCAACACCTTCCGGATGGGGACAAGGCACCAATCGGTGGCCCGAAAAACAACCTCCAAGACGGCTGCCAATTTCGGCCCCGGAGACCACGATCGTCCGAAGGAGTGGATCATCTCTACCGTGATCCGCACAATGAGCAAAAGCCACAGAATGCGCAGCAGGTAGTACACCACAGTTGCAAAGACAGTCACAGATTCACCTTACCGAGATTCTTCCTCTTTCGCCGATATCAGCGCTGGATAGAAGCGTGCAACAGCCCACTCTGAACCGCCTGACTGTCGGAACCCGAGGTGCGTTACGCTTCGTAATCCCGTTCTAGTCGGCGTCGTTCTCCGTCATCGATGACAGTTTCTGCCGGGGACAGCAAGAAAACCTTCTTAGCGATACGTTCAACCGAACCATTCAGCGCAAACACTAAACCCGAAGCGAAATCAACGAGCCGCTGGCCAAGGTCACTATCCAGCTTCGACAGGTCCATCACCACCGGGTTACCATCACGGAAACGCTGGCCGATGAGCTCCGCTTCCGCGTAGCTCTTGGGGCTTACTGTGGTGATCTGTGCTGAATGGCGTTCAGGTGTATAGGGGCGCGCATCAGCCTGACGCGACCCACCATAGCGACTGCGGTCAAGCGGAGGAAGCGGGGTGCTGCCTGCACGCGTCGGGGCGGCGTAGTCGTCCTGGTAGGAGTCGCCGTAACCGTAGCCGTCACCGTACTTGTCGTCATAGTCATCAGACTCTACATAGTCTTCGACATAGTCAGGTTGTTCGGCGGGCGATGCCATGCCGAAGAACTCCTTCGCGTTTTGGATAAAGCCCATTGGTGCCTCCGTATCTTGGATTATGGATGATGGGTCTCTGTACGCTTGCCCGTGGGGCAAGCAGGATTAGTGGGTGGGACGTGGGCCAAGGATGGCCGTTCCGACTCGAACACAGGTCGAACCGTGGGCGATGGCCTGCTCCATATCCCCCGTCATACCAGCAGAAATCTTTGTGGCATGCGGATGGTTGGTGCGTAGCTGCTGACTGAGATCGTAGAGATGCGCAAAGGCAGCACTGGGGTCTGCATCCAACGGCGGTACTGACATTAGCCCGCGTAGAACGAGATGGTCGGAGTCGTCGACAAGATCAGCAAGTTCTGGGATGTCACTCTCCAATGCTCCACCACGCGCAGTATCTCCATCCAAACTGACCTGTAGATACACACCCAGTTGTGAATTCTCCCGGGAGCCATCGTCGAGAGCTCGTTGCATCCCCCGCTCAAGGCCTTTGACCAGAGGTACGGAATCAACAGAATGGACACTGTGTGCCCACCGGGCGACTGCATTGCACTTATTGCGTTGCAGTTGCCCAATCATGGACCACTCCGCGGGTGTTCCGGCGAGAACATGCTCGACCGCATCATGTTCAAGCAAGTCGTGTGCTTTTTGCCGAGCCTCCTGTTCGCGGTTTTCGCCAAAGGTTCGAACGCCAAGACGAACCAGCTCAAGGACGTCGTCGAGCGGATGGAACTTGGTGACGACCATGAGGGTGACATCCTCACGGGATCGTCCTGCACGCTGGCAGGCCTCTGCGATGCGGTCGAGAGTCGCCTGATAGCGGGATGCAATGGTGTTGTCAGTCATTGGTACTGCTCCTCCAAATGACGCCGGCTTGGCACCCCGTCTTGTGTTCCCGATAGGTACTGAAGAAGGCGAGGTCTTCAATCGTGCAACGCGGATCGACGGTGACACCTGCGAGCCCTGCTGCAACGAGCTGGTGGGCAATGCCGCGCCGCAGATCTAAAGAAGGCTGTCCAGTAGCTGTCCGAGCGCGAGTGTGCGGAACGTGGGCTTCCATATCTTCCGCCATTGCCTCTGAGACAGCCATCTTGCGGCCGGTGGCGGAGGGACCAAGAAGCGCATGCATGCGGTGAGGATCAGCCCCCAACTCACGCATGGCGTCCAGGGTAGCGGTAACAAGCCCTGCTCGAACTCCTAGTGCCGAACCATTGAGAGCGGCGATCACACCCGCTTCATCGTCTCCTAACAGCACGGGGACAGCGTCCGACGTCAGTACGACAAGAGCAAGGTTAGGTGCGGTAGTGACGAGCGCATCGGTGGCCGGGATAGGGTCGGGGAAACGACTGTCCGCGGTTGCCTCGACAACGCTGACATGGGGGCTTTGGAGTTGTTCCATATAGACAAAACGGTCGAGTGGGAGCTGGAGTTTCTCGGCGAGCCTTTCCCTGTTGCGGGTGACGGTGACGGGGTTATCTCCCACATCCAGGGAAAGGTTCAATCCGTGGTAGCGGCCGGTGGAATAACCGCCAGCTCGGGTGGTGATGACACGCCTTACCTGCAGATTGCCTGGCTGTGAAAGCCTATTGGCAGTCTGTGTGGGGGTAGAAGGCGCAGTCATGACACGTTCACCAGAAACAGCAGAACCGTCCGTTACCTCATGAAGGGCGGGATATCGATGTCGTCTTCGTCGGAGACCCGGGTGGCGCGCTGACGGATGCTCATTCCGGAGCTCTTCTCAGCGGCCTCCTCAAAGCTTTCCTCGTCCTTGGCAGTTCCATTGTCGAAGACACGGGCGGGCGGTTCCCCACCCTCGAATCCAGCTGCCACAACGGTGACGCGAACCTCATCACCTAGCGAGTCATCGATGACAGTACCGAAGATGATGTTGGCATCCGGGTGTGCTTTTTCACGGACAATGCTGGCAGCTTCGTTTGCTTCGAAGAGACCCAGGTCAGATCCACCGGCGATGGACAGCAGGACACCTTTGGCGCCTTCCATGCTGTATTCCAACAGCGGCGAGTTGATAGCGGCGTCCGTGGCCTTACTAGCGCGATCGTTGCCGGATGCGCGGCCGATACCCATGAGTGCGGCACCGGAGTCTGCCAGAACAGATTTCACGTCAGCGAAGTCGACGTTAATGAGGCCCGGTGTGGAGATCAGGTCGGTGATGCCCTGTACACCATTGAAGAGCACCTCATCCGCCTTGGAGAAGGCGTCGTTGATAGAGATGGTCTTGTCTTCTTGCTGAAGCAGCCGATCGTTGGGAATGGTGATGAGGGTGTCGCAGGCATCGCGCAACTTTTCAATACCATTAGCAGCATTTTCTGCACGCCGCTTCCCTTCGAAGGAGAAGGGCTTAGTCACCACGGCAACGGTCAGTGCCCCGAGGTCGCGGGCGATGCCCGCGACGATGGGGGCACCTCCGGTACCTGTGCCGCCGCCCTCACCGGCGGTCACGAAGACCATGTCGGCACCCGTCAGGACATCCTCAATGTCCTGCGAGTTGTCGCGGGCAGCACGCTCCCCCACTGCGGGGTCGGCACCAGCGCCAAGGCCACGTGTGGTGGATTGCCCGATATCGAGTTTGGTGGGGGCATCGCAATCAAGGAGGTCTTGTTCATCGGTATTCAGGGCAATGAAATCGACGCCGGTCATTCCTTCGCCGATCATGCGCTTGATGGCGTTGGTCCCACCGCCACCGATGCCGACCACTTTGATGACGGCCAGATTGTGTTGTGGCGTAGTCATTGGAAAAGCTTCTCCCGTCTAAAGCTGAGGTTGAAGGTTAGGGGAGTCCTTCAGTGTGGATAAAGGATAAAGATCCTCAGAAGTGGGCCAAAGATGACACACCGGGAGAAACGTAATTAATTCGCCGCCAGCAATCTTCCCGGTTAACGTCGCGTAGGAAGCTCTGGGTTGGCAACATTCCAGGTCGTCCCCGACTGGGTTAACACAATCCGCATGGACTGCACTTTCTCGTCAAGACGAGAGGGAGATCCCAGCTCAACCATCCGACCATCACGCAGCCGCAAGACCACCATTGCCGCAGAGGTGACGTCGATAGTGCGGACACGACGCACAATGTCCTGCGGTAATTCTTGTGCAGTTTTCAGGGCAGCTTCTCGCTGGAGCGTATTGTGCAGCGGGTCGGGCACCACGATTTCCGGGATGCGGAGGGTGGGACGTCTCACCACCATGGCGACACCGGCCGTATCCATCTCGTAAAGTTTGCCTTCTGCTGCAAAGTACGCCACCGGCACGCGTTCCGTGATCGCAATTGTCACCAGGTGTGGATAGCTTTTCTCCACCCGTACGCGTTTTACCCGTGGCAACGCTGCCACACGTACCGCTATGTCATGGGTACTGAGCTGCGCCATGCGTGACTCCATTGGTACCTGAGCCTGTCGAAGAACCTGTTGCTGAGTCAACACGCGCAGCCCTGCCACCGAGGTCTCCGTCACCAGGAATAGAGGCGTTGTGAAGAGCACAATCGCAACGGCCATGGTGGCAGTGAGGATAAGCCCAAGAATCGTCTGGAGGGCTGTGCGGAGTGCGTGCGAGAGAGCTGCACGACGTTCCTCTGACACAATTAGCCTTTCAGGAGAGCGATAATAGCGTCAGCTTCCATGGTAACGTTGCCCGCTCCCATGGTGAGGACGATGTCTCCGGGTTCTGCGATTGCGGCTACGTCGTACGGAACCTTGGAGAAGTCCGGCTGGTACTTGTGCGGAATAGTGAGCTGTCGAGTAATCAACTCGCTGGTAACGCCCGGCATTGGGTTTTCCCGGGCACCGTAAATATCGAGCACAATCGCATAGTCGGCCAGATCCAGAGCATGCGCAAACTCAGTGGCGAACTGCTCAGTACGTGAATACAGATGCGGCTGGAAGCAGACAACGACACGCCCCGGGTGTCCCAGACCCTGCGCGTCTGCATCGGCAACTTCGCGGGCGGCAGTAAGTACCGCACGTGCCTCCGTCGGATGGTGGGCGTAATCGTCGTACACACGTATACCGCCAACCTGTCCGTGGTACTGAAAACGACGGTTCACCCCACCGAAGTGCGTTAATGCTTCGAGTGCAGCCCGCATGTCTCCCCCATACTCGCGGACAGCCACGAGCGTGGACAGTGCGTTGAGCGCCATGTGTTCACCGGGCACGGGGAGCACCAACTCACGCGAGCTGTCATCCCCCGCCAGACGTATCCGGGCGGCCAAACCATCGAGAGTGGGCTCCCATGCTTCTAGCACACCACCCATCGGAATACCGTCGCGTTGCGCTTGGGCTGCTGCCGTCGCGGTCCCATAGCCCAACACCCGGATGCCGCGTTGGGCTGCGTACAGGGCCAAGGTACGAGACCCCGGATCATCCACGCAGACAATCAGTGCCCCACCAGGTTCAATGCAATCGAGAAAATCGGCAAAAACCTGGCAATATGCTTCAGCTGTGCCGAAAAAGTTCAGATGATCAGGTTCAACATTGGTGACGATGGCAATACTCGCCCGATATTGCAATAGGGAGGCATCGGATTCGTCAGCTTCTGCAATAAAAAGGTCACCGGAGCCATGATGGGCATTAGTGCCGGTCTCATGCAACGCGCCGCCCACCGCGAAGGATGGGTCGCATCCGAATCCTTGGAAGGAAACGATGGCCATGGAGGTCGTGGAGGTTTTCCCGTGGGTTCCGGCCACCAACAGAGTACGGTAACCCTTCATAAGTTGGGCGAGGACCTGAGAACGGGTGCGAATGGGAATTCCCAAACGTCGTGCTTCCCGCAACTCCGGATTGGTGTCAGGGATGGCAGCGTAGGAAACAATAACGCACGAGGGACGTTCCGAGAGAAGGTCCAGGTTGGCGATGTCATGCCCAACGGCGACTTTAGCACCCCGCGCACTCAACGAGACTAGTGCACGTGAGTCGCGTACATCGGATCCGCTGACTTCACCGCCACGGGCTAGCAGGATACGAGCCACACCCGACATTCCTGCGCCACCAATGCCGATCATGTGGACGTGTTGAAGTTCCGGAGGAAGGGTAGCAGTCAACATTTATGGTCTCTCCTACTAGTGTCCGGCGTTAAGGGGATAGTCGACGAGCTCACAGGCTGCCCGCGCGACCGCATCAGCCGCATTGCGGGAACCGGCACTAAAAGCGCCCGCTACCGCCGCCTGATACTTGTCGGGAGTGGTGAGAAGTTCGTCCGCCCAGTCAATTACCTGTTGGGCTGTAAGATCGTGGTCTTCGATGAGAATACCGCCACCGGCTTCCACAACCGGCTGCGCATTAAGGGCTTGCTCACCGTTACCGATGGGCAACGGCACATAGAGGGCAGGGAGTCCCACCGCCGAGATTTCGGCAACCGTCATAGCCCCAGAACGACAGATGACGAGGTTGGCAGCCGCATAGGCAAGGTTCATAGCAGAAATGTAGGGTACTTGCACTTGGGCGGGGGCCCCGGATGGAGCGACGTTTCGGGCGATAATGCCGGCTGGAAGCAAAAGATCCTCCGCGCCTTCCGGAGCACCTCCCAGCACCGGATCAGCACTATCGTAGTTTTTCGGTCCCACTGCTTGGAGAACACCGATGTTCTTCTCGGCAAGGCCTGGCAGGGCATCATGCATGACACGATTGAGCGACTGAGCTCCCTGCGAACCACCAAATTCAAGAAGAACGGGGGCATCCTGGTCGAGTCCAAAAAACTCGCGAGCTTCCCGGCGGAGTGCCACTCGATCAAGCTGAGTAATGGCGGGTCGGACGGGAATGCCGACAACCTCAATGGGGAATCCACAGCCTGGTACTGCCCCGAGCACTCGATCTGCGTGGCGTGCCCCAATTTTGTTGGCGATACCCGCCCGCGCATTCGCCTCATGGACCACATAGGGGATGTGGTGACGTCCCTTGCGGGCGGCCAGGTAAGCGGACATCGAGACGTAGCCGCCAAAGCCGATGAGCACATCTGCCTCCACCTCATCCATGATGGCGCGGGCCTGTTTCACGGACCGGCTGAGACGACCCGGTACGCGGAAAAGCTCTGTCGTGACACGCCGCGGCAGGGGAACTGCCTCAATCATCCGCAGATCGTAGCCGCGTGCCGGGACAAGGTCCTTTTCTAAGCCGCGCTCTGTTCCCAGCGCGGTAATGCGAATGCTGGGGTCGAGTGCTGTAAGCGCGTCAGCAACCGCCATAGCAGGCTCGATATGGCCGGCTGTTCCACCACCAGCAACTACTACAGAGAGGGGCTTCGATGTCATCCTTTGTCCTATCGTGTGAGGTTGTCCAGAGCGGAAAACTTAGAGCTAGGCCGGGGGTGGCCCACCGTAACGGGAGTCACCACCACTCCCTCGCGAGGGCGGATTCCAACGCCTGCCTTGCGGTCGCTCCAGCGGAGGTAATGTACGTGGCCCATCTGGCCGGCTTTCCCATGGGGGCAAGGGGGCGTCAGCAGGATAGGGACGCGATGAGCGCGCCGGGTCTCCCCCGTTCATGCGTGGACGCGTCGCTCCCGAGCGTGGGTCAACGGATAGCCCCTCGTTTCCACGCGTCCGCAGATCACGAGGCGACGCAGCTTGTTTACGGGACGGTTGCCAGCTGGCTGAGGAACCACGGGGAGAATCTAGGGTTGCGGACGGGGTTGGCGCCCGGGGAGGGCCGGGGCGTGGGTGAGACCACCGAGGGTCGGTACTCCGTGACGCTGTATCAACGGTCGAGTGCTCCCCTACCATCCATCGGGCGAGGTTAGTAAAGCGACCGAAGTCGGGCGTGTCATCCACAGCGTAGACAGGGGGTACTGGCAGCCGCAATGCTCTCCCAAACTTGCCACTACCTGTACTAATCGCAGCTATGGCAGCGCGCTCATGGCGGGCAGTGCTGGTAATGAGACCTAGTAGGAAGAGCGTTGTTACCGTAGCGGATCCACCGGCAGAAATAAGTGGCAGCTGGAGACCCGTCACAGGGAAAAGTCCCACCACATATCCCATGTTGATGAAGGCCTGTACGACCACGGAGGTAGTACCCACACAGGCAATGAGTCGCAGTGACGGATCCAACACTCGCCGGGCTATGCGTAAGCCAACAAAACCGAGGACAGTGTAGAGAACTGCAACGACGAGGGCGCCAATAAATCCAAGTTCCTCACCAATGATGGCAAAGATAAAGTCATTCGGAGCCTCAGGGAGATAGAAGTATTTTGCTCGCGATTGTCCCAGCCCCACGCCGGTGAAACCGCCGTCAGCGAGCGCCAGCTGTGCTTGACGTGCCTGGTAGCCCACGCCCTGGGCGTCATAGCTCCCACCGGTGAGCTGGTGCCAATAGGTAATCAGACGGTCGGTTCGGAAACCAGTGGTGAGCGTCAGGATAAGAAAGAGGACGGCAGCGCCGCCTGCAGTGATCCAGATAACCGAGCCGGGTAGACGACCAAAGAAGAGGAAGGCCAAGAGCACCACGCCACAGGTAACGGCCATACCCAAGTCCTTTTGCAGAATGACCAGCACAATGACGGGAATGAAGAGCCCCATCGGACGTAACGTGTCACCGATTTTCGACATGGGGGTGAGCTGCCCTAAGTAGAGGGCAACAACCATAATGATGATGACTTTAGCGAGCTCAGAGGGTTGGAAGGCGACTGGCCCGAAGTCGAACCAGGAGCGTGCACCATTGCGCTCCTGGCCGATGCCGGGAATCGCCACCAAAATCAGCAGCACTATGGAGAGGAGGTAGAGGGGGAATGCGATCTTTCGAAGCAGAGAGAACGGCACTCGTAGCGCTATATAAAAGCCCACCCATCCTATGATCATGAAGATGCATTGACGGATGAAGACGGAGTAGTAGTTGCCGTAATCGCGTAGTGAGGCGGGGCCGGAGGCATCAAGCACCATCACGACACCAAGAATGGAGAGGATGATGCACAGCGTCACCATCAGGTGGGCATCTGCTAGTGGCCCGGTGTAGTAGTTTCGGAATCCGGCAGCCAACCGCTGGAGGCTCGTCTTGATCGACCCATCCGCTGTTCGCGGTGGTGTACCCGAGGCGGGTCGTTCGGCATCTGTATTATGCGCAGACACGGCCGTGCCGGAGCGCTGAGTGGACTCAGTCGTCATAGTGTCCTCCCTTCTCCGGTCACGAAGTGGCATACGCTGTCTTAGTGTTTGAGAACCTCCGCGGCGAACAGATCGCCACGTTGTCCATAGCCAGTAAACATGTCGTAACTGGCGGCTGCGGGGGCCAGCAGCACGGTATCTCCGGGCTGTGCCATTGCGCGGGCGGCTGCGACGACCTCTGCCATCGCTCGCTCGGTCTCCGTGGGAGGAGGCGGCGTATCTGTACCGTCGTCTCCCGTAGTTACCCGTACCACGGGTAACTCTGGTAGCTGGCGGTGGAGCGCCTCGACAATAAGATCTCCATCTTTCCCCAGAATAACCGCACCGCGCAGACGCTCCCCCACTTCGTCAATGAGGGGTGCGATATTTGCGCCTTTCAATTGTCCGCCGGCGACCCAGACGATGGAGGGGTACCCCAACATCGAGCTGCGTGCCGCGTGGGGATTGGTTGCTTTGGAATCATCAACATAGGTTACGCCGCCAACGGTCCCCACCACTGCGTTGCGGTGAGGCGCCACCTCGAAGTTCTGTAACGCGATGTTCACATCCTGCGGCATCGCTCCTGCCGCCAGAGCGAGCGCAGCAGCTGCACCAGCATCAAGGATCCCAGCTGGACCAGACGGGTGAATATCGGCGCACTCGATAAGGAAACGGGCTTCCTCATTTGGGCCAAAGGCGTTGTCGAAAAGCCCGTTCTCGTGGACGCCTATCTGGCCACGCAGTGGTTCTCCCGTACGGAAACCCACCACGAAATGTGCTGAGCATTTCTCTCCGGCTGCGGCAGCACGGGGGTCGTCAAGTCCCACGATCCCGTAGAGGCCGGTAAGCACTCGCGCTTTCGCGGCGGCGTATGCGTCGACTGAGCCGTGCCAGTCTAAGTGGTCTTCGTCAATGTTGAGAAGTGCTCCCGCAAGCGGTGTCACGCTGGGAGCCCAATGGAGCTGGAAGCTCGAAAGCTCACACACCAATACATCGGGATGGCTGGGGTCGAGTAGCGCGTCCTCAATGGGGTAGCCGATATTGCCGCAAGCGACCGCAGACATTCCAGCCTGCTGGCAGATGGCTGTGGTCATACCCACTGTGGTGGTTTTTCCGTTGGTACCGGTGACGACAAGCCACACTCGGGAAGGACCACAAAGGTTGGCTTTATCGACGTGCCAGCACAATTCAACATCGCCCCAGACGGGGACGCCAACTGCCTGTGCAGCAGCAAAAAACGGGTGATGAGGGGGGATACCTGGGCTGGTGACGACCAATGCTGCATCTGCCAGTGAAGCCTCAGCTTCGGCCATGGTGAGGATGTCCACCGCTAGTTCTGTGGCGGCTGCACGTGCAGCTTCATTGTCATCGACCAGCACGGCGGTGGCCCCAATGTGCTGAAGGAGTCGCACAGCGGCGCGGCCAGAAACACCTGCGCCGAGGACCAGGACACGCTGGTGAGTGAGATTGAGGGGCATCGCTGGCATTTACACCGCCACCTTAGAGAGCCAATCGGCGTAGAACACGGCAAGACCTAGGCCGGCGGAGAGACCAGCCAGGAGCCAGAATCGGACAATGACCGTGGTCTCTTTCCAACCGCCGAGCTCGAAGTGGTGATGGAAGGGTGCCATTCGCAGAATGCGTCGGCCAGTAGCTTTATAAAAGCCCACTTGGAGCACCACGGAGAAAATTTCGATGACGAAGAGGGCACCAATGACGACCATGAGCAGCTCTGTGCGGGTGACGATCGACACGCCTGCTACCAGACCGCCGAGTGCAAGAGAGCCGGTGTCTCCCATGAAGATCTTGGCAGGGTTGCAGTTCCACCACAGGAAGCCAATACAGGCTCCGAGGGCGGCGGCGCACAACATGGAGACATCTAGCGGATCTCGCACCTGGTAGCAGCCGATGGCATTGCCGGTGGTGGAACAAGCATTGCGGAACTGCCAGAAGGTGATAATGGTGTAGGTACCCATCACCAGCGCCATTGAACCTGCTGCTAGGCCATCCAGGCCATCGGTAATATTGACGGCATTCGACCAGGCGGTGATGACAAAGTAGGCGAAAATAATGAAGATGATGCCACCGCCGGCAGCCATGCTGAGGACTGGAATATCCCGAGTGATGGAGAAGAACTTAGAGGCAGGAGTGAGCCCATGTTCGTTGGGGAAGAAAATAGCCAGGCTAGCAAAGAGAATAGCGGAGACGAATTGCCCGAAGAATTTTGCTTTGGGGCTCAAACCAAGATTGCGGTTTTTGAATACTTTGATGCCGTCGTCTGCAAAACCAACCAGACCTAGACAGGTGGTGAGCATTAGTACTAGCAAACCAGATGCTGCTGGACCGCCTCGACCTGTCACCGCACCAACAATGACACCGGAGAAATACCCAGCCCAGATGCCGATCAGAATAGCCAAGCCGCCCATTGTTGGGGTGCCGGCCTTCACGAGGTGACTTTGTGGCCCATCTTCCCGAATCTCTTGGCGAATGCCGCCCTGCCGGAACTTTTTGATAAGCACTGGGGTCAGCAAAATGGAGACCAAGATTGACACGCACAGCGCAACAATAATTTGAGCCACTAGTTCGATCCTTTACTCAGCTGCTCCATTGGCGGCAGCGCTTATTGCGTCCGCAATGGTCCAGAGTCCAACAGCCTGCGATGCCTTGACCAAGATCACGTCACCTGGGTGGCGATGCTCGGTAAGGTAAGAGACTGCGTCCTCCTTATTATCTACGCTCACCACGGAAACTCCCATATCCTGGGCTGCGTCGCATAGGGAATCCATCTCTGCACACCGCCCCACCAACACCACATGGTCGATGCCGCAGGCAGCGAGCGTTTCGGCGAGGGCTGCATGTTGTGTGACCGACTCCTCCCCTAGTTCTCCCATCATTCCCAGCACAGCCCAGCTGTTCCGATGAGTATCCGGGGCGGGGTGTGCCATCGCGCCAAGCGCGCTGAAGGCGGCTCGCATAGAGTCCGGGTTCGCGTTGTAAGAGTCGTTAATGACAATGGTGCCGTCAGCAAGCTCACGTACTTCCATGCGGCGACCAGAGGTGATGGTGGCAGAGCGCAAGGCCTTGATCGCTCGTTTCATTGGGATATCGCAGGCGTGCGCCACAATAAGGGCGGCGAGGGAATTAAGCACGTTGTGTTGGCCGGAAACTGCCAGTTCAACCGGATATTCCTCCCCCATAGTGACAAGGGTATAGCTGGCTCGGGAGAGCTCATCGAGGCGAATATTCTCGGCAGTGAAGTCGGCACTGGGGCGCGTACCGTAGGTGATGACACGAGCGGAGGTGCGTTGGGCCATTTGGGACACGCGTTCGTCATCAGCGTTGAGGACAGCGAAACCACCATAGGCTGCTGCGGGGAGAGCCTCAACGAGCTCGCCTTTCGCTTGCGCGATAGCCTCTTGCGATCCGAACTCGCCAAGGTGGGCGTGTCCTACATTGAGAACCACACCGATGCTGGGGGCTACAATGTCTGCCAAATCACGGATGTGTCCAATCCCCCGGGCTGACATTTCGAGGACGAGAAAGCGGGTATCACGGTCAGCCCGCAATGCAGTCCAGGGAAACCCCAACTCGTTGTTAAAGGAACCGGGAGGGGAAACGACAGGGCCTCCCACCGCAAGTACCTGGCTGACGAGGTCTTTCGTGGTTGTTTTTCCAGAGGAGCCGGTGATACCCACGACTGTTAGCGTTTCTTCTGCGACGAGAGTCTTCACGACATGTCGGGCGAGCTTCCCCAATGCCTGCAGGACAGCCGCAGCAGATCCGTCTTCGTCATTTTCCAAGGCGGTGGCGTTGGTGTCGATCTTCCCGAGTGGCTGCACCATAATTGCTGGCACATCCACGGGTCGGCTGGCGAGCACTGCTGCAGCTCCTGCTGCGATTGCGGTAGTTGCAAAGTCGTGACCATCGACGCGCGCCCCGGGAATACAGAGGAAGAGACCCCCGGGGGTTACTTTCCGACTATCGAATTCAACAGTGCCGTCCACGATGGTCTGTGGGTCCGCTGCCTCATTAAGGGTGCCGCCAACGATGGTGGCGATCTGTGCAAGCGAGAGGGGGATCACGCGTTTCCTTCTTCTACCTGGATAGTGTTTGTTCTGGTGCGGCTAGGGTTGGCTGCGTTGAGTGTGCCTGCTTGGCGTTCCTGTAGGGCAGCCTGGACCTCTTCCCGGTCGTCGAAGTGGTGGACAACTCCATTCACTTCCTGCCCCGTCTCATGGCCTTTACCGGCGACCAGAATAGCATCGCCAGGCTGTGCCCAGGCGATGGCAGCGCGTATGGCTGCAGCTCGATCTCCAATGGTGCGAACTTCTCCACGTTCGGCGGAAGGCAGGTCCAGTGCACCGGCTTCCACAGCAGCACGAATTGTGGCAGGGTCCTCTGAGCGCGGATTGTCATCAGTGACAATGAGAAGGTCGGAACCTCGGGCGGCTTCTCGTCCCATGATGGCGCGTTTGCTGGAGTCGCGGTCGCCTCCTGCCCCGAGAACAACGGCCAGGCGGCCTTTAATTTCGCCGCGGAGGGCGGCGATGACGGCAGCGACCGCAGCTGGCTTATGAGCATAGTCAACGACGGCAAGGAAGTCTTGCCCTTCGTCGATGCGCTGGAGCCGACCAGGCACAACCACTGAGGCGATGCCTGTGAGCGAGTCTTCAATCGTCAATCCGGCTTGTTCCGCCACCGCCAGAGCGACGAGCGCATTGGCGACGTTGAAACGTCCTGGCATGGGCAGAGTCAGTGTGTGGTTGTGCCCGCGTGGGTCTGTAATCGTACAGTGTTGTGTGCCATCGTTAGCAACTGTTGAGGGACCGGCAGTGTAGTCGGCGGGGCCGGTGGTCGATACTGTGACGGGGTCACATCCAGACGTCGCAGCGATGTCTCGCATGCGAAGACCCCACTCGTCGTCAACACAAATGACGGCTCTATCACAGCATGCACCCGAATCGCGGGTAAAGAGGCGGGCTTTCGCAAGGAAGTAGTCTTCCATGGTGGGGTGGAAGTCGAGATGGTCTTGGGACAGGTTGAGGAAGGCACCGATGCGGAACCGAGTTCCAGCAACACGGCCGAGCAGCAACGAGTGGCTGGAAACTTCCATAACGATACGGTGGACCTCCGCATCTCGCATGGTGGCAAATAGGCGCTGGAGGTCGGGGGCTTCTGGGGTGGTGAGAGAACTTGGAACACGCGTGCCATTGATACGGGATCCAGTGGTACCGATCATGCCGACGGAATGCCCCGCAGTTCGAAACGCAGACTCGATGAGGTAGGCAGTGGTGGTTTTTCCCGAGGTGCCGGTGATGCCAATGACCGGGACGGCATCTGACGGGTGATCGTAGATCGCTGCACTGACGGTGCCGAGGACGGCCCGCACATCGTCAACGACAAGGAGTGCTGGGGTATCGTTACCAGCTGCCGCAATAATGTCGGCACCTTCTGGGTCTGTGAGAATAGCGTGCGCACCGCGGTCTGCGGCGTCGGCAGCAAAACGGGCACCGTGGACGTGTAGACCGGGGAGGGCCGCGAACATGTCGCCAGGTTCTACCTTTGACGATGTCAGGGTAATTCCGGAGATAGGGGTGTCGCTATCCCCACGTGTCAGGGTGGTGTCACAGAGCGTGGCGAGGGCCTTGAGGGTCTGCATAATTGTTCTTTCCGACGGGCGTGCTGCGCAGTTTCTGTGCTCTTAAGATTACCGGTTTTACCCCGCTTGCAGGATTAGGCGCGGGGCGGGTGGCGAGAGTGGCACATTATCCCGGGCGAGAAGCCACTGGGCGATGTCGTGGAAGAGAGGTGCGGCGGACTGTCCACCTTCGCCGTGCACTCCGCGGACCGGGTTGTCGAGCATAATCGCGATGACGTAGCGGGGATTGTCGGCGGGGGCGATTCCGGCGAAGGTAATCCAGTACATGCTGTTCGAGTAGCAGTTACAGCGTGGATCGACTTGCTGCGCGGTGCCAGTTTTGCCGGAAATCTGATAGCCCTCTACCGAGGCTTGTGGTCCGGTGCCCTGTTGGTAGCCGGTGTCTTGCTGGACGACAGCTCGGAACATATTGCGGACGGTACGGGCTGTTTCAGCGGATACGACACGGACACCGGCGGGTGAGTCTTGGTGAACCACTTGTCCGTTGGGTTTGGTGATAGAGGCGATAATGCGAGGTGGTATGCGAAGTCCATCGTTGGCGATAGTTTGGTACATGGAGGCCATTTGCAGCAGGGTGAGGGAGAGGCCCTGACCGATGGGGAGGTTGGCGAAGCTGCCTCCCTGCCATTGGCGTAAGGCGGGAACGACGCCTGCGCTCTCCCCTGCTAGTTCAATGCCGGTGGTGTGGCCGAGCCCAAATTTTCGCAGCATTTCGGCGAAACGGGTTTTTCCGACACGTTGGGCGATCATCAGTGTGCCCACGTTGGAGGACTTACCGAAGATACCCGTCATTGTGTAGGGGACGACACCGTGCACCCAAGCGTCACGTACTGTTACGGAGTCCATCTGAATTTGCCCGGGAACTTGAAATACCTCGGTGGGTTTTGCCACGTTGTAGTGGATGGCGGCGGTGGCCGTCACGATCTTGTTGACGGAACCCGGTTCGAAGGGACTAGTGATGGACGGATTGCCCATATCGAAATCAGATTGCCGTAGCAGGTTTGCACTGGGGTTGAAGGTGGTGTCGTTTGCCATCGCCACCACATGTCCGGTCTTTGCGTCGAGGACAACGACTCCTGCGTTGTGGGAGCCGGAGTTGATCTTTGCGGACTCTACTGCCGCCTGCACGAAGTACTGGACGTCTGCGTCCAACGTCAGGGTGATGGTGCTGCCGGGAACGGGGTCGATGTCGTTCCGCTCCGACCCCGGGATGAAGGCACCATCGGTTGCTTGATCGTAGGTTCGCTCCCCATCTCGACCAGCTAGCAGCGTGTTTTCAGAGGATTCAAGACCCAAAATGCCGTTATTGTCGACACCCACTGCACCAATGATGTTGGCTCCGAGGCTCCCTCCAGGATATTCACGAATTTGTTGATATTCCTGACCGACCTGGGGGTATTTATCGACGACGCGGGTGGCGACCACTGGGTCGACGTTTTTCGCCAGATAGGTAAATGACTCGTTCGAGGACATACGGGTCATCATGTCGTCAGCATCCACACCAGGAATCTCAGATGCCAACATATTCGCAATTCCGGTGATGTACTCGGTAAAGGATGAGGCACTTGGGTCAGCTTCTCGTGCAGACTGCATTTGCTGGCGCACGATTGAGGGTTGGAAGGTGAGGTTTCGTGCGTCTCGAGAGTAGGCCAGCCGGGTGCCATGGATATCCAGAATCTCGCCACGGGGTGAGTGCAGGATCTGGGTGACAGTGCGCTGGTTCTGGACCTCTTCGAGGAGACGCGGGCGTTCGAAAACTTGTACACGGGTGAGTTGTGCAAAGAAGAAGACGAGGAGTATTACCAGCACAATGCCGCCACCGCGCAGCCTTTTGCTCATGGAGACGGTAGAGAGCCGCTGGTTGAGAATGGGGAATGCACCGCGCAAGCTTTTCTGAGCGGCGGGGCCTGTTCGGTAGTCGTGATGCGGAGTACGACCCACTGGCCCGGGCTGCGTGTAGCGCGTTCCAGACGAGCGCCGGGGGGCAGGTCGTCCTCCTTGCATTGCCGCTCCTTCGGGTAGTATTCGTACGCCCCTCGTTTTCACAAGTGGCCTAATTCACAGTGTAACGACGGTGCTAGCGGCTGGTTGAGACGCGCTCCGAGGAGGCAGTTGAGTGTCGTTTCTCGAAATTCACTTTTTCGATGGGGGGTTCGCTAGCTTCTTCTACCTTGAGCTCTACTCGCTGTGGCAACGGTGGGTTGATATTGTGCAGACTTTGCCCCGTTGCCGCTTTCGGGGTGCCAAACACCTTGACGTTGTGACCGACCTTGTGGAGCGTGGCAACATCTCCGCTGGGTACCATCCCCATAGCAGCTGCCTTCTCCGCGAGCTGAGCTGCAGACATAGATTCTTGCAGTTGTTTAGTCAGTTGTGCGTCGCGTTCCTTGAGCTCTTTGTTGGTGTGCTGTAGGGCGACTACTGATTCAGACTGACTTGCCACATAGCTGGAGAGGACGAGGGAGACACCCACTCCGATGAACAGCACGATAAGGACAGCTGCCACAAACGAGAGCCTACCGATGCGCAGGCGGCGCACTGTACTGTGCTGGTTCATCGCGGCTTGAATCGACGCGCGACTACGACCACGGATGGCGGAGGATGCGACGCTGCCAGCTCCGCCATTGCGGACGGCCGCACCGGTGGAGACTTGTATGGTACGGGCGAGGCGCCGATTACGCCGATCAATTGCTCGTTGGGCGGATGCGGTACGGTGCCGTGGGTGGGAATCGATGCGCTGCGTACGGCTGCGGGGCCGGGCGAAGGTCTCGATCATGCTGCGTCCCTCTCTAGGCGTTCAATGACCCGCACCCGCACGGAAGCGGAACGGGGATTGTGGGCAATTTCGTTCTCGTCGGCTTTTTCTGCGCGACGGGTCACCAGAGCGTAGTGGGGTTGGGTACCTGGTAGCTCAATGGGGAGATCCACCGGAGTGCGGGAGGCACAGGCGGCTGCAAATTCTCTTTTCACAAGTTTGTCTTCATGGCTTTGATAGGACATGAAGACTGCTCGTCCTCCCACTGCAAGGAGGTCGAGGATGGCTGGCAGTGCTGCTTTCAGGCTGTCGAGTTCGTGATTGACCTCGACTCGCAGGGCTTGGAAAGTCCGCTTTGCTGGGTGTCCTCCAGTTCGACGTGCACCCGCAGGGATAACCCGATACAGCAGGTCGACGAGTTGTTGCGACTCACAGAATGGGGTGCTGGCGCGTTCCTTGACGATAGCGTTGGCAATTCTGCTGGCGAATTTTTCATCACCGTATGCGCGGAGCACATAGGCAAGGTCGTGTGCGTCATAGGTGTTGAGGATGTCCGCTGCAGTAATGCCAGTGGTCGCATCCATTCGCATGTCGAGAGGGGCGTTACGACTGTAGGAGAATCCGCGCTCATCGTCATCGAGCTGCATGGAGGATACTCCCAGATCGTAGAGAGCACCGTTGATGCCCAGCCGTTGCGCTTGCTGGCAAAGGGGGTGCTCCGAGGCAGCGATCACGTCGGCAATGTGGTGGTACTCCGTGTGGATGCCGAGAAACCGGTCTCCGAATGGCGCAAGACGATCAGTGGCGAGTGCGAGGGCTTGTGTGTCACGGTCAAGACCGATAACACACGCATTGGGGATGCGTTGCAGGATCGCCTCACTGTGGCCGCCTAATCCCAAGGTGCCGTCAACGATAATGGGTCTCTCACTGTACTGCTCGCTGCATGCAGGGGTAAGGAGCTCGACGATGCGGTCGAGCATCACGGGGATATGCCGATCGGACATGTCTCGCTCCTTTCTGCGAGGTGAGAGAGGGGTAGTGGGCAAATAAAGAGATGCCATCGGGTCCCTGGCCGACGGAACCTGGCGTTGGGGAAGTACGTCAGGGGCCAGCCGGTCAGAGGCCTGGTGGCATCTCCGTATAAACCGCTATGGAGGTGTCACGGGGGTCTCTTCGTTAGAAGATGTCCTGTAGTGCGTCGTCCTGTGCGTCTGAGAACGCCTGTTCGTTGGCGGCAGCGTATTCGGCCCAAGCCTCGGCGTTCCAGATTTCCAGGTAGTCGACAGCGCCGATGACGACGCATTCTTTGTTGAGTTCTGCGTACCGACGGTGGTCGGCGGAAAGAGTGACACGTCCTTGTGCATCGGGGAATTGCTCGTCGGTTCCCGCGGCCAGGCTACGGAGGAAGGCTCGAGCTTCTGGTTTCGTCCGGGGCGCTTGCGCTGCCCGGCGAGCCAACCGCGCGAATTCCTCTCGGGGATAAACGGCCAAGCAGTGATCCTGGCCTTTCGTCACCATCACGCCGCCGGCAAGCTCGTCACGAAACTTGGCAGGAAGGGTGAGGCGCCCTTTGTCGTCCAGCTTGGGCGTGTAGGTGCCGAGGAACATCGCACCACCGCCTTCCACCACCGACCGGGTTATCTTCCCGATTATTTACCACTTCTTTCTTATGTGCTCCACTCTACCCCACTATCCCCCACTCAACAATAAAAAACGCGTGTCTTACAGAATTTTTCCCTAGAAAAATACCACTTATTCTGGCTTTTTACTCAGTGAGGCGAGTTTCCTTCAACCGTCCCTTACCGCCCCCTCTTTCAAGTAACATTGTTAACATTTTTCACATAGATAACTTTAGTAATTATGGTCATTTGAGAAATTTAAAGCACTTTTACCCCATAAAAAACCATTGAACTGCTATTTTTCAGCAATTCTGAGGTTTAAAGGCGACTCGTCTTTACTCTTGGGAAAAATTTGTGGGGGAAAGTGGGGAATTGAGGAATACATCAGAATTACCCTCTCAACATGCGTGTAAAAGGCCCTCCTGAAGGTCTGGAGCACTCTCCCTCAGCGATAACTAACTGCTGCAGACTGGCAATAAAAGGCAATTGAGCACGGCACTAGGCAGTGCAAAGACAAGGAAACCCCCGCGGGTTGCAGGGGTCTCATGAGAGTGGACAGCAATGCCTCCACCATTAAATTGTGTCTCCTAGCGATGCCTATCATCGAACCGTCGTTGAAAGCTATCTGCCAGCCCGTTTCCAGAGCCTCCACGCTTCGAGCGACCGGAACCTTTCGAAGCCCGCTTGGCGGCAGTGGACATCGCGCGCTTCGGAACTTTGCTCCGCCCCGCCCCATTGCTCCGGTCAGCATGACGGATAAGAAGAATGCCACCCCAGAACATCAGACCAAAGCCCACCAACGACAGTAGCGGGAAACCCGCAATCTTCACGAAAAAGCCTGCGAACAGAAGAACTACACCGACTGCGATAATGACCCAACCCCGCATAACCGATCGGTCTTGGGAGGCAACGTTCACCTTGCGCACCGATTCGGTAAAAGCAACGTCCTCGGTGAGTGCGCTCTCAATCTCATCGAGCATTTGCTGCTCACGATCCGAGAGTGCCATCGGCGTTCAACTCCTCTACATAGTGCATTTCCTCATAGCGAGTACCTCTAGTGTACGTGTCAATTCGGGTTCTCACCACGAAAGTGGCAGAGTTGCCTCCACCCGCTAGGCCGCTTCAATATCCTCGTGAGCGGCATCGATACGATCGAGAAAACGCCCCACCCGATGAAATACCTCATTTGCCATCTCTACGGACACTGCCACCGACAGCCCCATCTCAATATCCCGACGCAACGTTCCTAACCGACGGAAGTAGACAATGTCCTCCTCCCACTCAGATGACAGCCGACCAAGTAACGTCCACACATCCCGAGTCAGCGGGCGGGTCTTCGCAATCCGCGGATGTGCAGCAAGAATGATTCCTGCGCCTTTTACTGCCGCAAGATAGCTAGAGCGGACACTTTCTCGCGGATCCTCCGCGGCAGCACGCGAGTAAAAGTACTCGGCACTGCTTCTCGCTTGATCCCGTGTCATTAATGTTGCTTCCTTCGTCTTCATCGACTCATCGTGTAGCCATCCCCCTCGGCATGTTTGATGAAGACCACACGATACGTATACACACTTTGTGGAATAGTGGTGTAGCGCTGTTAGCCTCTCCTCATCACAATCCTGTGGGGAAGACACCGTGAGAATAACTAAGGGGTGTAACAAAAACTCCCAGAGCACCCCCAGAACAGTCCCATGCGTGGTGGAATGAAGCTATGACACTCCGCACCACCCCCAGAGTCGTGCTCCTCACACCCGCTCTCATGCGCGCACGGCTCAGCGACGCAATGGATGTCTACCTCACTGCGATGAACTACGGTCCAGAATGGCGAATGCTACGACGAGACCCCTGGGAACGATCCATCCTTAATCCCGGATGGACTGCCTATGCCGCATTCGCGACGCACTCCCAACAGAATCCGCTACAGGCACCAGACCCCTTCCACGATCCGCTGGTAGGAATCACCTTTGGCTACCGTGGAGATCCCCGATCGTGGTGGAGTGACAAAATTCGCGAGGGATTGAAACGTGTCGACTACCCCCCCGCCAGCATCTCCGCACTGATGAACAACTACTTTGAACTTTCTGAGCTACACGTTCTCCCCGCATACCAAGGACGGGGAGTAGGACGGGAGCTCCTCAGTAGCATGCTCTCCGCCAGTGCCGGCCATCACGTGCTCCTCTCCACCCCCGAAGTACCTCAGGAACGCAATGCGGCGTGGCGACTCTATCGGACGATGGGTTTCCGAGACCTACTGCGAGACTTCACTTTCCCTGGCGATCAGCGTGCTTTCGGCATACTCGTCCATCCCGCTACAGCGGAGTAGCACCTTTGGCGACGCCTCTCCTGCAACCCCAACTCGGGATGAACCCCATCTGACAGCTGTGCGTATATACCTCTGCACAAATGACCTGATTTAGCATGCGTTCTTCGCCACCTCTAGCTCGGCATCAGAAATAATCCCTAACCCCCGCAGCACATTTGCGATGGGGAAAACCTTGTTCAACGTGTCGAAATGCAGAGCGGGTACACCCTCCGCGATCAAACGCTCGCAAATCTCCAGAGCCATTTCGATACCCAAGTCACTGACAGCCTGCACATTCTCTTCCGGCCCGCTACCCGCTGCTTTGTCCAAGCGTTGCTCAACACTCCGCGGCAGCCGCGAACCAGACAACTGAACCATCCGGTGAGCAGATTTCAACGACATGATAGGCATAATCGATGGGATGAGCGGCCGACTGCCACTCTCCATATCCGCTGCGACTAGACGATCACGCAGCCGCAAGTACGCATCTGCTTCAAAGAAGATCTGGGTCACAGCAAAGCTTGCCCCAGCGCGTAGTTTTTGCAACGTGAACTGAGTGTCCGCCTCCAACGTAGGAGCGCGGAAATGACCACTCGGGAATGCCGCCACACCGATATGGAAGCCCCCCCTTTCGCGAATAATCTCCACCAGCTCCGAGGCAAACTCCACCCCATCAGGGTGCTTTCGCCACACCCCCAACGGATCTCCCGGCGGGTCACCACGCAACGCCAACACGTTATGGATGTCATTGTCCGCAAAAGCCTGCAGCACCTGCTCTAGTTCTGCCCGAGAATGATTGACGGCGGTCAGGTGTGCGAGAGGCAGCAGAGACGTTTCACGTTGCATACGTGCCGTCACATCTACCATGCGATCCCGATTGGAGCCGCCCGCCCCATAGGTCATTGACGCAAAGCAGGCACCCCATCGCTCGAACGTTTTGGCAGACGCCCACAGCTTCTCCAGTGCCTCATCCGTACGAGCCGGAAAGAACTCAACCGAAAATGGAATACGCCCCGTCGTCGATTCCTCGATACGATCTAGGACAGAGCTTGCGCTAGTTGTGACCATGCTCAACATTGTAATGAATCGAGGAACTGTGTCTTCATCGCCAGCGACGACTCCCCCGCTGCTACCAGCGAACTGGCAGGACCACATTACGGAACTGCTACATACCTATTGCCAGCAACGCCGTGCTGGATGCGCAGCCATGGGGCCAGTCGCCGATGAGTGGCTTGGCGTTCTCGAACGGTTCGTCTGTGACGGTGGAAAACGCATCCGCCCCACCTTCCTCTGGTTCGGGTGGTTGGCTGCCGGAGGAGACCACTACCCAGAACTCACCGACGCACTCCACAACGTCGCTGCCTCGTTAGAGTTTGTCCAGGCCGGCGCCCTCATCCACGATGACATCATCGACGCCTCAGAGACCCGCCGCGGCCGTCCCGCCGCACACACCCACTTTTCCTCGCAGCACGCACAGGCTGTCACCACTCACCAGGCCACTGGTGATAGCGCAACAATCGGACAATCAGCCGCGATCCTCCTCGGTGACATCGCACTGAGCTGGGCCGACGACATGTTTCTCAGCGCCGGGTTGACGGCCCCCGCACTCCAACGTGCACTCCCCTTTTGGACCGCCATGCGGACAGAAATGCTCACTGGACAATACCTCGATATGCAAGGGGAAACTCTCCCCTATTGCGATGCGGACAACGCCTGGCGTGTCAACCGATTTAAGACGGCCGCTTATACGATCGAACGTCCCCTCCACATTGGCGCAGCATGTGCCGGAGCCTCCCCTCTCCTCCTCCAAGGGCTCAGCGACTATGGCGTCAACCTAGGAATTGCCTTCCAGCTCCGCGACGATCTCCTAGGTGTCTTCGGAGATTCTGGAAAAACCGGGAAACCCTCCGGGGAGGATCTACGGGAAGGGAAGCGAACCAAGCTCCTGGCAGATGCACTCGACCATCTCGCGCCCGCCGAACACGACGAACTGTGGAACCTCATCGGTCGCCCCCTCTCTGCAGAAGAACTTGATCGCGCCCGCACCCTCCTCCGTGAAAGTGGCGCCGTCACCCGCAGTGAAGCAGAAATCAGCTCCCTCTCGGCCACCGCAAACGAGAGTCTCCTCAACCTACTCCACCACCACGAGATTTCCCCTGCCGTCACTGAGTCTCTACAAACCATGATCGACACCGTCACCCGACGCGACTACTGACACCGTGAACGCCCTTCCTCTCCGACTACTGCACTAACAATCCGCGGATAAAGACGTAGACGTGCGACAATATCAGGCAGAACGAGACCCTGGCGAAGGAGACTACCGATGGCAAACACAGTTCGTACCGCCTACTCCGAACTACGCCGCCTCAGCCTCCTCCCCCTGCTTTGGTGGGGTATGGCGGGCGCACTCTTCATCTCATTCGCGTCCTGGGGAGCTGGCGCAAAATATGCAGTGAATTCCTGGCTCGTACCGCTCCACCTGGACTGGCTACGCTACGGCCACGGGCAGTTACTGTGCCAAGTCTTTTTTTGGCTCGGCATCCTGCTGCTCGTCATTAACTGGGTACGGCTCGGGGCTTTTCTCCTCGATAACGACCAGCGCGCCCTCCTCAGCGCACCAGCTATCGGTCTCATCGCGGTGGTGTGGATGGTACCCTTCCTCATCGCGGGGCCAATCCTGTCCCGAGACGTGTTCTCCTACCTGGCACAAGGTGCAATCCAACACGCTGGTTCCTCTGCCTACCAGGTCGGTCCGAACATTCTTAATGAACCCGGGCACGTCGACCCTCTCTATCTTGAGGTGTCAGCAGACTGGCGCAATACCACCACCCCCTATGGGCCTCTCCACTTGGGGCTGATGGAACTCATCATCATTATCACGCACAACAATATCCACGCCGGGGTTTTTCTCGTCAAACTTCTCTGCATGCTGTCCATGGTAGGGATCATGTGGGGAGCGCAGACTATAGCGCGGTCGCTGGGAACCTCGCCGGTCTGGGCCATCTGGTTCGCCGGCGTTAATCCCCTCATGTTGCTGCACCTCGTGGGCGGCATGCATAATGAGGCCTTCATGGTTGCTCTCATGGTGGTGGGACTGGCCCTCTCACTGCGCCGTCAGCATCTTCTTGGTATTACCGTCATCACCCTGGGTGCCGCTATCAAAGCAACAGCATTCGTCGCCCTCCCCTTCCTCATCTGGATCTGGGTTGCGCATCTCCGCGCCGCCGGAAAAACGCAACAGACCACCGCACCAGGGAACATTCCCGACGCCGCTGCCGCGGTAGAAAGTCGCGGCAAACTCGTCGGCTACTTCCTTGCTACCGCTGCAGGCGGCGCGGTGCTGAGTGTCGCCATTTTTGCGGCAGTATCGTTTACCACCGGAACCGGACTGGGCTTCCTCGCTGCGCTACAGGGCTCTGGCAAAGTCATTAACTGGCTCGCCTTTCCCACAGCGTTAGCCCACTTCACGGCCATGGTAAGTAGTCACTCTGGCGGACCTAGCTTTACCGTCACGCTCGGCGCGGCACGCAGTATCTTTAGCATTGTCATGGGGCTGCTCGTCATCCTCGTATGGGCCCATTACCGCAAGACGCCTCTCCAAGCATTGCGAGGTCTGGCTATAGGTTTTCTGGTGCTGTGCTTCTTTAACTCGCTGGCATTCCCCTGGTACTACTCGTGGATCCTGGGGTTCGTTGGCGCTCTCGCACTGAGCCGTCGCGCCATACGAATTATCGCAGCCTTCTGTGCATGGGGATGCGTCATTGTGCTCCCCTACGGCATCATCGGCCTCTACAACTACTTCTGGGCAAGCGCCGCGCTCGTCGTTGGGGTAACCGTGTATTGGTTCTTAGGACGCGGTGAACACACCTGGCCTCTCACTGCTGCAACTCTCCCCATCAGCGAGAGGCCAGCTGGTGCAACGGCATGTGGAGCGGAAGACGCTCCGTCTACAACGCCATTGCCTGCGCCCGGCGCATAACCTCCCGCGCGAGGTGGCCATGCAGGGCATCGATCGGCCTGCCTGGCAGTGAATCATCGGCGGTATAGAGGAAGTGCAGAATTTCCGTGGCGGAATAACCACCATCGGCAAGGACCGCGATGAGACCAGAAATGTGTTTAGCAATACCCTGCTCGTCGAAGAACAGTGCGGGCACCCCGACGACTCCATCTCGTTCAACAGCAATCAGCTGCTGTTGACGGAGCAGTTGGTGAACGCGCGTTACGGGAACGTTAAGAAGCTGGGCAACTTCGGGGAGAGGAAGGATGCCATCCGTAGTGTCTAAAACGTCTTCGGCGGTAGGAAGAGAACTCATACCTCTGAGAGTACTGGTCTTCGTGAAGGAGAGGTAACTCCTCCACGCTAATTCGGTAGCATAGACAGCAAAGATCAGTAGTTGGATATGCCTCTACAGTCGAAAACCTAGCTGGCACTTGAGCACGCCCCCGGAGAGAGAAGAGCAACAGGATGGCTGAGATTCCACGTTTGTGGTCACGCCTCAGTGGCCGCGACTCGGATTCCCGGTCTCCCTTCCGCCCTGGCGACAAGGTCGATGACCGTTACCTTATAGATGGTTATATCGCCCGCGGCGGGATGTCTGTCGTCTACCGGGCAATTGACACCAGACTAGACCGCCCCGTCGCGCTCAAAGTCTTGCGATCCGATCTAGCCTCCCGCGAAGAGTTTCGAAAAGGCTTCGTGGCAGAGGCCAAAACTGTTGCCAACCTGCGAGGCCCGGGCATCGTCACGGTCTCTGACCAAGGGATGTGGAAGGGCGAAGCGTTTCTGGTAATGGAACTCGTTGCGGGTGGCACTGTGCGAGAGTTGTTGAACGAACGCGGCCCGATGCCTCCCTATGCAGCCGTGGCAGTCCTCAAACCTACCTTGGAGGCACTCGCCGTCGCCCACCGCTCGGGTTTTGTCCACCGAGACGTTAAGCCGGAGAACATCCTCATCGGCCCCGACGGCATCGTGAAAGTGGTGGACTTTGGGCTTGTCCGCGCCGTCAACAGTGACGATAACGAGGGGTATCTAGTCGGCACTGCCGCCTATCTGGCTCCCGAGCAAGTGACGGGTGCTCCGATCACCCCTCGCTGCGATGTTTACTCTGCTGGTTTAGTGTTGTACGAGCTCTTAGTGGGTATTGCACCGTATGGGATGGAAGCTACACGAGAGGTTGCCGAACGCCGACTGACGGACACTGTTCCCTCCGCCTCCGCGCAGCGCCCCGGTATCCCCACAGAGTTTGATCGTATTATTGCGACTGCGACTGCACGCGACCCGGAGCGCCGCTACGTTGATGCACACGCTATGGGAAAAGCTCTCGACCAGCTGAGTACAACGTTGCAGCTTCCACACTATGTAGTCCCCACTCCGCAAGAGTCGGCGGAACAAACTGCCGCCCAGACCGCGCTCTCTACCATGGCGGCACTTCGCAAGGGGGAGGATCCTGCTGGTGGACCGTCCAGTGCAGCGGAGACGGAGGTGCTGGGGGCTGACAATGAAACCGAGATTCTTGACAGTGCTGACGCCACCGAGGTTTTCCCCACTGTTGCCCAGGGAGCAGCGGCAGCACCTGTGCACACTGCGGTGCTCACCTCTGCTGTGCCGCTAGAGGATACCAATGGACTGTTCCCCCTAAAGGAGGAAGACGAGGAGTCGGCTGATGACAACGGCCTCGGTTACGTCTATGTCGAGGAAGATGTGGACGAACCACTGAGCCCGGAAGAAGAACGCGCCTGGCAACTCGCCTCACACCCACGGGTGTGGCCGATCCTTATCTGGCTGGTAGCTTTGCTCCTCGTGCTGGGGGGTACCGGCGCGGCAATGCGCTCTTTGGGGCATGAGCTGCTCCCACCAGCCCCAGCATCCCACTCGCAGAGTGAGACCGGGAACCAGCCGGAAGCGCTTTTCCAGTAGTCACGACATGTCTTGTCGAGCCGTTCCAAACGTTAGCGGCGCAGCATTTCGGCGACGAGGAACGACATCTCCAACGACTGTTGGGTGTTGAGCCGTGGGTCGCAAGCCGTTTCGTAGCGACGTCCCAAGTCGAGGTCAGAAATGTCCTGGGCACCACCCATGCATTCGGTGACATCTTCACCGGTAAGTTCAATGTGGATACCACCCGGGTGAGTACCCAAAGCATGGTGCACTTCGAAGAAGCCTTGCAGTTCGTCGATAACGGCATCAAAGTGACGAGTCTTCAGGCCACTCGGGGCAGAGTAAGTATTGCCGTGCATGGGGTCGGTCTGCCAGATGACTTTGTGCCCACTCGCCTCAACAGCTTCCACGATGGGTGGCAGCACGTCGCGAATCCTCTCGGAACCCATCCGGGTAACCAGCGTCAGGTGGCCAGGAACGTTGTTGGGGTCCAAACGTTCTACATACTCGACCGCCTCGGCAGGGGTGACACGGGCACCGATCTTCAAACCGATGGGGTTCTCCAACAGGGAAGCGAAGGCAATGTGGGCACCGTCCATCTGGCGGGTACGCTCACCGATCCACAAATAGTGTCCTGACAGATCGTAGAGGCGCTGTCGGCCATTCTTTTCGGCGAGGTGGACGAGGGCACGCTCGTAGTCCATCACCAGCGCTTCATGCGAGCAGTAGATGTCGGCACGTTCAAGGCCATTGTCTTTGACCCCACACGCGTCCATGAATCGCAGACCGAAATCGATTTCACTGGCGAGTTCCTCGTAGCGAGCTCCGGCAGGAGAGTTGGAAACGAACTCGCGGTTCCATTCGTGCAGACGACGCAGGTCCGCGGTGCCAGAGCCGGCGAGAGCCCGCACTAGGTTCATCGCGGCTGCGGAGTTGGCGTAGGCGCGCACCATGCGTGAGGCATCGTGGCGACGGCTTTCCTCGGTGGGAGCGTATCCGTTAATGATGTCGCCACGGTAGTTCTTGAGACCGTTTTCGTCGACATCCTGGGAGCGAGGTTTGCCATACTGCCCGGCAATACGCGCGATCTTCACTACCGGCATAGACGCACCGTAGGTGAGGACGACAGCCATCTGCAGAAGGGTGCGGATGTTGGCGGTGATGTGCGGCTCGGTATTTGTTTCGAAGGTTTCCGCACAGTCGCCGCCTTGCACGACAAAGGCTTTTCCGAGTGCTACCTGAGTAAGAGCGTCTTGAAGTTTGTCGACTTCAGCGGGCACAACGATGGGCGGCACTGATTCCAGCACTCGACGCACGGCTTTGGCATGGTCCGGGTCCCATGAGGGCTGCTGGGCTGCCGGCTTTGCGACGGCAATGTAAAAGGCCTCGTTCAGCTTGTCCGGAAGGGGAGGCAGATCGGGCAGTTCTTCGAGGGGGATATCAACAGTCCAGTTCACCCCTCCAGAATAGTGGAGGAGTCAAGCAACTAGCGAATGACGTTCTCTGCTGTCGCAGTGCTAGCGCAGAGTAGCGTCCCCTTCGAGGGCCCGGCGTATAGCGACAAATCGTTCCAAGTCCCACCGCGCATCTATCAGGGCATTGTGCGCTCCCACCGGTTTGCCGGGGATACCAGGTTGTCCGGCGTGCATCCAATACTGTTTGAGTTCGTAGGTGAAGCGAGGCACACCGCGTGGTAACGCGGCCATATCCCCCCAGAGTTGGCAGAGTGCAACATGGTCGTACGCCGCCACCCACGCCCAGAGTTCCATGGGGTGTCCGTCGTCGTGGTGCTTCCAAAAAGCGGTGATGCGTTCTCGCATAGTACGCCGATCGCACCACGCGCTATCGCTGGGATTGGGCAGTTTGGGAAGAACGTTACGCTGGACCCACGGGTTGGCGCGACTCGTGTCGCACTCCGTCGAGACCAGGTAAAGCTCCTCCCCCGTTTCCGTCACCATACCGAGGGAGAGGAGGTCGATCGTTCGGCCGTCCTCAATGAATTCGCAATCGTAGAAGAATCGCATGGACTAGTTCCCAGGCTGTTCAAGGAGGAAACGTCGAGCGAGGTCAGCTGCGCCTACCTGGCCAGCATCATCTCCGAGCTCGGCTTGTTTAATGGTGGCGAGCGGGCGGTAGCCTGACCCCGTCACTTGGGAGGCATAGACTTCCCGCGCATGGCTGAGGAATTGGTCTCCGGCGGAGCCCACCCCGCCACCGACAACAATGAGGTCAGGGTCAAAAACATCGGCCACAGTTGCGAGGCCGATTCCTAGCCAGTAGCCAAAGTCGTCAAGAGCCATTTCGGCGATGCGGTCATGCTGTCGAGCTGCTTCCATAACACGGCGGCCGGTCAGTTCTGATTCGGGGGTGACGTCTTTTCCGAGCACCGTGGGAATGTCAGGATGTGCCACCATGAGTTCCAGGGCAGTATCGACGAGAGCGGTCCCCGAACAGTAGCGCTCCAGACACCCCAGTTTTCCACAGGAGCAGGGACGTCCGCTGGGAACCACTTGGAGGTGTCCGAACTCAGGGGCAGTACCGTATGCACCGCGGAAGAGTTCATTGTTGCAAATGAGGGCGCCACCGATACCAGTGCCGATGGCGAAAGTGACGACGTAGTTACCGCCTACGGATGCACCATAGTTGTACTCGGCCCAGGCGGCGGAGTTGCAGTCGTGCTCGACCACTACTGGCATCCCGAGGCGTTCTTCCATCCGTTCCCGCACATGCACATTGCGCCACGGCAGATGGGGTGCGAAGCGCACAGTGGAGCGGTCTGCGTCGAGAAAGGCGGCTACGGCGAGACCTACCGCCTCTACCGTATTGCGTTTAGCGAGTCGTTCCACAACGGAGGCGAGGGCATCTTCTAGCGAGTGGACCGCATGAGGGGTGGGGACGCGTTCTCGGTCCAGGATGTGACCACGCTCATCGACAACGGATGCCCGCAGGCTGGTACCGCCGACGTCAATACCAATGGTGTTGGTCATGATGCGGGGAACTCCTCGTGTGCTTCTCGGGCGCGCGGGTGTTCCGCCCGCCATCGGAGGGGATCTTCGCCGGCGGGACGGTCGCTATCGAGTAGCTGCCGGAGCTCGTTGACGAGGTCTTTGAAACGGAATCGGTAAAAGTTGGTGAGGGTAGCTGCGCGCTTAGCTTGTGCAGCAGACGAACCGGTACCTGTGGGTGCTGCATGGAGGAAGTAATGGAGGTTAGTCCCGTCAGCGACAGATTCCAGCCAGATTTCGGAGGTGCCCTCTACTACACCGGTGGCAGCCCAGCGTAACCCGAGGGGACCGCGGTTTTCGGTGACGGAGAGTTGAATATTGGGGAACCAGCGGGGCCAGTCTGCGGAGTTGGCGATGACGAGGGCAATGTCGCCCGCGGGTACCGGGAGATAGGCGAGGTCGGCAATCTGAATGGGGTGCATCACGGGGCCATCACTCTCCTTCCTGTGTGCTGTCGGCGGCGTCTCCGTCGAGAATGCTGCGGAGTTTCTGGCCGAGTACACTCCACTGCCAGGTAGAGAGCATCCACGCCCGACCGTCCTTCCCAAAACTAGTGCGCCGCTCTCTTGATGCCAAAAAACGAAGCAGTTCAGTGGCCACTTGTTCGGTGTCGCGGCCGTCGACGACCACCCCCGTTACCCCATCGTGGACGGTTTCGGGAGCTCCACCGGAGTTCCCGACGAGAACGGGGATACCGGTAGCGCTGGCTTCGAGGAAGACAATGCCAAGACCTTCGACGTCAAGTCCGTGTCCGCGGGTTCGACACGGCATGGCGAACACATCCGCCGCTGCATAGTAGAGCGGAAGATCTTCGTCGGGGACAAGGTGGGTGAAGATGACGTGGTCATTCACCCCAAGATTCCGGGCCAACGTGTGGAGGTGGTCGGAGCTGGGGCCTCCTCCGACAATAAGGAGGAGAGCTTCCGGTTCTTTTGCCAGAATGGTGGGAAGGGCGCGGATGAGGGTGTCTTGTCCCTTACGTGGGACGAGCCGGGAGATGCACGCGATAACGGGGATATGAGGGCGAATGTGATGACGTTCGCGGATGAACTCACGACCATCGGGGTTGGGGTGGAAGCGAGTGGTATCAACTCCGGAGGGGAGCCAGATGAGTCGGGGATGTTGGCCGAGGGCTCGACTGATACGGTTTCGCGTGTAGTGGGAGACGTAGGTGATGGTGTCGCAGCCGTTGCCGATGATCCGTAGTGCGGCGTGGGCGAAGGGAAGCATGGCCCAACCCACTTCGTGTCCGTGGGTGGAGGCCACGATGGTGGTGACGTCGGTGTGGCGGCGCAGGTAGTGGGACATGAGAGCGAGCGGCGCGGCAGCACCAAACCACACTGTTTCGTAGCCTTCATTGCGGATGAGGGCTGCCACCTCGCGGCGCACACGGAGAGTGGGCAGGAGTACAGATGTTGGATTACGTACGATTGAGTAGGGCTGTTGAGCATCGAATTCTGCACAGCGTTCGGGGTGCCAGGTCGAGCAGTAGACGCCGATTTTGTCTGCGGGGAGCTCCTGGATAAACCGGTGGAGATACGACTGGATTCCCCCCGGGCGAGGGGGATAGTCATTGGTGACCAGAAGCGTTTTTCGCATGGTTCTACCCTACTGTAGCGAACATTGAAAAATAGCTGCTAGCGCCGTCTTCACCTGTTTCGTGTGGTGAGGTAGAAGATGACGGCGCTAGTGGCAGCAGGCAGGTTTAGTACCGACGAATGGTGTTGATGGGGGCATGATACAGCGGAGAAAGCCGCACGGTTTGTCCGAAGGTAGGGGCATGCAGCACCTGACCGTTACCCGCGTAGAGGCCGACGTGGCTGGCATCGGAGTAGTAGATGACGAGGTCACCGGGCTGAATGTCCTTTTCCGGGACGGCTAGTCCACCAACAGCCATTCCTTGGCTAGCACGAGGCAGGGTAATTCCCAGCTGGCGGTATGCCCAGTAGACCAGACCAGAGCAATCAAAGGCATTGGGGCCAGTGGCACCCCACACATAGGGGCTACCGATGCGGGTCATTGCAATCTGGAGAGCTTTGTTACCTAGGATGTTCGCACCGAAGGCGATCTTGGGATCAAAACCCTCGGGTAGCTTGACGCTCTTCCATGCATTCTTAAGGTTCGGCGGCAGCGAAGCGAATTCTGCTTGCACAGAAGCGATCCGCTTGCGCATGGCGATACGGGCTTTATCGAGATCAGCTTGCGCTTTGCGGGCGCTTGCCTGTGCTTTGATGGCCTTAGCTCGGTTGTCGGCGGCAGCCTTCTTAGCCTCGCCGGCCGCATTCATGGCGTTCTCGTAATCCACCAAAATGTTGAGGGTGGTTTGAGTAAGGGCTGCCTCGCTCCGAGATTGGTCAAGGATCTCTTGGGGGGAATCGGCCATGAGGACACGCATGACACCCACGTTTTGAGTGTTGCGGAGGTTGATAGACGCGATGTTGTTCAGCGGTCCCTGCATACCCGCGCGCTTGCGCTCTGCGACGGCGGCAGCTTTATTCGCAGCGGCGATCGCCTTTTCCGCAGAAATTTGATCTCGTTTGGCACGCTTCAGGGTGTCATTCGCCTGATGGATCTGTTCGGAGGTGCGCTCGGCATCGCGAGCTAGCTTGCGCAGTTGATCGAGCGGAGTCGGTGCAGCGTTCGCTGCTGATCCGAGGCCCGCGATAAGAGCGGTGGACAACACCATTGCTGCCGTTCCACGTACGGGATGTGATCCACGCATGTTACGCACTTCCTGTCGTTCTAAGATGAGGCAGTTTGACCGTGTATCGCCAGATGATTCGCGGTGTCTCGGAGGTTATCGAGCTGTTTCGGTCGAGTCTCTGCTTGATCTCAGTTAAGTCTCATTTCGGTCTCTAATTTACGTCCAGGAAAGGCGGTTGTCCATCTGATCTTACGAGAAAAAGCACTCTTTATCTTGGCTCTATTCACTTTCGTAACACCTGTAACAGACTGAGGAAAAACCAGCCGACTCTAGCCGCCAACCCCCAGACAAAACTGTGAAGATTGTCACGAGGCG
This sequence comes from Mycobacteriales bacterium, assembly GCA_018376445.1. Classification (GTDB taxonomy): domain Bacteria; phylum Actinomycetota; class Actinomycetes; order Mycobacteriales; family Mycobacteriaceae; genus Lawsonella. Next base: position 118,945 of record JAHABL010000004.1, read on the forward strand.
ACTATTACGACGGTACGCATACCCGCACGCGCACCCGCTCAGTAGTAGCGAGTGGCGCCATAGTATGGCATCGAGTCTAACGACGATTCGCTGACGTTCTGCCCTTGATACGGAGCATGGACGATTGTGTTCTTGCCGGCGTAGACACCTACGTGGCTAGCATTGCCATAAAATGCGACGATGTCGCCGGGCTGCAGGTCCTTGCGCGCAATGGCATGGCCGCCCGCAATCTGGTCCTGCGAAGTACGCGGAATATTGATGCCCAGCTGCTGATGTGCCCACATAACCAGTCCAGAGCAGTCAAAAGCATTAGGGCCAGTGGCGCCCCAGACATAGGGATCACCGATACGAGAACGCGCCGCTTCTAGGATCTTCATACCCCGGGAGCGTTGCACGTCAGCCTTGCTGCGAGTCTTCGCCTTCGACGTCATCAGTTGATCAACTGGGATGACGGTATCGACCAAAGTAGCGACGGTCTTATCTTCCAACACCTTATCGATAACGGGCTGAACAGCCTTCTTGACAGGCTGCAACTCATCCAGCACAGGCTGTGCCTGCTTCTTCACCTTGTTCGTTACCGGCTTTGCCTCGTCACGAACCTTCTTAGCCTTCGGAGCGTACTTCTTGTTGACCTTTTCAGCGGCCGGAAGAGCCTTCTGCGATGCTTGGCGAACAATCTTCTCCGCGTCGTCGAGCGTGGCATCATCAGTACGCACATGCGTTGGGGTGGCCAGTTCCGGAATCTCAATAGACACCGGTGGCACGACAGGAGTGTCGAGCTCGGCAGCCATAGCCGGTCCGGCGATGCCACCCATGAGGCCAGCAGATACGACACTGACAGCGAGGGCATGGGGAGCCGACACGCTCTTCGTCACTGCACGATGCTTCGCCATGAGTTTTCTCCATTCATCATTTCTGGCGTGGTGTACATCAACGTCGATGTCGCCAGCTAGACTTTCTGGATACGGGTGAATCCCGCCAGAATTCTCTTTGGTCTCAAAAAGATTACGAAAAGATAACCGACGTTGTCCACTTTTCGAGACCAAAAAAACGCAATATGCGACAAATTATTGCCCACACCCGCCCACTAGTTGCGATATTTACGCAGGTAAAAACACTTTTATCGACTGTCAAAAATATTTTTGAAAAATATCGTTTTGATAACGCAACACGCCGTTCGTCGTTACCAATCATGCATTCTCAACGCTTGTTACAACGACTCGTTATCGTAGAATTCGTGACTAACGAACGTGTGCGGTTGCCCGGAGCCTCGAACCCCCTGTCGAACCTCAACTCCCCCATCCCCACGCTGTGGCCTGCACACTATTTCTCAGCGGACGAGTCCCCCACGGAGACCACCCCGCTATGTGACACCACCTTCGTCGTCATCGACCTTGAAACGACCGGCATGACACCGGGCATCGACGCCATCACGGAGATTGGTGCAGTCCGGGTAACCGGCGGCGTCATTGAAAAAGAGTTTGCGACTCTCGTTAACCCGGAACAACCCATCTCTCCATTTATCGAAGACCTCACCGGCATCACCAACCAACAGGTTCGCGACGCTCCCACTATCGACGTCGTCTTCCCCTCTCTCCTTGAATTCATTTCGGGGAGCACACTCGTCGCTCACAACGCTTCTTTCGATCTCTCCTTCCTCCGCGCGACCGCCCAACAGCTGGACTACTGCTGGCCCGACAACCCCTCTCTCTGCACCGTCAAACTAGCCCGGCGCATCCTTGACCGCCAAGAAGCTCCCTCCGTCAAGCTCTCTGCGCTCGCGCAGCTCTTCCACACCCACACCCGCCCCACACACCGTGCACTTGACGACGCTCGCACAACAGTAGAAGTCCTCCACGGGCTTATCGAACGTGTTGGCACCCAAGAGGTCACAACACTAGCCGACTTATCCGCCTACCGTGGACACCACAACAGCGCCATCTATGCCAAACGGTCGATGGCGGACGGTCTCCCCCATCTCCCCGGCGTTTATATATTCCGTGACGCCCACAACGTTCCCCTCTACGTCGGAACAGCGACCGATCTGCGCCGTCGTGTCATGGGCTACTTCAACGGTTCGGAAACACGGCGCCGTATGTCTGAAATGGTGCTTCTCGCAGACCACATTGACTATGTCGAATGCCTCACTCCTTTTGAAGCGAGCATTCGTGAACTGCGGCTCATCAGTGCCCACCAACCTCCTTACAATCGTCGCTCACGGGACCAAGAAGGCCACTGGTGGCTCATCCCTCCACGCGCATCAGCCTCCCACCTCTATTCCTGTACACGTGTTGCCCCAGCCGAGAATGCTTGCGCGGTTGGCCCTTTCCGTCAGAGAAGCACGGCGGTAGCGGTGGGTACCCTCATTGAAAGCGATATCCGGCACGGCGTCGCTCCCACCGAGCCCCTCACCCTAGCTGAAAAATCCGCGAGTGCTGAGATCATGCGTGAACTCACACGGGGGGTAGCTGCGCCTCTCATCGAACGAGCACAGTCGCATCTCACAGAACTTGCCACTGCACAGCAATACGAACAGGCCGCATTTCTGCGAGACACCACTGCTAAGGCAGTGCTGGCGCTCGGCTCACTCCACCGATACCAGCAGCTTTATCACCAGGAGGAGATTATTGTGGCGGAACCTGACGGCCGTTCCGGCTGGTTCTTCACCGCCATTCGCCATGGCATGTTTGCGGGAACCCTCCATAGTCTTGCCGGCGAAAACTACCAAGCTGCTATCTCCCAGCTGCACGCTAGCGCCCAGACTATCCTCTCCTTTGCGGACGCACCCATGACCAGCTCCCAAGAGGAACGTCAGCTCGTGTATCGCTACCTCGGCAGTGGCCACGTCCGACTGGTAGAGGTGGCATACCCCTGGCACGAGAAACTCTCCTCCGCTTGCGGCTACCGCGAATGGGCAGAACGTGCCGCAGCTGCGAAAAAGTAGACATGTCCATTCCTTCTATGGCGAGAAGTCGTTGTACTTCCCCTAGCCCCCTACAAGCCAACCCCCATTTAGTGGCATACTTAAACGAACCCTCCCCCACCCGTATGGGGCATATGCTTCTCCGCTAGGAACTCTCCTAGCGGCTTATGGAAGGACGAAATATCTGTGTGTGGCCTTCTCGGATTTCTCGCAACTGGCGGAAACGCTACAGCGTATGCAGATTCCGTAACTGCAGCACTTCCTCATATGCGCCACCGCGGCCCCGATGAGCATCTCACCTGGCATAACCAGGATGTCGTTTTCGGTTTCACCCGTCTTTCTATCATCGACATCAAGAACGCCCACCAGCCTATGGTGTGGGGGCCTGCTGACGACCCCGAACGCTACATCCTCGCCTTCAACGGCGAAATCTATAACTATGTAGAACTGCGTGACGAACTTCAACACGAATTCGGTGCCGAATTCCATACCACGGGTGACGGAGAACCCATTGTTGTGGGCTTCCACTACTGGGGCGAAGATGTGATCACTCGCCTTCGCGGCATGTTTGCCTTCCTTATTTGGGACACCAAAACCCGCACTCTCTTCATGGGCCGCGACCCCTTCGGCATCAAACCCCTCTACTACTGCCAGACTGAGCATGGTGCCGTCTTCGGATCCGAGAAAAAATGCCTCCTTTCGCTTGCAGACACCATCAATCTGCCGCTGGAACTCGATAAGCGCGCGCTCGAACACTATGCGGCCTTCCAGTACGTCCCTGAACCGGAGAGCCTCCACACCACCATCCGCCGCCTCGAATCTGGATGCTGCGCCACACTCACTCCAGGTGGACAGCTAGAGACACACCGCTACTTCACCCCTACCTTCCCCATCGATAAGAGTGCGCATGATCACGAGCAAGCCCTTATCGACGGTATTACGGCTGCTCTCGAAGATTCCGTCGCTAAGCACATGCGAGCAGATGTCACAGTTGGCTCCTTCCTCTCCGGCGGTATCGATTCCACGGCCATTGCCTCACTTGCCAAGCGCCACAACGATAATCTGCTGACGTTTACCACCGGTTTCCACCGTGAGGGCTACTCCGAAATCGATGTAGCAGCAGAATCAGCGAAGGCAATCGGGGTCGAACACATTGTGAAGCCCGTAACCCCTGAAGAATTCATCGAGGCAGTCCCCCGCATCATTTGGTACCTCGATGACCCAGTTGCAGACCCTGCTCTTGTCCCCCTCTACTTCGTGGCACGCGAAGCCCGCAAACATGTGAAAGTTGTTCTCTCCGGCGAAGGCGCAGATGAGCTTTTTGGTGGCTACACCATCTATAAAGAACCACTGTCCCTCGCTCCCTTCGAGAAAATCCCCGGCCCACTGCGACGCGGACTTGGTAATTTCTCCGACCATCTCCCGCACGGTATGCGCGGCAAGAGCCTTCTCAAGCGCGGCTCCATGACGTTGGAAGACCGCTACTACGGAAATGCCCGCTCCTTCACCTTTGAGCAGATGCACGAACTCATGCCCTGGGTAACCCCCGAGTGGGATCACCAGGACGTGACCGCCAATATCTATGCACAGTCCGTCGGCTGGGATCCGGTAGCCCGCATGCAGCACATCGACATGTTTACCTGGCTGCGCGGAGACATTCTGGTGAAGGCAGACCGCATCACCATGGCGAATTCTCTCGAGTTACGCGTCCCCTTCCTCGATAAGGTTGTCTGGGAGGCGGCCCGCAAACTCCCCTACAACATGAAGATTGCCCACGGCACCTCCAAATGGGCGCTGCGCGAGGCACTGAAGACCATCGTCCCGCCGCATGTTCTCAACCGTAAAAAGCTTGGTTTCCCGGTCCCCATCCGCCACTGGTTGGCAGGGCCAGAAATGTTCGACTGGGCACGAACGCTCATTCTGGAATCTGAGGCCGATCACCTATTCGACAAAACAGCGCTCCTCTCCATGTTGGAGGAGCACAAGGACGGCGTGATGGATCACTCCCGCCGTATCTGGACGATGCTATGTTTCATTATTTGGCATGCCATCTTCGTCGAAGATCGTATTCACCCAGAAATCCCGGCACCCCAATACCCAATCGAGTTGTAACTTCAACCGACAACATACGACAGAGAAAGGGGATCGTCCATCAAATGGACGATCCCCTTTGCTATAGCGTCGTTAGGGAGTCGGCTACAGAACGGCCAAGATTGCCTCTGCGCTCGCTTCGTCGTAACGCTCAGCGAGCCGCTGGCGGGCTACCTCAGCATCCCAGACCCACTCTTGCGTACCAACAGTCTCCAAAACGAGACAGGCCACCAGTGAACCCAATTTGGCGCAATTCTCCCAGTCCAAACCGCGCAGCCGGGCTGTCAAAAAACCAGCCCGGAAGGCGTCACCTACCCCGGTGGGATCCTGAATGTTATCGCTATGCAGAGCGCCAACAAAAAACCTGCCATCGGGGGTATTGATTTCGGAGCCACGCTCACCGAGTGTCGTCACCCGAACTGTCACCAAAGCATCCAACTCTTCAGCTGTCAGTGCAGTCTTTTGTAGCAACAGCCCATACTCGTACTCGTTGGAGAACAAATACTCTGCCCCTGTGACCAGCTGAAGAATACTGTCACGGGTCAACGAGGAAAGCTGCTGGGATGGATCCGCCGCAAAGGGGATACCCAGTTCACGAGCTTCCTCCGTATGTTTGGCCATGGCGACCGGATCGCCAGCACCAATGAGCACAATATCGGGTCGCGGGGCGACGTCGTGGAGCGAGATCTGCGCAGACTCGCTCATTGCGCCCGGATAGAAGCTGGCAATCTGGGCGAGTTCTGCATCAGTCGTACAGGTAAACCGTGCCGTCGCGGCCGTGTCACTGACATAGACCTGGGAGCAATCCACCCCGTGGTCCTCCAACCAGCGCTGGTAGTCGCCAAAATCTTTGCCGACGGCACCGAGCAGCAGAGGCTGTTCACCCAACACGCCCAGGGCGAAACAAATATTGCCGGCGACACCTCCGCGCCGAATATCCAAACCGTCCACCAGAAAGCTGAGGGAAACATGGTCGAGATGCTCGGGAAGGAACTGCTCAGAGAACTTTCCCGGGAAGGTCATGAGATTGTCAGTGGCTACGGAAGCCGAAACGGCAATGGTCATTAGTTGAATGAATCTCCACAGGCGCAGGAACCCTGAGCATTGGGGTTGTCAATGGTGAAGCCTTGCTTCTGGATAGTGTCTGCGTAGTCGATGGTAGCGCCCATCAGGTAGGGCATGGAGAGACGGTCCACTGCAAGAGTGACGCCGCCGAATTCGTTACGAATATCGCCATCGAGTTCACGATCGTCAAAGAAAAGCTGATAACGCAGGCCAGCGCAGCCACCAGGGGCAACAGCAAGACGCAGTACGAGGTCGTCGCGGCCTTCCGCATCAATGAGTGCCTTGGCCTTAACGGCAGCAGCATCGGTTAGAGTTACACCGGCAAGGTAGTCCTTGGTGTCAGCCATGAAGTGCTCCTAAAAATGATTGACTATGGTCTAGTTAATCTCTACGAGTGTAGAACGATTCACCTCCAGAAACTATTCCCAACCAACAGGAATTAAACTTCTCCATCTCACCCTCCCACGTGGCGGGAATTTCCTCCCGGCTCACCCCATTACCACGCAGTGTCGTGGCCACACCTACATACCGCGAGACAACAACCACCCCCTACACTTTGGGCATGGGAGGTTGCCGAGCAGCAGGAAAAAGTTAGGCTTAGCGCCTCCTTTTCCTCTAGCCTAAAGAGGTGAAATTCTTTCGTCGTGACCCCCAAGAGAGCGCTCCCGCTGAGGCCGAGCCCGCGGTTGAAGCCACCACCGAAACGGTAGCTCCCCAGAAGGGCTCCGCCTATACCCCCAAGAAGGGATATGCCACTCCACGTCGCCGCGACGTCGAGCGTGCCCGCGGTATTCAGCGTGGACCCGTCGCACCCGCTCCGATGACACGCAAAGAAGCCCGTGCACGGGAGGATGCCCGTTACACGGGCATGACGAAGGAAGAAAAGAAGGCCGCCAAGGCACGCGAAACCGAAGAACGCCGCATGCAGCAGGAATATCGCCGTCAGCGGATGGCTGCCGGTGACGACGACTATGTGCTGCCCCGCGACAAGGGCCCCATCCGGCGCTTTGCCCGCAACTGGGTAGACTCCACATGGACCCCGATCTCCTGGCTTTTCCCCATCGTGCTGCTGCTGCTTATCGGCACCATGATTCCTAACCACGCGGTGCAGAAGACCATCCAGTACCTCATGTACTTCTTCTTCATCGTGCTTCTTATCGAAACCTTCCGTATCTGCATTACGGTTTCTCGTGTAGCAAAGAAGAAGTTTCCCGGGAAGAAGGACACAGGGTTCCGTTTGGGCTGGTACGCATTCATGCGCGCAACCCAGCCGCGCCGCTGGCGTAACCCCGTCCCCCAGACCTCACCGACTTTCCCCTGGTCGAAGAAGGATGACGGCGAGGATGCTGCCAATGCTTCTTCCGATGCACAGTCCGCGAAGGCGAGGAAAGCCGGCTAGAATGGCGTTTAGCCTGGTCATTGGGGGCGCGCGGAGTGGAAAATCGGCATTCGCCGAGAAGCTTATCTGTGCTACTCGGGCAGACTATGTACGATACGGTGCTACCGGCCCCACCACGACGAATGATCCAGCATGGGAAGAGCGCGTCGCCCTTCATCAAGCGCGTCGGCCCTCCCAATGGGACACTGTCGTCAGCTGTGACCCTGCCACGTTGCTCGCGCCTTTTCCAACCACTGGGCATTCTGCCCTGCTACTCGATGATCTCCCTTCCTGGGTGACTCACCAACTGTCTGACCTCACTGACTGGGAGACCTGCACCCCCGACCAGCACGCACAGCTTCTCGACCGGGCCAACCGCTTCGCCACTGATATTGCGGCATGTGCTGCCCAAGGCATCGATATCGTGGTGGTGACGCTGGAAGCGGGGTGGGGAGTTTCCCCAGCTACGACTGCCGGCAATATCTTCCGAGATGTTCTGGGGGATGTCAATCAGCTCTGGGCTGCTGCGGCAGACTCAGTGACCTTGGTGGTCGCTGGTCTTCCTCTCTCCCTCAAACCCTCAGCGACACCTTTGCACACTATGTCTGGGGGCAGCTAGATGACATTCCCTACAATTACCCCGCCTTCACACGAGTGGCAGCAGACTGCCCGGCGCTACCAAGACCGTCTGACCAAACCGTTGGGTTCTCTTGGCCGCTTAGAGGACCTCGGAGTGTGGCTGTGCGCTTGCCAGGAACAGTGCCCGCCGCGCCAGTTCACTCATGCCAGATTGGTTGTCTTTGCGGGGGACCACGGTATTGCGGCTGCCCATCCGGTCTCTCCTTATCCTGCTGATGTCACCCGACAAATGCTGCTCAATATGGTGCAGGGAGGTACTGGGGTAAACGCTTTATGCCGCAATGCTGGCGTGGGCTGGCGAGTTGTTGATATGTCGGTGCGTGGAGCTCCCTTCCCCGGGGATATCTCCGCGTTTCGGGTACGAGAGGCGTCAGGATCTATCGATTGTGAAGATGCGCTCACCCGCGCTGAGTGTGAAGCCGCACTGCAAGCGGGACGAATGGTGTGCGACAGTGAAGTCGCTGACGGGGCTGACCTCCTTGTTGCTGGTGAGCTTGGCATTGGAAACACCTCTCCGGCGGCAGCCATTATTGGGGTACTGTGCGGTCTGCCCGCAGAACAGGTCGTGGGACGTGGTAGTGGCATTGATGATGCTGGGTTAGCTAACAAGACCGCTGCTGTGGCGGCTGCTATTGCACGGGGGCTACCCTCTCACGAGGATCCAATGGGGCTGCTCACATGTTGTGGAGGTGCCGACCTTGCTGCCATGGCCGGGTTTCTTGCCCAAGCTGCTGTGCGGCACATTCCGGTAGTGCTAGACGGGGTCATTGTGGGAGCATGCGCACTTCTTGCAGAAATGCTGGCACCGGGTGCCCGCTCCTGGTGGGTGGCGGGCCATCAATCAGCTGAGCCGGCGCATGCTGCTGCATTAGATGCACTGGAGCTCTCCCCTCTTCTGGACTTAGGTTTGCGACTCGGCGAGGGTTCTGGTGCGGTGTGTGCAGTTCCTCTTCTGCGTGGCGCCATCCACTGCATGACAGATATGACTACCTTTGATGATGTAGAGGTTAGTGGGCGACTCGATGCGCAGGACGGCATCGGCCCACGCTTCCCCACTACGGAGGTATAAGCACCATGGTCGGCTTCCGCACTGCTCTGTCGTGGATGACCATTATCCCGGTCAAAGCTCCTGACGAGGTCGACCGTGCGCTGGGAGTGCGGACAGTACGTGCCATTCCCTTAGTAGGTGTAGTGCTAGGCCTGCTCTGTGGGCTCGTCTCGTGGGCGTTTGCGAGTATCGCTGTCCCCTGGCCTATCACCGGCATTGTCATCACTACTCTGCTTGTGGTCCTTACTCGCGGCATGCATGTTGACGGGCTGGCTGACACTATCGATGGGCTCGGTTCCTACCGCGAACCGGACGAAGCGCGCCAAATTATGCGGGACGGCCGAGTGGGGCCCTTGGGGATGGCAGCAGTTGTGTTGGCGCTTATTGCTGAAGCTCTCACTTTTGGGCTATTAAGCACCCACAATGGGCACATTATGACGGGCACGGTGATTGCGGTTGCCCGCTGGACTACTCCCCTCATGTGTGCAGCTGGGGCGTCCCAAGTTCCTCGCCGGGGTTTTGGTTACTTGATGATTGGCACGCAGCGACCGGCGTTCGCCTGGGTGGTAGCCAGTATCGGGGCACTTCTTTTTACCGGTGCGGCCGCTGTCACGTCTGAGCTATGCGGGCGTATGCCTGATGTCTCTGTTGTGGTCGCTCTGCTCTATAGTGCCGCAGCTGTTGGCGGAACGGTACTGTATCGCCGACACTGTGTTCGCCGGTTGGGCTATCTCACTGGTGATGTGCTGGGCGCCAATGTGGAATTGCTGCAGGCGTGTGGTGCGGTTGCGGCGGTGTGTGCGGTAACGGCACTGCTGTAAGTCTGGCGGTACCGTCGCCATCCTCGTCCCCCGCGACCATCATGGGCTTCCTGTTCCCCTCTACTTCCCCACGATAGAACTGCCGCCCCTGCGACTGTTGTGCAGGGGCGGCAGTTGTGAGGTAACGCTGCTCATGGCTCGTCACTCTGGGGCCGCAACCTCTGTTGCGGCCACTACGCTGGCTAGACCAGCTTGTATAGCCAGTTATGGTCGTCAGCGAGTTCGCCGCGCTGAATACCGGTGAGGGTGGCACGCATCTTCATGGTGATGTCGCCAGACTTCCCCTCGTTGACTGTGAATTCGCCATCGCGGGACTTGAAAGTACCGATGGGGTTAATGACGGCGGCGGTGCCGCAGGCAAAGGCTTCGGTAATTTCACCCTTGGCTACCCGGTCGGCCAGCTCAGTCATTGTAATAACGCGCTCTTCGACGGTATAGCCCAAATCCTGGGCGACGGTCTTCAAGGAGTCCCGGGTAATACCTGGGAGCAGTGATCCCGACAGGGCTGGGGTAATGACGGTAACGTCATCACCATCCTGGGCGACGAACATGACATTCATTCCGCCCATTTCTTCAATGTTTTCTCGCTTTATAGCGTCAAGCCACAGCACCTGGTCGCAACCCTGCTTATCGGCAGCATCTTGGGCGGCAAGGGAAGCTGCATAGTTGCCGGCGAACTTTGCGGCGCCAGTGCCTCCGGGGCAAGCACGCACGTATTCGTGTGACACCCACACCGTCACCGGCTGCACACCTTTTGCGAAGTAGGCACCGGCAGGAGAAGCAATAAGGACATAGGTGAATTTCTTGGCCGGGTGAACACCTAGACCAGCCTCCGTGGCGAACATGAAAGGACGGAGGTAGAGGCACTCCTCGCCACCTGGCTGGGGAACCCAGTCCTGGTCAATGGCGATGAGTTCCTTAATTGAGTCAATAAAGTCTTCCTCGGAAAGCTTAGGCATAGCCATGCGCTCCGCAGAGGCTTGGAAGCGAGCTGCATTGGCGTCGGGGCGGAAGGTCACAATCTCGCCATCAGCGTGGCGGTAGGCCTTCAAACCTTCGAAGATAGCCTGGCCGTAATGCAAAACCATGTAGGCAGGGTCGACGGAGAAGGGAGCATAGGGCACCACACGATGGTTGTGCCAGCCTTTACCTTCTTCGTAGTCGATAACGACCATATGGTCGGTGAAGTAGCGGCCGAAACCGGGGTTTTCGAGAATAGCTGTGCGTTCTGCAGCGGTACGGGGGTGCTCAGAACGCTGAATATCAAAAGTAGAGTGTTGAGCCATGGGAATTATGCTACTCCACTTCGCGTTTTTCCCCGATGAGGCCAGATTTTCTTTGCACAATGAGCGTGATTTCGGTGAGCGTCTGCCAGGAGTTCTCCACAGAATCCTTGTCTGCGCGCACTATTGCGACTGAGCTGAGAGCATCCGCAGGGTACTCTAGAGGGCATACGTACCCCTGCAAGGAGTTGTGCCATGTCCGTCTCAGTAACACTTCCCGAACTCGGTGAGTCAGTGGCGGAGGGAACCGTCACCCGCTGGTTAAAGAACGTTGGGGATTCTGTTGCACAAGATGAGCCCCTAGTCGAGATCGCCACAGACAAGGTCGACACCGAGATTCCTTCCCCCGTGTGTGGTGTCATTGTCGAGATCTGCGCATGGGAAGATGACACCGTCGAAATCGGCGGCTTGCTAGCCCGCATTGCCGACCCTACCGAAGCTGCCGCAGCACTCGGTAGCCCCGTAATGACCGGATCCGGTAGTGGTGCCGCCAGCACTGTTCCCTTCCCGGAAGTGTCCGACGCACGCGCGCAGGAGCATGTCACAGTCGACAAAACAGCGGAGCTCCCTGAGCCAGCCTCCACATCTTCCTTCCAACCACACGACAATGCCTCTGGCGCACCTGCAACCGCTTCATCCTCCGCAACACCACACCATGCTGCCCATGCCGACTCCACGTCGCAGGACGATGACGCAGAAGAAGCACAGTACTTCGAAGTACTCATGCCCGAGCTTGGCGAATCCGTCACTGAGGGGACAATTACTCGCTGGTGCAAAAAACTCGGCGAAAAAATCTCTGAAGATGAGCCCCTGCTGGAAGTATCAACCGACAAGGTTGATACCGAAATCCCCTCCCCCGCCGACGGTATCCTCGTGCAAATCTGCGCGGTGGAGGACGACACTGTCCCCGTCGGACAAGTATTGGCTGTGCTACAGGTGGGTGGAACTGCCCCTGATCCCGCCGACTTAGTTGGGGACTATGGGACAGCAACCGATGTGTCGGCAGAGTCCGAGGGTAAGGACGAGAGTACGACCACCGCTCTGCTGACTGCCACGGCGACTTCCCTTGACGATGTCATTGCATCTGGCTCAACTATATCTGACACTGCAGAGGGGGACGACACGGAGCCCACCGGCACCCCCAGCGATGTTTCTGCCAACACCACTGCCGAGAAGACGACTCCCGCTGGTATAGCACCCAAAGTACCGCAGACCGCCCCCTCATTCGACGATGTTCCTGGCGTTACCAGCTTCGGCGACACCCCGCGGGCCAGTACCGATCACAGCTACGTCACCCCCCTAGTCCGCAAACTAGCCGCCGACAAAGGTGTCGATCTTGCTGATGTCAAGGGAACCGGCTTGGGAGGACGCATCCTCAAGAAAGACATCCTGGGCTATGCTGCCGAACGGGAACGTCGCGCTGCTGCCGCAGCCGCCGCAGCCACCGCAAGCGCTGCTGCCTTGGGCACATCCGCGATGACGAGTGCAGTTGGGGGCATCCTCACTACTACCACCGACGACAGAGTTGGGGGAGCTGAACTCCGTGGCACTACGCGGCCAGCATCCCCTGTTCGGCAGTCCGCCGCCCGCGCCGCGCTATCCGCCGTCCACCACACCGCACCCGTCTCGCAGGTCTTCGAAGTTGACCTCACCACGCTCCTGCGCCAGCTAGTATCGGACCGTTCTGCTGAACCCTCCTTGGCATTGTCCCTTCGAGCATGCGTCGCCTACACGGTCGCGAGGGTCCTGCTTCATCATCCTGTCATGAACGCGAGCTATGACAAGCAACACCAACTCATTTCCTACCACGAGGACATCGACCTTTCGGTCGGTATTGATACCCCACAGGGGCTTCTCTGCCCCGTCCTCCACCATGCTGACCAGTGCAGCCTCGCAGAAATCGGGCAGCGTCTGCAGGAGATGGAAGACCGGTGCTTGAGCGGCAACCTGACGCCCGGCGACCTCAGTGGTGGCACCTTTGCGCTGGCTCACCCCAGCGCAAGTGGAGCGCTCTGGGAAACCCCCATGGTTATTCCGCCCCAATCTGCCGCACTCGCCGTAGGCAACCCGGTGCAGCGCCCCGTCGTGGTTGAAGACGCAGGCGGTAGCGCCATCGCTATTCGCGCGATGAGCTATCTAACGCTGAGCTACGACTCCTGCCTGGTCGATGCTTCTACAGCAAGCAGCTTCCTCCGCGATGTACAAGACGCCCTTCAGGAAGCGAGCTTCCTCGACGATATTGATGATGTGAATGGACTCTCTTAATACTGACTCCTCCCCAATCTCATCACGCGCATCCCGCCTCCCCTTCGACTATCGGTGGCTGGGGGAGGTGGACTATGACATCGCATGGGAGTGGCAGGAGGCCGAAACCGCCCGGCGCAAGGCTAGCGTGCAGGACCCATCACAGGCAGCAGAAGCCCGCGATGTGGTGTTCCTCCTCACCCACCCTTCCGTTTACACAGCTGGAAGGATGACGGAAGACAGTGATTTGCCCGACAATGGTGCCCGCGTAGTTTCCATTAATCGGGGTGGACGGATCACGTGGCATGGCCCTGGACAACTCGTCGGCTATCCCATCATTAAGCTGGCAGAGCCCTTAGACGTTATCGCTTTCGTACGCCGCACCGAAGAAGCCCTCATCCGTGTCGTCACTGATCTGGGAGTACCGGCGGGCCGGGTACATGGGCGGTCGGGAGTGTGGGTCCCCAGCGACGCCGCGCTAGGGCTACCCGGAAATCGGCCAGAACGAAAGGTCGCCGCACTGGGTTACCATCTGACGGGCGGGGTGAGCCAACATGGTTTTGCCATTAACTGTTGTAACTCACTCGAGCCCTATACCCATATTGTGCCCTGCGGCATCACCGACGCCGCCGTCACCACTCTGTCTCTCGAAGTCGGCCGAACCGTCACCCCCACCGACATCCTGCCAGCAGTACAGCACTATTTTCAGCTGGCACTGGACGGTGAACTCGGGCTCACCGAAGGGGAGATTCCGCGATGAAAGACTTGTCCGACGACCGGAAACTGCTCCGCATCGAACGTCGCAACGCAACACACCCCATCGAGAAGAAACCGCCCTGGATCCGTACCACAGCCCGCACCGGCCCCCACTACCAAGATATGAAGTCGCTTGTCGACGGGGCGTCACTGCACACCGTGTGTCAGGAGGCTGGCTGCCCCAACGCCTATGAATGTTGGGAGGACCGCGAGGCCACATTCCTTATTGGCGGCAGCCGTTGTTCGCGCCGCTGTGACTTTTGCCAGATCGATTCTGGCAAGCCACTACCGCTGGATCCTGATGAGCCGCGGCGCGTGGCCGAGAGCGTGCGCCACCTTCATCTCCACTACTCCACCATCACTGGGGTCACCCGAGATGACCTCCCAGATGAAGGAGCATGGCTCTATGCAGAAACCGTACGGGAGATTCATCGGCTGAACCCGGAAACGGGGGTCGAAAACCTTATTCCCGACTTCCATGCTAGGCCCGATTTACTCGACCAGGTCTTTGCGGCACGTCCAGAGGTCCTTGCACACAATGTGGAGACCGTTCCGCGTGTGATGAAGGATATCCGCCCCGCCTTCACCTACGAGAAATCCCTATCCGTGCTTACCCAGGCACACGACTATGGGCTCATCACCAAATCGAATCTCATTCTCGGTATGGGGGAAGAACCTACTGAAGTGGAGGAAGCCCTCGTCGATCTCCATGCAGCAGGCTGCGACATCATCACGATTACTCAATACCTGCGGCCCTCTCCGCTGCACCATCCAGTCGATCGGTGGGTGAAGCCAGAAGAATTTCTGGCTCACGCTGACCTTGCCCGCCGGATTGGCTTTGCAGGGGTAATGGCAGGGCCTCTGGTGCGATCGAGTTACCGCGCCGGGCAACTTTATGCGCAAGCGATGCAGCATCTCGGTCGGCCTTTGCCCCCACAGCTCCAGCATCTTTCCGGCAGCAAGGGTGCCTCGCAGGAAATACATAATCTCATCCATCGCCTACACTAGAACTATCTCATGAGCAGCTGAGCTCATAGCAGACAAGGCATTGTTGCGAGGCACTACGCCTGTTTGCCACTTATGTCCATGCACCGCACTAATTGAGGGAGAGTAATGGCTAAAAAGGACAAGCCGCTGGCCGAAATGACCAAGGAAGAGCGGAAAGAAGCCCGCCAGGCTAAGCGTAAGGGCCGCATCAACACCATTAAACAGGTGTGGACCGCCTTTAATATGCAGCGCAAAGAGGACAAGTGGCTGCTCCCCATCATGATTGCTGTGCTAGTGGCCGTCCTCCTTGTCGTTGTGCTCGTTACTTATTTCTTTATGAATGGGTCCTGGGTGACCTGGCTCTTCATGGTTATCGCTGGTATCTTGCTCGGCGTCATGCTGGATATGGTGATCTTCACTCGTCGGATGACCAACAGCCTCTACGCGAAGGCAGACGGTCAGCCCGGCATGGCCGGGTGGGTCCTCTCCCAGTTGAAGGGCACCTGGCGTGTCCAGCAGACGGTAGCGGGCAACGCTAACTTGGATGTTGTGCACCGAGTGGTGGGACGCCCGGGCGTCATCCTAGTCGGCGAAGGTAACCACTCCCGACTGCGCGGATTGATGCAGGGCGAAAAGCGAAAGCTTGCCCGTGTGGTGGGGGATACTCCGATCTACGAGATTTACGTCGGTCACGGTGAAGACGAAGTGGAGATGAAGAAGCTTGAACGCACTATCAAGCGCCTCCCCAAGAACATTGACCGTGACAAAGTCGACTTCATTCAGCATCGTCTGGAGTCTTTGGCGGCAAAGTCCGGCATGATGGGAATGCCCAAGGGTCCCATGCCGGCCGGCGTTAAGGTGCGTAATGTGCAGCGCTCAGCCCGGCGACGCACACAACGTTAACCACACAAATACATAGGTCGGTAGTTCTGCGAGCCCTACTTAACTACTGGCTTTTCCCTCTACCCTTTTCACAACCGCTGTTGGAATTCTCCCCTGATTCGCTACAGCGGTTGTGGTGTATTTTTCCCGGTCCGTGCAGGATAGAGCCATTTTAGGGGTGAGTACGGCCACGGCAACCCTTTTTTAACCGAAAAAGCGGTTGCGTAACACGTCGGAAACACGACCTTGACTCCCGAGCAACACCTGCCCTTTAAAGTTGAGAGATCACCGGGCTAAAGCCGGTCTCAACCAAGGAGAATTACCGTGGGATTTACCAGTCCTCAAGAAGTTGTCGATTACATCAAGGCTGAAGAGGTCGAACTCGTCGATATTCGCTTCACCGATCTGCCAGGTATGGAACAGCACTTCACCATTGACGCTGCTGATTTCACCGTGGAAGCAATGGAAGATGGCCTCGCTTTTGACGGCTCTTCCATCCGTGGCTTCGCCACCATTGACGAATCCGATATGTCGCTCCTCCCCGACCTGTCTCGCGCCCGACTCGACCCCTTCCGTGAGGCCAAGACCCTTAACGTGGAATTCTTCGTCCACAACCCCCGCACTCGCGAGCCTTACAGCCGCGACCCACGAAACGTTGCACGCAAAGCAGAAGAGTACCTCATTTCCACCGGCATTGCTGATACCTGCTACTTCGGTGCTGAGGCGGAGTTTTACGTTTTCAATAGCGTCCGCTACGCCACTGAGATGAACACCGGTTTTTACGAGATTGATTCCGAAGAAGCGTGGTGGAACCGCGGCAAGGAACTTGACCTCGACGGTACCCCCAACCGTGGCTACAAGTCCCGCCTGAAGGGCGGCTACTTCCCAGTCGCCCCATACGACCACTACCAGGATCTCCGCGACCAGATGTGCCGTTACCTGCGTAATGCCGGTTTCACACTGGAACGCGCCCACCACGAGGTTGGTAACGGTGGCCAGATGGAAATCAACTACCGCTTCGATACCCTTCTTCACGCCGCAGACGATGTGCAGCTGTTTAAATACATCATCAAGAACACCGCCTGGGAAAACGGTCTTACCGCTACCTTCATGCCGAAGCCGCTGTTCGGTGATAACGGATCCGGCATGCACGCCCACATGTCCCTTTGGAAGGAAGGTAAGCCCCTCTTCTACGACGAGAACGGCTATGGCGGCCTTTCGGATCTCGCCCGCTACTTCATCGGTGGCATCCTCGAGCATGCGGCAGCAGTACTGGCCTTCACCAACCCCACCATCAACTCTTACAAGCGTCTGGTGAAGGGTTACGAAGCTCCCGTCAACCTGGCCTACTCCCAGGGCAACCGCTCCGCCTGTGTGCGCATCCCACTAACCGGCAACAACCCCAAGGCCAAGCGCATCGAGTTCCGTTGCCCTGACCCCTCCTCTAACCCCTACCTGGCTTTCTCCGCCATGCTGATGGCCGGTTTGGACGGCATTAAGAACCGTATTGAGCCGATGGCACCCATTGACAAGGACCTCTACGAGCTGCCACCGGAGGAAGCCAAGAATATTCCGCAGACCCCGGGAACCCTTGAGGAAGCATTGGAGGCGCTGGAAAAGGATCACGACTTCCTGACTGAAGGCGACGTGTTCACCGAAGATCTCATCAGCACCTGGATCAATTACAAGCGCAGTGTGGAACTCGACGCCGCACGTCTGCGTCCCGCCCCGGTGGAATTCGAACTGTACTTCGACTGCTAGGGTAAAGCCGTCAGCGCACTCCATGTGAGCTCGAGGATCATGGACTAAGGCGCTTGCTCGCCCTGCGCTCGCATCTGCTTTTCCAGTGTCAGTAAGGCGACCTTGGTAGGCAACCCTCCGCGGTAGCCACCAAGGTCGCCGTTTGCGCGTATAACCCGGTGGCACGGTACGAGAATAGGCAGCGGGTTCGCCCCACAGGAAGCTCCCACGGCGCGCATTGCGTGAGGGTTTCCGATTGCCTCGGCAACCTCTTTGTACGAGCAAGTTGTGCCATACGGAATATGCCGAAGCTGCCGCTGCACCTGCAAGTCGAAGCCGTCGGAAAAGCGCCAGTCGAGGGGAATGTCGAAGCGCAGCCGCTCCCGAGCGAAATACTCCACGAGCTGAGTCTGTGCCGTATCCAGTAGCGAACTTGTTTCCCTAACGGGCACTCCCAGCCGGGAGGCCACCTCAGTGGCCACTAGGTGAGGGTTTTCGGTTGGCAGCCCGACCCGTACGATGCCAACGGCAGTAGCTGCCAGGAGAATATCTCCGATAGGGGTGGATACAGTGCGAAAAGCGAGATACTCAGCGGGTGCCGAGGTGGCGTCGTCAGCAAACATAAGTCTCCTTCAGAACCGGTGCCCTACCACAGTGTGTGCTCCGGGGTGGTAGTGCACCGGAAACGGACTATGCCCGTTGGTAGTCGGAACGATCGGGCACGACGTGGAAGGAGCCCACTCCGTCTTCCACAATGCGCACGGGGGTGTTGTATACCCGGCTGAGAAGATCCACCGTAAGTACCTCACGAGGTTCGCCTTGCGCCACCACAGCGCCGTCTGCCAGGACAACAATGGTATCTGCATAGGCAGCAGCCAGGCCGAGGTCATGGAGAACAACCACGGCACCGACACCATGTGCAGCCCGCTCACGGACTACCTGCATGAGCCGCTCTTGGTGCTGAATATCAAGTGCTGCGGTGGGCTCATCCAACATGAGGATAGGGGTTCGTTGTGCTAACACACGGGCCATCGAGACGCGTGCGCGTTCGCCACCAGACAGTTCATTGAAGAGCTTGGGGAGGAACTGTTCCACATCCATGGCGGCGATTGCCCCTGCGATTGCCTCTGCGTCCTCTGCTGCCTGCGGAGTGCGCGTCCAGGGGGCTCGACCCATCTCGATAACTTCGCTCACCAAGAATTCGAAACCGACATGGTTACTCTGGGTAAGCACCGCTCGGCGGTGGGACAATTCGCGGACGGAAAGGGAGGTAAGGTCGTCACCGCACACAGAGACGCTTCCTGCAGAAATAGGGAGATCCCCGGCAAGGACACTAAGAAGCGTAGACTTACCGGCACCGTTAGGGCCAACAAGGGCGATAACCTCACCTGCATGCACTGTTACGGAGACATCGTTGAGAATGCTGCGCTTGGAACGGACACAGCCAACATGGTTGGCTTCTATGACGGTAGAACCATTGACGATAGGTGTAGTGCTCATTACTGCCACCCCGTTCCCACAGACTTATAGCGACGGAGCAGGAGCAGGAAGACCGGGCCGCCGACCAAAGATGTCAGCATGCCAATAGGTAGTTCCGCCGTGCTAATGATAGTGCGCGCACAGGTATCGGCGATCAGTAGGACAAACGCGCCGCCCACGGCAGAGGTGGGGAGCAGCCATTTATGCTGCGGGCCGATGAGAAGACGGATAGCGTGTGGGACAACGAGGCCAACGAACGCGATTGCGCCGGCAAACGCCACCCCAACGCCCACCAGTGCGGCCACCACGATGATGGTGTAGAAGCGGAAGCGTTCTACGTTAACGCCAAGATGCTGCGCCTGGTTTTCTCCTAGCGCCAGCAGGTCCATCTTGCGGGAGAAGAGACAGGCAATAACAATCCCCATGAGCGTGACAATAAGTGTCATCACTGCGGAACTCCACCCGGCTCCTGCCAGCGACCCAAACTGCCAGAAAACAACCTGTGATTGTGCAGCAGTGCCACCGATGAAGCTAAAGAGGGTAATGAAACCGCCTGCGATAGCGTTGACAGCAACACCGACGAGGATGAGGTTAACGACTACCGTCTTCCCTTGCACACGGGACAGCGAATAGACCAGCAGGGTTGTCAGAAGGGCACCGATAAAGGCTGCTACGGCGGTCCCCCACTTGAGGAGTACGTAGCTTTGGTCTGCACCAGCCAGAGAAGTGATCGCGAGGAGCCCCGAGGCGAAGACTGCACCTCCCGATGACACACCGATTATTCCCGGTTCCGCCAGTGGGTTGGCGAAGATTCCTTGCAGGAGCGCACCCGCACAGCCCAAGCCGGCACCCACGACGAGTGCCAGAACGAGCCGCGGGAAACGCACTTCCCAGAGCGTGCTAGAGACGATATGGGAGGTGCTGCCATCACCTTCCACACCCCATGACATGAGGATGGTGTTGATGACGTCTTGTGGGGTGGTATGAACCTGGCCCACGAGACAGGAGACAAGGGCCGCTGCGATCAACAGCAGAATGAGGATGACCAGAACGATGACGGAGCGGCGTGTTCTAGTAGGCGTCACTGGGCGGCAGGCTTTCCGTATAGGGCGTCAGCGAGCGCATCGATAACCAGGCCGACTCCCGGACCGAAAGAAAAGAGGGCGGAGTCGAGAATGTCGACGACGGAACGGTTCTTGCCGGCCGGTGTTTGGGCCATACCGGGGGCAGAAACCACACCATCCACGCCACCGGCGGACTTCATGCCGTCAGACATAACGATGACGGTGTCCGGGGCAGCCTTCACCATAGCTTCTGGGGTCATTGGGGTAAATGTGGCAGTCAGACCAATTTCTTTGCTGACATCCACACCGCCCAGGGCTTCCACGAGTCCAGGGGCTCCCGAGCCAGGGCCACCGATGAAGGCGACGTTGGTGCCGCGGATGACGAGTACTGCGATGCGGCGGCCGTCAGCCATCGCGTGGGCGCGTTTGGTTGCGTCATCGATTTCTTTCTTAGTGTGGTCGATGACCTTATCGATATCCTTTCGGTCTACGCCGAGGGCTTCACCAATTTCGACAATGGTGGTTCCCACGCCTTTGAGTGAGCGTTCCGGGGAAATGTAGACCACTGGGATACCGAGGGCACGAAGCTGTCGGAGGACGGCAGACGGGCCTACTGTCACGTCAACAATGACGACAGTGGGGCGTGCAGCAATAATCTTTTCGGCATTGAGGACGTGGGCTTTGGTGGTGACGAGCGGGATATCCTTCGCCATGGGGAAGTCTGCCGTCTTGTCACGTCCAATGATGTTCTTCCCAAGACCCAATGCATAGATGGTGCGAGTGATGGTGCCGGGGCGGTCTATGCCAATGATGCGAGATGTGTCAGTGACAGTGATCTCTTCACCGTCCCAGGACTTCACCTTGGCAGGAAGATGCTGTGTGGGGGTATTGACGACCACTTCGGGGTTGTTATTCTTTAGCACGGCGTGGCGCGAGCCCTTGGCGTTGGGGAATTCGTCTTTCCCACCGTTGGCTCCATTAGGGCCGGCACAGCCGGTAAAGACAAGGGCGGCACTAGTAATGAGAGCGATCAGGACGCGGCGGTGAGAGCGGGGGGCGCGCGCGTGGGTGGATGATGCGTCCATCATGGGGTCAGTAAAGCCGGCCACTTCAGTCCTCCAGAAGTCATTTATTTTTTCGAGAGCTTTATCAGCTGCTTATCCGCGGGATTATGCCACCCCGGTGAGTAGCGTTAGCACCACAAATTCTTTTTCTAGAATAGTCCATTGCAAAGTTTTAGGGTAACCTGACTAGGGTCGCCTGAGTTATCTTTTTGTTATAAAGAACTCGACGCCACTTGAGGGCCTCGAGGAGACCTTCAAGAATACCTTTTGAGGACATTGTAGAAAGGGCACCATCGTGTCGATCTTTACCTCTCGTACGTCCCGTCGCGCCTCTGCTATCGCTGGTCTGGCCGCTGCGGTTCTCATGCCTCTTGCTGGCGCTGGCGTTGCCCATGCCTCCCCC
This sequence comes from Mycobacteriales bacterium, assembly GCA_018376445.1. Classification (GTDB taxonomy): domain Bacteria; phylum Actinomycetota; class Actinomycetes; order Mycobacteriales; family Mycobacteriaceae; genus Lawsonella. Next base: position 140,812 of record JAHABL010000004.1, read on the forward strand.
ACCCTTTCCGCTTCCCCTACCAAGGGGCTCCATGCAGGTTCCGTTGTCAATGTCACCCTCCGCGGTCTTGACCCGTTGTCCGGCTATTACGTGGGGCTATGCCAGAATAAGTTCTCTGGCCCAGTGCCGCTGTGCACGGGCGAGCGTAAGTCCATTGGCAACCAACTGTGGGTCACCAACTCTCCCGGCGGTACGAATACCATCCCTAGCAACGGTGTTGTTAAAGGCAAGATCACCATCACTCTGACTGGTTCTACGGTTCCGGGCAAGAAGGTGGACTGCCGTAAGGGATGCTCCGTAACCCTCTTCCACGATCATGTGAATGGCCTGGATATCCTCTCCCGTGTGCCCGTCTCGGTGAAGTACTAAGCGCTAAACATTACAAATTCATTACATGTGCGCATGAATGCGACTATGTGTATATGAGACTAAAGTCCCGGCCGGAGAGACCGGGACTTTACCCATCTGTGGGATACTAATCGCGGAAAAACGGCAATTTTTAGGTGAAAGGGAAAGAAAGTGACGATCTTTTCCAGCCGCATCGCGATGCGTAAAGCGCGGCGAGGTTCTGCTCTGGTAGCCCTTGCTGTCGCTGGTTTGTTCCCCCTCGGCACTGGTGCTGCGCAGGCTGCACCTACGCTCAGCGCCACCCCCACCAAAGGTCTTCACGCCGGCAGTGTCGTGAAGACCTCCTTGCGTGGGCTTGATCCCCTCTCCGGCTACAACGTTGGACTCTGCCAAACAAACTACAAAGGCCCCATCCCTCTCTGCACCGGTGAGCGCCGTCAGGTCGGGAATCAGCTGTGGGTGACCAACTCCCCCGGCGGCACCAACCCCATTCCCCGGAATGGTGCGGTCGATGCCAAAATTACGGTAACCCTTACCGGCTCAACTGTTCCCGGCAAAAAGGTCGATTGCCGCAAGGGCTGCTCGATCACCATGTTCCACGACCACGTCAATGGTCTGGACATCATTGCTCGAGTCCCGGTGAGTATCCGCTACTAGGGAAACCTCATATAGCTCTGTGCACACTGGAACTACGGTGACAGGACGCACAGCACGAGCTCTTGTGGAGCGCGTCATTCTCCCCAGAAGACGCGCTCCACAACTTTTCTGGCCCGTCGCGTGGACTTCAGATAATTCTCCACATAGTCCGCACCCGAATTCACCGGCCACCCACAAATTGCCGCCACACTGGACAGGATGTCACCCTGAATAGGTAGCACATCAAGTGGACGGCCTTTAGCCAACGCGAGCGCGTTCCGCGTAGACGTTGCGCGGGACCAGGCAATCCACAGTGTGTCTTCGTCATCCAAACTCAATAGTCCTGCTTGTGTGGCTGCCTCCAGCGCCGCTCGCGTAGAAGTCACCTGCAACTCTGGATAGGCATAGGCATGCTGTAGCTGCAGCAGCTGGACAGTCCACTCAATATCGGAGAGGCTCCCTCGCCCTAGCTTGGTGTGGAGGCTCGGATCTACGCCCCGCGGCATGCGTTCCGTCTCCACCCGAACCTTCATACGACGAATCTGTTGGGTTACCTGTACGGGGAGCTTTTTTGGATAACGGAGAGGGTTCACCGCTTCGATAAACTTCTGCCCTAGCTCCATGTCTCCGGCAAGTGGCTCCGCCCGCAGTAATGCCTGTAGTTCCCATGGCTCCGCCCACTCCTCGTAGTAGGTCCGGTAACTCTCCAGGGTGCGTACCAGCGCACCCTTCTTCCCCTCGGGCCGCAAATCTGCATCAATTTCCAAGGGCGGATCAGTAGACGGTTTCTTGAGCAGCTGTTGAAGCTTGTCAATAACCTCGGTCGACCACTGCAGCGCCTCCTGGTTAGATTCGGCCGCTTCGGTGGGTTGGCACACAAACATCACATCGGCGTCGGAAGAATAGCCGATCTCTCTGCTGCCTAGACGCCCCATACCGATCACCGCTATGCGTGCCGGGGCATCTTGTTCCGCCAGCCCGGCGCTCTCCAAATGCTCACGAGTCGTGACGGACAATCCCGCGTTGAGGACAGCCACCCAGATAGTGGAGAGCGCAGCGCACACTTCCTCCACATCCAGCATTCCGAGAACATCCGCACAGGCTATACGCGCTAACTCTGCCCGTCGTAATGAACGTGCCGCATCGATTGCATCCGCCGGGTTGTGGTGGCGGCGAGCACTCGCTTCGAGGGCCGAGGCAATGTCGGCTGAGCTTGCCTCCACCAGCCGACTGCCGGACAACATTTGAATGACCTCGGGAGCATTCATCAACAGGTCGGGAATATAACGGCTAGTACCACAGATGGTGGCCAGACGTTCCAGCACCACTTCATCATCCCGAAGAAGCCGGAGGTACCACGACTTGTCAACCAGCTTTTCAGACAAACGCCGATAGTCCAGCAAACCTGCATCAGGGTTAGCAGTGCGGCTGAGCCTCTCCAAAACCATGGGGAGAAGCAACTCTTGGATGCGGGCACGTCGGCTACTATTCCCGGTCAGTGCACGTAGATGGGTGAGCGCGTGGCGCGGGTTCTGATATCCCAGCGCCGCCAGCTGCCGCTCCATTGCCTCATCGTCCAGGGAAACGGTGGAGGCATCTGCGGCGGCAATACTGAGAAGCAGTGGACGGTAGAAGAGGCTCTCGTGCAGAGTTCGGATGCGTGCTCTCGTTCGCCGGAGACGATTGACCAGCACTTCTTCTGTATCCATTGTTCCGGTCGGACGGCATCCCGCTGCCCGTGCGAGCCAGCGAAGCGCTATTTCGTCGTCCTCAGCTGGCAGGAAGTGTGTGCGTCGAAGATGCTGCAACTGCAGGCAATGTTCGAGGAGGCGAAGAAAGTCGTATGCGGAGTTCAATTCTCCCCCATTGTGCCGGGAGATATAGCCGCCTTCCGCAAGTGCATCCAGGGCTTCCCCGGTGGCTCGTACCCGCAAAGTTGTATCAGTGCGCCCATGCACCATCTGTAGCAGCTGTACTGCAAATTCCACGTCCCGCAAGCCACCTCGGCCTAATTTGAGCTCACGGGTAACTTGAGCGGCAGGAAGATTGTTCTCCACGCGTTGCCGCATCTCCTGCACATCGGCAACAAACTGGTCCCGTTCACATGCTGTCCAGACCAGTGGATAGATGGCGTCGAAGTACTCCTGCCCCAATTCCATATCCCCGGTCATCGGCCGCGCTTTGAGCAGGGCTTGAAACTCCCATGTCTTTGCCCAACGTTTGTAGTATGCAAGGTGCGAACCTACAGAGCGGACCAAGTCACCTTTTTTACCTTCAGGGCGGAGTGCCGCGTCCACTTCAAAGAAGCAATGGGTACCGATGCTCATGAATTCCGCAGCCAGTCGGGCAGTTTTCGCATCAGCAGGTTCAGCCGCAAAAACGACGTCGACGTCTGATATGTAATTGAGTTCGCGGGCACCACATTTGCCCATTGCAATAATGGCGAGGCGCCCTGGTGCCTCGCCAGCATTAGGATAAACTGTCGCTACAGCAACTGCCAAGGCAGCGGTTAATGCTGCTTCTGCTAACTCCGTGAGGCGCTCTGAAGTGTCTCGACGAGGTGCTTGACGCTCAGCGCTGTCGACTGTATGAGCGACATCGGCGGCGGCCACCAAACACATCATGTCGCGGTATGCACTTCTCATGGCGCGCAAGGCATCCGGGCCAGTGATTCCGGCGCGGTAGGTGCCTGTGGTGGTGAGATCAGCTGACGCGGTAGCATCTACCGGGGTGGCCTGAATGCTCTGTAACAGGTGTTGTACGCTAGCCGAAAATGTGGGAACAGCAGCATCTAGATGGCGGGCTACTGTAGGGTGCGTCACAAGGTGGTCCCCCAGAGCTGTAGACGCTCCCAGAAGCGCAAGAAGCCTGCTCCGTAGCACGGTATTTGCGAGGAGATCCTGCGTAAAGCTTGTCCAGCTCTGCTCACCTTCAGTGTCGTACAATGCATCCCGTAACCGAACCAAGGTGGCGAGACAGAGGTTGGGCTCTGGACTGCGGGAGAGCGCACGCAGAAGGTCTACACATTCTTCCCGCATCCATCCCAGCTCCGTAAGTTCTTGTTCCGCGGTAGACCGCGATAGCCCCAACCTGGCGGGGCTGGGGATCACACGGCGCCCGGTATTACGTGGGGTGGTCACAGGGAAAGGTAGTGACGCAGTTCGTAGGGGGTGACGTGGTTGGAGTACCGCGCCCACTCTTCCCGCTTGCTCCGAATAAGGAACTCAAAAACATGTTCGCCCAGCGCATCTGCCATAAGCTCGGAACTCTCAAAGCACGCGATGGCGTCCTCCAAACTTTCTGGAAGGTCGCGGTAGCCCATCGCTTTGCGCTCTTTAGGACGCATGAGATTGACGTCTTCCTCTGCTTCCGGAGGAAGCTCGTAGCCTTCTTCGACTCCCTTCAAACCGGCGGCAAAAATAGCTGCAAACGCCAAGTAGGGGTTGCATCCGGGGTCAGGGGTACGTACCTCAACCCGTCGTGAACTGGACTTATTTGGCATATAGCGAGGTACTCGCAGCATCGTGCAGCGATTACCGGAAGACCAGGTGGCTGCGATGGGAGCTTCGAATCCCCCACCCAACCGCTTGTAAGAGTTCACCCATTGGTTGGTGACGAGGGAGATCTCGTTGGCGTGCTCCAGGACACCAGCCATAAAGGACCGTGCAACCGTGGAGAGACCCATGGGGTCATTGGGATCATCAAAAGCGTTAGTGTCACCTTCGAAAAGGCTGACGTGTGTGTGCATACCGGAGCCAGCAAAATCGGTGAAAGGTTTGGGCATAAAGGTGGCCCGAACTCCATCATTAATAGCGACTTCCTTCACCAGATAGCGGAAGGTCATGACATTGTCCGCCATTCCCAGTGCATCGGCAAACCGCAGGTCAATTTCCTGCTGGCCAGGAGCAGTTTCGTGATGGCTGAACTCGACCGAGATACCCATCGATTCGAGAGCTTCGATTGCATGCCGCCGGTAGTGCGGGGCGATGTCGTGGAAGGCTTGGTCGAAGTAACCGCCAGCGTCGATCGGTTCGGGGCGCTGACCTTCTGTGTCAAGTGATTTCAGGACGAAGAATTCAATCTCCGGGTGGACATAGCAGGAGAAACCCATTCCCGACGCCCGATTCATCACCTGGCGCAGGACGTGGCGAGGGTCAGCCCACGAGGGGGCGAGATCCGGCATGAGGATATCACAGAAAATACGTGCAGAGTGCTGCCGCTTATCCTCATGCAGCCACGGCATCATCTGGAAGCTGGAAGGATCCGGCATGAGGATGGTGTCCGCTTCGGTAATGCGGGAAAAGCCTTCGATCGACGATCCATCGAAACCAATACCTTCTTCGAACGCCCCCTCTAGTTCAGCTGGCGAAATAGCGACTGACTTGAGGTACCCCAAAAGATCAGTGAACCAGAGTCGGACGAAGTGAATATCGCGTTCATCAAGGGCGCGAAGGACAAATTCCTGCTGTCGATTCATACTTCCGAGGGTATTAGATCAGCATTACCGGCATGTTAACTCTGGTCACTGTTTCCTAACGTTTCCCATCGGTACCAGACACTCTCCCAGAACGCGGCAACCCACTTTCCACTCCCCTCTGCCTATTCCAAATAACACAGCACCGCCTCTCCAAGATCGGAGAGGCGGTGCCTCGTTGCCAGTGCGGATGCGTCCGTCAGCCTACGGCTGAGAACGGCACGTCACATGGCTCTTATGGATCCTCTTGTTGACGATGAAGTCTCCCACATACCGGTCCACACACGCCTGACCACGCAGGGCTGCACAATGGCCTTCGCCCACGTAAGTCACCAGCGGGGCTTTCATATCCCGTGCCAGCTGCACACCGGCTTCATAGGGGGTAGCTGGATCTCCAGTGGTAGAGACCACAAGGATATTGCCGTTGCTATGCACAGACGGCTTATGCGGCCGAATGGTATGCCGTGCCGGCCAGATTGAGCAGAGATCCGCTGGAACGTTTTCAATTGCGCCACCCGGATCAGCAAACTTCATCGCTTTCATGTAGCGCCGCATCATGTTGAGCTGCTTGGCATGGTCGGAGTTGGACTCATTGTCCATGCAGAGCACAGCCTGGAACACGTCCTGCGTATTGGCATAGGTACCGTCGATCCAGCGTCCGTAGTAGCCATCTGCTAACGCCAGCAATACGTCACCACCGGCACCTGTCTTCAGCTGCTGCAGACCGAGCTTCAACAGGGGCCACGTTGCTTGCGTGTAGAGGGAAGCAATAACAGCTTGTACAGAGTCAGACCAGCTGAGCGAACGGCTCATGACGATGGTCGGAGCAGGCTTCTTTTGCAATGGCCAGACGAGCTTGTGGAACTCGCTTGTGGCCTTGGACGGATCATTACCTAGCGGGCAATCCCGTTCTTTTGCACACCATTTCGCCCATGCTTCAAAAGACTTCTGGAATCCAGCACCCTGGTTGACGACAGATTCAACACTATCCTCAGTGGGGTCGACGACACCGTCCAATACCAGCGCACGCAGCTTCGTGGGAAATGCCTCTGCGTACTGCGAGCCGAGGAAGGTGCCGTAGGAGTAGCCAATATAGGTGAGCTTCTTGTCTCCGATGGCAGCGCGGATAACATCCATATCGCGCACGACATCACGGGTACCAATATGGGCAAGGAAGGTCGCTCCCACGTCCTTAATACAACCGTTCATGTAATGGCGATTCTGCTGGTTCTGGTACACCACGGCTTTACGGGTATAGGCGGCATCGCCAAAAGTCCGCTTGTTGTCGAAGGCTTTGTCAGAGATGCACTTGAGATTAGGTTCTGAAGCTCCCACACCACGCGGGTCGAAACCGACGAGGTCAAAATGCTCGAGAATCTTCGCTGCAGCTGCCGGCGAGGCCAAGCTCGCGGACATATTGAGTCCAGATCCACCCGGTCCACCCGGATTAATGAGCATGCCGCCCCAGCGTTTTCCAGTGGCCTTCACACGGGAGACAGCAATCTTGGCGACAGCCGTCTTGCCCGGTTCAACCTTCCAGGGGTTACCCAGGGCTTTATCCTGTGCGATGACATCTGGGTAGACCACCGGAACCTCAACTGTTCCGCACTCCATCTCACCCATATTGAGAAACGCCTGGTAACGATCGAGTGTCGATGAACGCATCGCTGCGTCTAGACAAGGACCCCACTGTACGCGCTGTGCGTAGAACTTCTGCAGAGCAGGATGGTTTTCTCCAGCTGCGGGAGTTGCCATCGTGTAAGGGTCTTGGGCTGCCGCGGTGGCAGTGGTGGTTACTCCCAATGAGGCGGCTAACCCCATCGCCATCACCAAGGCACCGAGTTTGCGCGGCATGCTAACTGTGTCCCGTCGCATTTACTCTCCTGTCATTTGCGGGCATAGGGACGCAACGCGTCCATGCTGTCTATCGTTTCACAGGAGATGCCGCGTTGGGGAGAGCTCGGTTCGGAAAAAGGAGCATTCTTTCTGTCTACCTCCAGGAACTTTTCAGACTCATCGCTAAGCTAAAAAGTATGAAGAGCGTTAACTGTTTGTCCTCCGGAATTGTCGCAGGTATTGCCGGCATTTCTGTGACACTTATGTTGTCAGGCTGTGAATCGTCCTCACTGCCTGCACCGGAAGTGAGTGAGACCACCACCACTAGCGCTATTCCAGAGCAGCGGGAAAAGGCGGTGACTCCCGGAGTCGAGGCAAACGCCCCCTTGCTCTGTCAGGCCATTGAGCCATCCCTCTCCCCCTGGCGAACCAATAGCGTGCGGGCAGCCCGCGGATCTTTCAACGCTGCGGTCCTCGAGTGGTCACTCCACAATGACATTACTGTGCGTTCAATCATGAAGAATCCCCACGATATCGATATTGCACTAGCGAAATCGTGTCCCGATATTTGGAAAGAGACGAAGTTGGCATTAGCTACTCGTACTCTTGCTGAAACGCTGGTAACCCTCCCCACTTATTAGCGAGAGAGAAGGAAGGCGAGCACCCAATGTTGGGTGCTCGCCTTCCTTTGTGTGCAGTGAGGTGTAACGCTGGGGAAGTACTCTGTGGGTGGATATCCGGGAGAGTTCCCTGCAGCTAGGACGAGGGTTTCTCCTCTTCGTTGGCTCCGATAGAGTTTTCCCAATCGAGATCTGCGGCATCGGCTTCCGCATTACGGGCAGCAGCTTGGCCGCGCCATTCTGCGGCAGCTTCTGCGGTTGGGTAGGGACCCAACCGGTCGCCCCATTCACGATGCTTTCCTTGGGAGACTTCTCCGGTCGAGGTGTTGACGTACCAGTTGCCGTTGTCAGAAGTTGTCATAGCTCTATTGTTCCGAATTTTCCACTATTTGGTCGCGATATCGGCCCATAAATACGGCGACGCCCGCACCCATGGGTGCGGGCGTCGTCTCTATCACACAACACGCCTCCCGTCGGAGGCCGCCCTTTGGGCTAGATACTTAGTCCAGAGTGGCCAGCGGGAGTCCAAGTGCCTCAGCCACCGGGGCAGAGTACATCTTGCCCTGGTGGGTGGAGAGGCCAGCCTTCAGGGCAGAATTCTTCTGTACTGCCATCTCCCAGCCCTGCTCAGCAATCTGCAGGACGTAGGGCAGAGTGGCATTGGAAAGTGCCCAAGTAGAGGTATTGGGGACAGCACCAGGCATATTCGCGACGCAGTAGAAGGTGGTGTCGTGAACAGTGAAGGTGGGATCCTCGTGGGTAGTGGCGTGGGAGTCCTCGAAGCAGCCACCCTGGTCGATGGCAATGTCAACGAGCACGGCGCCCTTCTTCATCTGTGCCACCATGTCGTTGGTCACCAGCTTCGGAGCGGAAGCACCCGGGATGAGGACGGAGCCAACAACCAGGTCGGCAGTCTTGAGAGCCTTGGTGATCTCAGCCTTGTTGGACACGACGGTGTGGACACGGCCCTGGTAAATGTCGTCGAGAGCCTTCAGAGCAGCAATGTTGATGTCGAAGACGGTGACGTCAGCACGCATACCAACGGCCATAGCGACGGCATTGGAGCCAGCGGTACCGGCACCGAGTACGACCACGTTGGCGGGACGGACACCGCTCACGCCGCCGAGCAGCTTGCCGCCGCCGCCGTACTGCTTCATCAAATGCTGGGCGCCCACCTGGACAGAGAGGCGGCCAGCAACTTCGGACATCGGGGCAAGCAGCGGGAGCTTGCGATCCGGAGTCTGGACAACTTCGTAAGCGATGGAGGTGGTGCCTGCCTTGAGCAGGGCATCGCAGCAATCGGTGCAGGCGGCGAGGTGCAGGTAGGTGAACAGCACCTGGTCATTGCGCATGCGGTGGAATTCCTCGGCGATGGGCTCCTTTACCTTGATAATGAGATCGCCCTTCTCCCATACTTCGTCGGCGGTCTCGAGCATGGTGGCGCCAGCCTCGATGTACTCTTCATCGGGGAAGTTGGATCCGACACCGGCGGACTCTTCCACGAAAACTTCGTGGCCGCGGTTCACGAGCTCGGCGACGCCGGAGGGGGTGACGGATACGCGGAATTCGTTGTTCTTAACTTCCTTGGGAATGCCAATGCGCATTGCTACTCCTGAAACGTGTTGTGGGGTTCATTGTTTTTGTTCTCTCGCGAACCCCAATAAAATTTCTGGGTCACGCTTATTCTGAAGAAAATTCGGTAAGCTCGCGCCTATTCCGAAAAAACTTTTTTAACTCAGGGTGAAAACTATGGATTCTTCGCTGATTGAACCTCCGCAACTTGATGAGGTTGACCAGAAAATTCTTCAGATTCTTAAGAAAGACGGAGACATTGCCAACAAGGATTTGGCGGCCCAAGTAGGGATTGCTCCCTCCACAGCTTCTGCCCGGGTGAAGGCGCTCACTGATAATGGAGTAATCCGCGGTGTGCACGCTGACATTGACCCACAACTTATCGGCCGCGGCCTCCAGGCGATGATTGCTGTCCGGCTTCACGCAGGTTCTCGCATGGGAATGGACACTTTTGGGAAAACGATGGCAAGTTTACGGGGTGTTCAGGATGTTTATTTTGTGAGCGGTATTGACGATTATCTGATCTATGTATGTATGCGCGATACCAATGAATTGTCTGATTTCGTCGCGCATCAGCTGAACAATAATCCGGTTGTAGCGAGCACCCAGACTATGCTGATTTTCGAGCATCACCGGTCCGCTTCTTAAGAAACCTGTGTTTTCTGAAAATTGCCCACGAAAGTGATCTAGCTCTCAAAAAGTTGCCATTCAGCAAAAGATCTCGTCACCATTATGGAAACTTTCCATTCCTGGCCCCATCAAGTTCTTTCGCACAACAACAAAAACGGTAAATGAGCCAACCGTAAGCCGGATTCTGTTCCCACAAGCATTGCCCGTAGGCGGCCGCCATCCATCTGGGTACATCGTTGCCGAGTACCTCAAGCGATCCACCCGCACACTTCAGCGAGCAGCCGTCAAACATGTGCGCAGCTCCACCAGGCGTGAAGCCTTCGATCTTGCTCCGAGTGGGGTTTACCAAGCTACTGCCGTCACCGACAATACTGGTGCGCTCTTACCGCACCTTTTCACCCTTACCACTAAGGTGGCGGTTTGTTTTCTGTGGCACTATCCCGCGGGTCACCCCGGGTTGCCGTTAGCAACCACCCTGCTCTATGGAGTCCGGACTTTCCTCGACGGGGACTTCTTAGATCATAAGGTTTCCCCAACCGCGACAGCCAAGCTGACTCATTTACCGGTGTTAAGTGTACTAGTTATCCCACGAATTCCGGCAGCGAACTAGGACACCACTCCCCCGCCGTAATTAACTAACCGGACTGTCGACCCGTCATCGCGATAAAACTCCGCTACCGAAATTGACGCAAGATCTAGAAAGAGCCGATAAAACACCGTGTCAACTTTCCCAAGTCCCTCCCACAGCAACGACTTGATTGGTGTCACATGGCTCACCATCAGCACATTAGTTCCACTGAACTGTGCCGTGACATCTTCCCGAAAGGACTGCAGTCGACGTCGCACCGCGGCGAGACTCTCACCTCCTGGGGGTACACATTCGGGATCCTGCATCCACGCTGCAGCGTCAGTTGGGTAGCGTTCCAGCACTTCCCCCATCGTGTACCCTTCCCACTCTCCAAAATCGCATTCTCGCAAACGATCGTCTGTGACGACAGGGAGATCCAGTGACTCGGCAAGATACTGTGCTGTCTGCTGGGTCCGGCGCAAAGGCGAAGCGAAAAGCACCGAGAAATCTCCCGGTGCAACGCTCTCCTGTACACGTTGCGCTGCCTGTTGTGCTTGTCGATGGCCTAACTCCGTCAATTCTGGGTCGGTTCCTCCCGATCCGGAGAAAAGATGGCGGACGGAGTCTGCAGTCTGCCCATGACGCACCATCACAAACCGCGTTGGCCGGCCCATATCGGGGCGAGTCCAGCCGCGTAATCCTTCTGCCACCGGAATTCTCCTTCGCTACTCTGTCAGACGGAGGTTGTTTCCATGGTACCGTCCGCACGGAGAACACCGTTCTAGAAGCTAGCGCATGAGGTCACTCCGCGCCAACAAGCCACCGCACTCTGGGCAACGCACTAATTCGTCCGGCGGGGCGCTATGAATAGCATGCAGTTGACCAGTAGAAAGATCCATGCGGCATACCCCACAATTGGGGCCGATTAAACGTCCCGCCCCCACTCCTCGTTCTTCCCGAATTTCTTCGTAGACATCAACAACGTAACTGGGAAGAGACTCTACTAACGCTTCCCGTTCAGCACGCATCTTGGGAAGTGCGCTCGCTATATCCGCGGTGTATTTGTCAAGCGCCGCCACCGCACTATCCAGTTCTCGTTGGGTGCGCTTCACAGCAGCATCACAATTTGCGACCTGTGCTTGGTAAGCAGATACTTGTTCCTCCAGATGGCGAATTCGCCTGCGAGAGTTGTTAAGTAGCCTTTCTACAGAGTGGAGATCGTGGTGAAGATCGCGCAATACTTCCGTCTCATGCGCAACGTGGACCGCTTCTTCGTCATGGGCTTGACGCCTCTCGAGAAAGGCTAGTTCTCCCCGCGCTCGTTGTAGTTCGCGTTCGAAGTCTTCCAGCGCTAATCGAGCTCGGGCAGCGGTAGAGCGCGCCTCAAAGTAGTGGCGTTGTTGGATCTTTACATGACGATCTGTGCTGGGCTCGCTGTTGCGATGCTCTGCCGCAACGATGGCGGCATCAACGTCGGCAAGGTCGAGCAGCAGCCTCTGCAGGACGGGGGAACACTTCATAGCGGACTTCTCCTCACTGGCGCAGAGCCGCTCACATGCGGAAGCTCATGGTGTCTACTGACCCGGAATCTCTATGGTGTTAACCGCTTTTCCTTAAAGTTTACTTTGAATGAAGGGTCCAGGGGTCGGTGATGAGAGGGAGAACCGTGACATCAAGGTCGAGCTCTCTCTCCAGTAAGTCCGCAACTTGTGATAGCCAGGGATACTCGCTTGCCGCGTGTGCGGTATCTATTACTGCTGATCCCCCAGCTTGCAGGAAGTCGTCAACAGGGTGATGACGGAGATCTGAGGTCACGTAGCAGTCCACTCCCGCTGCGCGTACGTCATCGAGAAAACTTCCTCCAGCACCTCCACATACGGCAACGGTTTCAATTGTTGCGGTGGGGTCCCCCGCCGCCCGAACTCCCCACACGGTGGGGGGAAGAGCTTCTAACACGATCTCAACAAAATCACGTAGTGGTAGAGGCTGGGCTAAAGTTCCGATTCGCCCGAGGCCAGGAGCGTCTGCCAGATTACTGCCAGGTGCCGGAGCGTAGCTTTCCAGGATGTCGTACGAAGGTTCCTCGTAGGGATGGGCTGTCGTCACTGCCTCCTGAATCTCGGCCCGCAGGCGACGCTCTGCTACGAACTCGATACGGGACTCGGAGACTGTTGCCAGCTTGCCTGGCGTTCCCAGATAGGGGTCAGCCCCTCTCATAGGAAGGAACTGTCCAGTCCCATCGACGCGGAAAGAACACTGGGTGTAATCCCCAAGGGCACCTCCCCCAGCAGAAAAAACGGCGTCTTGGAGGACGGCTACCTGACTGGCAGGCACATGCACCACCCAGCGGTCGAGTGCCTCGGGGTGGTAAGGAATAAGCGGCCGCTGCACGGTGAGCCCAAGCGCTTCCGCTAACGCATCATTGACTCCGGGATTGGCACTATCTGCATTAGTGTGTGCGCAGAAAAGTGCACACCCTGCGGAAATAGCATTGTGGATCATCTTGCCTTTGGGAGTTGAGACGGCGACGGAGTGCACTGCCTGAAAGAGAACTGGATGGTGTGTGATCACCATCTGCGCCCCCTGTGCTAACGACTCATTGAGAGTCTCAGGCGTGAGGTCAACTGCGCAGCACACCTTGTTGACGACCGCGTCAGGGTCGCCGCAGACGAGGCCCGGATGGTCCCATTTTTCGGCGTAGTGCGGCGGGTACGCCCGGTCCATGACGGCAATAATGTCTCCCACCGTGCGCGGTGCACGTTCAGATTCCACACTGGGGGTCGCCGCTACCGTCTCGGAGTGCTCGTTCATACCAACGTTTCCTCTCCTGCCTCTTCCGTCATGAGTACGCAGATAGCTTCGATGAGCTGCTGCACACTCGTGGCATCTCTGACCGCTAGCCGCCACCACCCAGCATCGAGCAGGGGAAACGTATCGGTGCGGCGGACGGCAATACCTCTTTCCTGCAAGCCTAGCCGGAGCGCTTCCACCGTGCCCGAGTACTGCGGCGGTTGTGCCAACAGAAAGGGACCACTGGCGGGGAGCCGTACCCGCCAGCCGGCCTTAGTTAAGGAACGGATCATCGCATCCCGCTCTGTGGCAATGCGAGTGCGGATAGCCGCGAGTTCCTCTTGTAGCGCCGGCTGTGGAAGCGCACTCAGCACGGCTAGAGACAGAGTTGAAACGGTCCAGGGGCTGCGGCGACGGGTCAGACGTTTGACTAGCGCGGGGTGTGCGACCGCGTACCCCACCCGGAGACCTGCGAGACCCCACGTTTTCGTGCAGGACCGCAACACGATGAGGTCGTCTCCGAGGAGGCTCTGGGTGGAGGCAGTGGGTGCAGATGCGGCAGACGTGACACCGTGACTATACACAGGTGAGGTGGGGAGAAAAGTTGCAGCAGCGGCATGAGCGGGCGCTACGACATCCATGAAAGCCTCATCGACCACGACAATACGACCAGGTGCACGGAGCTGTGCAAGCTCCCCGCGGGTATGTAGATACGATGTGGGGTTCACTGGATTACCGACGATGACCAGGTCGCACTGGTGAGGAAGGGTGGGAAGATGGTCCTCTGCCAGGTAGTAATGAACGATATCCCCGTGTCCCGCATTGTGGAAGGGAGCTTCGGCTCCTGCATAGGAGGGATGAAGTATGGCGACGTGCTGCCAGGGAAGCCGGCTAAGTAGGTCGAATGCCTCTGTTTCGCCCGCGAGAGGAAGTACCCATGAGGGAGAGACGCCATGCAAAGCGGCGAGGGCTTCTTGGGCATGTACGTAGTCAGCCTGTCGTGGGTAGCTCGCAAGCTGTGGTAGCGCAGCTTCTAATACGTTGAGCACCACGGGCGGTGGGCCCGGTTGGCAGACGTTCACAGCGAAATTGAGCATGCCGGGCCGAACCTGTTGGTCCCCGTGAATGTTCCACGGAGCGTCTGGGACACCAGTCATAACTTTGAGCCTACTGGACGCCACAGATAGCAGTACCGCCATCGAGGTGTAACAACGCTGTGAGAAGACAGTGTTCACTGATTTCAGCGGGGTGGGGTGCCAGCGGTCTCAACGGTGTGCGACACTACAGAGGTGACATCTCCTCGCCCGTCAGGCTCCCAATGTGCCCCCATAGTTCTCTTGGACTTGGACGGTACCCTCATTGATTCTTTAGCAACTGTGCAGCAAACGCTCTGTTTGGCTGCCGATGCGCTAGGGAAAGAGCGTCCCTCTGCGGAATTTCTGAGATCGGTGGCTGGCCCTCCCATGCAAGTGACGATGGCTCGACTCGGATGGTCACCTGCCGAGGTTGACGCCGGAAAGCGTTTCTACTTCGACCACTACGACATTCATATGTGGGACAAGTCGGAGCTTTTTCCCGGCATTGCTGATGCGCTGGCTGAACTGCGTGCACTGGGTTATGAGCTCTACCTGGCGACCTCTAAGCGGGAGGTTGTCGCATTTAAGACTGTCGCCCACGTTGGCATTGAAAAGCTCTTTAGCGGCATGGTAGGTGCGAACAATGACGGCACCACACGCCAAGCGAAGGCTGACGTCATTGCAGAGGCAATCCGTCAGGCCGGAGATGACCCGCTACGTCCCCGCCGACGTTATGTGATGGTGGGTGATCGTATTCACGACGTGGAAGGGGCCGCTGTCTTCGGTATCGACACTATTCTCTGCACGTGGGGTACTGGTTCTGCTGCAGAGTGGGGGCATGCCACTCATACTATCGACAGCGTCGCGGAGCTTCCCCAAGCAGTCCAGGAGTTACTGCCGCGAGAATAAGTGCTACACACAGTCCCGCCCACTGGAGGTTACCGGAGAGCCGCACTGCCGCAGCAAGATCCTCACAGGTCGGTGCTGGGCCATTCCCTAAACGCGGTCGGTTCTCTACACCATAATCATATATCGTCTCCCCACCTAATGTTATTCCTAAGGCACCCGCATAGGCCGCCTCTACTACTCCCGCATTAGGGCTGGGATGCGCGCGAGCATCACGACGACACAGATGCAGAATCTCTTGTGCTCGATGAGGAACAATAGCTGCAGTAAGAAGAGCTGTGAGACGCGCAGGCACAAAATTCGCCACATCGTCCATTCGTGCACTTGCCCACCCAAAATTGTGGTACTGCGCAGAGCGATAGCCGACCATGGCATCAAGAGTGTTGGTGGCGCGGTACCAGAGAAGCCCTGGAAGCCCTGCTAGTCCTCCCCAGAAGAGTGCCCCAATGGTCGCGTCGGATGTGTTTTCTGCCAGGGACTCGACGGTTGCGCGGACAATACCTTCCGTGTCGAGATACTGGGGGTCCCGCGAGCACAGAGATGGAACGAGCTCCCGAGCTCTCACCAGATCGCCGTCGCGCAGTCGTTGTTCCATCTCACGCCCAACTCGTTGAAGAGTGGTTCCACCCAATACTGCCCAGGTCCCAGCAGCGAGTAGACCTATGTGGAGAAGCGGGCGTGAACGGCCGGCTCGCTGGATCATGACAGCGGCAGCGGTGGGTACCCCACTCGAGATGAGATAGTAGAGCACGCCTCGTGGCCGAGATGAGGCGTAGATACAAGACTCCAACCGTTCTGCTCTGCGTCCGAAGAACGCCACCGGGTGATACTGGCTAGGGTCAGCAAATAGGCGGTCGAGAAGGAATCCGAGCGTGAGACCACTCACTCGATTTATTCGTTTCACTGAATAACTATTCACTTCTAATGAGCATAGCTAAAGTAGTAGCCCACGATGACGAGAAGGAAGACTATGGCAGCGATGATCATGCCCACTGCCAGAGGAGAAAAGGGGTGCCGACTACGGATAATGCCGACAGACCCGCCTGCCGTCAGATAGGTGGCAATCAGTCCGATAAGTGGGATTACTGGGGTCCATTCTGTGGGATTAATAATTGAGTGAGAAATCGTAGAAACTAGTGTCACACCGAGAATAAAAAGCAAGCCCGTAATGCCTGTTCCCACCAACACGCCCCCGAGCACCATACCCGCGCTGATAAGTACATTCCTGACTTGTGCGTTCATAAAAGTCCTCTCGCGGATGAAAAAAGCCCCCTCTCAGGATAACTGAGAGTTCCGTTAGGAGGGCTGTCACTTATTCCCTCTAAATCCCGACAACAGGCTGACTTAGGATCGCCTTACCTGCAGATTTAGCTGAAACTCCTTGCCCATTGATGCATAAAATGAGGCATCTTCTCGGTAGGCTAATCACATGCCTGATAACACTGTGACTACTCGCACAGACTCATCCTCCACGGTGCTGCGCATTGCGGTTTATTCTGATCGCCCGCAATTGCGAGAGGACGTACATTCAGCATTCGGCACTTCTATTTCCGCAGATCTGCCCCCCGTTGAATTGGTCGATTTTGCCACTGGTCCGGCACTTATGCGTGCCCTTCACAACAAGGAAATCGATCTCTGCCTTCTCGATGGCGAAGCCGCCCCGTTTGGTGGTATGGGCC
The DNA here is from genome assembly GCA_018376445.1 of Mycobacteriales bacterium. Classification (GTDB taxonomy): domain Bacteria; phylum Actinomycetota; class Actinomycetes; order Mycobacteriales; family Mycobacteriaceae; genus Lawsonella. The sequence goes on from JAHABL010000004.1 coordinate 157,947, forward strand.
TGAGTTACCAAATTAATGCCGAAGTGGAGGATCACCCGCCGCTTCTCGTTCTCCTGCAACGACGTGACGATGCATGGCTATCTACCTGGAGTAAGGCGGATGCTGTCTACCTTCTCCCCGTTGATCCCATCGATCTGCCCCTCGCTGCGGCGAATCTCCTCCGCCCGGGTAAGTAGCCAGAGCTTTTCGATCTGCTACCCAGGTACGGACCTCTTATCTCCTTAACTGACACTCACGTGTGAGAGGAAACCGACGTGTCGTATTACATTCCCATTCTGGCAATGGTGATCATTGCAGCGCTGTTTGTGCTGGTGATGGTAGGCGCCTCAGTCATCATCGGCCCCCACCGCTACAACAAGTCCAAGTATGACGTCTACGAGTGCGGTGTGGACGCAGTGGACCGCCCCGAAAATGGCGGCCGTATGTCCCTCAAGTACTTCACCATCGCCATGATGTTCCTCATCTTCGACGTTGAAACCATCTTCTTGTTCCCTTGGGCAATTGCCTTCGACAAGATGGGCTGGTTCCTCCTCGTGGAGATGCTCCTGTTCGTGGCCACCCTCTTGGTTGCCTACATCTACGTGTGGCGCCGAGGAGGACTGAACTGGGAATAAACCACGTCTTGCTTTTCACTATCTACCCAATTAAGTGACTGGAATTCGAAATGGGAATTGAAGACAAACTTTCAGGTGGCTTTGTAACCACCACCACAGAATGGCTGTTTGGCCTCACCCGCGAGTGGTCAGTCTGGCCCGTCACCTTCGGCCTTGCCTGCTGCGCATTTGAGATGATGTCCTATGCAGGCCCGCGTTTCGACGCCTCCCGTTGGGGACAGGAAGTATTCCGTGCTTCCCCGCGCCAATCTGACCTCATGATCATCTCTGGCCGTGTGAGCCAGAAGATGGCCCCCATCATGCGCCGCGTGTACGACCAGATGCCCGACCCCAAGTGGGTTATCGCCATGGGTGCGTGCTCCTCCTCGGGCGGCGTCTTTAACAACTACGCCATCGTGCAGGGTGCCGACCACGTCGTCCCGGTAGACCTTTACATTCCTGGCTGCCCGCCGCGCCCCGACATGCTGATCGACGCCTCCTTCAAGCTGCGCGCCATGATCGCCAAGAAGACCCAACTCGGTGAAAAGCACATCATCGCCGACGAGCAGGCTAAGGAAGCCGCTGCTCTCGCCGGTGAAGTTCGTGTCGCCGAGGAGAAACTCATCCGGATGAAGAAGAAGTAAGAAGGGAGGAGCGCATGACTGACAACCCCCAGAACACTGAAGACCAGACCGACGTGGCAGGTTCTCCAAACCCTGCAGCCAGCTGGACACCCTTCGCGGCAAAGCAAGGTATGTGGTCTGATGGAACCGGAGACACCTCCGGCTTTTCGCATATCGTGCGTCTGCCTGCTCGCATCGTTCCTCTCTCCCGTCCCTTCGGCGGAGAGCTCGACGCGATTTTTGACCGCCTGTTTGAGCTAGTTCCCGAAGTTGCTGACTCGCCCGTCACCAACTTCACCGACATGCCCACTATCTACATCCCGCGCGAGCACCTGCTGAAGACCATGCAGGCGCTACGTGACGATGCAGAACTGCGCTACGAAGTGTGCTCCTCGGTTTCCGGAGTGCACTACCCCGCAGAAAAGGATGCCGAGCTCCACAGCGTTTACCACCTGCTCTCTATGACCTACAACCGCCGCCTGCGCGTCGAGGTCGTCTGCCCCGAGTCCGAACCCCACATTCCCTCCGTGGTCACCGTTTACCCCATGGTGAACTACCACGAGCGCGAAACCTGGGACATGTTCGGCATTATCTTTGACGGACACCCTGGCCTTACCCGCATCCTCATGCCGGACGATTGGCAAGGCCACCCGCAGCGGAAGGACTACCAGCTCGGTGGTATCCCGGTCGAATTCCACGGCACTGAAGTGCCGCCGGCGGAACAACGGAGGAGTTACCGCTAATGTCTGTCCCTGAAAAGAACTTCACCTCACCGACGGGCGTAACGTCCGTCGAACAGCTCTTTGAAGCCGATCCGAACACGGTTGAGCTCACTGCCGAAGGTGGCGACTGGCAGGAGATCGTCGATCGCCAAATCCAGGAACAAAGTAGCCGCATGATCATTAACATGGGTCCTGCTCACCCCTCGACCCACGGCGTTATGCGGTTGTGCCTCGAACTAGACGGCGACATCGTCACCAACCTCCGCCCGGCCATTGGCTACCTGCATACCGGCATCGAGAAAACCTGCGAAGCCCGCACCTGGACCCAGGGCTCTACCCTGGTCACCCGTGCCGACTACGTAGCGCCTCTCTTCAACGAAGCCGTCTACGTTATGGCTGTCGAAGAAGTCCTCGGCGTCACCAACGAGATCCCGGAGCGCGCCAACATCATTCGCGTGCTCATGCTGGAGCTCAACCGCATCGCATCCCACCTGGTCGCCCTTGGCACCGGCGGTAACGAGCTCGGTGGTGTGACACTGCTGACTAACGGCCTCCGTGACCGTGAAATGATCCTCGACTTCTTCGAGGCCATCTCCGGTCTGCGCATGAACCATGCTTTCCTGCGCCCCGGTGGTGTCGCCAATGACCTGCCGGATTACGGCTTGGACAAGCTGGATGAGACCCTCGACTGGTTGGATGCTCGACTGCCCGACTTCGACAAGATGTGCAACGACAACCCCATCTTGAAGAAACGTATGCTCGGCATCAGCTACCTCGACCTCACCGGTTGTATGGCGCTTGGCGTCACCGGCCCCCGACTACGCGCCGCTGGCGTGGAATGGGACCTCCGGAAGAAGCAGCCCCACCTCGGATACGAAACCTACGACTTCGACATTCCGGTCTGGGACACCTGCGACGCCTACGGCGCCTTCCGTGTTCGCCTCGCCGAAATGTACGAATCCCTGAAGATCTGCCGGCAGTGCCGCGATCGTCTCGCCGACACACAGGGCCAACCCTTCATGATTGAAGATCCGAAGATCTCGCGCCCCGCCAACCTCGCCGTGTACAACGACGGTCAAGGCAACTCCTTTGAGCACGTGCGCAAGATTATGGGTGAGGACATGGAATCCCTCATTCACCACTTCAAGCTGGTGACTGAAGGCATCAAAGTTCCGGCTGGACAGGCCTACGTTGCAACCGAGAGCCCCAAGGGAGAACTCGCGTGCCACGTCGTGTCCGATGGCGGAACTCATCCTTACCGTGTTCACCTGCGTGACCCTGGATTCCACCACCTGCAGGCCCTCCCCGCCATGTGTGAGGGCGGCATGCTGTCCGATATCGTCGTCGCGGTCGGTAGTATCGACCCCGTTCTGGGAGGTGTTGACCGGTGATTGAAGCCCACTTTGTCTCCAAGTTCGACGATGCTGATGCTGTCGACATGAGCGACACCACCACCAGCATCACCGAAGAAAATATCAAAGAACTGCAGATCCTGGCCGATCGCTATCCGCACGCCCAGTCTGCCATCATTCCCATGCTGCACCTCGTGCAGAGTATCGATGGAAAAGTCAGCGGCGAAGGCGTCCGCCATATTGCCCGCATCCTCGATATTCCCGAAGCCGTTGTGCTGGGTGTCGTTACCTTTTACACCATGTTCCACAAGGATGAGGTCGGCAAGCATCTTATCGGTGTCTGCACCACCTCCCTGTGCGCAGTGATGGGTGGCGACCTCGTTTACGAGACCGTACGCAAGCACCTCGGCCTCGACGGCGAAGGAACCACTGAAGACGGAGCCTTCACACTCGAACGTGTGGAATGCAACGCCGCCTGCGACTTTGCCCCCGTCATGATGCTGAACTGGGAGTACATGGACAACATGACTCCTCGCAAGGCTGTTGAGATCCTCGACAAGCTGCGCAACGACGAAGAAGTTCACTCCACCCGTGGTCCGCAGATCACCTCGTGGCGTGACAACGAGCGCGTCCTCGCCGGCTTCAACGACGGTCGCAGCGACGAAGGCCCCGCTGCTGGCCACGCTTCTTTGGCAGGCTGGCGCATTGCGTATGATGTGAAGGAAGGTGAGTAACGTGTCGAGTGAACTCCTTACTCCCATCCTCTCCGCACACTGGGGCGATGAAACGCCGTGGAAGCTGGAGAGCTACAAGTCCCACGAAGGATACGACGCACTTCGTAAAGCCCTGAGTATGGAACCCGCCGAGGTTCTCAGCCTGGTGAAAGATTCTGGACTCCGCGGACGCGGTGGTGCAGGATTCCCCACCGGTATGAAGTGGTCGTTCGTTCCGCAGAACAATCCCAAGCCCAAGTACCTCGTCGTCAATGGTGACGAGTCCGAGCCTGGTACCTGCAAAGACATGCCCCTGATCATGGCTAGTCCGCACACCCTGGTAGAAGGCGCACTCATCGCCTGCTACGCATTCGGTGCCGAGCAAGCCTTTATCTACCTCCGCGGTGAGGTAGCCCACGTGGCACGTCGCCTCCAGCAGGCCATTCAGGAAGCTTACGATGCCGGCCTGGCTGGTGACGACGTCCTCGGTACTGGCAAGCGTCTCCACGTTATGGTTCACTCTGGTGCCGGCGCTTACATCTGTGGTGAGGAAACTGCCCTTCTCAACTCGCTGGAAGGCAAGCGTGGGCACCCGCGTCTGCGCCCGCCGTTCCCTGCAGTGGAAGGCCTCTACGCCTCTCCCACTGTTATTAACAACGTCGAGTCCATCTCTTCTGTTCCCGCGATTATCCGCAAGGGTGCCGAATGGTACAGCTCGATGGGTACCGAAAAGTCCAAGGGTGCCACCATCTACTCGCTGTCCGGACACGTGAAGAACCCGGGCCAGTACGAGGCACCGCTGGGCATCACCTTGCGTGAACTGCTTGAGCTATCAGGCGGTATGCGTGATGGACACGAACTGAAGTTCTGGACTCCGGGCGGTTCATCCACCCCCATCCTCACGGCGGAACACCTCGATGTACCGCTGGATTACGAGGGGGTGGCAGGTGCCGGCTCCATGCTGGGCACTAAAGCCCTCCAGATTTTCGACGAGACTACTTCAGTAGTCCGCACAACCACTCGTTTTATCGAGTTTTACAAGCACGAATCTTGTGGCAAGTGCACCCCGTGCCGTGAAGGCACCTGGTGGCTCGTACAGCTGCTGCAGCGCCTCGAGCGCGGCGAAGGCAAGCCGGGCGATGTCGACAAGTTGCTGAGTATTGCCGGGAATATCGGCGGCAAGTCCTTCTGTGCCCTCGCAGATGGCGCTGTCGCCTGTGTCACCAGTGCCGTCAAGCACTTCCGTGAGGAGTTTGAGGCCGGTTACACCACCCCCGCTTGGGAGCTCCTGCCCTACGAGGCCAGTGCGCTCTTTAGTGATGAGGAGAAGGTTCAATGAGCGATAACACCTCGACCTCTGCCCAGGACAACCTTGTAACCCTGGAGATTGACGGTCGGTCCGTATCCGTTCCCAAGGGAACTATGGTCATCCGTGCTGCTGAAAAGCTCGGTATCCGTATTCCCCGCTTCTGTGACCACCCGCTACTCGACCCGGTTGGCGCCTGCCGCCAATGCATGGTCGAGGTACCTGACGCTGGTAACGGACGTGGTTTCCCGAAGCCTCAGGCCTCCTGCTCCCTAGCAGTGGCTGAAGGCATGGTTGTGAAGACCCAAGCATCCTCCATGCTGGCCGAAGAAGCTCAGCGTGGCATCATGGAGCTTCTCCTCATCAACCACCCGTTGGACTGCCCCATCTGTGACAAAGGTGGTGAGTGCCCGCTGCAGAACCAGTCCATGTCCGATGGACAGGCGGAGACCCGCTTCGACTGCGATAAGCGCCACTTCCCCACCCCGCTGCCACTGGTCAGCAACATCCTTCTTGACCGTGAACGCTGCGTGCTCTGCACCCGCTGCACCCGCTTCTCCGAGCAGGTCTCCGGCGATCGCTGCATTGCACTTGCAGAACGAGGTGCCCGCCAGCAAGTCTCCTCTGTTCCTGAGTCCGACGCCGGCTCCTACTTTGCCGGTAACACCGTGCAGATCTGCCCGGTGGGTGCTCTGACCAGTGCCGACTATCGCTTCCAGGCACGCCCGTTCGACCTCGTCTCTACCGACACCACCTGTGAACATTGTGCAGACGGCTGCGCGCTCCGCGTAGACCACCGTCACAGCAAGATCACTCGTCGTCTAGCCGGCGAAGACTCCGACGTTAACCTCGAGTGGAGCTGCGACAAGGGCCGATATGGCTTCCGCTACGGCACCCTCGCAGACCGCATCACTACTCCACTGGTTCGCCGCGATGGACAGCTCATTGAGGCCTCCTGGCCGGAAGCGCTCTCCATTGTCGCCGCTGGTCTCATGGCCGCTGGCTCCTCTCTCGGCGTTCTGCCGGGAGCCTCCAGCACGGTGGAAAACACCTACGCCTACGCCGCCTTCGCCCGCAACGTCGCCGGAACCGAGAATCTCGACTTCCGCTCTGACAAAGGCACCACGGAAGAAGCTGCCTTCCTCACCCAGTACGTGGCAGGTACCTCGCTTGAAAACAACGTCACCTACCAGGCACTTGATGAAGCAAAGAAGGTTGTGCTGGTATCCCTCGATCCGGAAGACGAAGCCAGTAACCTCTTCCTGCGGCTGCGCCGTGCAGTCCGCAAGATGGGCCTTCAGGTTGTCTCCATCGCGAGCCACCGCACCATCGGCACCAACAAACTCAACGCTGAGGTTGTCACCTGCCGCCCCGGTGGAGAAGCAGATGCTCTCGCCCAGCTCGACGGCCTCGACAGCGACACCATCATTCTGGTGGGAGCCCGCGCCGCTGGTTCTGCTGGAACCTTCAGTGCCATTGTTACCGCCGCAGAGAAGTCCGGTGCTCGCTTCGCCTGGGTGCCACTGCACGCTGGCGACCGCGGTGCACTAGAAGCCGGCTGCCTCCCCGCCGCCGGTGGGCTCTCCACCAAGGCAATGCTGAAGGCTGCAGCCGATGGTGAACTGCAGGCTCTGCTGATTGGTGCTCTGGACGAACGCGACTTCGTCGACGTCCAGTTACTCCACCAGGCTGCCACCGCCGCCTTTACCGTCCAGCTGGCACAACGTCGCAGCTCCCTCAGCGCCTGCGCCGACGTTGTCCTCCCCGTCAGCCTCATTTCCGAGGTCAAGGGACACTTCCTCAACTGGGAAGCACGGTGGCGTAAGGTCCAGCCACTTACCGGTATGCCCGTCACTACCATGTCAGACCGCCGCGTCCTCGGAGCCATCGCGAAGGCGATGGGGACCAGCCTGCAGATTCCCGCCAGCTCTCAGGTGGCTGACCTCCTGCAGACAGCTGCCACCGGTGCTGTCGGTGGTTCCATGCCGACAGTCTCCACCACCGCCGCATCTGGCCTGGTGCTCGACAGCTGGCGTGAACTCATGGGCGACTCCGCCGCTCTTGACGGAACTATCTTCAAGGGAAGTGACCGCCGTCGCGGCCACCTGCGCGTCAGCCCGGCCACTGCCACGGCCTGCGGCCTCACTGCTGGTGGCGCCGCCACCGTCTCCACCTCGCAGGGATCTCTCACGCTCCCCGTCTCCGTCGTCGAAGAGATGGCAGACGACGTGGTGTGGGTTCCCAGCAATGTTCCCGGTAACCCGCTTGCGGTGACCGGTGCAGTACCTGGAGACCAGGTCACTGTGGTTCCGTCAGACGATGCTCACAACGTTCGAATGGAGGTGTCATCCCGTGTCTGAAAGCACTATCGGCGTGTGGGGTGACCCATGGTGGCTCATCCTCGTGAAGGCCATCGTGATCTTTTGTATTCCCCTGTTTTTCGCAATCTTCTGTGTGTGGTTCGAACGCCGTATCCTGGCATTCCTCCAGCAGCGCGTCGGCCCCCACATGGCAGGTCCACTAGGTCTCCTGCAGCCCTTCTCGGACGGCATCAAGACCCTTATGAAAGAAGACTTCTCGCCGGATAACGTCGACAAGTTCGTCTTCACCCTGGCCCCGATGCTCACCGGTCTCGCCGCCTTCACCACCTGGTCCGTCATCCCCCTGGGTGGACGGGTTTCCATCGGCGGTCACTACACCCAACTACAGCTCGGTGACCTCCCGGTCGCAGTGCTCTTTATCCTAGCCATCGCTTCGATTGGCACCTATGGCATCGTCCTCGCCGGTTGGGCGTCAACCTCCCGCTACTCTCTGCTGGGTGGTCTGCGCTCCGCCGCACAGATGATCTCCTACGAGGTCTCTATGGGTCTTGCGGTGGTGTCCGTCGTCCTGGCGAGCCGCACCATGTCCACCGTAGGTATCGTCGAGCACCAGGCCAACACCCTGACTCTGTTCGGCTGGGACTCCCCCTTCCCCGCCCACAACTTCATTCTGCTCGCTCCTGCCTTCTGTATCTACGTGGTAGCTATGCTGGCAGAAGCCAACCGCGCCCCGTTCGATATGCCGGAATGTGAATCCGAACTGGTTGGTGGTTACTCCACCGACTACTCGGGTTTCCGCTTCGCTCTCTTCTACCTGGGCGAATACATGAACATGACAACGCTGTCCGCCATCTGCGCAACCCTCTTCCTCGGTGGGTTCAACGCACCGTGGCCGTTCAACAACACCGCAATCGACGGCGGCTGGTGGGGCCTTCTCTGGTTCGTTCTCAAGGTCGTCCTTGGTCTGTTCTTCTTCATCTGGGTCCGCGGTACCGTCCCGCGTTACCGCTACGACCAACTGATGTCTATTGGGTGGAAGACCCTGCTGCCGCTTTCGCTCGGCTGGCTGGTCGTCATAGGTATCTACCAGAAGGCTCGCGCCATGGCAGAACCCGGTTCCTGGCTGACTGATGACGCTACCGCCATTGGTGTGGTGCTGATCTACGCCGCTATCGCAGCTCTCGTGCTGTTCCTGCAGCGTCGCCCGATCGACAAGATCATCACCGATGCCAAGCCGCCTGTTGTCGATCCTGTTACTGCCCACTACCCGCTGCCGGTCTTCGAGGATGCCCCCGCTGCTGCCGGCACACAGCGGAAGGAGGAACTGTCATGAGTGTCTTTTCGCGCTGGGCGGGCCTCGGAGTGACCTTCCGGACGATGTTCCGTAAGAAGTTCACAGAGGAATACCCGCTAAAGCCGAAGGTCACAGAGCCCCGCTTCCACGGTCGTCACCAGCTCAACCGCTGGCCCGATGGTCTCGAAAAGTGTGTCGGTTGCGAACTGTGTGCCTGGGCATGCCCAGCTGATGCTATTCGTGTGGAAGCTGCAGAAAACACCGAGGATGAGCGCTACTCCCCCGGTGAACGCTACGGCGCCATCTACGAAATCAACTACCTGCGCTGCATCTTCTGCGGCATGTGCATCGAAGCATGCCCAACGCGCGCACTAACTATGACCAATGACTTCGAACTGGCAAACGCTTCCCGCGAAGCATTGATCTACGGCAAGGACAAGCTCCTTGCTCCACTGGAAGACGGCATGGAGATGCCTCCGCACCCCCGTCGCCTTGCAGACAACGAAAAGGGATACTTCATGGGCCTGCCTCTGCACGCAGACTCACGTGAATCGAAGCAATTGGAGGAAGGATAATCATGGCGTTTTCCATCGCTTCTTCCGCCACTGTTGCTCCGATGATGACGCTTGCCGCTGGTGACTCCAGCGCCGGTCACATCTTCGGACAGGTCCTCTCCTGGATCCTGGCCATCGTTATTGTGGCTGCTGCACTCGGTATGGTGCTGTCCCGCAAACTCATTCACTCCGCCCTATCCCTCCTGCTGGTGATGGTCGGTATGGCAATCGAATACGCCATTCTCAATGCGCCATTCGTGTTTGTCGTCCAGATCGTCGTCTACGCAGGCGCCATCATGGTGATGTTCCTCTTCATCGTGATGATGGTCGGTGCGAATGCAGATGCCGAAGAGGGCGACCCCATCCCCGGTCAGCGGATAGCGGCCATCATCATGGCACTGGCGGTTATCGTTCTAGTAGCTGTAGCTATCTCGCTGGTCACCTGGCAGGATCCTGCCGGACTTGATGAAGCCACCCGCACCACCGGCGGAAATATCGCTGGCCTCGGTGAGCTGATCTTCAACAAGTACGTCATCATCTTCGAGGTGCTCTCTGCACTTCTCATCATTGCCGCGGTGGGTGCTATTGTGCTCACCCTCCGTACCCGCGTCAAGAACCGCCCGACTCAGCGTGAAACCATGGAAGCCCGCTTCCGTGCCTACGCTGAAAAGGGCACCGATGTGGGTGCTATGCCTGGTGCCGGCGTCTACGCCTCCAGTAACGCCATGGACGTCCCCGCTCTCCTCCCTGACGGTAGCGAACTTCGCTCCTCCGTCTCCGAAGGGATCTACGACGCCCACGCGGAACGCTCCGGCCAGCAGTTGGCTGAGCAGACCGCTAAGACCTATGAAGCTCTTGCCAAGAGCGACGGAGAGGATGAGTGACATGGCTACTAGTTTCTACCTGACCCTGTCCGCGATCTTGTTCGCTATCGGTATCCTGGGCTTCCTGGTTCGCCGTAGTGCACTGGTCGTGTTTATGTCCGTCGAACTGATGCTGAACTCATGCAACCTTGGCCTGGTGGCCCTCGCGCGCCAGTTCGGTAATCTCGACGGCCAAGTCGCCGCTTTGTTCGTCATGGTGGTTGCTGCTGCAGAAGTCGTGGTTGGCCTCGCTATCGTGGTCGCCATGTGGCGTACGCAGTACACAGTGTCCGTCGATGAAGAACGTTCACTGAAAGGCTAAAGGCAGTGGTATCCAATACTCTTCTTGCAACTGGACAGTCATTGACTGTCGCCCCGCCTACAGCGGATACGACGACCACCGTGGTGGCTTGGCTAATTATCGGCCTGCCCCTCATTGGCGCCGCACTGCTGCTTATGGGCGGCCGGCTGCTGGACCGCTGGGGGCACTGGCTCGCCGTCGTGATGAGCTTTGCCGCCTTCGCCTGTGGCCTCACCCTGTTTATCCAGATGGCGATGCGCTCCGCTGCGGATCGCGCCCTGACAGCACCCTTCTACACCTGGATGTCGCTGCCGGGCGTGGAGACCGATCTTGGTATTCGCCTCGATCCCCTCTCCATCGTCTTCGTGCTCCTTGTCACCGGTGTCGGTAGCCTTATTCACCTCTACTCGGTGGGCTACATGGCACATGATGAGAAGCGCCGTAAGTTCTTCGCATTCCTCAACCTCTTCATGGCAGCCATGCTGACCTTGGTTCTCGGCAATAGCTACCTGGTGCTGTTCATCGGTTGGGAAGGCGTCGGTCTGGCCTCTTACCTCCTCATCGGATTCTGGGCACACAGGCCCTCCGCTGCGAAGGCTGCGAACAAGGCCTTCATCATGAACCGTATGGGTGACGTGGGCATGATGCTTGCCATCATCACCATGTTCAAGTTCTTCGGTTCCACCGAATTCTCCGCTGTCAACGCTGGCATTGCCGATGTAGACAGCTGGGTCCCCACCTTCCTCGGTTTCATGCTCCTGCTGGGCGCCTGCGCCAAGTCCGCCCAGGTTCCTTTCCAGGCCTGGCTCCTCGACGCCATGGAGGGCCCGACCCCCGTGTCTGCCCTCATCCACGCCGCTACCATGGTTACCGCCGGTGTTTACCTGGTCGTCCGCAGTGGCAGCATCTACCAGCTGTCGTGGCAGGCCGCTCTGGCAGTCGTCATCGTTGGCTCTGTTACGCTCCTGGTTGGTGCCTGGATCGGTAGCTCCAAAGACGACATCAAGAAGGTTCTCGCTGGTTCGACCATGTCCCAGATCGGCTACATGATTCTGGCCGCAGGCATTGGTCCTGCCGGCTACGCACTGGCCATCTTCCACCTGGTTACCCACGGTTTCTTCAAGGCCAACATGTTCCTCGGAGCCGGCTCGATCATGCACGCTATGAATGACAGCGTCGACATGCGCCGGTTCGGTGGACTTCGCAAGGCCATGCCCTGGACCTTCTTCACCTTCGCTGCCGGCTACCTAGCTATCATCGGCTTCCCCGGCTTTGCAGGCTTCTTCTCCAAGGACCCCATCATTGAGGTCGCTTTTGAGCGTGGCTGGGTATTTGGACTGGCAGCGCTGATCGGTGCTGGCATCACCGCCTTCTACATGACGCGACTCATGATGATGACCTTCTTTGGTGAAAAGCGTTGGGAAGAGGACGTGCACCCGCACGAGTCCCCGGCGACGATGGTGATCCCGCTGGTTATTCTCGGTATCTTCTCCGTGATTGGTGGCTTCCTCATGGTGGGAGGCATCACCAAGTGGCTCAACCCCGCCGTTGGTGGTACTGCGCCGGATCTCCACATTGTTCACTTCAGTTGGGAGACAGCCGCTACCCTCCTAGTGGTTATCGTTGGCGTGCTAGTCGGCTGGTTGATCTTCCGCAAGCCCATCCCCACTACGCGTGAGAATGCGCCTCTGTACACCCGTATCGGCGACAATGCCCTCTATGGCGACACGATCAATGAATACATTGCTGTGAAGCCTACCCTGGGTCTTGCGCAGGCTACGGCTCTTCTAGACCGACGCGCCGTTAACCCCGCCGTTGATGGTGGCGGACGCGGCCTGGTCAGTCTGTCCGGTTTACTGTCGCGCTTGCAGAACGGCATGATCCGCTCCTACGGCCTCCTCATGGTCGTTGGTACCGCAGTTCTCGCCGCTGTTGCGCTCATCCTCGGACAACTGGCATAAGGGAGGATTGAGAGAATGTTAATTACCTCTGCCGCACTAATCCCCCTGGTAGGAGCGCTCCTCCTTACCGTGGTCCGGGGTGTTGCCAGCCGCGTGGTGGCCATGCTTGCCTCCCTCGGCTCGCTGGGTATCGCCATTGCCATGGCAGTACTCTTCAACCCTGGACAGGGTATGCAGTTCACCGAACTACACCAGTGGATTCCCCAGATTGACGCCTTCTACTCGCTCGGTGTGGATGGTATCGGGCTGAGCCTCGTGCTCCTCACCACCATTCTCACCCCGCTGGTCCTGCTCTATGCCTTTACGGAGAACTTCCGTGAAGACCAGCTGGGCGAACGCGCCTTCCTGGCACTTGCGCTGGCCGTCGAGGGTTTCTCCCTCTACGTATTCACCGCCACTGACGTCCTGCTCTTCTATCTCTTCTTTGAGGCCACCCTCATCCCGATGTTCTTCCTCATCGGTGGTTTTGGTGGAGCACAGCGTCGCTACGCCGCCATCAAGTTCCTGTTGTATTCCTTGACCTCTGGTCTGGTTATGCTGGCCGCCGTTATTGGCGTCTACGTGAACTCCCAGAGCAATGGCCACGGTACCTTCCTGCTGAGTGACCTCATGAACATGAACCTCGGCACGAACACGGAACGCCTGCTGTTCGTCGGATTCATGATCGCCTTCGCTGTGAAGGCCCCCATGGTTCCGGTTCACACCTGGCTGCCCGACGCCGCAGAGAACACCACCCCGGGTGGTGCAGTGATGATGGTCGCCATCATGGACAAGATTGGCACCTTCGGTATGTTCCGCTTTGCGCTGGGTCTCTTCCCGAACGCAGCTGAGTGGGCCACCCCGGTGGTCATTGTTCTGGCAGTGATCTCCATCATCTACGGCGCCTTTGCCGCACTGGCGCAGGAAAACCTCATGCGCCTGGTGGCGTACACCTCTGTCAGCCACTTTGGTTTCATCGTGTTGGGCCTTTTCGCGCTCACCCCAACCTCGGTGGCAGGTGCCAACCTCTATATGTTCAACCACGGCATCTCAACCGCCGCGCTCTTCCTCCTTGTTGGTTACCTGATGAAGCGTCGTGGCTCCGCGGAGATCGACAACTTCGGTGGCGTACAGAAGGTTGCCCCGGTACTTGCCGGATTCCTCCTCGTCGCTGGTCTGTCGTCCCTGTCTCTCCCCGGCCTGGCACCCTTCGTGTCTGAGTTCGGTGTGCTGGCAGGAACCTGGACGAAGTACCCGTGGGCTGCGGGCATCTCGGCCATCGCCATGGTGCTTGCCGCCCTCTACATCATGCGGATGTACAAGCGGACGATGACGGGTCTCCCCTCTGCTGAGGTGGAAGAAAAGGTCTCCGAGCTGTCCATGGCAGAACGGTGGATCATTGTTCCTCTGCTCGCCCTGCTCCTCGTCCTTGGTGTCTACCCCACTCCGTTGACCAGGGTGCTGAACCCCGATTCTGAACAGGCAGTCACCTTTGTTGAGAAGGCGACTAACCACGAAGCCGTGGCTCCGGCCGCGCAGCCTGAATCGACCACTATCTCTCTAGGAGGTGCGCGCTAAATGATCCAGAACATCGTTGCTATGGACATGGTGGCTAGCCCCGCACGAATGATCGAGAGCCCTGCGCTGGATTACCAGACCCTCGCTCCGCTATTGATCATGTTCGGTGGTGCCTGTGTCGCTCTCCTCCTGGACGCCTTCGTGCGTCGGCCGGCCCGCGCAATCGTGCAGCTGGTCTCTGTCTTTGCTGTTCTCATTGCCACGATGGGAATGCTTATTGCAAACTGGGTCGATGGCCGCTTCGCGGTTGTCGCCAATGGCCTCCTTGCCATGGACAAGCCCACCTATGTGGCACAGGGCGCCCTGATTGTCTTCACCGCCCTCTGCATGATTCTCTTCAGTACACGGCATGCACGCCGTCTGAAGACAATTCCCGAGAGTGAGCGGACTGAGCACTCCGAGATCTACGTCTTGGCACTGTTCTCTCTGTTCGGCATGATGCTCTTCGCCGCAGCGACTAACCTGCTTATGCTCTTCGTCGCTCTTGAAGTGATGTCTCTGCCGCTCTACGTTCTCTCCGGATTGGCACTCTACCGCCGGCGTCTGAGCCAGGAAGCTTCCCTGAAGTACTTCCTGCTGGGTGTACTTGCAGCAGCCATTATGCTGTACGGCATCGTGATGCTCTACGCGGCGACTGGTAACTTCACCTTTGCCGGCATTGCAGAGCAGTCCTCTCACACCGACAAGCCTGCCCTGCTGGTGCTGGGCGTTGTGTTCGTCGTGATTGGCCTCCTCTTCAAGATCGGTGCGGTGCCCTTCCACAGCTGGGTACCGGATGTCTACCAAGGCGCCCCCACCCCGGTGACTGCTTTCATGGCAATCTGCACCAAGCTGGCTGCCGTTGCTGCTCTAGCCCGTGTTCTCACCGTCGCGGTGCCTCTCAACGAAAGCCAGTGGGAAGTTGTCATCGTGGTACTGGCCATCATCTCGATGCTGTTCGGCGCCCTGCTGACTATGACCCAGACCGACGTCAAGCGACTGATCGCTTACTCCTCCATCACTCACGCGGGCTTCATCATGACCGCTCTGGTGGGTGCACACCAGGGTCTCCTCAAGGTAGGAAGCCTGGAGTTCAGTGTTGTCTCTTCGGTGTTGATCTACCTGGCGGCCTACGGCCTGGCGACCATTGGTGCTTTCGCCATTGTCACGGTCGTCCGTCGCGAGAGTGGCGAGGAGGCCACTGCGATCTCTGCTTGGGAAGGTATTGGACGTCAACATCCTTGGTTGGGTGCGGCCTTCGCTCTCTACTTCCTGAGCTTTGCAGGTATCCCCCTTACCGCTGGCTTTATTGGTAAGTTCACCGTCTTCGCAGTGCCGTGGTTGGCTGGCTACAGCTGGCTGGTCGTCGTTGCCCTGCTGGTGTCCGCACTGGCCGCCTACGCCTACGTGCGCATGATTATCGTCATGTTCTTCAAGCGCCCGAATGTCACCACTGTGGTGGCAAAGCCAGGTGCCGCGGTCAGTATCGTGGTGGTTATCACCGCTTTACTCACCGTCCTCATGGGTATTCTTCCCGGACCGGTGCTGGGCCTTGCGAATTCGCTCGGTGGCTTCCTGATGTAGGATCAGCCTCTCGCATCGTAGTAACCCCCCAGGGCAGTGCCCTGGGGGGTTACATCTATTTCACACCCCAGAGTGGTATCGAAAGACCCCCCAGAATGGCGCTGAGAACATCTTAGAGGGATGAACTCTCCTCACCGGAAAACCCCCACCCACCCCTCCCCTTTAGCGACAGTGCTTCCTTTGCGTCAATCCTTTCCCTTTCGAGGCCTCACTCAACTTCTCTCGACTGAAGACACCAAGATGCCCGGTCACACAGTGTGACCGGGCATCTCTCAAAGTGCGTGAGGAGGGTTTCGAACCCCCGACCGCCGGTGTGTAAAACCGGAGCTCTACCCCTGAGCTACCCACGCAGGACGTTAAAACTCTATCCTATGAGGTGGTGTTTACCCTAATTTAACGGCGAGGTGCGCCGTGCCGAGCTTGCACGAGACGTGTGACAATCCAGTCATTAACTGCGGAGGTCGACGTCTGGGAGAGGCCGGCAGTGCGGGCACTCTCGGCAATCTCGGCAGGGTCTACAGCATCTGGTTGACCAGTCTTAGGGGTGGTCAACCATACCACTCCCCCGTCAGACAGCGGGGCGACTACATCAACGAGGTCATCGGTAAGGTCTCCATCACCATCGCGCCACCAGAAGAGAATGGCGTCACAGACGTCGTATGAGGTGTCCTCGAGCAGTGCGGAGCCGATGATATCTTCGATAGCTTCGCTAATGGACGAGTCGCAATCGTCGTCCCAACCAACTTCCTGCACGACCATGTCGTCAGAGATTTCAAGTTTATGGGCCAAGATGGCGTTGAAGTTGTTGGCGTCGGAGCTGGCGCTCACTGCGTCGATCCTCCTAGTTAGAGTTCGTTTCTCGATGACTACACCAGTCTACCTACGAAAAAACTATTGCACACTGGTTTTTTCTGGCAACAAGTCCAGCGCATTCCGGAGTGTAGACGTGTGGTTTAACTCACGGAAACTACACTCACTCATTTGCACAAACATGCAACAATAATCTTGTGAGTAATGAACAAATGACCTCCCAAGGTTCGCAGGCTGAACTGACGTTGCTCAACGCAGTGCCACCGAGCCTTGTCCAGCGCATTCGTAAGATATCTGGGCAGCTCACCCGGACCGTGATTGCACACATAAGTGTATCCCTTCCATTCTTTACGGAGCTTGATGCCAAGCATCGCGCTGACATTGGTGCGTTGGTACAGTCTGCTATTCGCTTCTTCGCGGATTGGGTTCAGCATCCGGATGATGACGATCTCGACTTTAAGGATGTGCTTGGTTCGGATTCAGTCCACTTGGTAGAGGGCCTGAGCTTGCAGCAATCTGTTTCCATCCTGCACTCGAGCATGGAGATTATCGAGCAGGCCGTCATTAACATGAAGGATATGCCGGAGGCAAAAGCCACTCTGTTGGTCCACGCTCTTCGCTACAGCCGCGAGCTGGGATTCTCCATTGCAGACTATTTTGCAGCAGCTGCGGAGAAACGCGGTGTCTGGGATGCTCGTATGGAAACGGCTTTGGTTGACGCAGTGGTGCGCGGAGCAAAGTCCGAGGACATCCGTTCGTTCGGCTCTGCCTTGGCCTGCGATACTAATCGGCCAGTGACGGTGATGGTGGGAACGCCGAGTTCTTTGGATCGCCAGGAACGCACGGTTCTTCGTCTTCATCAAGCTGCGGCCGACCTCGGATATCGCGCTCTTGCGGCGGTACAGGGTCCCTATTTGGTGACGTTGGTAAACATACCCGCGGAAGTGTTGATGAACCCTGAATGCCCTATCTATGAAATTTTCTCCGATGACCAGATTATGTTGGGGCCGACAGCCCGTAATCTAGCGGGGGCTTCACGGTCTGCGGAGGAAGCGTTTGCAGCATTACGCGTCGCTCAAGCAATGCCTAATGTTCCACGGGTTGCGACCGCTGACATGTTTATCCCGGAGCGGGCTATTGCAGGTGACCATCGGGCTGTACAGCGTCTGTTTCATGACATCATTAAGCCTTTGCAGAAGTCGGCGAGTCAGGCCATCCGCGACACACTGCGTCTCTATCTCTCCGTCGATGGTGGCGTCGAGGAGGCCGCGCGGCAGCTCTATGTCCACCCCAACACAGTGCGTTACCGTTTAAAGAGAGTGAACGACATTACCGGTATGGATCCACTTGATTCGCGTATGCGGTTTACACTGCGGATCGCCAACGTTTTGGGAATGCTAGAGGACATTAACGAATCCAACAACAAATCTTGGTAGAGTCGTGGGTGTTATCTGGGCGCTGCTGAGCGCCCTCCCCTTGCACGCATAGCGAAGGTACGAGACGGAAAGGAGAGCACCGCAGATGGCCACTGATGAAAGAGACATCGTTGCTGGACTTGCCGAGATCGTCGAAGAAGTCACAGGTGTTGAGCAAGCTGAGGTCACTCCAGACAAGAGTTTTGTGGATGATCTGGACGTTGATTCCCTCTCTATGGTAGAAATTGCTGTCCAAACTGAGGACAAGTACGGCATTGAGATTCCCGATGAGCGGATGAAAGGCATGCGCACAGTACGCGATGTTGTCGACTACATTAAGCGGGTCACTGTGGGTCGATCCTGAAAGCGCGCTGTCGGCTGCGGAGATGCAGGACAGATAACAGCGCTCCTGACACACTGTGGTGGGCACTCGATTGCG
>JAHABL010000022.1 GCA_018376445.1 Mycobacteriales bacterium
CGCGACCTTGATCGCGTACTCAATGACGACCCACACGGTCGCGAGCGTCGTCTGCCACTCCATGCCCCGATGATCTCACGACCCACCGACACGAATCCCTAGCGCGCATCCCTACCGAGAAGACGCATGTCATTCCAAGCAATCAACACCCTTGATAACGGTTAGGTAACGGTCTTTGCGTCAACGCGTTTGACGTTTTTACAGTCACGTCAATCGATTGATGCCGAAGGAGTCGTCGTGATCACGTTGAAGGACATTGCCGCTACGGTGGGCGTCTCGCCGTCCGCGGTGTCCCTGGTCATCAACGACCGCCACGAGGGTCGAATCAATGCTGAGACTGCTCAGCGCATCCGCACGGCCGTCCGGGAGATGGGCTACATCCCGAACCAGCTGGCACGAGGGCTGAAGACCAAACGAACCCACACCATCGGGATCTTGTCCGACCGAGTGGCCAGCGCGCCCTTCGCTGGACACATGCTGGAGGGAGTACAGACCGCGGCTTGGGACGCCGGGTACCTCGGCATGGTCATCGACACCACCGACCGGCCCGAACTCATGGAACAGTCAGTGCGGTCCCTACTGCAACGGGATATCGACGGACTCATCGTGGCCGCGGAGTACCACCGTCAGGTCACGCTTCCCCCTATACCTCCCACGATTCCCCTCATTGTGCTCGACGGCGTCCCACACGGTGCATCACACGCGGACAGCGTCGTTCCTGATGAGGCCGGCGGAGCTTACGCCGCTACCAGTCATCTTCTAGAGAAAGGACATCGTCGGATCGCGTTCTGCAATGTCGGGGGAGAGCGTTTCGTCGCCTCGCGACTGCGCTACGAGGGGTACGCACGAGCCCTGCGTGAGCACGAGGCTCAGGTAGATCCCCACCATGTCATCGAGCTGGAGGACACGGCGACAGCAGAGGCCTACCGACCCCTTCAGAAGCTTCTGTCCAGAAAAGATCGCCCTACGGCGATCTTCTGCTTCTCAGACCAAATCGCCTTCGCCGCATATCAGGCCGCCGATGCACTGGATCTACGTATCCCGCAGGACTTGTCCATTATCGGTTTCGACGACCAGCGCTTTATCGCAGATGCCCTGCGGCCCGCGCTGACCACTGTACGTCTACCCCACTATGAGATGGGCGCCTGGGCCGCACAACGCCTCATCAGCCGTATCCACGGCGAGATCAAGCGGCCCCCAAGCGCCACACGGATCCCCTGCCCACTCATAGTCCGCGGGTCTGCAGGTCCGCCGTCTCCGTAAGAGGACCCCGCACTCCTAATCACACCCTCACGCCCAATTCCTCCCGACCCACATCGCAGTGGGCCGGTACTTGGCGCGCCCGCGCGCCAGACAACCACAAAGGAGAAGAATCATGACAACAACAAGACGCCAGGTCCTCCAGTGTGCCGCCGGTGCTCTGGCTGCCGCGGTGACTGCGTCACTTGCCGGATGCAGTAACGTCTCCAGTGGAGGAGACTCCAAGACCTTCACGATCCTGCAGTACGAGAACCCCGAAAGCGCTCAAGGCCAAGGCTGGGCACTGGCGGTCGAGCTATTCAAGAAGAAGCACCCTGACGTCACTGTCGATTACCAAACCACCAGCTTCGACGCGATGAGGCAGAACGCCAAGGTGACACTCACCGGCCAGGACGTCCCCGACGTCATCGAGTTCAACAAGGGAAACTCCGACGGCGGTCAGCTCGCGGCCCAAGGTTTGCTCACACCACTGACAGAAATCGTCGAAGAGCGCGGATGGGACACCAAGATCACGGGCGGTATGCAAGCCTTCGCCAAATATGACGATCAGGGTCTTGCAGGCTCGGGCGATTGGTACGGCATACCCAATATCGGCGAGTACGTCATGTTCTACTACAACAAGGACCTCTTCGCTCAGGCTGGGATCACGGACGTGCCGACCACGCTGGTGGAGTTCGAGGCAGCAATGGACTCACTGGTTGCCGCTGGTCTCACCCCCGTCTCCTCCTCCGCAGCGACAAGTCAGGGCTTTAACCAGATGTGGGTCTGGTACTCCCTTGTGTCTGCGGGTGCCACCCGCGATGAGATTGACGACTTCATGTTCCTGCGTCAGCCAGTGGACTTCTCGAAGAGCCCATGGAGTGACGCCGCACAGCGATTCGAGGAGTGGATCGACAAGGGCTACGTCGGCACCGAGCTGGGCGGCCTCAACTTCGAGCAGGCAACGGTCAATTTCCTCAACGGAGACAAGGCCATGCTCATCTGGAACCAGGGGGAGTTCGCGCGTATCCGCGAGCAGGCTCCTTTTGAGTGGGGATACTTCACCCTCCCCGGCGCTCAGATGCAGATGGGATCGAGCGGTCACCTTTGGGGTGTGCCTGCTAATGCCAAGAACAAGGAGCTCGCCTACGACTGGATCGAGATCACGCTGAGCGCCGAGGTCCAGAACAAGATCGGGCAGCTGGGCGGGCTGCCGCTAGCAGGCGATGCATCCACGATCACTGACGATCTCACCCGCGCGTACACCGAGCGTTTCAACGAGCTCTTGAAAGCAGACTCCTTAAGCTTCTACCCCGACTATCCGATTCCGGGGTTCCTTGACTTCATCCAGTCCGGCATGCAGGCCATGTCTAACGGCAACATGACCGCCGAGGACTGGACCCGCGACCTCCAGGCCTTCTACGACGACGGCCGCGACGCAACCCTCGCAGGCTGATCGAGTGGGGGCCCGCCTCGGTGGGCCCCGCCCTGGAGGAGTCACTCATGTCTACCGCCACCACCCAGGCCCCGCGTCGCACTCTGACACGCCAGGGCCCCTACTGGCTCTATCTCCTGCCTCTTGCGGCAGGCTTCCTCACCGTTGTTGCTGCTCCGTTCGCAATGAACGTCTATACCAGCCTGTTCCATTGGAAAGGTGGCCAAGCGCCCATGCGCTGGGCCGGTCTGGAGAACTACGCGACGCTGCTGACCGACGCGACCTTCTGGCGTTCTTTTCAGAACAGCCTCGCCATGATCGTAGCCATCACGATCATCCCTACGATCATCGGCGTGCTGCTCGCAGCCTTGTTGTTCGACTATCTCGGTCGCCGGTTCGGTGACCGTGCAATCGCAGTGCTGCGTGCGACCTACTATCTTCCCCAGATCCTGCCGATTGCTGTGGCAGGTTTTATCTGGTCAACCATCCTCAATACTCGCCAGGGCTCCCTCACCCTGCTGCTTCATGGACTGGGGATCCAGCAGACGCCTGACTGGCTCGGCGATCCAGGCGTAGCAATCTACTCAGTCATGCTCATGCTCGTCTGGCTGCAGATCGGGTACCCGGTCGTCATCTTCATGTCAGCGCTTCAGCGCGTAGACCCCGAGCTGTACGAGGCAGCCGAGCTGGACGGCGCTGGGTGGTGGCGGAGGTTCCAGGCGATCACGATCCCTCAGATCCGCCCTGAGATCTTTGTTGTCGTCCTGACCGCGACTATCGCAGCGCTCAAGGTCTTTGCCCCAATTCTCATCCTCACGGGTGGTGGGCCCGAGAACTCAACAGTTGTCCCGTCCTACTACGCCTATCGGAACTTCTTCGAGCTTTCACGCGTGGGCTATGGATCAACGATCGCCACCGTGATGTCGATCGTCATCTTCATCGTCGCCACCGCGATGCTCGCTTGGCAGCATCGTGAGTCCAGGAAGGAAGGCCGCTGATGCCAGCTCCCACCACAAAGCGCAGAAAGCGGACGGCCCTGAACTGGGTGATGCTGGGACTTGCCGCCATGATCGCCGTCGTCATGGCATCACCGTTTCTACTCCTTGTGCTCAACTCTTTCAAGACGGGAGCCGACTACTCCACCAACGGTCCGCTGGCCTGGCCTACGAGTTTTACTCTCGATGCTTTCGTCAGCTATCTCAACCGCGTGAACTTCCCGCGAGCGCTTTGGAATTCGATCCTGAGCTCGACCATCATCGCCTTCGCCTCTGCCGCGCTCGCTCTCTTGGCTTCTTATGCCATTGGAATAGGCAGGATCCGTGCTAGCATCACCATCACAGCAATCCTGCTGATCGCCACCATGGTGCCGCATGAGGCACTGATCTATCCCCTCTTCTACGGAGCCCAGGCAACCGGCCTCCTCAACTCAATCTGGTCGATCATCGCGGTCTTCATCGTCCTGTGGGCGGCCTACGGCACCTACATCCTGTCCAACGTCATGTCGACTTTTCCCCGCGAAGTGCTCGAGGCTGCGGCGATCGACGGTGCGGGTCGTCGCCACATCCTGTGGTCCGTCGTCTACCCGATTGTCCGCCCCACCCTCACCGTGCTCGTGGTCTTCATCTTCATCTGGTCCTGGAACGAGTTCTACATTCCCTTGATCTTGCTTGGGGACCCCGCCTCCCAAACCGTGCCAATCGCGTTGTCCACACTTCGTGGGCAGCACTCGATCGATATCACCGTCGTCAACGCAGGCTCACTGCTGTCCCTGATCCCGACGCTGATCTTCTTCCTCCTCTTCCAACGCACGATCAGCCGCGGCGTCATCGCCGGAGCTGTGAAGTAACGCACCGTTTTCCGCCTCAACCCCATGAGAGAACACATGTTTATCCAGTGGAATCACCTACGTAACAACGGCCGTCTACGTAGCCGTGCCATCAACGCTGAGAACCCGACCGGCGCGCCTGGTGCTGCCGCGTCAGCCAGCTCGGCGCTCGGTCCTGGTCGCAAAGGCAGCGCCTGGTACGAGCTGCCCTCAGGAGGAAAGCTGACCCTCGCCGAGATCACCGGTCCCGGAGTCATCCGACATATCTGGATCACCGTCGCAGACAAGACACCCGCGGGCCCTTTTGTTCTACGCGATCTGGTCCTACGCGCATACTGGGACGGCTCAGACTCTCCCTCCGTAGAAGTCCCCCTCGGAGACTTCTTCTGTAACGGCTTCGGCCAACGTAGCCTCGTCACCTCCGAGCCGATCGTCGTCGCCCCTACCGGAGGAATGAACTGCTACTTCCCTATGCCCTTCCGCACCGGAGCGCGTCTAGAGCTCTCCAGCGAGCATCCCGGAGACCTCCCCCACGTCTTCTTCCAGGTTGACTACACCACCGGAGATGACATCGCTGCGTGGCCTGGATATTTCCACGCGCAATGGCGCCGTAGCAACGCCACCACCAGGCCCGGCCAGGACCATGTCATCCTGGACAACGTCCAAGGACCGGGAACATACGTCGGCACCTACGTCGCACTTGCGTCACTGCATCGCTACTGGTGGGGCGAAGGAGAAGTCAAGTTCTTCATTGACGACGATGAGAACCTACCCACGCTATGCAGCACTGGGTTGGAGGACTACGCCGGCGGCGCGTGGGCCTTCCAGGACGAGCTGCGCTCTGATCCTGAGCCAATGATCCTGAACTTCTGCGCCCCGTACTGCGGATACCCCTTCGCTAGTGCTACTGACTCCACCAAGGCCTCAGAGTTCTCGACAGCCATGCTGCCCATGCACGGCCTGTACCGGTGGCACCTGCCCGACCCGATCTACTTCCAGGAACGGCTCAAGGTGACCGTTCAGCAGATCGGGACCTGGGACCACGGACTGTTCGAGCGTTCCGATGACGTCTCGACCACTGCGTACTGGTACCAGACATCCCTCGGTACATCCTTTCCGCCTTTGCCACCGGCCCCCGAGCGGGCTCCGCGCTGACCGGAGGAACAGTATGAGGCGCAACATCATTGCGCTCAACCATCCTCCAAGTCAGCCTCTGTCCTCGGCATGACAACTCATGTCTCGCCCTCGTCATAGGGCGTTGGCCTGGTGCCCGCCAATTTAGGTGGGCACCAGGCCAACATGCTGCCCGCCTCATCATCCCCGACCCTGCTGCGCCACCCTGCCTACCCCCGTCTGCTCCTGGCACCCGATCTTGATGTCGCCCCTGCCCGCTACGCTCTGGGCCGTGGAGATCCCTGACGTCCTCGCCCTGGC
>JAHABL010000023.1 GCA_018376445.1 Mycobacteriales bacterium
GACGCGTGCCTATGATGCGGCCGACCGGCCGGTCACTGGCGCGAATGGGCAGGGTTCGTATGTGACCGATCTGCTGGGGCGGCAGACCAGCATTCCTGCAGCGGACACCGCCAATCCCGGCAACGGGGACATGGCCCTGGCGTACTACGACACGGATGCGGCGAAGAGTGTGACGCAGGGTGATGTGAACGTCACCTGGAGCCTGGATGGGGCTGGGCGTCGGCTGATCCAGACCACCAGTCAGGGCTCGGTGGTGCTTGGCACCCAGACCAGTTCGAGTCTGGTGCGGCACTACACCGACGACACTGACAACCCCGCTTGGTCGGTGGACACCAGCAACGGGGTGAGCACCACCAGCCGGTATCTCGGCTTGACCGGTGACGGGCTCGGCCTGACGGTCACCACCACCGGCAGTGACACGAAGGCTGTTCTCGACCTGGCGGGGCTGCGGGGGGACGTGGTGGCCTCCACCAGCCTCACGGGAACCGAGGCTGCTACGGGCATTGACCTGTGGGGTGAGTACACCGAGTACGGCGCCCCTACCGGCACCACCCAGGCTGGGATTGGCTACGGCTGGCTTGGGCAGCATGAACGCGCCACCCTCACCAGCCTCGGCATCACACTGATGGGCGCCCGGTTGTACAACCAGGCAACCGGTCTGTTCACCTCGTTGGATCCGCAGTACCAAGGCGGTGACACTACCTACGGCTACCCCAACGACCCCATCAACAGTCAAGACCTCGACGGAAACAGCTGGTGGACTACTGTTGTTCGTGTCACTAAGAGGACGTATCAGCGGACCCGCGGATACTATGCCTCGAGCTATCGGAAGATGACTTGGGCTCCCCGCCAGTACATGAACGTCGTGCGCAGTTTCGTGCGGGATGGAAACCCTTACTTGAGGATCGGGCGTTCGCAGGGTAATGGAGAGTGGAGAGTCTCGTTCGGAGATAGTCGAAGGCACTGGTTGAGGCGCCCTTGGATAATCCGACAGACCACAAGAGTCCATGTCCATATCTCAAGAAGGTACGGTGGCGTGGACTGGCATTGGAGTAGCCACAGTGTGAATAAGACATTTTGGAGAAAGAGGTAGCTCCGCCAGTGAACTGTCAGTATATAGGTGGCATGCAATCGTAATCAGTTGGCTCGCACTAGGAGCTGTAAATGGAGGAACAGTCGGTATTGGATGCGGTACTCGCGGGGGCGCAGCACCGCGTCGCCAAACTCAGATATCACGGAGAATTGCGCGCTTACCTTTTGGTCTCAGCGGCTTCTCTTGGGATTTCAAGGAATGGTGGTGAAACACCTTGGCTCTGGTTTACCGTTTGCTGGTTGGATGGCCGAGCCGAGCCCCCTTTCGATGATTATGGTCCCGATTGGGTAATTTTGAATGAACTAAAGCGAGGTCGACTAACATTTCAGCAAGAGCCTAGTCTTGTTAAGAAATCGCGAATATTCGGTGTTTACACCGTTAACAATAGTTCGGATATTGAATATGAAGTAGATTGGGTATCTTCTGATGAAGGAGAAAGAATTTGGCATAAATATGATGGTGTCGTGGGATTGTCAATATAATAGCAGTGGAATCCCTCGGCGACGTTTTAAGTGATTTTTCGTTGTAGGTAGTGGGCTATTGCGTTGGGGGATGCCTTCGGGCGCATGTGTTGTAGGTGAAGTGATTTTGGGGGCTCTTCGCAGATGAGGGTGGAGGGCGGTGGCTTGGTGAGAGGGGTCGAGGTCCCGTGACGATGGGAGTTCCGACGCTCGCCTTCTAGGGAAGGCCCAAGAGCCTGACTATCAAGCAGTGAACGTGCATCAAAGGCGTCCGCTTCTGCTACGGGCAGGGCGGCCGGGCTCAGGTCGAGGGCGTGAGCTCTCGCATGCTGCGGATGACCGCGCTGGCTCCTGCTTGGCCAAGTTCGTTCGCGCGTTGGTCGTTCTTGGCAAGTCCGATGGCAGGCAGGCCAGCGGCTCCGGCTGCAGTGATGTCACTCACGGAGTCGCCGACCATGATGGCGGCTCCAAGGCGCTGCGCGACGGCAGCCAGCAGCATGGCGGGGGAGGGCTTCATCAGCTCAATGTGTCGGGGATCTCGACCGATCACGACCTCGACCAGGTTCGAGAGTTGGTTGGAGGCAAGGAATTCAGTCGCGCACTCTGGGCTGTTGTTGGTCACGATGACGACCGGTGACTTTTGGCGCGCAGCCGCTTCGAGCGTTTCACGGACGCCTGCCGTCGGCTCGCTGGCGGCCGCGGCTACCCGTTCCTCGGCGGTACACAGAGCCTCAACCCGCATCGCCACCTCGGCACTGTGCCGGTTGGCGGCTCGGATGATGGCGAGGTGGTCGGTGGTGGCTGCGAGGTCGGGTGTGAGTGGCATGCCCAGGGCGAGGGCCAGGGCGCGGGCGCGGTCGGTGAGGGCGGTATTGGCCGGCGGTGGCAGTAGGCGGGTGACGGGCCCGTCAAAGTCCAGCAGGATCACCTCGGCGGCGGCGAACAGTTCCGCAGCGGTAGTCATCGGGGCCTCGCGATGGTGTTCCACTGGTTGTCGAACCAGGTCATCTTCGCCTCGACCATGAGAGATGAGAGGCTGTCGATATCGGCGTCCTTCGCGTAGTGGAAGAGCGTGGCGTCCTTGCCCATCGGATCGTAGATATCCGTCGGGCCTGTACTCAGAGTGACTTCGCGCAGCTTCACGGGGTAGTCGCCGCAGAAGACATCAGTGCTGTTGATGATGACGAGCTTGGTCTGGGGAGCGTTCTCGATGTAGCGCACGTCGACCTTGGTGACCGGCGTCAGCTTGAGGTCTTGCAGCTCGGTGAGTGCATCGGTGAGCATGCCGACGGAACGGTCGGAGATCTTGCGGAGCCGTTCGCGTGCCGGAGCGCTATCGGCGCTGCTCTTGCCCGCGATCACCGGAAGCGACAGGGGGCAGTCGGTGTTCGGCAGCAGTAGTCGGATGGCGATGGAGTTGGGGTGGAGCTCGCCTGTTCGGATCCGGTCGAGTGGCTCGGTCAGAGCACCGTTGAGGGTCTCGGCGGTGAAGCCCATGAAATCGATGGTGACCTCACTCTGAGTGAAGGCCTCCTGCAGCTTGGGGCGCAGGTCGACGGCCCGCTCGGTGGGGGCCTTGACGAAGGCGCCGCTGCCTTGGCGGGTGACGATCAGACCCTCATCGCGCAGCACACGAAGTGCCTGCTGCACAGTCATGCGCGCTACGCCGTACTGGGCGGACAGCTCGTGCTGCGACGGCAGTTTGTCGCCGGGCTTCCATTCCTGCAAGCGGATTGCGGCGCGTAGGCGGTTGGCCATCTGGAGGTACGGAGCAGTGGGGTCGTTCGGATCGAGGCTCACGTGTCCAGCCTAGGCCAGGAAGTTTTCTTGGCTAGCCCTGTCGCACAAGTTCGGCGCTATTGGTTGACATGGCTAGGCAGGTACGACATGCTGAATCTGGCTAGGCAAGCTAGTCAGAGAGTGAGGAGTAGTCATGGCGGTGTAGCGCAAGATCCTGGTCTCGATGGAGTCTGTGTTCCCGGCGGGGGCGTTCCTGGTGGGGCAGGTGGAGCCGGTGTGGAACTTCGACAAGGCGGTTCAGCGTCCCGATGGGTCCAGGCCGCAGCAGCTCGACAAGGACACGGGCCAGCTGATGTGGCAGGTGCCGGTGCTCGACATGGATCCCGGGGCGGGCAACCGGGACAAGACGGTGGTGGTGAAGCTGGTCAGTGCCCAGCAGCCGGTGCCGCCGGCCAACAAGGGCAACCTGCCGATCACCCCTGTGGTCTTCGAGGGGCTGTCGATCACCCCGTGGGTCGATGACAGCGGCCAGCGTCCCCGTCTCATGTACTCCATCCGCGCCACTGGGTTCGCCGACGAGGCCCCGACCGCCGAGCGCAAGGCGGCCTGACGATGACCGTCGCAACGCTGCCCAGCCCCGACCGCAGGCGTCTTCACGTCGCGGCCGTGGCTGGGGCCGTGTGGCGCCCGCTCCGCGTCACGGGCGTGTTCGTGGGGCGCCTGCTGCGCAGCATCTGGCATAGCGGGTGGTGGTTCGTCACCTGCTACCTGGCGTGGCTGGTCGTGGCCCTCACGGCCGGTATCGACAGCCGCACCGCGCACCTAGGCATGTGTGTGGCGAGCGCGGCCTACCTGGTGCCGTTGGTATCTGGAGCGTGGTGGTCGCTGGCCAACCCGTTCACCTTCGACCGGTTCATCGCCGGACCCCGGCGTCGTTGGGGTTGGCGTCGCTGGGCCCGGAAGAACTGGGACGAGCTGGCGCGTGAGTGTGGCCTGTCGGTGCAGCGGACCCGGATCGAGAAGGTGACCCGCAAGATCCGCGTCGGCGATCACACCGAGTACGTGCGCGAACCGCAGCAGGTGGAGCACTGGGTCGCCCCGTACCTGTCGCGGGTGGAGACCCGCGGTGACCTGCTCGTGCTGCGGGTCCGGGCCCGGATCGGGCAGACCCTGGAGGAGATCGAGGCCGCCGTCCCCGCCCTGCAGGTCGCCGCCGCGGCCACCTCCGGGCGGTGCGTCTTCGTGTCGGAGTGCCAGGTCGAGGTGCAGCTCATGATGCGCAACGCCCTCGCCACCGGCCGCGAAGCCACCATCCTCACCCGCGACGACCTGGGCCCCATCGGCATCGTTCCAGCGGGCCGTACCCAGGCCGGCACCACGTGGCATCTGCCGGTGATCGGCCGACACACGTTGATCGTGGGTGCGTCCGGCTCGGGCAAGGGCTCGCCCATGTGGTCGGTGGTCGGCAACCTCGCCCCCGCTGTCCCGACCGGTGAGGTGCAGCTGTGGGGCATCGACCTCAAGCACGGCCTCGAACTCTCAATGGGCAAGCACTTGTTCTGCTGCATGGCCACCACCCCCGCCCAGGCATTGGAGGTGTTGCGCCAGCTGATGGTCGTGATCGACGCCCGCGGCGAGCTGATGGCCGGTGTCTCCCGCCTGCACGAACCCCGCCCCTGTGACCCGCTCCACGTCCTCGTGATCGACGAGCTCGCCGTACTCACCTCCTACGGACCCCCGCAAGGAGATCCTGTCCATGCGCAACCTGTTCACCCAGGCCCTCGCGCTGCGGCTCAACAGCTCGACCGAGACCCGCATGGTGCTCGGTGACGACACCAGCCGCATCGCACCCGCGCATCGGATCCTGCGGTCGCAGCAGGGCACCGGCTGGATCCAGGACGAGACCGGCGCCTTCGACAAGGTGCGCGCCGACTACTGGCCCGACAAGACCATCCGCGACCTCGCCCGCCGTTACCCATCCCAGGTCCACATCGCCCTGCCCACCAGCCAGCAGACCGCCGAGGACACCCTGCCGCTGGCCACCTCGCCCGTCGTCGACGCTGCCCGGGAGTCCGTCGCTGAGCCCCGTGGTAGCAAGCCCCGGGCCCCGCGCAAGCCCCGCCAGCCGAGGAACGGTGGCACGGAGAGTCATCTCGACAAGCTCGATGACCGGCAGGGATCGCTCACTGACCCGACCGGAAATCCCCTCGACAAGCTCGGGGATCGTGATGGGTCGCTCGATGACCAGGAAAGGCCGCAGGCAGCATGACCAGCCACGCGGGGGCCCACTTCGACGGATTCGGAGAGGCAGCCCCTCTCGACCTCGACCTGAGCCCCCGCGAACAGGCCGCCCTCCTCGCCCGCATCAAGGACGGCACCTTCGACCAGTTCGCCCAAGCTGCCGCCCACGTCGGCTACTGCTCCCACCCCATCCGCCTCACAGGCTCCACGACCCAC
>JAHABL010000013.1 GCA_018376445.1 Mycobacteriales bacterium
CAACCCACCCAACATTGGTCGCGGCAACTTCATGATTAAGATCTCCAAGGACGGTACCCCTGGTATCCCCGTCCACACGGTGCTGACGCCCGTCGAAATCGCCGAAAAGCTCCACGACACTGACCAACGTTTTGCCAACCTCAAGCGGAAAGAAGCGCGAGAAGGATGAGCAAGTTCGGAGTGGTCAAGATTGTCGGCGTCTTTGCCGCTATCCTGATACTCCTCCTCGGCATCGTGATCTTAGGAGGAGACGTCGAGGACTATTGTGTTGCGCCCGACTCTGCCTCTAGTGAGCACGGTCTCGTTAAACCCATGAAATCACACGAGTCGAGGGTTACTCGATCCTTTGGTGAGGGTGAGAACTCATTTTCCTATGGTGTTGATTTTGCTGCAGAGGAAGGGACTTCCATTTATGCATTTGCCAAAGGAACAGTGATCGCAGTTCAGCGTACTGGTGTTCCTGCCTACGGTGGTTGGATCGTAATCTCTCACCGCATTGACGATAAAGAGTACTCAACTGTCTACGGGCATGTGGGCCCTGGGGATGTTTTCGTTAAAGAAGGCGATAGTGTTTACGCTGGTCAGCGTATTGCTACCCTCTCCAATAATGGTGAATCGACGGGGACTCATCTTCACTTTGAGCTTATTGAAGGAAACCGGCTAGCCGGTGGAACTCCTATCGACCCTCAACCGTGGCTTAGTAAAGCGGTCGAACCAGAGTCTGCGGCAGCACGTGGCCTGTCTGGTAAAAAGTCTCAAAGCAACGCCACAGAAATTCAGCGCGAACGCGCCCAGCAGATTATCCGCACCGGCCATAGTATGCATATCCCCCAGAGGGGCATTGTCCTCGCGGTCGCAGTCGCGAAGGTTGAAAGCCAAGTCAATAACCTTGCTTCCTCCGCTGTCCCTGAGTCGTTGAATTATCCCCACGATGGGGTTGCGCCAGGTGACGCGGACTCTGTTGGTCTCTTCCAACAACGTCCCTCCCAAGGCTGGGGAACCGTAGGACAGTTGATGGATCCGGTATACGCATCATCGAAGTTCTACACTGCACTTCAACGTGTTCCCAACTGGGAAAAGATGGGCTTTGCTGAGGCAGCATGGGCAGTTCAGCGATGCCGCGAAGACCTCGCTGGACGTTATGAGGAGGAACGTCCTTTTGCTGAAGCCTTGGTCAGCGAGGTTGATGATAACTCTCATCTTTCTTCTCAAGAGATGGACAAGCTAGGCGACGTTGCTGCTGGCAAAACCTCTACTGACGATGGATGCCTCAACCTCCCTGGAGGCGGTGCTGCAGGTGCGCTCAACGAAGCCATTATCCGCTACGCAAAAGAGCAAGAAGGACTCCCCTACGTGTGGGGCGGCGGCGATTTTCATGGTGCTACCGGCGGCGGTTTCGACTGCTCCGGCCTCGTCCTGTACTCGATCTATCAAGCCTCCCATGGACGAGTTCGGCTGCTTCATCAGACCAATTCACAGATCATTGATCCCCATTTTGAGAAAGTGTCCTGGGAGGATCGCCAGCCCGGAGACATTCTCTACTTCGGAAGTCCGGCAGACTGGCACCACACCAGCATCTACCTGGGCAAAATTAACGGACAAGAAATGCAGTTTGAAGCTCAAGACTTCAACGTTCCCATCGGAGCATACCCTGTCCGATTTGGCGAACAGATCCAGGTTCGCCGCGTAAAAGACATTCCCCCCACTCAATCGGAAGACGAAAGGTGACCTCTCATGTCTCGACGTTCGTTACGATCCACTCTCGCAGCTGGAGCGTGTCTCCTCGCTATTGTTGGCGGACTTTCTGGATGTTCACGACACGAAGGGACTGAATCAGCCCCCTCAGACCGCCCATCAAGCTCAGTACCAAGCTGGCTCCCCCAACTGCCATCAAAACTAGATGGAGTGAACCTTGCTGACCCAAACTCCGTTCTCACTGACGGCACGAAAGCTCTTTTATCCTGGGATCCTTCACGCGAATCAGACCCACTAGAGACTATTCAGCGATCTCGCCCGCTAGTTAATGGCGATCTTTTTACTGATGAAGGATACGTCAACCGGTCGAAGGTGATTACTTGGGAGACCGGCTATACCGGTCGTACCTGGGCAAAGTGGGCTGCAGCCCACGCTAAGGGACATGTCACCCTCAAAGATATTTCTTCTTCTGACAACGTTCCCAAAGACACTGATCTCGACAAGTACCGCGCCTATATCGCAACGGTGTCAATGATGACCCCCAGCGGTCAAACTCTCTCCACCCAGCAGTTCATTGTGCGCGTCCAAGCAAGCAAATACGGATATTGGCAGCTCGTCTTCATTCAATGCGAGCCCGCAAAGTAAAGAAAGGATTGTCACCATGTCGAATGCAGAACTGTGGTCGGAGGTGGAAGACCATATTCTCTCTGAGAAAGAGACACTCCAAGGATTCACCTCTCATACCGAGATCTACCAGTGGGCGATCAACAACGGCTACAACACGCAAGAACTCTTCCCCATCGTCAAAGCAGAACTAAAGAAAGTTCTCGATATTGACTATGCGGAGATGCGGGAGCGATCTCGTCAAGAGCTTGCCGAAAAGCGACACCTTGCCATCGAAAAACTCTCAGCTGAAGCTGCAGATGCCCCGCTTGTTGAACTGTGGGCAGCAGCGAGTGCAAACGGAACGTTCGCCATCGTCTCAGATGAGGATGTCGTCTGGTATGGAACCTTCCATGAGGATGATTTCGACTTTGTCGGCGACCTCCGCTCCGCTCTCCGGTCTGTTGCGAAAAAGGCCGTGTGGATCGCAGGGAAAGTTCGTGAGGATATGAAGGCCCCCGCTATTCGGCTCACCCTTCATATGGACGACGCTCCCGGAGACCTCGGCAAGGAGATGCTGCGCAACAACGTCGCCGTTCATCTTGAGTTCGACGGTTCAGGCGGAGCAAGTGAAGTATCGACCCTCCCCGGCTATAAATCCTGGCGAGAGATTCCACTCGACAGTCTCGTAGTGTCACAGTGACAAAATAGGGGTAACCATGAAACGCACATCACAATCAGATGCAGCCGACCTCGGCCAGCAAATTCTCCTGTGGGCACTTCTCGCCCTCTTCGGAATTGCCCTCATGGCATGGCTTGCCTTGTGTATAGGCCAATTCTTCACCAGTGACACGATGCCATCGTGGTACCCCGGCACAATTGCCCGCCAACTCAAGGAGGGAACAATCTCAATTGGGCCAGCCTCTATCGGGATTTTTATCGCCGAGGTCATCGTTGTCGGCGGGCTCGCAGGCATCGTGCTTGCCCGCCGTGCCCAAAAAGGTGGGCGACTAACAATTGATAAGTCAGCCCGCGAAATCACCAAAGTTCATCGTGATTCTAAACTAGCTCCCTCCGCTCAGCAGAAGAAAGCACAACGACTCTACTATCACGCCGATCCAAAATACCCTGCCACCCTTGGTCTTCTCATCGCGCGGACGCTCGGAAGCTCCAAGCAAGATATACGAATGTCCTGGGAAGACACACTCGTCATGTTCGCTGGACAGCGGATGGGCAAAACAACCTCCATTGTCTGCTCCAGCATTGTCGGCGCTCCAGGACCAGTCATTGCTACTAGCAACAAGGGCGACATTATCGACCTCACTCGCCACTCGCGCGCACTCCGAGGCCGCGTATGGATCTTTGACCTGCAGAATATCTCCGGCAAAGCTACTCAACGCTGGTGGTTCGATCCGCTACGGACGGTGCATGATCTTCAAAGCGCAAAGCAGCTCGCCGAGTACTTCATTGGCGCATGCCAAGACGACGGAGCACGCAAAGATGCGTATTTCGATGGCGAAGCTAGCGAAATACTGGCCTACTACATCCTCGCTGCTGCTTTAGGCGGCGGGGATCTCCGCCATACCCTCACGTGGCTCGGTAATCCAGATGACGACATTCCCCGTCTTCTTCTCCAAAAAGGTGGTTTCGACTACGCCGCTATGCGGGTCCAGCAGACGATGGGTCTGAACTATCGTCAGCGAGACGGCATCTTCGCAATGGCTCGTCGCTTTCTCGGCATTCTTGCCGACGAAGTGTTTGCCGCCTCGGTTACTCCCCCACAGCGCGTTGTTATCGCCCCATCTCGTAAAGAAGGGCAGGCCGTTCGAGTTATCCCCTCAAAGAAGAGCCGTGATTTCGCACTAGAAGAGTTCAACCCACGGGACTTCGTTTATTCAACCGACACTCTCTATGTCCTCTCCACGGACACTGATGGTGCTCCCGCCGCCCTCACCACAGCCCTCGTTGGGCTTATCACGGATACCGCCATTCATGAGGCTGAGCATTCCTCTACGGGACGCCTCGACACTCCCCTGGTAGCCGTGCTGGATGAGGCGGCTAACGTGGTCAAGCTGTCTAAACTTCCCAAGATGTACTCACACTGGGGTTCACGCGGGGTCATTCCGCTCACCTTCCTCCAATCCCCCGCGCAGGCAGAGCGTGTCTGGGGAGCGGACGGGGTGAAGACACTGTGCTCGTCGTCGAACTTCCTCGTTTACGGTGGCGGCATTTCCGACTCCACCTACCTCAATGATCTTTCCTCACTTATCGGCGACCATGAGGTAAAAAAGAACTCCCGCAACAAATCTGACAACGGTCGAGACTCAGTGACTGTTCGCTGGGAGAAAGAAAAAATCGTCCCCGTCGAGGATCTTGCATCATTACCGATAACCCGCGTCATTGTCTTTTCTTCCGGTGCTGAGCCAGTTCTGGCGGAAAAGGTCTTCTATGACCCGCAAGACAAATCCTTTGAGCCTCCCCTCCCGAGCTTCCCCTCCTTTAACGAGGAAATGGAGACGGTGCCACCTCCCCGCAATAGTCATGGCCCCGCCATGATCGAAAGATAGCGTGTCATGAACTTTTCGGATGATGACTTCCTTAATGAGGAAGAAGATGAAATCGCTGCGGCTGAGCCGTACTACAGCTCACTGTCAGAGTTCGTGACGGAGTTCTTCTCTCCTATGTGCTCCTACCGGCTCTCCCCTGCTCCTGGTCGGGGTCTCCGCTGGGATCCCCGCTGGTGGCGGTGGCCGCAAGTGCGGGTTCGCCTGGACTATCTGTGGAAGACGTGGGAGGCGGCCTACGCTGACCAGTCTGCACAGGCAATGGCAGACTGGTGGCTACGTATTTTTGACCCCACTGTTCGCGTCCTTTTAGACGGCGAGAATGGCCCACTGAACTCTTACCGAGAAGATATGGATGATGAGTTCGCGGAGGAGGACATTCCCTCCCTTTATTGCCTTCCGTGGGATGAGAGAAACTCAGATGTTGAAGACACTCATGAGTTTCCTGTTGTCAGTAAAGACTACTCAACGGACTTTTAGCCCGTGAGCTGCACATAGTTGCTGAATAGTAGCTCTTGGCGCTGTTGCTCTGTGGTGAGTTTACGAGGTGCCCCGAAGGCTTTATCGACTACGCGATCAAGCGCGTTATGCGCTTTCACTAGCTCCGGGTCCATTGCAAGCGGGTTGTAGTGGTCGGCCAGTGAGCGCTCGGGGTGGAGAGCACGAGCCTCGAGAACGCCTTGGCCCGCTGTGATGATTGCTTGGCGTGTAGCGTCGTCCGGAGGTGGGACGGGGAAGGTATTCCACACCACCGTGTTGGAGAAACGAAGGTCGGACTTTAGACGCCCACCCACAGTGCGTTGCCAAGTAATGAACATTGATGAGGAGATAAGCCCAAACTGGAGACCCGTAGGATCAGGCAGAGTGAAGTTGAGATTGCTAGCAATCACATCCGCAGGGAAGTAGTCAGCGGTAAAGTATCGGCGGGTTTCACTAACCACGCTGGGAATACAAAGATAGTCAACTTGAGGCCGGAATTTATTGCGCCTAAAGAGATGAGGAGTTTCTCTAAATTTGTAGGCGTCTCCTCGGCGAGGAGCTGCCTCTCTATAATCTCGGCACGCTTCAATCCGGCTTTTTAGCAGTTCACTTTTTGCAAGGTCAGCGGGGTCGAGGTCTTCTAACCAAAGACACCAGCGATCCAAACCGTGGATAAGCTCTTTTGCGCCAACGAATCGACGAAGATACTTACTAGCCACTGGATCAGCAGCAAAATGTGCGTAGTCGGCTTGCTCCACGATGAGGTTTCCCCCATCGACGGGTTTTGAACCGAATCGTGCTGGTTCAAGATCACCTAGCGGCTTCATCCGTTTTTCTATGACGACGTTTGGGCCATCGACGAGGTAAGCATTGATACCTGTTCGAACAGGGATTTCTCGTGGTTCTCCATTAACGTCTACGTAGTCGAAGAGCCGGGGTTTCCCAGCCCGGTCCTTGGTGAATCCGACGATCACGCAGTGGACGGCTGCTTTTCCTGGTGCTTCGGAGTCCCAGGCAAAGGTGCGGTGGGCAAACTTAATCCGCCATCCGTCGCGGAAGATGGGTGTGAAGAGGTCAGGGACGGGTTGCCCTTGGGCGATGGAGTTGGTGGTGACGAATGCCCATTCACCCTGGTGGTTGTCATGACGATAAAAGTCGAGGGTCTTAGCGTGCCATCCAGTGACGTAATCGAGATAACCGGCGTAATCCTTCCCCCACACTCGCTTCATGTCCTCGGTTTGCTCAGAGGTTTTCATGTACTGGCCGATAAACGGGGGGTTCCCGAAGATATATACCGGCCCTGCCGTCTCCCCGATGAGGTCGTTCCATTCGAGGGTGAGGGCGTTGCCGTGGTGAATGTGGGCGGTGACGGTGATGGGTAGGCGTTCGGGGGCGATGCCGATGCGGTCGGCGAGTTCCCTGTTCGCCTGGTGGTCTACCAGGAACATGGCGGTTTCTGCGATCTTGGCGGGCCACCAGTTGAGTTCAATGCCGTGGAATTGGTCGATGGAGAGTTTCTGCTCCCAGGACACGTCAAGAGACATTCCGGTTTGCCCCTCACGGCGGCGAATATCCACAATGAGGTCGGTCTCTAGTTTGCGAAGCTCCCGGTACGCCACAATAAGGAAGTTTCCACTGCCACAAGCAGGATCCAGGAACGTGTAAGTGGCCAGCTCGTCCCGCATCCTCCGCAGTTCTTTAAGGTTTCGGGATGTGTCTGCGAGAGCGAGTTTAGAAGCGACTTTCTCCCGCAGGTCATCCAAAAACAGCGGCTCCAAAGTTTTGAGGATGTTCGTCTCTGACGTGTAGTGCTCGCCGTTGCTGCGGCGGGCTTCCTTCGACTTCACCAGCTGGAACATCGACCCGAACACAGCGGGGCTAATGCGAGTCCACTGGAACCGGCACGCATCCAGCAGAGCGTCGCGCATAGCGGGGCTAAACCACGTCGTATCCAGGGCGTCGGCAAAGAGACCACCATTGACATAGGGGAACTTAGCGAAGTGCTCGGGTAGATGGGAATCACGCTGCGATTCTGGTGTATCAAGGACAGAGAACAGTTCCTTGAGCTGCATTCCTAGATCGCCTGGATTGGTCTCGTCGAGGACGAACCTATAGAACAGGTCCTGCTCCCACAGGCCAGCATCGTCACCAAACAACAAAAACAGCAACCGGGTCAGATACATGGAGGTGCGCTGCGTGCGCTCATCCTCATCCGCTTCAGTCGTGGGGGCATCGTCACCAATAGTGACGTCTACCTCCTCGCCCGCCATAGCGGTGAAAAGCTCCGCCATGAGTTTCGAGGCCTGGATGGAGGCTTCCTCTTCCTCCTCCCGGCTCACCGTGTCGTAGCCGGCCAGGAACTTCAGCTGGTCCACATAGTCGCAGATCTCGCCGAGGGAAAACTCCACCTCCCAGCGTTCCTCTGGGGCACCCAACCGTTGCAGGCGGAAACGTTCAAAGTTCGAGCAGAGCACATACTTCGGGAACTCGTGCGGGCGGACACTCCCCCCGTTCAAATAGTCGAAGGCCTGCTCCTGCGCGATGGCAAGATCAACCCCCGGCCGCTTCGCCTCGCCAATCACCACGCCAGGCCAGAACAGGTCAATACGGCCACGACCCCCAGTACTTCCGCGCCGAGCGTCACGCTCGAAAAGATTCATGCGGGCGGCGGTAATACCAAAGCAGCCCATCATGTCGATCCAAAACCGCTGGGCCGCCTTCTGCTCTTCCCCAGTAAGACCAGCCGCCTCCCATTCCTCAAGCTCACCCAACCAATGCAGACGAAAGTTAGCCAGGTTGTACTTGATAGTGGAAAGGTCGAGACGTTCCGTAGCCATAGCTTCTATTCTTACTGGTCTTCTAGGTCTTGAATAGCGTCAATCCCGTAGTCATCAGACATGAGATCGTGAACACCAAGCTCGTAATCTGGACTCCGGTCATTGTAGGGAAGAGGAGAGAGAATCCCCGCACGTTTCCCAAGCCTCCATCGCTTCTCATCTCGCGTCGAGGAAAAGAGTGGACCCTGCCTTTTCTTCATCACAACTCCATCCCACGATCACTCCGACGCTCGGAACGTGTCTGATTGAGATCATCGTGAGAACCGATGACGTACTCTTCCACTTTGGGCGTTTCTCCAGCGAGGAAACTATAACGGGACACTGACGCATCACCACGGGTACGGTACTGTTCCTCCACCGTTTCCAGTCGGTCTTTCTCTGCCTTTGTCAGTGCGGCGGCGCTTTCTCCCAGCGACGTCATGTAGTTCTCTGCTTGTTCAGGATTCCGCTGAATAGACTCTCGCGCTTGCGCAAACTTCATCTTCGCTTCCTTCTCAACTTGCATCCACTTCTGATTGCCAGAGCGAGTGTCGTTGACCCAAACTTTATCGAGGTTAATCTGCTTTTCTGCCGCAGCAGCCTTTACAAGAGCAAGGTTGTCACGCACTTTCTCTCGTTCTCTATCAGTCCGTCGCCCGAGCTGACTGACCATCTCCCGACCCGTCAGGTCGCTTACAACGGCATTCGCGCGCGCTGCATCGATTTCTCGCCGCGCATTCTCGATAGAGTCCCATTGAGTACGCTCAGGCAGGAGCTCACGTTGTTCGGTGAGGCGCTGTTCATACCACCCCACCTTCTCTTCATTTTCCGCGTAGAGTTCTTGCGCTGCCTTGCGCTCGTTACTTGTCGTAGATTTCTCTAGATCTTCTGCGATCTTGAGAGACGACTCTTTAAGCTCCACCAGTTTTTCTTCTGCATCAAGGTAAGAACGGATCTTGTCAGATACTTCGACTGTTTGTGCTGAATCTGCGGGAAGAGTGGGGATAAGAGGTGCAGCCTCCCACTCAGACTGCAGATCATGAAGGAAGTTACTATGCCTGGTGAGCGTATCCTGTTGAGTCTCTAGCCGCACGACCTCCATCTTGAG
The DNA here is from genome assembly GCA_018376445.1 of Mycobacteriales bacterium. Taxonomy (GTDB): domain Bacteria; phylum Actinomycetota; class Actinomycetes; order Mycobacteriales; family Mycobacteriaceae; genus Lawsonella. The sequence continues at coordinate 9,267 of JAHABL010000013.1, forward strand.
ATCAACATCGCTAAGGGCGGCATAGGGATTATCGCTACCATACCGGAGTTGAGCAGTGAGCTTCTGCGCTTCACCAGCGTTTCGCTGGGCTTCACCAAGAAGGCTTTGATCGACGTATCGACCATCGGGCAGCGCGAACGTGTTATCGAAGGAACGCTCAATCTTTTCAGGTCGGCATTGTTTAACACATGCGACGAGATCGTTCGGCTGAAGCTCTCCGCTCCGTAGTTTCTCATCGAGTCCAGGTTGTTGTTCCTGCACAGCTGCGTAGATACTCTCAACCGTTGCTCCCTTAGTAAGATGCCAGGACATCTCTTTAAGAAGTTTCTGACGTCCAGTACTATCCATACGGATTAGAGCAGCGTTGATGCCACGCGGAGCGGGGGTGGTGTTGAGCTGTCGCATAAGGTTGGGGTACTCGACAGACTCTTTAAGAAGTGTTGACAGTCCAGCAGCGGGAGACGAAAGGTATCCCAGGCCTTGAAGATTATCCCGTTGATACTTACGAACGGAAGACATTGCGTCATCAAGAGAGATGCCACGCTTTGCTAATTGCGCAACTGTGCTTATTAGAGCGTCATGAGCTTTAGCGTCGTTTTGAATCGCATTCACATTGAACTGAGAGAGACCATAGCGCCGGAGGTCATTATGCAGAAGTACTCCCCTAGCCCACTGTGTGAACAGTTCATTTTGCTGAGCAGCGAAGCGCTTTTGTGCATTGTCGAGGGAACGTTGTGTGGGTTGGACAAGCCGTAGGTCACTGAACTGACCGAGGTAGTAGTCTTTCCGTGCTGCTTCAAGTAGGGCTGCATCTTGTCCCGGATGAGAGGGTGGAAGAACCCAGGATCGCCCTTCCCGAAGGCTACTGGCGCTACCGAAAAGGTTGGATTGCGCGGTGAGGAAATACTCAAGAGGCTTGTTCGCTTTAGCTGCCTTGGACGTTACGCCTGAAATTCCAGTAAGGATCTTGAACTCATTGAAGACGTCTGCACCCGACTGGAGTCGCTTCGACGTTGCATTAATGAGTGTGGCTAGCTTGGTTTCATCAGGCGCTAAGATGGAGCGCTGTTGGTCTGTCAGATGGGTTTGAATAAGGTACTCCGCGTAATCTCGGAGAAGGATCTCCTGCTCGCGGGCAAATCGTTGAGCGGCCATATCGCGTGATAGATAGTCTTCAACCGATTCCACAACAGCGCCCGTTGCAGAGGGACTAGGGGTAGTGCGCGAGATGATGGCATCCATTACTTCATCGGGACCAGAGAAGTACCCGTTTTTCTCGTGTTCATCATCGAAGTCAATGCCAAGTAGTGTTGGTTCGCTAAAGAAGACTTCGTTGTTTTCTTTGCCTCGGGTGACGGAAACGTAGAGACGGTTGGAGGTAACGGTGTCGGGATTGAGAACGGCATAGGAGGTGTCAGTAGTCATCCCCTGGGCTTTATCGACAGTGAGGGCATAGCCCAGTACAACATTCCGGTTGCTATAAGCACGTGGGAGAGTGACCATGCGTCCGGGTTGATCGTGGCTTTCGACGATGAGTTTGCCGTCTTCAATGGAGCGTACTGTCCAAAGGTTACGATTGCGAACGCTCTCCTCCGGTGAGGTCCCGACCTTCTTGTTTAGCGTTGTCATTACAACATCACCGACGTAAAGAGTTTCGCCACTATGTGTAGTCAGCGACTCTTTTTGAGTAGCGAGAGCGCCGAGTGACTGCTTGAACAGTTGGGCTTGCTTATTGAGTTCCCGAACGCTGTCATTGGTATCGGATAGGAGTAGAGAGTCCTTGCCTTCTTTAATGTCGTGGGCCCATTTCGCTACAGCCTCGTTTTGCATCATCTCGGTATCGCCAAGGTGGAGTCGTTCATGAGCGCGGTAAAACTCAGTCGCCTTTTTATCTCTTTCTCGAAGAAGAAGTGATGCACCAGCTTCTTCAGGATCGCGGAAGCGGACAACGGTCTGCAGTTCGGGGCAATGCCACTTCTCCGCAATGGTGCGCAGAATACCTCCAGACTCTACGGCGTCTACCTGTCGAGGATCACCGAGAAGACGAACCACAGCGCCACGCTGACGGGCAAGATCAACGATCTCAGAAAGTTCACGAGTCGAACTCATGCCTGCTTCATCGACGAGGAGCATCGTTCCCTGTCGAACAGGAATATCGAGATTATTTGCGCTGCGGACAAGAAGATCAGCAATGGTTGTGTGGCTAGTTCCTAGCTCAGCGCCAAGAATTTGCGCTGCAGCTGCAGAGGTTCCTAAAGCAACTACGTTCCGGCCAGATGCAATCCATGCATCAGAAACAGCACGCATAGCGGTGGTCTTACCGGTACCAGCGGGGCCGATCCCGCCAGCAACGAGGGTACCTGTTCCGGTGAAGTGATGAACAAGTTCACGTTGTTGATTATTGAGAGGATAGCCATTCTTCTCTTCAACTACGACTATTGCTTTGTCTACTTGTTCTCGTGTTAGGACATCGGCAATGGGGCATTCGAGTCCATCAAACACATTCTTCTCTTGGAGGATAACTTCTGGTGAGGCATATTCTTGAGACATATGGGCATGGAAGATGCTTTCACCGTTAGTCTTTGTGAGCCTGCTCGTATCTACACTATGTGCTCTACCACTGGACGGTAAGGCAATGGCATAGTTCTCAAGCGCACCTTTAATGCAAAGTTGTTGGGCTTCCTTTCGTAGTTCTTCTGATTTGAAATGGCAGTATTGAAGCTCATAGTTAATAGCTGTATGAAGGTGGCCTATCCTCCAATGCGCTCTTTTTGCAGAGAGCTTCTTCAATGAGTTAGAGATGATCTCGTCTTTGTTAAACTCCTTCGGCGTATAAAAAGTGTTCTGAAGTCCGAGCTTGAGATAGTTCTGCAGTTCTTCTTGAGTGGAGGGAATACCAAGAGTTCTACAGGCTTCTTGACTCCATTTGTCATTCAGTTCATTGAAGCTATGAGGAACTTCGTCTTTGGCTTGACGAGTCTCGATATTTGCTTGCTGCCGCAGTTGTAGCTTCAAAAGATCAGATGGTTCGCGTCCATACTTTTCTCGATACTCGGCATAGAGCTTCTGTGCTTGCTTCTCAATAGTCTGAGACCGCTTGGAAAATTGTTCAATGAGTACAGGATCAATACCAGCTATTTCTTGTACTGCCTGCTTATTTTTTCCGTGATCGATTGCGACAAAAGACACTCCTAGCGAGTTCCTGAGCTCGTTGGTGAGCACCGAATTATATTCAGATCCTGCTACCGCACTTAGGTTAAAGAGAGCACGACCGTCAAGAGCACGGTACTTCCCGTCAACACATAGAACTTTGTTGGAGATAACACAATGAGTGTGAAGATCCATATCTCCAGCTCGCGTGTCATAGTGCATGAACTTAGAAACGGTTATTCCCTCAGTATCAATTTGGATTCCGTTGTGTCCAGTTCGGGAGAATGCCGCTTCTTTTTCAATGAGATTGATACAGTGATCGACGGCTTTATTGTGGGCAATTTCGATAGCCCGTCGGATCTCTTCATCACCTAGAGCCCATAGGACTGATATGGATTTAGAGGGAGAGAATGTGGCGTCGTATCCAGCAGTTGACGTGCGTGCACGTTTCTCTTCTGTCCAGATCCATCGTTCTACTTCGTGAGAATCTTCAGGGGGACGCCCAAATTTCTCGGTGAATTGTTTACGTCCAACCTTGATACCAATGTCAGATTCTTCTTCTTTAGTGAGAACTCGTCCTAACTCTTTCTCTGCACTATCGATTGCTTTACAGATATCTTCGATGACTCCGCCTCGGCGTGCTTCGTAGAGGGCGTACTTGTTTCCGAGGTACTGAGCCTTTTGTGCCTGCTCGAAGGACTTTCCTTCTGCGACGAGTTTTTCGATGTTCTCTTTGGAGTTTGGGTGCATTCCTTTCCCATAGAGAAAAGATATTTGTTCTTCGGTTATCTGGCCGGATAACCCAAGTGATTGCGCACCTTTGCCACACCATTGGCCGGGAGGCGTGCCATGCTCCCCGGCGTAGTAGTTACTCAGTGTCTGTCCTGGTTTTCGCTGAACGTCACCAGAGACAATGCTCTTCGTAAGGTATTGATAGCCTTTTCCTGCTGAAAGAACGTGCAGAGTCATGCCCATAACTCTGCCCTCCTTCAGAAAAAACTGGCCAAATTTTTTCTTTCTAGCTTTAGCGTACACCATTCGCAGCATTTTGCTGCAATAGGTGTGAAGGGGTTTGTTTTTGAGGTTTTGGAGAAGGGTATGTGTGGAGTGATTGTGCAGGTAGTGAATGGTTTTGTATGTATTGGCGTGTTCGTGTGGGTATTGTTGTTGTGTCATTGTTGTTTTGTTGATTGGTGGACTGATGGCGAAAAGTAAGGTTTCTAGTGCTTCGGCTTCTCGGATTAATGCGCTGATTGCTAAGCAGCGCGAGGAGCTCGAAAACAAGGAGAAGCGACTCACTGAGTTGTTGGCGTCTGGTGAGGAACTTCAATCTGCGGTTGATCGTTTTTCGGAGGCTTTCGAGACGGTTAAGCAGGCTGATGGTTTTAAGGTTGCGGAGATTGAGGAACTAACAGGTTTTCCTGCGGCGGTTCTTCGTATTGTGACTCGGGCGAAGAGTTCTTCTGTGGGTGCCTCTGCGGAGTCTGATGGCTCTGAGGACTCGGCAAGCGCGGCGGGTGATGCTGTCTAGGATTTAGCCCTTGCCGCGTTTGGCGCTCGCATGATGAAGGAGCCTCCGGTTGTTACCGGAGGCTCCTTCATTTTTATTGTTGGTGTGTGGATGTTAGTCGATGATCCACTCTGCTTCTTCGTAGCCTGGTGTGGCGCCGATGAGGAGTTTTTCAGCTCGGTTAAGCATGACGCGGATGTGGTCGGGAATGCTGTCATCGCTGAGGTCGGTTTGATAGAAGTAGGAGTCGATGGCTTTGATGAATTGGAAAATGTTGAGGTTGTACCATATGGCGTTGTTGAACGTGCATGGGGTACATTCGTCGTCGGGTGCGCCGTTGGCTCGGTAGTTGAGTGCTTTCAGTTCGTTGGCTAGTTCGCGGTCGCTGTAGCCACGGCTGTAGGTGGTTCGTGCGCAATGGTCGGCATACTTGATGGCAATTGCCACAGTCGTGATGTGGTTGTCGGAAAGAATGCAGCTGCTCATGTTGATCTCCTGTCGAGGTTGGTCTCCCGGAGGTGGGGAGAGTTGTTCATTTTTTTGTTTTTCCTGATATAAGCGAATGACAGGGCTCAAAGGACGGAGTGCAAGTCCACGTACTGGCTGACGTGAAAAGTTTTCCAAGGAAATAAGCGTGTCCGTTATGTTCTTCACGGTGGCGGTATGCCGCTGTGAAGAACATGGTGTGACGGCACGCGCCGCAGGAAAAGTTTTCGGCGGCGGACAGCGCCGTAAGGCGGTGGACTTGCGCGGAGGACGACAGCCCCATAATGAAGCGTCAGGAAAAACAAAGAAGAGATACGGCTCCTGCCGTATCTCGTTTCTGCTCGTCCCGTAGGGTCGAGTCCGCTTCGCCCGTCATCTCTAGAAGAGATGAGGGCCGCCGCGATTGTGGGTAAGGATAAAAGCCGTGAGGCGTTCATCCTTATCCACATGAAGCGCACACCTAAGGTGACTGTTCGCTTCTTTCTTTCTCCAACCTTTGGGGCGGTGGGGCGGGTATAGAGCTCGCCACCCCGCTGGCGAGCAAAGGTGAGTTCTCGTTCCCCTGTGGCCGCCTGACACTCCCCCAAAGTGTCGGGCGGTTACAGGGGTTTATCGTGAGCCGCGAGCGTGGGCGGTCTGGGAAGACCCGACACACCTAACGCAAGATAACGGGGCCAACGCAACAGTCGGGGCTTCCCAGCTTCGACCACCCCAACACAATGATGAGTCGCGCTAAAGGGGGGTGGCCGTCCGCTCTGAGCGGGCGGCCACCCCCTCCCCTAGATCGCTTTCTGGTGTCGGTAGGTGCTTGTGTAGTTGAGTGAAAATAGAGTGCGTCCCCAGCACGTGGGGTGCTGGGGACGATGACTAGGCGAGAACGTAGGGGGCGTTTTCGTAGTCGTTAGTGTGAGTGAGATAGCACTCTAGCTCGTAGGTGAAATAGTCTGCGAATGAGAGATTCCAGTCCTCGGGGTCGGCGTCGTGAACTTCCCTCTTGTACTCGTCTAGTGCCTTGAGAATCTCCATGCGTGTGAACTGTCGCGTGGTCACTGGGCAGTAGGTGAATTGTTCGGCCTTAGCAGGGTCATCATAGGTCGCCGTGAATTGCATCAAGTAGAGTTTGCGGGCAGCGGCTGTGGGGGTGAGGGGTGCCGGGTCGTTCTTGTCGATGTCGAGTGCAAAGAAATTCCGGTAGTCGATGCCATGGGCGTCGGCGTAATAAACGAGAGTGCTCACGTGACTTGGGGGTAGGTGGTACATGGTGGGTGTCCCTTTCTGGTGTGGTGCGGTCTGCGACCGGCTTTCTTAGTTGTTAGGCAAGATATTTTTCGATGAAGTCAGGGAGTTGGCTGGGGGTGATGGGGTGCGCCTTGGGGGTGATTTCCTCGTGAACAAGTTCGGCGTTGCCTCCATTGCGGAAGGAGTTCACGCGGTAGGCGATGTAGTCGCCACGAGAGATAGCGCTGATGACTCCCACGAACTCTTCTCCGTCTTTGACAAGGCAGGTGAACTCGGGGGTGTAGTTGCCGATGATTTTGAATGTGAGTGACATGGTTTCTCCCTCATTGTTGATGTGCGGTCTGTGACCGGCTTTCCTTTGTACTCTTCTAGTATATACTTTCCCGATCGGGAACGCAACAGGTCAGAGCACTTTTTTGAAGTTTTTTTCGATATAAAGAAACTCACTCCCGCTGGCGCGGGAGTGAGTTCAACGAAGATAAGCAACTGTGTTGCTTCTAGAGATTAAACGTCGGGGTGCCGATGTGGACGGGGCGGCGGGTCTTACGAGGTGCGGGGCTGGCGGGGGTGTCGTCGTTATATTCGGCAAGGAGAGCTTCATGTAGTCCAGGCAGCGTAGCCAGATCCATGAGAATGTAGACCGCCGTCTGATGGTCGTTGGCTTCGGTTTCGTCGCCGTCCCATACAGTCCACGTAACATTAGAGACTTTCCACGCCACCTCTTCGTTAGGGTTGTCGATGAGGTACCCGTAGTCGCGCGGGTTGGTCATTTCGTAGCTCATGCATTCGGCAAGCATTTCGACGGATTCGCGGGCGGCGGGGTTGTAGGCGATCTCCTGGCGGAGGATGTCGAGAAACTGGGGGTAGTCCTCTTGCATGATCTGCAGGGCGGTGGGGGTGGTCATGGTGGGTGTCCTTTTGCTGGTGGTGTGCGGTCTGTGACCGGCTTTCCTTGGTACTCTTCTAGTATATACTTTCCCGATCGGGAACACAACAGGTCAGAGCATATTTTGGGGAAATTTTTTGCAAGAAATGCAAAAGGTCGCCCCCCCCACGCGGAGGGGGCGACCAGAGAACAAAACCAGCGGTTAGACCTTTTCTAGCGTGGTCTAACGGTGGTGAATCGAAGCGCCTTTAGGTGCTGACAATTCGGCTTCAGGATAACACAGCGGTGTAACACGTTTTGGCGAGCGTAGAGGCATTGTTGTCCCCTTCCTTTCCGTCCTTGCTCGTTGCTCTGTGGTGGCGTGTGGTCGTACCGATAAGGGCTTCTAGCGAGGAGGTGGAACGTTTGGTGATGCGTGTTTTTGTGGGACATGGATGTGGAGTGGGCATACTGTTCGGTGGAGTCCTGGGACTTCACCGAACACGCCTGTTTGCGGGCTTTCCGTTGGTGATGAGACTGGCGTGCAAACAGGCGTTGGCTGCGTGCAGCCAACGTATGCGGTGGAGGGGCGTCTCCTGTGCATTGCGCAGGAGACGGGGTGGTGAGTCTCGGCCTTCATTGGCCGAGACCGTCGTTTGGGGTGGGTGGGCGGGGTTTCCTGCCTTGGCAGGACATCTGGGGTGGGAGGGCGGGCTTTAGTGCGCGTGGAAATGCCCCCGTCACCGGGGTGGCGGAGGCATCGTCTTGGTGAAGCTAACGACTATCCGAACTGGGGGGTGGTGCAGATGTTCTCACCGTTCGGGCAGTAGTCGGTGCTGTATCCTGCGGCGGAGGATGCTCCGGCGCCGAGAGAGACGGCGAGGGCACAGGCGAGGGCTGCAGACATGATTCGCTTCATGGTTTTTCCTTCGGTGTTGTTGTGCGGTGTTGGCGCTGCGGGGTTAGCCTACATGGCTTGGGCGTTCTGTGGTGGTGCTACTCTGCCGGGCTGTTGATGATGGTGGTGAGGAGCTCTTCACATTCACGGATTCGGATGAGGGCATCCAGCATTGTTTCTGTCTCTCCGTCAACTTCTGGGATCAGTTCGGCGGGCGGCGGAAGTAGCGGCAGTTTGCAGCGGTTTCCTACAAGGTAGGCTGCAGCAAGGGCTTCGTGCTTGTAGTCGAAGGCGTCTGCGTCATTATGAGCAAGGAGATAGTTTTCGCCGATAACGGTGAAAAGTTCGAGGAGGGTGCGGGAATTGTCTGCGTCGCTGTCAATGGCGATTGTCCGGGCGTCTTCGTCGATCACCCATCCTTCGGCGTCGTCACTAGTGTTTAGGATGAACTGCCACTGTTCCGCCTTGAGGTAGCTGGTTAGGTTAGTGACAATTTGTGCCATGTCGGTGGTGTTGGGGCGCGTCGGGTAGTGCTTCTTGAAGTTGGCTTCCGCTTCCGGTGTGATGGGGTCTACCTGGGAAATATCGAAGACGCTTAGCACGGGGTAGTAAACGTAGGTTCCTTCGTTTGCTTCTGTTTCCTCAGTGGTGGTGTTACTGTCGTCATCTTTGGTTTTGCCGGTGAAACGTCCAAAGATTTTGATGGCTTTTTCGCCTTTGCGAACTTGAAATCCTTTCTCCTGCCACTGGCGATACCCGGCGACGTGGGTGGCTTGGGGACACTGCGAGAAAATGAGAATTTGATTCCGTGGGCTGTAGTCGTGAAATCCTCCGAGAAACTTAAAGTAGGCTTCCCAGGTTTCTGGCGTTGCGAGGTCGTCACATGCGCTCTGCAGGTTTTCGTGGAGTTGCTTTGCTTGCTGCTTGCGCTGTTCGGGGGATCGGCGGGTATAGCGGCGAGTGGTCATGGTGGGTGTCCTTTTGCTGGTGGTGTGCGGTCTGTGACCGGCTTTCCTTGGTACTCTTCTAGTATATACTTTCCCGATCGGGAACGCAACAGGTCAGAGCATATTTTTTGAACTTTTTCCAAGAAAATTCACCCCCTCCCAAACGACACTTTTCGCACTCTCCCCCGCCCCCTTCTTTCCGTCCCGGCCCCCGTTTCCCATATCTCCACGAGACCACCCAGACGACATTCCACCTTGCTGCGGGAGGACGTTGGCTATGAGTCTCGGCCTTATGGCCGAGGCCTTTCCTAGCCCGCGCGAGCGGGCTCCTGCCCGCAGGGCAGCCCACCAGGGGTGGGAGGGCGGGGCCATCTGCACTCCCGAGGAGCAGCACTCACAATACAAGGCACCCCCGCCCAACAGGGCGGGGATGCCTTCACCATAACCACTTCGCACGTTGGCCTAGTGCCAACTAATAGTTCTAGATATAGATGATGTCATCGAAGGTGAACACCACGCTGACGTGGTGTTCTTCGCCATCATCTCCTGTGCTCTCACCAACGAGAACGTCGTATCCCTCGTGGTTGAGCAGGCAGTAGAGTCGTTTCTGTAGCTCCCAGTGTTGGCCGAATGTGAGATCTGTTTTATCCCACAGTGGTGACTCATCGTAGGTTTCATTGTGGTGGTAGCTGTGAACAACGATGTGATGAGGCTCTTCCCCCCGGTCTTCCACCATCTCGGCAATTTGATCGCAGACCTCGCTGGCTATTTCGGAAAGTTCTTCGTCCTTTTGGATGAGGAAACGCATCCCTTCTTCTTTCGGGATGATGATGCCACTGCACCACTGGTCAATGGTTTGTGGTGTGACGCTAATTGCTTGTGCGATCTCTTCTCGGCTCAGACCAGAGAGCTCTCGTAGGGCTCGGAAGTGTGCGCGGTATTCTGCAGAAAGTCCCATGTCGGTTCCTTGTATGAGTGGTGTCGTCTGTATCTGGTGTGGCGGTCGTCTGCCACGATCAGTTCGTTAGCAGGTCTTGATGCCGTCGAAGAAGTCTTGGTACTCGGCAGGAACTTGGTCAAAGATTTCAAGTACTTTCACGTACTGGCCGTCGCGCTTCTTCTTGTGGCCATTTTGGAGGTGGAACCACTTTTCGGTTCGGACTGCGACGCCTTCCTTCTCGTGGGCTTTGGGATGATTGCGACTGCCTTCCCAGTCGATCCACTGGAGCCGGACAAGGTGTTTTTGACCACTGGGGGTTTTCATCTCGCGGGCAGCTTCCTCAATGTCGATACTCTTCAGCTGTTCGCGGATGCTGTCGAGGTCATAGAACTCAACCTCGTTATAGAACTTTGAGCTATGGTGCCACTCTTCAGAGCGAAGGCGGCCTTTACCGATGAGATACTTCACTACCCGTACGGGGGTAGTGATGCCGTGCGCTCGGAGCGCGGCTGCCGTGATCTTTGACGCGGGCATGAGGCCTCGGTCGTAAGCAAAGATGGCGTTGTTGCTCATTGAGTAGTCGAAGGCGTAGCCACTCATGAGATTCTCCTTTGTGATGAGGTGCGGTCTGCGACCGGCTTTCCTTGGTACTCTTCTAGTATATACTTTCCCGATCGGGAAAGCAACTGGTTAGAGCATATTTTTTAATGGAGTATCTGGAATAGAGTGGCGTTGGCGAGGCGTCCTAGCCGCGGGTCGTCGAGGTCAATAATGGGGGCTTCGGTGGACTTTTCTTCGGGGTAGGGCACCATGACGACGTTGGGGATCTCCCTGCGAAGAATGAGGAAGAGACGTTTTTGGCGAGCAAGGTAGGCGGAGTAGGGCAGGTTAAACTCTTCGTCTCGGCCTGCATCCTTATAGGCTTCTTCGCTGCCGTGGTAGAACAGGTAGATCATTTTTGCAGGCTCACCAGCGTTGTCTTTAGCGGCGTCAATGTGAGCTTTCGTGACCTGGAACTGTCCTTGGATCCAGTCGCGGGTGTCGTCTTCGAGTTCTTGAAGCTCGTCGAGCACATCGTCTGGGCAGGCGTTGTCGCGCTGCCATTCCTTAATGTCAGCTTCGTCTTCGTCGAGATACTCGGCGAGCTCAGCAGAGCTCATTCCCGACAGAGTGCAAAGTTTCGTAAAGCCTTGCGCGTGCCCCATAGTCCTACTCTTTCCTCGCGGTTGCTGCTGGTATCAGTGTATCTGGTGGGTGTAACAAAACTCGGTTAACCAAGCTCAGGAGTGAGGCCATTGAAGCGGAAGGAAAATACCGACGTCACGGCACGCCCCTCCCCTACTTCGACAACATCTTCAGCACTCGCCCCTGGCGGCACCATCTCCACTCGAATATCGGGATAGGCCAACCGCAGACCAGCACGAACATAGGCCGCCAGCTGCTGCCAGCACCCCAACGGCAACACCGACTCATCCTGCTCCTCAGCAGAAAACGGATACTCCACCATCACCACAACACCACTCGCATCACCACTCACCGCAGACTGAAACGCCACATCCCCACGAAAACACTCCCGCGCCTCACGAACCGCACCCAACATCACCTCCTCCAACTCACGAAACGCCACCCGATACTCCACACGACCCCAATCATCATGCGCACGCGCATAATTCACCCACCGCTTCGTCACACCAATATAAGGCGCAATCTCCGACGCCCCAGCACCCATAAAACTAAAGATGCTCGAAAACTCTTCCTTCTTCATCACAGAACCTTTCAACCAAAACTCTCACCCGCCGCGCCGCCCAACGGCGGAGCGGCCACTCACGCCACCACACCAGCAACGCAACACGCCCAACACACCCAACCACACCACAACCCGTGGCGAAGCTCGGCCCACCGGGCCATCTTCTCCATAGCCATCCGGCTAGAACACACGCCCCTCCCCCATCTACTAGATGGGGGAGCTGGAGCGCCCGTGGAAGGAGCAAGCTCCCTCCCGCATTTCATTCTCTTTCGTCATGACAGTGCGCTCGCACTGTTCACTTCGGAGGAAAGGACGCTTCGCGCCCTCTCCGTCGCCTCCGACACCCCACTTCCGCCGTCGCGCTCGCGCGACGACTGTCTTTTTGGGGTACACCCTCGGCAACCACGCTCCACTACACAAAATAATGTCCCGCTAGGGTCATCAAAAGATTAATGGAGCATATCTGTATCATAAGTAGGTATGGAACACTCCAACACGCAAACTGTCGGCTATGTCCGCGTCTCCACCATCGACCAAAATCCTGATCGACAAATCGAAGGCATTGGACACGTGGACAAGCTCTTCACCGAATACATCTCCGGTTCCTCACGAGAGAACCGACCAGAGCTCGCCGCCGCGTTAGCCTACATCCGGGAAGGAGACACGTTCCTCGTCTACTCCATTGATCGCTTATCTCGTTCGCTGCTCGACCTAGAACAAGTCGTCTCGGAAATCACCGCTAAAGGAGCGAACGTTCAGTTCGTTAAAGAAGGACTCTCGTTTAGCGCCCATAGCACCAGCCCGACTAATCGCCTTATGTTCCATCTCCTGGGTGCCTTCGCCGAATTTGAACGCTCCATCATTAAGGAACGTCAACGAGAAGGAATAGCTCTGGCGAAAGAACAAGGGAAGTATCGTGGGCGCGCTCCCATCGAACTTACCGATAAGCAGAAGCGCGATCTGAAGCAGTGGCTCAACGACGAAGTTCCGAAAACAGTCATCGCAAAGCGTCTCAAGATTGGGCGATCCACACTCTATAGAATTCTCGACTCCACAGACATCGTGAATGGAGGAGAATGACCGCGCTCGATGACATATGCACGTATTGAGGAAGTCATCACTAGCCTTTCTGCCTGTGCGGCGTAGACCGCCGTCTTTTGTTGTTACTCCCTCAGTATATTATTTCCCGATCGGGAAAGCAAGAGTTAAAGGCGCATTTCTGATGAAATGCGCACCGTTTTCCTCAAAAGCATCTCTTCTTAGGCAGGACCGTAGTAGTCGAACTCGATCTCGTACCCCTCCAGGGAGAGCAGTGAGATAAGGCGTTGTTCACGGCGCTCTCTTCTCTCCCAGGAAAGCACACCTTCCCTCCCCTTTACGGCGTAGTAATGCCCTGCCCCTCGATACTTATGGAGAGTGATTTTCTTGGTCTCCATTTTCTCTATGTGCTTCATCGTTTCTTTGAGATAGGCATTATCTTCCGCGAACAGTCGCCGCAGATACTCTAAAGCCTCAGGACGTGGCGTATTGCGTCCCTCCCAGCGCTCGACTACTCGCTGAGTCACATCGTATTTGTTCGTGAGCGCGCTGAACGTCACACCGGTTTGCTGTCGCAATGCTCGGAACTCAGCACTGGGGTCACTGGCCATTTGTCATCCTTTTACTCTGTTCTCCCTTTAACACTAGCGCGCGGCGGCGATTTCCCTTGGCGTAGTTCACTAAGGTGAACTCAGCTTTTTGTCGCTTCCTGCCTGTCGCTAAAGAGATTTCCGCCCTTTGCTTTCTATGCTAAGGGCAGCGTGTAGAACGCTGTCGTATTGCCGTCCGCAGTGGTGAGCCTGTAGCTGCGAGTTAGGAGTGGGCGGGTGCTTTCCTCCCGCCGTAAATAAGGAAAGATCCTCCAGCGCCACTAGAGGATCTAACTAAATATTGTGAAGGTTTTTCGTTGAAGAACCTTGCCAGTACAGCAAGAGTACAGCAAGAGCAAGATACAAGCCTTGTTGTCTTCAGTGTACTGGCGAATGTTGAAGAGATTCAACCAACGCGCGGTATAGACGTATATTTTTTACGCTCGTATGTTTTTAGAACGCCGCTGTCACACCCGTTAGAGGGGGGATAGCTCTTATACCCTCGTACAGTTTGTATGCAGCGTGAGCTACTGGCCGCTTCTACTCAATGGGAGATGGTAGGGTACCCCCTTCTGAGGAATGATTTCAGAAGAGCTTCCTCCGGCTAAGCGGAGGCGACGGGGATGCGGTGGATGCAGCCAACTTTTGGTGAGGGCCTTTATAGGGTTTCTCTAGGCATTTGCCTAGAGAACGACTCCCTTGAGAAGTGCCCCACTCCCCAGCCCAACAGATACATTTGGCTCTCACGCTAGACACTGAGTGGCTGTGCAGGAGCAGAATGCTCCTGCATTACTCACGCCCTCGCTACGCTCAGTTGTGGCCCAGTGCCGTTTTCTTACGAAAACGGCACTGGATAAAAGTCCCGGTCAACTCACTAAGTCTCTACATGACGTCTAAAGCTGGTTGAACAGGGAACGGGAAGCAGTAACGTAGCCAGGATGCGACGCGATACCTTGGATAAAGCGAGATAAAAAGGTACAATGAGAGTACAAATTCAAGTGAGCGCCCCCCGCTCAGAATGTAATTAAGCGAAGGGCGCTCGAACCCCTTGAAGGACTTAGTGGTTATTTCCTTCTGGGGGGTTACCAACTCCGTCGACCGGCGTTAGCGTTATTTTCCATTGGGTATGGAACGCTTCGCCGGTTTTCGGCACTGGTGATGATTTTCTGGACTTTCTGGATTTCTCCCGGAAGCCAAGAATCTTTACTAAGCTAAGCTCAATTACTTGAGCCATAAAAAGCAGTCCAAAAACTGCCCATAAAGTAAAGCTGTTCATCCCATCATCACCTCCTTTCTTTAAATCGGACCTCCTTTTACAGAGCAGCCGATCCATCAGAGACCAACTGTGCTCTGAAAGAAGGTGCATACTTGCCGGTACACATCGCTGCATACCGGTTGTTGGTGCTATCAGTATAGGACATTCACTTGCTGCCTTGAGATTTGGAATCGAGGCATTGTCTTCGATGTGACCAGGAACTATCTGGTCTTATTAATGAGTTTTATGGCAGTTCCGAGCCGTAGTCTTTTCGACAAACCGGAGCGCTACAGTCGTCCAGGTTGCGAGAAGACGTTGGGCGATACTCTTCGACTCTGGAGAAGGGAGCGGGGCGCAATGGTGAATGCATCTGGAGGGTGGCATGTGGATAGAGTTCATCGTTCTTCGTCTCTCTATGGTTGCTCACCATGTACCGGTACAACTCAATAGATCCTTTATCACGAAGGAACTCACGTTCCTCTTTATCTTTAACTGGTTCACACCCAGCTACTCCACGAGATAATGCATGTGCGAGGTAGCGTCCATCCTGAAAGAAGGCGGCAAGATAGCGGGCGGCATGTACCTCTTCTGGGATGATGTGAGTCGCCTTGATCTCTGCTCCCCACTCTCTGCTGAGATTGGTGAAGAACACGAACTGCGTTCGAGAGTTACCATCCTGGAAAGGATGAACCATCGTCATTTCACCCCACCAGTGGGCAATATGATTTAGCGCGTCTTCCGAGTTAGTAGGCTGACTACGTTTGATCCCTTCTAATACCTTGTTTAACTCTCGATCTACATATTCTGATCGACACATTACTTGCCCCATAGCAGTTACTTCCTGCCCTGGTTTACGTATTTCGCCTGCCCATGAGTAGATTTCACTCGTCAGATGCCGATGGATGTCACAAAGAAGAGCGCGATCAAAGGGACCTTTGATGTTTTCTTCCGCTAAACGGAAACCTGCAAAGATTGAGGCTCTCGTCTCCAGGGCATTTTGAACCGTAGGCTCTTTTGCTACCTGCGATCCTTCCCCACTGGTGGCCGCATCAATATTGCTAATCATTGCTCGTTAGAAGAAGCGTCTTCTCCGCTCCTGCGCGTAGCCTGGGCATGAAGATTAGAGAGCTCTTCATACTGAGTAGTTTCTTGGCGGTATAGGTGGCGAAGCGCGTCAATATCGTCCTGGTCTAGCTCACTTCCGGCCATCTTTGCCATACATTGTGCGTATGCAAGGGCTTCTTCCTCACTTCGCCTTTCGCCAGAGAACTGAATCCCACTCATCTTTTGATTCATGTTTCTTGCTCCTTGAGTAAGTACCCAACACTAAACTCTACGCAATAACTTCCACACATTAGTAATGTAGTACATTATACTGTAGTACAGTAATAATGTAGCACATTAAACTGTAGTAATGTGTTCATATTATCGTCTTTAACTGGGGTTTCATAAAAATATGAAATCGTTCACACATTACTACATTAGTACATTAAACTTTAGTAAAGTAAACAGTAGTAATGTACGATAGATGTAAATAGAGGCCATCATCTTGATAGCCAACAGTGAGGAGAGCTAGCTATGAAAATTGCACTTGCTAACGCTAAAGGTGGTTGTGGGAAAACGTCGTCATCAATGTTTCTCGCCGCCGCTGCACAGCGAGACGGCTATAGCGTCGAAGTCTGGGACACTGACCCCCAAGCAACTGCGACCTCATGGGCGGAATACTCTGAAGGAGAAGTAACGTTTCCAGTCGTCTCGACGAACCGCGTCACCGTTAACCGTCCTGAGAAGGAGGGGCAAATCATCTTCATTGATACCCCTCCAGGAAGTGGGTCAACGATTGAAGACGTCATTAAAGCAGCTGATCTGGTGATCGTCCCGATGATTCCGTCTTTGTCTGACCTTCATCAGACTCGGCAAATCGCGAGCGTTGTAAAAGATACTCCGCTCGCCATCCTTATTGTTGCTGCTAATGCGAGCGCTAAAGCACCCCAGCAGCTTAAGGATTCACTCATCGAGGAAGGGTATGCAGTCTTTCCCACAATGATTCCTCAGAGAGAAGACATCCGTAAAGCTTTTGCAGGTCAACCAGGTGATTTACATGGTTACCAGTATATTTGGGAGATGATTAAGGAGGCTATGAATGTCTAAAGACCGCGATGAGTTCTCTAATCGCCTGGCCCGAGCCAACAAGGTCACTCATGAAAAGACGTCGATTCGAGAGATAACTGGTGAGGATAAACTCGCGGATAACTCTCAAGGAAAGAAAGCCCCTGCCAAGTCGCCGTCTTATCGTGGACTCAGCATCTACGTTGATAATGATCTATGGGATTGGGTAAAACGCGAGTCGTTCTATAAAGATGAGTCTAAAAGCTCCATCGTGGTGAGGATCCTAGAGAAGTACGCTCGTTCCCACCCCAATAATTAGTACATTACTACAGTAAACATTACTACATTAAACTGTAGTACATTGTCACAAAAGGAGGGGAGACCAGGTGTTTCATGAGTTTGGTGTTCCCATTATTGTCACGGTTGCGCTCATTATTGTCCTTCGCCTGGTTCGTGGACGGTCACGTGTCTTGCGCTTGCTAACGTGGACGGTTGCTGTTGTGGTCGGTATCGTTTACCTCCTTCCTCGCGTGGTCTTCCTTGCGATGCTGCTGTTCGCAATTCTTTTTGTCGTGTGCGCGCTACCGTTTGTGGTACTCGGAGCACAGAGCTTCGGCCCACCAATTGATCGTGACTGGAAACCTTTTTAGCGAAACCGGTCGTGGGGTCATATCGAGCAGACAATTACAGCAAGGCACGGGCTGTCGGCTACGATCTTCACGGGGTTCCTCAATGTGAAATGGGTCCCTACCAGCACCTAGTGCTGAATCAAGTTATGTACTCCCATAGTGGGCATTCCTGGTTGCTTACTATGGGAGCTTTTGTTTGTACCTAAAGACTCAACAAGGTCATATGGTAGGACACTGCTTCAACGCTGTGACCTGCAGAGATAAAGCATGGGGGTGTGAAAATGCCCGTTCTGAACGGGTAGAGCAGCTTCTGATAGCGCCTCAATAAGCTAACAGGGGATTCATGTTTCCTACTCATCGAGTAGGACACATCACGGGGGAATCTAACTGCATAAACTCCGCGTTTTCTGGGCATTTACTCTCTTATCTCAGAATCTTTGGCTAGTTCAGTTGTGTCCTGTGACACAATTTCTGCACGTAGCGTTCGTATGCTGCCGTCTTATCAAAGCCAATATATATCTACCTGAGGTGATATAATTATGGTGTCTGACCTGCATATTTAGAGGTGTTTTAATGGTTGGTGAGTACCGTTTCGGCGACGGTTTTATCAGTGCTAAGGAGCTAGCTCACCAACTCGACATCTCTCCTCGAACAGTACGACGACGTTACGCACAACCTCGTGCTACATGGGAGAAACAGCAAAGTCTTAAACAGTCAGTCACTGATGCCTCTCTGCTGCAGTATTGGACGTATGGAGTCCCTTGGGACCTAATCGCTGCCGAACTGTCTATTTCCCCTCGTAGCGCTATGAATCGAGTGCGGAAGATTCTTCGCACTAAAGATGATGAAGTTTCGCATGAACAAAAGCAACACCAACAGAAACTTCGTTCTTTCGTCATGGAATACCGTCGTTACGCAGGACTAACTGCATCGTCTGCCAGCGCTGGAGAGCGTAAATGGGCCTCTATCTTCGGTATTGATAACTGGTGGTTTCCGTTCCCCAATGATTCTTTAGAAGGCCAGGAAGCACTACGTCTCATAGCTTTTCCTACAGATGATGGGAATCCAGATGAAGTCCTTTTTCTCTTTGCTTTAGCACCAGAGCACAGGGCAATGAGCTCAAAAGAACTCTTCCCCGCATTTCATCTTGGCAGGGAGCACAAAGATGGATGATCGTAGTTACAGTCGTTTTTGCCGCATAAAGGATAAATTTAAAGGATTTATATAGGGGATAGTCGAATTTGCGCAGGTCAGAGTAGCTAAATCAGTTATTCCAAATGCGTAAATGCCCGCTGGCAAATGCGTAAATGCCCGTACTTGTCGATGAGTGCCCCTTTGGACACTGACTGATAGCGCAGGTGAGAGATAGTTTTTGTACGTTATCCACAGATAGTGGTGAAAATGCGTAAATGCCCGCTGTGGTGGACTGGTATCCACAGATTTTCAAGGAAATGCGTAAATGCCCGCAGAAGTGGTGCTAGTTTCTGTTACAGCCAAGTGCGATACTAAATAGAGCGCAAGCCCTCCATCTTGCGGTGATGGAAGGGCCTGCTGACCTTTCCGTTTTCTCCACAACAGAAAGATCTGGTTTCGATGGTAGCGAGCGATTCTTCGACAAACAACAAGAATACTGAAGTAACACCCAGTTCTCCTGAGTGGATGATCCACCTACAGGAGATGCTTGATGACCCGCTTACAAAGATGCAGGTCACCAGGCCTTCAACGAATGACTTAGGCTGGCTCAATCCTCTTTTTACACAGGTAAACCTCCCTCTTCGTCAACCGAGAGACGGCAGTTCCGAGTGGATCAAAGAAAATGGGGGAGTGCGGCTATCGGTCCAAGCGGGTGATGTCTTCGACGTTAAAACAGGGGAGTACAAGAAGATTCTCCCTTACGGGAAGATCGCCCGAGCTGGACTTCTTTACTTTCTTTCAGAGATCTATCGGACCGGTGAGCGAAAGATTCAACTGGGCAACACTCAAGGCGAGTTCATGGAGCGCCTTGGTTTCCAATGGGGCGGTAGTTCCGGTAAGCGACTTCAACAACAGCTCGGCGCTCTCGCATCGGCCCGCTTTAGCATCACAACAACAGTCTTCCCCAGTTATACAGACTCTGATGGTGAGACTAAAACTGGTGCAGCACAGGTAAATAGGCAGTTCCTTTTAGCAAACGAGTCCGCACTATGGTTCGGCAGCGATCCGCACCAATTTTCTCTGTTCCCTGCATTCATCGTTGCCTCCGAAGAAATGATGAGACTGGCAGAAAAGCCGATGCCAGTGGATATGCGGCATTGGCGGTGGCTCAATGAACAGAGTAAATCTGCCTTTCCGCTTGATGTTTATCTCTGGCTAGCTGAAAGAGCACATCGAGCCAGCGGAACGGGAACATTTATCAAATGGGACCAGCTGCAGAACCAGTTCGGTGCAACATTCAAGTCGCTCGCAGGTTTCCAGCGGGCATTCTGGAGCGCGGTTTCGCTTGTTCAGAAGGTTTACCCTGAGGCAAAGATCGTTAAAGCCCAGGGGGGAGTGATCCTCTACAAATCACTTCCTGCGGTAAGGAATAACCGTCCGTCACAGTTCCTTACCCGCTAATCTTTTCGTAGATAAGGGGCTTGCGATAGCCTCTTTTCATCCAGCCAGTTGTTTCGCTACTAAGGAAGACTCATAATGAAGCGCGCCGCTACAGTCGCCCTCACCGGCCTTCTCATGCTCAGCCTCGGCGCAGGTATTGCCCAGGCCGAACCCTACTCCGACCCCGCCACCACGCCGGGGAAGATCGTGGTCCACCCCAAGCCGCAGCCTCTAATTCAACCTCCGATTGAGGCCACTGTTTACGCCCAGCCCTACGGTTTGGTTCCGGACTTTCATGCCGCGTCCAACTTCTCCCCTTTAGGGACACAAAAGAATATCCGTGTTCGTGGTCCGCTTCTCCAGCCCAACCGCTATAGCTTGTTCTTTAAGACTCGGGCAGCTTGCCAAGCAGATCTGGACCCATACGGGCACGACTATGGTGCATTGAATCCCATTGTTCCGCAACACTGGGTTTGGATGGCTAAGAACGATGCCACCCAGCAAATCAGCACGCAGTGCTACCAGATCTACAACGGCATGTGGGTCTACGAATACAACAACTTCTTCGAGATGCCGGTCGTGCAGAACCCACAAAACCTCCCCGGCCATTACCCCAAGAACGTCCCCGCAGAACAGAAGAAGTATTTGCGGAAGTAACTAACGTTGTGGACAGACGCGCGGGTTCCACAAGCCTCGGTTGTGGTCCCGTGCGTCTTTTTCTGCAGCTTTGAACTCTGCTTGGTAACGATAAGGGCCTGCGTATGTTGCCTCATACGCGTACCCTTCCTCGATGAGTTCGAGGTTATAAAGGGTTTTCCCCAACCACACGTATGCGAGCATTCTGCCGTAACGGTCGTATTTGCTCTGACTTGGATCAAGCTCCAGGTAGACGGACTTATCCGTCAGGTTTGAGCTTGTAAAAGCAGAAGCCTGCTCGCCGAAGCATTCAACTGGAGAGTTAGGTTTAACTGTTTCGGGAGTGTTGACACCAATAAAGCGGACAGTAGTTTTTCTACCTGCAATATTGAATACAGCCGTGTCCCCGTCAATTACGCGAAGAGTCCTAGCGGCCACAAGATTGCCAGAGGTTGCGGAACTCTCAGTGCTATGACCATGTGCAACATACCCACCAGATGCAGCGATTACCCCAATTAGCGGGACGATAAAGCGCTTCCGCAAGAACCTACGAAAAATATATCTCATTTTCTGCACTTTCGACTTGTGATGAATGTCGCCGACAATTAGGTTAGACGTTATAGAGACAATTCACCATAGTCTGAGGACGCTATGAACAGGTCGCTTTCTCTCACCCGATGGGTGCGGACCATCATCTTTTCGCTGCTTGTAGTTTTTGCTGCATTCTTGGGAGTCACTTCAAACGCCCATGCAGAAGAACTTGCAAATCCCAAACAGCCATTTGGGGTGTCAATTGATCTTTCCGATCTTGCTAAGCATGACGATCCAGTGAAGCCTTTGCCCTTTGACCCTTGGATTATTGATGCTCTTTCGTCTGCTGGTGTGCTGATCCAGCGTGACCGGTTGGCCTTAGACAAGGCAGGGTCTATTGCTTCCCTCGGCTCTAGTCTGACCAAGGAGGAGCCAAACCCCGATAGCGATAATCGCGCTGAGAAGAAGAATACTAAGGCAGGAGAAGTGGCTGCAGCCTTCTTCTCCTCTCTGCTTATCCCTGCAGCAGGGCTCGTCTTTGGAGGTGGAGCTGGGGCTGCTACCGGAGGTCTCCTAGGCGGTGTCGTTGGAGGTGTAGCAGGACTTGCAAACCCTCTTGCACCAATAATTGGCGGAATCCCTGGCGCTATTGCAGGAGCTCTTACTGGAGGGGCCATTGGTATTCCGATTGGTGCGGTTATTGGAGCACTTGGTACCGGCTTCCTCGGTTGGGGTGCTGGAGCGATCGTAAATGGCACCATTGGCCTTCTTGCCGGAGCCGCTATCGGCTCCCTTGTAACTGATGTTATTGGTGGTATCCTCGGCGGCATTGTCGGTTTCTTCCCCGGTGCGTTCCTCGGTGCACTAGTGGGAGTTGGTGTAAGCCTAGTCTTGCCTGTTGTCGCCGGTATTATCGGAGCCACTCTACTTACTGCAAGTATTATTGGAGTTACTGCAGTAGCGGCTGTATCTCTTATGGCGGGAGCAGTTGTAGTGGCGGCGGTATTGACGTTTTTGCCTGCTGCGGTAATTGGCGTTTTAGTCGGATTGGCTGTGTGGTCAATACCTGGCTCGATACTTGCGATTGCTAGTTTTCTTGTTGGTGTGCCAACTCTTATCGCCGGTTTTATCGCTTTCCTGGGAGCCGCAGCTACCGCAATTGCCGGGGCAGGAACTGCTGTTTCTGGTGCTGCGACAGTAGTCGGAGGTTCGGTTGCTGGGGTATCTGCAGCCCTCACTGCTGCGGGTGTGCCTACCGTCGTAATTAGTGTTGTTGCTGCCGTAATTACTGCTGTAGGTGGTGCTCTCGGTGTAGTTGCTGCAGCGTTGACCGCCATTGCTGGAGTTGCAACCCTTGCAGCCGGTGTAATTAGCGTCGCTGCTGCGTTTTTAGCGACTTTTGGAGCTGCTGTTCTTGGCACTTCAGCTATTCTTCAGGTCATTTTTACTGGCGCGAGCATAATCATGGCATTAGGTGCTTTTGTCATTGTTTGGATTATGCTTACGGCCATTTTTAGTGGAGTCGTTGTAATCGGTATCGGTTGTATCGGAGCACTCATTCTTGTCGTAGCTCTACTAGCGTGGCCTGTGGAAGTAGTTGTTCTGACGGTCGTGACGTTCCTTCTGAGTGTTTTCGTGGGGATTCCATTAATAGCTCTTGCAGGTGGGGTAATTGGAGCCACTATCGGTTCTGGTGTCGGTATCCTCCTTGCTCTGCCGTTTAAACTAGCCACTGTTCCTCTTGGTGCAGGAATTGGTGCTGTTTTGGGTATTGCTAATCCCATTAACTTTGTGTTTGGGTTTATTACTGCTATCCCCGGAGCGATTTTTGGTGCACTTGTGGGACCGTGGATCTTTGGTCCTACAGCAGCTGTCCTCGGTTTCTTTGGTGGCGACTTCCTTGTTCGTTTGATTGGTGCTCTGGCACTGGGGACCGTAGGCGCTCTGGGAGTCGGCTTCATTGGTGCAGTGATTGGTGCAGGGGCAGGTGTCATTGCTTCCAGCCCACTATGGCTTCTCACCTTTATTGCCGCTCTTATCGTCCGTATGACTCGTCATAATCCAGATACCGTCCGTAAGAATCCTGAATTCGCGAACATGCTTGACGCGGCAGCGACTTTCGGACCTCCGGGCGCAATGATCGGCTGGATCTTGGGGATGCTCGTTGGGGCAGGAGCTGCGTTCATTACGCCCACTAATATTTTTGCTGCTATACCTGCAGCAATTCTAGGTGTAGTTATTGGCGGCTCTTCTGGAGGCCTCCTTGGCGGCGTTGTTGGTGCCCTTAGTGGGGCGTTCTTTACATGGCTTGGACTATCTACCATTTCAGGTACCCTTGGAGCTGCCCTCGGCCTCATTCTCGGTGTTTTGGCCGCTTTCCCTGCTAGTGCATTTGCAGGAAGCCTTGTAGGCGCTCTCATTGGGTCTGCAGGAGCATGGATCCTCTCATCTGTTATTCCCCTGATTCTCGGTCCGGGTCTCTTCGTGATTCTTGTTTTCTTTGGACCTTTGCTCTGGTTCGGTCTATGGACAGCATTATTCCTCGTACCCGCCCTATTTGCTGTTGCTGCTACAGGGTGTGCAGTCGTAGCCGTCGCTTTCTTCTGGAGTGTGTTGGCTGCTTCTGTTGTTACCGTTCCTCTAGCCGGAATTGCTTTGGCCATTGGAGGGTTCTTATTGCTTCTCATTATTGTTAGCGCTTTGATCGCTATCCCATTCTGGGGATATGGGATTGTCCCAATTGCACTAACAGTAGTTCTGGGGATCTTTGCAGTAGCTGCAGTATTCGCTCTCATTGGACTTTGGATCGCTATTACAGCTGGAGGAACTTTTATTCTCGCTGTTGGTGTAGGTGCCATCTGCTTCCTGGTGCTTCCCGCGTTAATCTTTGGAATCTGGTTCATTGCCGGTGTTGTCTTTGCTATCCCTGGTAGCTGGACTCTGGCATTGGCTTTGTCGATCCTTGTTACTGCTGGTGCGAAGATTGTTTTGACGATCATCATGATGCCGATTGGTATCATCGGTGGATTCCTTCTCGGCGGAGTTGTGGGATTCTTCCTGTCGCCTCTGTTGATGCCGTTCACTGGTGCGTTCGGAGCTTTCCTTGGGGCTATGATCGGGATCTTTACTCCGCTGAATCTCTTTGGCACTATCCCCGGTGCGATGATCGGAGCGGTTTCGTTGTCGCTGTTGAGTGCCCTTATTGGCGCTATCGGCGGTGGAGTGATCGGCACTTCATTGACATGGATCCTCGGTACTGTGATCGGCCTCCCCGTGGCTGTTGTTGTTGGAGGTATCTTCGGCGCTGGAATTGGTGGCTGGGTTGCGACTCTCGTTGGTTTGGGAGCTGGTTCGCAGCTTCCTGAACGTAAGAAAACTCCTGCAGGGGAGCCTGAACCTGCAGCTAAAGAACCGGTTCTTGAGTCCACTCCGATTCGTGGCCCCAAGGCAAAGGAACCGGAAGTTCACACTATTGGCCGGGGTAGTTCCGGTGGCTCCTCTCGCGCGCAAAGGCAGGCCTCTTCTCGTACAGTGCAGAGCATGAGTGAAGAGATGGAGCTGATGGCAGCATGAGCAGCGATATTTTTAAGAAATCGGCAGCAGTTTTGCTGGTTCCTGCTTTTCTAACTCTATCTGCTGTTTCTGGGTGGGCTGAGTCTCAGCCTGGTACGACTCCTGGTAGCGATTCTGGTGGATCTCAACCAGGTACGGTTGCTCCTCAAGCGCCACTGCCGACCCCTGGTTATTCCCAGCCTCCTGCTCGTCCTGTGCCTGTTGAGCCTCCGGTTATTAAGCGAAAGCCTCCTAAGCGTGCTATTCCTCCTGAGGTTAAGATGCCTGGTCCGAGTGCTGAGATCGGCCTTGGATCCTACTATGACTCGATAACGATTAATGCCCCTGTGGACTATGCCTGGCGTTGGCAGTTCAACCCGTACGGTGTCGTTGTGAACGGCGCTTCACGAGTTGGTGACTGGGGCGGTACCGCTGGTGTCGCTTTGTCTGTCCGTAAGGATGGTAAAGCTGACCTTGATGCTTATGTCGGTACGCGATCCGGTGAAGCCCTGAAGAAGTGGCACACGCGCTTCGATGCTCCTGTTTTGAGTCAGATGACGAAGAATACGGAGAAACAGTACAATATCGACAGGAACACGCAGGCTAATCAGTCGGAGATCTATCAGATTAAGCCGGATGACAATCTTCGCTTGCGCACACCCATTTACTTGCAGATAAACAAAGCTCCGAAGAAGGCTCCCGAGAACAAGCCCGATAAGGAGTAAATCAAGGAAGGTCTAGCGCCTTGCCAAAGGATTGGTTTGAAGAGCTCCTCGACCAGGAGAAGGCTAATGAAGCAGCACTGGCCGAGGAGACTTCTCCTGCCAGTCCATCACCTCGTAAGAAACGCCGTAAGTTCTTTACCAAAGCAGATCATTCTGTAAGTGATGCGGTTCTATCTCCCTCTGTGGATGAGTCGGTGCCTGTCTCCGTTGACCAGGAGAAGGAGACTCCCGAGCCACATGATGTGCCATCTTCTTCTGTAATGGATGAGTCTGAAGCGTCAGTTGACGCTGGAGACACTAGAACTTCTTCTGCTTCCTCTTCGTCCGAGATCGTAGATGAGGCTGAAGCTATAGATGACGTCGAAGTTGATAGTGTTGCTCCTGCGATGTCTTCAGCAGTCGGGGAGGAGTTAGCTCCTAGTTCTGCAAAGGAGCGCTCCCGTAAGCTCTCAGTGGTCTACAGTGCGCCTGAAAAGGAAGAGAAGCGTGCTGAAGTCTACGACTTTCCTGTGATGTCGGTAGGCGGTGAAGCTGATCTTGAAGAGCTCTATGAGGAGCTAAAGAACGTTACTCCGGCGCACGAGATCTCTACTCCTACAAACAGTGAAGAAAAGTCCCCCTTCAAAGGTTTTAGCCCCTCAGCAGTACAGGCGTCTATTGCTGCAGGTAGCGTGATCGCTGTTGCGGCAATTCTAGTGGTTATCGGGGTAGTTATTGCGTTCCTCGTCTCTAGCCATGACAAGGCCCCTGTTGTTGCTTCTTCGTCACAGACCAGTTCATCTAGCCCTGTCACCACTCGTCAGTCACTGTATGGAACGCCTATCTGCAATATGAAGGGTAACGATCAGAAGACTCTTATTGATGCGGTGCTGACGTTTGAGTACGCGTACTATACCCTGCGTGATCCTGCGCTTATCCCAACGGTGTGGCCGACAGCTCCAATGGGCTCTTTGGCCAGTTCTATTGGTACTGTTCCAGCAAATGTCCGCTGGTGTGCAACCTTTAACGAGGTTGACGGAAACACCGTACGAATGGAGCTAGCGACCTCCGACCGTTCCGAGCAGAATCTTCCTCCATACCTGAACGTTGTTCGGGGAAAGAAGGACGGGGATAAGTGGGTTATTACCGCGTTTATTGATCCTGAGAAGAAGTAGGAACGTCCGCCACTAAATCAGATGTGAGTGGTTGTCGGCAGAGTACTTTTACAGATTGATTCCGTGGGGCAACCACACGAAGAGCCGTTATCCGATGCTTTCCATCGACTATCTTCCACTGCGTGTGCCCACTTTCTGAAGGTGCGACTATTGGGCAGTCTTTCATCCACCGGTCGGGGATTGTCTGCTCGTTCGGGTTATTCAGTGTAGGGGCAATTTCGTCCCAAAACACGATGTCGGCTTCATTGAAGTGCTCTAAAAAGTGATTGGTCGCATCCTGGGCTTCTGTGAACAGTGAGGTAACCAGGCAGTCCCATGAGTCTTTAAAAAGACCACTAATAGCGTCGATGTACTCGGGGTCCGAGATGGCGAAGTAGTGGAAGTTTCTCCAACAATCGTCATCTTTTTCAGTATCTACAGGTAGGCCGCTAATGGCTCTGTAGTAGTTTCCGAAGATCTCTGTGAGACGTTCAGTCGAAGGGAATGTTGGACTGTTTAATGTCCCAGGGTAAGAAATATCATCTAGGTCTACCAGAAAGTAGAAGTACTCAGTTTTCATGAAAACGAGCGCCTCGCTATGCCGATTTGCGAAGCTCAGCGATGATCTCAGCTCTCTTTTCGGCGTCAAAACCGGTCAGCTTGGGATACTCACGACGCCAGCGGGCGTACTTGAGCATATCTTCTTTAATAAAAAAGGATCGGTTGTTGATTTTCTTCGCGGGAGTGATGAATCCATCTTTTACGTCCCGCTGAAATTGACGTGCGGAAACTCCGGCTAAGGTCATAACAACATTAGCTGCGTAAAGCCTTTCGTTCACGTCACTCATACTGCACATTATAGTTTTCTCCCCTCCTTTGCTCAATGTAAAAGCACTTAATGTCGCCGACATTTATCTATTATGCCATGACAAATAAAAATAAATGTCGCAGACATTGAATTAAATGTCTGCGACATTGACTTGAATGTCGCCGACATTTAATATGAAAGGGCAGCGCCACTCAAAAGATCAAAGGAGTAAAGATGCCTACTGTTCATTGGAGCAAGTCGCATCCTAAACCTGTTAAAGCCGCACTGTCGTCAGTTGCGGCTTTAGCTCTGGTAACTACCGTTGCCGGTCCCGCTGCAGCTCAAACGACATCTCAAACGTCATGGAAGCTCAACCAGAGTCTGGAAACGACGAGCACAACTTCTACTCAGCTCACTGAGCCGTCTACGTCTTCCACCTCGTCGGATAACTTCATGTGCCCATCTCTTCAGATCGTCATTGTGAATGGTCAAGGAGATAACCAGTTCACCGCAGATCAGACGGTGAACTCGAACGCTCGGCTCGATGGCATGGTGAATGCCGCCGTTGAGGCTGGGAATGAGGGTGAAGATAACCAGGCCGTTGCCCGTGTCCATGTTGGTTGGAAGGGTGCGAACCGCGACCAGCAAGCGTTGGGGTCGGGTAATCGACCCACTCTTACCGGAGAAGACTCCGGCAAGAGTACTGGCGGCATCAACGATGTTGAAGCAGACAAAGTGTTGGACAGCAATGAGGCCGAGGAAGTCTCGATTGAGGATACTGCAAAAATCCTCAGCGATATTTCTAAGCACTGCCCCAATGCAAAGTTCTTCATCACCGGGCAGGGCGAGGGCGCTGGTTCCGCACACCGGACGCTAGAAAATATCGCAAACGGGTCTGGCCCGATTAAGGCAGACAAAGTTGCTGGCGGTGCCCTCTATTCCGACCCCTACCGGACTAAGGGGCAATCGACTTTTCGAGATAATAAGCAGACCCGGCCGGTCTTCCCCAAGGGTAAAAACTCTGACGATTACTCCAAGATGGTGTCTCCGTACACCACACCCGCAGCACAAGGCTCCGGCGTAAAGAGCTTCGCGGAGGCTAACCCCCACCTCAGCTCCTTCGGTGCGCTTGCTGACCGGATCGGTACCTTCTGTCTTCCGATGGATCTCGTCTGTAACCTTGTCCAGCAGTCCCCTGTTGGGCAGATTTTCAAGAATGTAAAGGCTACTTCCACAACATTCCAGCAAGATCCCATCATGGCTATTCGGGATCTATCGTCGTCGTTCCTCGGCACTTCCATTCGCACGGCAAGTGACTTTGTAATGAACGACATTGATTTTGACTGGGATAAAGGCCAGTTCGTCATTAATAAGAACCCCGACACAGTTCTTGGTCGTGCGGTTGGATACTCCACAAAGGGCCGCCTCTCTGAAGGTGACCTCTCCCCCATCGTGGGCAGCATTGCCAAGGTCGGCGGTATGGCACTCGGTGCCTCCGTCACCATCGCTAAGAAGATGATTAGCCCTGCTGCTCTGATGTCCTATGCCGCTGCCGGTATCAGTGGCGCTGTTGCCGGCGGCACTGCCGGTGGTGCTGCCGGTGGTGCTATCGGCAGCGCCATCGGTGGACCTGCGGCAGGTATTGTCGGTCCGCTTGGTGCGGCAATTGGAGGCCTTCTCGGTGGTGCTGCCGGTGCGGTAGTTAGTGCCGGTGGCGCAATCGCCATTAAGGGTGCGACAACTGCTATGGGTCTAGTTCCCCCGAATACCCTTGCTGCTGGCGCACAGAAGATCTTCAAGGAAGTGAGCGCTCTCGGTCTGCCTTCCGATGTTCTCGCGAAGGCCGCCTCTCAGTCTCAGATGAATACCCAGACGCAGCAATCTGGGTATAAGACGACCCCAGTTTCTACCTCCGGTGCAAACCCAATGAATCTCGGTTCGCAGTGGATTGCTTCTCTCGCGAAGATGCTGTCCGGTACGAGCACTAAAGATGCTCTTTCTGCTGGTACTGGCCTGTTTGCCAACCTGATGAAGGGTGGAAGCATTACTGCCACCCTGACTGGCGGTACCGGCTCTGGTGCCCTCGTTGATGGCGCATCAAAGGCTCTTTCTAATGCTGCTCCGATTATCGGGGAAGCGGGGAAGGCCGTTATGGGTGCTGCTGGTCCGATCGTTGAATCTGTGATCCCTGCCGCCACCTCCTTGGCTGGTGAAATCATCCCCACTGCAGCAAGCATTCTTACCGGTCTGCTGTAACGACTACTAATGGAAGGGGCGTCCAGAATGCGCTTTGAGACTCCAGTAGGGCTTCGAGTCCCCGCTGACGACGAGTGCTTAAACCACCACTCGCACTCTCTATTGAGCGCGGACGCCTCTTCCATTCCTCTATTTTGGTTTGTTTCCGCACACGGTGGAGCAGGAGCTTCGACCTTGAGCTCACTCATGGCTCCTGCTGGTGATGCTGGTCATGCATGGCCAGAGCACGAAAAATATCCGATGTGCGTCCTCCTCGCCCGTAGCTCGCTAAGCGGCATTAACGCGCTTGAGCTCCACCTTCGTGAAGTCGCTGCTCATAAAACAACCTGCGCACTTCTCGGTGTCGTCCTTATCGCCGATATGCCACAAGCATGGCCGAAGGTAGTGAGCCACAAGTGGAAGAGCATCGCCCCCCTTCTTGAAGCTGTCCACGCTGAAGCGTGGACACTGCCCTTCATCTCTGAACTGAGAGAACAAGAACTTTCGCGACTCGCTGTCTGGGAACCCGGACAGGAGCACGAACAGCCGAAGCGGTTCGGAAAACCGCAGTCCATCACGGTCACTCCTAATAACGCGATTGTGCAGCTAGGAGAAGACATCACTGCGAAAGCAATGAAAACCACGAAGGAGTTACGTCAATGACACTCTCAATGCTGGCAAGCGAAGCATACATTCTGGCTGACGGTATCGGCATGGTGGACCCCACCGCTCCCCCAGTACTAGGCGACAAGGTTGGTCTCATCCTCTCCTGGATCATCTGGGCCGCCGTCATTGCCTGTGTCGTCGGCATGGTCGCAGCAGGCGGCTACCTTGCCTACGCAAAAGCCA
Source organism: Mycobacteriales bacterium (assembly GCA_018376445.1). Lineage (GTDB taxonomy): Bacteria > Actinomycetota > Actinomycetes > Mycobacteriales > Mycobacteriaceae > Lawsonella. The sequence goes on from JAHABL010000013.1 coordinate 39,713, forward strand.
CCGGCTCTGGTGGCGACGCTCAAGCCAAACTGATCGGTGTTCTGATCGGTGCAGCTATTGTCGCTGCCGCAGGAACGATCATTAACACTATCGTCTTCTAGCTGTCCTATGTTGTCCCTCTCTGCTGGAACTATTCCCACCGACCCTCAGCCACTTCCACAAGAAGTGGCAGGACCGCTTTACGCGGTCTTGAACTGGGGAATGTGGCTCGCCGTCGTTGCACTAGTCGCTGCACTCGTTGTTGCTGGTGCACGGTTCGCTATAGCCCGCCAGCAAGGAGAACCCATCTTGCAGGACCCCATCATCAAGATCGCTCTGTGCGCTGCTGTCGTTTCATCTGCCAGCGCGATTGCGACCAACTTCCTCACCATGTAAAGCCTCTGGAGGCACCAATGTTGAAGTTAAAGAACTCTACTGTAGCCCTTGCCGTAGCTGGAGCAGTTGCCCTCGGAACGCTTACGGGCTGCTCACAGGATGGCGGTGTAGACCTTACCGCTCTTCCCAAGGACATGAGCTGGAGCTCCTACCAGGGACAACCGGTCCCGGTAAGCAAGGAGGACGGACCGAAGCATACCGAAGGTATCCCCGCGTGGGGATACTCCCCTACCCCGCAAGGCGCTCTTCTCGCAGCTATTAACGACCAAGTACGAATCGCCTTGGCACCAGACGATGTGTGGGCCATTACAGTTCGCGGGCTGACTGCTCCCGGTCGCGGTCGTGATGAGTTCGCCACCTTCCGTACGATGCAGTCCATCACCGGCCCTATCAAGTCGAAGGACGCCCGCAAGTTCCTCGGCTTCCAGATTAAAAACTGGAAGTGGGACAAGGATAAAGAGATCCCTGTGAGCTGTGCCGTCATTCTTGCTCAGAGCCAGAATGGAAAGCTGTTTTCTTACCCGGTCGCAATGGCCTACCTCAATGGTGAATGGCGCGTCGTCCTTAACGAGTCAGCAGAGCACATTGACGCTTCCCCCTTGAAGAACCTTGACGGTTTTACCAAGCTCCCTCAGCCCTCAGGCAAGTAAGTAGGTCCCCCTCATGGAGTCGTCCAGCATTCCCGATAAGAAAAAGCGCAACATCATCATTGCCGTCGGTGTTGTTATCTGCGTCATCATCGCCGTCGTTGCGATTGTCGTCGCTACTGGGCGACGAGATAACTCCTCTACTAACAGCGGTAGCCAGGCTACCGCTGTACGGGACGTTGACCGCACAAAGCTCCCTCCCGAGTTCGACTATGGCGAGTGGTTGATCTATAAGGGTATGCCGGTGTTCGCTCCAGATGGTGAGACCCGTCCTACTCTCCCTCAGCTGGGCAAGCGTACATGGTCTACTCCAAAGCCCTATCAAACGTTTGCTCGCCCCCTCAACCCTATTTTTATCGTGGTTGAAAAGCAGGCTCTCGTCCAATTGTCTTCAACTGATGGACCTACGAAATCTCGTAATGGTTTCTACGGTGGGTACGCTCATAGCCTGCAGGGCGCTGCTCTTGCGGCTATTAATAGCGAAGCAAGTATGCTCAGCTGTGGTCCGACGCAGGCTGAAGCAACAAAGCAGTATGCAGGACAATCGCTAACGATCCCGTGTAGCCACCCGGAAACACCGTTCCCAACGATTCCGTCTTTTGTTCGACTCCGCGAAGTTCATGGAGATGTGCTGGAGTTTGAACTTGCCTACGACAAAGGCGACCCTGAACAGCTCAGCGTTGAAAAAGTTGTCGTCGAATGGAAGGACGGCGACTGGCATGCCAGTGCCGGATGGTTCCGAGAAGGACTAAAGACTTCCTACCGCGAGGACCGAAGCAAATTTAATGGCGACGGCTGGATTCTTTGGAGTGAGATGTGAACAGGGCCGCTAAAGCGGTAGCAGTTCTGTTTGCACTCTTAGCTATCGTTTTCTTCCACACCGCCGCTCCGGCGTTTGCTGAACCTGATGAGTCGCCCACCGCGACCGTCACCGCACCCGATAACACTGAGAATCTTCCCGATAATGCTGATGATGTTGTTGGCATGAAGACGACTCCACGGATTGCCGATCTGCATAAGAAGATCCTAGAGAAGATCCAGGAGTACCAGGAGCTTGCAACCTCGGATAACGCTTATAAACGGGCAAAAGCCGAGTGTATGCTGCCGAAACTGAACCACTCGCTAGAGTTCGTCACTGCTGCGATTAAAGAAGGTCGAGGAGATGATGAAGTCAGCGACCCGGTTGGCTTTGATGAGGCGCGCTGCGCAACTGGGTCATCCCTGAGCCACCCGGTTGCTTTCGGGCAGGCGAAGGCAAGCGATTTTTGGAACGATGCTATCGGCAAGGTTGCGAAAGCTGCCCTTGCCGGTGTTGGCACGATGCTTGAAACTGCGCTGCAGTTATGGGCAAAAACTGACCTCTTCCCTCAGATGGGTGGTCAGTCTTCGGCAATGATGGGTGTACGTAGCTACACCCTTGAGATCCAGATCATTCTCATGATCGTCGGCATTGTTGCTGCGTCTATCAAGCTGGCCATCGAGCGGCAAAAAGCCATTTTGGAGGGAGCAACTGAGGTTGCTGCCATGATGGTCCGCACTGGCATTGCTGCGTTCCTCCTCCCCTCAGCAGTCCTTCTGCTCCACCATGCCGGAGATGCCTTCTCCTCATGGGTTCTCTATGAGTCTTCGGGCGGGGACGTTGCCGCTGCTCTTTCTAACATCACAATGATCTCCCAAGACTCTGTTCTGGGACCTTTCGTGGTGATGTTTATCTCGCTCTTTACTCTTCTGGGTACGTTCGTCCAGATTGTCTCGCTGGTTATCCGCGAAGCCATCTTGATTATCGTTGTTGCGCTTGCCCCGATTGTGGCGGCAATGAGCGCTACCCCTGGAGGAAAACGGTCGTGGGATAGCGTTATCGCTTTCACTTTGTCCGCTCTCGCATTCAAGCCAATCGGCTCTCTTATTTACGCCATCGCATTTTGGCAAAGCGGAGCCAGTGACACTCCTGCACAAGTCACGAGCATGGTTCTTCTGGGCCTTGCAGGCTTTATGATGCCGTCTCTCGTGCGCTTGTTTGCCCCAGCCGCATCAATTCTCGCATCGAACTCGGGAGCATCCTTATTGGTTGCTGGCGCTGCTGCTGGTGCAGTCGGTGCGGCAGGCACCATTGCAGCTGGTGCTGTTGGTGTCGGGGGTAAAGCAATGTCTGCAGGTGGAGCGAAGATCGCTTCTGGTGCCGCGATTAATCCCGATGGTGTGCGTCGCCAGGTAGCGTCCGCTTCTTCTGGAGGTGCTGCCGCTGGTGGCGGCGGTGGTTTTAGGAGCGGTGGCGGAGGTGCCGCTGCTCCTGGTGGATCATTAACTGTTGCCCCTAGCGGGGGTGGTGGGGGCGGTGCCCCCGGTGGTGTTTCTGCTCCTCCCTCCCAGTCGTCTATGCGACGAGCGAAGATTGGATCCCAGATGCAGAGAGCTGGGCAAGCTGTTCAGCGTGGTTCTCGTGCGGGTAAGCGCGCAACCGATTCCGCAGCACGCGGTGTTAGCACGGCAGTTCACACCGTTAACCGTCTGGCATCTGGAGCTGTCGGTAGTTACCACGGCCATATTTCGAGGTGACAGGCATGGATCAGAGTATTCGACCCCTTTACAGTTCCGGCACTGTTCCTAAAAAAACAGGCTTCTTTGGGCTGAGCCTCAAGGCCTCAATGGTGGCTATGGGCGGCGCAGTTCTGGCCCTTATCAGTGCTGTTTTTATCGGTCCTAAGGTCGGCCTCGTGCTGGCCATCATCACAGTTGCGTCCATCGCCCCTATGGCGATAACAGTTCGTGGACGCTCCATCTACGAAATGGCGGAGATACTCATGCAATGGCTTAAGCGAAAGCACAATGGATCAACGGTCTATCGTTCTGGCCCTCACTCCCGCATTCCGGGCGGCCTACGGCCTCTCCCCGGTGTGCTCTCGGAGATGACACTCCATGAATGGAGTTCAGATGGCCTTGGTAATCCTTTCGGTATCTTGCACCTCAAACGCTTCAACGAGTACACAATTGTCCTTGAGTGCCACCCCGGCGGAGACGAAGCACTCACGGTCGATGAGATGAACGTCATGACTGCCGAGTGGGGACGCTACATCGCCCAGCTATCTCTGCCCGGAGATATTGTTGCTGCCACCGTTGTGGTCGAAAGCGTCCCTTCCTCTGGTCAACGGCTTTTCTCTGAAGTCGAATCGGAGATTGTTCCCACTGCTCCCGACCTTGCTGCAGAAGTGATGTACCAGTCTGCGGAGATCATTCCCTCTGGCCAAACCAGTACATTTGCGCGACTTTCCATCACGTTTAAAGCGATGAATAACGAGACGCGCCAGGATTGGGAGGCGATGGCTGCCGAGCTGGCTAATCGTCTTCCTGCCTTCTACCGGGATCTCCTTGGTGCAGGCGTGCAGGCACTCCCGATGTCGGCAGCTGATATTGTCTCCACCGCACACAGGGCATATGTCCCTGAAGCGGAATACGATCTTGAAACCGCCTCTATCCACCACGAAGACACTGGTCTCACGTGGGACACCTGCGGTCCCACCACCGCAGTAACAGAGTGGGATAAGTACCGGCACGCCGGTGGTGTGAGCGTCGTCTGGGAAATGACGACCGCTCCCGAATCTGTGTTCACCGATGAGGTCTTACGTCCCCTTCTTGCTCCCCACGATGGTGCCCAGCGGAAGCGCATCGCGCTGTTCTACCGTCCCGTTAAAGCAGGTGACGCCACTCGTATCGTCGATAAAGAGTACAAAGACTCTCTCACCGCGCTCAATACTGGCAAGGCCGTGAAGTCCGCTGCCGCTGAAATGCGACTTCAGGCCACCGAGCAAGCTCGTGATGAACAGGTTCGCGGCGCTGGCCTTGCACTCTATTCAATGCTTTTGAGCATTACTGAACCGTCAATGGAGACAGTTCCTTCAGCATCAGCCATTCTTGAATCACTCTCGACGCAATCGCGCCTCGGCATTCAGCGAGCCTACGCATTCCAGGACATTGCTTTTGCTGCCTCGCTAGGACTGGGCGTTCTTCTACCAGACCATGTTTCGACAAACGCAGTTGGAAAACACTAATGGCGCGCCACGACCAGAACGAGAAGAAAACGAAGAAGGTGAAAGCACCTTCCCTCTTCCCCACTCCGCTTAACAAGGGTAACGCTGGCTATATTGGTCCTCACGGAGGACGGCAGACTACCTGCCTAGCTCCACGCGAGTACCAGGCCACATCTGTCCATGTGTGCGGGCTCAACCCGTGGATGTGGGGTGCATCTGCACCACAGATCGGGACTCCAATCGGACGGCACTGCGTGACCGGCGAGCCTATCTGTTGCGATACCCTGCGATGGTTTGCGGCAGGGCTTATTGCCAACCCTTCGGCCTTCGTCTTGTCTCTCCCCGGTAAGGGCAAATCGACTCTGATCCGCAAGCTCTTTATCGGGGCTATTGCGCAAGGCCAGGTTCCTATCGTCGCTGGCGATATGAAAGGAGAGTATGTCACCCTCACCTATCTCATGGATGGGCAGGTTATTACCCTCGGCCATAATCACGGCCACCTGAATCCACTCGGTGCTGGCGCGCTCGGTAGTGCCATCCCGGTGCTGGAAAAGAACCGTGATCTCCTCGTTGAGCAGGGCAAAGAAAACCTGATTGAGGAGACAAAAGAGCTTGTCCATTCGCGACAATGCACAATGGTGACCGCGCTTGTTGAGCTGATCCGTGAAGGACCCGTTTCCGACTTTGAGCACGCCCTCATCTCCGTGGCGCTGCGCGAGCTGCGCACCAGCGGACGATTCTCGTTCGTGAACCCTCCTCTAGTCAGCGATCTTCGAGAAGAGATTCTGCGAGGTTCGCAAGAACTCTATGACGCTGTTGTTGCACACAGCAAGGAAGAGTACGACGAGGCAATCACGCCCTTGTCGCGGTCACTTTTTGCGCTTCTTGACGGCCCTCTTGGTGACGTTTTCGCAGGGCACACGACTACTCATCTTGATCTCACCGCACCGGCTATCTGTATTGATGTTTCGCAGGTCGCTCGCGGCGACAAGAAACTCAAGGCAGCAGTAATGCTCACATGCTGGTCTGATGCCTACGGCACGATGGAGGCATCACACCTCCTCGCTGATGCTGGTATCGAAGAGCAAAAATACTTCCTCGCCATTCTCGACGAACTCTGGCAGGTGCTTGGTGCTGGCGCAGGTATGGTCAATCGCATCGACGAACTCACTCGCCTGAACCGCTCAGACGGCACTGGACTTCTCATGATTACCCACACCGGACGCGACCTAGAGTCACTTCCCAACGAAGTGGACGTCAAGATCGCAAAAGGCTTTATCGAGCGATCCGGCATGGTGATTTGCGGCGGTCTCCCCTCCGGCGAGCTGGAGCGCTTGTCCGATGTTCTCCAATTCACCCCTGCTGAGCGGGAGATGATTACGTCCTGGTCAGCAGGCGTCCCTATCCGTGCACACAATGGCGTCAACCCACCCAACATTGGTCGCGGCAACTTCATGATTAAGATCTCCAAGGACGGTACCCCTGGTATCCCCGTCCACACGGTGCTGACGCCCGTCGAAAT
>JAHABL010000005.1 GCA_018376445.1 Mycobacteriales bacterium
AGCCCCACGAACGCCCCCGGTAAGTCCGTTCACCCACTACTGACTGTCTCCACTGAGCGCATCACGCGTGGCATGAACGCTGCCAGAACCTCCACTTTGTCGAACCGACCATCCTGAAGTGAGTCGTACTCTACAGCAGTCCGCACTTTCACATGACTGAGAAAGGGGAATGCCCCACCCGGCTTAACCGGGTGGGGCATTCCCCTTTTAGCAGAACGTGTTATCCCTGCCACTGAGACGCGATACCCAACGAAGGTGTACACATCAGCGTTCTCTTTTAGAGGAGAACCGGTATATCACAGTTGGGGTGCTGCTCCGCACCGTGGAATGGAGCCATTCCTTGGATGAGCATACGTGGCATGGACAGCGCTGGCGTTCCAAAATGCCCAACCGGAGTGAGCTGGAAGAGCATATTGCTGCCGGCGTCGCAGTAGCGATGCCAGAGCACCGCATCCTGTTCCGCCTGGAAGAGAATCTCATCCAACGCACCATGGATCAGTAGAGTAGGAACCTTGGGGTGGCCAGGGTAGTAGATGGAGGAAGATTCCTTCGCAACCTGCATTGCTTGTCGGAAGGTTTCAGATTCGAAGAAGCCATCCTTCATGACCTTGCTCGAGATCATTCCTGTTCCCATCGGAAAAGTGAATGGCATGCACAGATTGCGATTGACGGTAATGATGGACTTTCCATAGTCGGTGAGCCATTTTTCGGCATTCGGAACCACATCAGAGTATTCACGCATCGCCCCGATGACGAAACTCATCATGAAGCTGCCGTACAGGGCAGGAATGTTCTGTCGCGATCCGAAGAAGCCGAAATTGTGAGCGACCTTGATGAGGTCCGGGGCGCCCTCGTTCACGATGAACTGCTTGATGTATTTGGTGAGGTCAGGAGCGTAATAAGGCTGCTCAGCTGCTGCATACCCCGTCTGCATGCCACCATGAGAAATTCCGATAGCGGTGAAGGGGGAAGACTTCAGCGGGAAGTCCTTCTGCCGATGCACCATACGCATGGAATCTAGCAGCACGTGCGAGGCAAGGCGGTTGATTGCGTAGGAGTTACGTGGACCTTCAGCATCAGGGAAAAGCACTGGATGGCCGGCAGCCAGAACTATATTGAGCCCCTGAATGACATTATTGAAGTCTCCGCCAGCAAGAGGGGAGTTTAGGGAATTGGTCACCTTGCAGCGTGGACCAGAGGAGTTAATGAACTGGTTATATTGAACAACGCCAGCATTCTCCTTGGCATGGAGGGGGACGACCAACGTTGCCGTAGCGGTCATAGGATAGCCACGGGAATCGTAAGACACGAAAGCGTACTGGACCGACCGCGAACCCGGGAAGAAAAGCTGCGACCACAAGGATTTCCGCTTACGGATAATCTGACCTTGCTTGTAGCCCTTGCGTACGTACTTCCACGCATCATCCTTCATAAAGGGGTCGTCGGGGAAGATAGGTTGTACCCATTCCGCTACTGCCGGGTGCGGTGATTTTTTGAGCTTCAATCGGAGAGAAATCGGCTCCAACTGCGAAGCAATGTGCTGCGATTCTTCCACCGTCATAAAGAACGAGGGAGTATCAACATTCAGCGGTTTTTCCGCTTTATCAAAGTCACTAGCCTGAGCAACCCCGAAACCAAGTCCGGCGACCATGGTAGCGGTGAGAGCCAGCGAGAGAGCGATTGTGCCGACACGCCTACGCGGCAGGGACATGCTCGTAACCCTTCTTCCAAAAAGTTCCATCACTGCGTGGGGAGAACACCATTAGTCACATAAGTAACACACGTAGCAGTAAAGACAATACACTGTTTTGAGGTGAAAAAGTGCAGCGGACTACCAAATCTCAGTAAAACTCTTCATCTCTCCTCAGAGGCAGGCACATCGGTCTTATCGGACCGCCTAGTATCCGAATGAACACCCCATACGCACCAAACGAGCAGCCGCCTCCACCGCCATCCACCCGGACAACTGCGTTGACAGATCCTGCTCAGCAATAGCCGAGCTCCCAACTGCCCCATCGCCTTTAGTTGCACGTCCCGACTTCTTATCGAGCTGCGCAACGCGCAACGGCAACTGGGCGAGATCATTCCACTTCGCAGAGAACAACATCCCCTCCGGCAACCACGCCGCCGTCTCCCACGCCGCCTTCGCATTCCGCATCACCATCCGCGCCGCAGCCTGCTGAACCTGCTGCAACCGGCCATCCCACAAAGACACCCCCGGCGCAGCGTCTACCTCCGGCATCCGCCGAGCCACATCCGCTAAGTAACGCATCAAAATTCCCTTGAAGAGGCCGCCGTCACCGCCCCCACCTGCCAGCACAACCCCTGTGGGAGACAGCAGTGACCGCTCGCACGCCTCCACGATTTCGCACACCCGCCGCAAATGCTCCTGCTGCGTCAGCCCCTCCGAATGTAATGCCAACTCCATCTCTGCTCCCATCGCCACCCCCTGGCAATAGGTGTAGATCTTGTCGACGCGCTGCTCCTTACCGTCCACCAGACGCAGACCATCCGCATACAACCCCTGGTAGGGGCCATCTTTCAGTTGTAGAGAGTGGTACATCCAGTCACAGATCTGCTCCGCCAGATCCTGCCCCTGCTTATCGCCGCAGCGAGCAAAGAATATTGCCGCCGGACCATTTGCCGGCGTATTCCAGAAGTCCTCCCCCACCCGCCACGGGATGCCGTACTGCGGGTTGTAGGCCTTCTCAAACTTTTCCCGCACCTCCTGCAGAGCCTTCTCGTAGCCCTGCACGTAGCCTCGTCGTTCTGCGCGCTGCACCGCCACGGCCACCCAGGCAAGGTCATCAAAGTACGGGTTGTGGCGCCAGCCGCGGCCATTCAGCCGGTAGTGAGTACGCGCCAACCGCCGCAGCAGCCGCCGGCTCCGGGGCGTCTCCTCTCTGTCTACCGCATCCACCATGCAGCCAATCAGGTGGGCCTGCCACCAGAAATTCCAGCTGCCAGAAAAACGCTCCCGGAAGAGGTACGGCCAGGCACTCATACCTGTAGCGGTAAACGGTAAGAAGAAGGACCGCACCACGTGGCGGCCCAGTACGCTTCGTTCTGCAATGGCAGCACGTTTCTGCCAATCCGTGGTACGTGCCCAGGAAGGGGCTGTGTGAAGTTCGGAGGTGGCCATCTCGGCGCATCCTTTCAACAGCGATAGTGTTACCAGGCGGCAGCAAGATCTGCATGCTGCGCTATCCAAGCATGCATCACAATACCTGCTGCAACGCCAACATTGATACTGCGGGTGGATCCGAATTGGGCGATAGAGACGAGCATGTCAGCCTGCTGCCCCGAAGCATCGGAAATACCGGGGCCTTCCTGGCCAAACAAGAGGAGAGCACGCTCCGGGAGGAGGGTAGATTCTAGGGGGGTAGAGCCGGGTACATTGTCCACAGCCACTACTGTGAGTCCAGCAGCGTGGGCCCACTGAATGAGCTCCTCCACCGTGTCATGGTGCCGAAGATGCTGGTAACGATCCGTCACCATGGCTCCCCGCCGATTCCACCGGCGCTTTCCCACAATGTGTACCGTCTCTGCCAAGAAAGCGTTAGCGGTGCGCACGACGGTACCAATGTTCGCGTCATGCTCGAAGTTTTCGATGGCGACGTGGAACGGGTGACGGTGGGTATCGAGATCCATAACGATGGCCTCACGCCGCCAATAACGGTAGGCGTCCACCACATTACGGCGATCCCCTTCTGCCAACAGGGTGGGATCGTAGCGGGGGTCAGTGGGAAGGGGTTCCCCGGGGTGTTCCAGAGTCCAGGGACCGACACCGTGGCGTCCTTCACCCCACTCGGTGGGGCCAGGGGCGGAGTCGGTACTCGAGGTGAGAGGTACGCTGGGGCTAGGCGAGTCCGACATCTTCCAGGCTCAGCAGGTAGCGATACTCCAGGCCTTCAGCGTTAATGACGTCCTCTGCGCCAGTCGCACGGTCCACAATGGTGGCGACGCCCACTACCTCGGCACCCAGGTCGCGCAGGACGCGGACGGCCGTGAGCGGCGAGCTACCGGTGGTGGTGGTGTCTTCGACGACCAGCACCTTCTTGCCCACCACATCAGGGCCTTCGACCTGGCGCTGCATGCCGTGCTTCTTCTTTTCCTTGCGGACGGTGAAGGCGTTAATGTCGCGCCCGTCAGCGTGCATGATGGCGGTGCCCACTGGGTCGGCACCTAGGGTGAGGCCACCAGCGGCAACGTAGTCCCAATCTGCGGTGAGTTCGCGGAGGAGGGCGCCGATAAGGCGGGAGGCGCGGCTGTGCATGGTGACGCGACGCAGGTCGACGTAGTAGTCGGCTTCTTTCCCGGAAGAGAGGGTGACTTTCCCGTGGACCACAGCGAGGTCTTTAACGAGTTCGGCGAGTTCGGCTTTCGCCTCAGCGTTAACGGGGTGATCAGCAGGGTTGAACGCTGCAACCATGAAAGGCGCCTTTCTGGGGTGTGGGAACTCCCGCGGGTGGGACCGGCGGGAGTTGTGTCCTAAGGCTAAGCCTAGTGGCTAGTTGTCGTCGTCAGAAACTTCTGGCTGGGCGTGGTCGTCCTCGGCGGAGGGATCTGCGTCGGCGGCGGAGCGACCGTTCTCCGCTTGCTCATCATCTTCATCACGGCGGCGAGAGCGGCTGCTGGTCTTCCCGGGCACGAACCAAGATGGGCGAACCGCAGTGTCGGCGTCCTCATTGTGTCTGCGGGCGTGCCGGCCGGGCTCACGTGCCCCATTGAGTTTAATGATGGGGAACTGGCCAGTCTGCATGGTGGAGGGTTCTCCGTCGCGGACAGCGTGGGAGCCGGTGGAGACAGATTCTTGCGGCTGCGGGATGGTGACAGCCGGGGAGGGGGACGTCTGCGCAGCGGGCTCCTGTTCGTCCCGCTCTGGGTAGTACGGTTGGGTCGGGTTCACGATGGGCAGCGGGCCGGTTTCAGCCGGGGAGGCGACTGGCTTGACGAAGGAGATCCGTGGGCGGGTGTCCTCCGGGGTGGCGGCGACCGGCGGGACGGCGGAGCGACCACCTAGTCCGCCAGCGGCAGCTGCAGTTCCTGCTGCGTCGGCATCGACTCCAACTTCCCGACTGGGGAATCCCTCGGTGAGCGGTGTGGCGGCGAAGTCAGCGGGGCGTTCCGGCGCATCGATCGCGTCGTCTGCCTCAGCTGCTCCAGCGCCTTCAGTAGCCTCAGCGTCGTCAGCGACCTGGTCTGCGTCCTCGACCGGCTCTGCGGCTCCCGATGCGGCTGGCTCGTCCAGCTCATCGTCGGTGGCGGCAGCCTCGAAGGGGCCTTGCTCGATAGCGTCCTCACCGAAGTCCTCGTCGGTGTAGTTGGCGTCATCGGGTCCCTCGTAGGTGTCCTCGTCTACCTCGTATTCTTCTTCGTCGTCTTCGTAGGGGCTCAGTACCTCTACAGCCTCGGCCTCGCTGACGGCAAACTCTTCTGCTTCGTCGGCAGAGGCGGCGTCAGCCAGAGCGACGTCGTTGATGATGTCGAAGGGGCCGGTGTGCTCAGGGGCGCCGAGGGCATCAATGTCGAGTTCGGCGTCTTGCCCTTCAAAGTGTGGTGGCTCCGAAATCTCGTGGTGGTCCTCGCCCATGTCGGGCCCGTCGAGGGGTTCGTCGAGAAGGGCGTCGTCTTCGGTGTCGTCGATGAGGTCTTCTTCGGTGAGCCCTTCTTCGGCGAGGTCTTCACTGGTGAAGTCCTCGGTGGCGACGTCCTCGTCGGCTTCCTCCGGTTCATCGTCGTCGACGGCGGCCAGCGTGGCGGCTTCTTCGCCGGCTTCGGGCACAATGTCGAACTCGGCGGTGGTGGGGGTGATCCACTCGTCAGCGGCCGGCACATCCTCTACCTGGGTTTCGCCCGGGAATTCGTCGACGGCGTCAACGGCTTCTGCCTCTGCGTAGGCGGCGAGAGCGTCCGCTTCGGCTTCGACGTCTTCAATGTCATTGGCGTCGTCTGTGCCCACATCACTGCCGTCCAGGTCCTCGCCCATGAGGCGGTCTGCTTCGGCAAAGTCTGCTTCGGTGACGAAGGTGGCGTCGGCGTTGCGCTCGTCGTCTGCGGAGAGGTCGGCGAAGTCGATGTGTTCCCGCGGTTCCCAAGAGCTGGCAAGCAGGGCGCTTTCATCCACATGGTTAACGGCGAGTTCACCAGTGGGTTCCTCGTCGGGTGCCCAGCTGGGGGCCGGAGTATCGTCGGCGGCGGGAAGGGTAACGAAGTCGTCTTCGGCCAGCCCGGCGGAGGTGCCAGCATCCGGCTCATCGGCGTCGTCACCGGACAGTTCCGTGTTCTCGCCGAGGGGCAGATCAGGAACGATCGTCAATCCGGCCAGGCCACCAGTCACTGCAGCTCCAGTGGTAGTACCACCGGCTGGAGTGAAGGGAATGACATTATTCGGAAGCTCATTGCTCGGACGCTCATTGTTCGGGAACTCGCTGCCCGACAGATCATCATCCGGCAGATTGAGCAGGTCATCATCGCCGTCAATGCCATCATCTACCAGGTCATTACCAGCCAGCAGGTCGTCATCGGCAGCGTCGATGGCGACAGATTCATCAGCAGCTACTGCTGCAGCCAGCTCTTCCTCAGTGATGGGTTCATCGATGTCGGCAGCGTCGGCAGGTACGGGAGAGTCGCCCTCGTCTGCAGGCATGCTCTCGGCTTCGGACTCGTCCTCCTCCCAGATGGGGGCAACCGGCTGATCGCCCACCACGGTGAGGGCGGGGATACCGGACGCCGCGCCATCCTCGGCCGGCTCGTCGCCCACACCACGGCCGACGAAAGTACCGGCACCAGCGGCACCAACCCCACCGGACACCAAACCGGCCAGGGAACCGTCGGAGACGGGTACATCACTGGGGAAACCGGTGTCGGCGGGCAACAAGCCAGCTTCTTCCGGCTCGAAGGAATCTGCGTCGACGGGAAGAGAGTCAGCGTCAGTGCGGTCGGCGAGCGGGCGGGTGGGGCCCACACCCTGCAGGCTGAGAGACTCTTCCTCGCCTTCCTTGGGGGGCAGTACACGCAGCGCATCGTTGAGGTTGGCCAACCAGTTGAGGACAAAGGGGAGTTCCTCGTTGATCTTGTTGTCCGGGTCGATCTCCACATCCACACCGTCATCGTCCAGCGGCAGCAGCGCCGCCGACCAGTAGCCTTCAGACCATGCCATGGCCAAGTCGCCGGGGTGGTTGTCGAGAATCTCCACCAGACGGTCATCGGTAGCGCGGATCATTGCATCCACATCGGAGGAGTACACCTGCAGATCGGTGGCCTTCCCAGACTCGTCCGCCTCCTCGTTAGTCTGCGGGTGGATCTCCACCACCACAGAGGAAGCGGTATCGCGTTGTACTGCCACAATCCAGCCGTCGTCCTGTGTAAAGATCAATGCGGGATGGCCGGCGAACTCTCCGGTGGCGGGGTCTTTCGGCTCACTCAGCCCACCGTCGGCGGCGGGGCCATGTTCCCATTGGGAGATGGCGGCGTGCACGCCCTCTGCGTCGGGCCGGAATCCCAGCTCATCGCCCCAGCGGGACTGCTCGGGCGCATCGGTTGAGGGCTGCTGGTGGGAGCGGACGGCACCCACAATGGCAAAGACAATGCCAATTGCGCCTACCACGGCGGCCACGATCAATAAGATCACGGGAACTGATAACATACGTTTCCCCTATCTGCGGGCAGTACTCAGTACTAACGGTACTGTGTTTCTGCCCTGTTTCGGAGCTTTTTCACGTGTTCGGCAGCGATTTTAACCGATAGTGAAACGTGCCCACTGTGGGAAAAGTAGGCACGCGAAAAGCTACGGACGGAAGCCTCGAGAGGCTGGACGCTCGGGATCCAAACACCATTGCGACCAACCGCCCTCATACAGGGAAGCACCAGGTAGACCAGCGACTTCCAGGGCGGCAATGGTGTGGGTGGCCAAGTTACCGGAACCACAGTAAACCGCAACTTCTGAGCCACTGGTAATACCCAAGCCCTCGAAACGGTCAAGCAGGCTTTCGAAGTCCAGGAACTTCTGGTCGGGGCCAAAGTTTCCGTAGGTCGGCAGGTTATGGGCACCCGGGATGTGGCCCAGGCGAGCATCGTTATATTCAAAATGACCCTGGTAGCGGCGTTCCGAGCGGGCATCCAGCAGAATGCCATGCTCCGGCCACGTCTTGACCTCATCTACGGTGATGGTGGGCATACAGGGCGTGTCAGATACCTCGAAGTTACCGCGCAGCGGAATAATGCCGGGACCCGTCACCGTGGGCATACCGGCATGCTCCCAGCGTTGCAGGCCACCATCCAGGAAGAAGACGTTCTCGACACCAGCGTCGCGGAGGATCCACCACGCACGGGCTGCCGAAGTACCGGACACAGAGTCGTAGACCACCACATGGGAGTTCTTGTCGATACCCCATTTACGGGTGAGCTCCTGCACCTTTTCCTTCGAGGGGAAGGGACGACGGCCGTTTTCCGGGTTGTGCACACCCGTGAGGTCCTGGTCGAGGTCCACATAGATGGCGTTAGGGATGTGGTGCTCCAGGTAATGGTCGTAGCCACCCACCCGATCGCGATACCACCGCACGTCCAGAATTACCGGTGCGCGGTTCGAACCGATACGCGACTTCAGCCACTGCGGGTTAACGAGGATACTCATGTGCCCTATTCTACTGGTCGAGGAGTCTTTATTCATCTCTCTACAAGTGAGCACGCCGAGCGAGCCCAACTTTGTAGGTTTCGGTTCTATTTCAGATTCACTCTTGGAACATCCGTAACAGCATGTATTGTTGTAAATAACCATTCCCCAGGTGAATGGTTATTTTGTATCCCTGCACGAGGGAACCTTAATCGTCCAGAGATACGAGAACGGAACGGAGAGCCCATTGAAATTCTCGTCAGCCCTGAAAGCAGTCGCTGGAGCCGTAGCCGCCTCTCTCATTATGGTCACCGCTAATCCCGTTCAGGCAGACCCCGTTTCAACTCCCTACACGGAGAGTATTGAAGCGATCGCCGAACAGTCCGGCCCCTACGTGGACGCCCACCACCTGCTCCCCACTGATGCAGCCCGCACCAAGCAGGCTGCCCGCGCCGATGCCACCATCGCTGGCGTCACCGACAGCGGCAATACCCTCGTCCTGGGTAAAGGCCATTTCGTCAAGCGCGGCGATACACTCGCCATCGTCGGCGAATCCGGTAACACCGTCGTCACCGCCCCTCTCCAGGCCATCTTTGGCGACCAGGTCATGGACCTCAACGTCATCCTTAAGGAGGGCGGCCGCAGCGCCACCTTCCTCCCCGCAGCGGACTCCTTCCGCCCCGCCCCCATCACCGTCATGCACGCGCGGGAAGGCTGGATCGGCTACGACACTCGCCTGCGCGAGTTCTACGACGCCTGGGGCAAATACCTGAACCGCGCTGAAGTAGAGAACTTTCCCGGCGTTATTGCCGGCGGCGTATTCGGCGGGCTTGCCGGCACTGCCGCCGGATGGGCGATCGGATTCCTGGCGGGCGCGCTAGTGGCCAACGGCATGCTGCTCTTCACCCTGGTCCCAGTGGTCGGCACGCTTGCCGCCCCCTTGGTCTGGCTTGCGGTCATCCCCGTCTTCCTAGCAGTGTTCTTCGCAGTGGGTTCCTCCGCTGCGGCCGCCGGTACTCCCATCGGTTCCCACCTCGGCACCATGGTGGTGGGGCTCTTCTCCCCCAATGCCACCACCCGCGAGCTGGCCTTGAAAGCCATCGGTGCCGGCCTCGCGCTCATCTTCCTCTGGTGGCTGCCGCCTTCGGCCGGGCACAAAGTCTCCGCTGCCGCGGGCTCGGGTGTCGGTTCCACCGGCTCCTCCTCCGACGATAAAGACGATGGATCACAGGACGACAACACTGCCGCCCCGGCACTGTCACAGTCCCTCAATTCCGCCGACGCTGTTCTCCGCGTCGCCTAGCCCCCTGCTCTCCATACGCAGAACCTCCCCTGCATTCTGCAGGGGAGGTTCTGTTCTCTGTACACCCTTAGCCTTCAGTACACTCTTAGCTTTCGGTGCGCTGGCCAGTAATCTGCAAGCTCTCCCCGTCGGCAGCCACCGTCACATGGACAATGTCGCCGTCGAAGATCTCGCCCGCCAACAGCTCCTTCGCCAGGGCGTCTCCAATGGCCTGTTGGATCAGCCGGCGCAGCGGGCGTGCACCGTAAGCGGGGTCGTAGCCGCGCTCGGCCAGCCATGTACGGGCGACATCGTCCACATCCAGGGTGAGCCGGCGGACGGACAGACGCTGGGACAGTTCACGCAGCTGGATGTCCACAATGCCCTTCAACTGTTCGGGTTGCAGAGCCGAGAACACAATAATGTCGTCCAACCGGTTGACGAACTCGGGCTTGAAGTTGTGCTTCACCGCCTGCATGATCTGCTCCTGCGTACCACCCGCACCCAGGTTAGACGTGAGGATGAGGATGGTGTTGCGGAAGTCCACCGTACGGCCTTGCCCGTCCGTCAGCCGGCCTTCGTCCAGCACCTGCAGCAGCACGTCGAAAACATCCGGGTGTGCCTTCTCTACCTCATCAAAGAGGATGACGGAGTAGGGACGGCGGCGGATCGCTTCGGTGAGCTGACCGCCGGATTCGTAGCCGACGTATCCCGGAGGGGCACCGATGAGGCGGGCGACGGAGTGCTTCTCCCCATACTCGGACATGTCGATGCGAACGATCGCGTGTTTGTCATCGAAGAGAAACTGGGCCAGCGACTTCGCTAGTTCCGTCTTGCCCACGCCGGTGGGGCCGAGGAAGAGGAAGGAGCCCAGCGGCCGGTTGGGGTCTGCCACCCCCGCGCGGGCACGGCGGACTGCATCAGACACTGCCTTCACAGCGCCCTCTTGGCCCACCACATTCTGGGCAAGTTCTTCTTCCATGCGGAGCAGCTTCTGCCCTTCGCTTTCCAGCATGCGGCCTGCAGGGATGCCGGTCCAGGCTTCGACAACTTCGGCGACGTCGTCTGGGCCCACTTCTTCCTTCAACATCATCTGCGAGTATTCGCTGGTCGATGCTTGGGAGTTTTCGGCTTCGGCGAGTTTCTTTTCTGCCTCGGGGATGCGCCCGTAGCGCAGTTCGGCGGCCTTACCCAGGTCGCCATCACGCTCGGCCCGCTCGGCCTGTCCACGAAGATCCTCCAGGGTTTCCTTGAGGTTGCGGACGGCGTCGATGGCGTTCTTTTCGTTCTGCCAGCGGGCCGTCAGTTGGGCGAGTTTTTCCCGTTCGTCGGCGAGTTCTTGGCGGAGTGCCACGAGGCGTTCGAGGGAAGCGGCGTCTTCTTCTTTGTCGAGGGCGAGTTCTTCCACCTCGAGGCGGCGCACAATACGCTCAGCGGTGTCGATTTCCTCCGGGGAGGAGTCGATTTCCATGCGCATCCGGGAGGCAGCTTCGTCCATGAGGTCGATTGCCTTGTCCGGAAGGAAGCGGTTGGTGATGTAGCGGTCGGAGAGGGTCGCGGCGGCCACCAGTGCGGAGTCCTTAATACGAACGCCGTGGTGTACTTCGTAACGTTCCTTGAGTCCACGCAGAATACCGATGGTGTCTTCTACGGTTGGCTCACCCACGTAGACCTGTTGGAACCGCCGTTCCAGGGCGGCGTCCTTTTCGATGTACTTGCGGTACTCGTCCAGGGTGGTGGCGCCGACCAGGCGGAGTTCGCCACGGGCCAGCATGGGCTTGATGATGTTGCCAGCGTCCATGCCGGAGTCGCCGGTGGCGCCAGCCCCGACGATGGTGTGGATTTCGTCGATGAAGGTGATGATCTCGCCGTTTGCATCCTTGATTTCTTGGAGGACGCTCTTCAGGCGCTCTTCGAATTCGCCACGGTACTTGGCGCCGGCGATCATGGAGCCCAGGTCGAGGGCAATGAGGCGCTTGCCGCGCAACGACTCTGGTACATCGCCGGAAACGATGCGACGTGCGAGGCCTTCTACGATGGCAGTTTTGCCGACGCCAGGTTCACCGATGAGTACCGGGTTGTTCTTAGTGCGGCGGCTGAGGACCTGTACGACTCGGCGAATTTCGGAGTCACGTCCGATGACGGGGTCGATTTTGCCTTCGCGGGCTCGTGCAGTGAGGTCCGTGGAGTACTTCTCGAGGGCCTGGTAGTTGTCCTCCGGGTTTTCGGTGGTGATGCGTCCGGAGCCGCGCACGGAGGTGAAGGCTGCCTTGAGGTTCTCTGGGGTGGCACCCAAGGACTGCATGGCCTTGGCAACGGGGTGCCCGCTAGTGGCGAGGCCGACCATGAGGTGCTCGGTGGAGGTGTAGTCGTCACCCATGGAACTGGCGAGTTCCTGGGCGGTATTGAGGACGGTCAGCCCGTCCCGGGAGAGGTTGGGGTTAGCCATGCCTCCGCCACTGGCCGCGGGGAGGCCATCCACAAGGGACCGTGCTCGCTGGAGGAGGGCGGCGGGGTCGACGCCAGCACTGTGGAGGAGCGGTCCAGCAATGCCGTCTTGCTGCTCGAGGAGTGCGACGAGCAGGTGAGCGGGTTCTACGCTGGGATTTCCTTTCGCGGCAGCGGTTTGGAGGGCGGCGGAGATGGCCTCTTGGGATTTGGTGGTGAAGCTCTGGGTGTTCATGGGGTTTTGTCCTTTTCTCTATGGTGAAGTGTGGTGATGGGTTGTGGAAGCGTCAGATACGTGATGACCTATGTTTTTAGTGCCTCACTATCACTTAGTTGAGTCATTATGACTCATGTTTAATTTCACTTTAGCAAAGTTGAGCGGATATAGCTAAAGATTTTTTCGAAAAACTCGCAGTCTTTTTTCTCACACCAGCAGCTATGATGGGCACATACAGGCATAGTGGACCACCCCAAGGCGCCTGAGAGGAGATGCAATGAGCCGCCACCGCGACGACACTGCGACCGGATCCGGCCGCCATTCGCGCGGCGAATCCGACCTCACCCCCACCACCTACTACACCGTGCTCGGGCCCGCCATCGAACTCCTCCACGCGCAACCCGAGGACTTCATGCGTGACTTCTATGCCACCGTCTTCGCGCACGACTTCCAGCTCCGCAAACGCTTCCCCGCCTTCACCGATCGCCGTACCATCCGCTACGCTCGCGGCCTCATCTACTTCCTCGAAACTATCGACCAGGCCACCCCCCACCCAGAGCAGCTCGACGATGTAATGGAATTCCTTAGCCAACTCGGACGGGACCAGCGCAAGCACCAGTTCACCGACGCCGACTACCACACCTTGGCAATTGCCCTGCGCGACACCTTCGCCCGTCTCATGCCCCTCCAGTGGAGCACCGACCTGGACGCCGCCCTACTGAGCTCCTTCGAGCACGCCATCGACGTCATGCAGACAGCCGCCTCCGTAGAGAACACGCCCCCGGTCTACCTCGGCAATGTCATGGAAGTGCAGCGCCTCACCCGCAACATCGCCATCATCCGCCTACACGTCGCCCCTCCCATCGACTACCTGCCCGGCCAGTACATGTCCGTCCAGATTCCACAGTGCCCCGGCACCTGGCGTTACCTCTCTGCCACCATCCCCGCCAACCCGGATGGCTACCTAGAATTCCACGTGCGGGCACTCGAGCACGGCTACTTCAGCACCCAGGTGGTACACAACACCCGCCCCGGCGACCAGTGGATTCTTTCCAACCCGCACGGCAATTTACACGTGTCCGGAGAACGCCCCGTCTGTATGATCGCCCGAAACGTCGCCGCTGCCCCCATGCGCTGCATTCTGCTGGACATGGTGCAAACGGGGAAGAACAACCCCCTGGTGGATGTCTACTACGGCACCCGCTATCCCGGTGAACTTTTCGATGCCGCCACTTTGGCCAATATTCAGGCCGCCAACCCTTGGCTTATCGCCCATATCTGCGCGGAGGAAGACAGCGACCCCTGGTGGCTGCGCGACGCTCCCCCACTACCCCCAAATTTGCTGCTGCGGCAGGGCAATCCGCTGGAGTTGGCGGTTGCTGACGGGTGCGTACACGACCGCGAGATCCTGGTGGGCGGCGGCCAGCAAATAGTCCAGCAGGCCGTGGCGAATCTACCGCGCCTGGGCGTTAACCCGGCCGATATTCACCACGACCCACTGGATTAGAGTTCTTAGTGTCCTGACTTATCTGAGTACCCTCACTTAGCTGCGGCGGCGCGCTTCAGGGCTCCACACCACCACTGCTTGACTGCGGGGAACGTGCACCAACACACTCCCAGTACGATGCTGCTGGTTCACCGCTTCAAGTGTCTCCTCCAACTGTTCGACCTGCTCTTGCAGTTCCTTCACCCGCTGAGAGAGCTTCAAGATCCGCTTAATACCGGCCAGGTTGATGCCTTCATCCTGGCTGAGACGTTGGATCTCCCGCAGGAGTTCCACATCCTCATCGGAGTAGCGGCGTCCACCTCCCTGTGCTCGGGCCGGTGTCACCAGCCCAAGCCGGTCGTATTGGCGCAGTGTTTGCGCGTGCATGCCCGCCCGCTCAGCTGCTACCGAGATGACGAAGAAGTGCTTTTCGCGTTTGCTCATACCGCACCTGCCCATCCCGCCCGTGGGTCAAACCCAGAGCGTTGTTCTGCTTGTGCATAGTTTTTGAGTGCCTCGCTGGTGTCGGCATCCAGATGTGTGGGAATCTGCACCTTGAGGGTCGCCAGCAGATCCCCTGCGGCCTCCTTGGCGGGGGCGATCCCACGCCCACGTACCCGCATCACCTGGTCGGCAGTGCTGCCAGCAGGGATGCGGATGGAGACAGTGCCGTCCAGGGTGGGGACGGTAACGGTAGCTCCCAGCGCCAGTTCTGAGAAGGAGACAGGGACGTCCACCAGCAGGTTGTTGCCCTCGCGTTGGAAGACCTTATCGGGGATGATGTTGATCTTCACGAAGAGGTCGCCAGGAGGGGCACCGCGCAGGCCGGCTTCACCTTTGCCGTTGAGCCGCACCTTCTGGCCATCTTTTATACCCGCGGGGACCCGAACTTTGAGGGTGCGGGTGCGGTTGACGACGCCTGAGCCACCACAGTCGGAGCAGGGGTCCTTGATGACGGTGCCGGTGCCGCCGCAGTTGGTGCAGGGTTGCGAGAACTGGAAGGCACCTTGTGCCGAGTGTCGGAAGCCTGACCCATTACATTCGGGGCAGGTGCGGGGGGCGGTGCCTGGGCGCGCCCCGGAGCCGTGGCAGGTGGTGCAGGCTGTCTTGGAGGTGATGCGGATAGGCACGGTGGCGCCTTTTGCTGCATCCCGGAAGTTAATGGTGATGGAGGTGGTGATGTTGGCGCCACCATTGGATTGCTGGGGTGGTTCGGGCCGGTGTCCGCCACCGCGGCGTTGGTTAAAGAGGCCACCAAGAATGTCGCCTATGCCGCCAGCTCCGCCGGTGGCGTTCTGGGTTGCGCCGCCAAAGATGTCGCCAAGATCGCCGATGTCGAAGCCGTCGGTGCCGTAGGTGTAACTGTGACCGCCGCTGGGGGTGAATCCGGTGAAGCCACCGGCGCCCTGACCAAATCCATTGCCGAATCCCCCGGGTGCGCCGAAACCGCCTTTTCCCCCGAACCCGCCGAATCCTGAGGACAGCATGGCACGGAGTTCGTCGTACTCTTTACGTTCTTTCGGGTCGGAGAGAACGGCGTTAGCTTCGCTGACTCGTTTGAAGCGCTCTTCTGCGGCTTTGTCACCGGGGTTGGCGTCGGGGTGGAGACTTCGGGCGAGTTTTCGGTACGCCTTTTTGATCTCGTCTTGGGTGGCATCTTTGCTGACGCCGAGTTCCTTGTAGAAGTCCTTATCGGCCCATTCTCGCTGCATGGTGTCTCCTCCTCTCTGGGCTAAAACTATGGTTATCGATAATATCTAAGATTGAGTCTATACTACTCAACTTTATCTGTGTCAGTAACTGTGTGCCTATTAAATGCCGTAATCTGGACCGCTTTCACAGTCACGAACGGAACTGTCCCCACATAACGTAGTGGCGACCCCACTGGGGAGGCCGCCACTACACTACGTTATGAAATGAGGTTACTTGTCGGCGCTATCCGCATCGGACTGCTCCGCCGCACTTGACTCGGTGGACTCGTCACCGTCGGAAGCGGCAGCCGCGCCCTCGTCACCACGGACAATAACCATGGCTTCGCGGAGCACGCGATCTCCCAGGTTGAAGCCCTTGCGGAGAACTGCGCTCAACACCTTCTCGCCGTCACCGCCTTCATCTTGGATGGCGGAGTGACGGTTGGCGTCGAACACGTCCCCGACCTCGCCGAACTGGGACACGCCCTGTCCTTCCAGGATGGACGTGAACTTATCGGTGAAAGCCTTGAGAGGGCTTCCCTCGGTGACGTCGCCGTGCTGGCGGGCCCGCTCGACATCGTCGGCAAGTACCAGCATTGAGGTGACGACACCGGCTTTGCCATTGTCCCGGGCAGTGCCGAGGTCACGTTCAACACGCTTGCGGTAGTTGGTGAATTCGGCGGTGACCCGCTGCAGGTCCTCGGTGAGTTCCTGCACCTTGGCCAGCAGTTTGTCTTCTACCGTGAGCTCCTCCTCGGCAGCTGTGGCGGCCTGGCCGGCTGCGTTGGGGTCACTCGCGGTGTCGGCACCGTTCCCAGCGGCCGCGTCGGCAGTATCTGCGGCAGCGGCAGCCGGGTTGGCGTCGGCGGCGGTGGCGGAGGCCTGCAGATCCGAGGTGTCGTCAGCCTGTGGCTGTCCCTCGGTGGGGTTCTGAGATGCGTCCGTCATGTCTATCAGTCCTTACTTGTTGTCGTCTTCGACAACCTCGGCGTCTACCACGTCGTCGTCGCCACCAGTGGCGGAGGCGTTGTCAGCACCTGCATCGGCGGCGGTGGCACCTTCTGCGGCAGCCTTCTCGTACATAGCCTGGCCCATGGCGGAGGATTCGGTCTTTACCTCTTCCATGGCGCTGCGCAGAGCGGCAACGTCACTACCCTTGAGGGCTTCCTTGGCCTTGTCGAGAGCGGCCTGGACCTTGTCCTTGTTCTCGGACGGAACGGTCTCGGCGTTGTCGGCGAGGAACTTCTCGGTCTGGTAGACGAGAGTTTCCGCTTCGTTGCGGAGAGAAACCTCTTCGCGGCGCTTGCGGTCTTCCTCGGCGTGCTCTTCCGCATCCTTAATCATGCGGTCGATTTCTTCCTGGGAGAGGCCGGAACCATCTTGGATGGTGACGGTGTTCTCCTTGCCGGTGCCCTTGTCCTTAGCGGTGACGTGGACAATGCCGTTGGCGTCGATGTCGAAGGTGACTTCGATCTGCGGGATGCCACGGGGGGCGGGGGCAATGCCGGAGAGTTCGAAGGAGCCGAGCAGCTTGTTCTGCGAGGCCATCTCACGCTCGCCCTGGTAGACCTGGATCTGCACGGAGGGCTGATTGTCCTCGGCAGTGGTGAAGGTCTCGGAGCGCTTGGTGGGGATGGTGGTGTTGCGCTCGATGAGCTTGGTCATCACACCACCCTTGGTTTCAATACCGAGAGACAGCGGGGTGACGTCGAGGAGCAGCACATCCTTCACTTCGCCACGGAGCACGCCAGCCTGCAGGGCAGCACCCACGGCGACGACCTCGTCCGGGTTCACACCCTTGTTGGGCTCGCGGCCACCGGTCAGTTCCTTCACCAGGTCGGTGACGGCGGGCATACGGGTGGAGCCACCCACGAGCACCACGTGGTCGATCTCGGAGACAGAGATTCCGGCATCCTTGATGACCGACTGGAACGGGGTGCGGCAGCGGTCGAGAAGGTCCTGGGTGATGCGCTGGAATTCGGCGCGGGACAGGGTCTCATCGAGGAACAGCGGGTTCTTATCGGCGTCGACGGTGATGTAGGGGAGGTTAATGGTGGCGCTCTGCGAGGCAGACAGCTCAATCTTGGCCTTTTCTGCGGCTTCACGAAGACGCTGCATGGCCATGCGGTCCTTGGACAGGTCCACGCCGGAGGCGTTCTTGAACTTGTCAACAAGCCACTCGACGATGCGGTTGTCCCAGTCGTCGCCACCGAGGTGGTTGTCACCGGAGGTGGCGCGGACTTCCACAACACCGTCACCGATCTCCAGCAGGGACACGTCGAAGGTGCCGCCGCCGAGGTCGAAGACGAGAATAGTCTGTTCCTTGTCGGCTTTTTCGAGTCCGTAGGCGAGGGCGGCTGCGGTGGGCTCGTTCACGATGCGGAGCACGTTGAGACCGGCGATCTGGCCAGCATCTTTGGTGGCCTGACGCTGGGCGTCATTGAAGTAAGCCGGCACAGTGATGACGGCGTCGGTGATGGACTCACCCAGGTAGGCTTCTGCATCGCGCTTCAACTTCATGAGCACGTGGGCGGAGATTTCCTGGGGGGTGTACAGCTTGCCGTCAATGTCATTGGACTTCCAATCGGAGCCGATATGGCGCTTGACGGAGCGGACGGTGCGGTCAACGTTGGTCACTGCCTGGTTCTTGGCAGGCTGCCCGACGAGGACTTCACCGTTCTTGGCGAAGGCCACGACGGACGGGGTGGTGCGGGATCCCTCTGCGTTGGGGATAACCTTTGCTTCTCCGCCTTCCAGGACGGAGACGCAGGAGTTGGTGGTGCCGAGGTCAATACCTACTGCGCGTCCCATGATGTGTACCTCCATATGTTGTGTTCGTTCGTAAGGTCATTTCACGCTCTATTGAGCGGTACGCACTCAAGTATGACATATCCACTCTCAGTACGCAATAGTAATTGAGCCTATTATACTCAATTTTGTGCATCATAGGCACTTGACCTGCAAAGATGGACTCACCCCGGCGTCGATATGCTGACGAAGCTTCCCGAAGCCCGCACCATCACCGCCGAGCCAAAGACACAAGCGTGGTATATGGCACTGGCAGCAAACTTTGACGCCCGCCACATCGGCATCGACCCCGCCACCGGCTTCCGCACCATTGGTGGCTACTGGAATCTACTCAGTGCCGCCGCCGGTTTCCTCAACATCCTCACCATCACCGGTCTCACCCGCATCATCGTGGCAGGGCGTAAGGGCAGCAACGTCAAGTCCATCGTCTGGCTCGATCAGATTTGGCCCTGGATCATTGCCTACGATCTGTGGAACCACGCCTTCCTCTACAACTCTCTCGGTGACTACACCTGGTACTGCTCGTTCGCACTACTGCTAGCCTGCACAATTCCCGCATTCACCTGGGCACGTGGTCAATGGATCTGGTTCCGTTGCTACACCCTTATGTACTGGATTGCGTTCTACAACTGGCTCCCCACCATCGCTACCCCACCAAATGCAATGACCAACTTCGCCACTATGGACCCTGCCGCCAACAAAACGTGCTCCTGGCTCGCCCTTATCGCCAACGTCGCACTCTTCGTGTACTGGCTCTACTTGATTATCAAACACAAGCGGAACCCCTTCACAGAAGCCCTCTTCATGGAAACCAAGGCTTTCCGACGTGTCGTCAAAGAAACTTGCGACGACAAGGAGAAATACTTCATCACAGACTGTGTCGAGAAAACCCCCGAAGAACTCGGATTCGAACCCGACAGCCCCTTCCCACCTGCGAATGGTTACGTCACCCACTACTTCTGGTGGGGCAAGAAAGACAAGCGCTACCCCAAGCTCCGCACACCGCTAAGCTCAACACCAGCACTCGTCAAGAAAGGAATTGAGTCCAATCCTCAATGGGATGTACCAGCTGGAGAGAACGGAGAACTAACCGACACCAACTAGTGCCCTTGCAGTAGGTGCACAATGGTCAAGTTGCGCTTACTTTAGCCAATCTGTGCCGCTGTATAAGATAGATAAGGTGACTAGTGACGACCTGCACGCGCTCGTGAATACCCCTCTCACGCACGCCAGCGCACCCACCATTCCCTGGGATCTCACCATCCCCATCGGGATCGTCGCAACCCTCTTCAGCATCATCTGCTGGGGCGTCTTCATTCGCGGCGTCGTCCACCTCGTCACCATGCTGCGGCTGGCCGAACCCGACCACACCCGCACCAATCACCCCTGGCACCGGCTCTGGAACCTCCTCAAAGAATTCATTGCCCACACCCGCCTCATCCGCAAGCGCCGCACCGTCGCCATCTCCCACTGGTTCGTCATGGTCGGCTTCCTGCTGGGCATCTTCATCCTCTTTGAGGCCTACATCCAGATGTTCGACCCGTCCAGCGGCTGGCCTTGGTTCCACGAACAACGCTGGTTCCGCGCCCTCGTCGAACTTGTCGGCATCACCACCGTCCTCGGCGGCCTCTACCTCACCCTCACCCGCCTAAAAAACAACCCCCACCTAGGCCGCAACAAACACTCCTCCCGCTTCTACAAGTCCAACATGGGAGCCGCCTACTTCGTGGACGCCGTCGTCATCCTCGAAGGCCTCGGCATGCTCGCCGTCAAGGCCGGCCAACTCGCCACCTTCCCCACCTTCGGCGGCGGTGACCCCACCATCGACTGGGCCACCTACTGGATAGCGAAGATCCTCCCCTCCAACCCCCTCATGGTGAGCCTCTTCGCCGTGGCGAAACTCCTCATCGCCATGCTGTGGCTCCTCCTCGTCGGCTTCAACCTCAAGTGGGGTGTCGCCTGGCACCGCATCGGCGCCTTCTTCAACATTTTCCTCAAGCGTGAATGGGACGGCTGGACCTCCCTCCGCGCTGTCCGCCCCATGCGCAGCGGTGAGAAAACCCTCACCATGGACAACGTCGACCCCGACAAAGACCTCCTCGGCGTTGGCCGCATCCAAGACTTCACCTGGAAAGACTGGCTCGACTTCTCCGTCTGCACCGAATGCGGCCGCTGCCAGGATCTCTGCCCCGCCTGGAACACCGGCAAACCCCTCAACCCCAAACTCATCGCCACCGGGCTGCGCGACGTCGCCCAAGACAGCGCCCCCTATCTTACGGCCGCCCGTGCCGCCGGCTTCGTCGACCCAGACACCGGCCGCGTCGACCACGACGCTTTCCCCCGTCTCATCGACCTCCTCCCCGCCACGCCCACCGGGAAACTCGCCCACCAACGTGCCGAACTACAGCGCCTCTCCCAACCGCTCATCGGCCTCAGCCCCCAGCACCCGAACGCCCTACAGCACCCCGAACGCATCGGCCTCCTCGACGAAGAAGCCCTCTGGGCGTGCACCACCTGCGGCGCCTGTGTCGACCAGTGCCCCCTCGACCTAGAACTCGTCGACCACGTCGTTAACCTGCGCCGCCACCAGGTACTCGCCGCCGACCAGTACCCACCGGAACTCGCCAGCCTTTTCAAGAACCTGGAAAGCAAAGGAAACCCCTGGGGCCAATCCCCCACTGCCCGGGAAACCTGGATCGACGAACTCGAACGAGAAACCGGCTGGCGCGTCCCCGTGTGGGGCAAAGACGTCCACGACTTCGCCGGCGAAGGCATGGAATACCTCTTCTGGGTGGGCTGTGCTGGCGCCTACGAGGATCGCGCCAAAGAAGCCACCAAGGCCACCGCCCTCCTCCTGCACCTGGGCGGCGTCAAATTCTGTGTGCTGGGAAACCAAGAAACCTGCACTGGCGACTCCGCCCGCCGCGCCGGCAACGAATTCCTCTTCCAAGAGATGGCAGCCCACAACACCGGACTCCTGGAATCCGTCTTTGGGGAGAGCCCGAACCGGAAGATCATCGCCACCTGCGCCCACTGCTTCAACACACTTGGCAACGAGTACCCGCAGTCCTACACCGTCATCCACCACTCGGTCGTCCTCAACCAGCTGGTGAACCGCCGCCGCCTCGTCCCCACCA
Organism: Mycobacteriales bacterium; assembly: GCA_018376445.1. GTDB lineage: Bacteria > Actinomycetota > Actinomycetes > Mycobacteriales > Mycobacteriaceae > Lawsonella. The sequence goes on from JAHABL010000005.1 coordinate 21,684, forward strand.
CCCCGGTTGAGGGCATCACCACCTACCACGACCCCTGCTACCTGGGCCGCCACAACCACTTCTACAGCCAGCCGCGCGAACTGGTAGAGTCCTCCGGCACCCAGGTGAAGGAAATGGATCACATCCGCGAGCAGGCCTTCTGCTGCGGCGCCGGCGGTGCCCACTTCTGGATGGAAGAAAAGCACGGCACCCGCATCAACCTCATGCGCGTAGACGAGGCATTGCAGACCGGAGCCACCACCATCGCCACCGCCTGCCCCTTCTGCACCGTCATGATGTCGGACGGAGTGAAGCAGCGGATGACAGAATCCGAAAGCCGCCTGCTGGCCGCCCAAGCCAAACGCACCCGCGTCGCCGACATCTCCGTACTGCTGCTGGAATCTGTCCGGCGCGGCGACAAATTGCCCCAGCCACTCGTTCCCATCCCCGTGGGCGATATTGACGTCGAGCAGGAAATGGACGGCCTCGATCTGCCGAATGCCATCCCCGCCGAAGAAATGGCAACGGTCAACGACTACACCACCACTCTCCAAGAGACCGACCAAGAAGCTGTCCGCGCTGCCGCCGCCGAACAGGAAGCCGTCGAAGACGTGCTGGCCGAGCTGGAAGAGGAAGCCGTCATCGACGATGCTTCCCTACTCGACGCGGGCGTGGTGACAGTCTCCCTACAAACCGTTGGTCTGCCTCTCCTTGGCCTCATTGAGCGCCCAGATGGTGTTCCCTCCGCCCAAGCTCCCGGCCCCGAACCCGTTGCGGTGCTCCCCAGTTCCCTGGCAACCTACCTGGCGGAGGCACAACAGCTGGAGAAGGAGCGGAAGGCCGAAAAAGAGAAAGCCGCCCAGCGAAAGGAGCGGGTGGAACGGGCTGGCCAGTCCGCCCCCGTTACCGGTAAACCGTTGGAAGAGAAAGCCGACAGTGCTGTCTCTGTGAAGGCTGCCGAGGTGGCCAAGGATGGTGCCGGTAACGAGCTCAACCTGGATGTGCCGGGCCTGCCGCTGGTAGGCATGATTGCCCGCACTGATGGGGTGCCCACGCCGCTGCCACCGCTCTTGCCGGTTACTGAGGAGGCGGCCGCTAAGGCCAACCAGGCTATCGTGCATATTGCCCCCGCTGCCCCACTGGTCGACGAGGACGGCCTAGATAGTGGTTCGGACCATAGCGTAGCTGGTTCCATTAGCAACGGTGCCAGTGACGGCGCTGACACGAGTGCAGAGGATACTGCTGTCGCGCCGGCCGATGCCGAAGAGAAGCGACTCCCCGTGCCCGGATTGCAGCTGCGTGCCGGTGTGCATGCCCCGTTCGACTTCTCCCGCCCACTCGCCCCCACGACGGGCAGTCATGAGGGTGCCGACGGGGCGGATGAGGATCTTGCCGCTGAGCCTGCGAATAATACACATCAGGAGGGTGTCAGTATTCGTCCCGGACTTGCTGCTCCCCAGGATTTTTCAGTTTCCTCCTAAGAACCCCCGAGGATCCGTCACGTACCAGCACAAACCGGTAGTGAGCTCTGGGGCCAACAGGTGTAATCTTGCATCTGTACCAGTACGTTTAATATTTCACAGAAGAGAGCACAATGAGCCCTCGGCCTCTCTACCAGTCCAAGAAACTGAAGAACGTCGTCTACGACATCCGCGGCCCGGTGCTGGACCGCGCCAATGAACTTGAAGCGCAGGGTGCTGAGATCCTCAAGCTCAACATCGGCAACCCCGGCAAGTTCGGCTTCCTGACCCCGAAGAACGTCACCGACTATATGAAGGACAAGCTCGACGCTGCCGTCGGCTACTCCGACTCCCGCGGTATTGCCGAAGCTCGCCAGGCCGTCATCAACCGCTACGCCAACACCCCGGGCTTCCCCGAGGTGGACATGAACAGCGTCTACATTGGCAACGGCGCCTCCGAGCTCATCACCATGTCCCTGCAGTCCCTCTGCAACCCCGGCGACGAAATCCTCCTCCCCGCCCCGGACTACCCGTTATGGACAGCCTCTACCGCCCTCGCCGGCGGCACCCCCGTCCACTACCTGCTGGACGAGGCCAACGACTGGAACCCCAGCCTCGAGGACATCGAGTCCAAGATTACCGACAAGACCAAGGCCATTGTCGTCATCAACCCCAATAACCCCACCGGTGCCGTCTTCTCCAAGGAGACGCTGGAGGGCATTGTCGACATCGCTCGCCGCCACAGCCTGCTAATCTTCGCCGACGAAATCTACGACCTCATCCTCTACACCGAGGCCCCGCACTATAACCTCGCCACTCTGGCCCCCGACCTGCTGGTGTTCACCTTCAACGGTCTCTCCAAGAGCTACCGTGCCTGCGGTTACCGCGCCGGCTGGGTTGTTATTACCGGCCCGAAGGACCACGCCCGCGACTTCCTCGCCGGCTTCCACCTGATGGCCTCCATGCGCTTGTGCTCCAATGTGCCCGCGCAGTACGCCATCGTGGCAGCCCTGGAAGGCGAGCAGGACATTCAGATCCAGACCGCCCCCGGCGGCCGCCTCCACGAACAGTGGAAGACCACCGTGGACACCCTCGACACCATCCCCGGTGTGTCCGTTGTGGTGCCGAAGGGCTCTATGTATGCCTTCCCGCGGTTCGACCCTGAGGTGTACCCGATTGCCGATGACGAGAAGTTTTCCATGTCTCTGGTGGAAAACGAGCACATCCTCATGACCCACGGCACCGCCTTCAACTACCCCACCACCGACCACCTGCGCATTGTGATGCTGCCGGAGGCCGCGGTGCTGAAGGAAGCCATTGAACGTCTGGGCAACTTCCTCTCCAGCTACAAGGGCTAACTGCTGGGCCGTTAGGCCTTCGTCCTAAGACACTCCCTCCCCCTCACTTCTCCGTGAGAGGGAGGGAGTTTTTGTGCGCGTAGTAGATGGCGTGCGTGGAGGGGTAAATGACGACGCACGGGGATAGTGTGCGGACGTTGATGACACAGGTGGGGGCGCCATGGTGGGAATGCCAGAGTGGGGAGTGACGTGCAGGCGGGGTGGAAATAGTAAAAAGTGGGCTACCGGGGGTGAACCCGGTAGCCCACTTTGTGGACTTTACGGAGCTTTATAGCGTGCTGTTACCAGCGGCTAATTAGGCTTCGCCCTTCTTCTTGTTGCGGGCACGGTAGATACCGTAGCCAATGCCACCTGCTACTGCGAGGCAGAGGATGACGATACCAGCGATGGCGCCGCCGGAGAGGCCGCCGTCATCGGTGGGGGTGTCCTTGTAGGGATCCTCGTCAAGAACTTCCATGCCGGAGGCGTCGGTGGAGGGAGCAGCCTTGGAGGACTCGGTGCCCTTCTTGTCGCCGTCCTTCTTGTCGCCGTCCTTCTTGGCGTCTGCCTTCTTATCGTCGGCCTTCTTGTCGCCAGCCTTGGCAGCGTCGGCAGGGCCGCCCACAGCGTTCACGGACAGGAGGGTTGCCGGGCCGGAGAGGGCCTGGCAGTTCAGGCTAATGTGCTGGGTGCCGATGACCTGAGTGTCAACGACGTTGCGCATGGTGACGAAGTTCTGGGGGTTGTTGAATTCGCCAGCGGGGCCTTCCACTGCGGGGTGGACGGTGCCGATCTTGCCAGCCTTGGAGGCCTTCATCTTCATGACGATGGTCGGGACGGCCCAGTTGGCGTCCTTGCCTTCGACGGCAACGCCGAAGCCGGAGACCACGAGGGTCTTGCCGCCAACGAGGGAGATCTTCGGGGTGCCCTTAAGCACGGCGCCGGAGCCTTCCAGGCTTGCAGTCACGAAGGAGGAAGGATCATCGATGGTGAGGCGCATAACGACGTCGTCAGCGCTCTTAATAACGGCGATTGATTCCTTACCAGGGATCATTTCCGGCTTGTAGTTAACGCGGACCTCGTACTCTTCGCCAACCTTCACCTGATCGGGAGCAGAAACGTCGATGACGTCAGTCTTCTCACGAGTCTCGTTGAAGTTCATCGGAGCACCGTTGGTACGGCAGCTGGACTTAATCGTCTTGGAAGCGGTGGCAGCGGAAGCGGTGCCGACCATGAGAGGGGACAAACTAAGGCTCAGACCCGCAGCAGCAGCGAGGGCGAAAGCCTTCTTGGTGATCGTTGAAGTTGACATGTATCCAATTTTACGTAGTGAAAGGCAACATTTCCTCGCTATTTCACTTCATGTAGCAACAAAAATGAGATTTTCGCCACGTAGTGGCACAACTTGGCCCACCGCCCAAAAAATGAACAAAAACTGCTCATTTTTTATTAATCCTCAGCAATTAATAATGCTTTCATTTAGTGGCGTTGAACTGCACAAATAGTTGAAATGGTAACAAATTTCCATTTTCTGTTACTCCACAGAATTTCGATATCTGAAGAAGAAATTTCGACGACTCTCCGATTGTCAAGGCTTTTGTGAGATGTGCGACATTTTTAGATTTCAGGGGTTTATTGCCACCACCAAGCTCGCCCACGCCACCCGCCGCGCTACCCCGCCTCCCCTCTAGCCCCTCTTCCGCTTCCCCTCTAGCCTCTCCTCCGCCCCGCCTCCCCTGCCCTTTCCCGGGCGAAAAATCCGGAGGTCCGACCTTCTTCGCAAGCTCCCTGAGCGCTTGTACCATAGGAGTATCGTGCGAGCGCGATCAACCCCTCCACGCTCGCTGCCGACGCCGCAGAGACTGTCCGACTGCCGCGTGACACCGTGGAGACTACCGTTACCGAAAGGACGCATGCGACATGCCGTTTGAGGTTCTCACCCCCGCCCAAATTGCCTCCGGCCACAAAGCCGACCGCATCCTCGACACCATTAAGGCCAGCCCCATCGACTGGAATAACATCGAGGACCCCAAAGACAAGGAAGTGTGGGACAAGCTCACCGAAAACTTCTGGCTACCAGAAAAGGTGCCACTGTCCAACGACGTCAAGTCCTACAATGACCTCCCCAAGGCGGAAAAGAAGGTCATGCAGAACACCTACGGCATGCTCACCCTGCTCGACACCATCCAATCCACCGTGGGCGCCACCGCCATGGTGGGCGACGCCCTCACCCCACACGAGGAAGCCGTCTACTCCAACATCGTCTTTATGGAGTCCGTGCACGCCAAGTCCTACTCCTCCATCTTCTCCACCCTCTGCTCCAAGGAAGAAAACGACGCCATCTTCCGCTGGACAGAGAACAACGAGCTGGTGCAGAACCTGGCTCGCATCCAGATGAACTTCTACACCGACATCGACCCCATTAAGCGGAAGATTGCCGGCACCATGCTGGAGGGCTACCTCTTCTACACCGGCTTCTTTACCCCCTTCTACATGGGATCCCGCAATAAGCTGCCGAACACTGCCGACCTGCTGGGCCTCATCTTCCGCGACGAGCGCGTCCACTGCTACTACACCGGCTACAAGTACCAGAAAATGCTGGAGCCGCTCTCTCCAGAAGAGAAGGAACGCTACAAGGAGATGACGTTCGACTACCTGCTCGAACTCACCGCCACCGAAGAGGCCTTCCTCCACGAGCTCTACGATGAGGTTGGCTGGTCCGAGCTGGCGATTTCCTACAGTCACTTCAATGCCAACACCACCTTGAAGTACCTGGGTTACGAGCCGCTCTACCCCGCCGACGTGTGCCATGTGGATCCGGGCGTGATGGGTTACATTGCCTCCGACAACATGGAGAACCACGACTTCTTCTCCGGTTCCGGCTCCACCTACATTGTGGGCGAAGTGGAGAACACTACCGACGACGACTGGGACTTCTAGCCGCCGCCTCAACTGCGTCAGCTGAGGCGTCTGCACTAGTTCTGCAGAAGTACAGTTGCTGACCGTTTCCGCACTTATACAAGAATCCCGGAAGGTTCCTGAGCCTTCCGGGATTCTTTGTTATTTCGTTAGCGGGGTGACGGGTCCTGCTGTCCTCAGGGGCAGGTAGTTAGGATCCGCTATGCTGGGTCGCCGGGCAGGGGAAGGACTCGTGGACGGTTTCCGGGACGAGACCTTTGGTGCCCTTGGGGAAGGTGGCTTCCAGCTTGGTGTAGATCTGCACGCCGTACCCGCACTGTTGCAGGTCGGAGAGCTTGATGATGACGGGGATCCGGTGGAACTTGCCGGCGGCACAGAACGGGTCGCAGTCGTTGATGACGGCGATACCGCGGCCGTTGGCCACCTTCTTACCCCAGTCCTTCCAGGAGATCTCGATAAGGCGGAAGGCACCCGTGGCGCAGCCCAGGTAGATCTCGTCGGGGCCCTCTGGGCCTTCCGTGTCGATGCAGTTGAGGAAGCCGGTGGCGCGTACCAGTACCAGGGTGTCCTGCGGGGTGGCACCTTCCACGGCGTACACCTGTCCGCTCTTCGGGTCGAAGGTGAGGGTGGCGGTGGTGGTGGACACCTTGTTAGGGGCAAACTTCACGGTGACGGTGTCGTCGGGGACTGCCCCGCGGAGTTTCTCCGGCGTGCTCACCACGGTACTGCCGGCTTCCCGCGCGATGACCTGGTAGAGGCCGTGGTAGAAGGAGCCGTCAAGACCGGGCACGGTGAGTAACAGGAGGGCTGAACGGGACGGCTGCACGCCCGGAATAGCCTGGGAAAGAACATTTTCCAGGCCGTCTGGGTCAGTGGGCCAGGAGGACAGTGCGGCCACATTGAGGGTGGTCCCGCCGATCTGCACCTGCTGGGTGCCGCGCTTGGTGTAGCCCTTGCCCAGGCCAAACAGCTTGGGACTGCCGGCTTTCTTCCACTTTTCTTGAGCTGCCGGGCTATCGAAGCTCAACTCGCCCTGGGACACCTGGGTTTCCACCTTGCTGGCGTCCATGATGGTGCGCTGGTTGGTGGTGACGTTGTAGATAATGCCGTCATTGTTGAAGTGGCGGACCACTTCTCGGTTGTGTAGCAGAAGTGCGGAAGAGGACAGCTGCTGGACGTTGACGGCATCGTGACGGGCTTCTGCACCGGCGTTACGCAACAGCGTTTGGGCTTCGGCGCGCGGCACGGTGGGGGTGGCGGGGATCACTTGGCCAACACCGACGAGGATGGCGACGGCGGCAGCAGCAGCGGCAATACCACCGATGAATGGGCCACGGGCGCGGCGCTGCTTGGCTCGCTTTTCCCGCTCGGCAGCCATGCTAATGATGATGTGCTGCGAGGTGGTGGCGTCGGGGGCATTAGCTTCGTCGTCCAGGACGCGCTGCACTTCGGGTGCCTCCACGGGGGTGGGGGCGGGCGGTTGAGCCACGCCGGCCAGGTCTCCGGTGTTGCGGCCCGTCACGTAACTGTCACTATTACCGAGGGCGAGGGTACCGTCCGGAATACTGTTGGAGCGGATGGGAGTGACGGCGCTGGAGGCGTCAGTGTTGAGGGCGGCGCTGCGCTCGGCTCGGTGCTCGGCACTCTGACCAGCACTGTGACCGGCACTGCGGCCGACAGTGTGCTCAGCACTGTGGCCGGCACTGTGGCCGGCGTCTGCTGCCCCGTGGGTGGGGAGTTCGGCGGACGTCCGCCCTGCGATAATGGTGTCGAGGAGCTCCATGTTGGGCTGCTCGAGGGACCCGTCACCGGCCGTATGGCGAGGGACGGGGTTGGCTGCCTGTAGACGGCGCCAAGCTTCGGGGTCCGCTTCGCCGAGGGGCTGGAAGCGGAGCGACGACTTCGGTTTCTCCGGGTGAGACACGATTACTGCTCCTCTACAGTGTGTAGTGCTTCCGCGAACCGGATACGGGCGCGATGTAAACGGACACGTGCTGCGGCAGGTTTGACCTGCAGTACGGACGCCAGTTCTGCGGTGGTGAGACCGTCCCACGCAGCGAGCAGAAGAACGTCCCTATCAGAATCAGAGAGGAGAGCTAGAGCTGCCTTGACCTGGGCACTTTCGGCCACACTCTCGGCCACATCGGCGGAGCTGCCATCATCCACCACGTCGATGGGGTCCATGATGGTCTCATGGTCACTGCGGCGGGTTGACGAGCGGAAATACTCACTCACAACGTTGTGGGCGATTCCGAAAAACCACGGAAGCGGACTTTTCAAAAGATGGGGCGGAACATTGTCTCGGGTTTGCCAGACTCGCGTCATCACCACGGACAGCACATCCTCAACATCGTTGAGGGGGATGCGACGCCGTAGGTATGCCACGACGGGCTGGTAGGACTGCTGATACGCAGCTCTAAACCATTCCTCTTGTAGCGCGTCAGTCATATGTCTAGTTTACGATCGAACCTTGCGGGTTGCGGATACCTTCGCCCTACTCGTGCCTCCCACGTGGGGATTGTTACACCGTAGGCCGAAATTCTCACTTATAGGGACGCTGCGTGGGGGAGACGAAGGGAGCGGAGAGGAGAAGACAACGGCAGAGAGAAGCGTAGGGACAAGGTGCCGGAGCGGGAGATACCGGCACAGAGAGGCGAGAAGTCGGAAGGCTAGCGAGGGGTGACGGTGCCGTCGTCACCAACGTGGAAGTTCTTCCAGGCTTGTGACGGGGTAGGTCCACGCTGCCCCTGATATTTCGAGCCCAACGCCGACGACCCGTACGGCCGCAACGTGGGGGAACTCAGCCGGAATACGCACAGCTGGCCCACTTTCATCCGCGGATACAACTTGATGGGCAGATTGGACACATTCGACAATTCCAAGGTGATGTGTCCCGAAAAACCGGGGTCGATAAACCCCGCGGTGGAGTGTGTCATCAGGCCAAGGCGGCCCAACGAGCTCTTCCCCTCCAGGCGTCCTGCCAGACTGTCACAGAGGCTCACGACCTCCAGCGTGGAGCCCAGGACAAACTCGCCCGGGTGCAGAATGAACGCTTCCTCCTCCGGAACCTCAACCAAGGTGGTGAGGTCAGGCTGGGGAATAGCAGGGTCGATATGGGTGTAGCGGGTGGAGTTGAAAACACGGAACAATCCGTCCAGGCGCACGTCAATGCTGGACGGCTGCACGAGGGCAGCATCGTAGGGTTCTAGGGAAAGATCGCCAGAACCGATGACGGCACACAAATCGACATCAGAAAGTAGCACGCCCCTAGCCTAACCTGTTTACCACCCCATCAGTACTATTCGACCGCATCATCTCGCCACCAGACCGCCACTGGATCGGGACTGGACCACCACTAGAACGGCACCGACCTTATCGCCGTTCGGAGAACCAGACACATTCCCGTGGCGGGAAATGGACCCGTCACCGGGCGGAGAAACGAACACCACAACGCAATAAGGGCCGTGTGGGTTTAGCAGGAGAAGCTCAGGCTGCTAATCTAAGGAAGGCGGTTCTTGCCACAACAATGTTTCCCACCGTGAAACAACGCGAATCGTGATGTTGTGGACCTGTAGCCAGCCTCCGCCGATGTAGTTCAATGGCAGAACATCAGCTTCCCAAGCTGAATACGCGGGTTCGATTCCCGTCATCGGCTCCACTCCACACTCCTGCACACACCCTCAGCACTCGAAACCTCACAGCGACTCCGTACACACAGATGGGACAGGCTGCATGCGGCGCGAAAAATGGCTCGGTCAGAACGGTAAATATGCAGCAGGCACCATCCCGCTCATGCTCCTCGCCGCACTCCTCATGGTGGCCCTCCCCGCCAAAGGGCAATTCCCCAGCTACCACATCGACTTCGACGTCTACTGGACCGGCGCCCGCTACTTCCTCGACGGCGGCTACGTCTACGGAGAAATCCCCACCCTCCACCAAGGCGCCCACCTCCCCTTCACCTACCCACCCGTCGCCGTCCTCGTCTTCATCCCCTTCGCCCTCATCCCCTACCAGGCCAGCTCCATCCTCTTCACCCTGCTGTCCCTGCTAGCCCTCTACGTCGTCGCCCGCTACACCCTCACCGCCCTCCGCACCTACGGCTTCGCCGCCACCGAAAAACCCTGGCACGAGATCGTCCTCTGGGTCGTCATCATCGCCAGCCTCTTCACCGCCCCCATCGGCGACACCTTCGGATTCGGGCAGATCAACCTGCTACTCATGGTGCTCATCGTCGTCGACTGCCTCACCCCCCAACGCCGCTGGTGGACCGGCGCACTCGTCGGCCTCACCATCGCCATCAAACTTACCCCGATGGTGTTCCTCCTCTACTTCTTCTGGCGTCGGGACTGGAAATCCCTAGGCATGACCATCGGCTCCCTCGTCGCCTACAACCTCATCGCCTTCCTCGTGATGCCCAGCACCGCCAAGCTCTACTGGACCGAAATCATCTCTGACGGGGAACGCATCGGCAACTACGACTACGCCGGCAACCAGTCCATCAACGGCCTCCTCGCCCGCTTTGGATTGGAAGGCACCACCCTCTCCGTCGCCTGGTTCATCGTCGCCCTCCTCGCCGGGCTGACCGTCGCCGTCATCGTCTGGCAGCTCGTCAAAACACACCAGTACTTCGCCGCACTCATGGTAAACGGCCTGGCCGCCAACCTCTGCTCTCCCGTCTCCTGGGAGCACCACTGGACCTGGGTCGTCCCCTTGGTCGCCCTCTTTGCCGTGTGGGCCTGCAAACAAACCCCCGCCCGCTGGGTGTGGGGTGTCCTCAGCGTGCTGGGCATCATCATTTTCTACGCCAACCCCTACGCCCACCTACCCAACGACCACCACCGGGAACTTACCTGGAATCCCTGGCAGCACATCGTCGGCGAATCCTACGTGCTCTGGACACTCCTGGTGCTCATTGCACTAGTAGCGCTGCGGCCATTCTCCCGCGCCAGCGAAATGCGCGAGGCGGCAGTGAAACTCACCGCACTCAAGAAGCCGGCCTAGGCATCATCAGCCAACATCATGGTGACCTGCTAGCAGCCGGACATGATGTTCACACCGGAGCCCGTGAACAGAGCCTGCCAGCATGTCCATCTCCCGGTTACCTGGTTAGGCGAGCCCCTCATCAATTGCAGCCCGTAGACTGGCCACAAACTCCTTCACCGGCTCCACCGCATTCTCGCCATACTCGGCGATAAGCCGCACAATAGCCGAGCCCACAATCGCCCCGCCGGACGCGTGCGCCATCGCGTGAGCCTGCTGCGGCGAACTGATCCCAAAACCAACAGCCACCGGAATGTCCGTCACCTCCCGAATCTTCCCCACAATTGCGGGAATATCGGTAGTGATCTCGCTACGCATACCCGTTACACCCAGCGAAGACACCAGGTAGAGGAACCCGCGGGCACCCGTCGCCACCCGCTCAATACGCTCATCGGAGGTCGGCGCCAGCATAGAAATGAAGTCCACCCCATAGCGTGCCGCCACGTCTGCAACCTCGTCACGCTCCTCATAGGGGACGTCCGCCACAATAATGCCGGCTACCCCCAGATCCCGACAGCGGGCAAAGAAACGATCCATCCCATAGTGCAACACCGGGTTCATGTAGCCCATAAAGACCAGCGGGACACTGCAGGTCTCGCGCAGCTGTGCCACCATGTCGAAAATGCCGTCCAAGGTGGTACCGCCCTGTAGGGAACGTAGCGATGCTTCCTGGATGACAGGCCCCTCCGCCACCGGGTCAGAGAAGGGAATGCCCAGTTCCACCAGGTCACAGCCGGCCTCGGCCATACCGATAACCAGCTGACGAGTGGTGTCCAGGGTGGGGTCACCGGCGGTGACGAAGCCGATGAGGGCTTTGCGGTCGGCGAAGGCGGAGGCAATAGTCGGCTGTACCGGCTCGTGCGCAGTAGCGTCGGACTGTGCGGAATCCACCGCGGGGGTTACAGAGTTACTCATGAATATCCACTCCCTTGTAACGGGCAATAGCGGCAACGTCCTTATCGCCGCGACCCGACAAACACACAATGATCGACTCATCCGGGCTCAACGTGGGAGCCAACTTCCGCGCGTAGGCCACCGCATGGGCGGACTCAATCGCCGGAATAATGCCCTCCACCCGGCTCAGATACTCAAAGGCGGCCACTGCTTCATCATCGGTGACAGGCACATACTGCGCACGGCCCGAGTCCCTCAGGTAAGCGTGCTCCGGGCCGATACCCGGATAGTCTAGCCCTGCCGAGATGGAGTACACCTGGTCAATCTGACCATCCTGGTTCTGGCAGAAGTAGGACTTCATGCCATGGAAGACGCCCACCTCTCCCTTCGTCATAGTCGCGGCATGCCGCCCGGTATCCACGCCGCGGCCCGCCGCCTCACAGCCAATAAGCCGCACATCAGCATCGGGAATGAAGTGGTAGAACATGCCCATGGCGTTCGAGCCACCGCCCACACAAGCCAGCACCGCAGCGGGAAGCCGCCCCTCCACCTCGAGAATCTGCCGGCGGGCCTCCTCGGAGATCACAGCCTGGAAGTCACGCACCATCATGGGGAACGGGTGGGGGCCCATCACCGAACCAAGGCAGTAGTGGGTGTCGTCAATACGGCTCACCCATTCGCGCATGGCCGCATTCACGGCATCCTTCAACACCTGGGAACCCGAGGTGACGGCGTGCACCTTCGCCCCCAGCAGCTCCATGCGGTACACATTCAGGGCCTGCCGGTCGGTGTCCTCCTTGCCCATGAACACCTCGCACTCCATGCCGAGCAGTGCGGCGGCGGTGGCAGTGGCGACACCGTGCTGGCCGGCACCAGTCTCGGCGATAAGGCGGGTCTTCCCGCGCTTCTTCGCCAGCAGCGCCTGCCCCAGCACATTATTAATCTTGTGAGAACCCGTATGGTTCAGGTCTTCTCGCTTCAGATAGACCTTGGCGCCACCCAAATCCTCCGTCATGTGCTCCGCAAAGTAGAGCAGCGACGGGCGATTCGCATAGGTGAGGTAGAGATCTGTCAGCTCCGCGCGAAACTCCGGGTCGGCCATGCACTGGAAGTAAGACGCCTCCAGGTCGTGCAGCTCCTGCATGAGGGTTTCGGTAATGTACTGGCCGCCGAACATGCCGAAGCGACCCGGATGCTCCGGGTTAGTGGGATCGCCTTCCGCCACCTGGGCAGAGGCAGCAGCCAAGTTCCGGAGCGCCCGCACCCGGTCCGGGGACCGCATGAGGGTTTCCCCAATGAGGGCTGCGTCCACGCCAATCTGCCGCAGGGTGAACATGTCGGCAGCATCCCGCACCCCAGATTCGCCCACGAACAGCACATCTGGCGGCACCTCCTGGCGCAGCCGGGCCGTGTTCGTAAAGTCCACCTCGAAGGTGCGCAGGTCCCGATTATTGACGCCGAGGATCCGGGCACCAGCGGCGAGGGCACGCGCCACCTCCGCAGTGTCGTGGGCTTCCACCAGTGCGTCCATGCCCAAGTTTTCGGCCAGCGCAATCTTGTGGGCCAGATCCTCATCCTCCAAGAGAGAGACGATGAGGAGCACCGCGGAGGCGCCGAGGATAGCAGCCTCTTCAATCTGCACATCGTCAATAATGAACTCCTTACGGAGAACCGGGATGGTGAGGTCAGCAGCGATTTCCTGCAGGTACTGGGGGCTGCCCTGGAAGAAGTCTGGTTCGGTGAGACAGCTGATCGCGCGGGCGCCACCCTGCTGGTAGTCGCGGGCGATCTCCAGGTAAGGGAAGTCGGGGCTGATGAGTCCCTTCGAGGGGCTCGCCTTCTTCACCTCCGCAATAATGGATACGCCCGGGGCGGCCAACGCCCGGTAGAAGTTGCCGGCGCGGCCGGTGGCCAGGCGTTCCGCGGCGGCCTGCTGGGCGCGCCGGGTGAGGCTGGCAAGGTCCGTTTCCGCTTTGAAGGCATCCACCCGTACGCGGGTCTTCGCCACAATGTCGTCCAGGATCGTCATGGGTTACTCTCCTTCTTCCAACGCATTGGTGGCGGCAATGAACTCCTCCAGCTTGGCCTTGGCCTTGCCGGAGTCGATCATCTCGGCCGCGATCTGCGCGGCCTGCTCCAGGGTGGTGTTCTGCTTCGCCAGGTAGATACCGGCGGCTGCGTTCATGATGACAGTGTCCCTCTTGGGGCCGGGCTGCCCATCCAGGATCTGGCGGGTGATGACGGCGTTCTCGACCGGGCTGCCGCCCACCAGGTCCCGCTTGGTGCCGCGCTGCAAACCGAACTGTTCCGGGGTAAGGGTGTATTCGGTAAAGACGCCGTTGATGCATTCGCAGACGGTGTTGTCGGCGGAGGAGGTGATCTCGTCTAACCCATCCTGGGAGTAGACCACCAGGTTGCGGCGTACTCCCAGGTTGTCGAGCACCTCGGAGAGGGGGCGGACGAGGGACTCGTCATACACACCCAGCACCTGCATATTGGCGGCGGCCGGGTTAGTGAGCGGGCCCAGCACGTTGAAAATAGTGCGGATGCCCAGTGCGGTACGGACGGTGGCAACGTTCTTCATGGCGGAGTGGTAGCGCTGCGCGAAGAAGAAGCACATATTGACGTCGTCGAGTAGTTCCAGGTTGCCCTCCGGACTGATGTTGAGGCGGGCACCCAGGGCCTCCAGACAGTCGGCGGCGCCAGACTTGGAGGATGCGGAGCGGTTGCCGTGCTTGGCGACGGGCACTCCTGCCGCGGCGATGACGAAGCTGGAGGTGGTGGAGATGTTGAAGGAGAATGCTTTGTCTCCCCCGGTGCCGACGATTTCCAGCAGGTCCCGGTTGTGGTCGATGCGGGTTCCGTGGTTGCGCATGGATTGGGCGGCGGCAGTAATTTCCTCCACAGTCTCGCCCTTGATGGAGAGGGCGGTGAGAGCGGCGGCTTTCATGATGTCGGAGGCTTCCCCGGTCATGATTTCGTCCATCATGTAGCGCATGGTGGGGGCGGAGAGGTTATCCCCGCGTACCAGTTGGTCGAGTGCGTCTTTAATCATGCGAGACTCCTTTGGAGGAAGTTGTCGATCATTGTCTGTCCTTGGGGAGTGAGAATGGATTCGGGGTGGAATTGCACACCGTAGGTGGGGTGCTTCACGTGCGTGACGGCCATAATTTCGCCGTCGTCAGCGCGGGCGGTAATACGCAGCTCCTCCGGCATGGTGGCGGGGTCTGCGACAAGGGAATGGTAGCGGCCCACCACGACACGCTCCGGCAGTCCGCGGAAGAGCTCGTCGGTGGGGTCGACGGTGATGGTGCTAGCTTTGCCGTGGAGGAGTTTGTCGGCGTAGGTAATGGTGGCGCCGAAGGCCTGGCAGAGTGCCTGGTGGCCAAGGCAGACACCGAGGATGGGGTAGTCGCCGGTGAGTTCCCGCATGATAGCGGGGCAGATACCGGCATTTTCGGGGCGTCCCGGGCCGGGCGAGAGGATGATGGCCTGCGGGTTGCGGCGGCGGATATCGGCCAGGGTGACGGCGTCGTTGTGCACCACCTGCACTGCCGGCACGCTCTCGGCGCGTTCAGCATGATGTTGCCGCGCATACTGTTGGAGGACGGGGGAGCCCGCCACGAAGTGGTAGAGGTTGTAGGTGAAGGAGTCGAAGTTATCGATGAGCAGAATCATGGCTAATGCTCCTCTCCGCGGCCCGCGACCGTTCCGGCTTCGCGGGGGAGCCCTCCATTGGCGCGTTCCACCGCCTCCACCACGGCCTTCGCCTTGTTGATGGTCTCTTGGTATTCGGTGGCGGGGACAGAATCTGCCACAATACCAGCACCAGAGCGCACCGCCACCACCCCATTGCGCTTGTAGGCGAAGCGAATAGCAATGCACATGTCCATATTGCCGGTGAGGTCGAAGTAGCCCAGGGCGCCGCCGTAGACGCCGCGCCGAACCCCTTCCAGCTCGTCAATAATCTGGCAGGCACGGATCTTGGGAGCACCGGAGAGTGTGCCAGCCGGCAGTACAGAACCCACTGCGTCTATGACGTTCGCACCTTCGGCTAGCTGGGCTTTCACCACGGAACCAATGTGCATAACGTGCGAGTAGCGGTGGACCTGCGCCAACTCCGTCACCTTCACGGTGCCGGGGGCGGCGAAGCGGCCAAGGTCGTTGCGGCCCAGGTCGACAAGCATGTAGTGTTCGGCCAGTTCCTTCGGGTCGTGCAGCAGCTCGTTTTCCAGGGCGGCGTCTTCTTCCGCGGTGGCGCCGCGGGGGCGAGTACCTGCTAGCGGGAAGGTTTTGGCGACCCCGTCCTGTACCGACACCAGGGTTTCCGGGCTGGCGCCGGCGATCTCTCCCACCGGGCTGGTGAAGTAGAACATGTAGGGGGACGGGTTGGTGGTGCGCATCACCCGGTAGGCGTCGAAGAGGGAGCCACTGGCGGGGGCCTGCAGCCGGTTGGCAAGCACCACCTGGAAGATGTCCCCTTCGAGGATGTAGCGTTTGGCGCGTTCCACTATGGCCGTGTACTTGTCGCGGTCCATGTCGGGGGTGAGGGGACCGTGTAGCTGTAGCGGTTCTACCGGCTGGGTAGGCTGTTGGAAGACCAGGTGTTCCATCTCGTCCAGGGTGCGGAGGCCCTGCTGGTAGGACTCGTCAAGGTTCTCGGTGGGGATATTAGTTATGAGAACGATGTGCTGGGTGAGGTGGTCGAAGCAGATGACGTTCTCGAAGAGCATGAGGTCGAGGTCACGGAAGCCCTCGTCGTCTGTGCCGTGCAGATGGAGGGCTGGTTCGTGGACGGCGAAGAAGTCGTAGGCGAGGTAGCCGACGAGGCCGCCGGTGAAAGGCGGCAGTTCCGGCAGGCGCGGACTGTGATGTTCGGCGATGAGGCGGGCGATGACGTCGCGGGGCAGCTCCGCAGTGGTGGTGGCCTGGTCTTCGTGGCCGAAGGGGGTAATGGTGACGGTGCCGTCTTGCGCGGTGACGGTGAGGGAGGGCTGGTAGCCGAGGAAGGTGTAGCGGCCGCGGTGGTGCGGGTCGCTGAGGGATTCCAGCAGGAAGATGTGGGAATAGCGTTCCTTGAGGGCGGCGATGAGGCGCAGTGGGGTGGTGTGGTCGGAGTAGACCGTGCGGGCGAGGGGAACGCGTCGGTAGCGAGAGTGGCCGAGGAGAGTGTGGAGGTCGGCCAGGGTGGTGGTGGTCATGAAGGTAACGTCCTGTTGCTCGTGCGAGGGTGGCGGGGCAGTATGCCTGGCATCTCTCCGGGGGGAGGGTCGGCGGAGCCGAACTGCCAGGGAGGATTTCGCGAAGGTGGAGAAGCCGGTGCGAGAACCGGAGGAATCCACTGCTGTCTGCCGAGAGCAACGGGAAGACCGTGTGCGGGACAAGGGCGCTGGATGCAGCCGCTGCGTTTAGGCAGAGCAGAAGGTACCGCGCCATCGCCAGGACGACAGGGCGAACCCACAGAGGGATTCGCGGCAAGGTCCACAGGCGTTAGTCATATCTTGACTATAGCAACAGGCTTCGAGGAGCTGCTAACACGGCGGGGGCGGTCCCAGGAGGGAGAGTACTGGGTGAGCCCACTGAGCGAGCGGTTGAGGAGCCACGCCAGCGGTACCGTCACCACCACCACAATAAGCGTCACGATCAGCCAATTTCCAGTGAAGGTGTGGTAGTTGAGCAGACGCATGACGCCCTCCATCACCAACATGTGCAGCAGAAAGAATTCATAAGAAATTCTCCCTAAACGGACGGCCGGACCAGCTGTAAACAGTCCATGGTAGTTGCGGGTCACCCGGTCGCCCTCTGGATCACCGAAAATAAGCGGCACGATGAAGCCGCAGGCGGTCATCAAGCCGAAGAACCCACGGCCCCACGCGTCCGCGAACTCCGCCGGCACCACCGCCGGCTCCCCGGCCACATTGATCGCCACATAACAGAGGAACGCAATAACCCCCGTCAGCAGCGACGTGAGGGTGATGGCCGATTGGCGGTAGCGGGGAATGCGCACCGACAACACCGCCATCATCATGCCTACCACAAACCACACCAGGAAGGAGGGCAGCCAGGTGCGGGAACTCACATCCACCACCCGGTAGTCTCGGGTAACCACCTCCCACACCGGAGACACCGCCGCCCACAGCAACAGGAACACCAAGGTGCCCAACGCGCTAAACCGCCGCCGATTCACCACATGCACCGCCAGCAGCGCAATGAGAGGGAACAGCAGGTAGAAGGAGGCGGTTACGCACACTGCCCAGGACTGGGTGAACCCAGTGTGGTAATGCCCCAGCCCATAGATCTGGGTGAAGGTCAGGTGACGGACCACGTCCTCGGTGCTCGCCGCATTCCCCGCCAGGGAGCGCTCCCCATGGAACACCCCAAACACCAGCGCCACCACAACCCAATAGGCGGGAACCAGGCGGCGGAAACGATGCCAAAAATAGCTGCGCAGGGTGGGGGTTTGCCCCACACGCCCGTCCTCCTGCCGTACCACCATGGCCCGCACCCACGGGCGGAAAAGGAAGAAACCCGAGAGCAGGAAGAAGGCAGCCACCCCGAGGGTGCCGATGCGGTCAAACACCCCACCCATGTAGGTGAGGCGGAAATGCCCGGTGGAGAAAGCCGCATGGTTGATGACGATGAGCAGTACCGCGTAGGCGCGCAGCCCGGTGAGGGCCGGCATCTGCCCCGACAGGTTCTCCACATGCCGCACTGGGCGTTGGCGGGCCTGGCGTTCTGCCGTGCGAGTGGGCGAGAGAGCCACGGCGGGGTTGGCGGAGAGGGCGTCGGCCGCTGCTCGTTCCTCCCTTTTGCGTGCCTCCTCGGCGGCCTGGATGGCGCGCTGGCGGGCTTCCTCCTCCGCGCGGGTGAGGGTGCGGGAGATGGAGGCGGCATTGTGGCGGGATTCGCTTCCGCGGTCGAAAGCGGAGTCGTACCGCAGGAAGAGGGTTTCCGCGCCCGGAGTATCCGGTTCCACCTCGAAGGGGTAGGGTGTGCGGGCGGCGGGCCGGCCATGAGGAGTGGATTCGCTGCGCTCGAAGGCAGGTTCGGACCCCATCATGAGGAAGGCGGCGGAGCGTTCCACATCCAAAGGATGCGGGGTGACGGCGGGGATGCCGGCAGCTGGGGTGGGGTGGCCACTGTCTGTCATGGGGCTCCCCTCTCTCCAGGCACGGGTTCATTCTGCGGTGTACTGTCGGGCTACATCTGCGACGGTAGTGCCAGGCTACCAACTTGTGCGCCATTGAGACAGAACACCATGGCAGAGTTGAGCAGTCGTACCGTCATCTGGCGTCCCGCTCCCACCATCCGGAACCACACGGTGTGCGTGCCCGCCTGCACCGGCACCCGCACTCGTTCTCCCCTATCGAAGCTCACCGCAATAGTGCCGGCGATGCTTGCCGTGTAGTGCAGCTCCACATCCCACGTGGAGTACACGAGTGGTCCGGTGAAGGGGTGGCTTACTCCGGTGACGGGGGCGGCCAGGCAGCGCGGACCGGCCGGCGAACCGGCGAACGTACCAGCGGACGCACCAGTTGGGCTACCTGCGGCAGGCTGCACCGGCAACCCTTGCAGCTGCTGCACCGGCTGCAGTAGTGCCGGCCGCAGTACTCCTTGCTCATCCAACAGTGCCGGCGTGGTCGTCCACATCGAGAACACGGGATGCTGCGGCAGCACCCCAAACACTCGGGAGGTGAGGTTATTCGGATACTCCACCGACGAGAGAATGTGCTCAGCCAACGGCTGCGGCTGTAGCCTCCCCGGGTGCGCAGATAGCGTCCGCACCGCGTTCGCCAGATACTGGCCGGTGGGATTCTGCCGCCACACCTGGTTGAAGGTGACGGTACTGGCCAACGACCCCACGACCACCACAGTGCTCAGCATGGCGACGGCGGCGGGAAGCTTCTCATGCCAGGCCAGGAGCGTCTCCCGGAACCGGGTGTAGTTTCTCGCCCTGCTAGGCTCCACATGGGTGAGCAGCGGAAACATCAACATGGCGATGCCAAACAGTACCCCCACCTCCGGCATGTAGCGGAAGGACTGCACCACCTGCGGGGCAGTGTCGGCGGAACTGCGGGCCAGCAGGATCGGTAACTGCTCGGCCACTACCACCAGCACAAACACCGTCCACAGCAGCCAGCTGCGGCTCCGCCACAGGAGCGTCACTGCAATAATGGCGGCCACCACCACTGCGGACACAATAAGGAGTGCCAGCGGCGGGTGCGCCCACGGCAGCCCCGGCTCCCCCGGCAGCGGCTTCTCCCAACGCCACGGGCCACCCAACACCCCAGGCACCACCCCATGCGTTAACGTGCGCCCTAACAGCGACGGCACCTGCGCAAACTCGTGTGCCGGCGGGGTCTCTCGGAGCGAAGAAAAGTAGACGATCATCCACAGGAAACTGGTAATGACTAAGCCAGCCAGCAATGGACGGCCGCGGCGCACCTGCTCGGTAATCTCCGTCACCCACTGGTGGTGGGACGTCGGCAACACCACCCAACCCATCGCAATCAGCGCCACCACCAGCACAATCAGCACAGCCTTCTCATAGAAGAAGAGGGTGAACAGATACACCAGGATAATGCGCACCATCAGCAGCTGACGCCGATCGACATCCGTTGACCGGCACAGCAGAACGGTATCCGCCGCCGTCCACGCCAACCCCGCCCACAGCGGAACAAACGTGAGGCCCGCCGACCACCACACCGTGGAAGGCAGCGCCACCGGAGACAACAGCACCACCCCCAGCGCCGCCAGCGACAGCCACCGCTTGCCACCCATCACCGTCACCATCCGCAACGTCGCCAACACCGCAAGAAGATGCAACAGCCCCAGCTGCAGCGCCGGCAGCCACCACTGCAAGGGCGCTAACCTGGTAGCCAACCCCGACAGCAGAAACGCCCCCGGCATCAAATGCCCATGATGGTTCCAAAACAAACAGGTGGAGGAGAGGCCACAATGCTGGTAGTGGCCAATAAGAACAAGATCATCGGTGTAGAAAGACCCCTGCGCCAACACCACCGTATGCAGCACAACCGCGACCGCGACCAGCGCCCACGCCACCACCCAGTAGCGGCGGGATGACAGCGCAGGGCGCGACAACACCGGGAACACACCTTCATCATAGTCAGCGCCAACAGCCTGGGAAGGGACCCCTCACCGTGCCAAATACCGCCAAATGTGGGGTGGCGTCACTACAGTAAAACTATGCGTTTCGGAAAGACCTCGCTCCGCCTCCTCAGCTGCGTGAGCGCCTGCGCCCTCGCCCTCACCGGCTGCGCACAACCGGACCAGAACGCCTCCCACACCCCCTCCCCCGCGGACAGTGTCCCCACCGACGTCAACATCACCTGCGCGCGCTTCACCTCCCTCTCCCCCGCAGACCAAAAAACGGCCACCGACAAACTACTCCGCAGCTACCAGGAAGCCAGCGCCCTCGCCTCCGACCAGGCGAAAGCCCGGCGCGACTTCCACTTGGAAGGCAAACCTTCCGACCGTGTTGAAATGGAATCCCCCTCCTTCCTCAACCTGGCCCGCCACACCTGCGCACTGCCCCGCAACCGGGATGTTCGGCTACTCACCGCCATGGGGTTCAGCTAGCCCCCTCCTACAGAAGCACCCTCGCCGTTTCTATACAATCTAGCTAGACACCCGTTGCGCGGCTCCCGCGCAGCCCACAATTCTCCAGAGGAGACCCTCATGACTGCCCCCAGTGACCGTGTCGTACTGATTGCCTACGACGGCTCTCGCCAGGCAAAACGCGCTGTGGCTTTCGTCTCCACCTTCATCCACGAGGAACGCGTCATCCTCCTCACCGCCTGGCAAGCCGTCCAAATGCAGGCCGCCCGCGCCTCCGGCATCGGCGGACTCGTCCAACCCGACTGGGACTCGGAAAAAATGGTCGAAGATCCCGGCCTCACCGACGCCCGCAACTTCGCCTTCGAAGGCGCCGAACTGGCTAAAGAACACGGGATGGAGAATACTGAAAGCTACCTCGTGGAGTACACCACCAGCGTGTGGAATGCCATCTGCAAGGTGGCAGAGCAGCTCGACGCAGACCTCATTGTGACCGGCACCCACGGCCGCACCGGATTCCAGGAGCTGATGCACCCCTCCGTGACCGACCGGGTCCTCAAGCACGGACACCGCCCCGTCCTCATCGTGCCCCCCGAGGTATAGGAGGTATACCACCCCCAGCCCACGGGGCAACCGTCACCCGCGCCCCCTCTCGGAGACCACCCAAAGGAGACCTGGAACCGATATGAAGATCGTCACCGCCGGCGTTCTCAGCACCATCGTCGGTGCTGCATTGGCGCTTGCCCTCGTCATCCCCATCACCAACTCCACCTCCGGTTCGAGTCTCCCCCAAGGCATCACCGGAAACGCCGACGATGCCATCTCCGGCCAGGTTGTCTACGGCAGCCGCTAATCGCCGCCACCCCCGCTGCCTGCGGCGCTGCCACACCCCCTCTTGCACGCCACGGCACCATCACCTGCTTCGCCACCTGCGGCGCCACCGCAGCTTCCCCTACCTGCTCAGCTACCTCGGCTTCCTCTGCCTCACCCTCCTACAGGACCCTGGTCGCACCGCCGCCGACACCAAACACGACCTCACCGCCAACCCCCTCGGTTTTCTCGCCCGCTCCACCAGCCTGTGGGACTCCACTGCCCCCATGGGGCAACTCCAGAACCAGGCCTATGGCTACCTCTTCCCCCAAGGCCCCTTCTTTGCCTTCGGGCACCTCCTGCACCTCCCCGGCTGGCTCACCCAACGCCTCTGGTGGGCGCTACTCCTTTGGGTCGGTTTCTGGGGCATCATGTGGCTTGCCCGCACCCTCCGCATCGGCGGCCCACGCAGCCGCGTCGCCGGTGCGCTGGTCTACGTGCTCTCCCCCCGCATCCTCACCACGCTGGGGGCGATAAGCTCCGAATCCCTCCCCTACATGCTTGCCCCGTGGGTACTCGTGCCAGTGGTGTGGGCGCTTGACGGCAATGGCTTGTCGAGCGGCGCCAGTGGCCCGCGCCCGGCGCAGCTGCGCCATGCCGCTTTTCTTTCCGCCGTCGCTGTCGCCTGCATGGGGGCCGTCAACGCCACCGCTACCCTGGCCGCGGTGCTCGTCAGTATCCTCTGGTGGCTCCTCCACCGCCCCTCCGGCCGTTGGGCCAGGTTCACCGGCTGGTGGATGCTCGGCGGAGTACTGGCATGCACCTGGTGGATTGGGCCACTGCTACTGCTTGGCCGCTACTCTCCGCCCTTCCTCGACTACATCGAATCCGCCCAGGTGACGACCCGTTGGGCGAACCTGTCGGAAACACTGCGCGGTACCACCTCCTGGACCCCCTACCTTTCCACCGAGCGGGTTGCGGGCGCGCTGCTCGTCACCCAACCTGCCCTCATTGTCGCCACCACCCTGGTGGCTGCCGCGGGCCTAGCAGGATTAACCCTGCGCAGTATGCCGCACCGGGGGCGACTCATCACCATCGCCCTGGTGGGCGTTACCCTTCTCTGCTTGGGCTGGGTGGGGGCCCTCGACGCACCCTTCGCCGGCCACGTGCGGGCTTTCCTGGACGGGCCCGGCGCGGCCTTCCGCAACGTCCACAAATTCGATCCGCTGCTCCGGCTGCCCCTCGCCCTGGGCTTCACCCACCTACTCAGCCGCGTCCCCGTCCATTCCTGGGCGGACGTGGCCCACCCGGAGCGGCAGCCGCGTGTCGCAGCCGGCATGGTGATGGTGATGGCACTGGTGGTGGCGGTGTCTCCCGCCTGGACGCTGCGTCTCGCTCCGCAAGGCACCTACCGGGAGGTACCCGACTACTGGTCCGAGGCCGCCCAATGGTTGGCTGCCCACGCCCCGGAACCCCCCAGCGGCGGAGCCGGCAGCAGCCCCCAGGAGCCCACCCCGGCAGCCCGCGCCCTCGTGGTGCCGGGCGCGAATTTTGCCAGCCAACTGTGGGGCCTCACCCGCGATGAACCCCTGCAACCCCTTGCCCGCAGTCCCTGGGCGGTGCGGGATGCCATTCCCCTGGTTCCGCCGAATACGATTCGCGCGATGGATGCGGTGGAGCAGCTGGTGGCCGATGGGCGGCCGGCGGAGGGTTTGGCTGCCACGCTAGCGGGGCAGGGTATTCGTTTTGTGGTGGTGCGTAATGACCTCAACCTGGCGGTGAGTGATGCTGCCAGCCCGCTGTTGGTGCATCGAACTATGCTGGGGTCTCCCGGGTTGCGGCGGGTGGCACAGTTTGGCCCGGCGACCCGGGCGGGGGTGGGATACCAGGCGGAGAATACTCCCCAGCCGGTGCCGTTTTTCCTGCGGGATGTGCCACGCCCCGCCTATCCGGCTATCGAAATTTTTGAGGTGGATCTGGATGGTCCACATACCCCGAGCTCGTTCCCCTTTGGGGGCCCGTGGCTGGTGGATACGGATTCGGTGCCGCTGGTAGTGGGCGGGCCGGAGGCGTTGAGTTCCTTCAACGACACTGCGTTGAGTTTCGGGCAGCCGATTCCGACGGTGCGGATGCTGTCCGGGCATGTGACGCGGCTCTACCAGCAGACCGTCAGCCAGCAGTCTGCCAGTCAGCAAGCTGGGGTGGGGCCGGGCGTACCCTCGCGAGACGCACTCCCACAGGGCAGACGCCCACAGGGCACAGTTCAGGCCGGCGGCCCAACTACGCCGCGCTGGCTGGGCCTCACCATCACGGATAGCCCCAAAGCCCGTGAAACTGACGTCGGGCGGGTCGACCACCACTCCTCCGGTATCCGCAGCCGAGGCGACACTCGCTACACCGGCAGCCGGCACCCCGACTACGCCACTGATGCCGCTCCCCTCATCTACTCCCGCTGGTATGGGGGCAAGGTGACGGTAAGCTCTAGCGCCGGCTACGCGGATCAACTGGGCAAGGTACGCCCCGGGGCAGAACCCGCCGCCGCCTTCGACGGCAACCCCCGCAGTGCCTGGCTCTCTGCTTTCCCCGGTAGCGCGGTTGGGCAATCCCTAACAGTGCACCTCAACCACCCAATTCCACAGGGATCGGTGACGGTGACAGTGCCGCGCGGGCTGCCCGGCAGTCCCGTCAACCGGCTGGTGCTCCACACCAATGCCGGTTCCGCCATCGTGTCCACCACCTCCGGTCACCGCACCGTCATACCATTCCCCCCAGGTACAACGACATGGCTGCGGATTTCTGCGGGGTCGACGCGGGACGGATCGGCCGGCGACCAGTTTGGTCTCTCCGAAGTGGTGGTGCGCGATACCAGCCGCCCTACCGCCAGTGGGGCAGGAACCGTGGTACAAATTGGCCGCGAAGTAGTGGTGGGTTACCCCGACCATGCGGAGTTTTTGCCGCCACTGCTCGGCTGGAGTCTGCACCAGGACTATTCGGGGGCACTGCCCTGTGCGGATGGCCCCACGGGGGCGAGGGTGTGCGACCCGTCTTTAGTGGAACCACCGGAGGAGCCGGGGGTGTTGCGTCGCACCATCACCACCCCGCGGGAGGTGGAGGTGACGGCGCGTATGCTGGTGCGGCTGAACAGTGCCCGCATTGCGCAGGTGTCCACCACCGCCCCGCCACACCTGCGGGTAAACACGGGCTGTGATGGGGGGCTGGCACTGGTGGTGACCCCGGGCAGTGCGCTACAGGCCGCCGCCTGGAACTCCCTAGAGAATTCCCCCAGTTTCCCCGTCCCCCAACGTATTCCGCTACGATTGGAGGGTAATTCGGAGGACATCGCGGCGGCACTGCAGCGCGGCGAGACAGTGCCGGCGGTGGCGTGCCAACCGTCCACAGTGCTGCTCCCCGCCGGGGAAGTGCGGGTGGAAGGCCATGCAGGCCGCAACCTGGTGGTGGACACCCTGCAGCTGATAAGCCCTGCCGGCCAACGCCGTCTGGCTGAGGCGGCACGCCTGAGGGCCAACCACCGCTCCACCCCGCCACGTCTGCTGGAGTGGGGAAATAGTGTGCGGCGCCTGGAATTTGGGCCGAGTACGGACACGCGCCTACTGGTGGTGCCGGAGAGCGTCAACCCGGGCTGGCAGGCCACCCTCGCTGATGGGCGCATGTTGCAGCCCACCACTGCCAATGGTTGGCAGCAGGCGTGGTTAGTGCCCGCAAACTCGGAAGGAGTAGTGACACTTCGGTTTACCCCGAACACCCCCTACCGCACTGTGCTGGGGGTAGGCGGAGTGCTAGTGCTGCTACTCATCGTGCTCACGGTAGTCGGTGGGGTGCGACTGCGCCGACTGGATTCCCCCCACTCCGACAGTCCCCTTGCATGGCGATGGAGTGCAGTAACGGCACCCAGCCCCCACCCCCGCCAGTCCTTTGGAGACAGTGGCCGCTACCATTGGGCCACGCTTCTTACCGCCGCCGGCACAGTCCTCAGCGGTCTGCTACTGGCCGCCCACCCGTGGACACTCACCGGTGGCCACAGCTATGCCGGCGACCACTGGCTCACCCAGCTCTGCGCCCTCATTGCCGTCGTCGCCTTAGCTCTCGCCACCACCCCTCTGCCGGCCGGCTGGCGCCACGGCATCCGCACACTGCGGCAACGCTACGCCTCAGCTGGTGCCGCCACTGTGGCACCGGGTGCCGACTCAAGTGCCGCCTCCACTGTCACACTGGGTGCCGCCACTATCGCCTCGGGTGCCGCCGCTGCCTCTCCCCCAGACGCCGCCACCACCCGGCGTGCCTCCCAGGCACGCAATCGCCGTCGCAACGGCTCCTCCACCAGTGCATAACTGGCGGCACTCAGCGGCACCGTCACCACCACCGTCACCACCCACACCCCCAACGTGTGGCCACTAAACAGCGGCACCCCCAGAATCTGGAAAGCCGCCCACAACGCCACCAGATGCCACAGAAAAATCCCATAAGACCAGCGCCCCAGCGCCTGCAACACCCCACTACACAGGATAGGGTGACGGGCCCCCACCGGCCCCACCACCAGTGGCGCCACACAGAAAAAGGCGATCTCTACACCCATCACCATCCGCAACGCAAACGCCCGCGGGGAAGGCTCTACAAACGCCGCCGGCCCCATGAACGGCTGCGCCGCCACCAGAAACAGCACCGCCACCACCACTGGGTTCAGCCACCCCACCTGCACCAGTGCCTTCACCCCGCGGTGCTCCCGCAACCCCAGGAAACAATCCGCCCACACTTCCGCCAGCAGCATCCCCACCCCAAACCAGGGAATGAATGCCGGGAACTGCATCTGCCCGTTAAGGTCCCCCAACGGCTCCCACACCTGCCCCAACGGCACCCACGCCCAGCCCAAGAACAGCGCGCACACCACCCCAATAGTGGGGATGCGCCACCGCGCCCGCTTCCCCCGCAACCCCCACAACACCCACGCTGCCAGCGGCACTAGCAGGTAGAACGCGCCTTCCACGGACAAACTCCACATTTGGGTGAGCCCATCGGTGAGCGAGAGCGGAACATACACCTGCGTGAGAGTGAGGTTGGACAGCACCCCTTCCCAGGAGAGCCGCTGGCCACCCGGGAACAGCAGTAGCACCGTCACCACCACCAGCCAGTAGGCGGGCATGATGCGGACGAAGCGCGCCCGATAGTAGCGCCCCACCGATGGGCGCACCCCACCAACGTCCTGCCGGGCGGCAAGAGCCTGCCGTCGCCACAACAAAAACCCGGACAGCGCAAAAAACACCGCCACCCACAAATCCAGGCGCCCCCACAGCCACTGCCACCCCGCCCCCGTCTGAAACGCCACATGAGCGGTGAGTACACCCAACGCCGCCAGCGCCCGCACGCCCTCCAAAGCGGGGATAAAAAACCGCGGCTGTTCCATAGTGCAAAAATGTCCTGTGTTAGTATTTGTCCTGATAGGCCTTGTATAGACGGCAGTGTGACGCACCGCCGCCAGCGGCCACCGTACTTTCACGCTATGGCAGCGACCCCCTCCCGGAGCCCGCGCTGTAGCACTCGGATAGCGGTTCGTGGCCCCACACGAACCGCTATCACCCCTACTATAAACTCCCCCAGAACACCCACTGTCGACCAGCGAAGGAGACCCAATGGCAGCCCCTTCCGACAGCCCCAAGAAACTTCTCCCCAGCATCCTCGCGGGCCTAGGTGCCCTCCTTCTGGTCGCCGGCATCCTCCTCCCCACCTTCCTGGTGCCACGCCTCTCCATCACCCCCCTCTCCGTCGGGCCTGGCAACAGCGGAAACACCTACACCACGGACACCATCGAAGGCACCGCCTTTGACCCCATCGCCTACCGGCATCAGAAACCCACCGCCGGCAACGCGGACCGCCCCGAATGCAAGCAGCCCAACCCCGCCACCTGGCGCCTCCCCATGTTCTGCTTCATCGACACCCGAGTCCCCCTCAGCAGCCGCACCACCGTCTTCGGCGCCGAACCCGCCAACGAGAAAGTGAACACCTACCAGGCCGGCTACACCCTCTGGCGCAAGGACCGGAAGACGTTGGAGGACGGCATCATCACCTCCTACATCGACCGGGTGACCACCGACCGCCGCACCAGCGCCCCCACCGGTGAATCCATCATCTACCCCAACGCCGACCCGGCGAACCCTGGCGCCAACGACCCCATCAAGCCCTTCCACCGCACCGGCTACCAGTACAAGTTCCCCTACAATATGAGCCTGGACGGCCACTACACCTACTTCGACCCGTTCGTACTGCAATCCATCCCCCTCACCCCCGTGCGGGAAACCGTAGTGGACGGGGTAAAAGCCCTGGAATTTAAGCAGGTTGTGGGCCCCACCAATCTGTACAAGGTGTGGGAGAAGGCGCTGCGCGACGACCACGGGAAACTCTCCTTCATCGACAAACTCACCCTCTCCGCCTACCGCTTTGATGAGCCGGAGAGCGTATGGAAAAACGGTGGCAGCGACAAGGTAGTGCCCTACTACGCCTACTACTACAAAGAGCGCGACCTGGTAGTCTCCCAGGCCACCGGGCAGATCCTCAAAAAGCACGAGTACTTCCAGTGGTTTGCTGCCAAGGATGAGGACGGCGCCCGCGCCTACCTCCACGACAACGGTATGAAGGCGGGCTTGGATAACCCCATCGTGACGCTGGTGGAGGCGGATACGAACCTGTCGGAGAAGGACACGGAGAACATAGTGGGTGACGAGAAGTCCACCTATGCCCTGCTACAGGGCGCGACCGTGGCCGGCTGGGTGATGGGTGGTGTGGGCCTGATTCTGCTGGTGTTTGGTTGGTTTACCGTGGTGAAGAGGACCCGCGAGTGGGAGCGCATTACCCGTGCTGTGAGGGAGGACCTGCCGCTCGACGGTGACGGCGACGACAACAGTGACGACGCCGGCGCTGGCGACGGTGCGAGTGACAGTACTAGTGCCGGTGACGGCGAAGGCGCGGCCCGCTAGCAGCGTCACCCCCGCAAGCACTCTCACCCTCACAAGACCACCCGATGTCGCTACCGGGTGCCAACCGCCCGGCGCGAACCGCCCGGCGCCATTCCGTCGCGCCGACAACCACCAGCGCAGCAGCTGCACACCCCACCGCAGTACCCAACAGCCCCACCGGTGTACGGATAGCCGCCAGCACAATCACCACTTCGGCCACCAATAGCGGCCACACCACCAGGGTGAACCTCTCTCCCTCCACCGCAATAGCCCCCACCAACAGCACCTGCAGCACGCTCAACAGCACCCCCAACAGTGCAAATAGCCACAGCAGCCCCGTCACCGGCGCAAACCTCTCCCCCAACACCAGCGGCACCCAGCGTGACACCACCTCAGTACCCACTACCACCACAGCCCCCACACCCCACAACAACCCCAGCGCCCGGCGTAACGCCCCCCGCCGCGCCTGTGCATCCGCCAACTGCGGGTAGAACACCAACGCCACCGCCGCCGGCAGCCAGAACGCTATCTTGGTGAAAATGCCTCCCGCCGCGTAGAGCCCCGCATCGGTATGGGTGAGCACCCGTTGCGCCAGCACCACATCTATCTGCGCGAACACCATAATGAGCAACTGCACCTGGGTAGCCCACCACACCGCGGACAGGGACACGCCCGCGGCGGCACTGCCAGATGTGGAGGGTGACGGTGCCCGCCCCGTTAGCACCCGCGCCACCGCCCACACCAGCGCATACCCTACCGCCGACGCCACAAACGACCACCCCACCGAGCCAGTTCGCCACAGCACCAGCACCGCCGGCCCCACCTTGCCGACCCCCGCCAACGCCACCACCGCAGCCAGCGCCGCAAAGCGTTGCTCGCCCTGCAGGATGCCCTGCTCCCCCGCCAGCCCCACCAACACTGGCACTGCGAGTAGCGCGGAAAGCGTCACCCACCCCGACCAGTGCGCAAAGTATGCCGTAAGGGCAAGCCCTACCAGCAGCGCCACCACCGACACCACCCCACCGGTGTGCCACACCAGCCGGCGGGCCCCAGCAACCGCCGTCCCCGTCGCCCGCTCCCGCGCCACCACGGTTTGCACCGCTAACGCCGGCACAGCCGCCACCACCTGCACCGCCATCAACGCCGCAAATTGGCCATACCCGGCGGGACCCAGCAGATTCGTGGCAGCAATATGCAGCAGGTACCCCAGGATGTTGGCGAGCATACTGCCCGCAGTCACCCACCCCATACCGCGGGCGAGCTCCCCCCGGCTCGGCCTCCTTACGCTCCGCTCGCTCCGAACACTCCGATCACTACGCCCGACCTGTACGTCCCGCGCACTCCGCACGTCCTCCCGTTCGCCCGGCTCACCCCTTACACCCCGATCGCTCTGTACGTCCCGCTCGCTCCACATGCCCGGCTCACCCGCGGGCGCGGGCTCCGAAGCAGCAGCAGAGCGGAACACACACATGCCTCCATTATGCCGCCCCACCTCAATTTTTCTTTGTGATGCTCGTACAATTCACGACCCTTCAGGCACAATGGAAGCATGTCGCGCAGAGCACTCCGTTCCGTCAACGCTGCCCTCGGCTGGGTCAACCTATGGTGCATTGTGCTCACCTGCGTCCTCCTGTGGCCCCTCTTCAAACGCGGCTACCTCCTCACCCGCGATGCCGTCTCCACCCCCCGCTCCTACATCACCCCCTCCGCCCTCGGCATTGGAGACACCACTGCTCGCGCTGTCCCCCAAGACGCCTTCCTCGCCATCGTCTCCCAATTCATGGACGGTGGCCTGGCCGTCAAAATCCTCCTCTTCCTCGCCCTTATCCTCGCCGGCCTCGGCGCCGCCTGCCTCGGCTGGTACTTCCTCTTCCCCGGAACCCGCGGGCAAGCACTTGCCCAGGGTCTCGTCGCCGCCACCTTCGCCATCTGGAACCCCTTCGTGGTCGAACGCCTTCTGCAAGGGCACTGGTCACTGCTGGTGGGCTATGGGGCACTCCCCTGGATCGGCCTCACTGGCACCATGGTGATGTCCCCCGGCCGCTACACTCGCCTCACCGCCTGGGCCGCACTAGCCGCCTCCATGGCGGTCGCTGGCTTCACCCCCACCGGTGCCGTCATGGGCATCATATTCGCCGTCATCTCCGTCGGCCTCCCCAAACGCCCCATCGACGTGGCGGAACTCCGTCTCGCCATCGACCACACCTCCAGCCCCCTCAAATACTGGCAGCGCGTGCTAGTGGTGTTGGCTATCGGACTACTCGTCACCCTCCCCTGGCTCTACCCTTCCTTCCTACAGGTCGCCCACAACGGGCCCGCCTCACTGTCGGACAGCACCGGCATCTCCGCCTTTGCCGCCCGCGGAGAAGGCCCACTGGGGTCCCTGGGGACGTTCTTCTCTCTCGTCAGCCTGGGCGGAATTTGGAACGCAGACGTAGTGCCGGCTAGCCGCTCCAGCTTCTTCATCTTTTTCGCCCTGGCACTCCAGCTAGTGCTGTTGGGCATTGGTGTGTGGCGGTTCCGGCGCTCCAAGACGCGTCGGCTCGTCTACCTGTGGACGGGTGGTGCACTCTTCGCTACGCTCATTGTCACTTTCTTCTCCTACCCCTTCGGTACCCAAGTAGCAGTGTGGCTGGTGGAGCATATCCCGGGGGCAGGCCTGTTCCGCGACACCCAGAAGTGGATGGCGCTGATGATGCCGATCTATGCGGTGCTCATGAGTGCCTGTGCCCGCACTGTCTACGAGTTCAGCTATCGCCACAAAGTGTTTGGGACGCGGGTGGACACGCGGGGGGCGATCGCACTGCTCTGCATGCTCATTATTGTGATGCTTCCCGACGCGCCGCTAGCTACCGGAAAACACCTGCAGCCGGTCATCTACTCCTCCTCCTGGAACGAGATCATTAAGGCGGTGGAGGGGAGCAACGGCGACATGGCGGTGCTGCCCGCCGGACAATTACGTGTCTTTGACCACGCCGAGAACCGGCCCGTGCTGGACCCCGCCCCCCGACTGGTGCCGGTAGAAGTATTGAACGCCGACGATCTGCCAGTACAAATGACGCGCACCCTTGACGGCCAGGATGAGCACAACACGGTGGTGGTACGCGGTGAGAATCTGCGCGCCCACCACGTGGAGCAGGCGCTGCTGCAGGGTGCGCCAGCTGGTGTACTGGCCTCCCTTGGTGTGCGCTGGGTGCTCATTGAGAGTGTGGTGGCGCCGAAGGTTCCGGACACTCTGGAGTTTCGCAATACGCTGCGGGGGCTGGAGCCGGTGGTAACGGCGCCCGATCTTACCCTCTACCGGGTGCCGGGGATCGTCAGCCGCGACTACTCCCCCACCCGCTGGGAGTGGGCCTTCGCATTCACCTTCCACATTGTGTGGCTGCTCTTAATGCTGGTGGGCTACACCGCCATGACCTGGCTCATCGTTAAGGACCGGAAGCGTGCCGCGAAGGCCTCCCAGGAGAATCCGTAGGCTCGCTGCTGGGCCGCCTCCCCCATCTGGGCACACAGCTGCGGATTGTCGATGAGCCGCTGCGTGGCCTCCCGGAACCCCTCCAGGCTATCCACCAGCAGACCCGTCACCCCATCCACCACAGAGTCAGTAAGCCCGGCGGAACTGCGGTAGCCGATGGTGGGCACACAGTGTTGTGCCGCTTCCATGACAGCCAAACCCCAGCCTTCTTTCCGGGAAGGCATGAGATGAAGGTGCGCTTGCGCGAGGAGCTGGTGTTTGCGGGTGTCGGTGACATGTCCGTGGAAGGTGACCTGCTGGGCGGTGAGGCCACAGCGGCGGGCATGCTGGCGCAGTTCCGCCTCCCACCAGCCGCTACCGATAATGTCCAAGTGGAGATGAGGGTAGCTGGGTAGTAGCGCGGCTAGGGTGGTGAGAGCGTGTTCGAGTTGCTTGTGGGGGACAAGACGGGAGAGAGTGACGAGGCGTAGCGTTGCGTCTCCCTCCAGTGGTGCGAGGCGGACCGGCTGATCGGCGCTGAGGGGGGTACATCCGTTGGGTACCACCGCAATGCGAGCCGCGTCCACGCCCAACCGCTGGAGTTCCCGCTTCGAGGCCTCCGATACGGTGATGTAATGGCAGTCGCGGTGTACGCGGGGCGAGAGCCAAGACTCTAGCCACCAGCCCAGCTGCGCCAACCCTGGCCCCGCTACTGGCCACTGTTCGTGGTGGCAATGGTGTTCCAGGATGATGACGGGGGCGGGGCTCACCAAATGGGCGAAAAACGGTACCCCGTTTTGAGTGTCGATGATGACGTCCGGCACACCCATGTCCGCTAAGGGCCCGCGACCCCAACGGGCGCAGACGAGCGCCGCCAGCGCTCGCGGATAGACGGTGATGCGGTTACCGCCGCGGCTGAACCGGATGCCGTTATGGTCTTGTTGGGCGGGTGCGCCCGGGTAGGCGGCGGTGCGGTAATACACCCGGTGCCCGGCGTTGGCGAGGGCCTCCCCCATGGTTTCCAGGTAGTGTTCGGAGCCGCCGCCCTGGGGGTGGCCGCTGTCGCGCCAGCACAGCAGTAATACTGTGGCCATGGGGCTCCTTCCTGTCCCCTCCAACCTACCTGGCGGCGCCGCGCACTGCACCAGCCGGCATGTTTCATCCGGCCTTCCTGGCGCTCTGCCCGGTAGGCTTACAGTGTGACCTCTACCCCGCCTGCTTTCCGCGCTCTGCGCCACCGTGCCACGTTGGCCCGCTCGTGGGCTTTGCTCACCAGTTTCCCCGATGAACAGCGCCACCCGGACCGTTTCTACAGCAACCTTGCCAGCGATACTGCGGACGTCATTGAACTGCTGTGGGAGGGGACGACGGGAGGCTCGCTGGCGGGGACGACGGTGCTGGATGTGGGCGGTGGGCCCGGCTATTTCGGCCGCGAGTTTGGGCGGCGGAGTGTGCGCTACATTGGCTGCGAGCCAGATCTACGGGAACTCCACGCGGCCGGCTTGCCGCTGGAGCAGCAGGTGCGGGGACTGACCGTGCAGGGTTCCGGCATGGATTTGCCGTTTGCTAGCGATGCGGTGGACGTGGTGTATTCCAGCAATGTGGTGGAGCATGTTCCAGAGCCGTGGCGGATGTGCGATGAGATGGTTCGGGTGTGCCGGCCGGGTGGGCTTATCGTGGTGAGCTACACCCTGTGGTACGGGCCTTTTGGGGGGCACGAGATGGGGCTCACCCACTATCTGGGCGGGGAGAGAGCGCGGCGGTTGTATGAGTGGCGGCATGGGCACCCGCCGAAGAATTATTTTGGTCGGTCGCTGTTTGCGGTGGGCTGCCGGGAGGGTATGGAGTGGGCCCGCCTTCAGCCTGATGCGGAGGTGGTGGGGTTCTTTCCCCGCTACCACCCGGGTTGGGCGTGGTGGATGGTGAATGTGCCGGGGTTCCGGGAGGTGGCGGTGAGCAACCTGGTGACGGTGCTGCGGAAGCGGGAGGTGCCTTAGCGGCGGACAATGCCGGGCTTAGGCGGGAATCCGTTGGGGAAGAGGAACTTCGCGATTTCCCCCCGGTTGTCTTCCGGTACGTAGGTGTAGGCCAGTTTCTCCATGTGGTGGACGGTCGGCAGCATCGCCTTCACGGTGGACACCTGGTAGGGCAGCCACGAGGAGAGGGTGAAGAAGACGGTCTGGCCGCTCTGATTGGGCAGGAAGTAGGGGTTGTAAATCTTCGCCCGCTGGGTGGGGATGAGCAGGTAGCGGTTGGTCCAGTTGATGAGGTCCTTAGAGTAGCGCAGGTAGATGTTGTCGCCGTTGCCGAGGGTGAGCATCATGAAGCGCTTAAGGCGCGGGTTCCATTGGACGGTGAGTTCGGAGATGCGGCCGGGGATGACGGGGGCTGCGGCGGCGGGGTCGTCCTTAATCCACTTTTTGCCGTTCCAGTATTCCCAGGCGTGGAGTTCTTCGAAGGAGCGGGCGGGGACGCGAGCCAGGTATCCGTCACCCATGCGCCCATTGGGGGTACAGAATTCGTAGACGTAGCGGCCGTGTTTGAGAAAGGCGCCCATCTGGAAGTTGGCGAAGCCACCGCTGTTGGGCCGGAAGATGTGGGTGGGCTGCCAGGTTTGGCCGTAGTCGGTGGAGCGGTAAATGTGGGAGAAGTTGGTGGTCCACATGCCGGGGTCGCCCCAGCGGCGGATGGACATGAAGTCGATGTATTGGACGCCGTGGAGGGACATGGCGGCGGTGGGGATCTTGGAGAGTTCGCGGTTGTGGCCGTGTCCAGAGTTGACGATTTCTTCGGCTTTGTTTTCGTAACCGGTGAAGAATTGGGTGGTGCGGACGTTGTAGGGGTTGTTGACGTCTGCCCAGGCGAGGGCGGAGCCGCGGAAGCGGCTCATGGGGCCGAAGTGGCCGGGACCGTAATTGTCGCCGAAAGCGATAAGGGTGCGGCCATTTCCGGCGTCCCAGGTGATGCCGACGTCGGCGCCCCACACTCCGGCGTCACGGGAGACGTTATTGGCGGAGGCGATACCGACCAGCGGTTTACCCACGATTTCTGCGTTGGCGGCGTCGAGTTTAGTGACGCTGGTGTAGCGGCTGAGACTGAGGACAAGGTTAGCGCGGGCGAAGTTACCGCCCAGCATTTTCGCTGGTTCGGTGATGAGTTCTTGGCCAGCGCGGTCGGGGAGAAAGATGATGTGGAGTGGGTCGAGGGGAGAGAGGTCGCCGCGTCCGATGCTGGCGGGGGAGATGAGGTTGTTGGCACCGATGAGGTCGTGGGGGATGGTGGAGTGGTCGCGGAGGGCTGCGCGGTTGTGTTGTGCGAGTTCGAGTGCGCTGGGGTAGCCGGCACGGGCGGCGCTACGGGTGTCTTGGATGGTGATGGGGGTGACGGAGCTATCTGCGGCGGTGGCGGGGGTGAGGGTGGTGAGGACAACGGCACCCGTGATGGTGGAAGCTAGCACAGCCGTAAGACTGGTGTTAATGATGCGATTATTGCGCACAGATGTTCTCCTTGTGGCAAATTTGATCACCAGTATTGTAGCAATAGTGCCCCCCACTACCGAGATAGTGGGGGGCACTATTTATGCTTGTGAACTCAGAGGGAGCTCAGCGAGTCCGATTAAGCCTCAGCAATACGTTGCTTGAGGGCTTCGTACTCGTCGTGAACTTCCTGCGGAACCTTCGGGCCAAGCTTCTCGAACCAGGCATCGAGGTCGGGAAGCTCGCGCTCCCAGTCAGCCTTGTTCACAACGAGAGCAGACTTGACGTCGTCCTCGGTGTAGCCTTCGAGGCCGGAGAGGTCGAGGTCCTCAACGCGGGCAGTCTGGCCGACGATGGTCTCGTCAGCTTCGACGCGGCCTTCAAGGCGGTCGACGATCCACTTGAGGACACGGCTGTTGTCGCCGAAGCCGGGCCACAGCCACTTGCCGTCATCGTTCTTGCGGAACCAGTTCACGTAGAACACCTTGGGCATCTTGTCGCCGCCCTTGACGCCCATGTCGACCCAGTGCTGCAGGTAGTCGCCAACGTTGTAGCCAATGAAGGGGATCATAGCCATGGGGTCACGACGGATAGAGCCGACCTGGCCTTCAGCGGCAGCGGTCTGGCCGGAGGACAGGGTGGCGCCGATGTACACGCCGTGGTTCCAGCTATAGGCCTCGGAGACCAGCGGAACGGTATCGGGGCGGCGGCCACCGAAGAGGATGGCGGAAACCGGAACGCCCTTGGGGTCGTTGAACTCTTCAGCGGTAACCGGGCACTGGGTAATCGGCACGGTGTAGCGGGAGTTCGGGTGTGCGGCCGGGGTATCGGACTCGGGGGTCCAGTCATTGCCATGCCAGTCGGTGAGGTGGGCCGGGGCGTCGCCCATTTCCTCCCACCAGACGTCGCCGTCATCGGTGAGGGCAACGTTGGTGAAGATGCAGTTACCGGGCTCCATGGAACGCATGGCGTTCGGGTTGGAGTTGTAGTTGGTGCCGGGGGCAACACCGAAGAAGCCGTTCTCGGGGTTGACGGCGTAGAGGCGGCCGTCTTCGCCGAAGCTCATCCAGGAGATGTCGTCGCCAACAACCTCAGCCTTCCAGCCGGGGATGGTGGGCTGCAGCATGGCGAGGTTGGTCTTGCCACATGCGGACGGGAAGGCGGCACAGATGTAGTAGGCCTTACCTTCGGGGGAGGTGAGCTTCAGGATGAGCATGTGCTCAGCCATCCAGCCTTCGTCGCGGGCCATGACAGATGCGATACGCAGGGCGTAGCACTTCTTGCCGAGGAGGGCGTTGCCGCCGTAGCCGGAGCCGAAGGACCAGATCTCACGATCCTCGGGGAAGTGGGTGATGTACTTGGTTTCGTTGCAGGGCCACGAAACATCTTCCTGGCCTTCAGCGAGAGGAGCGCCAACGGAGTGCACGCCGCGGACGAAGTCGCCGTCCTTGCCGATCTTCTCGAGGGCAGCGGCACCCATGCGGGTCATGATGCGCATGGAGACGACCACGTAGGCGGAGTCAGAGATTTCAATGCCGAGCTTGGGATCATCGGCACCGAGGGGACCCATGCAGAAGGGGATGACGTACATGGTACGGCCCTTCATGCAGCCCTTGTACTGCTCGAGCATTTCTTCGCGCATGGCCTTGGGCTCGGCCCAGTGGTTGGTGGGGCCGGCACCGTCTTCGGTCTCGGAGCAGATGAAGGTGCGGGACTCAACACGGGCAACGTCAGCAGGATCAGAAAGAGCGAGGAAGGAGTTCGGCTTCTTCTCGGGGTTTAGCTGGGTGAAGGTGCCAGCGTCAACGAGTTCTTGGGTCAGTCGGTCCCATTCTTCCTGGGAACCGTCGCAGAAAACGACCTGGTCGGGGGTCATGACCTCGGCCCACCGGGCGACGAAGTCAATGATTTTTTCATTCTCAGTGGGGATGGTTCCCTCGAAGCCTGGAATGGTCTTTTCAGTCATCTGTCACTCCTACAAGTAATTGATGTCATGCTCCATGTTAATGACCTATGGCAATAAGAGCACATCGAGGTTTGGTGATTTGGGGGTAACTCCCTATATGAAGTGTGACACAGGACACACCATCACTAGTAGAGCCTGAGTCACACTAGTGAGGTGTGCCTATGAAACACATGTCAACCAGGGTTTAGAGGGAACCATCCCGGGGCAAACTGGGCGGGTAGGGGAGCTTCCATCGCTTGTTGGTGCCGTCGAAGCAAATGTTCTGCAGATGGTCAACGATCCCGTCCGCATCCTCGTCGCTGAAGATCAGCATGCCATCTTCATAACCCAAGGTTGCGCAATGGTTTTCATCAATCTGAATGGCAAAACAAAGCTTCCCAAGTTCCATGTACATTTCACCGGGGCGTATCGCATCAGTATCGCCATGTTCAATTGGGCGCATGATTTCGTCACCATTGGAAGCGAACGACGTCACACCAGTCTCGCCGGTGGGGTCAATAATGCCCACCCCCACCAAATGGGCGGGACCTGTCGTCATCTCGCCGGGATCAAAAAATGTGATATCCGGCTCATATTCGTTGTCGTAGTCCCAACAGATGCCCTCATCGGTGATGTACTCGCCGGTTTCGGGATCTACAGGGGCGTTCATGGGGATGGGCACCCACTGGTTTCCCATGGCGTCAGTCACCACGAAGGCGGACCCAAGCCAGGGGTCGAAGGGAATCTCGAAGTCGGACATGGTGCTCTACTTTCTGTGGAAATGTGTGGAGTCTGAGGGGGTCACGCGCGCGTCTCCTCAGCGGATGTCACCAGCGCTTCAACGGTGTCTGAGTCGGTTGACACGCTGGCATCGCAGTCGTGGTCCAAAACCAGGGCCACGCGGCGGGGTACAAGACTGGAAACAGTGGTTCCTGCCGCAGGCCAGACGCAGTCAACTGCGAGAGGGCGGTCAGTATCGGAAGTGGCGTCGTCGTTCTCTGCAGAGTTGTTGTCCCGCATCGCATCGAAGAGAGTGCCCGAGAAGAACCACTTCGCCATAAGTTCCTCCACACGGCGATTCATCTCGCTGCGCACCCCAGTGATGAGCAGACTCTGAATCTTCTCTTCGTGTTGGCGATACCGCAGCATCGCCACAATGCCCATGAACATCAGACCCACGACGATAGCCGCCAAGATCCACCATGAGCCGTGCAGGCTCACTCCGGAGTAATCCAGGACGAACACGACACCACGGACAACACCAATGCCGGCAGCAAGGGAGAGCACAGAAGGTGCCACCACATCAAGTCCGACATTGGGCACTCTAGTGGTCAACTCACACTGCTGGCCGGCCACCTCGTCAACGGTGGCGAGCAGATCCTGTGAGATAGTGTCCCTCAGTCGAGGCGACACCAGATCGGCGATGGTGAGTTGCAGCAGCGTCATCGACTCATAGGAGCGTTGCCGCCACTGCTCTACCGGGTTCTCCCCGGGCTGCAGCGCATCCTGAGTCCATCTGTCGATGGCGGTTCGTACTTGGACGCGCTGCATTCCCAGGTTTTCGTCGCGTTTCTTGCGGTAATGCTTTTCGAGATAGGTACACGTGTGCACCCAAAGGTCACTTGCCACCAAGCCTCCGCATCATCAGTTCGAGGGCTTCCGTGCAGAAACCACAGCCGGCTGCCACATTCATCACCAACTGCACACAGCGCTCGGTGACGAGTTCCTGTGCGCACTGCTCCGCCAGCGTGTGAGCAGCAGCGTCGGGATCGGACCAGTCCACTGGCGCCAGCACCAGCGGAACCGGATAACGCTGGGGTAGCGTTGCCGCGACTCCCACTTGCACCACCACATCTGGCCATTCACCCACCCGCTGCACGGGGGTGAGAGTGTTTTTCCCACCCGACTGCCACAGGCCGAATACGCCGGATTTGAAGGTCCCCGCTGGCACACACTGAAAAGTCAAGGGCAACGCCGGCGCCATGATGGGGTTCTCCCCCTGGTAGCCGGCCACTACCTCGGTGGGCTGTTGGGATGCAAGAAGAGGGGCAAGGTGCTTCTGTAGGTATTCGGCCACCACCACAACCGGCTCCCGTGTGCGGGGGCCATTCGCTGGTGGAGTGACGCCGAAACCGTCCCCGGTAATCGCAATAAGAGAAGGGCGCGTACACACCGTGAACAACGCAGCCGCCCAACCGGTAGTCCGATCTTCATCGGTCAGGCCGGACAGCGACTGTAGCGACAGCAATAGCGACCGCGCCAGCGGGCGTGCCGGCAATGGTAGCTGGGCAGCAGGTACAGCCTGTTGAGGTGACGGTACGGACATAGGCCCTCCTTTCGGCAGCTAAGTGTGCCGAACTGTGTTCCGCTTGTGGGGAGCTACATTTCCAGCATTTCTCCAAAGGTGCAGGTCAACGCGAAAAAAATGGCCAAAAAATACATCAGAAAAGTTTTTTCAGGTGTCTTATTGGCATATCGCCACCCCTCACCTCCGCCTCACCCCCGCACAACTCGCAGAGACACCACAAAAATGACATAGCCGCAGCAAAAAGTGACATTTTTGTCCAAACAAGGGACGATGAACAGGTGACTACTAGCCCAGAACCCACCACCTCCACGCGTAACCCGCGCTGGAACGACCCCGCCTACCGTGAGGCCCTCGCCGCAGAAAAACGCGCCCACAACGCCAAGCGCGACTCCTCCTCCCGCCTCTACCCGCGGGTGACGGCCTTCCGCGCCCGCAAAGGCGCCATCTCCGACGCGAAACAGGCGATCTGGGACGAGTACTTCCCCACCCTCGGCAAAAATGCCAGCGATGAGCGCCTCACCCCCGCCGACATCGACACCTGGTTCGGTCGCCCCGCCACCACCATCCTGGAAATTGGCTTCGGCACCGGCACCTCCACCAGCGCCATGGCCAAAGACGAACCCGACATCAATGTCCTCGCCCTCGAGGTCTACAAACCCGGCATGGCACAGCTCCTCGCCCGCATGGTGCGCGAAGATATCCCCAATATTCGCCTCCTCCGCGGCGACGCCGTCGACATCATGGACAGCATGCTCCCCAGCGATTACCTGGACGGGGTACGCGTCTTCTTCCCCGACCCCTGGCCCAAAGCCCGCCACCACAAGCGGCGCCTACTCCAACCGGGAACCTTCGAACTCATCGCCAGCGTGCTCAAGCCCGGCGGCATCCTTCACATCGCCACCGACCACGCCGACTACGCCGAGTTTATTGAAGAAACCGGCGACGC
Source organism: Mycobacteriales bacterium (assembly GCA_018376445.1). Taxonomy (GTDB): domain Bacteria; phylum Actinomycetota; class Actinomycetes; order Mycobacteriales; family Mycobacteriaceae; genus Lawsonella. Next base: position 62,793 of record JAHABL010000005.1, read on the forward strand.
TTGCCCGGAACTCATCCGCCGTAAAGAAGGACTCGCCACCCCCGCACCCATGAGTCTGCAGCGCCCCACGACTAAATTTGAGGGGAAAGGCCTGCGCGAGGGACGCGTCATCCACGAATTCATTTGGCAGCGTCCCACCGGCAGCACCGGCAGCATCAGCAATGACGGCAACGCCACCCGCACCAGTAACACCGGCACCGAAGGAGACATGCATGAGCAGTAGCGCTCCCACCCCGCGCGCCCTCCTCATCTGGGACGCCCCCAATATGGACATGGGGCTCTCTGCCATCGTCGGCGGACGCCCGAACAGCTACCAGCGCCCCCGCTTCGACGCCGCCGGCCTCTGGCTCCTACACCAAGCCGCCCAACTTGCCACCGACACCGGCCTGGACCCCGACAGCATCATCTGCGAAGCCACCCTCTTCACCAACGTCAACGAAGCCAACGTCGACGGCATCCACTCCTGGATCGACGCCCTCCGCAACATCGGCTTCTCCGTCTTCGCCAAACCCAAAGAGACGGCAGACAGCGACGTCGACGACAATATGCTGGAGCACCTCTCCCTCCGCATCTCCGAAGGCAACCTGAAACTCGTGGTCGTCGCCTCCGCCGACGGCCGCAACTTCCAAGCCACCCTAGATGACCTAGCTGCCAAAGGTGTCCGCGCCATCGTGCTCGGCTTCGCCGAAGAATGCACCTGGGCAATGGAAGACCCCAACCTCACCTTTGTGGATGTGGAAGACGTTGACGGACTCTTCCAACAACCCCTCCCCCGCATCGACCTGGAACATCTTCCCAGCGGGGGTGCCTGGCTGCAGCCCTTCCGGCCACTCCGTGCCCTTCTCAACCGCTCCACCGACCGCAGCGACTCGGTAGTGCCCGAACTTGGCCCCGCCATCACCGACGACCCGCACGCCAAGGAGACACTGCATGTTTAGCAAATGGGGCGAATTCATTCAGCGCCACCGGAAGCTCGTCCTCGCCATCATGATTGTGCTGGTCAGCGCTCTCGGCGTGGTGGGTCAGCGACTCCCCGACTATCTCAGCCAATCCGGCTGGTTCGACCCGGGTAGCGACTCCATCAAAGCCGCTGAGCTCGAAGAAAGCACCTTCGGTCGCGATAACTCCGCCGACGTCGTCGTCATGTACGATGCACCCGCCGGAAAAACCGTGGACGACAAGGCCTTCGCCAAAAAAGTACAAAGCCACCTGGACCAGCTGGAAAAAAATAACCCCCAGTACATTGACGGCATCGCCAGCTACTGGAACACCAAGCAGGCCATGCTGACCACCAAGGACAAAAAACACGCCATGGCCTCCATCCGGCTCAAAGGCTGGGGCAATGACATCCTCAAAAACTATCGGAAGGTCGAAAAGCAGATCCCCATCGAGGACGTCTCACAACACATCGCCGGGCAAACCCCCGTCTCCGGCGCCCTCGACACCGGCATGGCCAAAGACATTAAACGCGCCGAACTGATGGGTCTGCCCATCGTCGGCGTGCTCCTCATCATCGTCTTCGGCGGTGTCCTCGCCGCACTCCTCCCCTTGCTGGTCGGCGGCCTCTCCATCATCGGCTCCACCGGCATTCTCACCCTCATCGGCATGACGACAGAGGTGAACGCTTTCGCCCAATCTTGCGTCACCCTCATCGGCCTCGGCCTCGCCATCGACTACGCCCTCTTCATCGTGAGCCGCTTCCGCGAGGAGATGGCAGAAGGATTCGACACGCACACCGCCGTCACCAGAACAGTGGCGACAGCCGGACGAACCGTCGTCTTTTCCGCCATCATGGTGGGGGTTTCCCTGTCCTCCATGCTCATCTTCCCGCAGGCCTTCCTGAAGTCCGTCGCCTACGGCACCATCTCCGCCGTCGTCCAGGCTGCCATCCTCTCCCTCACCATCCTCCCCATCCTGCTGAGCTACCTGGGCAAACGCATTGATGCCCTCCACATCGGACCCCGCAAGAAGGAACCCACCCCACTACAGCTCTACAACGGACTGTGGGGACGCATCGCCGGCGGTGCCATGAAACGGCCGGCCGCCACCATCGTCCCGCTGGTCTTCCTCATGCTGGTGATGGCGCTGCCGATGGGTAACCTCAAGTTCGGCGGCATCAACGAAACCTACCTCCCGCCCGATAACGAGACCCGCCTCGCCCAGGAAGCCTTCGACAAGACCTTCCCAGAGATGCGCACCAACCCCGTGAAGGTGGTCATCTCCGGCTCCACCGGCATCCAAACTGGTGCCATCCTGGCGGAGATTAACCAGGTGAAGGGCCTCACAGGCGAATTCCACATCACCAAGCAGACCAAGGTGGACGAGAACGGCAAAGCCACCACCGTGCTGCACTCTGGTGTAGTGGACATGAAGGACAATGCCAAGGTCGTCACCGATATCCGCGAGAAACTCGACATGCTCTATGCGGGCGGGGGCACCAGTGCGTTCGCCGGCACTAACATGGACGGCTCGCACGTCTACGTAGGCGGCAACCCGGCGTTGGAGAAAGACTCCATTGACGCGCTGCTGCGCCACCTCCCGGGGATGGCCGTCTACATGCTGGTAGCCATCACTATCCTCATGTTCCTCACCTTCGGGTCGCTGGTGCTACCCATCAAGGCCATCCTCATGACGCTGCTGTCGATGGCCTCCACGCTGGGTATTCTCACGCTCATCTTTATTGACGGGGTGGGCGCCAACGCCCTCAACTTCACCCCCGGACCCATGATGAGTGCGGTGCTGGTGCTCATTGTCGCCATCCTCTTCGGCCTCTCCACCGACTACGAGATCTTCCTGGTCTCCCGCATGGTGGAGGCGCATGCGGCCGGCCACACCACCCAGGAATCCATCCGCTTCGGCACCGCCTCCACGGGCCGCATTATTACGGCGGCGGCAGCGATCATGATTGTGGTGACGGGTGCCTTCGGGTTCTCCGAGATTGTCATGATGAAGTACATCGCCTTCGGCATGGTGATCGCCCTCTTCCTCGACGCCACCATTGTCCGCATGCTGCTGGTGCCGGCCGTAATGCGTGTGCTCGATGACGACAACTGGTGGGCCCCGGCCAGCCTGAAGCGCCTACAGCACAAGATCGGCTTGAAGGAATCTGAACTGGACGACCCGACGTTGGCGCTAGTGGACTTCGCCACCGGCACCGACCTGCGCGAACAGCCTGCCTTAGTGGGCGTGGGCGCGGGTGCTACCAGTGTCGCCGGCGGAGCAGCTGCTGCCGCTGGTGCTGGCAGTGCGGCTGCCGCGGGCGGCCATGCCAAGCGCATCTCCGCCGCCGCTATAGCGGATGCCAGTGATGTGCACTCGGCCCGCCGGATCGACCCATCGCTGCTCCAACACGTGTCCACCGAGGAAGGGTTCAGCGCGCCCCGCACCTTCACCACTACCCGCCCCGCCGACTACGGCGAGCAGGTGACGGAGGATGGCTACGTGGAGACGGCTAACGAACCGGAAGAAAAGCAGGAAGAGAAGCCGCGTGGCTTCTTCGCCCGGCGCCGCGCCCGCAAACAAGCGAAGCAGCGGAAGGCGGTAGAGGATATCCGCCAAGCCCAGCGGTCCGCCCAGCTGCGTGCCCAGCGTGAAGCACAGGCAGCTGCCCAGGCTGCGGCCCTCGCCACCACGGTAGAAGACCCATACACGGACGTTGACGAGACCCCCTATACAGTTCCCGAAGCGCAGATGGTCGACAACTACGACGAATTGTTCCAGCACACCGACACGCAGCGGCAGTCCTACCAGACGGAGGACTACGAAGCGGTGGAGACTCCCCGCCCGGGCCTGCGCCCCGTCGCCCGTCGCGCAATGCACATCAACCGCCTAGAGGACAACCGCGGTGACGCAGCCCGTCGTCCGCAGATTCCGCATTCCACCCACGGCGCCTCCTATGACCGCAGAGAAGAAACCGGTTACAGTGGTGACAGTTGGGCCGATGCCCGTAACGACAACACCCCCATCTCGACCGCTGAGTTGATGCGCCGTCTACGAGAGGAAGACGAGAACTGAGCACCTCGGAGCTCCCTGACTTCGACGATCTCAGGGCCCCCTACGTCCCCTCCTTGCACCCCCGCAAGCAGGGAGCGAGCTCCAGCTTGCCTCGCGTCGACCACACATTCCGCGCCGCCACGCCAGACTCTGCTGCACACGGCCCTGCCGCGACGGGCGCCTTAACGACAGACGCTAGTGTCAGTGGCACCGTTGTTTCTGGCACTGCTCCTGCTAGCGGTGCTGTCGCTGAGGGCGCTGCTTCTGGTGGCGCTGCTGGTGCCCCCACGGAGCCAACCGCACCCGACACAACATCCGGCAGCACGTCCGGTACTGCCGCCAACACGAGTCCGCGTCCCCGGCGCGCATCCTCGCTGGGAACACCTCCCCCGCCACCGCTGATCTTCGACCCGTTTGCCGTCACCTCCGAGCGGGAACCGGAACCCCTTACCCCCGGCACGTTCTATGTGGATACGGCAACCTCTGCAGATGGCTCTACCCGCGTCACCGGCAGCGCCAGCAAACAACCCCCCAAAGTTCCCCCCACCACCAAGGTCAAAGGGTTCTTCCAGCGCGTTAAGCAAGCGTGGAACTCTATCCCCCGCTGGTTGAGCTCCTTTGTGGTGCTCATCATCGTGGTGGTTGTACTCTTCGTTCTCTACCACCAAACCTCCTTCCTCAAAGAAGCCTTTGCTGCCATCCGCACCGCCAACTACTGGTGGGTTGCCGCCTGTACCGCAGCCTCCTTCGCCTCCATGCTGTCGTTCGCGGCAGTGCAGTGGACCCTCTTGCGGGCAGCGGGCGTCCGCTCCCCCTTCTGGAAGAACACCGCTATCGTGTTCGCCTCCAACGCTCTCTCCGGATCCATTCCCGGTGGCCCTGTGCTGGGTACCGCCCTCACCTTCCGAGAAACTCGCAGACTGGGTGCCAGCACTATTGTGGCCACCTGGCAGCTGGTGGTGGCGGGAGTATTGGCCACTGCGGGCCTCACTATCCTGGGGCTGGGTGGCGTCATTTTTGTGGGCACAACCTCTAACCCCTACCTCTTGACTGCCGCCCTGATCGCCCTGGTGGCGGTACTTTTTGTGCTGCAATGGGCGATGCGTAACCCGCAGCATATTGAGGGCCGGCTGCGGCCGGTGGTGCAGTGGGTGCAGCAGAAGCGCCGGAAGGATCCGGAGCCGGCGCTGGACAAACTTCACTCCACCATCGAGCAGATGAAGGCGGTGGAGCTTTCCCACCTGGAACTGCTGAAAGCGTTCGGCTGGTCGCTCTTTAACTGGGTGGCGGATGTGGCCTGTATGGGTTGCGCCGCCTATGCGGTAGGGGCACGGCCGAGTGTGGGCGGTATGGCCATTGCATATGTGTCCGGCAAGATCATTGGTACTGCTCCGGTGACACCAGGTGGTTTCGGTACGGTGGACGGCACTCTTATTTGGGCGTTGACGCTGGGCGGGTTGACGGCCGCGAACTCGCTGGCCACCGTGCTGGTGTATCGCCTCATTAGCTTTGCGCTGATGGTACTGATCGGCTGGCTGCTGGTGCTGGTGCTGTTCCGTGGTTCCGAGAAGACCTCCGCGTTGGTGTCCGGTTATGCCGAGACGGCCGAGGAGTTGGGCTACGAGAATGCGACCACATTAACGGGGTCGATTCGGGCGCGCCACCGGGTTGTGCAGGAAAAGTTTGACAAGGAGCGGCGTGACCATGCGGCCGCGCAGCAGGCGGCAGATGAACGGGCGGCTTCCCAGCAGGCTGCTGCCGAGAAAGCTATGGAGGAGAAACCTGCTCCGCCGAAAACTGCACGCGGGAAGCCAGGGTTCGGAAAGCCAGTGCTCAGCGAGCCGGTGTTCAGAAAAGCGGGTTCGAAGAACACTGCGGCAGAGCCGAAGTAAGCAACGCCAGACTCGTCACAGCAAGCAGAACCGAACCAAGCAGAGCCACAGCAAGACGCCCCACAATAACGGGCCAGCACTGTAGCGAGTCAGCACAGTAGCGCGCCAATGTAGTGCGCGGCGCTACTTTTGTTCTACGGGAACCACTCCGGTAGCGGCGAACACACGCAGTTGCTGCATGGTTCCGCCAAACTTATTGGAGTCCACCTCCTGGGCCTGCACGCCGTCAATCTTCGTGTGGGAGGAGTACTGCCAGAACGTCCACGTCTTCCATCCGCCAGGGAGTGGCAAAGTGGGGCTTTGCGCGCCGTTATAGTCGGCAATCCACAGGGGGAAATTGGTGAAGTCGGGAGTGTTCCCCATCTGGTTCATGAGGAACGAACGGTAGCTGTAGATGATGGGGGTGAGCCCTACCCGGTTGTAGGTTTCCTGTAGGAATGCCCGCACCCACTGGTTGAGCTGGGCGGCATTGAGGCCTTTTGCTTCCTCAATGTCGAGTACTGGGGGCAGCGAGGTGCCGCCTTTCACACTGATGGTGTCGGCGAACATGGCGGCTTGGGTGCGGGCGTCTTTGGAGACGTCCGCGTAGTGGTAGCCGCCCATGAGGACGCCGTTGCCTTGGGCGGCCATGGCGTCATTGACGTAGTACTCGTTCTTGTAGTGGGTGCCTTCGGTGGCTTTGACGAACACGTAGGTGTAGCCGGCGGCCTGGACACGTTTGAAGTCCACGTTTGCGCCGTTGGGGTGCTGCCAGGAGGCAATGTCGATACCGTTGGGCATGTCGTTGTAAGGGACATTGGGCTGTACGGTGACCGCCACGGGTTCCGGCAGGCTGACGGTGTTGGCGGTGCCGTCATTGTTTCCGGTGGTGTCGGCGTGGGCGGGGGCGGGAGCGAGGGTGAAGTGTCCCAGGCTGAAGCCGGAGGTGAGGGGTGCTATCAGAAGTGCGGAAGAGAGTCCGAGAGTAGCTAACACGGGGAACAATCGCGTTCTCATAGCTACCAATAGTAACTTTTGTCTCTGCTTTATCATAGTTGTTTTTCGATGCGGCTACCCTGGCTACATGACTATTTCCAGCAACACCCCCCGCTCCGGCCTCACCCTGGAAGGACAGGACCCCTCCATCCGGCCCGCGGATGACCTTTTCCACCACGTCAACGGCAGCTGGCTCGCCACCCATGAGATCCCCGCTGACCGCCCTCTCGACGGCGCCTTCATACAACTTCGCGAAGATTCCGACGCCCGCGTCCGCAGCATCATCGACGACGCCCCCGCTGAATCCCGCATCGGTGCTCTCTACCAGTCTTTCATGGATACGGAAGGCCTCAACGCGCTGGGCCTCTCACCGCTGGATGACGACCTCGCACTCCTCCACGACGTTCACGACCACCACACCATGGCTCTCGCTGTGGGCGAGCTACAGCGCGTCGGCGTGGGCGGACTGCTTGGCAGCTTCGTTGACCAAGACGCCAAAGACCCCACCCGCTACGTCGTCTACCTGTCACAGTCTGGCCTCTCCCTGCCCGACGAGGCCTACTACCGGGAGCCGCAACACGCCGACACACTAGCGGCCTTCCAGCAGCACGTCGCCCGCATGCTGGAGACCACCCAGCTGCTGCGCCGTGTCCCCCTCACCGCCAACCTCACCCCCGTGGATGCCGCCGCTGCCATCGTCGCCTTCGAAACCGCGGTGGCCCACCATCACCTCGACGCGGCCACCAACCGGGAAGCCGAAAAGCGCTACAACCCTACTAGTTTCGCAGAAATCGATGCCAACCCTAACTACGCCGGCTACCCCATTGCCGAGTGGTTCCGCCTCGTCGCTGCCCCCGCCGCCAGCAACTACGCCGACACGGTCATCGTCCGCCAACTCGAGTTCCTCGCCGGGGCCAGCACCGTCTGGGCAGACACCGACCTCTCCACCCTAGCCGCCTGGGCAGTGTGGCAGCTCCTCAACTCCCGCGCGTCCCTGCTCACCGAAGATCTCTCCCGCGCCAACTTCGAGTTCTTCGGCACCACCCTCTCCGGTACAGAGCAGCAGCGAGAACGCTGGAAGCGCGGCGTCTCCCTCACCAGTAGCCTGCTGGGCGAAGACATTGGCCGCGTCTACGTGGAGCGCCACTTCCCACCCCCCTACAAGCAGTCCATCACCCAGTTGGTGGAGAACCTGCTGGAGGCCTACCGGGTGTCTATCCGCACCCTGGACTGGATGACCCCCGCCACTCGCGAGAAGGCACTGGCCAAACTGGACAAGTTCACCATCAAGGTGGGCTACCCGGATATGTGGCGCGACTACAGCGCCGTCCACCTGGACCCGGCCGACCTGGTGGGTAACTACCGTACTCTGGCCCGCTTCCTTGATGACTACGAATGGGAAAAGCTGGGGAAGCCGGTCGACCGCACCGAATGGTTCATGCACCCACAGACGGTGAACGCCTACTTCAACCCGGTGATGAACGAAATCGTTTTCCCCGCAGCAATTTTGCAGCCTCCGTTCTTTGATGCGGAGGCCGATGACGCTGCCAACTACGGTGGCATTGGGGCCGTTATTGGGCACGAGATCGGCCATGGTTTCGACGACCAGGGTTCCAAGTATGACGGTGACGGCCGCCTGGAGAACTGGTGGACCGACGAAGACCGCGCTGCCTTCACCGAACGCACCAAACTGCTGGTGGAACAGTACAATGCCCTCACCCCCACTGGCCTGGACCCCTCCGTCCACCACGTTAACGGAGCCCTCACGTTGGGCGAGAATATTGGAGACTTGGGTGGCTTGTCTATCGCCCTCCTGGCGTACGAACTTGCCCTCCAGGCGCAGGGAATTGATGACGTCAACGATGCCCCCGTGATGGAGGGGATGACGGGTCTTCAGCGCGTGTTCTACAACTGGGCGACAGTGTGGCGCACCAAGATCCGCAAGGAACAGGCCATCACCTACCTGTCAGTGGACCCGCACTCCCCCGCCGAGTTCCGCTGCAACCAGATTGTGCGCAACATTCCGCAGTTCTACCAGGCTTTCCAGGTGGTGGAGGGTGACGGTATGTGGCTGCCGGAGGAGCAGCGCGTCCGCATCTGGCGCTAGCCACCACTGGGTAACAATCACAGGAGAAGTCCCCGCAACCTTGCTGGTGCGGGAACTTCTCCTTCATACGCCGGCTGGTGCGCTCGCTCAACCCGAGGCTTTCCGACGCACCAGCGGTAGAGCTAGTCGCTGGTCATTGGGCCGGGGGTAAGACCGAGGCCAGCTTTTTCGACTTTGTGGGCTTTCGCTTTTCCCACCGCCTTGGAGATGAGCAGCTCACGCTCTTTCAGCTCCCCGAGGCGCACGTAGCGCACCACACCGCTCAAGACAACAGACGCAATCGACATGAGGATCATGACGATAATGGCCACCCAGAAGGTGCGGTTGAAGATGGCGTCGGTACCCAGCGTGAAGGCATCACGGGCGTAGCTCATGGGTGAGAACGGGTGGATGACGGTGAAAAGCCCCGGAGTGGTGCTGAGCGGCCAGATACCACCGAAGGCGAAGAGGCCCATCATGTACACCACCAAGGAGGCGATGCCACCCACCAGGCGCCCGAAGAGCATCCGGTAGAAGGTATAAGCCACACCCGCCATTATGCCGATAACTATGATGATGCCAGCCATGGCAAGGTCGTGGACAGGGTCCCATTCGATGCCTGCCGATACGCCCGCCATAATACCCATGGCCAGAACGCCGACGGCGCTGTTCACTCCCGCGGCCTTTAGTACCGGCAGGAAGGCGTCCTTGGCGCGGCTATCGTAGTGGCGGCCCATACTGACCGGCAGGAACATGGACAGGACCGCGGTGAGCAGGAAGCCGATGACCACCACGAGGGCGAGCGAGGAGCCGGGGGCGATGACCTTCTCGGTAATGTCACCGACGACTTTCTGGGCGGGGTGCATGTTGTGTTCTGCCAGCAGGTAGGGGCTGGCCATTTGGGCGGAGGAGGCTGCCAGGTCCTTGATGAGCGGGGCGTCCTCCACACCCTGGGCCAGGCCAGCGTACAGTTCGTTGGTGCCGGCTTTCAGTTCGTTGGTGCCGTTGGCCAGTTCGTGGGCACCGGCGTTCAGCTGCAGCATGCCGGAGCGGTAGGGGGCGTTTGGGTCGTTGAGGTTGTAGGACACTTCCCGGGCGCCCGCTTTCAGCGTTTTCAGCTGGTTGACGAGGGCGTTGGAGTCCTTGGCGTTGAGAGTTGCGGCGATCTCCTGCACCTTCTTGCCCTGTGCGACGATGTCGGGGATGCCGGACTGTACCAGTACGTCGCCGATGCCGTTGAGGGTGGGGGCGAGCTGGCCTACCTGGGTGAGGAGGGGGACGAGCATGTCGACTAGTTGGTCGACACCGCCGGAGATTTGCTTCATTCCGGCGCCGAGTTCATTGGTTCCGGCGAGGAGTTGGTCGCTGCCGTCTGCTAGCTGGTGGGCCCCATCCTGGATTTGGGCGGCACCGTCATCGAGCTGTTGCGAGCCGTTGCGCGCTTCGATGAGGCCGTCGCGGAGGCCGTTGAGGCCCATGAGGACTTGTTTTGCGTAGTCTTGACCGATGGAGGCGGTGACGGATTGGGAGACGAGGGGGACGAGGCCGCCGGTAAGGAAGGCTCCGGCGGAGCCGTTGTAGTCGTTGTAGGTGATGTTAATGCGGGCCTGTTGGGGCTTGGGATCAATGACCGTGTTGATCTTCTGGGAGAAGTCTTTGGGGATACTGATGGTGAAGAGGTAGCGGTCTTCGAGGAGGCCACTGCGGGCTTCTTTCGCATCTACTTGGGAGATGTTGAGATAGGGCTCTTCTTTGAGGCCTTTGACGACGTCTTGGCCGAAGTTGTCTTCTCCGACGCCGGCATCGTCATTGACGATGGCGATGGGGACGTGCTTGAGGTAGACAGTGGGGTCCCACATGGACCACATGTAGACCGCCGAGCCTGCAATGGGGAGAACAATAAGTAGGCTAATGAGAATTCTGGAAAGAATCGATTTGGGCCGCCAGTTGAGTAGCTTACCTAATCGGGTTTTTGTGGTTGGGGAGTCGTTGATGTCACTCACAATAGGCTCCTTGGGGGCTTCTTGTTCCTAAATAAGAGCAATCGGTACCGGGGATACTACCGGTTAGCAGCTTGTCCTGGTGTCCAAATATCGGTGGAGCCGAAGTATGTGTTACTAAAACTTGCTTTGCAGAATTTAAAGTCCTCTGACCTGTGCATTAGTCATTAAACACAAATTAAGTCTTGTTATTGTTGCCATGGTGCATTTTATTCTTGTCTATGCTTCATTAAAATGCGGGACCATTTATTTGTAATTTCTCACAAACGGGACAAGTGATTAACTTCCCCTCCCATTCAGAAAAAACAGCGAACAAAAACGTCTCCGCCGACACGCCGCAGCATGCCAACGGAGACGCTCAGTGTCACAACAACGAGGCACGAGAACCCCCGCACCCCCGGCGGATCAGTAGGCGCCCCGCGCCCAGTCCCCCATCCCGTCGTTCTTCGACAATGTTCCCTTTGAGTTAATAACGCGCACCACGTCGCCCTGCCGCCAATTCTCGAAGAACCACTTCCCGTTCTCCGTTGAGACATTGAGGCAGCCGTGGGAGGAATCATAGGACCCCTGCGCACCCACCGACCACGGGGCAGCATGCAAGAAAATACCGGAGTACGTCATGCGTAGCGCATACTCCACATTCGTGCGATAGCCCTCCGCTGCCGTCACCGGCACCCCATACGTCGAGGAATCCATGACCATTTGGCGGTGCTTATCGCCAATGTAGTAGAAGCCATTAGGGGTCTCATGCCCTGCCTTCCCCATAGACGTCGGCACACGACGAATAACCTTCCCGTCCGAGTAGACAGTAATCATATGGGTTTTATCGTCCGCAACAGCCACATGGCGGGCACCCACCTTAAAGGTACGGACACTATCGCCCACCTTCACCCTCACGGTAGTGTGGGCAGGCCAGAAAGCAGCCGGGCGCCACCGCAGCTGCGTCGGGCTCCACCAGCGGAAAAGCCCTGGCACGTCATAGCGTTCCCGCTTGGAGTTAAAAACCTCCACCTGCACAAATTTCTCAATACGGGCACGGTTCGCCGGAGCCTTAGTGAAGGTGATGATAATAGGCTGCCCCACCCCCACCGTGCTATTCTGCACCGGATCAATGGTGGCAGGCTTAAAGTTCGGCTTCTCCACACCCGGCAGCTCGGGCTGCGGGAAGGGGAAATCCCCAGCGTAGGCAGGGGCCAGGGAACTCACTACCAGGGCAGCAGCCCCAGCCAGAGCGGCAGCACTGAGACGCTTTTTCGTCAACATACAGTTCATTATCCTTTCGCCCTGCGTCATCGGGTCGCGCCACCACAATGGGGCGTAGCAGCAGGGGATATGGCAGAGGACATAGCAGGAGATACGGCACCAGGATACCGGGAATAGCGATCGCCGGTTTCGCTTGGGGGGGGGATGGCGAAACCGGCGATCTTTGGCGTTGGCGTCCAGAGAGTCATTATGGGGGGGTGCGCGACTCTGCGGACAGCTATCGGCTCAAGCATCAACGTGCGATCCGCAACGCCACGGCTACACTCTAACAGACAAAAGGCAGACACGGGCAAGTTCCCTAAAATTTACGCTAAGAGCGGAAACCCAGGTCAGCCCACAGATCCTCTATGCGCTCCTCTACTCTCCTCAATTATCCAGGAAGACTGGCGGCACAAGCCCGCTGCGGAGGCTGTCACAGCACTCTTCTCTCATAGCAGTGCCCTCCCACAGCGGTGCCCCCACCGTCAGAAACCTTCGCCACCCACTAATCGGTAACGTGCCGTTCACGCACCACCATCAGGGGGACGGGAGACAGCCGCAGCAGCGCCCGCGACGTGGAACCCAACAACATGCCGGTAAAACCACCCCGACCATGCGAGCCCACTACTATCATGCGAGTACCCTTGCCGACCTCCGCCAGCGCCATCTCCGGCGACTCCCGCCGGATAACAATCTGCGGGGTAATGCTCTCGTAGTCGTCGTCGTACTTCTCCAGCTCCTCCTGCACCACCTGCCGCTGCTCCTCCTTAGCCTGCTCCCAATCCAGGTTGGACAGGTTCATACCGGCCAACGAAGACGCCACCGCACGATCCAGCCAGGCGTTAACCGCCACCAGCTCCGAGCCATGCGCATCCGCTTCCTGGTAGGCAGTTTGTACCGCCAGTGCCGACACAGGAGACCCATCAGCGCCCACCACAATACGGTTATGCTCCGCGGCAAGGTCCATATCGTCCCGCAGCACCACCACCGGGCAATGTGCGTGACCCACTAGCGAGGCAGACACCGAGCCGAGCAAAGCCCCAGCGATACCTCCTAAACCACGCGAACCAATGACCACCATGTCTGCTTCCTTGGAGAGCTCTAGCAGCATGGAAATGGGGCTACCTTCATGGAGCTGCTGCATGAGCTCCACCTCGGTAGTGACCTCGCGAATAGCAGCGGCAGCGTCGTCAATGAAACCCTGCGCCTGCTCTTCGAGCTCTTCAAACATTGCGCGCGAGGGAACCATGCCCTCCGCATAGAGGAATTGGGGAACGATGTAGGCGGCCGCCAACAACACTGGCAGATCGCGGGCTTTGGCTTCCTGTGCTGCCCATTGTGCTGCGAGCCGGGAGGAAGGGGAACCATCCACACCCACCACAATGCCTACGGGTACGTCACTCATCGTGCTGCTCCTTCCGGGACCAGTGTTCAGTTCTTACACTTTCAATTCTAGAAGGGAAAACCGCCGAAAACGCCCAAAAGTGAGAATGAACTACAAGCAAATTCTGGATCTCGAACCACCCCTGCCACAACGGATTTTAGAATCCGAATAAGGTGACAAACACCACTCCACGCAAAGGGTAAACTACCTATATGGGCACTCCACTCCACCCCACCCCGCATCGGCCGCTCCCCCTGCGCGACGGCGTGGACCCCGTATGCTTCCGCCTCCCACAACACCTCCCCTCCGAATGGGAAGGGCGCCCCGCCGCCAGCATCCTCCTCGAACGCTTCGACCGCTCCCGCGACTTCCTCGCCTCCCAACTCGCCGCCGGCACCATTGTCGACGACGACGGCCAGCGCATTACCGCCACCACCCCCGCCCACGGCGGCCTCGCCCTCTGGTCCTACCGCCCCCTCCCCGCAACCGAACCCACCGTCCCCCTCGACATGCCCATCCTCTACCGGGACGACACCCTCCTCGTCATCGACAAACCACACTTCCTCCCCACCATCCCCCGCGGGCGCTACGTCACCCACACCGCCCTCGTCCAACTCCGCCGCCAGCTCGCCGCCGCCGGCGACACCGCCACCGCAGCCGCCATCACCCCCGCCCACCGACTCGACCGGCTCACCGCCGGCGTCCTCCTCTTCACCCTCCACAAAGACGCCCGCGGCCCCTACCAAACCCTCTTCTCCCATGGCCTCACCCACAAAACCTACGTCGCCATCGCCCCACTCCCCCACCCCACCCACAGCCCCCGCGCCCTTCCCCTGCTCGACGGCCAGGCCGTAGAGATCCGCAGCCGCATCGTCATCTCCCGCAACCGGCTGGACTGCTACGAAGAACCCGGTGAACCCAACGCCCACACCACCGTCGAACTGGTGGACAGTCGCGGCGACTACGGCCTCTACCGGCTCACCCCCCACACCGGAAAAACCCACCAGCTGCGCGTCCACATGAACAGTTTGGGAACGAATTTGGTGGGAGATCCGTTGTACCCAGTAGTGGCAGAAGACGGCCCCGACCACCCGGAGGACCCACAGCGCACCCTGCAGCTCCTCGCTGCACAGCTCAGTTACCCTCCGCCCGCGCAGACGCGCCCTCCCGACCCGGCCGACGCAGTCTCCTCCCCGGCCACCATGCACGACCCTGACGACGTCCGTGTCTACCGCAGCGCACGCACCCTCCAGTGGCCCGACGGCACCCCCGCACCACACCACCGCTACCTCCCACCCCTGAAAGGCAGCTGACATGACCACCACCAGCAGCACCCCCGCCGCCCGCGCCGACAACATCACCAAAGTGTACGGCACCGGAGAAACTGAAGTGCGCGCCCTTGACGGCGTCACCGTCTCCTTCCCCCGTGGTCAATTCACTGCCATCATGGGCCCCTCCGGCTCCGGCAAATCCACCCTCATGCACTGCCTCGCCGGCCTCGACACCCCTACCAGCGGCACCGTCCACGTCGGCCACATCGACCTCACCCAACTCGGCGACGACCACCTCACCCAGCTACGCCGCGAACGCATCGGCTTCATCTTCCAATCCTTCAACCTCATCCCCACCCTCACCGCCGGAGAAAACATCTCCCTCCCCACCGACATCGCCGGCAAAACCCTCGACCAGGACTGGGTGAGCACCGTGGTGAAGCGCCTCCGCATCGACCACCGGCTCGACCACAAACCCTCCGAACTGTCCGGCGGTCAACAGCAGCGCGTCGCCTGCGCCCGCGCCATCGTCTCCCGCCCCGACATCATCTTCGGCGACGAACCCACCGGCAACCTGGACTCCAACTCCTCCACCGAAGTCCTCTCCATCCTCCGCAGCGCCGTCGACGACTGGCAGCAAACCGTCGTCATCGTCACCCACGACGCCAAAGCCGCCGCCTACGCCGACCGCGTCCTCTTCCTCGCCGACGGGCAGATTGTGCACGAACTTCACGCTGGCCACGGCGCCCACGACCGCATCACCCGCGACGACATCCTTGACGTCATGCGGACCCTGGAGGGCTAACCCATGCCCAAGACACATCGCCGCCACCCACTCGCCCGCGTTACCCTCGCCAACCTGGCGTCCCACAAACTCCGCTTGCTCCTCACCATTGTCTCGGTTGTGTTGGGCACCTCCTTCATCAGCGCGAGCCTGGTGTTCACCGCCACCCTGCAAGGCAGCTTCCAGGAGATGTTCAACAGCAGCCTCAGCTCCATCGACCTGCGGGTGAGTAGCTCCAACCAAATCGGCTCCATCCCCTTGACCGAGCGCACCAAGATCGCCGACGTGAAGGGCGTCGCCGGCACCAACCCGGTGGTGGTGGGCGGCCTCGCGATCACCGACCAGGACGGCAAAGCCCAGATTGCCCAACCGGGTGGGGTGACGGCCGTCGGTCACTTCCAGAACACCGGTAACCTGACCAAGGACATTCGTCTGGCAACCGGCCACTTCCCCCAGGCCTACGACGAGATTGCCCTCAGCCAGCCGCTTGCTAAGGCGATGGGTTACCGCCTGGGCGACACAGTGGAGTGGATGAGCGCCGCAGGCGGTATCGAGAAGGGCACCCTGGTGGGCACACTCGCCCCCACCGACACCGACCAGGCGCAGCTGCTCTTCACCCCCGACCACCTTATGAAGTCCTTCACGGATGGGGAGAACGTCAACGCTATCGACGTGGACGTGGACACCTCCCAGCCGGGCATCACCGTGCAGAAGGTGCGGGCGGAGCTACACAAGATGTACCCCAAGTACAAGGTGCAGACTGGCCAGGAAGTCGCCGACGAGATGAACAAGGAGGTCCGCAAAAACCTCACCTTCTTCAACTACTTCCTGGTGGCATTCGGCGTTATTGCCCTGGTGGTGGGCACATTCCTCATCTACAACACCTTCGCGATGATCGTCGCCCAGCGTATCCGCGAACTTGCCCTGCTGCGGGCAATCGGTGCTACCCGCCGACAGGTCACCCTCTCGGTGCTGGCGGAAGCACTGGTGGTGGGCTTGCTGGGGGCGGCGCTGGGGGTTGCGGCGGGAGCCGGGCTGGCCTTCGGCTTGGCCGCCCTCATGAGCAAAGTCGGCATGGCTATCTCGAATGGGGGCTTGACGGTGACGGCAACCAGTATCATCGTCCCGCTGGTGCTGGGCGTACTGGTGACACTGGTGAGCGCCTGGGTACCCGCCCGGCGCGCCGGCAACATTCCCCCGGTGCAGGCCATGCATCAGGATTCCAACACCGCCATGGGCTCCCTGAAAGGGCGCACTATCGCGGGAGTAGTGTTCCTAGTGGCTGGCATCGTGGTAGCTGCGGTGGCGGGTGCCTCCATGGTGGGCAAGCCTGGCTTCATCACCGTTGGGGTGGGGGCTCTGGCGATGATGTTGGGTCTCTTCCTGGCGGGCCCGGCGCTCTCCAAGCCGGCGGTGTACGCGCTGGGGTCGCTCATTAAGCCGCTGCCGCCGTTCCGGCAGACCGGCACCTTGGCTATGCGTAATGCGCTGCGGAACCCGGTGCGGACTGCCACCACCGCGTTCGCGTTGACCTTGGGTCTGATCCTGGTGTCAATTGTGGGGGTGATGGGTTCTTCCACGACGGCCTCCACGAAACAGGTCATCACCGGTGGTTTGACCTGCGATTTCGTGATTGTCCCCCCGACGAACATGATGATTCCGCGCCAGTTCACCCCCGGCGTGGAGGACATGGTGGGGGTGGAGGACTCGTCCGCCATCTTCTACGGGTTTACCGACATTGACGGCGAACCCAGGATGTTTGCGTCCCCAGACCGGGACGCCTCCCGCATGATTAACTATGAGATTGCCGAAGGCCGCTACGACATGAGCGGCGATGCTCTCCTTATCTCCCAAAAGTTTGCGGAGAAGAGGCAAGTGCACGCCGGCGACACAATGACGGTGGAGACGCGCACGGGTGACCAGAAGGTGCCGGTGAAGGCCATTTTTAAGGACAATCCCGTCATTGGCGATGTGGTGATGAGCTTCCCCCTCTACGAGAAGGTCGTTCCACCGTCGCACCAGTTGGCCTACCTCATTCTGGTGCAGTCCAACGGCATGTATGGCGCCTCCACTATGAAGGCGCAGTTGCAGAACTCGCTGGCAAAGTTGAAGATTCTGCGGGTGCAGACCACGGAGGAGTTCGCCGGCCGCCAGGCGAAACTGCTGGATTCTATGCTGTCGGGTCTGTACGCACTACTGATGCTCTCTATCATCATCGCGGTGTTGGGCGTGGTGAACACGCTGGCATTGTCGGTGACGGAGCGGCGGCAGGAGATCGGCATGCTGCGGGCTATTGGAATGAGCCGGGCGTCACTTCGCCAAATGTTCTATCTGGAGTCCATTGTGCTGAGCGTATTTGGCACAGTGTTGGGGACGGCAGCGGGCACCCTACTGGGGTGGGCGTTGACGAACACGATGAGCAACTACGGCATCAGCATCGTCGTCATTCCGTGGCAGATGATTGTGGGCGTACTGGTGGGCTCGGTTGTGGTGGGCGTGCTGGCGGCGCTGGGGCCGGCGAAACGGGCGGCGAAGATCAGCCCGCTGCGGGCTATCGCCGACTAGCACCGCCGCCGGAGGCATTTTGGCAACTGTCCAATATGCTCTCCGCAGATATCCCGAGGGTGGCGGCTCGCACCAGCTTCTGAGTGAAACACACCCACTTTTATTAGTAACCCCTCACAATTCAAATAGTTAGGCTATAGACATGACGTCATCCCCCCGTACCTTCCGAAGCGGCGGCCCCACCCCGCACGCCTTCCGGTCGGCTGCCGCCCTGGCAGCCAGTGCGGCATGCGTCATCACCCTCGCTGCCTGCGGCCCCACCGAGGAGACCATCACCCCGTCACCCTCCCCCAGCAGCAGCACCACCAGCACAACCACCACCGCCTCCAGTAGCAGCACCCCCACCCCTACCAGCTCACTGCGGGCCGCCCCACCCACCAACCAGTGGAGCCGCGACAACCTCCGCGGCGCCCCCGGCCTACCACCCAGCCGCTACTTTGAACCCCCGGTGAGTCCGCACAGCCTCGCCCCCGCCAACACCCGGTGCCTCAGCTACACACCACCCACCGGGAAGGCCACAGACAACGTCATCACCACCGGCCTCACCTCCTGTGCGGAGGCGAACGAGGTGATCTTTGACTTCTTGTTCGGTGCTGGCCGCGAACCTCGCAGCTACGCACGTGTCCGGGACTGGAACTGCCGCCGCAGCTCCCGCACCGACACCCCCGAGGTGCGCTGCACCTCCCGCCTGACCACTATCCGCGCTATCCCCCGCCCCGGGGTGGACACAGCATCCCGCTAGGCCAACCCGGCAGAGAGAAAGGCACCGTAGTGGTTTTTAGAAGACAACAGCTGATCCCACAACTAAAGAAAGGAGACCCACCGTGGTAGACCGCGTTGAGGTATTCGTCGATACCTCCTACTTACTGGCGAGCTTTTACAACTCATGGACTACCGGCGCCAGGGCCCAATTAGAAATAGATTTACCGGCTGTGACCAGCCACCTTAATACAATTGTTAGCGACAAAATTCATCTCCCTGTCCACCGCCAACTCTGGTACGACGGAATCCCGGACTCCGGCCCCCACCGTTACCAACGCACGCTCCGCCACATCAACGGAGTACAACTGCGCGCTGGCCAACTTATCGAATGGGGCGACCGCCGCACCCAAAAGGGCGTCGACACACGGCTCGTAGCCGACATGGTGCTGCGCTCCGTCCGCGGGATCGTCAGCGATATCGTGCTCGTTTCCGGCGACGCCGACATGATCCCCGGCGTAGAAGCGGCCGTGGACCACGGGGTGCGCGTCCACCTCATCGGCTTCGGCTGGGACTCTATTTCCAACTCGCTCCGCTCCGCCTGCGATACTGTCACCGTGCTGGATCCTCGCGACGACTTCGACGAGTGCATGCACATTGAGGTGCTGGAATCCTTCACCCACCATGAGGAGGATGATGACGGCGAGGCTACGGCACCGTCCGGCCTGGGCACCGACGCAGACTCGACTATGCCCGCCACCCTTGACGAGGCTGATACGGCAGCGTTGAGCACCATGGACGAGGCAGAGGATGATGGCGTAACCGATACCTTCGACGCCAACCCCACTGCCCCCCACGGTGTACCCCTCATCCCACCTGTCCTGTCCCCCGGTAAATTTGGACGCCGCGGCACCCGCCACCGCATTCGCACCCACCACGCCACCGCCGACTGCACAGCCCACGACGCCGAGGTGGAAGCTAACGCCACTACCTGCCAAGAAAAAGACACCGCCCCCGCCAGCCAGGAAACCGCCGGCGAGGCCGCCCGGGCGGTCGCTGCCCAAGGTGATTGCGACGCGGTAGCGGAGGCGCATGCGGAAGCCGCCACCGAGGGCGCAAGAGAGGGTGCAACAGACGACGCCCTACGGGGCGCAAAAGATGCTGCCACCGGAACTCCCAGGGTGGCTGCCAACGAGGGTACTACCGCTGACGCTGCCGGCGTCCACCCGGACACCCCGGACGGCACCGCCCAACCCGATGCGGCACTAGACTCTCCGGAGGATGCCGAGCCGGTAAGCCAGCCCACCCGGCGGCCGTCACCCGGCATGATGGCTCAGAAGCGGCGCCCCACCCAACGGTCCCGCTACGTGCCCCTGCCCTACGACGAAGTATGGGAGAGTGCCGGGAACCAAACTCCGTTCGACATTGGCCAGCAGTACGCCATGTGGTGGTACAACAATGCTGCCACGGCGGAGCAGCGCTCTACCGCCCACATCCTGACCGGGGGCGGCCTGCCGGCGGAGATCGACCGGCCGTTGCTGCAGTTCGCTTGCCAAACCCTGGATGCTTACACCCTGAGTGATTCGCAGCGCGTCAACCTGCGCGACGGGTTCCACATGGGTATCCGCGGCATCATTATGGGCAAATAGGCGGATGCCCTCGCCGGGATCGGTGTGAGGCGAGGGCATCCGTTCGTCCGTTTGTGGCTGGGTGCCGCTAGGGACGGCGAGCCGCTTTTATTCGGCTAGAACTGTTGCGGCTAGAACTTTTTTGCTAGAACTTCAGTGGCTTCTTCACTGGGTAGAGTGCGCTGGTGCCTTCATTGGTGGCCCAGGAATTGCCCCAGTGCTGGCCGCTTCGTGAATTGGACTTGTTGTTCACGAAGAACCAGTCTGCCTGTG
Source organism: Mycobacteriales bacterium (assembly GCA_018376445.1). GTDB lineage: Bacteria > Actinomycetota > Actinomycetes > Mycobacteriales > Mycobacteriaceae > Lawsonella. Next base: position 83,585 of record JAHABL010000005.1, read on the forward strand.
CAAACTTGCGGTTCATTTCAACCACCACATAGCCGTGCTTGGAGCATTGGCACCAACGAATGTGCTGGTTGGTGGTTTGCAGTGCCTTGTCGACCGTGTCGAACAGTGGATCGTTTTCGGGGAGTTTCAGGCCCACTTTATCGGCAAGAATGTCGTCGACGTTGGCAGCAGTAACGGAGGGGCCCACAAACTCTACTGCGACGCGGCGGCCCTTCATGTTGCCGTCGAACTTCTCGTAGATGTCGTTAGCGAAGGACATATGGATGTCGCCAGTAACGGCAACTACGTTCTTGATATTGTTCTTGGCGATCATGGAGGTCAGGCGGTAGCGGTCCCACTGGTAGCCATCCCACTGGTCCGAGTTGAACATGATGCCGTGAGCAGGAGCACCGGTCTTGGCGGCAATAAAGTCTGCAATCTCGGGGCTGATGGGCGGAATCTGGAGGGCGGCCATCATCACCGGGTTGCCGATGACTTTCCACAAACACGTGCTGTTCTTGATGTTGTCGCGCAGCCATTGCATCTGCTTCGCGCCACCGATGGTGTGATCTGGGTTGTCCTGCTTCAGCCAGTTTTGCTTGGTGCGGTAGGAGCGCAGGTCTAGGCAGCTCATGTCCATGAGCTTGCCCCAGCGGAAGTAGCGGTAGAGGTGCTCTCCGTCAGTCATGCTGTTGACTCGGGTGGGCATGTATTCGAAGTAGGCCTTTTCGGATTGGCGTTTACGAGCCTTCCAGTTACCTTCCTTGCCTTCAGTATGGTTGACGGCACCTTCGAGGTAGGAGTTGTCGGCGGATTCGTGGTCGTCCCAGACGGTGATGAAGGGGTACATGGCCTGGCAGCGTTGCAGGTCCGGGTCGGTCTTCGTGTGGGCGTGACGGCGACGGTACTGTTCGAGAGTCATGGTCTCGCCCTTGTACTCGTGCTCGCGCACTTTACCGAATGCGCCGGTGTATTCGCCGGTGGCATACTCATAGAACCAGTCGCCTAGGTGGACGACGAAGTCCAGGTCGCCGCGGTCGGCGAGGAATCGGTAGGTGGAGTAGTGGCCGGCTTCCCAGTTGGAGCAGGAGAGGAATGCGAACCGTACTCGCTCTGGCATGGAGTTGAGAGCGGGGGCGGTCTTGGTGGCACCGACCGGAGAGACGGCGCCGGCAGCGGGCCCGTCGAGGACGGTGAAGCGGTAGAGGTAGCGGGTGTTGGGTTGGAGGCCGGTGGCGTCTACCTTGACGGTAAAGTCGCGGTTTTTGTCAGTGGTGACGATGCCGGAGCGGACGGCGCTACCGAAGCGGCGGGAGCGGCCGACCTGGGGGCAGACTTCCCACTTCACCTTGACGGGGGTACCGCGCAGGGAACCGGGGGTCCAGGTGGGTTGTTGGGTGACGCGGGTCCACAGGATGACGGCGTTGGGGGCTGGGTCTCCAGAGGCGACGCCGTGGACGAACACCTTGGTGGAGTAGGGGGAGGTGGGCCCTTGCGGGGCGGCGCCGAGGCTGGTGGCGTTGCGCTGACCGCCGGTGCGGTCGAGCGGGCTGGCGGCGGCGGTTCCGTTGGCCGCGGTGGGCAGGATGGAGGCGGAGGCACCGAGGGCGATGCCGGCGGCAGAGGCTTTGAGCACACTGCGTCGTGACACGTTCTTATCGGAGACGAGGGTTTCCGACGAATGCTTATTTTGTGATCCCATAGCTGGGATTTTTGCACGTCATACCCTATTTTCTTAGCTCAGATGGGGGTTCTCGACAGGTATTCGGAGAGTGTTCATCGGTTGGCTACCGGAGTTCATGATGGCAGAGTGGCGATTTCACTGTTTGTTAACTATTCCTCGTCTACAATGCACTCTGAGCAGCACTTTAATAATTCTTAGGTATTATTAATACCACTTATTTTGGCATTTATTGCCGCAGTTTCGCTTATGACAATGCAGCCCGTCATAATTCCGCCTACCACATTGAAGCTTGCGACAATGCAGCCCGTCAGCATGCAGCGTGTCAGCTCTCCACGGCCGAGCTGCCGGCATTGTCGCTGGGAATCATGGCGAGTACCGACTGCACGATGATGGGGCGTACCTCCGCAAGTGTGTCGCCCGCCTCGAGTGCGCGGAACCCCACTCCCAATTGCGCCATGGTGAGGTTGGTGTAGATGGTACTTCTGCCTGGTGCCAGTTTCTCCCACACATCTGCCAGGTTGGAGTTGGCGCGGGCGTGTACCTCATCGACGTCTACTCCGGCACGAGTAAAGGAGTTGCGGTTGTCGATGGTGGCGGTGACGTTGGGGGTGCGTCCGCCCGGGTTTTCTGCGTTAACGACGATGGTGCGCATCCACCCGTGGTCGGAGGCGGCAGCCTGTTCGAGGTTGACGGTGAGCCAGGCGCTGAGCCATTCGCGGGGATCGTCGATGTCGGCGGTGGCGGCGGCGACGGCGGCCATCCAGCCGGGCATATAGCGTTCGATAACGAGGCGGCGGAGGTCGTTGACAGAGGTGACGTAGCGGTAGATGCTGTTGCGGGCGATGCCGGCGCGCTTGGCGATGGCGGCAGCGGTGAGTTCGGTGCCGGGTTCGTTGCGGAGGATTTCTTCAGCGGCATCGACCAGCGCCGTTTCGATATTCTCACGGTGTTCTTTCACCGTCTTAGCGGCGATACGTGGCATCTTGGTCAACCTCCTGTTTAATCTATTCTAACGGCACCATTGACAGTGTCAGCAACATGGCGCACAATGTTAGAGACACCCTGTCTCTAAAAGTGAGTGGAGGAAAAATGGCACTCCCCAAATACCCCAAGCCCGGTGCGGAGACAGCCAGCCCTGCTGACCACCCTGCACCAGCAGACACTGCACGCGCCACCACTGCATCCACCAGTGCCACCAACGACGCGGACACCACCAGTACCCACGCCGACGTCATCTCCGAACCCGGTTGGCGCAAATGGGCCATGCTCGCCGTCCTCGCCCTCGGCCTGTCTCTCATCATCCTTGACGGCACCATCGTCAATGTCTCCCTCCCCACCATCATCAAAGCCCTCAAACTGGACCTCTCCCAGGCCCAGTGGGTGAGCGCCCTCTACACTGTCGTCGTTGCCTCCCTCCTCCTCGGCATCGGCAGCTTCGCAGACCGCATCGGCCGCCGCACCACCTTCGCCATCGGTCTCGTCATCTTCGTCCTCGGGTCCATCCTCGCCGGCAGCTCCACCACCGGCAACGCCCTCATCTTCTCCCGCGCTCTGCAAGGCGTCGGCGCCGCCTTCGTCATGCCCTCCACCCTGTCCAACGTCCACGCCAACTTTACAGGTCGAGACCGCGCCATCGCCTTCGGAATCTGGGGTTCCACCATCTCCGCCATGGCCGCCATCGGCCCCCTCGTCGGCGGTGCCCTCACCACCTACAGCGACTGGCGCTGGATCTTCTTCATCAACGTTCCCCTCGGCATCCTCTGCCTCATCGGTGCCTTCGTCGCCGTCCCCAACACCAAGGCAGCAAAAGAAGACTCCCTCAGCGACGTTGAGGAAGCTATCGCCGAATCCCCCGAGGGCGAGGCCACCTTCCTCCCCAAGGCCGGTGCCGTGACCCCCAAGACCGGCCATGACGTCCTCGGTTTCATCCTCTCTATCCTCTCCGTTGGCCTCATCGTCTTCTCCATCATCGAAGGCCCCAAGCTGGGCTGGTGGCACCGCAACGCCAGCCTCAAGGTGTTCAACCAGGACCTGATCCCCAACGCCACCCTCAGCTCCGTGCCCTTCCTGCTCATCATCGGCATTCTGATTCTCATCGGATTCGTAGCCTGGGAGCTCTACCGGGTGAAGCACACCAAATACGTGCTCTTCGACCCCTACTTGTTCCGCAGCCCCGCTTTCGCCTGGGGTAACCTCACCGCCATGGTGGTCGGAATCGGACAGTTCTCCCTGACTTTCCTGCTGCCCATGTTCATCATCAACAGCATGTGGAAGTCCCCCATGACCGCCGGCTGGGTCCTGGCAGCAATGGCTATCGGCGCCATGATCTCCGGTGGCCTCGCCCGCCGCGTCACCGAATCCATCACCCCCACCGGTGTCGTCATTATCGGCCTGGGGCTGGAAGTCGTGGGTGTGGCCATGCTGGCCGGTACCCTCAACGTCGAGCAAAACCTCTGGTCTATGGCATTCATGCTGGTCGTCTACGGTGTTGGCCTAGGCTTCGCCTCCGCACAGCTGACCTCCACGGTGATGGGAGACGTGCCGGTGGAACGCTCCGGCATGGGCTCCGCCACCCAATCCACTGTGCGCCAGCTTGGTAGCGCCACCGGTATCGCTCTAGGCGGTTCCGTGCTGGCCACCTCACTCAGCAACCACCTGCCCGACCTGGTAGCCCAGGTGGGTGCCCCCAAGCAGCTCACCGAGCCGCTGGTGCAGGCCACTATTGATTCCGGTGGCGCCAACCTACGCTTCATGCAGTTGCCCCCATTCTCCGACATTCTGCGCCTGGGCTACACCGACGCCGTCTCCACCTCCATGTGGGTATCGATGGCATTCCTGGTGGTTGGCTTCCTAGCCTCGCTGCGGCTGTGGCAAGTGAAGAACCGTCCCTCCAAGGCCATGCTGGCCCGCCAGGCCCGCCGCCACTCCGGGGAGACCGTCGCGGAACGCAGTGCGGCCGTCGAGCAGGAGCTGAAGGACAAAGAGCGCAAGGAGGCCATCAAACGGGCCGCCAACCGCAGCCCGGAAGGCACCTCGGCGGCAGAAGCCATGAAGAACTTCAAGCGCCAGCGCCGCTAGCCCAGGATGAGGAAAGCGGCGAGTACGCCCAGCAACAGTCCACCCAGTACGCTCCCCAGTGCGTAGAACAGTGCCTGCCAACCGTGGTGAGTGCGTAGCATCGTCACCACTTCCACACTGAAGGTGGAAAAGGTGGTGAACGCGCCGCACAGACCAACACCCCAGATGGCATAGCTGTTGTCGCTCATGACGCCCACACTGAGCGCCACGGTAAATAGCCCGAGCAGAAAGCTGCCGAAGAGGTTAGCGAGCAGGATGCCGGTGGAGAAGGCAGGGACGCGCTTCCCTTTGGCGGCACTGTCCAGCTGCACGCTCAGGAGTGTGCGGTCGAGAATGAAACGTAGCAGGGCGCCGAGTGCGCCACCACCCATGACAAGGAGTGCGGTAGTTCCCATTGCTACTTGTCCTCCTCATTCTCGGTGGCATGGGCGGCAGCAAGGCGGGCCGCAAGGTCTGTCACTGTGCCGGCTTGCCCTTCGGGGACAGCCCACCGGGAGTGACGGCTGGCAACTTCTCCGTCCTCATCGAAGGTGATGACGGGGAACTCTGCAGTACCGGGGAAAGCGAAAGCCTCTGAGTCGAAGTCAAGATCGGGCAGGTAAAGTTCCGGCTCGGGTTTCCCATTCGCCATGAGAGGGCGAGGTTTCGCGTGTGAGTGCCGGCCGGCGCGCGGGCTGGATGTGGGCGTAGCCGCAGGCGAGGCATGACGCGTGGTAGCGGCGCGAGACTCAGGTGCAACTTCCTTGGCTGGTGCGGCAGTGGGCTCAGCAGACTCAGCTGCTTGAGGAGCTTTGGTCGTCACAGGAGACTTGTACGCCTCAGGAGTCTTGAGTGCCTCGGTGGTGTCAGTGGCCTTGGCAGCCTCGGCGTCTACAGGTTGTGGTTCCCTCACAGCTTCTACCATCGGTGCCGGTGCGGAAGCACGATGAGCGACCGGCTCGGCCTGGCGGGTTCGGCTATCCTGGCGAGCAGCCTGCGTGTGGTTGCTCTGGTCGGCATGGTCGGCACGGTCGACAGCCAGCAGCTCCTCCGCGTCGTAGGACTCGGTAAAGAGTTCGGAGTCGTCATCCTGCAGGTCCTCAATGGGGGCATGCTTGGCAGGATAGAGCTCCGCTTCCGGCGCTTCAGTAGCTTCGGTGGCTTCCGCAGCCTCAGCGGTTACTACACCGTCACCAGCCTCAGCTCCACTGGCATCAGCTACACGATCATCCGCTTCAGCCGCGGCACGGTCGACAGCCAGCAGCTCCTCCGCACTCTCGTCCGAATCCACCGAAAGTTCGGTGGGCAGCCCACGCTTGGCATCCTGCTTATCCAAAGCCAGCGTGGTACAGAACATGGCCACTACCGCTGCCATCACAGACAGCAGCACATTGAGCAGCACCTGCAGGCTCGCCAGCCACGGGTGACCTTCATTGGCCAGCTGCAGGCTCAGCACCATCACCGTTGAGAATGTGGTGAAACCACCCAGCAGGCCGGCACCCAGGAACGCAACCACAGCGGGCCGGTGGGGCAGGCGACGGGCAGCCGACACCGTCACCACACCCAAGAGGGCGGAACCCACCACGTTAATGAGAAGAACGGACCAGGCGATAGTGCCGGGCGCACTGGTCCAACCTGTGCTGAGAGCCCAACGGAGCAGTGCGCCCAGGGCGCCACCAGCGGCAACCGCCAGGGCCATCCCCAAATAGCTGCGCAGTTTCTCCAGGGAGAAAGAGGTGCGAGATGTCATGAAACGCTTATTACTTCCCGATTCGTGGCCAACGGTGGAGCAGCGTTCTCCTCCCGGAGGCGGGGACGTAGGTTACTGCTTTAACAGTACCTGTTCGCCCCCGCTCTCCCGGAGTTGAGACAGTGTGAATTCCCACCGATTTCCCGGACAAGGGGAAGCCACGAGCGGCCGGGCGGGTGGGCGTCCACGATGGAATACGCGCTAGGGACGCGGCTCCACAATTTGCTTGCTCAAGGATTTAATCCATTCCAGCAGCCCACCAGTGCTGGCAGGGGCCGGCTTACCCGTCCACAGGGTGTAGAGCTTCTGCTTTGCGGTCGGGTCGGTGATGCGGATGACGGTGCCGTGGCGGTTCGCGCGGCGGCTGCCGTTCGGGCGGAGCGTGGCAATCTTGCCATGGTTGCTCCACTTGCCATTAAGGCTGCTGGCTTCCGCCACGAGGTTGCCGCGGCTGGAGTCCTTCCCCCAGGTAGAGAGCTTGTCGGTGTAGAGGAAGTACTTTCCGTTCAGCTTGGTGAGGGAGGGGCCTTCGGACCCTTCGACAGCGTTGCGGTTGACAAGTTTCCAGCCGCTGGTGCCCATGTGGCTGTTGCGCCAAATTTCGTTGTGGGCGCCATCGCGCTTAATGACGATGTAGTAGTTGCCATCATCGTCTTGGAAGGCGGAGCCATCAATGCGGTTGTCGGAGGGCAGGGAGAAGTGGATTTCCTGGGCGCGGCCGGGGCGGAACGTGATCTTGGGGAGGCGGGCATTGTACTGGGACGGCCCGTCATAGCTCAGTTCATTGACTTTCACCAGGTAGGGAACCATGCGGTCCTGGTAGGGGCGGCCGTGGAAGAGACCGAAGTAGCCAGCGCAGAACATGATGTACACCTGGCCATTGCTGTCCCGGAACCACTCGGGGGCAACGATGTCGGTGCCGAAGCGGGCGGCGGGGCTCAGGCCGATGCCCGGGTACTTGGCGCCGCCGAATTGGAGTGCTTCGGGGAAGGACCAGGTTTTGCCGTCCTTGGAGACACCGATGGTGGGCCAGAATTTGCCGTCGTGGCGGTTCCACCCGGACAGCATCCAGAAGGCGCCGTCATGGTACATGATGCTGGGGTCACCCAGGGTGTGGTGGATTGAGCCGAGGGTGGACGTGTCGTCATTGGGGTTGCCGGGGGTGGCGTCCTGGTAGGCGATGCCCAGTTCGTCGAACTGCTTGCCGTCGGTGGAGAGGTAGAGAGTGTCGGAGTGGTCACCGTCGTTGGTGAAGAAGGCACCCATGAGGACGTCACGTGACATGAAGTCGCTGTAGCTCACATTCCGGTTGAAGGCGGGGGCGGCGTGAGCGGGGAGGGGAGCGACACTGGCGGAAGCCAGGGTGAGGGCGAGGAGGGCGGTGGCACCCCGACGCCGTGAGTGGCGGTTAGCCATTTCCGGTTTCTTTCTTGAGTAGTGATGGAGAGAAAGGTGCGTCAGCTGTGGGGGCTCGGGTTAATATAGTCCATCGAGTCCGGGCGACACGCAGTTGGCGCGGCGGCTTCTAGTCGAAGTCGCGGGCTTTGTTGACGAAGCGGGAAAAGTGGAGCTGAGAGACGACCTCGACGGTGCCGGTGGGGCCGCCGCGGTGCTTACCGACGATGATTTCGGCTTCGCCGGCGTGAACATCGTTGGGGTCGAACATTTCTGGGCGGTGGAGCAGAAGCACCATGTCGGCGTCTTGTTCCAGCGAACCAGATTCACGAAGGTCCGATACTTGGGGGCGTTTATCGTTGCGCTGTTCGGGGCCACGGTTGAGCTGGGAGACGGCGATGACGGGGACTTCCAGTTCCTTGGCGAGGAGCTTGAGTTGGCGCGAAAACTCGGCGACTTCTTGCTGGCGGCTTTCCACTTTTTTGCCGGAGCTCATCAGCTGGAGGTAGTCGACGACCACCAGGTCGAGGCCGTGTTGTTGCTTGAGGCGGCGGGTTTTCGCGCGGATTTCCATCATGGTGATGTTGGGCGAGTCGTCGATGTAGAGGGGTTTGTCGGCGATCTCGGACATGCGTTTCACCAGTTTGCCCCAGTCCGCATCGTCCAGGCGGCCGCCGCGCATGTCGGCGAGGCGTACTTGGGCTTCCGCGGAGAGGAGGCGCATGGTGAGTTCGATGCGCCCCATTTCCAGGGAGAACATGACGGAGGTTTTGTCGTGTTTGAGGGAGCAGTTGCGCATAATATCGAGCGCGAGTGTGGATTTGCCAACACCGGGGCGGGCGGCGATGATGATCATCTGGCCGGCGTGGAGGCCGTTGGTGAGCTCGTCGAGGTGGAAGAAGCCGGTGGGGACGCCGGCTGCTTTGCCGTCGTTGCGGGCGATTTCCTCTATTTCGTCCATGGTGGGTTGGAGGACGTCTTCGAGGGATTTGTAGTCTTCGGTGTGGCGGCGTTCAGTGACCTCGTAGATTTCAGCTTGGGCGCGGTCCACCATGGCGTCTACGTCCATGCCGTCGGCGGCGGCGTAGCCGTAGGAGGTGATGCGCATGCCCGCGTCGACGAGGCGGCGGAGCAGTGCTTTTTCGGCGACGATGTGGGCGTAGTAGGGAGCGTTGGCGACGGAGGGTACTGCTTCGATGAGGGTGTGTAGGTAGGGGGCGCCGCCGATGCGTTGGAGTTCCCCTTCTTTGTCGAGTTCGTCGGCGACGGTGACGGCATCGGCGGGCTCTTCATTGGCGGAGAGTTTCATGATGGCGTCGTAGATGCGTCCGTGGGCGGGCTTGTAGAAGTCGTCGGCGCGGAGGATCTGGTGCATCAGCGGGGGAAGGTCTTTGGAGAGCAGCATGGCGCCGAGGACGGCTTGTTCGGCGGCTTGGTCGTTGGGGGGCTGCTTGTCGTGGAGAGCGGCGCTGGGTATTCCGGTATCGCTGGGGACTCCCGCGTAGGGGTCATCGTAGGGCGGTTCGAAGGGGTCTCCGAAGGGCCCAGCGTTGCTTGTCATGGTTGCGCATTCCTACCGATGAACAGTTGGTGGGGTGTGTCTCTTACTTTATGCGTTTAGCGGGATAAAGTCAGATCTACTGTGTGCTGTTGATGGGTGAAATGTGGTGGAGGGTGTGGGGCGTGCAAGCTGTCCACATCTGCCTGTGGATAAACCTGTGGATGAATGGTGCACTTATACCCAAATCCCATGTGGCGTTTGGGGAAGAAATGCGGAAAGTTGTGGAATTGTGTGGATAACTTTTCCAAAATGCCAGTTCAGAGCATATTTCCTAGTGTGGATAAGAGAGCTTTTGGAAGGTTGCAATAATTTTTTCGTCACGCGCTGCCTTCCCCCATAACACCCCCAGCTACCTGCTATTTACGCGCCTTTCGCCGGCTACCAGCCAGTTATCCACAGAGCGGAGCGCTTTATCCTCTCGCCTTCCCCACCAGGGATAGACATAACCACCGGCTAAGCTACCGAGCTTTGTCCAGAAGCGTATTCGGCAGTTAACCGGTGGTTAAAATGCTGTTGTCTGAAGTTTTGGGATGGGTGAGTAGGTATTACTCTGCGGCGATGGCGACGGTGACAGTGGCCTTGACCTTGCTGGAGAGAGCCACGGCAACGTCGTAGTTTCCAACGGTCTTGATCTGGCCCTTAGCCAGCTCAACGGCGTGCTTGTCGATCTTGGGGCCGCCAGCCTTTTCAATTGCTTCGACGATGTCGGCAGCGGTGACGGAGCCGAAGAGCTTGCCGCTCTCTGCAGACTTCACAGCAACCTTGACATCAGTAAGAGCCTCGAGAGCTTCCTTGACCTCGCGGGCGTGCTCAGCGTCGCGGATCACACGATCCTGCTGGGCGCGCTTAATAGCGGCGATCTGCTTCTCGGCGCCACGGGTGGCGACGATAGCCTTGTGGCGGGGAAGCAGGAAGTTCCTTGCGTAACCATCCTTGACCTCGACGATTTCGCCGGGGGCACCAAGGTGGTCAACGGCAGTGGTGAGGATCAGCTTCATTGATCTTCTACTTTCTTCGTTGATAAATCTGTGTGCTGTCTGCCAGATCAGAACGGGGGTTCATCCATCCCTCCGCCGAAGTCGGACTGTGGGGCGGAACCCCACGGGTCGTCGGACGGAGCGGACTGGTTGGCAGAGCCACCACCGAAGGAATTATTGGATCCACCGAAGCTGTCGCCGCCGAAGGAGCCACCTCCTCGCGTCGCCTTCGTCACCTTAGCGGTGGCGTAGCGGAGGGAGGGACCAATTTCGTCGACTTCCAGCTCGATAACGCTGCGCTTCTCGCCCTCACGGGTTTCATAGGAGCGCTGACGCAGACGACCTTGCACGATGACGCGAGAGCCACGAGTCAGAGACTCGGCAACATGCTCGGCGGCATCACGCCAGATGCTGCAGCGTAGGAACAGTGCTTCGCCGTCCTCCCACTGGTTAGTTTGGGAGTTGAAGCGACGTGGCGTAGAGGCCACGGTGAAGTTAGCCACGGCGGCACCCGAGGGGGTGAAGCGCAGCTCAGGGTCTGCGGTGAGGTTTCCCACCACCGTGATCGTAGTTTCGCCAGCCATAATTCCTCCTGCGATGATGTGCGTTAGTCAGCAGCCGGGGGCTTACTGATCAGCGCGCAGCACCTTGGTGCGTAGAACGCTTTCATTCAGGGTGAGCAGTCGATCGAGCTCCTGAACCGTTGCCGGCTCGCAGTTCACATCGACTACCGCGTAGATGCCTTCCGAGTTCTTCTTGATCTCGTAGGCAAGACGGCGCTTGCCCCACACATCGACCTTGTCAACCTTGCCGCCTTCTTCACGGACCACGTTCAACAACGTGTCCAGGGACGGGGCAATGGTGCGCTCGTCGAGAGTGGGATCAAAAATGACCATCATTTCGTATTGACGCACGGACCTCATCACCTCCTATGGACTAGTAAGAATCGGCCACGGCCTTTCCGTGGCAGGAGGGTTCGTTGCGTCTGCAACTTCACCAGTCTAGCAGGAGAAATGGCTCCCCTCCTAACGGAGAAAAGCCATTCTTCCGGGACACGGTGTGTTTTGTTTGGAAATATGGATGCTCTGAGCTAACAGGGCGGTCGGGCCGGGCGGCTAGCCGGTGGTCCACCAGGGCGTCGGTCCGGGTAGCCAGCCGGTGATGCGGGCAGGGGCTCACACCTCTGGGCGGCCCGCCTCAGGCTTGCTCAGTTGGCGGCGGGTTAGCGCCACAGCACCCCGCCGTCCTCGTCCGGGTTGTCCTCGTCCGGTTGGTGTGTCGTGGTGGTGGTGGGCGGCGCGAACGGGTTCTCCACGCCCGGCAGTCCGGGGAAGGTCGGACGGGTGGCGGAGGTGCGCTTCGATTCGCTGGGCTCGTGGTGCTGCCGCTTCTTCTTCTTTTTGTCCTTCTCGGCAGTTTCGGATGGCGCGTAGTAATAGTTGTAGCCTGGTCGGCCGGCTTGGCCGTCAATGGCACCGGGGGCGGGGAAGTACTTGAACTGTTCGCCTTGCAGAGTGCCGTCCATGGTCGCTTTCCAGATGTCGGAGGGCAGTGTGGAACCCCAGACTGCTGCTCCCCCACTGGTTTCCAGGGCGGTGCCGTTCTGGGTGCCCACCCACACGGCGGTGGAGGCCTGCGGGGTGTAGCCCACCATCCAGGCGTCACGGTTCTTGCCGGTGCTGCCTAGCTGCACGGTTCCGGTCTTGGCGGCGGAGGGGCGCCCTCCAGCTAGGCCGTGGCCGTTGGAGTAACTGGCGATGGGTTCCAGGGCGGAGGTGACGTTGTCGGCTACGACTTCCTTGACGCGTCGCTCGCCGGACTGCTGGTCGTGCTGGTAGACGGTGCGGCCTTCGCCACCGTTGGCGACGGCTTCCTTGACGAAGAACGGTTCGTGGTAGATGCCGCGGGCGGCGAAGGTGCCGTAGGCGGAGGCCATATCGAGGGGACGGACGGGGTAAGCACCCAGAGTGATGCCGCCTTCCACGTAGCCATCTTTATTTTGGAGGGTCTTGCCGTAGCCGGGGATTTCGCGGGGGATGCCGGCTTTGTAGGCCATGGCGCGTACGTCCCGTGGTCCGTTCTTGAGGTCCATCATGAGGCGGTAGTAGCTGGTGTTGAGCGACATGACGGTGGCGGAGGCGATGGTACAGGTTCCGCAGCTCATGCCCTCCGAGTTCTCGATGGTGATGTGTCCCATCTTGTAGGGGGCGGAGGAGTACATCTTGCTGAGCGGGATGTTTTGGTCCAGGCCGGCAGCCAGGGTGAATACCTTGAAGGAGGAGCCTGTCATTTGCGGGGAGTCGGCATAGTCGAAGTCGCCGGCTTGGGCGCCACCGTAGTAGGCCAATACTCCACCGGTTTGTGGGTCGATGGTGACGGCGGCTGCCCGCATTTGCTTGGGTTGGCTCTTCAGGGTGTCTTGTACGGCCTTGATGACGGCTTGTTGGGCATCGGGTGAGATGGTGGTGATGATGCGGAGGCCTTCGGAGGTGACGGTTTGTTCGTCGAAGCCGTGGTTGGCCAGTTCCCGCATGATTTGCGCCTTGAGGATCCCGTTGGGGCCAGAGAGGCGATTGTCGAGGGTGCGGTTCTTGTTTTCGGGGAGGGTCTTGGGGAAGTCCATCTTGGCGACTTCCTCGCGGGTGAGCCAGCCTTCCCGCAACATGCCGCGCACCACATATTTCCAGCGGTTTTCGGAGGCGACGGGGTTGATGCGGGGGTCGAGGTTGGAGGGCTGTTGGATGAGCCCGGCCAGCATGGCGGACTGCGAGGGGGTGAGTTCGTGGACGGGCTTGCCGAAGTAGGTTTGGGCGGCGGTATCAACACCGTAGGCGCCGCGGCCGAAGTAGATGGTGTTGAGGTAGGCCGTCATGATGTCTTGCTTGGACCACTGGTTTGCCATCTTCATGGAGATGACGAGTTCTTTGAACTTGCGCCAGTAGGAGCGTTCGTTGCCGACCAGTGCATTCTTGACGTACTGCTGGGTGATGGTGGAGCCGCCGCCGGTGTCGCTGCGGCCGGTGAGTTGGCCGAGGGCGGCGCGGCCGAAGCCGCTGAAGGAGAAGCCCTTGTTCGTCATGAACTCGCGGTCTTCGGCGGCCATGGTGGCGTGGCGGAGGTGTCCGGGGATCTGGGAGGCGTCGACTTCTCGCCGGTTTCCGGCTTCAGGGATGATGTTGCCGAGGACGGTTTTACCGTCGCTGGCGACGAGAGTGACGCGTTGTGCGGTAGGGATGTCTCCGGGGGCGGGGACCCGCACGAAGATGTACATGAGGACGAAGAAGATGACGCTGGCCACGATGGTGGTGAGGAGGAGCAGGGCGATCCATTTGAAGATGCCGGCGATGACGCTCTTCGGGGTGACCTTCTTCGGGGGGCGGGGGGCTTTGGGGCGGCGGGTTTTCTTTGGGGCGCCGTCGCGTGGGGGTTTGCCGCCGCGGCTGGCGGCGGTTGCCTGGCCGGCTGCCGAGCCACGGGAGGCGGTGCCGCGGGAGGCGGTGCCGCGGGAGGCGGGTGCGGGGCGAGTTCCCGCAGTGTGGAGGGCGTCGACGGAGATACGACGGGCACGCTGTTGCGAGCCTCCAGAGGTTTGACGGGCGGCTTGGCCAGCGCCTCGCTGCGGATGGGTATCGTGTGTGTTTCCGGCTTTGCGGCTCAAGTCCTTGGCAAGCAGGGAGGCTTTACCTTGTGTGGCAGCCCAGGTGTCGCCAACACGATCCCCGAAGGTGCGGGGGGCGTCATGTCGTCCCATGCGGTGTGCCCTCTCTTGCGGCGAAAGTTGTACAACATCCCATCTTATAGGCACTTTCCATTCTGGACGACTATCTCCACCTGCATACTCGATGACGATTCCCACGTGGGAGGTGCGGTGGGAGGGGTCTGCGAGGGCTGTTGTTGGTGCGGTGGGAGGGATTGTCGGAGGCTGTTGTTGATGCGATGTGAGGGGTTGAGGAAGGCCTTGTGGGGGTGACGGCGTCGGGCTCGCATGAGGCCGATGACTGCTGTGGTGGGTTAGAGCGGCGGGTGTGCACGGGGTTAGGTCGGCGGGTGCGCATCGCGGAAAACATCGCCGAAGTCATTGTCGAGGATATATCGGCTCGATATAGTGGATGTTAGCTTTGGGGTTATTTTTCCCGCTCCTGATAGTGTTCTGGCTAGCACCAACCGCGTCGCCCCCAGCGGCGCCGTCACCGCGCACAACCTGTGGAAAGGAGAACACAGTGCTCGACATTGCAGTACTTGGCCTCCTCGACATTGAGCCCATGCACGGCTACCAGATCCGCAAAGTGCTCACCGAAATGTCGGGCACCGTCCGCGGTTTCTCCTATGGTTCGCTCTACCCAGTACTGAACAGGCTCGAGACAAATGGCCTTATTGAGTCTCCTCTGGAAGACTCTGTCGTTACTCTGACGCGCCGAAAGGCGAAGAAGGTGTATCGGCTCACAGAGATCGGCCGCCAATATTTTCTCGAGCTACTCAGCGACATCCCTCCCACTAGTTTTAGCGATGAAGACTTCGGCATGCGCCTAGCCTTCTTCGACAAAACTCCCGCAACGGCACGCCGCCGCCTGCTGGAAGGGCGCCGCCGCCTTCTCGAAGAACGACGCGACCACCTCCTCAGCGTGATACACGGCAGGGTCACTCCACCCATCAACCCCACCAACCCACTGTCCCCGTACAGCCAGGGGTTGAACGAGCTGGCCCTCGAATCCGCCCAACGCGAGATCTCCTGGGTCAACTCACTTATCCAAGCGGAAGACGAAGACGGCGCCTAGCGTTACCACTGCTGCAATGCCCGGCACACCCCGCCGCGTGCTCCCCGGTACCCCTGCTGCCCACCACTGCGGCAGCACCCGGTTCCCCGGGCACCGTCACCACTCCTCCACTTGGGTTCTATCCACCGTGAAGAGGGGTAGCACCCGCTCCCCCACCGCAAGGAGTAAATAGTGACTGACAATAAGATTCGCGTTGCCATCGTCGGTGTTGGCAACTGTGCATCGTCTCTGGTGCAAGGCGTTGAGTTCTACAAGGACGCCAAGCCCACCGACCGCGTGCCCGGCCTCATGCACGTCGTCTTCGGCAAGTACCACATCAACGACATCGAGTGGTCCGCCGCCTTCGACATTGACAAGGACAAGGTTGGTCTCGACCTGGCCGACGCCATCTGGGCAGGCCAGAACTGCACTATCAAGTTCTCTGACGTTCCCGAAACCGGCGTGAAAGTCCAGCGCGGCCACACCTACGACGGCTTCGGCAAGTACTACCGCACCGTCACCGAGGAATCCCCCGAAGAACCCGTCGACGTCGTGCAGGTCCTCAAGGACACCAAGACCGACGTCCTCATCTCCTACCTACCGGTGGGCTCCGAGGAAGCCGACAAGTTCTACGCCCAGTGCTGCATCGACGCCAATGTGGCGTTCGTCAACGCACTGCCCGTGTTTATCGCCTCCGACCCCGAGTGGGCCAAGAAGTTCACTGACGCTGGCGTTCCCATCGTCGGTGACGACATCAAGTCCCAGGTGGGCGCTACCATCACCCACCGCGTCATCGCTCGCCTCTTCGAAGAGCGCGGCGTGCGCCTGGACCGCACCTCGCAGCTGAACGTGGGCGGCAACATGGACTTCATGAACATGCTGGAACGCGACCGCCTGGAGTCCAAGAAGGTCTCCAAGACCCGCGCCGTCACCTCCATCGTCCCCCACGAGATGGCGGACCGCGACGTTCACATTGGCCCCTCCGACCACGTGGCCTGGCTGGATGACCGCAAGTGGGCGTACGTCCGCTGCGAAGGCACCACCTTTGGTGAGGTTCCGCTGAACCTCGAATACAAGCTGGAAGTGTGGGACTCCCCGAACTCCGCCGGCATCATCATCGACGCCCTGCGTGCCGCCAAGATCGCCAAGGATCGCGGCATTGGTGGCCCCGTGTGGGCTCCTGCCTCCTACTTCATGAAGTCTCCCCCGCGCCAGCTGCCGGACGACCGCGCCCGCCGCGCCGTCGAGGACTTCATCGAGAAGGGCGAAGAATGGCCTACCGACCTCACTGAGGCTTCCGTGTGGCGCGCCGGCGAAGATCCGCTGGAGTGGAAGGCATAACCACCAGCTGTCTGCACACCAAGCAGCAGCTTATGAAGCCTTCTCCTAGCGGGTAACGCAATCCGTTTCCACACATAACGGAAGAAGTCACACACAGTGGCGGGTGAGAGATTCTCTCACCCGCCACTGTTCTTTATGCCAGGTCTGTCAATGCCTCTATGCCAGGCCCGTAAATGCAAGAAACGACCTCCAAAATGCGGAGGTCGTTTCTGCGGGAGTAGCTTGCGTGCAACTACTTACTTATGTGATTGATACTGTAGCGCATGTGCTTTACACGCGCACCTTTTTCTCAGATTTCTGAATCGATCTAGACTCTGTCGTCTATTCGACTTGCGCCACGAAAATCCAACTTTTTTACCACCCGGAATAGTAAAACCCGCGATTCCCACCTTAGGCCTAGCACGCTGAAAAAGCGCGTCACCTGCGTTAATATCCCGGAAAGCAGTTAGTGAACCTTTCCATACAGGCGCGATTGCCACATATTGCCGGTATTTTTTACCAGTGATTGTGACGCCTGTCATATTTACCCCCAGGGGTAAACGAGAGAATTCATATACCCCCCCGTTCGGGGGTGATACTGTTTTCTTTTAGGTATTCTTCAAGGAAAACATGAAGAGTATTAGCAAGCATCTGCTCCTCCGAACCACGACCCACCGTCACCGGAATACCGTGATACGAATACGCCGCCTGCAGTGCAGCAACACGCCACGGCGCCAACACTTGGTTCTCAACACCCTTGAAAAACAGCTGGCCACTATTCTGCTTGGAGTCAACACCCGCCACGCCACTCTCAGAATTACTCTTCGGAGACCCCGACCCCTCCACCTTCGCGGCGCGGCGACCTAAGTCCCACTTCTCGTAACTCGCCCAGCGATCCCCCCACCGACAAGAACCTACTGCACACCACAAACACACAATACTGGCGGCCCAGCCCAGCCAACTCACCCCCGGATACCCCCACCTCAGTAGACGTGGAGTCGTAGAGGATCTCCCCAACGACACCCCATCCCGGGCATCCTCAGCATTCGCAAAGCGGGGAGCATCCACCACAAAAGTCCAGTAGCACTTCTCCCGATGACCCAAAAGCGCCAGCCCGTGATCCCGCTTCGCACACGTATTGGTAATACGGTTAATCCACGAGTACAGCGCGTACCGGGACACCGCGAAACGCGGCGTGATCCTTGATCGCCGCGGCAACAACATCCGCAATGTCCTGCGCCTGATGGTTAAACACCACAGGGTGCAACCCCACCCGAGCACGCCGCTGATTCAGCGCCTCGATCCGAGGCACACGCGCCGGCAGGTTATGCTTCGCCACATCCTGCACGTCGGACACGTCCACACCCTGGTAGACGTCTTGCCGCTCACGCAGCTCCGCAATAGTGCGGCGCAGTTGCGCGGGAGAGGACAGATAGCGGTCCACCCCAGCAACGTCAAGCTCACCCTTATCTTCGCCGGGAGATTCCTCCGGTGACGGCGAGGTGGGCGGCACCGGCGGATCCTGCGGCTCATTCACCACAGAAAAGGGCACATCCGGTACCGGCGCAGCCTGGGATGGTACGGCTGCCAGCCCCATTAACAGACCCGCCCCGAGAGCGAGGGACGACATACCCGCCGTCACCTTCCGTAAAGAAACGCGGGCGGGGATACAGGCAGTGAGGGTGTCATCGTGTCTCCTTCGCTTACTCGGGGCTGCGCTGCACGAGCGGAAAATTTACTTATTAAACAAACTGAACTGCGAGGGTCGCTTCGGAATGTTACGGAGGTTAGAGCGAGCCATCGACATAACCTCGCCAAAACCACCATTAAGCACCTGCTTCGACATGGCGGTGGCGAAGCCTTGCATCTGCTCCAAGGTGATCTTCGGCGGCATAGACAGTGCGTTCGGATCCGTCACCACATCAATAACGCAGGGGCCCGGGCGCTCCATCTCCGCAGCAAATACGCTCTCCAGCTGGGTCGGATCCTCCACCCGCACAGAGTGGATACCAAGCGCCTCGCCCACAGCGGCGTAGTTCACGGACTCAGAATCGGTGGCAAAGTCCGGCAGACCAGCCACCAGCATCTCCAGCTTCACCATGCCCAGGGAGGAGTTGTTAAAGACAACCACCTTCACCGGCAAATTGTAGTTCTTGATGGTGATGAGGTCACCCATCAGCATGGACAGGCCACCGTCACCACACATAGCAATAACCGGACGATCGGGGCGGTACGTACCCACCCCAATCGCATGCGGCAGCGCATTCGCCATCGACCCGTGCAGGAAGGAGCCGATAACGCGACGCTTCCCATTGGGGGTGAGGTAGCGGGCAGCCCACACGTTGCACATGCCGGTATCGACAGTGAAGACGGCGTCCTCAGGAGCGGCCTCATCCAGCTTCACCGCAGCATACTCGGGGTGAATAGGCTTCGCCTTGGTGACATCGCGAGTGTAGGCACCCACCACCTTGCTCATGCGGTGCTCCTGGCGCTTCAGCATATCGTCCAGGAAACTCCGATCGGTCTTGTTCTTGACCAGCGGGTTGAGCAGCTTAAGGGTTTCGCCGACGTCACCGTGCACGGCAATGTCCAGGCGAGTGCGGCGGCCCAGGCGGGCGGCGTCGATCTCAATCTGGGCGGTCCTCACATTGGCGGGCAGGAACTGCTGGTAGGGGAAGTCGGTACCGACAAGAATCAGCAGGTCGGCGTCCTCCATAGCATCCTGGCAGGCACCATAGCCGAGCAGGCCGGACATGCCCACGTCATAAGGGTTATCCCACTGGATAACTTCCTTGCCGCGCAGCGAGTGGCCCACCGGGGCCTTCGCCAGCTCAGCGAGCTCTATCACGGCATCGTGAGCGCCCCGGGCACCAGCACCCACAAAGAGGGTGACCTTGCGGGCATTGTTGATAGCATCGGCCAGGGCCTGCACATCCTCGATGGCGGGCACAATGTGGGCCGGCTTAGGGCTAGTGATAGTGTCGGGCAGGTTACCTTCCACCTCCGCATCGGCGACGTCGCCGGGGAGGGTCAGCACGGCAACACCCGGGCCGGAGAGGGCCTGCTGGATGGCGGAGCGAGTAACGCGCGGCACCTGGGCGCTAGTCGACAGCATTTCGGAGAACACGGAGCACTCGTCAAAGATGCGATCCGGGTGGGTCTCCTGGAAGAAGCTGGTTCCGATCTGGGAGGAGGGGATGTGAGAGGCAATGGCCAGCACCGGCAGGTGGGAGCGGTTAGCATCGAAGAGACCGTTGATGAGGTGCAGGTTGCCCGGGCCACAGGAGCCGGCGCAGACAGCCAGCTTGCCGGTAACTTCTGCTTCGGCAGCGGCGGCGAAGGCGGCGGTTTCTTCGTGGCGGACGTGAATCCAGCTGATCTGCTTGGAACGTCGAACAGCATCGACGACGGGGTTGAGGGAGTCACCTACGATGCCGTAGATGTGGCGGACGCCGGCTTCTTCGAGCTGGTGCACCAGATGTTCTGCAACTGTAGCCATTGTTCTTCTTTCTGTACCTCGGCGAGGGCCGGTGAGCGGGCGGAGGCGTTCTGTGTTGTGCGTGCCGTCGACTGTGCGGGGTGTGCACAGGGGCGGCATGTACTCTTCTCAACCGAAACCCGTCGCGGAAATATTCCCCATCCACACCCCGCCGGCGCCCCACCGTGGTATATGGCAACCGGGTGACGGCACAACAAAGGGGGCGCGGCAACTACCACGCCCCCATCACAACAGGTCAGTTCACTATTAGTTCACTTTTCGGTACCAGATTGCCAAGGCGATAAGCACCACCGCGGCAACAAGAAAAATGATCGCAGCGGTCGCCAACGCCGACCCTGTCCCCTGCACTAGCGCCATCACCAGGGTGAGCAGTGCCAGAATGGTGATAGTGCCGACAATGCCCATCGCCAGTTCCAGCCGCTGCATGATGCCGCGCTGCCGGCGCCCAGGATCGGAAACACGCCCCCGACGCGAGAAGTCCGCCATACTGATCCTCCTATGCTTTCACGCCACCAGAGGTAAGGCCGGCAATGATCTTCCGCTGGAAGATCAGCACCATGATGACCAAGGGGACGGTCACAATAGCACCCGCCGCCATCACCGTGGCGTAGGGGTAGTCAAAGGCATTGCCGCCGGTGAACCGGGCAATAGCCACCGTCACCGGCTCCGTGTGCAGCGTGGATAGCTGCTGGGCCAACAGGAACTCGTTCCACGCCATGATAAAGGCAAGGATGGCGGTGGTGAAGATAGCCGGGGCGGCCAACGGCAGCATAATCGTGCGGAAGGCCTTGCCGCGGGAGCAGCCGTCCACCCGGGCAGCCTCCTCCAACTCCCACGGCAGCTCATCAATGAAGCTGGTGAGCGTAAAGATGGTGAGCGGCAACGCGAAGGAAATATTGGGGATGATGAGTGCCCAGTAGGAGCCGCGCAGCCCAATATCGGTGAAGAGCTGGAAGAGCGGCGTCACCAGCGCAATGCTGGGGAACATGGAGGCGCCCATGATGACACCCAACACCACGTACTTGCCGCGGAAGTTGTAGCGGGACAGTGCGTAGGCGGCGAACACCCCCACCACCACCGCAATGAGCGTAGTGACGGCGGAAATGATGAGGCTGTTGCCGATGGCGCGGAGGAAATTGTTACCGAAGTCGGTGGAGAGGGCTTCCTTGAAGTTGTCGAGGGTGACGTGGGTAGGCCAGGGGGTGGTGGAGAAGGTGTAGTCCTTCTCTCGGAAGGCCGTCACCAGCATCCAGTAGAAGGGCAACAAGCCCCACAGCATGATAATGATCGCCAGCACATAGATGCCGACGGAGCCGGCGTGGGGGCGGCGGTTGCGTTTCACTGGGCGGGGTGACGGCTCGCGGACCGGCTGGGTGGCGAGCTGAACCGGTGGGCGCTGCGAGAGCGGCTTCACCGACAGGTCGTTGCGGTAAGCATCAGAAGCCATCAGTTAGTCCTCCTCTGCGACGACGGGATCCGGCTGTTTGTTGAGTCTGGCCCCCAGCACCTTCACAAAGAAGAGGGCGATGAGGAAGATAAGCAGGAAGATCAGTGTGGATAGTGCGGAGGCGACGTTCACCTGATCTTGCCGGATGGCGGCCACCACCAGTTGGGACACGGTGGCGGTGGGGGAATCTGGGTTGGGGCCAACCATGATGTAGGGCAGGTCGTACATGCGGAGGGCATCCAGCATACGGAAGAGCACCGCCACCACAATGCTGCCTTTGGCGAGCGGCAGGGTGATGCGGGTGAAGCGCTGCCAGGCGTTGGCGCCGTCCACACGGGCTGCCTCATAGAGATCTTTGGGGATCATTTGCAGCCCGGCGAGGATGAGGAGCGCCATGAAGGGGGTGGTTTTCCACACGTCCGCCAGGATGATGGAGAATCTGGCCGCCCAGGGGTCGGTCTGCCAGGCGATGGTGGTGTGGAAGAGGGAGTTGATGATGCCCTGTTCCGCGAAGAGGAAGGACCACAGTTTGGCGGTGATGGCGGTGGGGATGGCCCAGGGGACCAGCACGGCGGCGCGCAGTAGCCCACGACCCCGGAAGTTTTGGGCCATGACCAGCGCCATGCCGATACCGATGATGGTTTCCAGCAGCACCGTCACAAGGGTGAAGAAGAGGGTGTTGCCGAGGGCAGGCCAGAAATCATTGGCGAGGGTGCCGGATGGGCAGGCGACGGTGGAGCTGCCGGTGGAGCAGCTTTGGGTGAGCCAGTAGCCGTAGTTTCGGGAGCCGATGAAGCCGCCCGGATAGAAGAAGCCGTCGTGCCGGTTGAGGACAGGGTCCGATTTGAAGGAGAGGACGACGCCGCTGAGCAGCGGGTAAAGGATGATGACGCCGATGAGGAGGAGAGCGGGGGTGAGGAGGGCGGCGACCTTTCCGCGGGCGGAGGGCCGCTTGTGCCGCGGCTGCCCGTTGGCAGTGAGCTGGGGGCCCTTCCGGCGCCCGGTGGCGCTGTTTGTTGTCGTGTTCTTTGCCGTGTTCGTTGTCTTGACCGCGCTCATCAGTGTTCCGCCACTTCGATTGCGCTGGTCATGTCCGCGGTGGCCTGGACGACGGTTTTACGTCCGAAGAGGGCTGCGTAGACATTGTCCTGGATGGCCTTGGAGATGGCCGGGTAGAAGGGGCTGACCGGGCGGGGCACCGCATTTTCCAGGGCTGTTTTGAGAACCGGCAGGTAGGGGTACTTCTTGATGAGGGACTTGTCGTCGTAGATGGAGGTGAGGACCGGCGGGAAGGAGTTTTGGGCGAAGCTCAGCTGGTTCTCCCGGTTTTCGATGAAGGCGATGAAGTCCCGGGCGGTGGCCTTGTGTTCGGAGTAGACGTTGATGGCGTTGTTGTAGCCGCCCAGGGTGGAGGCGCCTACCCCGTCTTTGCCGACCAGCGGGGCTACCGCGAACTTGCCTTTGACTTTGGAGTCGTCGGAGGCGCGGGCGTTCTCGTACATGTAGGGCCAGTTGATGGCGAAGAGGGCTTCCCCGTTGACGAAGGCCAGGTTGGTTTGTTCTTCGGTGAAGGAGACGGCGCGTTTGGCGATGACACCGCTCCGGTAAGCGTCGACGAGTGCTCGGAGGCCGTCGCGGGAGGCATCGGAGGTGACGGTGGGGGTGAACCCGTCAGCGCCGACAATCTGCCCGCCCCACCCATTGATGAAGATGGAGGTGTTCACGGTGAGGCCTTCGTACTGCTTCAACTGGGTGACGAGGCAGTCCAGCTTGTGCTTTTTGGCGATGGAGCAGTCTTGGGTGAGTTCGTCCCAGGTGGAGGGCGGGGTTTTGATGAGGTCGCTGCGGTAGAAGAGTAGCTGGCCGTTGGTGTTTTGGGGGGCAGCATAGACGGTGCCGGAGTAGGTGGCGGATTCCACTGTGGCCGGCAGTAGTTTCGTCATGTCAATGGCCATGGTGCCGTGGAGGGGCTGGAGCCATTGATGGGCGGCGAAGCTGGCGGTGTCGATAACGTCGAGGGCCATGACGTCGAATTCGCCGGAGCGGGCTTGCAGGGATTGCACTAGGGTGTCGCGCTGCGAGTCAGCTTCGCCGGCGAGTTCGTGGAGGTTGACGCGCTCGTTAGGGTGGGCGGCGTTCCAGCGTTGGACGACAGGGCGCAGGTTGGCGATGTCGTTTTTGCCCATGGCGAAGGTGATGGGTCCGCGCTCGTCGAGGTTCTTCTGGGCGGCGTGTTCGGCATCGTTGTAGGAGCTGTTGGCGCATCCTGTGACGGCGAGAATGGCGGTGGCGCCGAGGGCGGCGAGCTGCAGGGGCCGGTAGCGGTGCTGGTGGAGATGGTGCTGGTGGAGGTGGCTCATGCGTCTGCCTCCTCGGTGGTGGCAGCTACGGCTACGGGGGCGGTGGTGGCGATGTCGTCCCAGAGTGTCATCCCGGATTCGTTATCGGCAAAGAAGTAGAGGTCCTGTGGGGCGACGGTGATGCGCACCAGGTCTCCGCGGGCGGGCGGGTTCTGCCAGTCCACGGTGGCGGTGATGCGCTGCTCGGAGATCTGCTCGCCGGCCGCGTTGGCCAGGTGGCCGTGGCCGATGGCCTGGGATCCTAGTTCTTCCACCAGATCCACGCGCATGTAGAGGGTGTAGGCGCCGGCGGTGCCCGCAGCACCGTCACCAGCAGAAGCAGCGTCACCAGCACTGTCCCCCACTCCAGCGGCGGGTGCGGCAACCACACCCTCCACCCGCTCGGGGCGGAAGCCGACCAACACGGACGTTGTGGGCACCCCCGCCGGGATACGGCCCGGCAGTGGAATGGGCGTCTCCCCCACCCACGCAGACGCACCCCGTACCGGGACGGTAAGAATGTTCATCGACGGAGACCCAATGAAGCCCGCCACAAACGCATTGGCGGGGTGGTCGAACAGGTTGCGGGGCGTATCCACCTGCTGCAGCCGCCCGGCGCAGAGAACCGCCACCCGGTCGCCCATCGTCATGGCCTCCACCTGGTCGTGGGTGACGTAGACGGTGGTGGTGCCGAGGCGACGCTGCAGTTCGGCGATCTGGGCGCGAGTGCGGACGCGCAGGCGGGCGTCGAGGTTGGAGAGCGGCTCGTCCATGAGGAAGACGCGTGGCGAGCGCACTATAGCGCGCCCCATGGCAACACGCTGCCGTTGGCCGCCAGACAGTGCTTTGGGCTTACGGTCGAGGTAGTCGGTAAGGTCCAGCAGGCGGGCGGCTTCTTCCACGCGCTGGCGGATTTCTTTCTTGTTCACCTTGGCGAGCTTCAGCGCGAAGCCCATGTTTTCGGCCACGGTCATGTGCGGGTAGAGAGCGTAGTTTTGGAAGACCATGGCGATGTCGCGGTCTTTCGGATCGGCCATGGTGACGTCATCGTCGCCGATCAGAACCTTCCCAGAGTCCACAAACTCCAGACCGGCCAGCATGCGCAGGGTGGTCGATTTACCACAGCCGGAGGGGCCGACGAGTACCAGGAATTCGCCGTCGTGAATATCTAAACAAAGGTTGTCGACGCTAGGCTTAGCGGCTCCGGGATAGATACAGGTGGCGTGATCGAAGGTCACAGATGCCATGTGTCATTGTCCTCTCTTGGCAGTCACACGCGCGCCGCAGGGCACGCACGCAGCCCAGAATCGTTCTTCTTATTATCCCCGTTGTACGAACCATTCACGTTATTTCGGTGGCAATGAGTAGGCTAAATAAACCATGCGCAGCGCGAAATCACCTTTCATTCGACAACCCGTCCAGGACATTATCGACCAGTCCGGGATGGGGACGAACCGCAGTGACGACGGTTCCGGGCCGACTCTACGCAAAAGCATCTCCACCTTCGAACTCGCCATGATGGGCGTGGGATGCACCGTCGGCACCGGCATTTTCTACGTTTTTTCCATTGCCGTGCCCGAGGCAGGCCCCGCTGTCATCCTGGCCTTCCTTATTGCCGCCGCCACAGCTGGCCTCACTGCCCTCTGCTACGCAGAGTTGGCCTCCTCCATCCCCACCTCTGGCTCCTCCTACACCTACACCTACACCACCCTCGGCGAGCTCGTCGGTTACCTGGTGGGATGGTGTTTGTTGCTGGAGTATGCGGTCTCGGGGGCGGCGGTGGCTGTCGGCTGGTCCGAATACCTCAACGACTTCCTGCAGCGTGTTTTCGGATGGCACCTTCCAGACTACCTCTCCGTCGCCCCCTGGGACGGCGGCAGCTTTGACGGCTTCTCCATTAACCTGCCCGCTGTGGTGCTGGTGACGATCTGCTGCTTCCTCCTCATGGCTGGCACGCGTGAGTCTGCGCGCGCGAATGCAGTGATGGTCATCCTTAAGCTGAGTGTGCTGCTCATGTTCTCGATCGTGGCGTTCACCGGCTTCCAGTCCGGTAACTACCACCCCTTCGCCCCCATGGGTGTGGCGGGCGTGGGGGCCGCCGCCGGCTCCGTGTTCTTCAGCTTCGTCGGCCTGGATGTCATCTCCACCGCCTCGGAGGAAGTGAAGGATCCGCACCGTACTATTCCCCGAGCCCTCGTTATTGCACTGGTGGTGGTGACGGCGATCTACCTGCTGGTCGCGGTGGCAGCGGTGGGCGCCCAGGAGCAGGGCCTCTTCCAGCACCAGAAGGCGGGTTTGTCGCAGATTCTGGAACATGTGACGGGGTCCGGTACGTTTTCCGTCATTCTGTCAGCGGCCGCCGTCATCTCCATCTTCTCCATTACCCTGATGACGATTTTCGGCCAGACGCGCGTGCTGTTCGCCATGTCCCGCGATGGCATGATCCCCAAGGGCTTCGCCTACATTTCCCCGCGTACTCGCACGCCGGTGATTAACACCGCCATTACCTGCCTGGTGGTGGGCTTACTGGCGGGGTTCCTACCGCTGGAGTACCTCTCCGACATGGTGTCTATTGGTACGTTGACGGCATTCGCGGTGGTGAGCTTAGGTGTAATTATCCTGCGCCGACGTAACCCCAACATGCAGCGAGGTTTCCGGGTGCCACTCTACCCAGTGATCCCCATCATTTCGATCATCGCTTGCCTGTACCTCATCAGCCAGCTGCACCCCGTCACCTGGGCGACGCTGGCGGTGTGGATGCTTGTCGCCTGCCTCACCTATGTGGGTTATGGCTACCGGCATTCCAGCTTGCGGATGCGGCTGCTGGCGGCGGAGGCTGCCGGGGTTGAGGTGGATGTGAATGGCTCCAGCGCCCTCCAGGAGGAGACGTCTTTAGCCGCGCACGACCGCGTCGAATAGCGCCTCCGGGGTATCGACCACAATAAGGCTATCCAGCAGCGTCGGGGAGAGAATGCCCACCTGCGCATAGGACGCCAACGCCGTCAACAAGCTATCCCAGTAGCCGTCCGTGTTGTAGAGCACCACCGGCTTCTGGTGGATGCCCAACTGCCGGTGCGCCCACACTTCAAAGAATTCCTCCAGCGTGCCCACCCCTCCGGGAAGCGCCACGAAACAATCCGCCAACTGCGCCATGCGGTTCTTGCGGGTGGACATGTCCTCCACCACCTCCAGGCGAGTGAGCGTGTCGTGGGAGACCTCATGCCCATCGAAGTGGTGCGGGATAACGCCGTAGACGGAGCCGCCCTGGCTGAGTGCGGCGTCTGCGATAACCCCCATGAGGCCGCAATTGCCGCCCCCATACACGATGCCGTGCCCGGCTTGGGCAATGCCCTCCCCCAGCCGGCGGGCGGCCTCCCGCAACCCAGGTTGGGTGCCGAAGCGGGAGGCGGTGTAGCAGGCGAACGTCCAGTAGGGGCTGTGGGTGACGGCTACGCCAGCCTCCGCTAGCGCCTGCAGGGCAGCCTCCTCGGTCTCTGCGCTGACGGGGGCGGAGAGGTCGGCAAAGACGGTGGTGGCGAAGCCTTCCCGCTGCGCATCAAGGGCTGTGGCGCAGACGCAGTGGGAGAGGGCGAGGCCCACCACGTCCACCTCGGTTGTGCCGTAGCGGCGGAGCAGGTCGGCCAGTGCTAGCCCCTGCTCGGTGGTGCCGCCAGCGGTTGCGGGAGCGGTGGTTGCGTAGTTCGAGGTTGAGGGGTTGGTGGCTGTGGGGCCGGTGGGTGCGGAGCCGGTGGTTCCGTCAAACCCGGAGTAGCTGGCCGCATACTGGCCTTTGCGCACTGCCTCCAGCGGCAGGTCGGGGTGGCTGGTGCGCAGTGCTTCCAGGGCGGCTTGGAGACGCGGGTGGAGCTCCGCGTTGGGGGTGCCGGCCTGGCCGTGGGGCGGCCAGGTGTCCACAAAGTCGGGGGTGTCGCTGAAGTGGCTACCCGGGTTGATGTGCCAATCCTGGGTGGTGACGATGAGACCGTAGCGGTCAGCGTGAGCGCGCAGGTAGTCGGCGATGCGGTCGGCAATGTCGTGGCCGCCCGGGACGGGTAGCTCGCCACCTTCGCAGAAGGTGGGCTGCATGTCGACGATGAGCAGGGCGCGCATTCACGAGCTCCTTGGGGAGAGGGGGTGGTCAGCTTGGTTCCAGGATAGGGGAGGAGTACGGAGGCGGGAAAGTACCGTCACCACCCCGCATGGGTGGGTTCCGCCAGGATGCTTGTTTTCTGGGGCGTAACCGTCACCAGCTCCGCGCAGCGTCTCTGCGCATAGCAACAACCACCCGGGTGTGGCCGGAGAGGCAACACGCTGCGGGTGGTTGCTGGAATGGTGGAAGTAGGGCTACTTACTTCTTGCCGAACTTGCTCTTGAGGGAGTCGAGCAGGCCCTTGCCCTTGTTCTTGAGGTCTTCCTTCTGCTTGTCGTCAAGCTTGTTGTAGGCGTCGGTGGCCTTGTTCTTGACTTCTTCGGCCTTGCCCTTGAGGTTGTTTGCGTCGACCATTGTGGTGTCCTTTCGGAAGTTTTCGGTCTGGTGACTTCGATTTTAAGAGTGATTTACTGCCCGTGCCACCGATTTCCACGTATTTACCTGTCAGCGAGCGACAGCCCTCCCCCACTCCGGTTACCGGTCTAGGGCGTGCTCGCGGTAGGCGCTATGGCGTGTGCGCACCAGGCGCTATAGCGTGCGTGCAAGGTGGCAGTTGCGCCGGACGTGGCAGCGCGAACCCCTTGCTAGGCTGAAACCATGCGCGATTTCTACCGTTTCCAGGTCTGTTGGCACCCCCACACGAGCAGCGGCGAAGCCCTCCGTTTGGCCTGCTCGCTGGCCGCCATCGGCCAAACAACAGTCCAGGTAGTCGCCCCCATCTACCCCTCCGATGCGCCAACCGGCCGGCAGCGGTTCCTGCGCAGTCTCTCCCACAAGTTGGGCAACGCCATGCCGGAGCCGGGCGATACTGCGGCGGCGGTACGCGCCTTGGGCTCCGCCGGCTTGGGCTCCAACCATTTCGCTACCCCACCGGCGTTCTCGCTGAAGGCCGCCGACCTGTTCCATGCGGTGGTGGCGGGGGTGACGGATCCGCGGGCGCTGCCCACCGCCATGGTGATGCTGGGGCCGGAGGCACACGACCCGCACACGGGCATCGGCCCGGACGGTTTTGCCGTGCAGGTGGTGCGGGAGCTGCAGCTGCCGGTGGCGATTGCGCCGCAGGGCTACCCCGGCTCCCCCTCCGGTATTCGCCGTGTGACCTGCACCTTTGATGGTTCCGATGCGTCTCGGGAGGCGCTGCGGATGGCGACGGTGCTGGCGCAGGTGCTGGATGCGGAGGTGCGCGTGGCCACGACCACTCCCCCGCCGCTGACGGAGGAGGAGACCATCACCCGCCGTGAACCGTTGGTGGATCCACTGTTGGAGGAGGGGTGTGCGCTGGTGACGGAGTGGAGTGGGGCGGATACTATCGCCACCCCGGAGCCAGATTGGGCGATGCAGAACGAGGAGTCGTCTGCGGAAGCGCGGTGGCTGCCGGAGGAGCTGGTGGTGTTGGGCCATGTTCCGAGTGCTGCAAACAATGCGGCGTGGGCGCGGGTGTGCACTGCCTTTGGGGTGCCAGTCGTGTTGGCGCCCGCAGTAGTGGGCTGAGCGGACTGAGCAGTGGGATGACGAGTCCTGCCCGTACCTGTTGGTAACTACCTATGCTGGTGGTATGCGCACCTTCACCAAAACGGACTCTGCCCGCCCCTACGCCATCGAGATTGAGGCGCTTGGCCTGCACTGGCTAGCCGAAGCCATGCCCTACGGCGGTACCCCGATTGTGCCGGTTCTACACAGCGAGCCGGGGCGGATGACGCTGGTGGAAGTGCCGAATGGGCGGCCGACCCGCCTGGCCGCCTACCAGTTTGGGCAAACTCTGGCGGTGACGCACGCAGCCGGTGCACCCACCTTTGGGTGCCCTCCCCCCGGATGGGAGGGCAATGGGGTGATTGGGCGGATGGAGTTGCCGCTCCGTCAGCCCCCGTCCGGGACGGTGTACCAGACGGACACCCCGGATTCTTCCGCTACGGAGCCGTCAACCACTGGAGGTGTCGACGCGGCGGGGCGCAGCTGGGGTGAGTATTTTGCGACTGACCGGATTCTTCCCTGTCTGCCGGCGGCATTGCGGAATGGTTCGCTGAGCCGGACTGATGCGGCTGTGGTGGAGGAGGTGTGTGAGCGGTTGCAGGCAGGCTACTGGGATGCCCCGCAGCCGCGGCTGGTGCGGGGGCCGGTGGCGCGTATCCACGGGGATTTGTGGAGTGGGAATGTGTTGTGGGCCCGGCGAGAGGATATTGAGTGGGCGGAGCCGTTGCCGCAGAACGTTTCTGATGGGGTGGTGGGAATACTAATTGATCCGGCTGCGCAGGGAGGCCATGCGGAGACGGATTTGGCGTTCCTGGAAGTGTTTGGGCAGTCCTTCTTGGGCGATATTTACGACGGATACAACTCGGTGTCGCCGCTGGCGGAGGGGTGGGAGCAACGTCGCCGGGTACATCAGCTGTATTTGCTGGCGCTGCATGCCGCGATCTTCGGCGGCGCCTATGGGCCGGAGACGGTGCAGACTGCCCGGCAGTGTTTGCGCTTGTAGCCCCACCCCTCCGCGGAGGTGTGCGGTGTGGAGTGTGGTTATTCGGGCTGTGCCGGGCCCACGTAGGTGGCGGTAGCGGGGTTTACTCCGAGGAAGGAGATACCTACGCCGGTGGAAGTGGTCCAGCCGACGACACCTTTGTTCTTGGCGCCCTTCAGGTAGGCGGCCTCACCGATTTCCTTCATGCTGGTGGATTTGGGCGGGAGGACCTTGGCGACCACGGAAGCTAGCGGGGTGTTTTCGGTGGCTTCGATGATTTCGTCGGAGGTTTGACGGGTCCAGAAGGCGGAGACGGAGCCGCAGTTTCCGGTGAGGACACCCCAGAAGCTCACACCGTAGGCGGCGTAGTCATCCACATGGTTGGGGGCGGGCTTGTTGAACTTGTCGGTGACGGTGCATTCGGCGCCGGAGGCGGTGACGATGGTGTCACCGGGTTTGATCTCCACGAGGGTTGCGGTGGTGGGGTGGGTGCTGGTGCTACTGGTGCGGCGTGGGCAGCTCCCAGTCCAGTTCCGAGGCCGACGCCAAGACTGAGAGCTAGGGCGGTGGTGCTGATTCCAAAGGTTCGTGCAAGGGTTGGGAGGGCAGGTACCCTCGTGGAGTGTGTCAACATTGTTTATTCCTTTCGCCGCAGATAGTAGCAGATATGGGTGGTTGCACAATTGCATTATAGTGCGATTATTAGCATATCCTAATTTCCTATAGCGCGAATCAGTATGAATAGTTACTTCCTCTACGCCGACCCGTCACTCACTCGGGCCCATCACCTAACCCGAGCCATCACCCAACGTCTCCTGTCACCTACCCGGATCCGACACCTACCCGGACCCGTCACCAAAAGTTCGCCTCTAACTCCACCCCACCCCAGCGCCCCCAGAGCCATAATGAAGATGCTCGCCCATACTTCTGCGGCGCGCCAGGAATACTTCCGCCCGCCCCAGCGTTGAACGAGATAGACACGCCCTCAATGGGAAAGGAAACATAGACATGGCTCAGACCAAATTTAATGGCACCGTTGTAAACACCGTTGGCGAACTGCCCGAGCTCGATTCTGCCGCCCCCGAGTTCACCCTCGTCGGCTCCGATCTTTCCGACATCACCCTTGCCGACTTCGCCGGTCGCAAGGTCATCCTCAACATCTTCCCCTCCCTCGACACCGACGTGTGTGCCGCCTCCGTACGCAAGTTCAACGAAGAAGCCGTCAAGCTGGACAACACCACCGTCCTCTGCGTCTCCGCCGACCTCCCCTTCGCCCAGGAGCGCTTCTGCGTCTCCAACGGAATTGAGAACGTCAAGAACGGCTCCTCCTTCCGCTCCACCTTCGGCGACGACTACGGTGTAACGCTCGCCGACGGCCCCCTCGCCGGCCTCCTCACCCGCGCCGTCGTGGTTGTGTGCCCCGAAGGCAAGGTGCGCTACGTCCAGCTCGTCGACGAAATCACCACCGAGCCCGACTACGACGCCGCCATCGAGGCCGTCAAGACTATCTAACTCAACTCCTTACCTTGACACGCTCAATAGCGCTATCCGCCCGATAGCCCATTGAGTGCGACTCAACTGGAAACCCCGCACGCCAGGACTGCAGCGTGCGGGGTTCCTTATATCGTTCGGTGACGGGTCCAACGCGTGCGTCAAGGGCGATGGAGGCAACCACACGGGCCCCACAGCAAGGCCGCCAGCACTAGCGACGAGCGGCGCAGCCGGAAGCACCTCCCGCTAGCCGGACTGGTACCCCTCGGTGAGCTCCGCAATGAACTCACGCAACTCGCCCTCCCCCACAAACAGATGCGCCCGCAAGCCTGCTATGGCGGCACCATCACAATTCTCCTGCGTGTCATCAATAAAGGTCAACTCCTCCACCGGCACACCCATCTGCTCCGAAGCATGCTCAAATGTCCGCACATCCGGCTTCGCCGCACCCAGATCGCAGGACCAGGTGATGGAATCGAAATGCTGCAGCCACGGCTTGGTACGGAAAACCTCCGCCAACTCCACCGGGATATTGGACAGCAACCCCAGCGGGTAGCCTGCCGCAGACAGCTCCGCCAGATAGCCCAACATGGACTCGTCAACCCGCCGCCAAGAATAGAGATCCTCGGCGATCAACGCATCCACCTGCTCCGGGGTGAAGGTGGTACCGAGCTGTTGGGACACCACCTTCCAGTAGTCGGGGCCCAACCATTCGCCCGCATCGTAGGGTTTGCGCACACCTCGATAGACTTCGGCGAACCGCTCGAAAGTAAACGGGAGCGCCACCTCGGTGTTCTCGGCTAGTGGTACCGCTGCTCCCAAGGCCAGCTGGTAGAGGCGCTGCTCACTCTCCGGATCCTGTAGGCAGGCAAAAACGCCAAAGCAGTCGAAGAGAAGCGGGGGCAGCGTCGCATCAGAACCGGCGGCGGTCGGTTGGGCGTCCTTCATAACCCCAGTGTACCGGCGCACTTCACCGCGCCCCTTCACCACTCCGTCCCCCACACACACATCACTCTGTCCCGCGCACACCACTCCGTCCCCCACACACGGCACTCCCCCGAGCGCCCCCTCACACGACACTGTCCTCGAATACAGCAACCGCCCCGCTCCTCACACAGAGGGCGGGGCGGCATGAGAGGGGTAAACGAGGTTACTTCAGGGGGAAGTCGAGGTTACTGCTGACACATCCAGCGGACTGGGGATTGCCGCTGAAGATACCGATGACTTCGTCAAGCATCTGGTCGAAGATGAGGAAGTTGGGCAGCATGTGGGTGAACAGGGGTGCTACGCCTGCCGCGGTGTAGTTGATGGTGTGGAAGTGGACTTTAGCACCGGCTTTGCACCAGGTGTTGACGCCAGTTTTCACGGTGTCGTACGGGATGACCGCGTCGCTTCGGTTGGCGTACAGCACGACCCGCGCTTTCGGAGTCTTGGTGGAGGCGTTCAGCTGGTCCTGGAAAATCTTGAGGACTTCCGGGTATTTGTTGAGGAAGGCTACCAGGGGCTTTCCGTCTTTCGTCCACTTGGCGGTGTCCTGGTAGGCGTAGCCCATGAGCGTGTCTGCTACACAGCTGTTTCCGATCTTCGCCAAGTTCTTACGTCCTTTGGCGTTGACGTTTTCATCGACAGCCTGCTTTACCCCGGGATAGGTGCCGGCGTAGCCATTGATGCCATAGCCGAGAAGACCGGAGAGGGCACCACCTTCGATGCTCTTTAATGTGCCGAGCAGGTCAATGGGGGGAGCACCCACGTAGGAGACTTTCAGGTTGACATCGGGGGCATAGCTGGGTTGCAGGGCGGCACCTACGTAGGAGGCACTGCCGCCTTGGCTGAATCCCCAAATTCCGACAGGAACGTTCTTGTTCAGGCCTTTTAGCTCACGCACTGCGCGGGCTCCGTCCAGCATGGCGCGGCCTGCTTCCACGTTATTTCCGTAGGACTGGATGGAGTTGTCGGCCGCCATACCGTTGTAGTCGATGACGAAGACAGTGAGACCTTTGCCGAGAAGCTTCATGACGTTGAGGTTCTCGTAGTTGGTCACCAGGGAGAGGAACTTGTTTTGTTGCCCTTGGCGCGGATCCAGGCCACTGGTGACGGCCAGGAAACCGCCGGGAGTCTTGGAGAAGGCGCATTGTTTGCCTTGACCGGAGGTACTGGTGCCGTAGACGAGGATGGGTCGTTCGCCCTTACCTGCCCAGGGGGAGGTGGGTTCCATGAGGGCACCGGTAGTGATGTACACCTTCCCGTTGGAAAGGGTGGTGGTGTACATGACGCGTTTGCCCCGGATGGGGTACTTGGTGGCGGAGCTTTCGGTGGGATAGAAGAAGGACCGGAAGTCCTGGCTCTTGACGACGCGTCCGGGGGTACCGGGGATAGTCTTGGGGACCTTGTAGAAACCGTCAAAGTTGTTGAGATAGTTGAGTGTTGCCGACGTGGTGTCGAGGGGGGCCGCCTGGGCGGGGGCTACAGCATTGCTGGCGAAGGCAGCGGTGACGAGTGCTGCGGCAGACAGAGCAGCGGTTGCTCTGGTGATTCCTTGAGGGAGAGTGAACATGAACACAACCTCCTATAGTGTGCGTCCGCCCCTCACCGTAGTGAGGTTCACTCTCCCTTAAGGCTCTATTAAGAATGATTTATATCACCTATGGGACATATTGATGAAGCGCTACCGGAGTGGTATCACTGACCGAACACACAATCGGCGTCATCTTCCCAGCCAAGAAGTCCTGAACGACCTGCAGGAACACAATATTGAGGGTGATGCCCACATGGTCTGCCTTGGCCTTAGGACAGAGGTCCTGCAGCAGGTAGTTCTGCACGTTGGGCCCGGCTGAAAGGAACTGGCTCTGCCAGGGGGTGACGGTGGTGTCGCCAGTGGTGGCGAGGACCGCATACTGCACGTCAGGGCGGGTGAGGCTAGGGGTGGACACCTCACGGACGAAGTCCGAGTACGGCAGGAGGTCCTTGATTCCGGAGTAGCCGATCTTGTCGACGACGTCGACGGCGAGGCGCCCGAAGGCAGTCTTTTGGTCGAGTTTGCCGCCCATGTCGGTACCGTGGGTGGCGGGGGCGGCGGCGAAGAACTTACCGACGTACTGGTGTCCGCCCATCTTGTTGAGATACCAGTAGGGCATGAGGCCGCCGGCGGAATGGCCAACGAGGTCGACCTTTGTGGCACCGGTGGCGGCGCGGACTTTGTCAACGAAGGCGGCTAGTTCTTTGGCGCCTTCCCGCAGGTTGGTGTAGCCGAAGCCGGGGGTGGGGGGTACGGCTCCCCAGTCGAGGGAGAATACGCAGAATCCGGCAGCTTTGAGACTGGGGGCGAGTCCTATGTAGGTGAAGGCGTTTTCGCCGCCGAATCCGTTGAGGAGGATGACGGGGTTAGGGTGGGCGGTGCTGGGTTTACAGTCCCAGTGGTTGGCTCCCACGGGGATAAAACTTCCGTGGCTGTCCATACGGCCGACGTCGGTGAAGGAGAGGTCCCCGGCGTGGGAGGTGTCCAGCGCGGGGAAGGTGGTGGAAACGTTAGAGCCGAGGGAGGTGGGAGTCCCGGGTTCGGGGGCGGGTGCCGCGGAGGCAAACCCGGCACTGGTGGCGAGAAGGCCGACGCTGGCGAGGATGCCAAGTGCGGTCCGAGACAGTGTGTTGAGAGTCATGAACAGACGGCTTTCGTCATGAGTAGGTGTGCTTTCACCGTCATCGTAGTCTGTAGATGCCTTCTAATATTGAGCATTTCACATTGCATATATCAGTAATAATTTTTGACGCCTCACCCCATCTATTTCCGCCCCTACGAGGAGGAAGCGACACAACGAACCGCAGGACAGCACACCTCTCCTAAGGGATGGCACTGCCCTGCGGCCCGTTTTCACTACTTCACTGTTGAGTTGTTGTACCGATCAACTTCTCTAGTTGTCCCCTGGCGGGGACGTTGTTCACCCAACTTCTCCTGCCCATGGATTGTGTGGACCATGGGCAGCAGCGGTGGGGCGTCTTATTAACGCAGCGGATCGTCCGCTTCGTAGCGTGCGCGCAGGGACACGGGGCCATCCTGCAGCTTGCACGGGTTCAGAATGCCTGCCGGGTCGTAGAACTTCTTGGCGTAGCGGAGGAATTCGATCCACATATCGCCGTTCTCGACCAGCAGGCCGGGGGCGTGGTCCTGACCCACACCGTGGTGGTGGGTACAGGTGCCTGCGTACTTTTCCATAGCGTTGGTGGCGGCGTCCTTGACGTCGGCCCACTGCTGCAGCTCTTCGCCCTTCTTCTCCTTCATGAAGTAGGTGAAGTAGAGGGAGCAGCCGGATTCGTACAGGTGGGAGACGTGGCAGAAGAGGTACAGCGGGGTGCCGTGCTTCTGGCCTGCCGCTTCCATGTCCTCCACGATGTGGTTGTGGAGGTTGACGGCGTTATCCCAAATGGTGCAGGTTTCCAGGGTGTCGACGGCGATGTCGGAAGTCATCATGACGTCACGCAGGTAGGGGCTGGTGAAGCGTTCCTTGATCCACATCATGCCGGCGGTCGGGCCGAGGCGCACGCCACCCTTACCGGTGAGCTTCATGGCGAAGGCTTCACGGTCGGAGCGGGCTTGCAGCTTGCTACCGCCGAAGGCGAACACTGCCATGCAGGGGGTGGACTGGCCGCGCAGGGACAGGTAGCGGCTGAGGGTCTTGCCCAGGTTGCCGCCGCCCAGCTGCTTGATGCCGAAGTCGGTTTCCTTCTCGTTGGAGAGGCGAGCGAGGTGCGGCATGTCGCCGTTCTGCTCGAGTTCACGGAAGACCTCGATGCCTTCTGCGAAGGACGGGAAGAAGTAGCAGTCGAAGACCATGGTCTCGGGCTTCTTGTGAATCTGCACGGTGATCTCGGTGATAATGCCGAAGACACCCTCGGAGCCAAGGAAGAGCTGGCGCGGGTCGGGGCCGGCAGCGGTGGAGGGCACGGTGCGGATGTCCATGGGGCCACGCGGGGTGACAACGCGGAGGCCAACAATGTTCTTGTCGATGCGGCCGTAGCCAGAGGATTCCTGGCCGGCGGAGCGGCAGGATGCCCAGCCACCGACGGTGGAGAATTCGAAGGACTGCGGGAAGTGGCCGACGGTAACGCCCCACTTGCCGAGTTCAGCTTCCAGATCCGGGCCGAAGACGCCTGGCTGGACAGTGACAGTCATAGCCTTGGTGTCGATCTCCACGATCTTGTTGAAGCGGAGCATGGAGATGGAGATGGCCTTCTTGAATTTGCCGCGCATAGCTTCCACGCCACCGGCGACGGAAGTACCGCCACCGAAGGGGATGACGGCGATGCCACGCTCGGAGCAGACCTCGAAGAGCTTGGCGATGTCGTCCTCGGAGCCGGGGTAGACGATGGCGTCCGGGGCGCCTTCGCACTTGCCGAGGCGCAGGCGGAGGAGGTCCGGGTAGCTGCGGCCGTAGGTGTGCATGACGCGGGTGTAGTGGTCGTCCTTGAAGAACTCGTCACCCACAATTGCCTTGAGGGCAGCAATGTCGTCGGCGTCGAGCTTGGAGGGGTTAACCTTCACATCCTCCAGCTTGACGGGGGGAGTGTGGACGTCTTCCATGCCGCAGACGCTCTTCAGAATTTCCGTGGCGCCCGGCTTGATGGGCTTGTCGTGTCCGTCGACGCCCCAGCCCCACCAGCGCATACGGGGCTTGATGTCTTCCTGAATACCCATGGAAGAGGGTCCTTTCAGTAGTGGTGTGAATGCTTTCATCGGGAGAAACAAAAGCGTTACACATTGAAATAATCTGTAACTAGTTTTCAGTGTAGCGTGCAAACCCAAAAATACCTAGACAAAAGTGACACTTTTTTACGAAGTGTTACAAGTCGCAGTTCAAGGCCATAAAAAAACAATGCATTTCGCTTGCCACACTCACCCACACCACACCCCAAGCCACCCCTACCCCACCAGCACACAAGAACCCCCCAGCGCGCCACCCCAACAAGGGCACACACTGAGGGGTCCTCACCGCTAGTCCTGCGGACGGTACCAACCGATCCCTTCGGACTATCCTGCGGCTAGTCCTGCGGGATTAACTTCCCCGGGTTCATGATGCCGGCCGGGTCCAGCGCGTCCTTCACGGACTGCAGCACAGTCACGCCCAGGTCGCCGATCTCCCAGCGCATACCGGACAGGTGGTCCGTGCCCACCGCGTGGTGGTGCGACACCGTGCCGCCCACCTCTTCGATGGCATCCAGCAGAGCCTGCTTAGCATCGAAGTACTGGGCCACCGGATCCTCATCCTGCTTCGCCACAAAGGTGAAGTAGAGGGAGGCGCCAGCGTGGCAGACGTGCGAAATGTGGCACATGATGAGAGCCGGCTTGCCGCCCTCAGTCAGGCGCGCCACCATCTTCTCCGTCACCTTCGTCTTCAAGTTAATGAGGTTCGACCAGTCAGTCGCGGTCTCACAGGTGTCGGAAAGAATCTCGTTGACAATCAGCGAATCGCGCAAGCTGGGGGCATTAAAGCGGTTCTTCTCCCACTCCTCCGCCGGGCCGGCACCCAGCGAGGTGGCGCCGTTGACCAGCATAATATTGCGGGTTTCCTCGTGCGAGAGCCGAGTGTGCTCCTCGCTGCCCTCATACATGGTGATGGCCAGGCAGCCACCCACCTTCTCCTCGGAACCCAGGTTGTCGACGGTAGCCAGGTTCATGGCGGATTCAATCTCGTCGGACAGGCGCAGCACCGTCACTCCAGTTCCTGCCTGGGTGACCTTGCGGAGAGCCTCCGCACCGGTAGCGAAGTCGGGGAACACGAATGCCTCGTGGCGGACGGTTTCCCGCACCGGGTGAATGTTGACGGTGACTTCGCTGATGATGCCGAAGGTACCCTCCGAGCCAATGATGAGCTGGCGGAGGTCCGGGCCGGCGGCAGAGAACGGAGCCTTGGAGGATTCCCAAATGCCCTGCGGGGTAACCATGCGGACGTGGCGCACCATCTGGTCGAAGGGGCCGTAGCCAGCAGAGCTTTGACCGGAGGAGCGGGTGGCGGCGTAGCCACCGAGCACGGCGTAGGGGAAGGACTGAGGCAGGTGGCCGATCTGGTAGCCCTTCTCGTGGAGCAGCTTTTCAGCTTCCGGGCCGGGGATGCCGGCGCCGAAACGAGCGGTCATGGACTGCTCGTCAATGGAGATGAGCTGGTTAAAGCGGGCCATGTCAACACTGATGACGCTGTCGAACTTCCCACGCAGTGGGCGGAGACCACCCACCACGCTGGTGCCGCCGGAGAACGGCACCACGGCGATACCTTCCTTGGAGCAGTACTGCAGGATAGCCAGCAGTTCGTCCTCGTTAGCGGGGGCAACGATAGCGTCCGGGGCGGGTACAGTCTCACTGCTGGCGAAGGAGAGTTGGTCCGCGGAGGACTTGCCGGCAGCACGGCGAAGGCGCTGCTCGTGCTCGGTGGTGACGTACTCCTCACCGACGATCTTGGCGAGGCCAGCCAAGTGTTCCGCGGAAATGCGGGACTCTTCCAGCTTCACGTGGGAGCTGTCCAGGTTGGGAGTGGCGTCGCCACTGATGCCGAAGACCTTCACGAGGAGCTTCTTAAGATCCTCACCGAGGGGCTTGGCGTTCTCGGGGGTTCCCCACAGGTTGTAGTACATGGGGGGAAGGGGAACTTTGGTTGTGTTTTCTACAGCTCTCATACCTTCAGGCTAATAGAGGAACCTGAAGGTTGGGAGAAAACGAGGGGAAAACTAGTCGTCTTCCGGCAGCTGGTGGTAGAGGGACTGCTCAATGGTGCGGTACTGGAAGAAGAACCCGTGGTTGGGCAGATCCTGCAGCTTACGAGGTTGCGCACGCTGGTCGGACATAGCCAGCTGGCGTGCTCCCTGGTGCCCCACCATGGTAGAGGCAATTGCGGGGATGATGAGTCCCGTAGGCCGGTCCAGCACTACGCCGAGCGCCTTGGTGAAGTGCGAGTTGGTGCACGGTTCCGGGCTGGTGGCGTTGACGGGTCCCTCGAGTGTGTCGCAGGTAAGCATCATGGCGTAGATACGGGTGAGGTCGTCAATGTCGATCCAGGACATCCACCGCTTCCCCATACCGATGAGGCCGCCACCGCCCCAGTTAAAGATGTCGACGAGGAGCGGCAACACACCGCCGTCACGGGATAGCACGATGCCGGTACGGACGTTGACGACGCGCTTCCCGGCAGCGCGGGCAGGCTGGCAGGCGCCCTCCCACTTCTGGACGACGTCGGCGAAGAACCCGTCACCTGGGGCGGAGACTTCAGTGAGGACTTCAGCGCCGCGGCTATCGCCGTAGATGCTGATGGCGCTGGCGCAGATGAAGGTGTGGACGGTGTCGGACTGGGCGACGAGCTCCGCCAGCTTGCGGGTGGGGATGACGCGTGAGTCGCGGATGCGGCGCTTCTTGTCCTGCGTCCAGATGCCTTCCGTGCTTTCACCGGCGAGGTGGATGAGGGCATCGATGCCGTTGAGGATGTCCGGGTCGGGGTTGGTGGGGTTCCAGATGCGGTCGTCGAGGCCACGGGCACCCTCTCGGAGCAGTCGGATGACGTGATAGCCCTCTTTGCGGAGCTCTTCGCAGAGGGCCTTGCCGACGAGCCCGGTGGAGCCGGTGACGGCTACCGTGTGGACTTTGGCGGCGCTGCAGGAATTCGCGCCGCTAGCGATTGTGGAGGCGGGGGCGTGAATGGTTGTGTCTGCGGATTCCATGCTTCTAAGGCTACCCGTAATATGCGAGGGTGGCGTGAGGTTTTTGGTATTCGCTGCGCCTTGACACATTTGCCACACTGTCGCAGTCTGACCTCCAAAAGTGGAGGTGCCATAACGTTTCTCGACCGCTACGAAAAATGTCGGCGAGACTGATCGAAGAACATCACCTCATGCAATGTCCCTATGCAAAACTCGCCCACGGCTACGGCAGCGTCCTCCGGTGCTGCCTGCGACAGCGCTTCCTCCACCAACTCGATGGCCTGCGCACACGGCTCCACGAACCCATCACCGGAGTAGAGCATGATCCACTCCTCATAGGGGTGCTGCTCCCCCGGATGGTCCGCCACCCACGCCCGGTAGGCGGGAAGCAACCGCAGCGCCACCTCCGGGTAGGTCCAGAAACAGGGCAGCATGGCGGAGGCGCCAATAGCGTAGGGCTGGGTAGCGCACGCGTCACGCAGAAATGCCTGGTATGCGCGGTTGCTGGGGGACGGGTAGCCCTGCTCCTCAGCGACTTCCTCGGCGACACTGCCACCCTCCAGTTCGCTGTTGTGGGAGTCCACTTCACCTTCGGAGAGGGCGGCGGCGTCGTTCCAGAAGGCGGCGGTAGAGGCGTCGGGGGCGTTGCGCCCGAGAGAGCGGAGGCCGTTGATGTAGGTCTCCAGGTAGTGGTTATCCTGCTGCAGGTAGTAGCGGTATTCGGGGGCTGCGAGGGTGCCGTCACCTAACTGTGTGATGAACGGGATAGCCATGATGTCCCGGAAGAGCGGTAGAGCGGCCTCCCACAGCTGTTGGGTGTGCGGGCCGGCGACAGGGACCAGTGGCTGGTCGGTCTGCAGGGGCGGGTAGCTGGTGGGGGTGACGGGAAACTGGAACATACGGTCCTCCAAGGGTGAGTGAGGTGAGTGCGCTCCACAGTGGGGCTGCTGCCTGCTGGTGGCAGCTGAGCTGATGCGGGATGACCGCACGTGAGCTGCTGCCTGCTGGTGGCAGTCTATCCGAAGTTGTAGCGTGCTTTCAGCGCTTCAAACTCCGCATCCCATCCCGACCGGTCGTAGCTGAGAGTGCGCCCGTCCGGTAGCTCTTGGCGGGCCCCTTCCGCACGGGCTTGCTGTAGCCGGTAGGAGCCCACCCCTTTCTGCTGCAGCAACTCAACAATGGCGGGAAGGTCGGTGACGGCGACAGAATCCGGGTGGAGGGTGGTGCGGGCCTGTACGTCAATGCCGGCATTTATCAGCATATCGAGGGATTCCATGGCGTGGCGGGAGCCGACCGTGCCGATGCTGCTGCGCGGATCGGTGGCGATGATGCTGCTGTAGTGGGCGGGGGCGGCTTTGATGTCGAAACCCACCCAGTCGATGAGCGGGAGCAGTGGCCGCAGCAGGGTGGGGTACACACCCATGGTGTGGAGGCCCACCTGGAAGCCCAGCGCGTGAGCGCGTTCCATGGCGTCGTGGAGGCCGCGCTGGCGGGTAGGTTCGCCGCCG
Source organism: Mycobacteriales bacterium (assembly GCA_018376445.1). GTDB lineage: Bacteria > Actinomycetota > Actinomycetes > Mycobacteriales > Mycobacteriaceae > Lawsonella. The sequence goes on from JAHABL010000005.1 coordinate 125,624, forward strand.
GTGAAGACCACGCCGTCGAGGAGCCCTTGGCGGCGCCGCAGGAAGGTTTCGACATCCGCCCAGGCCATGATGCCGGGGGTGCGGCAGTCGATGAGGTCCGGGTTGTGGCAGTAGACGCAGTTCCAGGGGCAGCCCTGGAGGAAGATGGTGGAGACCATGTGGCCTGGCCAGTCCACGGTGGAGAGGCGGACGAGCCCGGCGACGGTGAGGCTGTCGGCGGAGGCGAGTTGGCGGTGGGTGAGGTGCACACCGGTATGGGTGGTGGCGGTTGCCATTGGGCGCCTCCTTCGTGGTGCTGGGCTAGGTGTTTAGCTTAGCGCTGCAAGGGTGCTCGGAGTGGGGAATGTAGTGGAATAGTTAAATGATACCTACTACATATTGTGGTGTTATGGGCGTTTAGGGAGGTCGCCTGTTCCCTCGTGCATAGCTCTTGTGGTGAGCTAACTCACAGAATCTCGTAGTGGCGTGGGCGTGTTACTGCGCGCCACTCCCCGACCCCTCGGCCTCACCCCTTGCCTGCCCTCACCCTTACCCCTCGCCTACACTCCCCGCCCTTATATAGACTCCCCCACTCCCTACATACACGTTGTGAAACAACCTTCAAGAATCGTCACCCCACCATTAAAATTCCAAAGTTGCCATATTTAATACTCGCTAAGAGTGAATAGAGAGGTTTGTATCCTGCACTTTTTCCTTGATTACCTCGAATTTAAAATTTCGTAAGAAACCTAACCATTTCTGTGAACTAGGCCACTAACGTCAATAGCTGTGATGCACGGCACGCACCGCTCATCCCAAAGCAACAGGTCAAGCGCCACACGTGAATCGTCCCCTAGGTTTCACACCGCTGACCCTTTCCCTATCTTTTCAAGGAATGGTTCGACAATGGTCTCATCCCTCATCAAGAAAATTGGCAACACCCTATCCCTCAACAAGGGAACCAAGATCTCCGGACAAACCGTCCTTATCACCGGTGGCACCAGCGGTATGGGCCTCATCATGGCCAAAGAATGTGCAAAACGCGGCGCCAGCGCCATCATCATCTGGGACATCGCCCGCCTAGACGAAACCGTCGCCACCCTTGAAGGGCTCGGCGTCAAAGCCGGCGGCTACAAAGTCAACGTCGCCGACGTCGAGAACGTCAACGCCCAAGCCGAACAAACCCTCAAGGACTTCGGCAAAGTCGACATCCTCATCCAATGCGCCGGCGTGGTCTCCGGCAAGAGCCTCCTCGAACTCACCGACGAACAAATCGACCGCTCCCTCGACATTAACCTTCGCGGCGTGTTCAGCGTCACCCGCGCCTTCCTCGGCCAGATGAAGTCCCGCAACCACGGACACATCGCCGTCATCTCCTCCGCCGCCGGCACCGTCGGCCCCGCCAACATGACCGACTACTGCGCCACCAAGTGGGGCGTCCGCGGCATGCTGGAATCCCTCCGCAACGAGCTCGCCAAGGAACACTCCGCCGTCCAAATCCTCACCATCTACCCGTTCTACGTCAACACCGGCATGTTCGAAGGTGCCAAGACCAAGGTCCCGCTGCTCTTCCCCATCCTGGACCAGTACAAGGTATCCATGAAGATCCTGGACGCCATCGAAGCTGGCCAGCCGGAACTCTTTATCCCGAAGCTCGTGCAGTACGCCACCAGCCTGGTGCGCGTCCTGCCGACCCACTGGTATGACATCGTCAGCACCTGGCTGGGCATCAACGCCTCCATGGATGACTTCGTCGGCCGCCAGAGCCAAAAGAAGTAAGCCTGGCGCTACTATTACGCGGCTTATCAAGCTGCTCTCAAGATGTCTCGCCCGGCGGCATGTGGAACCTCGGCCACACTGTCGCCGGGTGAGTGCGTCTCTACGTCTGTGTGTACTGCGTTAATGTGTGCTGCGGTTTCAACGCACCGCTTCTTAGGTGTACTGCGTCTTAGATGTGCCGCGCGCGGCTAGCTTTCGTTGTGCGGCAGCAGCATCGTCACCGTAAGGATCGAATCCTCGTGTGCCTCCACGGAATGCCGCAGCATCGGCGTGAGATGGATGATGCGCCCCGGCACCAATTCCACATCCTCCCCCTTCACATGGAAGGTGACGCGTCCCTTCAACACCTGAATGAGGACGGGGTGACGGGCAGCGTGTTCCTGGAGGGTTTGGCCAGCGGCAAAGGCAAATCCCACGACCTTGCCGCTACTGGTGTTAAGCACCTTGAAGGTGCGGGGGCGGGTGGGGAAAGGCTGCACGTCGGGCTGGAATTGCTCGCCGAGGGTATAGGTGCCGTCATCGGAGCTGGCATCGGGGTGGTCTGCGTCGAGCGGGGTGACGCCTTCGGGGAACTCTTGGGGAGCGTTGCCTGCGACACTATTGACTGCAACGTTGCTGGAGGATGCCGCGGTGCCAGGGGTGTCGTCGACGGGAGCGAGGTTGGCGGGGATGGGGTGAGGTGTCGTCATATCCAGTGCAACACGGGAGAATCCGTCACCTTTCCCAGAAATGAGCTTTTGTGGTGAAGGTCTCATTTGTGCTGGTCTGCGCCCAACATAATTCGCCAGTTTAGTTAGGTTAGGCTACCCTAATTAATACCGGTTGGAGAAAGACCCACGAGCTCCCCTTCCCCGCGAAGCACCGCCCGCTGGACGCTCTGCCGACATCACCCCCAACCCACAAGGAAGCCCCATGAGCACCCTAAACGACATCCTCACCGAGGGTGGCATCACCAACCCGAAAGTCCACGAATTCGTTGAAGAGTGGGCCGCTATCACCACGCCCGCCAAGGTAGAAGTCATCTCCGCTGCAGACGACGACCGCCTTCTCGCCGACGCCCTCGCCGACGGCGAAATCTTCGACGCCGGCAAAGACCTCTACTACTCGCGCAGCTACTACAAGGACACCGCCCGCTCCGAAGAACGCACCGTCGTCGCCACCCACAACGAAACAGATAAGGGCGCCTACAACAACTGGCGGGACGCCGCCGAGATCACCGAACGCCAGAAGAAGTACATGGCCGGAGCCTCCGCAGGCAAGACCATGTACGTGGTGCCCTACCTCATGTCCCCCGCCGGCAACCCCCTGGAAGCCTGGGCACGCGGCGTCGAACTCACCGACTCCCGCACCGTCGCCATCCACATGATTCGCATGGCTCGCGTCGACGCCGCCTACGTCAACGACCTCGACGACGACAACCAGTTCGTCCACGCCGTGCATGTCACCGGCGACCTCCCCAACCTAGGCCAAGGCACCGAGGACGACGAGCGCCTCTTCGCCACTGTCGCCGACGAACGCACCATCCTCCACTACGGCTCCTCCTACGGCGGCAACGCCCTCCTCGGCAAGATCGCCCACGGCCTCCGCCTGGCCTGCTACGACGGCTGGGCCTCCGGCAAATTCCTGGCCGAACAGTTCATGCTCATCGGCATCCGCGACAAGGAAACCGGCCGCACCTACCACATCTGCGGCGGCTTCCCCTCCGCCTCCGGCAAGACCAACCTGGCCATGATGCTCGCCCCCGACGCCCTGGGCGACCGCTTCACCGTCGACTTCTACGGTGACGACATTGTCTGGCTGTGGGTCAACCCAGAGGACGGCAAACTCTACGGCATGAACCCCGAGTACGGCGCCTTCGGTGTCGCTAAGGACACCAACCAGACCACCAACCCCACCGCCGTCGCCGCCATCGCCGAGGGCACCAAGACCCTCTTCACCAACGTCGCCTACAACCCCATGACCAAGGACGTCTGGTTCGAGGGCAAGACTCCCGACTACCCGGAGGACGTCACCGGCTGGCTCGACTGGAAGGGCAACCCCATCGCCGACCGCCCGGTGGAACACCAGCGCTCCGGCAAGCCCGGCGACGAATGGGCCCACCCCAACAGCCGCTTCACCACCACCCTGGCGAACGTCCCCAATGTTGCCGGCGACTTTGAAGACCCGGCCGGTGTGCCCATCGACGCCATCATCTTCGGTGGCCGCTGCCGCGACCGCGAGCCGCTCATTCGCGCCTTCACTGACCTGGCCGAGGGAGTCTACGACGGCCTCACCCTTGGTGCGGAAGCTACCTTCGCCGCAGAGGGCAAGGAGGGCCAGCTGCGCTACGACCCCATGTCCATGCGCCCCTTCATGGCCTACCCCGAGGGCGACTACGCCCAACACTGGCTGAACATCCTGGGCGAGGTACAGGATATGCCGATCTTCGCCCACGTCAACTGGTTCCAGCGGGATAAGGAAGACGGCCACTACCTGTGGCCGGGCTACCGAGACAACCTGCGCGCTCTGTTGTGGCTGATGGACCTGAAGGACGGCCGTGTAGAGGGTGTGGAGTCCCCCGTCGGCACCATTCCCGCCAAGGATGAGCTGCTGCTGGACGGCCTCGACATCGCCGAAAAGGATCTGGATACCGTGCTCTCTATTGACCTGCCGCGCTGGCAGCAGGAGATGGAGCTGCGCAAGGAACACCTGGAGTCCCTGCCGAATATGCCGCAGGAAATTTGGGATGCTCACAATGCGGTGGCAGCCCGCATCGATGACGCTGCCAAGTAAAGACGCCCCCAGTGGCAGGCTCTGCCCTGCCAGCGGCGGACCCGATGTCACCCGCCGTGGCTCATCTGTCCCCTACAAGTAACACCTGTGGTAATGGAACAGCACCATCCCACGTTGGTCTGTTCCCCCACCGCGAGTGAGATTGGACAGAAGAAGACCCGCCTCCGAGTTGTTCATTCGGGGCGGGTCTTCTTTTATGGTCACTCCGGGAGATTCTCCAACGATCTCTCTCCGGTGTGTTCACCAAGGAAGTGCGACTACCGATGCCGGGGTGTGTGGGACAGGAACGTTCCCACACTAGAGCGGAACCCACACGCTGGGACACCCGCGGGGAAGGGACCACAGTGGGGTGCCCTCAGCGTTATGAAGGTGGCATCGACGACGTGGCGCTCGCGAGTTGCCGTGTGCTAGGCAGCCAGGCCGTAATCGCTCGGTCGTGCTGGGCTGGCGGCTAGTGACATGGCTGCCTGAGCACGGAGGGCTACAGGAGCACCCTTCTTTCCTTTCTTGGCGTTCTTCTTCGCGTGGGAAGAAGCTTGTGCGGACGTGTTGGCAGCCTTCTTGCCAGCGGCTTTCTTTGTACTCTTGGTACTCTTGGCGCCCTTGGCGTTCTTGTTGGCAGCCTTCTTGCCCTTGTTCTTGTTTTTACCCTTGGCCTTGGCCTTGGACTTGTCCTGACCTGCGGCTGCGGCTTCTTCCTTCTGCTTCTTTGTCTGGTTGACGGCTTCGTACTGCGGTCCGCGGTTGGTGTTACCGGAGACGGCGTAGATGAACATTCCGAAGAGGAACACAGCCAGCGCTGCCAGCATCCACGGCAGAGTTGCCAGCGGGATGGTGATAAGGGCGATGGGTCCGATGATAGCCAGGCTGATGATGAAGGCGAAGAGCCAGATTGCAGCAGTGAGGAGGAACAGGCCGGCGATGAACAGCCACGGAGCAAGGATCATCATGAGGCCGAAGAACACACCCACCAACAGGAGCCCGGAGGCCATCAGCACGATGACGCCGAAGACCACGAGGGCAACACCCAGGAGGCGGGCCACCACGGCGAGGGCGGCGAGCACAATCGGGGTGAAGTTGAGGGGGATGGGGATGATCGGCAGGGTAAACACGAAGGACAACCCTGCGAACAGATCGACCACACCGGCGGCGAGCAGGGCGCCGAAGACGATCATGGAGATACCTGCGCCCACTGCCAACAGCCAGGTTGTGCCGGACAGGATGACCAGCGCAATGCCGTTAAGGAAGGCGACGGGTAGGGCCACGATACCGAAGAATACTGCTCCGGTGAGCAGCAGTGCGGTGACCGGCAGGACTAGAGAAAAGGCGATAAAGACAGCAGCTGCCAGACCGGTGATGGGTCCGAGGACGAGGCCGGTAAGGGCGACGAAGACGGAGGCGGTCCGGAGGATGCGGTAGTAATCGTTCTTCCAGTAGCGGCTGTGACGCATGCCTTCGATGATGTCGTAGACCATTTCACCCAGGACGGGGACGCGGGATGCGGATTCGGCGACGACCGCCCACATTCCGTCAATGTCCTCGCCGAGGTTCTTGATGAACTCGGGCGCGTTGGTCAGAGGGGTGTTGTCCTTCCGGGTATCAACAACGCCGGTAAGGGCGACGAGCTGTCCGTGGTGGGCAGTCGAGGCTGCGGTGGTGATGGTGCCCTGCGCTCCGTGGGAGAGGATGTCCCGGCCGGCGAGAAGCAGGCTGGAGTGGAGGAAGGACAGGATGTCTTGGCTGGAGGGTATATGGCTGGCGGGCTGGGCCGGGGCATTGAGCTGCATACGTGCATCCCGTCCGGGGCTGGATGTTAGCGCGCTGCCGAGGTTGTTCGGCGCAGTCACCTGGACGTCACTGGTGGTGACGATGTCGTGTGCACTGCTGGGGAGTGATGGGGTGGGCGCGTCTGCCGCTTGGGCGGCTCCTACTCCTAGTCCACAGGCCAGTGCCAAGAAACTGGCTGCGACTCCCAAAGCGTGTTTCAAGATATCATTTCAATTCTGACTAGTTGACTTATGTTTAGTGGTCACATCACATGTTCCTGTGATGCTAGAAAAGACAATACGAGGACGAATGTCCAAAAGCCAGGTTCTTTCCTAAGTTTTTTTAAGGATGAGAGAGAAATTTGTTACCACTCCGCTCTGTCCTGCATGTTTTTTATTTTCTCACTCATTAAAAACACTCAGTAGCGGAGTTTTTGTTGCCATTATTTATTGTCGTTTCCACCCCGACTTGCACTCCTATATTTGTTAAGTTTACGCTGATTTCGCACAAGACAAAGGGCGCTTTCCTGCTGCGGGAAAGTGCCCTCTAACTATGTCGTGAACAATGTGGCGAGTCTCTCACCATACAAATTGTAGAGAGTTCCTCATATCTATAGTGTAGGCACCATTTTGGGGGACACTGCACACAGGTAATGTAGAGATACACGCAAAAAGGCCCCGGTGATAACACCGGGGCTCTCATTCTTCAGTCAGCTCACAAACGTCGCGCAGGACACCTCATCTAGCCGCGCGGATCGAGCAACCCCGACCCCTCCGGCACACCAGCAGGATCGGAGCCCTCCTCCAGAATCTGGTTCTTCTCATCCACAAAGATGACCTTCGGCTGGTAACTCCGCGCTTCCTCCTCATCCATCAGCCCGTAGCCAATGAGGATCACCATGTCCCCCGGGTGGATAAGGTGGGCGGCAGCACCATTGATAGAGATAATGCCGGAACCCCGCTCCCCCGCAATGCAATAGGTGGACAGGCGGTTACCGTTAGCGATGTCAACAATGTCCACCTTCTCGCCTTCCCACAGGTCAGCAGCCTCCAGGAGGGCAACGTCAATCGTGCACGAACCCACATAGTGCAGGTCCGCCTGGGTGACGGTGGCGCGGTGGATCTTGGATTTCAGCATGGTTCGGAACATGGTAGTGGCACATCCTTAGTAGTCCCAGGGCTGGAGCATCAGTCCCATGTTGTCGATCAGTCGGGTGGTGCCGACCCTGGCAGCCAGCAGCAGACGGGCAGCTACCGTGGCGTCGGCGTAATCGCCCAGTGGTTGCAGGCCGGCGTCGCGAATCTCAATGTAGTCGACGTCGATCTGCGGATACTGGGCTAGGTGGGTGCGGGTGGCGTCAACCACCTCGCGGGGGGTGGCTCCGCCCTCGGCGGCAGCAACGCCAGCACGCAGGCTGGCGGAGAGCTGCTGGGCCAGCGCGTGTTCCTCGGCGGAGAGGTAGCGGTTGCGGGAGCTGAGGGCGAGGCCGCTCTCCTCCCGGCGGATGGGGACGGGGTGCAGGGTAATAGGCAGGTTGAGGTCCTCCACCATCTGCTTGAGGAGGACGAGCTGCTGGTAGTCCTTTTCTCCAAAGAACGCGTGGTTGGCGCGGGAGATACCGAAGAGTTTGGCGCACACGGTGAGGGCACCGGCGAAGTGGCCGGGGCGGGTGGCGCCTTCAAGTTCAGTGGCGAGGGGGCCGGGGTTGACGGTGCTGCGGTACCCGTGCGGGTACATGTCGTTAGCGGTGGGGGCGAAGGCGACATCGACGCCTTCGGCGGCCAGGAGGTCGAGGTCCGCGGAGAGGGTGCGGGGGTAGGAGTCGAGGTCTTCGGTGGGCCCGAATTGGAGGGGGTTGACGAAGATGCTGACGATGACAGTGGCGTTGGGAAGCTCTTTCGCGGCACGGACGAGCTGCATATGTCCATCGTGGAGGGCACCCATGGTTGGGACCAACGCGATGGAGCGGCCGTCGGCGCGGAGCTGGTCCGTGAGGACGCTGAGGTCGCTAGGGGTGGTACATACGTGCAGGGACGTGTTGTCGCTAGTCACTCTTTAATTATGGGCTCACCTTTGCGGAAAGCCAATTGGCGAAGTATGCCCAGCCTGCCTTCTCTTCTCTTAGGACTCGCGGGTGACCAGGAGGGTGCTCAGTTGGTCGAGGATGCGCATGGCGACGCCACGTTTAGACATGCGCGGGATGGGGGTTTCGGCGCCGTCACGCCCCAACAGCCAGCCGGCGTTGGTGGGCTGGCCGAAGGTGGTGTCGAACCCCACCTCGTTGACCATGAGCAGGTGGCAGCCTTTGCGGGCGAATTTCTCGCGGCCCAGCTGGAGCACCGAGTGGTCGAGGTCGCCGGTTTCGGCGGCGAAGCCGACGGTGGTGAGCTGCGGGTAGCGGGTAACGATGTTCGCCAGAATGTCGGGATTGCGGGTGAGGGCGATGCTGCTGGGTTCGCTGCTGGTGCCCTTTTTGAGTTTGGTGTCTGCGGTGGTGGTGGGGCGGAAGTCGGCGACGGCGGCGGCCATGATGACGGCATCGACGGGCTGGGTGTCGAGGAGGCCAGTGAGGGTGTGGTGGAGGTCGAGGGCGCTGGTGACGGGTTCCACGTGCACGCCGGCGGGGAGGTAGGGGAGGTCGTGGGCACCTAGGAGGAGGGTGACGTGGGCGCCTCGTTGGGCGGCGCAGGCGGCGAGGGCGGCGCCTTGTTGGCCGGAGGAGTTGTTGCCCAGGTAGCGCACCGGGTCGAGGGCTTCGCGAGTGCCGCCGGCGGTGACGATGAGGTGACGACCGGTGAGGTCGCGGGGCATGGCGGTGACGGGTGCGGGCGCGGCGGCGGGTGAGCCTGCGGCGGCCAACTCTTGTTCTTCGAGGAGGGCGATGGCCATGTCGGCAATCTCTTGGGGTTCGGGTAGGCGCCCGGCGCCGGAGTCGGGGCCCGTCAACCTCCCCACTGCTGGCTCCATCACCGTGTAGCCGTGCTCGCGGAGGGTGGCGACATTGTGCTGGACGAGGCTGTTGTCCCACATTTGGGTGTGCATGGCGGGGGCGAGCAGTACCGGGCAGGTGGCCATGAGGAGAGTGGTGGTGAGCATGTCGTTGGCGGCCCCGGCGGCAATGCGGGAGAGCAGGTCCGCGGTGGTGGGGACGACGACCACCAGGTCCGCGGTGGCGCCGACGGAGACGTGCCGCACCTGGGGGATGCCGGTGAAGACGCTGGACGTTACGGGCTGCCCGGTGAGGGCTTCTAGGGTGGCGGTGCCGATGAACTTTTCGGCGGCGGCGGTGGGGATGGCGGTGACGGTGTGCCCGGCTTTGGTGAACTCGCGGATGACCATGCAGGCTTTGTAGGCGGCAATGCCGCCGCCGACGCCCACCACAATGTTCTTCCCTGCTTGTGCCATAACGCCTATTCTAGGCTGCTTGCCGCCTGCCTCCTGGGTTGTTGCGTATTTGTGAGGTCTCAGCTGCCCTTTGTGGGGGGAGGTGGCAGACTTGTCAGTATGCAGACACGCGTTTTGGACCTTGCTCAATGGAAGATTGATGGCCACAAGTGGGCCATGTTGACTGCTTACGACTACTCCACTGCCCGCGCTTTCGCCGCCGCCGACATTCCGGTGTTGTTGGTGGGCGATTCGGCCGCGAATGTGGTGTACGGCTACGACACCACCACCCAGGTGAGTTTGGATGAGATGATCTTTTTGACGCGCGGCGTGGTGCGGGGTGCGCCGAAGGCTCTGGTGGTGGCTGATATGCCCTTCGGTACCTATGAGGCGTCCGACGAACAGGCTATCCTCTCCGCCACCCGCATGATGCGCGATTCGGGGGCGCAGATGGTGAAGCTTGAAGGCGGCGTGCGGATGGCGAGCCGGATCCGCGCGCTGGTGAACGCGGGTATTCCGGTGATGGCCCATATTGGGTTTACGCCGCAGTCCGTGCATGCCCTGGGCGGGTTTAAGGTACAGGGGCGGGGTGACGCTGCCGCCCGATTGTTGGCGGATGCGCGTGCCGTGCAGGAGGCGGGGGCCAGCGCGGTGGTGTTGGAGATGGTGCCGGCGGAGGTGGCGAAGGAGGCAACGGAGACGCTGGCTATTCCGACGGTGGGGATTGGGGCTGGCCCGGATACGGATGCGCAGGTATTGGTGTGGTATGACGCTATGGCGGTGCCACAGGATGGCCGTCGCCCTCGTTTTGTGAAGGTATTTGCTGAGGTGGGAGCAGAGATGACGGCAGCTGCTCGCGCCTACCGGGAAGAGGTGGAGGCGGGCACGTTCCCGGCGGCGGAGCACTGCTTCAACGGTTAGCCTCGGTCGTTGGCGGTGGCCATACGGTCGCCGGGGAGGGAGGAAACGGCGCGCGGTGCGGCGACGGGGGAATGCAGGGCGACGCCTTCCCGGAAGCTCTTGCGTTCCTTCTGCTCGGACTGCTTGCCTTTATTGAAGGATTTCACGGGGCGGAAGTAACCCATGACGCGGGTCCACACTTCACACTCCACCGGTTCCCATTCGGCTTCTAGCTGCTCGGCGGTCTTCTTCACTGGCTTGCCGGCGGCTTCGGCGGCGCGGGCGGCGGCAACTTCGGCGTCGTGGTCTGCCTGGCACTTGGGGCAGTATTGGTGTTCGCCGGAGATGTAGCCGTACTTGGGGCTGATGGAGAAGGTGGGGGTGATGGTGATGTAGGGGACGTGGAATGCGGTCAAGCTGCGGCGGACGAGTTCGCGGCAGGTCTTGGCGTCGCTCACGCGTTCGCCCATGTAGAGGTGGAGAACGGTGCCGCCGGTGTACATGGACTGGAGGTCCTCTTGCTGTTCGAGGGCTTCGAAGGGGTCATCGGTGTAGCCGACGGGGAGCATGGAGGAGTTGGTGTAGTAGGGGGCATCGGGGAAGCCGGCCTGCAGGATGTCGGGGAAGCGTTTCTTGTCTTCGCGGGCGAAGCGGTAGCAAGCACCCTCGGCGGGGGTGGCCTCCAGGTTGTAGAGGTGCCCGGTTTCTTCTTGGAAGTCAATGAGGCGGGCACGGATGTGGTCGAGCAGCTGGTAGGCCATTTCGTGGCCGGCGGGGGCGGCGATGTCGTCGTTGTCGTCGGTGAAGTTGCGCACCATTTCGTTGATGCCGTTGACGCCGATGGTGGAGAAGTGGTTGTCGAGGCTGGCGAGGTAGCGCTTGGTGTAGGGGTAGAGGCCGCGGTCGATGAGTTCGTTAACCTTGACGCGCTTCTTTTCCAGGGTGTCTTTGCCCAGTTCCATCAGTTCGTCGACGCGGGCGAGGAGGCCTTTCCAGTCCCCTTTGTGCTGGTAGCCTAGGCGGGCGCAGTTGAGGGTGACGACGCCGATGGAGCCGGTTTGTTCGGCGGATCCGAAGAGGCCGTTGCCGCGTTTGAGTAGTTCGCGGAGGTCGAGTTGGAGGCGGCAGCACATGGAGCGGATCATGCCGGGGTCGAGGTCGGAGTTGATGAAGTTTTGGAAGTAGGGCAGGCCGTATTTGGCTGTCATTTCAAACAGCGGCTCCATGATGGGGGCTTCCCAGTCGAAGTCTTTGCCGATGTTGTATGTGGGGATGGGGAAGGTGAAGACGCGTCCGTCGGCGTCACCTTCTGTCATGACCTCGATGAAGGCTTGGTTGATGAGGGTCATTTCCTCGTGGAGGTCGCCGTAGGTGAAGTCGACGGGTTCGCCGCCGATGAAGGGGACCTGCTTGGCGAGGTCTTCGGGGCATTGGAGGTCGAAGGTGAGGTTGGTGAAGGGGGTTTGGGTGCCCCAGCGGCTGGGGACGTTGAGGTTGAAGATGAGTTCCTGCATCTGCTGCTTGACCTCGTCGAAGGAGAGGTTGTCGAGGCGGACGAAGGGGGCCATGTAGGTGTCGAAGGAGCTGAAGGCCTGCGCACCGGCCCATTCATTTTGGAGGGTTCCCAGGAAGTTGACGATTTGCCCGCAGGCGGTGGAGAAGTGCTTGGGTGGGAGGGAGGCGACGGTGCCGGGGACGCCGTTGAAGCCTTCTTCGAGGAGTTGACGGAGGGACCAGCCAGCGCAGTAGCCGGCGAGCATGTCGAGGTCGTGGATGTGGATGGAGCCGTCGCGGTGGGCGGCGCCGGCTTCGGGGCTGAAGACGTTGCTGAGCCAGTAGTTGGCGACGACCTTACCGGAGGTATTGAGCATCATTCCGCCCAGGGAGTAGTCCTGGTTGGCGTTGGCGTTGACGCGCCAGTCGCTGCGGTCGAGGTATTCGTCGATGGTGGAGGTGACGTCGACGATGGGCCTGGTGGTGGGGTCGGTGTTCGCCATGGTGGTGTCCTTCTGTGTCCTGCGGTGTGTCATCTTCGGGGGTCTCACCCGGGGGAGGGCGCTAAGGATGCCCTTACATTCCCTGGTGGGTGCGCATGTCTAAAGCTACTAGGAAGGTGTGACACGTTTGTGCAGCATATTGCGGCACTATATTTCCTAACCACTAGATGTAGTGGCTTAATGGCGATTTTCTCAGGTTTTTCACAAAAACCGAGGACACTCGTTGTGGTGCGAAAAATCACAATCTCATTTTTTGTTTGGGCGTGTCGTGCGCGCACTACATGGGGTCAGTTCGCTAAGGACACTCGTGGCATTTCTCGGTACATATGGCTTAGCTCATCACCTCTTGTGAAAAGCCCGTAAAAAATGTGAACAGGATCACTTATTTATGGCGAAAAGATGACAGCATATACACCATGAACGTTGCACACCACCACCCACTGCGCCGCACCGGCGTGCTCATCGCCGGTGCCGCCCTCGTCGCCAGCACCACCACTGCCCTCACTCCCACCGCCTCCGCAGCACCCCAGCCCATCTGGGACGACTCCCCCACCCCCGCCTTCTACCAAACCACCCAAGCCCAACGAGGCATGAAGCACGGCACCCTCATCCGCTCCCAGCGGGTCTACGGCAATCCCGTACTGGGCAGCCACCGCGCCTACCGCACCGTCTTCGCCTCCCGCAACACCTTCAATAAGCCCATCACCGGCTCCGCCGCCGTCGTCCTCCCCACCAAGGTCAAGGCCGGCACCCCCATCGTCGTCATCAACGACATGATTAACTCCCTCGGCCGATCCTGCCAGCCCAGCTTCGCCCTCGACGCCAAACACGGCACCGTCTACGCCGAACACAACGAACGCGCCTACAAAGAAGCCCTCGGCTATCTGAAGCGCGGATGGGCCGTCATCCTCCCCGACTTCCTCGGCATGAACGGCGAATACGGCGCCAATATCATGAGCGGGCGCGTCATCCTGGATGCTGTTGACGCCGCCACCACTTCCACCGTCTTTGGCCTCCACACTTCCAAGGCTGTCCTCACCGGCTACTCCGGTGGTGGCATGGCCACCATGTACGCGGCCGCCCAGCAACCCTTCTACTCCCCCCACAGCCACATCATCGCGGCAGCCGCAGGCGGCACCCCCGTCGACTTACCCTGGATGGTCAACCTCTTCCAAAAACTCGGGGACATCCCCAACCCCGCCTTCGGCTATGCCACCGGCGTACTCATCGGCATGGAACGCGAATACGGCTCGCACCGCATGAACGTCTACGGGCGCATGACCCCCCTCGGGAAGAGCATCGTCCGAAAATCCCGCACCCTCTGCCACGACGAGATGCTGAAACTATCCGAAAACCAAACCCCCAAAACCATGTTCGGTGTGACGGACCTACTCTCTATGCAAGACCTAGTGAAGGTTGGCCGGGAGAACTCCCTCACCTACTACCGGCCCATCCCCACGATGCCCCTGTTCATCTACGGCGCCTACACCGACATCGGTGTACCGCTCAGCCTGATGCAGCGCGTCGTCATCCGCTACAAGAAAGCACGCCCCCAGCTTCCCATCGTGTTCGCACCCCAGATTGGCCCCAACCACATGGATGCCTTCCGCCAAGCCCAGCCGCTGGTCCAACGGTGGATGGCCGACCGCTTCGCAGGTAAACCCGCCCCCAACACAGCCATCGCCTTCCCAGAAGGGTGACGGGTCCCAGCACGCTCAGCCGCCTGCTGCGGGGGTTCCCTTCACCTAACCAGTACCACCTTAACCAGCCGGCACCACCGTGGCCTGAGCCTTCAATTTCGCACGCTCCTTCACCACCCATGAAGGGGTGCGGAAGAGCAGACTTTGGTAGTGAAATCCCCATTGTGGATCCATAATTAGCGGGAATGGGACTGGCGTAGTTGACCATGGCGCTTTATCCCCATAGCGCGCCTCGTCCCACCAGTAGATGGAGCACACTACCCCTTTCGGTAGTTTCACCCATGGATTATCACACTGCACCCGCGGCTCAACCCTCAGTGAGAGGGGCAATGTGTCCGACTGTCGCAACAGACGTATCCCGACCGCTGATCGATTGGACGCCAGTGCCCGAACACGTACTGGGCCGGTCAGACTGGTTGGATAGTCCGTTTTCAGTCTTACTCTATTGTCCCTGAGGTTCCGCCATGTCACCTGGTCGGGTATGAAATTCAGCAGAATCCTTTGATTGAGAAAAGGGTTCCTAAACAAGGTGGGATGAGGATCGTGTTCATCCTTAGTCCAGTAGAGAAAAGCTTCCTGAGGGTCAGGAGAAAGCACTGACAATGCATCCTCTAACTGATAGAAAACGGGGTCACCATGATCCTCCTGTAGGTCCTCAATAATCGTGTATCCAGAAATAGGTTCGATGCTGAGAAACCTACTATCAACTGAATTGATAGCCCAATACGGGTCACACCGTTCTGCTTCACTGAACTCTTCACCGTCATCCCCCATCTTCCCGCATTTCATAAGCTGCTGAAGGAAACTCTTTTTGTGGGGATAGATCGACGGCCCATCAGAATGAATCGAAGGATCCCACACCGCAGGGAAATACCCTTCAGGAATCCGAGGCTGGGGACTATTCACTGTCGGAGTCGATGTCGGCACAGTAAAGTCATACATCGGCCCAGCAGAACACGCCGTAAGGCCAGGTATACAGAGGGATAGGACCACAACAGTCCAGAGTGATTTATTCATTCGAGTTCCTCAATATTTTGTGATCTCACTGTTGAGGGGACATCGGTGTACATGAGGGGAGCGTGTCCGGGGGTATGCAGAGTGTATTCCGCTGATGACGCGCCCGTATAGTGTGTGACTATAGTTGGCGTGGGCGAGGTAGACGCTGCTTATTAGGGGGATACTGAGCAGGTTTTTCGCCACTTTCCTCTAGGATTGTCCAATAAGGAAAGAAAGGACGATCAGCATGCTCCGAAAGGCCTCTAGTCTAGCCCTCGGTTCTCTGCTGGCGGTGGGCCTCACAGTGACTATTTCGCCGGCAGGTTTTGCCGACCCTGCACTCGCTGCTGCCCCCTCAGCTTCTCAGTCGGCGGTGCCTGCTGCCCTGATTGCTGCTGCGCACCAACGCCCTGCGGCTGATGATGCGCAGGCTCCGGGTGGTAATGCGCTGGATATTGACTTCGATGCTTTTACGAAGCCGCTTGATGAGCCGAACTATGTGGCTATTGGGGATTCGTATTCCATCGCATCCTTTGCCCTCACCACCATCTGGGAGCCGTGTTTCCGTAACCTGTTGGATTACCCGCATCTCACTTCCGCGCAGACGGGGTTGCCGCTGGTGGAGCCGGCCTGTATTGGCGGTAGTGGTACCGGCTACTGGTATTCGTCGAAGATGAAGGGTACCGATGTGGCGGTGAAAGTGCCGTATCGGGAGCTGCTGAATAAGCAGACCAAGCTGGTGACTATCAACCTGGGTTTGAATGACATCATGCTGGCGTACGACAAGAAGTTGGTGCGCGAGTGCTTCGACGCTACCTACCACAGCAGCGATCGGGACCATAGCGCGTGCGCGGCGAAGGTGGAGAAGCAGTTCCGTCCTCTCATTAAGATCCTGCCGAAGGTGCTGGAGGGCGTTTATAAGGATGCCAAGACGCGCATTGCGAAGGATGGCATGGTGGTGGCCGTCGGCTATGTCGAGATGTTTGACGGCGACAACCTGTGCTGGGATAACGGGTTTATTGGCCCGGCTGACCGTGCCTACATCAACTCGGTGTTTAAGCGGGTGAACCGGGCGGTGCGTATTGCTGCCCGTAAAGCCCGTGTGGCCCAGTACATTCCAGGCGACTATCAGACGGCGGTGACGTCGACGTGCGGTGTTCCTTTCCTACGTTGGTCCAGCTTTACCGGTTTGCCGGAGTTGGCGTACCCCCTGCATCCAACGTTTGCGGGTGCCGTCATGACGTCCCGTGCACTGAGCTCCATGTATTTAGCGAAGCACCCGTACAACGTTCGCCCCACCACGGTAGAGCCTGCTTCCGAGGATAGTGACGAGTCCACCACGCCGACCACCCAGGCGGAGCCTAAGGCTGCACCAGCTAGCAAGGCCACACCATCAAGCAAGGCCACACCATCAAGCAAGGCTGCACCATCAAGCAAGGCTGCACCGTCAGCTACGGTGACGTCCTTGCCCAAAGCAACCGCCACGGCGAAGGCCTCCGACACGCCTTCAACTCCAACCATGGAACCGGCCGCCTAACGTGCGTTTGCCGCCGGCACACAGTGCTGGTACCGCCCCTCAGAAGTGCAGAACAAGGACTCTGCGGTGCAAGCCGCAGGCTCCTCTATCTATGTCAGCCCCCTACCACCACGTAGAATTGGTGGATAACAATCTGCAATGCCGCTCCGAGCGGTCCCTCGTGAACCCTCGTGCCAGCGCATAAAGCCACCTAGAAAGAATGCCTAAGATGAAGCCTTCACGACTTATCGCCGGCCTGACCACCAGTACCATCCTCGTCGGTAGCCTCGCCCTCGCACCGCACGCTCTCGCTGAACCCACCACCCCCACCCCCAAGCCAACCCCCGAACCCAACGCGGCACCCGCCAGCCCCTACAGCTACGCGGCCATCGGGGACTCCGCCACCGTCGGAGGATCCTGGTTCGCCCCCATGGGAGATCTGTGTGGCCGTAACCGTACGGACTACCCCAACGTCCTGGCCTCCAACACTGGCCTGCAGCTGAATGAAACCGCCTGCTACAACGCCACCACCCAGAACTACCAGTGGATACGCCCTGCCGGCATCCTCAACTCCCCCAACCCGCCGCAGGTTAAGGCCATCGACAAGAACACCCGGATGGTCACCATCCAGCTGGGCTTGCGCGACATTGTGGGCGACGGCACGAACTCGCTGCTCACCAAATGCGTCAGTAAGTGGGGCAAGCAGTACACCAGCATGGTCAGCGGCCAGCCCACGGAACTCACCGGCAGCCCCTGCCGCGACGCCTACGGCACTGCCACTATGAAGAAGTTTGATGGCCTGCAAGCCCGCCTGGCTGCCATCTACGCCAACGCCAAGGCCCGCACCACCAGCGACACCCTCGTGGTTGCGGTCGGCTACGCCCCGCTGTTTAACGGCACCAAGAATTGCTGGGAGGGGCAGCTGATTCCGGCCCGCGACCGCCAGTTCTACAACGACATCTACCGCAAGCTCAACCGCACGATCCGCCAGGCCGCCCGCCAGGCTGGGGTTCCCTCCTTCGTCCCCTCTAAGGACTTGGGTATCCGCTCCAGCTGCGGCGTTCCCGGTTTGCGCTTCACCAGCCTCACCGGCCTGCCGGAGGCCTCCTATCCGATGGGCCCCACTGTTGCTGGCCAGGCACACATCGCTGTCACTCTTGAGCAGATGTGGAAGGACTGGACGAGCACCCACTCGTCGCTGAAGTAGCGTTCCTCCACCGTCACCCACCTAAGGACCCTGGCCACCATGGACCACGCCACCCCCTCCACAGGCACCACCCCCTCCTCGGCCACCCGCCCCCGACGGCTTCCCCGTGCCCTCCTCGCCGGCACCAGCGCCCTCCTCCTGGTCGGAAGCCTCGCCACCCTTACCGGCTGCGGCGGCGGAGGAGACACCACCCCGCCCGGCGTCATCCGCGTCTACGGGTCCGAACCCCAACACCCCCTCATCCCCACCAACACCAACGAAACCGGCGGTGGCGACATCCTCCGCTACCTCTTCACCGGCCTCATCCAATACGACAACGACGGCAAAATGGAGATGGCACACGCCAAATCCATCACCGCCAACAGCAACTCCACCCAATTCACCATCACCCTGAAGCCCGGCTGGACCTTCAGCAACGGCGAACCCGTCACCGCACAAAGCTATGTGGACGCCTGGAACTACGGGGCCTGCGGCAAAAACCTCCAGCTCAACCAAAGCTTCTTCAGCACCATCGAGGGCTACAAAGACGTCATCCCCGCCAACAACACCAACTGCCACATGCGGGGCCTCACCGTCACCAGCCCACTCAGCTTCACCGTCACCCTCAACCAGCCCGAAGCCGGCTTCCCCCTCCGCCTGGGCCACACCCCCTACATGCCGCTCCCCCGCGTCGCCTACCAGGACATGAAAGCCTTCGGCGAACACCCCATCGGCAACGGCCCCTACAAACTCATCGACGGCACCGCCTGGCTCCACAACGACCGGGTCATGACGGAAGTCAACCCCACCTTCAAAGGCGACCCCAAAACCCGCAACAAAGGCATCTGGTGGATCTTCTACACCAACCCCGACACCGCCTACGCGGACCTCCTCGGCGGCATGCTCGACACCGTCGGCAGCACCGTCGGCCCCACCGCCCTCCCCAACTTCCAAACCGACTTCCCCCACAGCAACAGCAACAAACCCACCGCCAGCTCCACCGCCTTCGTTATCCCCGAATGGCTCCCCCACTTCAAGGGCGAAGAAGGCCGCCTCCGCCGCGCCGCCATCTCCATGTCCATCAACCGGCCGCTCATCACAGAGAAAATCTTCTTCGGCACCCGCACCCCCGCCAAAGAATTCACCTCCCCCACCCTAGGCGATGTGGACCTTGACGTGCCCGGCAACAGCGTCCTCACCTACAACCCCACAAAAGCCCGCCAACTGTGGAAACAAGCCAACACCATCAGCCGCTGGAGCGGCACCTTCCACATCGGCTATAACGCTGACGGCGGCCACCAGCAGTGGGTCGACGCAGTCTGCAACAACCTCCACCAGACCCTCGGAATCGCCGCCCACGGCAAGGCCTACCCCACCTTCAAACAACTCCGCGACGAAATCACCCAACGCACCATCAAAATAGCCTTCCGCTCCGGCTGGTCCGGCGACTACCCCTCCGTCTACAACTTCCTCGAACCCCTCTACGTGACGGGCGCCTCCTCCAACGACGGCGACTATTCCTCCCCCGCGTTCGACATGCTCATCTCCCAAGCCGCTGCCTCGTCCTCCGTCACCGAATCGAAGAAGTTCTACCGCAAAGCCCAAGCCATCCTCATGCGGGACCTCCCCGCCATCCCCCTCTGGTACCCCAACGCCTCCACCGCCTGGAACCCGGAGCTGCGGAACGTCCACATCATGTGGAACGGCTACCCCAACTACACGCTCATCGAGAAGCCCACACCTGCCAAGGAGAACTAACACATGGGCTGGTACATCGTTAAACGGATAGGGCAGATGCTCCCTGTCTTCTTCGGCGCCACCTTCCTGATCTACGCCATGGTGTTCCTCACCCCCGGCGACCCCGTGGCAGCCCTCGCAGGTGACAAACCCCTCACCCCCGAACTCGTTGACGCACTCCGCAACCAATACCACCTGAACGACCCCTTCATCGTCCAATACGGGCTCTACCTCAAAGGCATCTTCACCGGAGACTTCGGCACCACCTTCAGCGGCCGCCCCGTCATCGACGAAATCTCCCGCGCCTTCCCCATCACCGTAAAACTCGCCCTCATGGCGCTCGTCATCGAAACCGTCTTCGGCATCGGCTTCGGCGTTATTGCCGGCCTCAAAAAAGGCGGCTGTTTCGACTCCACCCTCCTGGTGGTCTCCCTCGTCATCATCGCCGTCCCCACCTTCGTCCTCGGCTTCGTCGCCCGCTTCCTCTTTGGCATCAAATGGGGCATCGTCCCACCCACCGTCGGAGGCAACCCCAGCTTCGTCAACCTCCTGCTACCCGCCTTCGTGCTGGGGTTGGTGTCCTTCGCCTACGTCCTCCGCCTCACCCGCTCCAGCATTTCTGAGGTGATGGAGGCGGACTATGTGCGTACCGCCACCGCCAAAGGCCTCAGCCGGCCCACTGTGGTGGTTCGCCACATCCTGCGCAACTCGCTGATCCCCGTCGTCACCTTCATCGGCACCGACCTGGCCGGCCTTATGGGCGGCGCCATCATCACTGAAGGCATCTTCAACGTGCCCGGTATTGGTGGCCTGGTCTACCGGGCAGTCATGCTCGGCGAGGCCCCCACCGTAGTGTCCATCGTCACCCTGCTCGTCATTATCTACATGGTGGCCAACCTGCTGATCGACCTCCTCTATGCCGCCCTCGACCCGAGGATCCGCTATGCCTAAACACCCCAACAACCCCACTGCCAAGCTCACCACCAATGCCGGCCAGCCCGACATCGCAGTGAACCAGCCCACCGGTAACCCAGCCGGGCGCATCACCGAGCTCACCACCAGCAACCCGCAGGAAAACTCCGCAAACACCTTTGTGGCAGAAATCGACCAGCTCGAACCCGACACCCCACCCGCCGGCATGTGGATGGAAGCCTGGCGTCGCCTCCGCGTCCGCCCCCTCTTCTGGATCTCCGTCACCATCATCCTCCTGGTCCTCCTCGTCGCCGCCTTCCCGGGCCTCTTCACACACGTCGACCCCGCCGAAGGCAACCTCCTCAACTCACTCGAAGGCGCCCAACCCGGCCACCCCTTCGGCTTCACCCAACAGGGCTACGACGTGTACGCCCGCGTCATCTACGGCGCCCGCGCCTCCGTCGTCGTCGGCATCTCCGTCACCCTCCTCGTCACCCTCATCGGCATCCTCATGGGAGCCCTCGCCGGCTACTACGGCGGCTTCCTCGACTCGCTCCTCAGCCGCATCACTGACATTTTCTTCGCCATCCCCCTCCTGCTCGCCGGCATCGTCCTCATGCAGCTCTTCCCGCAACGCACCATTGGAACCGTCATCCTCGTCCTCTCCGTCTTCGGCTGGTCACAGATGGCCCGAGTGGTGCGCGGCGCCGTAATCACCGCGAAGAATAACGACTACGTGCTGGCCGCCCGAGCAATCGGAAAATCCCGCCTCTCTATCCTCTTCACGCACGTCCTCCCCAACTGCCTGGCCCCCATCATCGTCATGGCCACTACCTCCCTGGGCGTCTTCATCGTCGCCGAGGCCACCCTCTCCTTCCTCGGTATCGGCCTGCCCACCACCACTATCAGCTGGGGCAACGACATCTCCGTCGCCCAGCAAACACTCCGCCAAGCCCCGCTCACCCTCTTCTGGCCCTCCCTCGCCCTCGCTCTCACCGTGCTCGGCTTCATCCTGCTGGGTGATGCGCTGAAGGACGCCCTGGACCCGAAGGAACAACGCCGCGGACGGAAGGGATAACACCATGACAGACCGCACGCCCAGCAGCACCAACACCGCTCCCGTTTCCAGCAGCAGCGCCCCAGCAGCTACCACCGCCCCCGCGGGCGAGCCACTCCTCGAGGTGAAAAACCTCAACATCGCCTTCGGCTCCATCAAAAACCCCAAGCCCACCGTCCACGACGTCAACTTCCAGATCTACCCCGGCGAAACCGTCGCCATCGTCGGCGAATCCGGCTCCGGCAAATCCACCACCGCCCACGCCATCATCGGCCTCCTCCCCGGCAGCGGCCACGTCACCAGCGGCTCCATCACCTTCAAAGGTGACGAACTGGTCGGCGCCAGCAGCAAAAAAATGACGTCCCTCCGCGGCAGCCACATCGGCCTGGTCCCCCAAGACCCCATGACCAACCTCAACCCGGTGTGGACCATCGGCCGGCAAATCACCGAAGCACTCGCCGCCAACAACATCGCCAAAGGCTCCGCCGCCACAAAACGCGCCTGCGAACTACTGGCCGAAGCCGGCATACCCAACCCGGAGACCCACCTTAAGCAGTACCCGCACGAGTTCTCCGGCGGCATGTGCCAGCGCGCCCTCATCGCCATCGGCCTACACGCCCGCCCCGACCTCCTCATCGCCGACGAACCCACCTCCGCCCTCGACGTCACCGTCCAGAAGCAGATCCTCGACCACCTCCAAGGCCTCATCGAGAACCTCGACACCGCCGTCCTCCTCATCACCCACGACCTCGGCCTCGCCGCCGAACGCGCCAGCCGCGTCATCGTCATGCAGCACGGACACATCGTCGAACAAGGCCCCTCGCGGCAGATCCTCACCAACCCGCAGCACCCCTACACCAAGCAACTCATCGCCGCCGCCCCCAGCCTGGCAGCCCACCGCTCCGAAACCCGTCACCAGCGGGCCGTCGACGGCGGCCTCACCCTCCTCGAGGTAAAAGGCGTCACCAAGCGCTTCCTGCTGCCCAACTCTCGCCCCTGGGAAAAAAACTACTTCACCGCCGTCGACAACGTGGACCTGGCTATCCGCCAAATGCACACCACCGCGATCGTCGGTGAATCCGGCTCCGGAAAATCCACCCTCGCCAAAATGATGCTAGGTCTCTTGGAACCCACCGAAGGCGACGTCACCTACGAGGGCAAATCCATCCGCAAGCTGCACCGCGACGACGAGCTGAGCTTCCGCAAACGCGTCCAGCCCGTCTTCCAAAACCCCTACGGCACCCTCGACCCCATGTGGTCTGTTTTCAACATCATCGAAGAACCCCTCAAAGTGCACCACCTGGGCGACAAGAAAACCCGCGCCCGGCGCGTCAGCGAGATCCTCGACCGGGTTGCCCTCCCCCAATCCATGCTGCGCCGCTATCCCATGGAACTGTCCGGCGGCCAACAGCAGCGCGTCGCCATTGCCCGCGCCCTCGTGCTGGAGCCGGAACTCATCATCTGTGACGAGGCCGTCTCTGCCCTGGACGTACTGGTGCAGGCGCAGATCCTGGAGCTGCTCAACGATCTCCAGCGGGACCTCGGCCTCACCTACGTGTTCATCACCCACGACCTGGCTGTGGTGAAGCAGATCGCCGACGACGTGGTGGTGATGCGTGACGGCGCCATTGTGGAGCGCGGGGAGACGGACGAACTGTTCGCTCACCCGCAGCAGGAGTACACGCAGCGGCTGCTGGACGCCATCCCCGGCGCGAAGATCCTCGGTTAGGTTGCGGTGCCGTACCGCTAGCGGAGAATTCACTTGTCCCCGCTAGTCGCACTGCTGGCTGCTGCTATTGGTGCGGAGTAACGTCAACAATATGAAGAATCGTCGCTTTGCAGCTGCCGGCCTCGTTGCCGTGGCCGCCGCTGCCATTCTTACCGGTTGTCAATCCTCCTCCTCGACCGACGCCACCAGCAGCAGCTCCAGCTCCAGCGCCGCCTCTACCGCCACCCCAACGACCCCCACACACATCCCGCTCCCCGCCTCTGCCCTGGAGAACGGCGTCACTCACAACTGTGGTGCCGTCGAAGGGCAGGGCACGCTGTTCATCAAGGAAAGCACCCTGCCCTGCATGGAAGCGAAGGGCATCATCAACATCTACCTCAACGACCCCAGTGTGCCGCACGAGGGTGAGGCCAGCGTCGCCAAATTGGGCGACTGGACGTGTTCCACCAGTATCCCCTCGGTTGCCGCCAGTGACGGCTTCGCGCTCTCCTGCACCCGTGGTGCCGACCCGGAGATCATTGTTATCCCCGCGAAGCCCATCGACGCCCCCGCGCAGTAGCCCTGCCACGCAGCAGTGTTGCCGCGCAGTTGCTTAGCTGCACAGCGACAGCAGTCGTGCCGGTGGCCGCACACAGCAGCAGCGAGAGCAACAGCGGCGACAGCGGCCAGCCACTCAGCCGGTCGAGTATCGAGTATGGCTAACCGCGCCTAGAACGCGCCGCGGTTAGCGCGCTCGTCACGGATGCGGTCCACAATGCCCGGATCCACCAGGGTAGACAGGCCGCCCAGCGGCTTATCGGTCTCCAACGCCCGCACCACCCGGCGCATAATCTTGCCAGAACGGGTGCGCGGCAGGTCGCCCACAAAGTAAATGCGGGCCGGCTTGGCGATGGGGGAAATCTGCTGGGAGACACTATCCATCAGGTCGGCGGCCAGTTTCTCGGCATCCTCCCTGCCCTCCAGCAGGTGGTTGGAGCGGCCGCGCACCACCACGTAGGCCACCACAACCTCGCCCTTGCTCTCGTCGGGAACACCAATGACGGCAGTTTCCGCCACATCGTAGGCGCTGCCGATCACGGACTCGATCTCGGCGGTGGACAGCCGATGCCCAGCCACGTTAATAACATCGTCGGCGCGGCCAAGAATCCAAATGTCGCCGTCCTCGTCCCGCTTCGCGCGGTCGCCAGTTGCGTAGTAGCCCTTGTTGGCAAACTGCTTGAAGTAGGCGCGGTAGAAGCGGCCTTCGTCGCCCCACACACCGCGCAGCATACTGGGCCACGGGTGGGTAATGACAAGGAAGCCTTCTTCCCCGTTGGGCACTTCTTCTCCCTGCTCGTCGACGATGGCGACGGCGATGCCATCGACTGGTTGCTGGGCGGAGCCGGCTTTCAGCGGCTTGTAGCGCCAAAGGGGGCGGATGGCGTGGGAGCCGGTTTCGGTCTGCGACCAGGTGTCGACAACGGGGGTGGTGCCGCTGGTGTAGAGCAGGAACAGCGGGTGTTCGGCGGGCATGGGGCGGTAGCGGTGGGTGGCGGATTGGGGGTCGACGACGTCGTGCCACCAAAAGTCGCGGCCGTCCTCCATGGGGGTGTCTTGGCCGGTGCGCTTCACGACCAGCACGGATTCCACCTGTAGCTCGCCGTCTTCGTCCTCAGCTGAGGTGCTGAGGGCGTCGTCAACGATGGTTTTGAGGGCAAGGGGTTTGCCGCTGCGGAATTGGCCGTCGGAGGTGATGACGATGCGGGCACCGGAGTCGATGAGGCGCTGGCGGAGTGCCGGGGCGCTGAAGCCGCCGAAGACGACGGTGTGAATGATGCCGAGGCGGGCGCAGGCCAGCATGGCGATGACGGCTTCGGGGATGCCGGGCAGGTAGATGGCAGCGCGGTCGCCGGTGCGGAGACCCAGGGTGGTCAGGTAGTTGGCGGCTTTGCACACGTCGTCGAGGAGTTCACGGTAGGTGATGTCGCGGGTGTCGTTGGGGTCTTCGCCGATCCAGTGGTAGGCGATGACATCTCCGCGGCCGGCGTCGACGTGGCGGTCGAGGCAGTTGGCGGCGGCGTTGAGGGTGCCGCCGTCGAACCAGCGGGCGCGGGGGGCGTCGCTTCAGTCGAGGGCGGTGGTCCAGGGGGTGTCCCAGTCAAGGTCTTGGGCGGCTGTTTCCCAGTATTCGACAATGTCGTCATCGGTGGTGATGACGTTGTGGTCGAGCCGGGTGACGGGGGCGGCAGGGTCTAGGTGCTACTCACTGGGGTTGTGGGGAGTAGCTGCCTGTTCGGTGGAGGACATTCTCTGTCACCTCCTGTGTGTTTGGCGGTGTATATGGTGTAGAACAGTGGGGCGCGCTGGGTTATTCCGTGGTATTCCGCATGTACAGTTTTTCGTGGGTGGCTGGGATACTCCGTGCCTTAATTGCTTTAATGCGGCAAGGTGGCCTGCGGTGCTGGTGCACTGCAGGCCACCTTGTGGTGCGCGATGACGCGGGTGATGGTGCCCTCGCCCCTGCTGGCTGTACCGGTTGGCGGTCAGCTGTACTAGTCGGCTGTGCCGGTTGGCTGTATTAGGGGCGAGGTTGCCCTTGTGTGGTTAGTGGGCAACCATCTCGATGCCGGCCTTTTCGGCGATGGTGTTGGCGGCGACGTGGCCGAACACCAGGGCTGCACCGATGGAGGTGCCGCCGGCGGTGTAGGTGTGGCCGACGATGGACTTGGTGGTGTTACCGGCGGCGTAGAGGCCTTCGATAACGGAGCCGTCTTCGCGGGTCACTTCTGCTTTGGGGTTGATGACGAGGCCGCCGGAGGTTCCGATGTCACCGGGGTAGACCTGGGTGGCGTAGAAGGGGCCCTTCTCCACGGTGCCCAGGGACGGGTTGGGCTTGTGGTAGCGGTCGCCGTAGAACCAGTCGTGTTCGTTTTCGCCACGGTGGAAGTCTTCGTCGATGCCGGTCTTGGCGTAGCCGTTGAAGGTGTTGACGGTCTTCTTCAACTGGTCGACCGGCACGTTGATCTTGCTGGCTAGTTCTTCCAGGGTGTTGGCCTTGACCATGGCGCCGGTCTTGAAGAATTCCTTCGGCAGCGGGATGCGCGGCATGTAGCCGTAGGCGAAGGCGTACTTGTTGCGGCACTGGGTGTCGAAGATGAGCCAGGCGGGCATGTTGTCGGCGGGGCCGTCACCCTTACCGAACTTGCCACCGTAGAGGCCTTGGCCGGCGGTGCAGTACGGCAGGGCTTCGTTCATGAAGCGGTTGCCGTCGCTGTTGACGATGATGGTGTGGGGGACGGAGCGGTCGGGGACAATGAAGCGTTCTTCGTCGTCGACGACGATGACGGTCCACATCTTGGCCTTGGGCAGCTGGATGACGGGCGACCAGATGGCGTCTGCCATGTTGTCGATGGCGGCGCCGTACTTGAGGCCGATATTGATGCCGTCACCGGTGTTGCCTTCGGCGCCCACGGTCCAGGTGCCGTTGATGGGGTGACGCTGGTACTTCTTGCGCATTTCATCGTTGCGTTCGAAGCCGCCGCAGCCCAGGATGACACCGTTCTTGGCGTTGACGGCGATCTCCTTGCCGTTCTGTTCGAAGACGGCGCCGGTGACCTTGTTTCCGGTCATGACGACGTCCTTGAGGGCGGTTTCCATCTGTACGTCGACGCCGGCGCGCAGGCAGGAGTGCATGATGGAGGCGGTGAGGCCGGCACCCATGGTGCGGGGAGTCTTGCCGAAGACGATGTTGGGGATGTTGCGGAGGGCCAGTTTGGCGATACGCAGGTAAGGCTTCCAGTGCGACATGAAGAGCAGGATGTCGGCGGAGTCGAAGGAGTTGAGGTCCATCGGGATGGCTGGCTTGAAGTAGGCGCTGACCTGGTTGTCCTTCCACTTGCCGAGGAGGTTGGCGTCGAAGGGGCCGGCTTCTACGCCGCGGCCGGTGGGCTGGGCGCCGGGGGCGTCGAGCCAGTAGTCGGGGTAGCCGTCCATGCGGCGCCAGATGAGGCCGGGGCAGTTCGCGGAGAGGAAGTCCATGGCTTTCTCACCGTTGTCCAGGAAGGAGTCGATCATTTCGTCGGAGGTGCAGTCGCCGACGCAGGCCTTCAGGTATTGGCGTCCGAGTTCCTTATTGTCGTTGCCGCCCACGCGCTGGAGCTGCTTGTTACCGGGAACCCACACCATGCCTGCGGACTTGGCGGTGGAGCCGCCCCACTTGTCGGTTTTTTCGGCAAGGAGGACTTTGAATCCGCGCTTGGCGGCGGTAAGCGCTGCGCTGAGGCCTGCTGCGCCGGATCCAACTACGACGACGTCATAATCTTTATCCATGCAATATCACAACCTTTGTGTGAGAGCAGGGGAAAGCCTGCTCGGTTAATGAGCCACTACCGGCAACTATACGGGCAGTTGTTGGGCAGTAGGAGGGAATGAAAAAACTATTTTGGGCACCACTAGCGTGAGGTGTACGCATTCTTCTCAGCGGGTGCTAGGGAGGCCGAGTTTGCGCAGCTTGCTGCAGCTTCGAGCAGTCTGGAGGGTGCTGGAGCTGCTGTTACTGGCATGGCAATGAGCATGAACTCTAGCCTGTTGTTTTTGTGATGCCGGTTTCTTGTGGTGACAGGGTCGTTATTCCCCGTGTTTCAAATACTAGAATCGCCCCTCCGCTTGCTGCTAGAAGGGCGATTCTAGTGACTGTTTCTGTGGCGTTAGAAGTCCAATGCTACGTGTCAGGTGCTTCGTCTCTCATGGTTGTTCACCATGCCTCTAACGCGTGTTCTTTTGTGTCTGCGTTAGGCTTTCGCCGGGGTGACGGTGGCCTGCGGGATCGTGTCGAAGACGCCTTCGCGCTTCGGGACGTCCTTGTCGTGCTTCTTCCACTTCTTGTCGCGTCCGAAGGGCTTCGGGAGCTGTTTGTTGATCAGTGGAACGGTGAAGTACAGATCTGAGGGGAGCGTGTACTCGCCACGCTTGGCGGCAAGTTCCGCGTCCTCTTCGATCATGTCGGGGCTGCGACGCCACTGGGCGGGCTTGCCCTGGTCCCGGGTGAGGCAGATGGAGCGGGTCACACCGTGCACCACCGGATGGACATAGTCGGGGTAGAAGAACATGAGCGGCACAAAGTCGGGAACGACCTGGAGGGACCACTCGGGGAGACCGAGGATGCTCCATGCTGTCTCGCAAGGTTTACCGATCTCTGTATCGATGATCTTGGTGGCGAGTTTACCGGCAACCGTTCCGATAACCTTTGTGGAAATCTTCACTGGAAGAGCGCTGGCAACGGCCTTGCCGGCAACCTTGCTGACAACGGGAACGCCAACTACGGCAGCTACGCCCTCTTCAATAAGTTTGCCAGGGATAGCTCCTACAACCTTGCCGCCAACAAAACCTGGGACGCCACACACCGCTTCACCGAAGCCGGGGATGACCATCTGGACGGCCTTGGTGGCAATCTTGTCACCAACACCCTGGACAATGAGCTTCCACATAATGCTGGTGATTTTCTCAGCGATGTCAGCCACGAGCGTGTAGGTGTTCATGCCGTTTTCAACGGTAAGGTCACCTGCTGGAATCCACTTCCAGGCACGTCCATCAAATGGGGAAGTGCCAACGGTGTAGACGTAGGTGACGGTCGGGTCATCGATGAGTTCGATGAGGCCGCCCACCTGGTCGGATCGCATGGGGATGGTGCCCTGGTTCACCTTGATGAATTCAAGCTGGCCGAGATAAACCTTGGCAGCAAAATTGAAGATGCTCGCAAATTCCGGACGAACCTGCTTACGCATGCCATCAACAACCTCGGTGGAGATTTCCCGGAGGGTGTATTCACTGAGCGGGCGGCAGGTTTCGCTGGCGACGCTGAGGCCGTCAACGATCTTCTGCACGTTCATGGCCTGCTTGCCGGGGAACTTGTTGGGGTTCTTGATGGGCTTGGGATTGTGGTTGTACTCGTGTGGAGTAGAACCAGAGGGCTTGGTACTGAGGCAGGCATTCTGCAGTTTGCCCTGCACGAAGTCAGCAATCTTCTTGATAAGTTTGGGGCCATACTTGGCGGTCAACTTGGGGAGTGTCATCGGCGATACGCTGAAGATGTGGAGGAAGCTCACTTGGAGAAGGTCAGGCATAACCTTCCCCCATAGTTCCACTGGGATGGACCCGAAGTAGAGCACAGTGAGGGCAGCCTCAATGGCTTCGTTGATGGTGATGTTCTTCAGCTGGACGGTGTCGTTCCACCCGTTGTCGCGCCCTTTCATAAGGGTGCTGACAACAAGGTTGACGGCGTGGTCGTCCACTTCACGGGCTGGGCCGCCGATTTGGGAGGCGGGGGTGGTCACAAGGAGTCGATTGATCTCCAAGTTGCCCAACCGTGCAGCGTATTTACGGG
This sequence comes from Mycobacteriales bacterium, assembly GCA_018376445.1. GTDB lineage: Bacteria > Actinomycetota > Actinomycetes > Mycobacteriales > Mycobacteriaceae > Lawsonella. The sequence goes on from JAHABL010000005.1 coordinate 155,396, forward strand.
CGTTATTCTCAAACTTTGCCTGCTGTTCTGGATTACCGGCAAAAGTTTTCGAGATCGCCTCAACAGTCAGATTAAATACTCCGCCGAAGGTTAGCTCGTCGGAGGTTTCGCAGTAGGATTTCTGCGCAGCGGCACTGGATTGGAGTGCGGGTGCGGTAGTGGCTGCGGCGGGGGCCGGGGCAGTTACTGCAGGGGCTGCGAGTGCTACTGCCGTCACCAAAGACACGATTGTCGTGGCGCAGCGTGACACGGGCGCGTTCCTTTCAGGAGATGTGGGAGCGTTACAAGGTGTATACACCAGAGATATACGTTACCAGTGTAGATCTAGAGAGCTTTTTCGTTACAGTTTTGCAACACTATTTTTGTGTTGTTCATCTGTACATAACCACGTGAACTTCGGTTTTATAAGGTCATTTGTCCAATAACAATGCTCAGAGGGGCTGTTTGGAGACTCCATGGGCACTGTCACTGTATTAATATTTGGCGGATAGACTACTGCCCCAATTCTTTCGAATCGGGGCAGTAGTGGCGTTATGCAGTTAGCGCGTCGGGGTGGGTCCGTCACCAGAGGAGAGGGTGACGGGCCCCGTCGACGGGTTTAAACGTGGCGGTTGAGCCATCCGATGGCGTAGTCGATGACTTCGTCACGCACAACCTCGTTAAAGGTTTCGTGCATGAGACCTTGCCAAATCACCATGTGCTTATCCTTGGAGGCGACTGCGTTGTACCAGTTGACGTTGAATGCGTAGGGGACAAGTCCATCTTTTTGACCGTGCATGATGAGGGTCGGACGGGTGTAGTTCTTAGCGTGGGCTGCTGCGTACCGGAGGCCAGCGAGGACCTGGACTGCAGTGGAAGCACTGAATTCCTTAGAGTTCAGCGGGTCCTTGGTGTAGTCCTCGGTGACGACGCTGTCGGAGCAGACGCCGGAGGCCAGTGCGTTAGGAATGTCCACCTGTTGGAGAACCTTGGGGCTCTCGAGGGAGATCTTGTCGCCGGGCTTGCTGGAAACCACGGAAGGAAGCACGGTCTTGAATGCCAGAATCTTGGTGAGAGGGTACTTCTCGGAAAGGGAAGGTTCAATCTTATCGTTGGCAGCGGGGAGCTTCTTTGCCCTGATGTACTGCGGCTCGAGGGTGTTCTTGCCGTAGGGGTTGACGACGATGCCGCCACCGTTGGTGATGGTGCCGTCCATATCGTTGGGGTACTTGGTTTCGAGGGCCTCGGTAGCCATGGCACCCATGGAGTGGCCGATCACGAAGACCTTCTTGCCCTTGTTCTGTGCCTTAGCGGACATCAGTACATGGTGAACATCGTCGACCATGTAGTCGAAGGAGTTAACGTTTCCCTTCTTGGTGGCGGTGTTGGGAGCAGCAGACTTGCCGTGGCCGCGGTGGTCCATGCGGTAGACGCTAAAACCAGCCATATTGAGGCGGTAGGTCAGGTAATCGTAGCGGCCGAGGTGTTCGGCGAGACCGTGAACGAGCACAACAGCTGCCTTGGGATTCGCCAGGGTGTTGTACTTGTAGTAGATCTTGGCGTGGTCGGGGCTCGTGGAAGTGAAGTAGCCGTCGGTCACCTTGGCGGTGGGAGCCACCATGCCGTGGATCTGGTGCGGGTAGGGATTGTAGGTTGCAGCGGCGGCAGTGCTGACAGTACCGAAGCTGATGGCAACTACAGACACCATGGCGACTGCGCCGGAGAGAATACGATTCCGCATGGGAGTGGTCCTATCTCTGTGAGTAGTGGGAATGCGGCGTCACCGCATGCTGCGTAATAAAGAGCACAGGTTTCGGGAGATGTGCTTTATCAGCTCATTCTAATCTTTTATCCAGCACGTGCTCTGGAAGTTACCGCTGGTTGCACACACCCCCTCAGCCGGGATGTTGGCTGAGGGGGTGTGGAGGTGTTCTCGTGTGGGGGTGTTAGCGCTTACTGGCCTTTTTTGGCGTTGCGCTTAGCCATGGCACGGGTGAGAGCACGCGGCACAGCGTTGGGCATGAAGTGCTGGTGGCTGAGAACGCGGGCCTGCTTGCCGACGGCCCAGTGGAGGCGAGTGCTCTTCTGCTTCTCCGGGCGGGTGGCGGTCCAGACGACATCGGTGACGTCGCTGGCGGTGAGCTTGAGACCGAGGGTCTTGAGAATCGGGATGGTGTAGCCCTTTTCGAGTTCCTTTTCCACCATGTCGGTCTTGACGAAGAGCGGGTTCACATCGATGATGCGGATGCCATACTTCATAAATTCAATATCGAGGGCTTCGGTGAGGCCACGGATGGCGAACTTGGCGGCGGAGTAGACGGCCAGGTCCGGAGTGCCGACAAAGGAGGCGGCGGAGGAGATGTTGACGATCTGGGCACCGGGGGTGTTCTTGAGGTAGGGCAGGGCGGCGTGGATGCCGTTGATATAGCCCATAACGTTGACGTCGAAGAGGCGCTTTTCGTCTTCGAACTTCTGGGTTTCAAATTCACCGATGACGGCGACGCCGGCATTATTGATGAGAATGTCGAGGCGACCATCGGTGTGCTTCATGAAGTCTTCGATGGCGCGCTTGTAGTCCTCGGGGTCCGAGGAGTCCATTTTGCCTTGCACAACGTTGGGATCGTTCTGTCCCCATTCGAAGTGTCCCGAACGGGTGTAGGCACCGACGAGGTAGCCTTCCTGGGCGAATCGTTCAGCGATGTCGCGGCCGATGCCACGTCCGGCACCGGAAACAAATACGGTTTTTTGCGTCATGCCCTCTTTATCGGTTCCGCTGCGAGATGCGTTACACCCTCTCTTTTTCGCTGTCGACGATTTTCCTCGGGACTCGTCACCCTATCTCTGCTGGTGAAGGCTCCACCATGATTTATAACTGTAGCCTTGCATTGCTTGCGAAAAGATAAGGGAACGAGTTGAATGAAAGTATGACAAGAGCTAACTCTGAATTCCACAAGCTGCTGCAAGAGCAGATCGAACACGAACTGGCCTCCTCCAACCAGTACCTGGCCATGTTCATCCACTACGACAACCTCGACATGCCCCAAATGGCAGGCGTCTTCAAAACCCACGCCACCGAGGAATACAACCACGCCATGCAGATGATCCAGTACCTGCAAGACGCCAACATCAAGCCCGACGTCCCCGCCGTACCGGCCGTCCGCAACGACTACGACGGTATCGTCGAGCCGGTCCGCGAAGCCCTCAAGCAGGAGCAGTTCGTCACCGCCAAGATCGACAAGCTCGCCCGCGTCGCCCGCGACTCCTACGACTTCCCCGGCGAATCCTTCATCAAGAAGTTCGTTGACGAGCAGCTCGAAGAAGAGGCCTACTTCAACCGCCTCCTCACCATCGTCGAAGCCAAGGGTGCCACCGTCTTCGAGGTGGAAAACTGGGTCGCCCGCGAAATCGCCGCAGCCGGCACCGCTAACTAACGCCCACCGCGCGCACCTAGCGCGTACTCTGCGCACCCTGCGCACACCTAGCGCGCACGTCAACCTGCGCATCGCGCGCACCTCACCCACCCTGCGCACACTAGGGACGTGAAGCGGCGAACTGCACACAGCACGAAGCCCGCAGCGTCACCTCACGACACCACACCCCCAGTGTACCGCACCTCTGTGGCGTTCAGTTGTGTCATCCTCCTAACGGAATATACGAAAGCTCTTCCCTCTGCCCGGAAGGGCTTTCGTATATCTGCAGGCCACCGGTAGGATGTGCGCTATGCAACCAGCCACGCCCCTTTTCGCGCCCGGCACACGCCGCCCCGCCCTCCCCTCCCTCACGGGCGCCCGCTGGTACGCCGCACTGGCAGTGTTCATCCTCCACTGCGTCATCTTCCTCCCCGTCTACCCCTTCCAACGGACGGAAGCCTTCGTCACCCTCCACAAAGCCATCCCCATGCAGCTGGGGTCGCTGGGCGTCACCTTTTTCTTCCTGCTGTCGGGGTTCATCATCTACTACTCGTCCCGCAGCGACGACACCCCCCTTCTCTTCTACCGCCGCCGTATCCTCAAAATCTTCCCCACCCACTGGCTCTCCACCCTCATGCTGATGGCGCTGGTGGCGGTACCGTTCGGCCGGCTCATTACCTGGCTGCCGGAAGTACTGCTGGTGCACACCTGGAACCCGCAGTCGACGTACCTGGGTGCACTCAATGTGCCGGCGTGGTCGCTGTGCTCGGAGATGCTCTTCTACTTCTCCTTCCCACTGCTGAAACCGCTGGTGGAGAAGCTGCGGACGAACAAGCAACTGCTCATTGCCTTTGCCAGCATCCTGGTGACGCTGGTGGTGATGCACGTGTGCTTCTACCTCCTTGCGGATGGGCCGAAGGGTATTCACAACGCTTTCTCCGTGCGCATCCTGGATACCACCACCAGCCCGTTCTACCCTGCTAACTCGGATCCCAGCTGGTTCCAGCGCGAACACATCGCCTACTACCCCAGCTACTGGCTGAGCTACTACTTCCCGCTGGCCCGCTTCGGTGAGTTCTGGCTGGGTGTGCTGGCCTGCGAACTGGTGCTCTCCGGCTGGTGGCGCAACACCAAGATCTGGTGGCCGGCCCTGCTGCTGGCCGCCTCCTACGCCGCCACCTGGTTTGTGCCCATCAACTTCAAGATGTCGGTACTGTTCCTGCTGCCAACTGCCCTGTGCATTGCTACCTTGGCCCGGCGCGATGTGGAAGGCAAGACCGTCTTCTTGGGCAGTAAGGCGAATGTGTGGCTGGGTAATGTGTCCTTTGCCTTCTATATGGTGCAGTATCCGGTGATGGTGTGGGTGACGCGGACGTTCATCGGCGGCAAGAGCTACGGCTGGGCTGGGTGGCTGGGCTTCAGCGTGCTGGCGTTTGTGGTGTCCGTGGTAGTGTCCGGGCTCATCTACACCTACGTGGACAAGCCGATCATGAAGAATTGGGCGCGTCCGAAGGCTGGGTCGAAAGCGCCAGCGCAGGCACAGCAGCCATCAGCGAAGTAGCCATTGGCACGGCAGCAGGCGCACTCAGGCGTCCAGGCGAACGCGCAGGCGCCCACACCGTCACCGAACACCGAGGGGATTGAGAGGAAATAAAACCGGCGGAGGCTCCGTTGTGCTAAGTGAAGCCAATCAAAATATGGCTGATTATTAGGTATTAGTTAGCAGTTAGTTTTCCCACAGAACAGGAGCCCACCATGCCTGCCGTAACCGCAGACACCCTCACCCTCCCCCACATCAAACATCCAGAACTGGCCGAACTCAACAGCCACACTTACCGCCCCGTCTCCACCATCACCACCGCCCCCAGCGGCTACGAAGGTGACGGATTCCCCGTCCGCCGCGCCTTCGCCGGCGTCCCCAAGAGCGTCCTCGACCCCTTCGTCCACATGGACCAGATGGGCGAGGTCGAATACCTGCCCAACGAAGCCCGCGGCACCGACTGGCACCCCCACCGCGGCTTCGAAACCGTCACCTACATTATCGACGGCGAATTCCAACACCAGGACTCCCACGGTGGAGGCGGCAACATTAAAGACGGCGACACCCAGTGGATGACCGCCGGCTCCGGCATCCTCCACATCGAAAAACCACCAAACGAGCTCGTCGACAAGGGCGGCCTGTTCCACGGCGTGCAACTGTGGGTCAACCTGCCCGCCAGCGACAAATTCGTCCAACCCTCCTACCAGGGCATCGACCGCAACCAGGTGACGCTCGTAACCTCCTCCGACGGCGGCGCCCTCATCCGCATCATCACCGGCGAAATCGATGGCCACAAGGGCCCGGGCAGCACCCACAGCCCCATCAACATGGCCCACGCCACCCTCTACTCCGGCGCGGAAATGGACATCCCCTGGAACCCCAGCTACAACGCACTCGTCTACGTACTGTCCGGCCGCGGCAGCATCGGCACCGCGGGGGCTGACGGCACCGCCCGCCCCATCTACGAGGGCCAACTGGCGGTACTCGGCACCGGCGACCGCATTGTAGCCCGCGCCGACGAACTGCAGGACGGCCGCTCCCCCAACCTGGAGCTACTGCTGCTGGGCGGCCAGCCCATCGGCGAGCCCGTCGCCCAGTGGGGTCCGTTCGTCATGAACACGCGTGCCGAGTTAGCGCAGGCCATTGAGGACTTCCAGGCCGGCCGTATGGGACAGGTGCCGGCAGATGGACTGCGGGTCTACCACGGCAAACAATCCCAAGGGAACTAACACCATGAAATGTGCGGGTGAAGGCTTCGGCCTGTCACGCTCGTGACGTTGTCACAGTGGAAGGCCGGCTAGCGTACGTGCTAGCCGGCCTTCTCCATGCCTTACGCGGTTATCGGTACCGCAGCGCGCCGAGCTTAGTAGCTTGTTAGCCTAGTGCCTCAGTGGCTCAGTACCTTAGTAGCCGACGACGGGGCCGTCGTCATTACCGGGCACCAGCACCGGACCATCGGAGGTGCTGGTGGGGGCCGGCTTCTTGCTGGTCTTAGTGGCCTTCTTGGTCTTAGTGGCCTTGCTGGACTTCTTGCTGGTAGGGGCCGAGGTGGAGGACGAGGTACGCACCTCCACGCTCTTCTCCTCAACCTTGCCGCCCTTGCCCTTCTTCACCTCGGTCTTCTTCTCCACCGTGCTAGTGACAGTGGCGGTCTTCGAGGTGGTCTGGGTGCTAGTGACGGCAGCGTCATCATCGTTGCTGCATCCAGCCAGGCAGGTGGCACCCAGGGTGATGGCCAGCAGAGCGGCACCCACGGACTTCGTCTTCATTGGTACTCCTCAATGTCGATGGCGTTCCCGCAGCGACGGAAGCTAAAGACAGGAACACCCCCAGCATAGCAAGCCGGGGGTGCTCCCAATAGCAGGTATAGAGGTGACGGTGGCAGGCTAGCCCTTCACCACCAGGTTCACCATGCGGCCGGGGACCGCAATAACCTTCACGGGCTCCTTGCCGTCCAGCAACTCCACCACCTTCTCGTCGGCGAGGGCGACGGACTGTAGAGTGTCGCGGTCGGCGTCCACCGGCACCTGAATGCGGGCGCGGACTTTGCCGTTCACCTGCACCGGGATCTCCACAGAGTCGTCCACCAGCCACTTCTCGTCAAATGTGGGGAAGGCGGCGTGGGCCAGGGACTCGTCATGTCCTAGGCGTTCCCACAGTTCCTCGCAGATGTGCGGGGCGACGGGGGCGAGCATGAGCACCAGCGGCTCCACCGCCGCCTGCGGTACCCCGTCCAGGCCCTTGGCGCCACCGTACTTCTTGGTGAGGAAGTTGGTGTATTCGATGAGCTTGGCGATGGCGGTGTTGTCTCGCAGGTTGCTGTACTCTTCGCGAACAGCGGCCACAGTGCGGTGCAGCTGCTTAGTGGCTTCGTCGTCCAGCGTTTCGTCGGTGGTGGTGAGCTCGCCGGTGTCCTCGTTGACGGCCAGGCGCCAGACGCGCTGCAGGAAGCGGTGGGCGCCGACGACGTCTTTGGTGGCCCAGGGGCGGGACTGGTCGAGCGGGCCCATGCTCATCTCGTAGACGCGCAGGGTGTCGGCACCGTAGGTGTCACAGATTTCGTCGGGGCTGACGGCGTTCTTAAGGGACTTGCCCATCTTGCCGTATTCGCGGTTGACCTCCAGCTCCTCACCCACGGCCACGCCGCAGTTTTGGGCGATCAGTTGGGACGCTTCGGTGGGGGTCCAGATGTAGCGGCCATCGCGTTCTTCTACTTCGGCGGCGGGCACGTAGGTGCCGCGTTCGTCGGTGTAGGCGAAGGCCTGGATGTAGCCCTGGTTGAAGAGCTTGCGGTAGGGTTCGGCGGAGCTCAGGTAGCCCAGGTCGAAGAGGACCTTGTGCCAGAAGCGGCTGTAGAGCAGGTGCAGGACGGCGTGTTCGACGCCACCCACGTAGAGGTCGACGCCGCCCAGGTCCTGCTCGCCGTGTTGTTCCTTGCGGGGGCCCACCCAGTATTCTTCGTTGCGGATGTCGCAGAAGATGTCCTCGTTAGTGGGGTCGATGTAGCGCAGCTGGTACCAGGAGGAGCCGGCCCACTGGGGCATGACGTTGGTGTCGCGGGTGTAGGTTTGGAGGCCGTCACCCAGGTCGAGTTCAACGTTGACCCAATCGGTGGCTTTAGCGAGCGGCGGGCTGGGGACGGAGTCGGCGTCGTCGGGGGCGAAGCTGACGGGCTTGTAGTCCTCCACTTCGGGCAGCTCGATGGGGAGCATGCTTTCGGGGAGGGCGTGGGCTAGGCCGTCTTCGTCGTAGACGATGGGGAACGGTTCGCCCCAGTAGCGTTGGCGGGCGAAGAGCCAGTCGCGCAGTTTGTATTGGATGGTGCCGGCGCCGGCGTTGTTCTCCTCCAGGTAGGCGATGGTAGCGGCTTTTGCATCGGCGATGGTGAGGCCGTTGATGTCCAGGCCACCTTCACGGCTGGAGTTGATGAGGGTGCCGTCACCAACGTAGGCCTCGGTGAGGTTACCGTCCTGGTCGTGTTCGCCGCCGTCAACAACGTCGATGATGTCGAGGCCGAACTTGGTGGCGAATTCGAAGTCGCGGGTGTCGTGGGCGGGCACGGCCATGATGGCGCCAGTGCCGTAGCCGGTGAGCACGTAGTCGGCGATGAAGATGGGGATGTGCTTGTTGTTGAGGGGGTTGACGGCGTAGGCGCCGGTGAAGACGCCGGTCTTCTCCTTGTTTTCCTGGCGTTCCAGGTCGGACTTGGCGGCGATGGCCAGGCGGTAATTGCGGACGGCATCGGCGGGGCTTTCGCAGGGGTTGCCGGTGCCGTCGTCACCCTTCCAGCAGTCCGGGATGTCCTCGCCGGTGGTGAGGGCGGCCGGCCAGGAAGGGGCGAGGATGAGATCGACCAGGCTGTGCTCGGGGGCGAGCACCATGTAGGTGGCGCCGAAGAGGGTGTCGGGGCGGGTGGTGAACACCGTGATGGGGGTGCCTTGCTTGCGTTCGGTGGAGATGGCGAAGTCCACATAGGCGCCCTGGGAGCGGCCGATCCAGTTGCGCTGCATGGCTTTTACCTTGTCCGGCCAGTCGAGGGCGACAAGGTCGTCAATGAGGCGGTCGGAGTAGGCGGTGATGCGCATCATCCACTGGCTGAGGTTCTTGCGGAACACGGGGAAGTTGCCGCGCTCGGACTTACCTTCGGCGGTCACTTCTTCGTTGGCCAGCACGGTGCCCAGGCCGGGACACCAGTTGACGGCACTGTTGCTGCGGTAGACCAGGCGCTGCGAGTCGATGACGTCGGCGCGCTCCGCCTTGTCCAGGTCGGCCCAGGTGCGGCCGTCATATTTGCCGTCGCACGCGCCGTCGAGGCTGCGGGAGCCGTCTTCGTAGGCGGCGATGAGGTCGGAAATGGGGCGGGCTTTGCCTTGGCTGCCAGTGGCGTTGGTGGCGGCGGTGTCGTACCAGGCGTTGTAGACCTGCAGGAAGATCCATTGGGTCCAGCGGTAGTAGTCCACGTCGGTGGTGGCGAAGGCGCGCCGCTTGTCGTGGCCGAGACCCAGGCGGCCGAGCTGCCGTTCCATGTTCTGAATGTTGGCTTCGGTGGTGGTGCGCGGGTGGGTGCCAGTTTGTACCGCGTACTGTTCGGCGGGCAGGCCGAAGGCGTCGTAGCCGAGGGTGTGGAGGACGTTGTGGCCCAGCATACGGTTGTAGCGGGCGAAGACATCGGTGGCGATGTAGCCCAGTGGGTGGCCGACGTGCAGGCCGGCGCCGGACGGGTAGGGGAACATGTCCTGCACGAAGAGTTTGTCGGCGGGGACGTCGGAGCTGTTGGCGGGGGCGAGGTCCCCTACGGGGTTGGGGGCTTCGAAGGTGTGGCGTTTTTGCCATTCTTTTTGCCAGCGGGGTTCAATCTGGACGGCCAGCTTGGCGCCGTAGCGGTAGGCGGGGCCGATTTCGATGTTCTCCGACACGATGTGCTTCTCCTGGGGTGAGGCTACAGGTGAAAGGTGTGCGTGCGGCGAAGTGCGCGGATGGGGCACGGGTTGACATAGAGCCCTGAGTCCCTGAACCCGTGCCCGTAAGACCGTGGGACCGTGGCCGTAGGCTCGTAGCCGGGAGACCGCAGTCCGGGAGCCGTGAGCCGGGAACCATGAGCCGTGGGACGCGCGGATTTCGCTGCATAGTGCTGGTTCCAGGATAGGCGTTGTGGGGGAAAAGATGCACATCGAGGCCGGTAAACGGCACGCAGCGGGTGCGGTGGAGCCGGCAGGCGAGTGTGGCTACATCAAAGGATCGACTTAACTTGCGTACTGACGGGACTATAAAGAATGAGGCTGAGAAAAACGAGGCTGAGAAACCTGCCTGCACCCTGGATTCAGTTAAATATGTTGTGCGAATCTACTTCTTCGCTCCTTGCAGCCCGCTATACTCGGTGGCTAAGACGTTCCTTGGACGTTGAATCGGAGGAACGTGCCGCTTCTTCTATATGGATCGAGACTCTCTCATACTCATGAAACACCGCACTCTTGCATGCACCGCAGTAACTGCCGTCTTCCTTATGACATTGTCTCCTGCTGCTAACGCTGCTCCCAGCCCTCGAACTTTCACCACCCGTGACACTTCGTCGCTACCTGTTGTGTACTTGAGCGGAGCTAACGACGTTGCGCTACTCAACAGTGATGTGAAGAAGAACATCACCGCTGCGGGCATGCAGTTTTTTGAATGGGATCCGCTAAAGACTTCCCTCAAAGAATCCCCCACGCTTTATGACCATATGGATGCCTACGCTGAATCTGTCGACGCTTTTGTCAAGAGTGTCCTCAAGAAAACAGGCGCAAAAAAGGTCAACATTATTACCTATTCACAGTCTGGCCTTATCAACCAGAGCTGGATGAAAAACCATGGAGGCGCGCAGTACGTCGCTAAAGTCATTAACTACTCAGGTCTTCTCCAGGGTTCTCCCTTTGGTGCTATCGCAACCAACTTCACTGGAAACTGCCTGGGCTTCGGCACCTGCGTCGACTTCGACCCCTGGGGGCCGGTCGTTACGAGACTCAATGAGAATGGTGAAGCGCTCGCTGGCATCATTTACTACAACCTCACCAGCAAATACGACGAAATGGCGATGCCCTACCAAATTAACTTCATGTACTCCCCCACCGGCAACTACAAAAACGTTCTCCTCCAGGATTATTATCCCGCAGAACGGGCAGGGCATCTTATGGTCCCCCACGCGAAATCTACTAAGACCCTCACCATCCAAATGCTTAAGGGTCTACCTCTCACCGCACTACTCAAAAAATAAGTAATTGCTAACGCTGTGTCGGCCATATTCATTTTTGGGTATGGCCGACACAGCATAATCACCTGAGGGTTGACCATTAGTATGGCCTTTAACTCCGCTATGGCTGCCGTGCGATCAGGCGGTTTTTACCATCGTGGTGGCTAATTCAAGCATGCGAATCGCGATGTTCTGATACTCAAAGAACAGGTCATAGATGGCATCCTCGGAGAGGACTCCGCATGGCACGTCTGGTGGAATATTTCCCGCATTGTAAGCGTCAACGTCCGCTCTTTGAAGAGGACCACAGTAATACTCCTTGAGTTTTTCATAAGAGGGTACGGCGCCCTCAATCTCAGTGAGAACACTGTCAGCTTCGCCCAGTAATGCCGTAACGCGATTAAGAATCGATTCCATTTCTTCTATACGGGCAAGCAGCTTTTTATCGTCCATAATCCTGATCTTTCACTGAAGTACAGAGAAGAGTCCCGCACCCCTACGAACTACACCAGTCAAACCTCATACTAGAGTGAAAACCGGCTTCCTTCGCCAGCGTGAGTAGTATTTTCCCCTGTATCTTCTGATTTTTCTTCCCCACCCATCAATTCACATCGCCAAGGGTGTTTTGGGGCGGGTTTGTGGATGTTGTCAGGATTATTCGTGGAAATGCAGCTGTGGGCACCCTTGCGCGTGCCCACAGCTTATTCGTTTGTGTTGTTATTCAGATGTCACTTAGATTCCGAATGCCTTGGCGCGGCACTTGATGGGCTTGTTGGCGTTGCCTTGAAGTGCGTTGACGGCGATCTCGAGGGCATTGGGATCGTAGGAGAAGGTGAAGTGGTCGGAGTGGTCGTTGGCGCAGTAGTCCTGGACCACAACGTTGGTGACACCGGGCTCGAAGATGAAGGCGTTACGGTAGGGGGTAACGACGTCATCGAAGCGGGTGGTGATGACGGTGTACTTGACACCCGGCATGGTGATGGGGGTGCTGCTGTACTTCTTGAGGAACTCAGAGTTCTTGGTCTGCTGTTCGCTGGAGGTCATGTTGGCGGCATTCATTACCTTGACCATGAGGTCACGTCCACCGGGGATGGTGTCGATGACGTCAGAGAGGCCCTTACCGCTGCCGTAGTTGGAGGAGGCGAGGGTGAGGGGGTTGGGGATGAAGGCCAGCATGGTGCCGGTGGTGGGGTCTACCACGGGGATAGATCCGAGGCTGAGGTTGGTGCCGAAGTTGGAGGCTACCAGGCCAACAGTGTGGCGCACTGTCTTATTTCCGCCGTACCACTTGATGTAGGCGTTGGGGAGGACACCGCCGCCCTGGGAGTGACCAATGAAGTCAACCTTGGGGGCGCCCGTGCGCTTCAGAACCATGTTGACGAATTTCCCAAGAGCCTTGGCGGACGCGTGGAGGTCACCTTCGAAGGGGAGAGACGCCTGTGCGAACTTATTGCCCACGGTTGCAAGCGCAGGACCGTAGTTGAAGGTGTAGACGCAGTATCCGCGCCGGGTCAGTTCAGGAGCATAGTATGCCCACGTGGCGTAGGCAGACTCGCCAGTTCCGGGGACGAGGACGATGGGGAGTGCACCCTTAACCTTGGGCTTGCAGTTGAAGTTGTTGGCACCTTCGGGGGTGCGTCCAGGATTCTTGTGGTCGTAGCGGGAAGCTTTACCCCACACAGTCTGTGCCGGGCCATAACCCTCGGTGGGCATGCCGTATTCATCAGAGTAGGGAGCGGGGTAGCCGCCGAACTCGTCTACTGGGGCGAGTGCTGCTGAAGCGAGGGCCGGTGACAGAGCAGCCACGAGAGCAGTAACGGCTGTTGCCACGGTTATCCGGTTACGGGTCGAACGATTCGTGTGCATTGAAATGCCTCTCAAGCTGGTATTTTTGGAGCTATCTGCATACAGTAGACTTTTGTTATCCGGCTCACCAGCTTGTTGCACAATTTTGTCACCCAAAGCCACTTCACTGTAACCTATTTCATATATCGATATAAATTGTACTGTACATCACAAAACTATCGATATCTGCAGACACAGTGATGAATACAGGGCCAACGTCTAGGACGTAGCACCAAAAGTAGCCACACTGGTCCCACTCACTGCAGCTTTCTTCACAGAGGACGACGGGACCGACTTCTCCGTCATTGTAGAGGACGCAGGTTTCTTGTTGCTGCTGGTGGACTCCGCGGGTGCCGTCCTCTTAGTGTTAGCGGCTGACGCCGTGGGCTTCACAGTAGTGGAGTTGGTTGAGCCGGCGCTACGCCCGGTGTCGTCACGGGAATTAGCCACACCGGCATCCGACGACTTTTCATCCAAAAACGCGTCGCCGTCGTCGTCATCGTCAATCGTTTTGTTGAGGATTCGCTCCTTTGTCTCCCGGAGTTCCTGCGCTGCCACCCAGTAGTTGTGCGTTCCTAACGGCTTAATGTGGAGCGTCACGTTAGTAAGATTGATGGCCTTCGCCTTGAGGAAA
>JAHABL010000024.1 GCA_018376445.1 Mycobacteriales bacterium
CCGTCGTCGCCACCAGCTCCAGGGTCTTGCCCGTGGCCGCGGTGGAACGAAGGCTGGCAACGAGGACCTGAGCAATCTGGGCACGCGAGACGACGCCGTCGGCCGGGCTTCCGGTCCACTGCGTGTCCCCCTGACGCATCACGAGCGCCAGCTCATCGGCCTCGTTGTAGTCGAACCATCCCGGTCGCACGATCGTGTACGGCAGGCCGCTGGCGCGCACCAGCCTCTCACCACGCCGCTTCCAGTCATGGCCCACGGTCGGTTTGGTCGCCCCGACCGTCGTCATGAGGGCGATGCGAGCCGGCCTGCGCAGCACCGCCAGCACACGGAGCACGCTGAGGACCGGAAGGTAGTGGCCTGCCTCGCCTCAGACTCGTCATAGGTGCCCTGGGTCAGGACGACGCCGTGGACGCCGTCAACCGCCCTGCCGAGAGTCTCGGGTCGAGACGTATCAGCGACAATCACCTCGACGTCGTCCGGGAACATCCCCGCCTTGGAGTCATCACGCACGAGCGCGCGCGTGCGCAGTCCCGCGGCCAGCGCCGCACGGACGGCGTGCCGGCCGATGCTGCCCGAGGCACCCACCACCAGAACCCGGCCACCGGCAGGCACGGTCTCGGCACCAATGAAGCGCCCAGATGCGGATTGTGATGCAGTCTGAACCTGAGTCATACGGTGACCTTATAAGCCAAGCCGCCCGCATGGGAGGAACTGTCGGTACGCCCTTCCGCAGATCGGTCTCAGCACCACGTCTCAGGTCGCCACGCAGGCCTCAGGTCCCAGTACTCAGGGCACCCCTGAAACAGACAAGGAAGTATCGATATCCATTCCACGCCGGCGTCAGCGATACCGACCAGCTGGCCCCCATTGCATGCCGCGTCAATGAACTGGTTTCTACTCGTTTGGAACCCCAGCGCAGCGACGCCGTCAAGGCAGCCCGGACAATCCTCCTGGCCGCCAGCGCGCAGCAGCCGCCGTCCCGGCTCCTTCTTGGATCCGACGCCGTCGCTGGCCTGCGCACCCAGACCAAGGTCGAGCTCGCCGAGGTCGACGCCTATGAAGCACTGGGCATGAGCACTGACGCCGACTAGCACGCGCCCCGCCAGCCGGGCCGTCCCTGACAGGCGGCGAGATCGTGCCTGGTTAGGGCCGCCACACGTTGACGAGAGACGAGCGTCACGCTACGCTCGCTGTAATCGATTTCACCAATCGACTAGCAGTCGTCACAAACCTCAAAGGAAAGGCGTATGGCAGTCACACCTAGTTGGCACATCGCGACACTGTCGCCGCGGACCACCCGCTCGATCAGCCCTGAGAACTTTTCAGGACAGCCTGGACAAGGCGGGCGAGCTACCGAAGGAACCGGAGCAATGTGCGCCCGCGATCTCGGGCCGGGCTGGAAGATCTCACCAAGCGTAGATCTGCCAGCAGGCGAAACGCTGACGCTGGCAGACATCGACGGCGCCGGCATCATTACGCACGTATGGATCACAACCCACACCGATAACTGGCGCACTTTGATCCTGCGCGCTTACTGGGACTCAAGCGAGGAACCGGCAGTCGAGGTCCCATACGGCGATTTCTTCTGCAATGGATGGGGGCGTTTCTGCCAAGTCAGCTCACAGATGATCGCAGCCAATCCACATGGTGGATTCAATTCCTATTGGCCTATGCCATTCCGATCACATGCCAAGCTGACTATTGAAAATACCTCTTCAGTCAGTGTTCGTCTGTATTACCAAGTGACCTACGAGGAGCTCCCCTCGCCACAGGAAGACCTCGCCTACTTCCACGCACAGTGGCGCAGGTCAAACCCTCTGGAAGAAAAAGTTCCTCACACGATCCTTGACGACATTGCAGGGTCAGGACAGTACGTTGGAACATATATAGCATGGGGCGTGAACTCACCCGGCTGGTGGGGCGAGGGCGAGATCAAATTCTATCTCGATAGCGATCTCGACGAACCTGTTGAAAACCGGTATCCGACGATTTGCGGGACGGGAACAGAGGACTATTTCGGCGGCGCGTGGAACTTTGATGTCCCCGGAGAAGGGTACACGCCATATTCCACACCCTATCTTGGCCTACCACAGATTATCCGCCCCGATGGACTATATGACTCCCAGCAGCGTTTTGGAATGTATCGCTGGCACGTTCCAGACCCAATCTTCTTCCGCAGGGGCATTCACGTCGATATCCAGGCTCTTGGATGGCGGTCCGGATGGCGTTACCTGCCATTACGTGACGACATCGCATCGACCGCATATTTCTACTTAGACCAGCCCGCCACACGGCGCCCAACCACACCGTGCGCCGACACGATGGAAATTCATATCGGCACCGAGCCGGTGCCTGATCTCGGGACGACACCACCCAGAATCGAAACAATCTAACACTGACACAAGGAAGATAAAAATGCCGAAAGAATACCAGTTCCCCCAGCAGCGCGAGCCTCTCTCCGCTCCAGACCACACCGTTTACCTGGTTCCTAGCGGAGATCTTCGCGAGTCCGCCAACACCTCGAGCTGGCCTTATCAGTCGCGCCTCGAAGATCTCGTCAAACATGCCGTCCAAGACCTTGGCTGGACTCTTAAGCGAGCCTTCGAGCCCAGCGAGACTCTTGGGCACGGGTTTATCCGCTCGCAACGGATGGGAATCGAAGTATTCAAACAGATTCCCTCAGATGCTCCCCTGATCGTAGCCACAGCAAACTGGCAATATAGTCACCACGTCCTTGCTGGTCTGAGGACGCACCGAGGTCCCATCCTCACCGTCGGCAATTTCGATCCCACATGGCCAGGTCTGGTTGGCCTGCTCAACCTCAATGGCAGCCTCACAAAGATGGGCCGCGACTACGCTACTCTCTGGACTATTGATGGCACTGACCAGTTCTTCCTCGACGGTATGAGGAGCTTCCTGGAAACCGGAAAGATCACGCATGATCAGTCTCATGTCCGCCCTCTACCAGCTCTCCCGGATAACGATGAAGTCAAGCTAGGACGCGCCCTCGCCGAGCAATTGCGTACAGATAAGGCGATCATCGGTATTTTCGATGAGGGATGTATGGGCATGTACAACGCCATCATCGATGATGAGATGCTCAATTCCCTCGGCATCTACAAGGAACGCCTCTCGCAATCAGCCCTGTGGGCCGAGATGCAAACGGTGTCCGACGAGGAAGCAGACGCGATCGGCGATTGGCTCATTAACGCTGGAATGACGTTCCGCACTGGGGACGACGAGGCTACTGACCTCACTAAGACTCAGCTCAGATGGCAGTACAAGATGTATATCGCAGCGCTCCACATTGCCGAAGACTTCGGCCTTGACGCTGTTGGCATCCAGTACCAGCAGGGTCTGAAAGACGTCTGCCCTGCTTCTGATCTGGTTGAGGGCCTCCTCAACAACGTGTCACGTCCGCCTGTGACGAGTCGCGATGGCTCGTACGTCCTGTGGGAAGGGCAGGCTCTACCTACTTTCAACGAGGTTGACGAGGGCGTGGCCGTCGATGCCCTTGTGACA
The DNA here is from genome assembly GCA_018376445.1 of Mycobacteriales bacterium. Taxonomy (GTDB): domain Bacteria; phylum Actinomycetota; class Actinomycetes; order Mycobacteriales; family Mycobacteriaceae; genus Lawsonella. The sequence goes on from JAHABL010000024.1 coordinate 3,523, forward strand.
AACCGAGTGTGGACCGCGATGGGCATGGATCCTGCCACCACGCTTCATGACATCCGTTGGGGAGCCGAGTATGACGATCAATACGTCTGGGCCTTCGAAATCTCAGGATCTGTCCCTGCGAGCCATCTACCAGACGGATACGCATCAGCCGAAGGATGGCGGCAGGGGCCGGTCTTCTTTCCTGCGGGTGGTTCCACTCTCAACGGCGTCTCGCGGCCTGGCGAGATTGTCTGGTCGCGCGTCTATATCGCGGACTCTCAACTCAACGTCGATCTGGGACGTGGCCGCGTGATTGAGCTTCCCGAAGAAGAAACGCAGCGGCGTAAGGAGATCACGAACCCAGAATGGCCGCTGGCAAACGTCGTGCTCGATGGTGTCACGCGCGACCAGTTAATGGGACGACACAAGGCGAATCACGCACAACTCGTCTATGCAGACAGCAAAGAAGCCGCCGACCGCGCCCTCCTGGTCAAGGCCGCCGTATTTGATTCTCTAGGAGTTCGCGTACACCTGTGCGGAGATGTCATCATTCCGTAAGAGGCAATCACGGTGTCGTCGTACGTCAGATTGCGCACGGCGTACGACGGCACCGCCTCGAGGATGAGGAGGAATGATGTCCAAGGTGACTGTACGCGACGTCGCGAAGGCCGCCGGAGTCTCGGTCGCCACGGTCTCACGCGTCATGAACGGCGCGACGGGTGTCTCTCCCGATCTACGCGAGCGGGTCCTCAAGGCGATCAAGGAAACACACTATGTGCCCAATGTGGCAGGACGCGTCCTGCGTCAGCAACGCTCCTCGCTCATCGCCGTAGTGACACCTGAGCCCGAGAACCCCTACTTCATGAGGCTCACCGCCGAAGTAGAATCTGTGGCACGACGCAATGGCTATGGAGTTCTCGTTGCACATTCCGATCATCAGGTTTCCCGCGAAGTCGACGCCCTGAGACAGTTGGCTGCTCGGCAGGTCGCGGGAGCCATCGTCATCTGCGCAGACGAACGTCACTCAAATCTCTCTCCACTGACCGATCTTGAAATTCCTACAGTTCTTATCGACCGTAGTCCACGTTCGTCTGTTCTTGATTTCGTCTCTACCGATAATCATCTCGCGGGACGTCTAGCCGCACAGCACCTCTCAGATCAGGGATACCGGCAGCCGGTCTGTATTTGCGGCCCAGCCCACCTCTCCCCCACAGAGGACAGAACTCATGGTTTTCTCGATGCCTGGCCCGCCGGATCTGGTAGTGACCGTCCTTTTGTCATCCGTGGCGATCTCCGCTTGAATTCTGGATATGAGATCGCTCGCGAAGTACTCAAGACGCGTGATGTCGATAGTTTTTATATCACGAACAGCCCAATGACAGCAGGAGCTTTCCGCGCCATCAAGGAGCTCAAGCGTTTTGGTCTCGGCCTTCTCGGAACAGATGATGACTTATGGACCACAATGGTCTCTCCTACGGTCTCAGTCATCGAACAACCACTTCTCGAAACAGGACGCCGAGCGGCGGAAATCCTCGCGGATCGGATTACCAATCCAGACTCGCCTGTTGCCCGCACCCTGCTGGCACCGCGTTTGATAGCCAGAGAGTCGACCTCAGGGCCTCAACGATCTGCATGCTCTTAAGATCACAGATTTCAAGAAAAGGAGAGTCCCATGACCACGACCACTCAGGATCATTCAATTTTAAAGACGCAAAATTCAACTTCCTCTGTCTCTCTGGACCTGACTCGGACTGCGTTGGGTATTGAGTTTGGTTCCACCCGGATCAAGGCGGTGCTGATCGATCCTGCTGGCACGGTGCTCGCCTCCGGCGCA
>JAHABL010000025.1 GCA_018376445.1 Mycobacteriales bacterium
CGTGAGCGCCACACAACAGGCCCTCACCCTCCAAGCCACACCCGAACAAGTCACCGAGTACCAGCACTACCTCGAACACTTCATCAACGGACTACCCCTACAAAAAGCCGCCATCAAAGCATTCTGAAAGAGTCCATAGCTCGGTCTACCGCTTCTAGTTACGTTTCAGGTTCGGCGACAGTCCTCCTTCTCCCGGCGAGCGCTGTTCTCTCAGCCGGAGGGCACTTTCCGTCCTGTTGACGGGCGTCTTGGCGTGTTCACCGATCCGCCAGCTATCGAGGCAACGAGTCACTTTTGTCGTGACAGGCGGAGGTGCGTCATCACTCGCCTGGCCACGATGCTGTGACGCCTCCGCGCTCCACAAGCCCGATGCTCAACTGACGCGATGAGGACGAAGTGCTGAGGGCAAATGCTCAGTCCGACCGACTCTTACACACCACCGCATACCTCCGTTCTATTGCTGGACAGGCACGTGAGACCACGTAACCGTCTATCCAACCGTGGGTTTGTCTTCACCCCACGAGGTCAAGACTCACGAGCAGTTCTTCATCGCGATCGCAAAGCCGTCACTCTTGGCATTCCAGGATCCTTCATTCAGCCAGGCTTTGGATCGAGCCGCTCCTGAATTAGTGCTCGGAATTGGCAGCAGGAAGAGGCGTCGCCAAGCGATGCTTGGCGACGCCTCATGATCAAGTCCTTCCTATTTCATCCCACTGATCATGATGGACTTGATGAGCCACCGTTGGCACAACAGGAAGAGCAGGAGCGTAGGAATCGCTACGATTACTGCAGCAGCCGCGATATATCCCCATTGAGCACCATATTGACTTTGCATAGATGAGAGACCCTGCTGCACCATCCAGTTTCTCTCATCAAGCAAGATCGTCTTTGGCCACATGAAGGAGTTCCAGTTCGCCAAGAAGAACAGGACCGCCAACGAGGCGATCGTCGGCCTTACGAGCGGAACGACGATGGTCGTGTACTTCCGCCAGTATGATGCGCCGTCTAGGGTCGCCGATTCCTCCAGCTCTCGCGGAATTGAGAGCATCACCTGACGTAGAAGAAAGATCCCATAGGCATTGAAGATACTTGGGATGATGACACCTGCCAACGAGTTCAGCAAGCTCAGCTCTCGAACGATCAGGTACAGCGGAACCAAGATGACAGGCGTTGACACCATTAATGTAGCAACGATGACATTCAACATCACCATATTCCCCCGGAACCGCAACCGTGCCAACGCATACGCCGCCATGGTGTGAAACACCAACGCCACTACTGTCACAACCACGGAGACAAACCCCGTATTGAGCATGTAGCGAATCAGTGGCATCTCAAACAGAACGTACTTGAAGTTGTCAAACGTTAGCTCTCGGACCCCAATAAAGTACGCATCATTCGACGGCTTGAAGGCAGTGACAACAAGCCAGACAAACGGAGCTAGAAAAAGTACGCCAACAATCCATCCCGCGGCCGTTCGCCACAGATCCCTTCTCCCCCTTGAGGTGGCAGGTTTCCGATTAGTCTTCATGGAACCTGCCCCCTCGAGTTGACGCGAAGGATGCGATCACAGCAACCATCAGCATAAGGACCAGCAACAGGGTTAACGCAGAGGCATATCCAAGATCATTGTACGTAAACGCCTGTTCGTAGACGTAGAACGGCATCGTCAACGTCGCATTAGCAGGGCCTCCAGATGTCAGGATGAAGATCATATCGAAGGCCTGCACACCGGCGACACACCCCATGATCGAGGTCAGGATGATGAAAAATGAAGTGGGACGCAACATTGGCAAGGTGATAGACACCAAAGTCCGCCACCATCCAGCTCCATCGATCGCTGCAGCGTCATAGTAGTCCTGAGGAATCCCGCCAAGCCCTCCAAGAAACAGAAGCATGACATATCCGGCCTGGCTCCATACTGTAATGAGAACAACTGTGAACAGGGCGAAGCGAGGATCGCCAAGCCAACTCACGTCGCTCAACCCGAAGGGCCGCAAGGCGCTTGGAATGAGCCCGGTCTTGTCATTGAGAAGGAGCTGCCAGATCAGCGAGACAACCACGAGACTCAGCACGTAGGGCATGAAGATGAAGGTCCGGGCGATATTGACACCCTTGAACTTCTTCTCGAAGAGGAGCGCCAGCCCTAAACCGGTAACGAAACTCAGAGGTACGGTCATTGCCGCATATCCGAACGTCACTAATAGAGACTTCGGAACCTTAGGATCAGCGAAGAGACGCTCGAAATTGTCCAGACCAGCAAAGCTGACCTTGCCAAATCCATTCATGGACATGAAGGCAAAGACAAAAGAGATGATGATCGGAAGCACGACGAAGCATGCCAGCCCGATTCCATCCGGAGCAAGGAACGCCCAGGCGGCTCGTTCCTCTTTCTTTCTCCGTAGGCTACGAGAAATGGGATTCCCGCGCATCGAGGACGCCCCATCAGTATGAGATCTTGACGCCGTCATAAGATTCCATGTACTTCTCAAGCGATGCCTGCGCCGCTGAGACCTGCTCCTGCGCGTCCTTGCCCTCCAGCGCCACAGCCTGCAGCGCATCGGAGATCGGCTTGTATACCTCCGGTGGGAATCGGGGCTCAGAGACACCTGTCGGATAGATCTCGTCAACGAACTTCTTCATGTGAGCCTCTTCGTATTTGCCTTGCTGCTCAGCTGCTTCAAGGACCGACTTGCGAGTCGGGAAGTTTGACTTGGCTCCAGCAGTCCAATCCACGAGGCGCTGAATCTGTTCCTTTTCTTGGCTTGCCAACGCCCAGGTCACGAAGTCGGCCGCACCGTCCGGGTCCTTCCCCTCGGCGTTGACAGCGAAGCTCCATCCTCCAACGATCGTGGTTGGAGTACCCCCATCTGGAATCGGGAGGGGGAACACGTCGTACTCAAAGTCGGGGAGGTTCTGGGCCATCTGGGCAATTCCCCAGATACCCGACTGCTGCATGGCCACGTTGCCGGAGCCGAGGTTGGTGTTGACCTCGCTCGCACCTGCGCCCTGGGCCTGCTTTGGAGCCAACCCACCGTAGATGAGGTCCTGCCACAACTGCATAGCCTGAACAGACCCTGGATTGTCGAATGCCGGTTTCCCATCGGCATCAAAGACATCGTTCCCGGTCTGCCACAGGAACGGATACCACGTGAAGTTCTCGTAGTAGGACGGTGCAGGATCCACCATGGCACCAAACTGACGGTCAGTTGTCAGCTTCTCCGCAACCGCGACAAACTCCTCCCAGGTCGTCGGAATATCACCCTCGGACAGTCCCCCAGCCTCGAACGCAGCTGGGCTGTAGAAGATGGCGAGAGGCTCTGCATCCATCGGAATCGCGTACAGTTTGTCGCCATCCGATCGCGACTCCAGGAAACCTGGAGTGAAGTCAGCCCTGACTGAGTTATCGAGCTTGTCACTCAGGTCCCGCAGCACACCGCCGTTCGCATATCGCAGGAAGTCACCTGGCGACAGCAGAAAGACGTCCGGTCCCTCGCCCGAGGTAAATGCGGTCTGAAGCGTGCTGCCATCCAAGTAGGTCTGGGCAGGCATGTACTTGAGGCTGACTTGGAAGTCGTTATTAGCGTTCCAGTCTGAGATCAGTTTCGTCATCCACTCCGACTCAGCGCTACCAGATGGATTCTCTCCGTAGAAGTTCCAGAAGGAGGCGGTCCCTGAGTTGGAAGCACCTCCGCCCCCACACCCCGAGAGTGCAACGCTTCCTGCGGCGGCCGCGCCAAGAGCGAGCATGCTCCGTCGCGACAGATATGGCATGTTCATGTTGAGCTCCTCTTCGCCATTGAAATGGTCGATCCTCGCAGTCGGTCGAGTAATCGATTACAACGATTCTGCTTGACGACTTGACCCTTGTCAAGTACGTCACAGAGGCAAGATCGCGAGTATTCGACAAGACCTACTCATGCGTCACTCTGCCTCACCCTCCTACGAACCGCACAGACGAGAAGACTGCCTGGCATCGTTTCCTACTCAACAAGGCTCGTAGCAGGTCGGCGCCACGACTTCCGCGAGAAGACTCGGTCCATCACCAAGGTACCGAACGATGACACCACGACCCGTCTCTGCGAGAGCAAAGAGGTCTGTGTCGGCAAGTCAGGAGCGAACAGCGCCTCTTCCTACCTCGCGTGACCTCACTCGGCCCGTGCTCGCGCTTCTTGCTCTCTTGACCATCGCCGTCGTGCTAGCCCTGCCTCGGTGCCGCTGGCGCGCCGCCCACGAGGGCGGAGGCCTTATCGGGTGTGGTCTCTCTTCAGACTCAACAACAAGTTTGTCCTCATCTCTGCCTCGGTGAAGCAGGTCGACGGTGTCTGGGCAGCGTGCCACGGTCGCCAAAGCCGTCTTGCGCCCTCGCCCACCTCATTAGAACGTGCCTACCCGATGCGCCAGCGCCTGCCCGATTACTACGTGCGCTACCCGGCACGCAGGGCACGCAGCAATCACCCACGCACGTACCAATCACCAAAGCGCCCCACAGGAGCCCCCTGCGCTCCCGGTCTGCCAGCTGCAGACACAGGCACAGGCACAGCCGCGGGCACAACAGCCGCAGGCGCAGCAGCCTCGGGCACGACGGCCCCATGCGCCCGGAAGCCACACGCACGCCAGCAAGACGAAAGCCCAGGCTCGCAAGCCTGGGCTT
>JAHABL010000006.1 GCA_018376445.1 Mycobacteriales bacterium
TGGCGGTCTTGGTATTCGGCTCCACATCGAGCATTTCCTCGGGGAGCATCTTGGCCCACTCCGGGTCACCCTCGATCTTCCAGCCGTACTTGGCCAGCCAGCCGAGGTGGATTTCCATGATCTGGCCGATGTTCATACGACGGGGCACGCCGTGGGTGTTGAGGACAATGTCGATGGGGGTGCCGTCGGCGAGGAAGGGCATGTCTTCGACCGGTAGGATCTTGCCGATAACACCCTTGTTGCCGTGGCGGCCGGAGAGCTTGTCACCGGGCTGAATACGACGCTTCTGGGCGACGTAGACGCGCACCAGTTCGTTCACGCCCGGGGGAAGCTCGTCGTCATCCTCGCGGGAGAAGACGCGCACACCGGTCACCTTGCCGGTTTCACCGTGCGGCACCTTGAGGGAGGTGTCGCGGACTTCGCGGGCCTTTTCGCCAAAGATGGCACGCAGCAGGCGCTCTTCCGGAGTGAGCTCGGTTTCACCCTTGGGGGTGACCTTGCCGACCAGGATGTCACCGTCGCGGACGGTAGCACCGATACGCACGATGCCTCGCTCGTCAAGGTCGGCGAGCACTTCGTCGGACACGTTGGGGATGTCGCGGGTGATTTCCTCGGCACCAAGCTTGGTGTCGCGGGCATCGATCTCGTGCTCTTCGATGTGGATAGAGGTCAGTTCGTCCTCTTCCACGACGCGCTGCGAGAGGATGATGGCATCCTCGTAGTTATAGCCTTCCCACGGCATAATGGCGACCAGCATGTTCTTGCCGAGAGCCATTTCGCCCTTGTCAGTGGAGGGGCCGTCGGCGATGACTTCGCCGGCTTCCACACGCTGCCCGGCGGCCACAATTGGAACCTGGTTGTAGCATGTGCCGGGGTTGGAGCGGACAAACTTCTGCAGCTGGTAGGTGGTGCGGGTGCCGTCATCAGCCATGACGGTGATGAAGTCAGCGCAGACTTCTTCGATAATGCCGGCCTTCTCATTGATGATGACGTCGGCGGCATCGTAGGCGGCGCGCAGTTCCATTCCGGTGCCGACCAGCGGGGAGTCGGTCTTCAGCAGGGGCACGGCCTGGCGCTGCATGTTGGCACCCATGAGAGCACGGTTGGCGTCGTCGTGCTCGAGGAAGGGAATCATAGCGGTTGCTACGGAGACCATTTGGCGCGGGGACACGTCCATGTAGTCCACTTCGTCGGGGGTAACGTATTCGACGTCGCCACCCTTCTTACGCACGAGCAGGCGCTCATCGAGGAACTTGCCATCTGCGTCCATCGGCGAGTTGGCCTGGGCCACAACGTGGCGATCTTCCTCATCTGCGGTGAGGTAGTCAACCTGGTCGGTGGCACGGCCGTCGACGACGCGACGGTACGGGGTTTCGATGAAGCCGAAGGGGTTCACGCGGGCGTACACGGAGAGAGAACCGATGAGGCCAATGTTCGGGCCTTCCGGAGTCTCAATCGGGCACATACGGCCGTAGTGAGAGTTGTGAACGTCGCGGACTTCGAGGCCAGCACGGTCACGGGTGAGGCCGCCCGGTCCCAGGGCAGACAGACGACGCTTGTGGGTGAGGCCCGACAGCGGGTTGTTCTGGTCCATGAACTGAGACAGCTGGGAGGTTCCGAAGAACTCCTTGATTGCTGCCACCACGGGGCGGATGTTGATGAGGGACTGCGGGGTGATGGCTTCCACGTCCTGGGTGGTCATGCGCTCGCGCACGACGCGTTCCATGCGGGAGAGGCCGACGCGTACCTGGTTTTGGATGAGTTCGCCGACGGTGCGGAGGCGACGGTTACCGAAGTGGTCAATGTCGTCGGTTTCCACCGGGATCTCGGTGCCGTCAGGGGCAGTCATGGTGGTGTCACCGGCATGCAGGCGCACTAGGTACTCGATGGTGGTGGCGATGTCCTGCTCAGTGAGGGTGAGAGAATCGTTGCCTTCCTTGAGCAGGCCGAGCTTGCGGTTGATCTTGTAGCGGCCAACGCGCGCAAGGTCGTAACGCTTTTCCTTAAAGAACAGGTTAGCGAGAAGGTTCTGGGCGCCTTCCTTGGTCGGGGGTTCGCCCGGACGCAGCTTGCGGTAAATCTCAAGCAGGGCCTCGTCCGGAGTGTCAGCCGTGTCCTTTTCGAGGGTGGACATCATAACTTCGGAAAAGCCGAAGCGCTCGGTGATGGCCTCACTGGTCCAGCCGAGGGCTTTGAGGAGGAGAGTGACGGGCTGGCGGCGCTTGCGGTCGATGCGGACACCAACGGTGTCACGCTTGTCGACGTCAAACTCGAGCCATGCGCCACGGGAGGGGATGATCTTCACCGCGTGAAGTTCCTTCTCCGTGGTCTTGTCGATGGATTCATCGAAGTAGACACCGGGGGAACGGACAAGCTGAGACACCACGACACGCTCGGTGCCGTTAATAATGAAGGTGCCCTTATCGGTCATCATGGGGAAGTCACCCATGAAGACGGTCTGGCTCTTGATTTCGCCGGTGGTGTTGTTCACGAACTCAGCCGTGACGAACAGCGGGGCGGAGTAGGTCATGTCCTTTTCTCGACATTCCGCGATAGAGGCCTTCACCTCATCGAATCGCGGATCCGAGAACGACAGAGACATAGACCCGGCGAAGTCCTCAATGGGGGAAATTTCGTCGAGAATGTCTTCAAGACCGCCGGTGACGCGCTGCTCACCGGTGACCTCGTCTGCATCGGACTGGGTGTACTTCTTCGTTCCGACTAGCCAAGCAAATGAGTCAGTCTGAATGCTCAGCAGATCGGGAACCTCAAGTGGTTCGCGAATGGTAGCAAACGACGGCCGCTTGGGGGCTCCAGGGATCTGGGCCTTCGAACTGGTCTGGCGAGAGACTGCCAAGGTGCGTCCTTCCAGGACCTCATGCGCAGAAGCATACGCGGCGACCCAGGACGCGAGCCGCCAGGAATGTTTCCACGACGTAATCTACAGTGGTTCCGTTGTCAGCCTCTGTACTCTTTAATACAGCAGTTTCCAGCTTCTCCAACTAAAGCCTTCCACTACCGAACAAAGCGTACATTTTGCCTGTTCAAAAGGGTTTTTGGGAAGTCCCGAAAGTCACTTTCTGATCAGTAAGCCCAGTTTTGGGCGCAATGGGGCCAACGCAAAGATCAATGGTATAACGAAATCCGACTTATGTCCACCGGCAGAGACACCGGCGCTCGCGTACTGCCTTCCATCTGCACTCGTGAAAACCCCACGATGAAAGGGAACATCCCTCCTCAAATTATGTGCCACGTCACGTGGTCACAATCATCGTCACCTGCACACAAAGAATTGTCAAGGATATGCGCGGAAACAAGGGAAGAATTCGCCTAAAGAAAGTGCTGGTAACTGCTTTTTTAGGACAATGACTGGGTGGCGAGAGATGTGCTCGCAGAGGGCGAAATTCCCGGTTCTTGCCGAGAAATAGGTCAATGCCCCTCCCGCGGATGCGGAGAGGGGCATTGACGGTAAGTCGAAAAACTTACTTGAGGGTGACGGTGGCGCCGGCTTCTTCAAGCTTGGCCTTGGCAGCCTCAGCGTCATCCTTGTTAGCACCTTCGAGGACGGCCTTGGGGGCAGCCTCAACGAGGTCCTTGGCTTCCTTCAGGCCGAGGCCGGAGACGATCTCGCGGACGACCTTAATAACCTGGATCTTCTTGTCGCCGACGGACTCGAGGATGACGTCGAACTCGTCCTTCTCTTCCTCAGCCTCGGCAGCAGCGGCGGGGGCACCAGCAGCGGCAACGGCGACGGGGGCAGCAGCGGTAACCTCGAAGGTGTCTTCGAAGGCCTTGACGAACTCAGAGAGCTCGATGAGGGTCATTTCCTTAAAAGCATCGAGGAGCTCTTCGGTGGTGAGCTTAGCCATGGTGGCTTCCTTTCCTTTGGTCCTTGATTATGGACTCTTACGTTTGTGGTGGTAAGTGCCCGGGCAATCCCAGGCGGTATCCGCGCTAGGCAGCGGATAGATGAACTACTCTGCGGACTTCTTCTCCTGCAGGGCGGCTGCGAGACGAGCCACCTGGGATGCGGGAGCGTTGAAGAGTCCAGCAGCCTTCGCCAGGTTGCCCTTCATCGCACCGGCGAGCTTGGCGAGGAGAACGTCGCGAGACTCGAGGTCTGCGAGCTTCTCGACCTGGTCCACGGACAGCGCCTGGCCATCCATGTAACCGCCCTTGATGACGAGTTCCTTGTGGTCCTTACCGAATGCACGGAAAGCCTTGGCGGCTTCGACGGGTTCGCCGTCGATGAACGCGATGGCGGTGGGGCCAACCAAAAGATCCTCGAGGCCTTCCACGCCAACTTCAGCAGCAGCGCGCTTGACCAGGGTGTTCTTGGCGACGGAGTAGGTTGCACTCTTTCCGAGAGCGCGGCGCAGCTCGGTCATGGCCGGAACGGACAGACCACGGTATTCGGTGACGATGGCAGCAGTGGAATTCTCGAACTGCTCCTTGATCGCGGCTACTGCGGTGACCTTCGTAGACTGGACCATGCTTTGCCTCCTTCCTCTTGTCGTTCGCCCGAAATAAACAAACGCCTTGCGCAGGAGACGCAAGGCGTGAATCACGGGCAAACACGATTGTTCGCCGTCATCCTCGACTGAGTTCTACCTGCGTGGGCCGCCGAATTATTTCGGACCTTCAACTGCTAACGTGTGTTAACAGTGACCAACGGTCTTGGGTGAAACTTGATCGGGTCAAACTTCTTCATTGAGTGTAGCGATTGATGCTGCTCAGTACCAAATCGACCCCCACCCGCTCGTAGAACGGAATGGGGGTCGATGGTATGGCACGTGAGAATGGTGCAGAGCACCAGCTCACGGGAAGAGATTAGGCGTCTGCTTCACCAAGGTAGTTACAAGTGACGCTGGGATCCACCGGGATGCCCGGTCCGGTGGTGGTGGACATCGTAATCTTCTTGACGTAGCGGCCCTTGGAGGAGGACGGCTTGAGGCGCAGAACCTCGTCGTACACCGCTGCGTAATTCTCCACCAGCTGCTCAACATCGAAGGAAGCCTTGCCGATGATGAGGTGCAGGTTGGCGGCCTTGTCGACGCGGAAGGTAACCTTACCGCCCTTAATGTCCTTAACAGCCTTGGTCACGTCAGTGGTCACGGTGCCGGTCTTGGGGTTCGGCATAAGGCCACGGGGACCGAGGATGCGGGCGATGCGGCCAACCTTGGCCATCTGATCCGGGGTGGCGATGGCGGCATCGAAGTCGAGCCAGCCGCCCTGGATCTTGGCGATGAGTTCGTCGGAGCCAACCTCGTCGGCACCAGCAGCTTCAGCCTCAGCGGCCTTGTCTGCAACGGCGAAGACGATCACACGGGCGGTTTTACCGGTGCCGTGCGGAAGGTTGACGGTGCCGCGCACCATCTGGTCAGCCTTGCGGGGGTCAACGCCCAGACGCATAGCCACATCGACGGTGGCATCCATCTTGACGGAGGAGGTTTCCTTAGCGAGTTTGGCAGCCTGCAAAGGAGTGTAGAGAAGGGAACGGTCGACCTTCTCCGCAGCGGCCTTATAAGCCTTAGAGTTCTTGCTCATTTGTTTCCATTCCTGTCACCAGTGTGACGGTTGGGGGTGGTTCGAGCCGAAGCGGGCTCTTCCACTGAGGTTGTTATGCACCCTCGACGGTGATACCCATCGAGCGAGCGGTACCAGCAATAATCTTGGCGCCAGCCTCGATATCGTTGGCGTTGAGATCCGGTTGCTTGGTCTTGGCAATCTCACGGCACTGATCCATGGTCACAGAACCGACCTTATTGGTGTGCGGAGTAGCCGAACCCTTGGCAATGCCAGCAGCCTTGAGGAGGAGCTTAGCGGCCGGAGGGGTCTTCAAGACAAAGGTGAAGGACCGATCTTCGTAGACGGTAATTTCCACAGGCACAACGTCGCCGCGCTGACTTTCAGTGGCAGCGTTGTATGCCTTGCAGAATTCCATGATGTTGACACCATGGGCACCAAGAGCAGGGCCCACCGGCGGAGCAGGGTTGGCCTGTCCAGCCTGGATCTGCAGCTTGATGAGCCCGGTGACTTTCTTCTTCGGGGGCATCCGTGCTTCCTTACTTGTGTTGACTGTTAGCGGCTTGTCGCATGTCGCGCTACGCCGCTACTTGTTACCTCATCACATTTAGTGCTGCCCAGCAGAAAATAAATGAGTGCCAGACAGATAGGTGACTAGGAGATATTACCCGATACACACGGAAAACCCCACATCGAGGTGGGGCTTCCGACGTAAAGGGGGGTTTAGGAGATCTTCTCCACCTGGTCGAAACCGAGTTCCACGGGGGTCTCGCGACCGAAGATAGAGACCAATACCTGCAATTTCTGGGTATCGAGATCAACTTCGCTAATAGTGGCGGGGAGGGTAGCGAAGGGGCCATCCATAACAGTGACGGACTCTCCGACCTCGTAATCCACCTTGATGACGGGGGCAGCTTCCTCTTCAGTAGCTTCCGGGGCAGCTGGAGCGTTATCTTTCGGCATGAGGAACTTGACGACTTCCCGAAGCGACAGCGGAGTGGGGTTACTGGTAGCACCCACGAAACCGGTCACACCGGGGGTGTTACGGACGGCACCCCAAGACTCGTCATTGAGTTCCATACGCACCAGCACATAACCGGGGAGGATCTTGCGCTTGACGGACTTCTTCTGCCCATTCTTCAGCTCAATGACCTCTTCCTGTGGAACTTCCACCTGGAAAATGTAGTCGCCCACGTCAAGGGTCTGGATACGAGTCTCCAGGTTGGTCTTCACCTTATTCTCGTAGCCAGCGTAGGAGTGGATGACATACCACTTTCCGGGGAGGCGACGGAGTTCCTTCTTGAACTCCGCAACCGGATCGACTGCGGAGGCAGGAGCAGCCTCAACGGCCAGCGGCTGCTCAGCAGAGTCTCCCACTGGCAGTTCTACGGCGGCAGTGTCCGGCGTCTGCTCCTCAACTAGAGCGTTGTCGTCGGTGTTGCTCACTGTTCTCTTCCCTTCAAGCAGTACGGCCCGCAGCTGTGCGCGGTTCGGTCGTAGCAAACGTCGTGTTGTGCAGGTAGCCGAGGAGGGTTGGTCACTCGTCCACACGTGTTCAGTCTATAAGTTCTGAAAAAACAATGAAGGCCCTCCGGAGAGGGCTTTCAGCGGAGATTTACATTCCGGGTATTCCAGGCATTCCCGGTGGAACCATATCGGCGCCACCATTCGGATTCTGGAAGATCACTCGGACCAGCTCACCCGCTCCAGTATCCACACCGAATACCAGAGCAACCGTGATGACCAGGAAGATGAAGACGGCGAGCACCGACATCAACATCTCCTTCTTGGTGGGCCACACGACCTTTCTCATCTGGTCCCAGACGCTCTTGAAGAAGTGCCCGATGCGGATAAAGAAGGCCTTGATGGCTCGACCTGCGCGAGGGAAGAAACCGTCCTTGGCGTTCTTCTCCTCGGTTTCCGCAGGAGCCTCAACGACCGGGCGCTCCGAGGCGCCCTTGCGGCGACGCTTACCGGTCGGCTGCACCGACTGGGCGTCAGTGTCAGCAGCGTCGGCTGCAGACACGACCGGGTCGACAATGTTGTCGTCCGGTGTGCTCTTCTCGTCGCTCACTCGTTGTCCTCCATGTCTTCAACGGATGCCCTACAATCCAACAGGGTCCTGGCAGGGGTGACAGGACTCGAACCTGCAACCTGCGGTTTTGGAGACCGCTGCTCTACCAATTGAGCCACACCCCTCTATTCACTGTGATCAGAGCACCTCGACACCAGCCACAATGGCATCGACGAGTCCCTGCTCACGGGTGAACAAGGTGGCGTCTGCGCGCCGGGTTGGCGACACACGGAACTACGCCTCCTGCGATGATACGCGAGGACCAGCGCTGCTGACAAACGCCGCGCTGGCAGCTCCTTCCCCATTGTGCCGAAAAACGAAGAGTTTGGCTCGTCGACGAAAACCCCATACCTCAGCCTGTGACTTGTGTCACCATAGAGTTATGACCAGAAAATCCATTTTCATTTCCGGTGCTGCCCGCGGAATTGGCCGCGAAACTGCCGAGCTGTTCGCCCGTAACGGCTACCTCGTGGGCGCATACGACATCTCCCCCGTCGACTGGGCCGACAACATGCCCAACATCATCGCTGGCCACCTCGACGTCACCAGCCAAGAAGACTGGGACCGCGCTCTCGCCAACTTCACCTCCCACACCGGCGGCACCCTCGACATCCTACTCAACAACGCCGGCTTGCTCATTGACGGCCCCTTCAATGAAGACGACCGCAAACGCGAAGACCTCATGGTCGACGTCAACGTCAAGGGCGTCTACAAAGGCTGTCACGCCGCCTTCCCCTACCTGCTTGCCACCCCCCACTCGCAGGTCATCAGCATGTGTTCCGCCTCCGGCATCGTCGGCACCCCCGACATGGCCCTCTACTCAGCCACTAAGTTCGCAGTCCGCGGCCTTACGGAAGCCCTCAACGTGGAATGGGACCAATACGACATTCGCGTCGTCGACATGATGCCCCTTTATGTCAACAGCAAGATGCTCGACGGCGTCTCCACCGCCGGCACCCGTCGAATGGGCGTCCGGCTGGAGCCCAAGGACGTCGCCAAGCGCATCTGGGGCGTGGCCACCGGTATCACCACCAAGCTCCCCACCGTCCACCACCCCGTGGGCAAACAGTGCACCGCTTTCTACCTCACCGAACAGGTCTCCCCGAATGTCATTGCCCGCCTGGTGAACCGCATTCTCACCTACGGAAAATAACGGCCACCGCCGTCCCCTTCTCCGCGACCAGCGTCAATACGCGAATGCGGCGCAGGAGGCTCTCGGGTGACCCGAAAAAGCCCTGGTTAACACTGTTAACCAGGGCTTTTCTGTGGTAGCGATGGAGGGGATCGAACCCTCGACCTCACGATTATGAGTCGTGCGCTCTAACCGTCTGAGCTACATCGCCATGTCTAGTTGTCAGTCGAGGCTCCGCAGCAAAGTGCTTTCAGAGCAAAAAGAGAGCCCCCTGACAGAATCGAACTGTCGACCTTTTCCTTACCATGGAAACGCTCTGCCGACTGAGCTAAGGGGGCAATCTTGTTGAGGGAGATTCACTCTCTTACCAAGCTTCTAGAAGATTACCGGACAGTTGCGTACATGACAAATCGCCTGTATAACGGTAATTTCTTGTTAATCATATATAAAACTCAACCCCCGCTTGTGGCGGGGGTGTGAGAGTGCCAGGTCAAGGATTCGAACCTTGGTAGGCAACGCCGACGGATTTACAGTCCGCTCCCTTTGGCCGCTCGGGCAACCTGGCGTGCACTGAAGAACAGGTGCTCACAAGACTTTAGCGACTCTCCCAGCAATATGCCAAACCGGCAGCTAAAAACTACTAAAGTGGGGTCGACTACGAGACATACACCCCATCACCAGCCACCCGCACGGAAGGACACACCATGGCCGCAGATTCTTCTTTCGACATCGTCAGCGAGATTGATCGCCAGGAAGTCGATAACGCCCTCAACCAGGCCGCCAAGGAAATCTCCACCCGCTATGACTTCCGCAACGTGGACGCTGACATCGTCTGGTCCGGGGACGCCATCGTCGTACAGGCCAACTCGGAGGATCGCGTGCGGGCAGCCCTTGACGTGTTCCAGTCCAAGCTAATCCGCCGGGGTATTTCTCTGAAGGCAATTGAGGCCGGCGAACCGGCCACCTCCGGCAAGCTGGTAAAAATGACCATCACCCTGAAGCAGGGCATCGACCAGCCCACCGCCAAGAAAATCTCGAAGCTCATTCGGGACGAAGGCCCGAAGGGCGCGAAAGTACAGATTCAAGGTGACGAGCTGCGGGTGAGCTCCAAGAAGCGGGACGATCTGCAAGACACCATCGCGCTGGTGAAGGCAGCAGATCTGGACGTGGCGCTGCAGTTCACCAACTACCGCTAGGAGGGTGTGTCTCGCTCGCTACCCGACGCGAGCGACCGTAAAGTCCACCAGCCGGAAGAAGGCTTCCTTGGCGGGGGAATCCTGGAAGATGCTCAGCGCATCTTTGGCTTCGTCACGGTAGGCGTACACCGTCTCTCGGGCCTGCCGCATTCCCGCGGAACCACGCAGCAAAGTGAGAGCTTCCTCCACCAGATTTTCGTCCGTCACGGGGCCAGTGAGGATCTCACGGAGCCGATCCCCCACCGGGCCTTCCTCGTCCAGCGCGTAGAGCACCGGCAGGGTAAACACACCTTCGCGGAGGTCTGTTCCCGGAGTTTTGCCGGATTGGGTGGACTCGGAGGCAATGTCGATGACGTCATCGACAATCTGGAAGGCCATTCCGGTCGCGTGGGCGGCTTTCTTCAAAGCGGCAACCTGCTGCTCGGAAGCACCCGCATAGTGGGCGCCGAAGTGGCCGGCGGCGGCGATCAGCGAAGCGGTCTTCCCGTGAATCACCCGCAGATACGCTTCCACGGACTCCATCGAGCCAGCGTGAACAGTTTCTTCCATCTGTCCGTTCACAAGCTCAGCGAATGTTTCGGAAATCCAGCGGACCGCCTGCGTGCCCATTTCCGACATGATGGCGCTGGCGGCAGCGAAGAGGTAGTCCCCGGCCAAAATAGCGACAGAGTTTCCCCACCGGTTATTGGCGGAGTCCGTACCGCGCCGCTGTTGGGCCTCATCCATCACATCGTCGTGATAGAGAGAGGCTAGGTGGATCATCTCAATCACGGCGCCGGAGCGAATAACGTTGGCGGTGAACTCTTCTGTAACACTTGCGGGAGAATTCTCTGCAATGGCGACCTGCGCGGCCAACAGCACCATAAGGGGGCGGAAGCGCTTCCCCCCCGCTTGGGCAAGATAGGAGGCTGTAAGGGTGGGCATGGCGTGGCCGTTATCAAGACTGCTGAACATCAGGTCCTCAACCTGCTGCATACCACGAGTGGTACGGGCGGCCAGCGCAGCATCACCGAGGTCGATACCAGAGACCTGAGTGTCTTCTGCCATGCGTATTACTTCCTTTAAGAGGTCTGTGATACCCGCGGGAGCATCCGGGGCCATCGGTGGAGGGCAACACCACCAGCCTAATAGGTGGTGCGCAGTCTTGAGATAAATCCTACCGATAGTTAGCGGTTTCATTACAAGGGACGACGGCCATAATGCAACGCCACAATGCCACCCGTCTCATTCTGGTAGGTGGCACCATCCCCCCAGCCCGCATCCTGCAACTCTGCCAAAAGTTGTTCTTGGTTCGGCCAGGCGCGGATAGATTCGGCCAAGTACACATAAGCCTCTGGGTTGGAGGACACCTTAGTAGCGACCCACGGCAACGCCTTCATGAGGTACTCCATGTACACCACCCGGAAAGGCTTCCAGGTGGGGGTAGAGAATTCACAGACGACCAGACGCCCGCCCGGTTTTGTCACCCGCGCCATCTCGCGCAGACCAGCGCGGAAGTCGGAGATATTGCGCAGACCGAAAGAGATGGTGACAGCATCGAAAGAGTTGTCCGCGAAGGGCAGGTGCATACCGTCACCCGCTGCCTTAGGAACAGGGCGGCTCTTGCCGGCTTCCAGCATGCCAATGGAGAAGTCCGTGGCAACACACCAGGCGCCGGACTTGGCCAGTTCAACAGTGGAGACGGAGGTTCCCGCGGCAAGATCGAGGACGCGTTCCCCCGGCCGTAAATCGAGGAGTTGGCGGGTGTGGCGACGCCACAGTTTGTCTTGACCAAAGGACAGCACCGTGTTGGTGATGTCGTAGCGTTTAGCGACACCGTCAAACATGCTGGCGACGTCCTGTGGTTTCTTCTCTAGGCTTGCTCGTGACACAACGCTCAGGTTACCCGTTTTGTGGGCAGAGCAGTAGCTGCACGCATCCGCAGTATCGTGCGAGACTGGTTGACGTGGATCCCCGCGATGGTCCCCCCAAAGTGGGTGCGCCGAATGATGCCACCCGCCCGCATGCGGTAGCGGCCGATCACACAGTAGGCCAACGCGATCCACGGAAGAACGCACACCAGCAGGGATAATGCCGGAACAATCGATAGCGTCCAGCTACGCCCGGAGATTCGCGCATAGTTGGGGTTGGTGTAGTCGTAGTCGACGCGAACCAGTTGCCCCTCCCGCACTCCGGTTGGGTAGAGGATACCGTCACGGGGGTTCTGCACGTTGCCATCGCGGTCTACGAAACTGACGTAGCTGGTGGAGCGTTCAGTGGATTCTACCCGGGCATAGGTGCTAGCGAGGTGGCTATTGATATGGCGGTCGCTAATGGCGCACCCCACTACCATGCTCAGCGACATGAGGAGTACAAAGCAGGCCAGCACGATAAGGATAATTTGTGTGTAACGCAAGCCTTTCCGGAGACGAAGACGGAGATAAGACATCTCGTAATCATCCGGCCGAAGCTCCTGCGGCAGACGACGAATAGTCTTCCCCAGCTTGGTAAACCAGGCTGCAATCCGGCGCTGACGGGCAGTCGGGGTAGATGCTGCAGACACGCTTATCTCCCCGTCAAGGTAGCCGCCAGTGCGTGGCGGTGACGACGCTGCGTGCGCACCTCCACCAGCCGCACGCCAGCCTGCGCCGCATGGCTGGTCAGGACACCCGCTAGTTCCGCCAGCGTGCACTGCTGGTAGGCCACTCCCCAACCAGCTGCCAACGCCTCAAAGTCGGCAGTATGGGGTACCCCAAAGAGCCTCTCGAACTGGTCTTCATATGCGGGCGCACCCTGCTCAAGGGTGGCAAAGATACCGCCCCCAGCATCGTTGGCCACCAGAATTGTGAGGTTCTTGGGGGCATTTTCCAAGGTGGGCACAAGCAGTCCTCCACTGTCATGCAGAGCTGCCAAGTCTCCCAGGAACGCCACCACCGGGCCCGGATGGTGGAGAGCTAAGCCCATGGCAGTGGAGATATTGCCATCGATACCGGAGGCGCCCCGGTTCACCCAGCAGTGAGGGCCAAGGTCCGGGTGGGTGACGGCGAGATCCCGTACCGGGTTGGAGGAGCCCACGAAAAGGAGCAGTGTAGGGTCCGCGGCGACAGCCTCCCCCACCGCGTATGCCACCTCCAAACCGCTGGGGAGCCACCCCGGGTCCGCATCTCGTTGCCCGGCGCGCAATCCGGCCAGAACATCCAGTACGTGGGCACGTGCAGTCCCATCGGCTTCCGCACAGGCCGCCAACCAGCGCTGCGGGCTCTCCCCAGTGACGGTGAGGTTGGTGCAGGCCGTCTGTGCCTGCCCAGCAACATCAGCCCACTCTGTGGGGGCAGTGGGGGCAGTAACGACAATCTGCGGACGCGTAGGGTCCGCGAGCAGGCGGGTGACAGAGCGGTGCAGGGTGGGCTTGCCGACCACCACAAGCTGCTGTGGAGCGGTGGTGGGGTCAGCCAACAGAGCGGGAACGCAAAGGGGGTTGAGGGGAACACCAAATGTACGACCCCCCGGTTCACAGAGAGTTGGGACACCGGCTAAAGCGGGTAGTTCCCAACTCCCCTGCCCCGCGATCACTAAAGTCCGCAGGGAAAGATCCACAGTGGCGGTGTCGCACACTTCTGTCCAGGGACGCTGTGCAGGGCGGCCCTGCCAACAGCGGGGAAGAAATGCCTCGTCCGTCGGCGGTACTGCTACGTCTCCCGGCGATACCGGTCCATCTACCGGTGGTGTTAGGGGCTCCCGAAACGGAATATCAATATGGACTGGGCCAGCACTCGCTGCTGCACGCGCCATGATGCGGCAGAGAGCAGCCCGCCAATGTGCATTCCACCCTTGCATATCCGCCTGCGCCTCGACCTCACGACCGGCTGCGGGAAGGATAAGTTCGTCGACAACATCGTGGGCGAAAATACCGCGTTGCACGATCGTTTGCTGCGCCCCCACACCCTCCATTTCGGGTGGGCGATTAGCTGTTAAAAAGACCACCTGCCGGTGGTTGAAACGGGCCTCTACAGCAGCGGGATGGAGATTCGCCACCGCCGATCCAGAGGTACACACCACTGCCACTGGGGTACCGCTCACCGCCGTCAACCCCAGCGCGAAAAAACCCGCGCTGCGCTCATCCACTCTCACATGGAGGGTAAGCCGGCTGGCAGCCTCGGCTGCGGCTAGTGCAAAGGCCAGCGGTGTGGAGCGCGACCCAGGGCAGAGAACAGCCTCCTGCATCCCGTTGCGGATGAGTTCATCCACCACCACGCGGGCATGCAGTGTCGCGGGAGACAGATCTACTGTCACGGCTCACTCACCCACTCCGCCACCGACACCGGGCTCTCCCCCACTGCGGTCAGCTGCAGCGTGTATCCGTGCGGCATATCCAGGAAGGGCATCCCCTGCGGACCTGGGTGGTGTGGCTCTTCGGTGAGTTCTTCCGCAAGCTCTTGGGCGGTGCTGCGCTGGTCCTCCTCCGGTAGGTCGCCGGTAGCCGCTACCAGGACGACCTCCGGAAAACTGGGGAGTGTGAGCTCCGCTGTACCCGACAGCACCACAACCCGGTGCAAGCCCTCCAAGACACCCGCCAGTTCCAGCGTCTCCCCCGGCGCCACCAGATGCACCCGGCTCGTCACCTGCGGAAGCTCCACCACCACGGTAGAAGTAGGGAGTTTGGGAAGCACATGCCGGCCCGCGGGCAAAACACTAAGCTGTGCTGCCCGCAGCGTGGAGTAGAGCTGGAAGAGCAGCTTATAGCGGGAGGAGTAGATGTGGTCGGGAATACGGCCATCGACTGTCATCTGGCTGATCTCGTTGAGGATGATCGCGAGTTCCCCCGTCGGTTCCTTTGAGCTTTCCGCCATGGACATGGCGAAATCGGGCATTTCACTTGTGAGAATCCGGGCTGCTTCCTGAGCGTACATGATGGTCATGGGACGGTCTTGGGTCACTCGCGGGTGTTTTCCCGCGGCAACTGCTGCGCAGAGCTGGGAGATCAAAGCCCCTTTGAGAGACGGGAAGCCCTCGCCAAAAATCTGGGGAAACTGCAGTTCCAGGTAGCGGGTGGCGTAACTACTGGTGGCTTGCTCCACCAGCACCCCAGCTTCCGCCAGCGCCTGTCCTACCTCCGTCGCATTGCCGGCGCTGATGGAACTGGCCAGCACGATAGTTTCAGGCATCGTGGGGAGGGTTTCCAGAATCTTCACCACAGTGTCGGTGGCGGTGTGGATCTCCTGGGCGAGCTCTTCGTCGGTGGGGGTGTGGGTGGGATCCTGTGGAGCCCAGAGGCGTGCATCCGCAAGGTAGATGAGGCTGTCGTAGTGGAAGGGGGGAAGCTGCTGCGGTTCAGCTGCACCCAGTGGTACCGCCGGCTCGCTGAGCACTTCATCTGCAGCCACCGCGCTCAGCTCTGCATTCGGCTCTGTGCTATTCGGTTTATCGACGCTGGCTACGGCAGGGGAAAGGGTCTCGCTGTCGCCACCGGGCGCGAGTGCCGCACCGCCGGCAGCGGCAAGCTCTTCCTCACTGGCCAGAGGGGCGCCGTCATCGGCACTATCGGAGAAGAAGTCGTTGCCGTCATCAGCCACTTCGTCACCGTCGTCAACGATCACATCGATGTCATCGTCTGTGGGGATGGTGGGGAGGAACTCGAGTGGATCCACAACCTCTAGCGTGCGCCCCACTTGGGCGGCTTGCACCTGCATATGCCAGGCCAGCGCACTGCGACTGCCACACACTAGAGATGCCATGGTCTTCATCCTCATTCTGCGGCCAGACGGCCGCGGTCAAGTAACCCGTGTGGTCTCAGATTACCCAGAAACACTCATCCCTGGGGAGTGGCCAGCCTCTACAGCGCTCGGCTCCGCCTCGCCAGAGACAACTGTCGCGGTATGGTCTGCCGGCGGGTCCGGGATAGGCCAGGCCGAGAAAACACACGCAGGCACCATCACCGGCACAATCGCCCACAAGGGTGCGTCCGCCCCGCCGCAGGCATAGGCAATCCCCACCGATACCAGCTGTACCAACCCGACGATCCCCACGGTTTTACGGTGCGACCCTAAATAACGTTGGAGTTTCTGGTAATTGTGTTCGCGGTGCATGAGCATCGGGTTGAGGCGGCAAAACGTGCGATAAATAAAGGTAAAGAGCACGTCCGTCCAGTAGACGGCGAGTGGGGCAATAGCGGACGGAATGGACACCCCCCGCACCATCAGCACCACACACATCACCAAGGTGGCGGCACCTGCCACATACGCACCGCTCTCCCCCGGGAAAATGCGGGCCCGCGGAAAGTTCCACGGCAGGAATCCGAGAAAACCGGCAATGACGATGAGGGTGAGAATCTGCAGCGTATTATCGACATAACCGCGGCACAAAAAGAGGGTCCACACGCCGCAAATAATGACGGAGAGTGACGTGATGCCATTAATGCCGTCCATGAAGTTGGCAGCATTCGTCACCCACACCGTAAACGGCACCATAAGGATGGCTGTGGTCACCATAGAGGCCACGCTGTACTCGATGGGACCCGTCATCATGAGGTAGATGGTGGTGCCGGACATCGCCACCCCGCCCAAAGCCAACAGCACCACGCCGGCAGTCGTATTGAGACCGTAAATGTCGTCGACAATACCCACCGCGGTGAACCACGCCACCACAATGCCCACCAGCATGAAGAGCGGCGGGATTTCCTCCCAGCCCTCCACAATAAGAGCAATGACGTGCGCCATAATCCCGAACAGGATAGCGAGGGAAATACCGATACCGCCGCCGCGCACAGTGGGGATAGAGTGGGCGCGCCGATTGCCCGGCATATCTACCAGGCCTTGGCCGCCCAGGAAAGGCAATAGGAGAATTGGCGCAATAAGGGACATCACCAGCGCGATAAGCGGTCCCAACATGCGTCTCTACCTTCGATTAGGGGGATGTGGGAGGACGGGCCTGCCCACGTACCATGCGCACCGGGTGGTGTGCATTCTCCAGTGCTCAGTCTACGGGACTAGCAGGGGGAGGTGACGGTGTTCGCTGGATGAGTTGCGAGCGGGTAGCAGCGCTCCAGCCTCTCCCTCCACCACTGTTCACGATCCGCGGGAGCACGCAGCTCCTCCAAGCGGGCAGGGTCGGGGGCCGCGATCCGATGGGGTAAGTGGCCGTCTACCAGCTGATGTGGTTCACAGACATCCACTGTAAAGAAGCTGCCCGTGCCCAGCCCACAATCCGCCACTGCGGGGAGGGCGGCGGCCGCGGCCAAACCTGCGTTCATTCCGACAGCTGAGTCGAGGGCACTGGACACCGTGAGTGGGTAGGGAATGTGTTCGGCAAGGTGCAGTAACGCCCGTGGACCCCCCAACGGGGCAGCTTTCACGACTACCCGATCCACTGCCCCGGCGGCGATGACGCGGAGCGGGTCGGTGGCACGGCGAATGGACTCGTCAGCGGCCAACGGGATACTGCCAGCTAGTGTGTCGTGGAGTTCTACCAGCTCGGGAATGGTGTGGCAGGGCTGCTCGGCATAGTCGAAGATGTCGTTGCCGCCAGCTGCCTCCACAATGTGGGGGAGGATGGTGCGGGCCTCCGCGACTGTCCACCCCATATTGGCGTCGACACGCAGCCGTGCGGTGGGTGCATAGCGGTGGACGAGGGCCACCCGGGCAACATCATCTGCCCAGCTCTGACCGTGTTCGGCAACTTTGATTTTGAAGGTACGTACGCCGGCAAAGTCCTGCTGTACGAGGCGGCGAATAGTGTTCTGTTGGGTGACGGCGTTGAGCGCGGGGATCGTGCCGTTGACGGGGATCTGGGTGCGGACAGCGGGGGGTGGGCCAAGCCACGCCATCTCGAGGCCACTGGCCAGCCACTGGGCGGCCTCCTCATCTCCATATTCGGGGAAAGCTCCGAATTCTCCCCACCCGGCGGGGCCGGCAAAAAGCATCATTTCGCGATGGTTGATGCCCCGAAAAGTTACCCTCATGGGTATGCTCACCACGATGGCCCGCTCCTGCAGGTCAGCGAGGGTGGGGCAGGATGTGGTGGGGGTACGTGTATCGGCGGGCATAGTTCCACTCTACTGGTCTTTCTCTGATCATTAGGCCGCCTACACAGCATTAGGGCAGTGCAGTAGGCTGGGGTGCATGGAACCTTCGGCCAACATCAAGCGCTCTGGTGCGGATGCCCTTCACCCGATTGAGCCGCAGCCTCGACTAACCGACAATCCTTTCGACTCTTCACAGTGGCGCACTGTTCCGGGGTTCGAGGATCTGACGGACGTCACCTACCACCGGCATGTGGGGGAAGGGCGCGAGTATGGCATTGTCCGGGTGGCATTTGACCGGCCGGAGGTCTACAACGCGTTCCGCCCACACACGGTGGATGAGCTATTGAGAGTGCTGGACCATGCGCGCTGTACGCCCGATGTGGGAGTTGTGTTGCTCACCGGCAACGGGCCGTCCCCAAAGAACGGCGGTTGGGCCTTTTGTACGGGGGGCGACCAGCGTATCCGCGGGAAGTCGGGATACCAGTATGCGCAAACTGATGCGGACGGTGCCCCAATGGGGGACGATGTGACCACGGTAGATTCCGCACGAGTGAAGGCAGAGGGCGGCCGGCTCCACATCCTTGAGGTGCAGCGACTTATTCGGACGATGCCGAAGGTGGTGATGTGTCTGGTGAATGGCTGGGCTGCCGGTGGCGGGCACTCGCTGCATGTGGTGTGTGATCTCACCCTGGCGAGCCGGGAGTGTGCCAGGTTTAAGCAGACGGATGCCGATGTGGGCTCGTTCGATGCCGGTTTTGGTAGTGCCTATCTGGCGAAGCAGGTAGGGCAGAAGCGGGCACGGGAGATCTTCTTTTTGGGTCGTTCGTATACTGCCGCGCAGATGTATGAAATGGGGGCCGTGAATGAGGTTGTCGATCACGCCGATCTAGAGACAGTGGCAATCGAGTGGGCAAGGGTTATTAATAAAAAGTCTCCGACTGCCCAGCGGATGTTGAAGTTTGCCTTCAACTTGGCTGATGATGGTTTGGTGGGCCAGCAGGTTTTTGCTGGTGAAGCTACTCGTCTGGCGTATATGACGGATGAGGCGGTGGAGGGCCGGGAGGCGTTTTTGGAGAAGCGAACCCCGGAATGGGAGCAGTTCCCGTTCTATTACTAATGCCGTAGTTGTAATTTATTCGCGTGGTGTTCACTCGCCAAATCTGTGATTTATTAATACTGGTAAACCCCTAGTGGCCCTTTAGCTTTATGCATAAAGGTTTTCTTTAGATTTATTGTCCTACATCCTTTTTAAATATTTTTGCTACGTTGCAGGACAGCCTTCTTAAACCCCTGAATTACTTGCCCTCCTTAACGTTTAGATGTCTCACACAGCAGACCAGGATAAACGGGAGGTGAACTACGTTGTGTATCGTCCAAAGTTAGACGATAATCATCTCCGTGAGTCCTGAATTAATCATTCTCTGTATCGTGGTCGTTACCGCTCTGGCGTTCGACTTCACCAACGGATTCCACGACACAGGCAACGCAATGGCTACCTCCATTGCCACCGGCGCACTGAAACCCAAAGTCGCCGTCTCCCTATCCGCAGCTTTAAACCTTGTCGGCGCATTTCTCTCCGTGGAAGTCGCAGCCACCGTCGCCAAAGGCATCGTCAACCTCGACAAAGTGGGCATTAACCTGGCAGACGGCAAAAACCACAAGTTGCTCCTGATTGTCTTCTGCGGTCTCGTGGGCGGCATCCTCTGGAATCTCTTGACCTGGCTCTTCGGCCTCCCCTCCAGCTCCTCCCACGCCCTCTTCGGCGGCCTTATCGGCGCCGCCCTCATCTCCCTGGGGGCGGGTGGCGTCGTCTGGGGCGGCGTCATCGGCAAGATCGTCATCCCCGCCGTCCTCGCCCCCGTCGTCGCCGGCATCATCTCAGCGATCGGCACTGCACTGGTCTACCTCATTACCCGCAAAGTCGAGCATGAGAAACAGATACGCGGCTTCCGCTGGGGACAAATCCTCTCCGCGTCCCTCATCTCCCTCTCCCACGGCACCAACGATGCCCAGAAGACGATGGGCGTCATCTTCCTCGCCCTGGTCGCCTACGGCAAGGTTAACCCGGATGACGGTATTCCGATCTGGGTCAAGCTGTGCTGCGCATTGGCCATCGCCCTCGGCACCTACATCGGCGGTTGGCGCGTCATCCGCACCCTCGGTAAGGGCCTGGTAGAAATTGAATCCCCGCAAGGTATGGCCGCAGAAATGGCTAGTGCCGCGGTGATCCTCACCTCCTCCCACTTCGGCATCGCCCTCTCCACCACCCACGTCTCCACCGGCTCCATCCTCGGCACCGGCCTTGGCCGCAAAGGTGCAGAAGTGCGCTGGGGAGTCGCCGGACGTATGGTTATCGCCTGGGTAATTACCCTGCCCGCTGCCGCCATCGTCGGCGCCCTCACCTGGCTGATTGGCCACTACGTCGGCCTCCACAACGAACTGCTCGGCGTTATCGTCGTCTTCGCAGTGCTCGTCGCCACCGCCGGCTACATCTTCCACCACAGCCGCAAGACCCCCGTGAACGCCGAAAACGTGAACGACGACTGGGACGCCCACAACCCCACTCAGCTCAACGACAACAACGGCAAAGCCCCCAAAGATCGCAAGTCCCACAAGCTCGGAAAGGACTCCAAGCAGGGCACAGTTGCTGCCACCCCGGCAACAACACTCGACCCCACCACGACAGTGTCCACCGACTCCGTCACTAACGCCCCCGTCGCTGAGGCAGTCGCCGAAACCCTTCACACTCCGCAGCAGGGAGGTCAACGCTAATGTTGATAGAAACCCTTCGTAACCTGCCCGCCGTCCTTCTCGTTGGCCTCGTCTTCGGCGCTGGACTGCCCGTCCTCTTCGCCTTTGCCATGGCTGCCGGCTCCGGCAAGACCGAAGAAGTAGACGGCAAAATGGTGGAAGTGAAACCCCCAGCCATCCCCATGCGGGTCCTCTCCTACGTGCTCTTCGCACTCGTCATCGTCCTCATTGTGATGGGCGTTCTGTGGGTCTCCCAGCACTTCATCTACACCACCTTCGGACTCGACATCTTCCACACCGGCGGCAAGGGATAACCACCCGCGTTCCCACCGCCCCCAATAATCACATAACTCTTCCACAGGAAGCGGCGTCTTCCCATGCACCTCCAGGTACTCACCCTCGCCCCCACGCGAGATAGCTACCGCCAAGCAGAACCCTGCTTAGCGACCATGTTGCAGGGTGACGCCGCTTCCGCCTATTTACCCGCCCCCACCACCGCTGCCGGAACCGCCGCCCTCACCCAACTCACCCCCTACCTCCCCCACCTCGCAGCTGACACCACCCTCGTCGTCGCCACCTCCGGCACCACCGGAGACCCAAAATATGCCCAGCTAGGAGCACCCCAACTACGCGCCTCCGCCACCGCCACACACCAAGTACTGGGCGGCCCCGGAGCCTGGCTCCTCCCCCTCCCACCCCACCACATCGCCGGCATGCAAGTACTCCTCCGCAGCCTCGCCGCCGGATATGAGCCCACTCTCCAAGACACCCGCGGCGGATTCACCCTGGACAGCTTCGCCACCCTCACCCACCAACTGTTGGAACGCACCCCAGACACCCGGCACTACACCAGCCTCGTCCCCACCCAACTTCACAAAATCCTCACCGCCACTGCCCACAGCGACCCAGCCGGCCACGCAGCTCTCCAAGCACTCACCTGCTTCGACGCCATACTGGTAGGGGGCGCTGCCCTCGCACCCGAACTACTGCGCCAAGCAACCGACGCGGGTGCCCGCCTAGTCCGCACCTACGGCGCCTCCGAAACCGCGGGCGGATGCGTCTACGACGGTGTTCCCCTACCCGGCGCACGTGTCGAAATCGAGGATGCTACTGGGCGCATCTGGCTGGGCGGAGACACCATTGCCACCGGCTACCTCAACAAACCCCACCACGTTGCCTGGCAACGCCCCGGCTGGTTCCGCACCGATGACCACGGCCACTGGGACACCACCCACACCCCACCACGCCTCCACGTAGACGGGCGCCTTGACGACGCCATCTCCAGTGGCGGACTCACCATCTTCCCACACGTCGTCGAAAACGTCCTCGCCACCCATCCAGCTATTGCGCAAGCGGTCGTCCTCGGCCGACCCGACGAGCGCCTGGGTGAACACGTAGCAGCCGTCATTGTGCCAACCACCGCCCCACAGGCAACTCCCGACTTTCTCCCCACCCTGGCAGAACTCCGTACCTGGGTCATGGATGCCGGGCTCCCCGCCACAGCCGCCCCCCGCGAACTCATCGTCCGCACCAGCCTCCCCTTAAAAGGTATCGGCAAAATCGACCGACGGGCCCTCCAGGGCAGCCTGCCAGAAACGGCCCCACCGGCGTGAGCTTTGCGTTCCCACCGCTCATAGGAGCACCCGCGCGGAAAGTGCAAGAATAGACCCGTGAACGACGCCACCATCCCCACCACCCCTAGCCCAGAGATCCCACACTACACCGCCACCTTCCACGACTGGCTCATCGGGGCCCGCACCCACACCTGGCCCAATGCCATCGCCCCCGTTATTGTCGGCACCGCCGCCGCCATCCGTATCTTGGGCGCAGACTGGCTCCACAACTTGATCTGGGTGCGTGCCCTCCTCGCCATGATGGTGGCCTGGGCACTCATCGTGGGGGTGAACTTCGCCAACGACTACTCCGACGGCATCCGCGGAACCGATGACGATCGCGTCGGCCCACAACGCCTCACCGGCTCCGGGCTAGCCAAACCCTCCCATGTGAAAGCCGCCGCGTTTGGCTTCTTCGGCATCGCCGGGGTCGCCGGCATTGCACTCTGCCTCATCTCCGGCTTCTGGTGGCTCATCCTCATCGGTATCTGCTGCGTCTCCGCCGCCTGGTTCTACACCGGCGGAAAACACCCCTACGGCTACCGTGGCCTCGGAGAAGTCATGGTCTTCATCTTCTTCGGGCTGATCGCCGTCATGGGCACACAGCTCACCCAGCTGGGCAGCATCAGCTGGGAAGGGGCGGTAGCAGCTGTCGCCGTCGGCGCCTTCTCCTGCGCCAACAACCTCGTGAACAATTTGCGCGATATTCCCTCCGATACCGCCTCCGGCAAGATCACCCTGGCGGTACGCCTGGGTGACAAGCGCACCCGTATTCTCGATGCGTTCTTGGTGTTCGGACCGTTCATCCTGAGCTGCGTACTGGCACTGAGTTCGGTGTGGACCCTTCTCTCCCTCCTCGCCCTCCCTCTCGCCTGGAATGCCTACACCCCGGTCCGTACTGGACAGGTGGGGCCGGCCCTGGTGGTGTCGTTGAAGCGAACCGGCAAAGCCATGCTGGTCTGGTCTCTCCTGCTGGGCGTGGGACTAGCGCTAGGGGCCCTCGGTGTGGGTGTGGCAATTGGTTAAAGTGGGGAGGTAGGAGTTCCCCGACGCTACTCCTCCCGGTGCCCCCTCCGTCAACTATCCGCGGGGCTAGAACGGGCGGGAAGACTCCTCCCAGCATCACTCCAGAGATGATGGTGACGATGGCAGCACCGGCAGCACCAGTAATCTCGAGAACACCCGCCCTACCCCCGCTGACGACCCCGATTTTTTGCGCAAAGTCTAACGTCCAAAACCTTCGCTAGCTCCTACTTCTCTCGCTACAGTGAGAACATCATCGCCGGATCACAGCGTGATGCGAGGAGCAACACCCATGACGGGCACCATTGTCGGCTATCCCATCGGTCACTCACGCTGGCAAGTGCGCTCACTCTCGGGCTAGCCAGTATGCTCCCCTCCCTCTCCCCTGCCCACGGCGCAACTCTCTCCGGTAGCCCCACCCTGCCCGGCGCCGGAATACCCAACACCGTCAGCGCCAACACCGTCACTGGCTGGCCAGATACTGGTTGGCTCGGCACTCCCCCCTACCAGTTCCCCGGCAACGATGGCCAACCCCATAACATCACCTGGGATAAACACTCGTACATAGTGGACGGTCAACGCCTCACCATCTGGTCGGGAGAACTTCACTACTGGCGCCTCCCCTCCCCCCAGCACTGGCGGGATATTTTCCAAAAGATGAAGGCTGCCGGCTTCAACGCCGTCTCCCTCTACTTCTTCTGGGGCTACCACCAGAGCGCCCCCGACCTTCCCCTCGACTTCTCCGGCATCCGCGATGTCGATCTCCTCCTCCGCCTGGCAGACCAACAGCGCCACCACCACCCGCTCCGACCGCGACCCCACCAACTGGGAGCAACAACGCACCTGGCTCCGCAGCATCAACCACATCCTGGCCCGCCACCAGGTCACCACCGGCGGCGGCTCCGTCCTCCTGTACCAAGTGGAAAATGAAGAGCCCAACGACTCCAAACCTTACGAAAACTACCTCGCACGCCTGGTGAAGGTTGCTCGTGCAGACGGCATCACCGTGCCAATCTTCCACAATGACCCCGCGCCCGGCAATAACTGGGCATACAGCACGCCGCGAACCGGTCTCAACACCTACTCCTACGATGAATACCCGGTCCTCTTTGACTGCGCCGCCGCCTGCAAAGAACTCGTCGACCACGGAGAGAACGTCGATCGCGCCTTCGCCGCCGCCCACAACTCCCCACACTTCATCGCAGAATGCCAAGGAGGGGCCTTCACCGCCTACGGTGCCTCCTTCGATCCCACCACGTGCGCCGACTTTGTTGACGGCAACTTCTACCGCCAGTGGATCGCCCTCAATAATGGGAATGGCGTCACCGCCTTCAACTACTATATGCTCTTCGGCGGCACGAACTGGGGCTGGACTGGCTCACCCCGCAACGGGTTTACCTCCTACGACTACGGCGCCTCCATCACCGAGGATCGCGATCTACGAGACAAGCTGTCCGTGCAGAAGGAAAACGGCTACTTTTACTGCGCCTTCCCCCAACTCGTCATGATGGACAGTGCCTCCGCCCCCGCCCTCACTCACAAATGGGGAGGAAAGATCAAGGGTTACCGGCGGGTCGCTGCCGGGATGCGCCATCTCTCCATGTCCGGCCGCGGCTCCCAATACCTGGCCTTCCGCCTGGCCGACTCCAACGATGTCACCCTCACCAAATTCACCACTGCACTACGCCTTGTCGGCCCCACCGGCCAGAAGGTCACCTTCCCACGCGTCCCTCAAGAAGGCCAACTCATTCTGCACGGCCGCGATGCTTTACAGATCCCGGTGGACTTCACTATCGGCGATTGGGGAGCCTACTACTCCACCGGACAGCTCTTCTTCAACGGGCACTTGGCTGGCCGCCCCTTCGCGGTGGTGACGGGTACCGCCGGAGACCGGGGAGAGATCGTCCTCCACACCCCACATCGGCCCCAAGTGAGCAGCCGCAACACCTCCGTCACCTCCAGCTGGGATAGTGGCACGCACCAACTACGCATCAACTATGACTGGAGCTTCCACTACGACATCACTGTCACCATGCGCGGCAACACACCTCTCACCCTGCACATAGCCGACCGGCAGAGCCTGATCCGCACCTGGTCCCCCAAAAACTGGCTCAACGGCACCATGCACGGCATGCTGGTAGACAACGCCGATCTTGTCAGCGGCGTCTACTACCAGGGCAATACCGCCCACCTCACCGGCTCCATTCGCGCACCCCAGCGCATCAACCTCTGGCTGCCTGCCGGCATCATCCATGCCACCTGGAACGGGCAGCCTCTGACCCTCCACAAAGCCGGCATCCACTACCAGGCCACCCTCCCTGGCCCCGCCGCCATCACCCTCCCCACCCTCACGTGGGTAAAGCATGAGGAAAGCTACGAGCCTAACCCCGCCTACAACGACTCGTACTGGCGGACCGCCAACCTTAAACGCACCTGTAACCCGCAGCAGGGGCCCGGCTTCTTCCAACGAATCGTCCTCGATGCGAACGCCTACGGCTACCGCGACGTGCAGCGACACCTTCTCCCGCCCTATCCGCGTGTACCCGAGGTGACTGTTCAGCGGTAGTCCAGGGGGCCATGGAGCAGTAACGGTACAGCTAGTGCGAAGTGCCGGTAGTGCTCAGAAAGCAGTTCCAAGTGAGCAGCGCCCACTAAGAAGTGCCCACTAAACAGCCTCCAGCAGGAGCGATTGCTCTCTGACACACATAGGCCTACCACCTTTCTGCAGGGTTACGGCAATGGTTGCCGTCGCTGCGACGTGGCGAAAATCTCGCCGCCCATTCGCGAGTATTTCACCGCTTTTCCGCAACTCAGCAGGTCACGGCAATGATCGATTAAGAAACTGTG
Organism: Mycobacteriales bacterium; assembly: GCA_018376445.1. Lineage (GTDB taxonomy): Bacteria > Actinomycetota > Actinomycetes > Mycobacteriales > Mycobacteriaceae > Lawsonella. Next base: position 26,162 of record JAHABL010000006.1, read on the forward strand.
ACACGCCCTTTTTGAGGTACGTTGCATACTTGCCATCTGTGCACGTCAGAGCACGAAAAGCAGAGTTCTACTTTTGGATAAAGTGGGGGTGACGCCGTGTTCTCGCCACGGCACCACAACTCTGCGTGAGGAGCAAGACATGGCATTTGCCACCAAGCACCCGATGTCTCGGGTGGTTTCCTTGACAAGCGCTGTAGCTCTGAGTTTGGCCACCCTGGTTCCCATGTCTTCCATGGCACCAGCCTCCGCCGCACCTCAAGCTGCGCCGTCTTCCCAATGGATCAAGTCAACCAACTATAAGTACCCAGGAAACGATGGCAAACGCCATAAAGTTACTTGGGATAAGTACTCCTACAAAGTCGATGGGCAGCGCCTCAACATCTGGTCTGGCGAAGTACATTACTGGCGACTTCCCTCCCCCAACCAATGGCGCGACGTCCTACAGAAGATGAAGGCCGCCGGCTTCAACGCCGTCTCCTTCTACTTCTTCTGGGGCTTCCACCAGAGCGCCCCTGACACCCCCTTCGACTTCTCCGGCATCCGCGATATGGATCTGCTGCTCCGCATGGCTGCAGAAGAAGGTCTCTACGTTATCGCCCGCCCCGGCCCATACATCAACGCTGAAATCTCCATGGGTGGTATGCCCGCCTGGCAGACGAACAGTTCACTGCCACTACGTACCGCTTGGGACAGCACCAACTGGAAAGAACAGCGAGCCTGGCTACGGGCCATTAACCGCATCCTGGCGCGCCACCAGGTCACCAATGGGGGTGGCTCAGTTCTTCTCTATCAAGCAGAGAATGAAGAGCTACTCTCGGTGGGCCCCTACGCCGATTACGTGAAGAAAATCGTCAAGGCCGCTAAGGACGATGGCATCACCGTGCCTATCTTCCACAACGACTACGCCCCCATGAGCAACTGGGCCTTTACCACCAAGGACACCGGGCTGGACGTCTACTCCTACGACGACTACCCCATCCGCTTCGACTGCTCCGCCGAACGCCAAAAGCTCAGCGACCACAACTGGCACATCGACCCCGCATTTAAAGCCGCCAACAACTCACCCCACTTCATTGCGGAAGCACAAGGTGGCGCCTTTACCCCGTGGGGCGCGTCCTTCAACGCCTCTGCCTGTGAACGCTTTGTCGACGCCAACTTCTACCGCCAGTGGGCGGCTCTGAACAACGGCGCCGGTGTTACCGCCTTCAACTACTACATGATCTTCGGCGGCACGAACTGGGGCTGGACCGGCTCCGCCCACTCCGGCTTCACCTCCTACGACTACGGCGCCTCCATTACCGAGGACCGCAACCTGCGCGACAAACTGTCCGTGCAGAAGGAAAACGGCTACTTCCACCGCGCCTTCCCGCAGCTGGTGGTCATGGATGCAGCCTCCAACCCGGCCGTCAACAATGTGCACGGCTCCAAGGTGAGGAGCTACCTGCGTACCTCCGCTGGCATGCGCAACCTATCCATGTCCAGCAAGGGCTCGCAGTACATGGCGTTCCGCCTAGCCAACTCCAACGACACCACCCTCACCAAGTTCACCACCAGTCTGACCACCTACGCCCCGAACGGCCAGAAGGTCACCTTCAACCGGGTACCGCAGGAAGGCCAGCTCATTCTGCACGGTCGCGACGCCTTACAGATACCGGTGGACTTCAAGATCGGTGACTGGGGAGCCTACTACTCCACCGGACTGCTGTTCTTCAATTCCCCCATGAAGGGCCGCCCGCTGGCCGTACTGACCGGCACCGCCGGAGACCGAGGCGAAATTGTGCTGCACGCCCCCACCAAGCCAGTGGTGAAGAGCGGCAACAAGTCGGTCACCTACACCTGGGACAAGGCCAAAAAACAACTGCGGATCAACTACGACTGGGGCTTCCCCTACGACATCAAAGTGTCCATGAAAGGTAAGGCTCCTCTGACCCTCCGCATCGCGGACCGTCACAGCCTCATCCGCTCCTGGTCCCCGCAGAACTGGTTGAACGGCAGGATGCAGGGCATCCTCGTGGAGAACGCGGACCTCGTTCGCTCCGTCCGCTACGAGGGCAACACTGCACACCTGGTGGGCTCCACCACCAAGCCGCAGAACGTTAAAATCTGGCTTCCCCAGGGCATCACCAACGCCACCTGGAATGGCCAGGCCCTGCCGTTGGAAAAGGCTGGAACCCACTACCGCGCTGCCCTCCCCGGACCCGCCGCTGTCTCCGTTCCGAGGCTGAAGTGGGTGAAGCACGAGGAAGGCTACGAAGCCAACCCGAACTTCGACGATTCCCGGTGGCGCGTCGCCAACATCAAACATCCGAAGAACTTCCGGCAGGGCCCGGGCTTCTTCCAGGATGTCGTCCTGGATGCGAACGCCTACGACTTCCATGAAGGTGACGTCTGGTACCGCGCCCACTACACCGCCGCCACTGACGACCCCGCTATCTGGGTGAAGGCCTTCGGCGCCCCGGGCTCCAACTTCCTGGTGTGGATGAATGGCAAGTATGTGGGTGCCTCCGCTGCCGTGAAGGGTAGCGTAGCAGACACCGGCCTGGACAACGAGTCCTCCAAGGACCCGACCGCCAACCTAACGGAAAGCCCCAAGTCCATCAGCTTTAAAGTGCCGCGCGGCACCGTGAAGAAGGGGCAGAAGGTCGTCCTCTCCATCCTGCTGCGCAACAACGGCCAGCGCGTGGACTGGGAAGGCATCGGCAACAACCTGCACGCAATGGGTGTGCTAGATGCCCGCGTAGGTAACAAGGGCAAGGTGACCTGGAAGATCCAGGGCGCCCGCGGCGGCATCCACCCAGTAGATAAGGTTCGCGGAATCTACAACAACGGTGGTCTCTACGGCGAGCGTGCCGGCTGGTATCTGCCCGGCTTCCCCGACAACACCTGGAAGCCGGCAGCCACCATGCATGCCACTAAGCCGGGCGTCACCTGGTACCGCTCCGACTTCACCCTTAATGCCCCCGCCAACCAGGACGTCATGCTGCGGCTGAACGTCAAGTCCAAGCGCTTCGAGCCGAACCGCAAGGACAAGGCACACACCGTCATGTTCATCAACGGCTGGAACGTGGGAACCTGGGTGGGAAATGTGGGCCCGCAAAAGTCCTTCACCATCCCTGCTGGTTTCCTTAACCGCAACGGCAAGAACGAAATTGCTATTGCAGTAACAGCAGAGGATGCCGGCTACGGGCCGGAAACAATCCAGCTGGCTGTTATCGACAACTGGCTGGGCTCCGTCCCGTGGATGGAGAACAAGGCCCCCGGCTACCAGCAGCTGAAGCACAACCTGATGCCTGCCTATCCGCAGATTCGGATGGCCACCGTCAAACAGAGCTAACCCTCAGTTACTGATAACACCAGAAGGGGAGCATCTCACCGGATGCTCCCCTTCTGTTATACGCAGTGTAGCTTTGCCCAGTATGACTTCCTCGAGGCCAACTCGACGTGCGGTTTTAAGCCTGTAAACCTTGCGTGAAGTCGGACTTTACGCTGGCAGGGTCCGACGTACCAGACGGTTCCTGGTACTCAATATCGGTAATGATGTCGCCATCAAACACCAGGGTGGTGATGGAGCCAAGGGAGCACATGCGCTTGCCAGGATGGTGCCCCAGGCTCTTCTCTTCAGCGAAAAGCCGCAGTACCCAAATGACGCATTGGTGGCAGACGCACACGGCCTCATGGCCACGGTTCTCCCTAACGGCTTGGTGCGCCATTGCTAGCATCCGCTCCACCATCTTGGCGTAGTGCTCGCCCCAGGAGGGAGTTCGCACGTTCCCTAGGTGTTTCCAGATACGGGGAGTAGTAAGAATCGACTTCGGGGTGAGGAGTTCATTCTCCAGATTCGAACCTGCCTCAATGAGCAGCGGACTGGTGACGATATCCAGGCCGAAATCATGGGCAAATGGGTAGGCAGTCTGCTGGGCACGCTTCAACGGCGACGCATAAACAGCCGTAATATCGTGACCGCGCAACGCATTTGCTGCATTAATGGCATGCTGCTCGCCACGCTCCGTGAGCTTAAATCCACGTTGACGGCCATAAAGACGGCCAGAGGGGTTATCGACCTCGCCGTGACGCACAAAGTGCACCTTGGTAATGGTCCCCGATGCCCCCGGCGGATACTGCCAATCCTGGTCTTCTCCAGGCAAAGGTGACGGGTACGTGGACTCAGTCATCAAAGACGCTCCTTAACGTGTTGCCCCAGAGCCGCCACCAGCCAGGCAGCAGCAGTGCAGCAAGCTGCACACGGCATGTTGATACTCTTCGCAGTCTATCGAATCAGCGGCGAGGGAGAGGCGCTAGCCCCGGCGCAGTCGCAAGGAGTTGCCTACCACGAAGAGATCGGAACACACCATCGCAAACCCCGCCATCATCGGGTTGAGGTAGCCAAACATGGCCAACGGAATCATGGCGACGTTATAAATGAATGCCCAGAACAGATTGCCCCGCACGATACGGTTCATACGACGCGCCAAATGCAGTGCCTCGGGGACAGCCTCCAAGTCGCCACGTACCAAGGTGAGATCGGCGGCCTGCATTGCCGCATCGGTACCCGTCCCCATGGCAATACCCAGGTGGGACAGCGCCAGCGCGGCGGCATCGTTAATGCCGTCACCCACCATCGCCACCATCTTGCCCTGCTGCTGCAGTTCCGCAATCTTGTCGGCCTTCTGGGTGGGCAGCACGCCGGAAATAACGTCCTCCGCTGGGATACCCACTTCGTCCGCAATATGCTGGGCAGCTTGTGCATTGTCGCCCGTCACCAGGACAGTCTGGCAGCCCTGCTCATGCAAGGCGGCAATGGCTGCGGCGGAGGTGGATTTCACAGTGTCGGCAATGACAATCTTGCCGATGAACTCATCATCCCGGTAGACCGCCACCTGTGTGGCAGCCAGGCTGAGCTCAGCAGTAGATAGGCGCAGTGCCTCAGCACCCACCTTATCCCGCGGCTTGCCCACAAACACCCGGGCGCCGGACACGTCACCAACCACACCTTCCCCCGGCACGGCAGTAATACCCTCTGCCGTCACCACAGTGTCGCTACCAGCTGACCGCACAATGGCCGCGCCAAGGGGGTGCTCAGAGCCCCGCTCCACAGCCGCCGCCCACTGCACAACCTGGGCGGAGGAGAAGCCACTCACCGGTACCACGTCCACCACCGACATTTCGCCGGTAGTGATGGTGCCCGTCTTGTCGAAGACGACAGTGTCGATATCCCGCACCTTCTCCAGGGTTTCCTGGGAGCGCACAATAATGCCGCGTTGGGCGGCCCGGCCAGTACCCACCATGAACGCCAGCGGTGTCGCCAACCCAAGCGCACAAGGACAGGCGATGATGAGAACTGCCACGCCGGCGGTAAAGGCCGCTGCCACCGACTCGCCCGCCACCAAATGACCACCCAGAGCAACGAACGCCAGCAGAATCACAATGGGAACAAAGACACTGGAAATACGGTCGGCCAGGCGCTGCGCATTCGATTTGCTCTCCTGCGCTCGCTTCACCGCCTCCGTAATAGCAGCCAGCTGCGTGTCCGCCCCCACGGCTGTTGCGCGCACCAGCAGAGTGCCGGTGGTATTCACGCATCCGCCAATAACCTCATCGCCCGGCGCGACGGGCTGCGGCATAGACTCTCCTGTCATGGCAGAGGCGTTAACAGAGCTCACACCTTCGACAACCACACCATCAGTAGCGATCTTGTCGCCCGGCAGCACGCGGAAGAGATCATCCTTCGACAACGAACTCACTGGGATACGGTGTTCTACCCCCTGAGCATCGACGAAGAGAGCATCCTTCGCCCCCACATCCATGAGTGCGGTAAGCCCGGCGCGGGCCGAGCGCTTCGCACGGTGCTCCAGATAGCGACCCAGCAGGAGAAAGACGATGACGCCGGCAGCGGACTCAAAATAAACCTGCCCACTGGGGTCCACATTCGGGTTCCACAGCTGCATACTGTGGTGCATTCCGATGTGGCCCGCCGTTCCAAACAGCATGGCTCCCAGGCTCCAGAAGTAGGCGGATAGCGTGCCGAGGCTCAGCAGGGTGTCCATGCTGACGGTGTGGTGTTTGGCATTAGCGATGGTGGCGCGGTGGAATACCCAGCCAGGGTAGAACACCACAATGGTGGTGAGAACCAGACACAGCCACTGCCAGCCCGGGAACTGAGCGGACGGCACCATCGAGATAACCATGACGGGCAGGGTGAGAACCGCTGCGACGATGAGGCGGGTGACGAGATCGCGGCTAGCTTTCTCCTCCGCCTCTACGATCTGCTGGTCCGCATCGACGGCGGAGATGCTATTGCCGTCAGAGAGAAGCCGGGCGTCGTAGCCGGCCCCCTTCACCGCCTCGATGAGATCCTGGGCACTGTAGCTGTCGGCTGCTTCCAGGGAGGCGCTTTCGGTGGCGAAGTTGACCATGCACTCCACCCCCTCAAGTTTGTTGAGGGTGCGCTGCACATGGTTGGCACAATTAGCACAGGACAAGCCCAGCAGTGCGAGTTCAACATGGCGATAGTCCGCGGTGGACGCCGGCACATGTGCGGTGGACGCCGGCGCAGTCTGCACCGCGGAGGCGGCAGGCGCCGGGCAACTGTCTTCAGCCGACGATGAGCGAGGTGTAGAGGAAGGCATGGGCGGCTCCTTGTGAGATAGAGAGGACCTGTCTGATACCGATGGGTGGCGCCAGACAGGCGGGGAAACTTCTGGTCTCGATCGCTGCGGCGGTACATGCCGCACGACCGAGAAGGCGAGCGTTAGACGAGGGTGAAACCAGCCTCTTCGACGGCTGCGGCGAGGGCGTCACGGGGCACGTCACCTTCCGCATCAAAGGTCACGTTGCCGGAGGCGAGATCGACAACGACGTTGGAGACACCGGGGACCTTGGAGACTTCATCGGTGACGCGCTGGACGCAGTGTCCGCAGGTCATGCCGTCAACTTTTACGGTGGTGCTAGCCATGAGGAAACTCCTTACAGGTCAAAAGGTCAACGTGGATATGCAGGCAGCCACCCGACTATCCGGGTATAGCGGCTCCTAGTCGGCACAACGTGGGAACTGAGGTGACTATTCCGGCTTCGGCCGACGGCCAGGAGTGAGAAACGTCACATCGGGGTAGAACCAGCGAACCGTAGTGGGCCACACCAACAGCACCAACACCGCCAGCACGACGAAGAGATGCAGCAAAGGCATCCCACCCCGCCCCACAATCGCGACGATCGCCAGCGCAATCACAGACACTGCCGTGACCCCGACCTGGATCTTCCAGCCCAGCGTAGACTTCTGATGTGTCGCACTCGCCAGCGCCCCCACCGCTAATCCGGTGACGATACAGATAATGGCAGCAGTACGGGCTTCCGTCACCTGGAAATCCGACTCTGCATACCTGCTGATAGAGCGCAGCATGATGAAGCCACCAGCAACTCCTAGTAAGGTGGCAACGAGAGATAGATAATAGGCGAAGGACACACTCGCCGGACGGGTTGTCTTCACACTAGCTACCTTAACGGAAAAGCCCCTCGTCTCGCCTTTCTTAGCACGCACCAGGAGATGACCATGGTCGACTCTCATCAGCCCCAGACGGACGACGCTGCCCAAACGCCGCGTCTGCTGGTGAGCCGCCCCGCCGGTGACCCCTTCAGTAAGGCCCTCGAACAGGCCGGATACGAAGTGGTCTCCACCCCCTTCAACCATTGCTGCACCGCTGGTGACCCCCACGGTCCCGGCCTTTCTGTCGTCAGCGCTTGGGAAGAGCCCCTTCGCACTGGCCACGTTATGTGGGTAGTCTTTGCCTCCCGCCGCGGAGTTGAAGTCCTCAACAAACTCCTCCCCGATGCCCTCGCCGACGCCGCCAAAGCTGGCACCAAGTTCGCCGTCGTCGGCCCCGCCACCGGTGCAGCCCTGCGCCGCCTTGGCCTCGAGCCCGACCTGGAGATGCCCGCCTCTGCCGCTGCCGGCCAACAGCTGGGCAAAGCGCTTCGTGAAAAAGTTGACTACCCACCGTCGAAGCCCACCAAGAAGATGCCACCCGTCCCCACTCTGCTGTGCATTGGCTCGGCGCTCTCCCGCTGGGATTCCGCCGTGATGCTGCACGAGGCCGGCTGGGACGTTACTTGCCTGCCCGTATATACCATGCTGCCGGTGGAGGCGGATGAACTACCCGCCGGCACCATTGACGGCTGGCGCCACGGCGAGTTTTCCTGCGCGGTAGTGACTGCCCCGTCCGCCGCCCGCGTCCTCTCCGACGTGTGTGGCAAAGGCACCGTGGTATGTATTGGCGACACAACCGCCGCCACCGCCAAGAAGGTGGGCCTGAAGGTCAGTCGGGTAGCTAAGACCGCCGACCCAACCGGTGTCCTCGAGGCGGTTGAACAGGCGTTCCCGCTGAAGGAGGATGCTGTCTCTGCCTCCCCCGCCCAGTCCTCTTAAAGGCTCCGACTGTGTATCCTGTGCAACGCCCGCGCCGCCTGCGCTCCACTGCAGCTCTGCGCGATCTCGTCCAAGAGACCCGCATCTTCCCCAAGCAGCTCATCTACCCCGCTTTTGTGCGTGACGGGATCAGTGAACCCGCCGCCATCTCCTCTCTCCCCGGCCAATATCAGCACACGCTGGACTCGCTGCGTCGGCTGGCGGTGGAGTGTGCCGAAGCGGGGATCGGCGGCATCGACCTGTTCGGTGTGCCCCGCGAGGAGGATAAAGACGAGTGCGGATCGCAGGCCTGGGCAGAGGATGGCATCCTCAACCGGGGGCTGCGGGTGCTCCACGAGGAGCTGGGGGACGATCTTGTTATCTGCGCCGATACTTGCCTTGACGAGTTCACCTCGCATGGGCACTGCGGGCTGGTACGACCGGACGGGACCGTCGACAATGACGCCACCCTCCCCTGCTATGTGCGGGAAGCTCTTGCCCAAGCACAGGCGGGGGCTCACATGGTGTCCCCCTCCGGGATGATGGACGGCCAGGTGGCTGCGATTCGGAATGGTCTAGATGAGGCGGGGATGAAGAATACTGCCATCATGGCCTATTCCGCGAAGTATGCGTCGGCTTTCTTTGGACCCTTCCGGGAGGCGGTCGCCTGCAGTCTGCATGGTGATCGCAAAACCTACCAGCAGGATCCCGCCAATGCCCGGGAGGGCGTGCGGGAGGCGCTACTGGATGTGGAGGAAGGCGCCGACATCGTCATGGTAAAGCCTGCTGGTAGCTACCTTGATGTGGTGCAGGCTGTAGCGGAGACGGTGCCTGTGCCGGTGGCAGCCTACCAGGTCTCCGGCGACTATGCGATGGTGGAGGCCGCTGCCCAGCAGGGGTGGTTGGATCGCCAGCGAGTGGTACTGGAATCGGTGACGGGGATTGTGCGTGCCGGCGCGGATATTGTCCTCACGTACTGGGCACCTGAGATCGGCCACTGGCTGCACTGAGAACCGGAGACGATTTAACGGGGGCGCTGTGGGCCGTTCGGGGGAACGGGAGGCAGCGGCGGCATGGGTGGCATCGGCGGGCGACGCTGTGCTGTCATATCGTTGAACCATTGGTCTGCTTCCAATTTGCGCATTTGGAAGAGGGCAGCCATGGCCACGATTCCCTGCAGGATGACCACGCAGAGGACAAAGAAGGAGAAGGCGCGGGAGCCCGCCACCCCTTCTGCTTGGGAGAGGTAGTAGGCGATGGGGCTGAAACTCCCGGAGAGTCCTTGGGCGGACATAATGACACCGGAGAGTGTCTGGAAGCCCAGGTAGCAGGCGAAGAGGATGAGGGCCAAGCGGGCCCATTTGCGTCCCATGCTCATCCGCCAGATGACGAGTGCTAGCAGTAGCGCCAGGAGAAACTCCATGAAGATCCCAGTGAAGGGAACGGCGGCCGCCATGAGGTGTAGTTCGTCAGCGCTATACTGCATGCCCAGGGTGGAGCCTTGTTCCTGCAGTGCGCTGAGGCGGGTTGAGAGGTCCTCAGTGATGGCGGCGCTGAGGGGCTGTGAGTAGCGGATACTCACCACGATCTCGGAAAGAATTTGCAGCGCGGAGAGTGCCAGCACTCCGATCCAGAGGATGAGAGCAGTGTCGACACAGTACGGGCGGCGCAGTTTTTCCATAGCTTAAGACTATCGGAATGAGGGGAATGTTGCCCGGTCAGGAACACTGCGCCGCCTCATCCTGTGTTTGTGAGGGTTTACTGCCGTACCTCCTGCGGAGGTACAGGCTGCGGCGTCTCTTACTTGTTGACTTTGGCGAGGTACTTTTCGACCTTCTTGCGCACATCCTCGTCGGTGAACTCGCCGGCGTCGGAGCCGACGCCCACCACAGTGAAGGAGGCGGTAGCGACGCCCCACACACCGGCCTCAGCAGGACTGTAGCCTTCGGCGATGCCTTTGAGGAAGCCGGCGGAGAAGGAATCTCCAGCACCATCGGTGGCGATGACCTTTGCCTTCATGGCAGGGACCTCGGTGACGGTATCGCGGGTAACGACGACGGCGCCGTCTTTACCGGCGGTGGCGGCGACGCAACCAACGCCGTAGTCGATCATCTTGCGGCAGGCGGCCACCAGGTCGGTTTCGCCAGTGTAGCCCATGATCTGCTCATCGTTGGGGAGCAGGAAGTCAATGTACGGCAGGGCGTCTTGAATCCAGGTGACGACAGCCTTAGAACCACCCGCCAGGAGGTCTGCGGAGGTAATGGCTCCACCGTCTTTAGCGGCACGCAGTACCTTGGCGACAGCCTTGCCGCCCTGGAATTCGGGGGCACCATAATGGACGACGTCAGCCTGGGCAATGAGGTCCCATGGGGCTTTCTCGACGTCATAAAGAATTTCGGTACCGACCAGGTGGAGGGCGGGGCGGGAGCCATCCTTGCGGATCGGGATGACGGAGCCGGTGGTGGGGGTGCCCTCGACGATTTGGAAGTGATCGGTGTTGATGCCGCGTTCGTTCATGAGTTGGCGCAGGATGCGGCCGCGTACGTCGTCACCGCAGGCGGAGGAGACGTAGGTGTCGAAGCCCAGTTTCTTAAGGGTAAGGGCAGTGCCGCCGGCGGTACCAGCCGGGGTGATGTGGATGTTATCCACGAGCGCGGCGCCCTGTCCCGGCGGAATGCTCTCCACCGGCTGTACGAGGATGTCCAGAACACTGGTACCAATTGCGAGGGCCTTCATAGCCATGGGGGAACTCCTTTTACTTGGTTTTTTGGACGGTGCCGTAACTCTTAAGTTTTGCTGCCGCGGCGACACCCACCACTTCGCATGGTTTCATTTCTCGCGGCTCTCCGTGGGCAGATGCAATGTGATAAACCTTGCATACCCATTCGAGAAGTTCGGCATTTTCGGCGGCCGACTCGAGTGTCTTGCCGGAGCAGATAGTGCCGTGTGCTTTGAGAATGATGCCCTTCTGCCCCAGAATCTTCTTCTTGACGATATCGGCAAGTTTCTTGGTTCCAAAGGTGGCGTAAGGAGCGACTTTAATGGAGCCACCCAGCGTGAGCTGCGTGTAGTGGATGAGGGGAACCTCATCGAGCACAAGACTGAGCGCAGTCGCGTAAGGAGAGTGGGTGTGGACAACGGCTTGTGCCTTGGGGTCTGACTCGTAGACGCCTAGGTGCATCTGCATCTCCGACGTGGGCTTCACATTACCGTCGAGCACTACTCCATTGGCGTCAACGAGAGGCACCTGGTCGACGGTGATGTTGTAGAAGCGGGCACCGGTGGCGGTGACGAGGAAATTATCCCCGTAGCGGCATGAAATATTGCCGGCGGAGCCTTCCACGAGGCCTCGTTCGGCAAGTTGGTGGGCAATGTCCACTATCTCCTGGCGGAGCTCTGCAAGCTGTTGCGTTTCCATACTTTTAGAGTCGCTTGTTATGGCCAAACTGTCAACGGCATTTCCTTGAATTGCGGGCGATACGCTGCGCAGTTGCCAAAAATTATGGAGACTCTCAGGGCTATTTATCTCCCCTCTAGGTTGGCAGGTGGGAAGTAGCCAGCTGTGCTCACCACAGGTGGTTTCCGCCACTGGAGGTGGAGAAAATGGGCTCAGCCCCGCGGCGTGTTCGAGGAGCCAAGGGGTTGAACTGGAGTGAGGTGGCGAGGGTACGGCCTAGTTTCCGAGGTGGAATCCGGGGATGGCCGCCCCTGCCCGGTCGTAGACGGATTTGATGGGGACGTACATGCTGACTCCGTCTGCACCGCCCGAAAGGATGCCAATAACGCCCTCGGTGTTGTAGACGGCAGAACCGGAGTCTCCGGGGATGGAGCGCACAGTTGCGGAGCTGCCTCGGACGAAACCGGGGACGATGGCGCCGCGCATGAAAGCCAGCTCGTTGAGCTGGGAGATCTTACCGCAGCGCACGCCAGATTTGGTGCCGTGGAAGCATACCTTCGAGCCGGGGTTGAGCTGTCCGAGATAGGCAACGTGGGGGACGTCATTCTGCCCAATAATGACATTCGGCAGGAGTTTGATGACGGCGTAGTCAACTATCTGAAACTGAGCTCTTGCTACGTGGCCAATGAGCGTCCTTTTGAAATAGATGGGCTGGCCGACGAGCTCACCCAGTTTGCCATTGACGCAGTGGCCGGCAGTGAGGAGGTACCGGTTACCGTTGGCGTCGCGGGCGGGAGCAGCTGCAGTGCACGTCCCGGTAGCGACGACATAGTTTGTGTTGATGGTGTCCCCGGGCATGATGGTGACGGGTGCGGAGGCGGCGTGGGCAGTAACGGGTGCGGCGATAATCGTGAGGGCGAGGGCGGCAGCAGACATGGCCTTAGCGGTGCGCATTGGGCCTCCTCTTTTCTAGGCGATATTGGTCTACTTATTTATGGCGCTGCAGTTGTTTTTGTTACGGGTAGGAGAGAATTCTGGGTAACGAAAATACAGCCACCTCTCGCATGGTGAGGTGGCTGATTTTCGCAAATTAGTCGAGGCGTGATTACTTGCCGAGCTTACGACGCTGAACGCGCGTACGACGAAGCAGCTTACGGTGCTTCTTCTTCGACATGCGCTTGCGGCGCTTCTTAATCACTGATCCCATGGAGATCCCTCACTGTTCTGTATGGTCTTTGTGCTTATGGCGTACGGGGCGCGGTGAGAATCCTCGCGACGTTCACCTGAAAACCGTAGTTTTCGAGGAGTTCATACTCCCGTGGACTAGTAAAGCTTACCCCTACCAGCACGTCATGCGAAATTTTCGTTGTTAGCCGACCTCGTAGAATGAAGACTTCAGGTAGTCTTCAACAACCTGAGAATCGACTCGGAAGGAACGACCGAAGCGAGCTGCCGGCAGTTCTCCGCTGTGGACCATACGGTAGACGGTCATTTTGGACACGCGCATAATTTCCGCAACTTCGGCGACGGTGAGAAACTTGGGAGCTTCTCCGCCTTGTGCGGTGAGCGCTTCATTAGCACCTTTCGATGCCATTGCATACACCTCCAGCACGAGCTGTGCCACGAGCTTCCCCACTCGTGAACTAGTCACACACGTGCTGTAAGTAGCCTAACGTGTCTTGTGTGAAAAATGCGACACGAGTGGCCAATTCGATAAAAGTCCACTCGTGTAGTTCTCAAAATAGGCTGCAAAGGTCCTGAAAACCCGACCTAGAACAAGAAAGGTCTACCCCCAATTGGGGGTAGACCGCTTTTTTATTGCCGCGCACTACATCTTCGGGTGCATCTCTTTCGACTTCTCGGCAACAGCATCCAGCACCTCATAAATCGTGGACCGGAAGCCACCGTCCTCAAAAGCACGCAGACCCGCCGCTGTCGTACCACCCGGAGAAGTCACCGCCTCACGCAACTGCGCGGGGGTCTTCCCGCTCTCCTGCAACATCTTTGCAGAACCAGCAATAGTGCCAATGGCGAGTTCAGCAGCCACCGGGCGTGTCAACCCCATGGCCACACCAGCATCAATCATTGCCTCCACCATAAGGAAGAAGTACGCCGGACCAGAGCCAGAAATTGCCGTCACTATATCCATATCGGTCTCGGGCACTTCCAAGACGGTTCCCACCGAACCAAGTAGTCCGCGCACCTGCTCCACATGCTCAGGACGGGCATAGCGGCCAGCAGACACCGCGCACACACCCTCCCCTACCAACATCGGGGTATTCGGCATCACACGAATAACCGGCGAGCCCGCAGAGAGCTGATTCTCGTAATACACCGTAGGAATGCCGGCGGCGATAGACACCACGACAACCTCGTTTTCCAGGGCGCCAGTAGCATCTGCCAGCACCGCCAATACCGTCTTCACATCCTTCGGCTTTACCGCCACAAAGACGTAGTCCGAGCTCTCCACCGCATCCTCAATATCCGTTGTGAGAATGTCGTAGCGCTCGCTGAGTTCGGCGGCACGTTCCGCATTGTTTTCGCACACGATAATGTTGCGGGCCGGCAAACCACCGTTGATCATTCCAGCGACGAGGGCTTCACCCATCTGGCCGCCGCCAATTACAGCAATCCGAGTCATACCTCTAACAGTGCCATAACACGAGCCCTAATGCCACGAGTCCGTGGCCAGGAACAATGACTCACCCGACGCCGCAGACGATTAGCGGGGCACCAACGCAATGGGGCCAATAGTGACGAAGAATGCCACCGCCCAGGTAAATATGAGCACCCAGAATTCCTCCCGCCGACGCAGCAGACGCGCCGCGACCACCATCACCACCTGTACTGCCAAGGCCAGACCGAAGGTGAGAATGTGAAGGGAGGGACGACCCCACAAAATGCCGAAAAGCCAGAACAGGAAACCACCCGCCACCGCCGTAATAACGACCTGCCCGATCTGCAGAATTCGATCCGCCGGGGTGATCTGTTCCTTGTCGACATCCCGCTTGGTCAGATTGTGGAAGACTGCACGCAGACGATTCTTCGCCCCCTGCTGCCGCACCGTGCCCTGCGCGGATGCAGCGGCCGGCTGAGTGGCTGTCGTCCCAGACCGGTCAACACGGGAGGCACGTCGTCCATCCGCATGGCTAGCGTGGCCGGCATGGCTCACCCGTTCAGCACGGCCAGAATGACTGGCATGATCGACTGTGCCATGGGACTGCTGTTCTGCAGTTGGCTCAGACTGCTCGGCGCTACGACGAGAAGCGCTCATCCGCGCCTCCCACTCGTCATCAAAATCGCACTCGGTGGAGCGTTCCGACGGAACGTGCTCAGAAGCCGCACGGGAATAGCGTCGGCGGCTTTCTTCAATCTCTCGCTCAAGTTCTTCGGCAGCTACCGGCCCTAGCGAGTCCATCCCTGCCGTAATGAAGTACTGCTGATCCACGTTGCTGGCCGGTGGATCCTCGTGCATGGGGCGATCGAACCCCTGAGTATCGTCATCATTGAGAATCCAGCTGCGCCGAGGACGGGACGACGTGACCTGCGATGCAGCATCGGCAGCCTCGTCAATCGAGTCGCGTGCCCACGCCCCGGGTGATCCCAACGTCTCGCGCCCCGTTCCGTCTCCTCGTGTGCCACTAGACATATTGGAAACATCCGGCCACGACATCAGCTCATCTGCAGCAGCTAGATCGACGGCACTCACCGTATCGAGTGGCTGTGAGTACGCTCCCGCCCGCGAGCGATAGTCAGCAGACTGCCTATAATCCGTCACCCCGTAGTCCGACGAGCTATGGCGGGAAGAAGTGTTGCCGCCAGAGCTACGCCCCGCCGTCTGACGAGACGATCCAGTGGACATACTGGGACGAGCTGTAGAGTGATCAAATCGTTGCGGCTGCGCACGCCGTGGCGGCATAACAGCCCCGTTATCCCCCGCTGCAGCGGAGCCCGCCGACTCCTCGTAGACAGCCTGGCGCGCCCGCCGGGCAGACCGAGTTTCCCCACTATAACCAGTATTTTCTGGAGTTTGACCGGACATCCGGGCCAGCAATTGTGCAACCGTCACAGAACCATCATCGTGTCCCCCGGAGACGGGGGGAGACTGGTCGTCAAACGGTTGCGCCATAATCCCCTCTTCAGAACTGGTCGACTATCTAACAGCCTACCTATTCAAGGGGTACAGCCAAAGGCTAATTCTCGAATTTATAGCCAAGGCCACGTACAGTCACTAGATGCACAGGGGAGGACGGATCCTCTTCTACCTTGGAACGCAAACGCTTGATATGAACGTCAAGCGTCTTAGTGTCGCCCACATAGTCGGAGCCCCACACCCGGTCAATGAGCTGCCCACGCGCCAACACTCGACCCGCATTCCGCATAAGGTACTCCAGCAAGTGAAATTCCTTCAGCGGCAACTGTACTTCCTCCCCACGCACCAGAACACGGTGGGCATCTACTTCCATCACCACGGGGCCGGCGCTAATGGTCGTTTCCTCCGGCACCGGAGCATCAGCAGAACGCTGGCGGCGCAATACCGCATTGATGCGTGCGATCAGCTCACGGGACGAGTACGGCTTGGTGACGTAATCGTCGGCACCAATCTCCAAGCCCACCACCTTGTCGATTTCGGCGTCGCGCGCCGTCACCATAATGATGGGAACATCCGAGATAGCCCGCAGTTCCTTGCAGACATCCGTACCCGACTTACCGGGCAGCATGAGGTCGAGTAGCACAAGATCCGGCTGGACCCGCGCAAACTTATTGAGGGCAGTCACACCATCGCCCACGATGTCGACATCGAAACCCTCCCGCTGCAGCAAGAAACCCAGCGGCTCAGCCAACGACATCTCATCTTCCACGATCATGATGCGGCTCATTTATTTGTTCTCCTCTGTTGAATTAACGGCGGACAGCTCATGGGTCTCTGCAGGCAGGAACCCCAACGTAAACGTCGACCCGACACCCGGTTTGGACCACACCGCAACTACACCGCCCATATTGAGGGCAATCTGCTTAACGATGGCAAGACCCAACCCGGTGCCACCACGCCCGCGAGAACGGGCCTTGTCGACACGGTAGAAACGTTCAAAAATGCGATTAATGTGCTTGGGGGCAATACCCACACCCTTATCCGTCACCTGCACCACATAGAGTTCCTGCTCGTCCCGCAGGGCATGGTTGAGGGCCATATTGGTGTTCGGGCTGGACATACGTTCCCGCAACGTCCCCACCAACATGCGCTCCCGGGAAACCACCACTTGTTTGCCCCCATCGGAGTAACGGATGGCATTCTCAATAAGGTTGTGCAGCGCCATCACCAGCAGAGTGCGGTCCCCCCACACCAGTAAGCCTTCATGCGTGTCCAGACGCACAGTCACATCATACTTTTCCTGCGAATGGCGGGAGCGGGAAAGTGCCTCCGCCACAACCGTATCTAGCTCAATAACTTCCGGATCGGGAAGCTTCTCCGCGCCCTGGAGGCGGGAGAGCTCCATGAGCTCCGAGATGAGCTGGGACAAGCGCATCGACTCGGTGTGCAGTTTGTTAGCGAAATAGTCCACCTGGGCAGGATCAGACACATCGGTGAGGAGCGCCTCGGCGAGGAGAGCAATTGCCCCCACCGGAGTCTTCAGTTCATGGGAGACGTTGGCGACGAAATCCCGACGGGTCTTCTCCAGGCGGGCTTCCTCAGTGGCGTCAATGCAGTAGATCACCACAAATTGGGAGTCCTCCTCCACCAGCGGCTTCATAATAATGAGAAGCGACTCAACGGGTTTGGCAATGCGGTAGGAGGTCTTTGGCCGCAGGTGGAAGGTAACGGGTTCCCGACTCGAGAACACCTGCTCCACCGTAGACCAGAGTTTCTGGTGAATATGCCGGTCTGCCACGATGCCCAGCAAGTGGGCCTGCTCGTTCATGAGAACGACGTCTTGCATACGATCCACAAGGGCCACACCGAAAGGCGCGGAGGCGGAGATACGGCGGAGTGCTTCGAGCTCGCTAATGCCAGTGTCATCATGATGATCAGCTGGGGCAGAGCGCTCGAGAAGATGGGTACCAAGTCGGTAGCAGAAGACGCCAAGAAGAACGCCCAGGATGAATATCAGCAGGGCGACTAAAGGAAGATACTCGGCCTTCACCCTTCCTATGGTACGGAATGGCAGAGGCTCTGGCCGAACCAGTCACTCGCGGATTTCGCCCAAAAGCCACGTTTCTCGAGGTATTTCAGCATGCCGTCGCTAATAATTCACATTTTTGTAAACATTTTCGGACGGGGAGGCAACGGTTCGGAGATAACGAAAACGGGAGACACCTCACCGAAAGGTGAGCGTCTCCCGTTTCCGAGAAGTGCTGAAAAGCTCTTACTTGTTGCCCTGGGCGGCCACTGCGGCAGCACCAGCAGCGGCTGCCTCGGGATCGAGGTAATCACCGCCGGGGTTGGTGACCTTCAGTTCACCGTCAACCAGCTCGAAGTTGTACACCAGCGGAATACCGGTGGGGATGTTGAGCTCGGCGATGTCCTCGTCAGAGATGTTGTCGAGGTACTTCACCATGGCGCGCAGGGAATTACCGTGGGCGGCAACCAGGACGTTCTTGCCGGCCTTGAGGTCCTGCTCGATGCTCTCGTGGTAGTAGGGAACCAGGCGATTGACGACGTCCAGCAGGCATTCGGTGAGGGGAACCTCGTCTAGATCGGCGTAGCGAGGATCATGGGTCTGCGAGTACTCGTTCTCGGGGTCAATAGCCGGCGGCGGAGTGTTGTAGGAACGACGCCACAGCATGAACTGCTCGTCGCCGAATTCCTTCTTGATCTCTGCCTTGTTGAGGCCCTGCAGCTTGCCGTAGTGACGCTCGTTCAGACGCCAGTCGCGCACGACGGGAATCCAATGGCGGTCAGCAGCATCCAGCGCAATCTGGGCGGTCTGGATGGCACGACGCAGGAGGGAAGTGTAGAGGACATCCGGCAGCACGTTCTTCTCAACGAGAAGCTCGCCGCCGCGCTTTGCTTCAGCTTCGCCCTTTTCAGTGAGACGAACATCCACCCAACCAGTGAACTGGTTGGAGGCATTCCACTCGGACTGGCCGTGACGAAGCAGGATCAGGGTTCCAGGTGTATTTTCAGCCATGCCCCTATTGTGCCTTGTGAACGCCATATTGTAAAAGGCGGAGCTGGCTGCTTCAGGGGGCAAGGCACGCCCGAAAAGGGCAAGTAGCCCATCAGCCATCCCGGCGCCTTGTCACACCACTCGCACTTCCCCACCACATCCCCGCTAGGAGGGCGAGTAGTAGTTGTCGCGCGCCCGTCGGTAACAGTCGACCAGCTTTGAGACCGTTCGCGACCAGGAGAAGTTGGCGGCATGACGGGGTGCAGAAATAGCCAAACCAATGCGTAGGGCATCGTCATCCAACACCTTCCCCAACACATCAGCCCACCGCAGTGGATCATGCCCGTCCACCAGCAGGCCACTCACGCCGTCATCAACCGCCAGCGGCAAACCGCCCACATTGGTGGCTACCACCGCCGTACCGCAGGCCTGCGCCTCCAACGCCACCAGCCCAAAGGACTCGTTATGGCTGGGGACCGCCACCACATCTGCCGCCCGAAACACCTGCACGAGCTTCTCTGGGGGCATCGGTCGGAAGAACTTCACATGGGCGGCAATACCCAACCGTGCCACCTGGCCTTGCAGCACCGTAGGAGCATCCAGCCCAGAACCAGAGGGGCCGCCAACAATAACAATGGTGAGGTGACGGTCAGGCCGGCGCCGCAACAGCTCGGCTGCGGCATCAATGAGAACATCGGGGGCTTTCAACTTTTGAATACGCCCCACGAAGGCAATAATCTGGTCCTCCTGCGGCAACCCCAACTGGCGACGCGCCGCCTCCGTCGCCCCTGGGCCGCCTGGCGAAAACAAACTGAGGTCCGCCCCTGGCGGAATAACGTCAATACGCTGGGCTCGTGCCCCCAATAGCCGCACCAGCTCCGCCTTTTCCGCCGGAGTGTTAGCGGTAAGGCGGGTGGCGTTCGCGGTGATAGCATGCTCGGCATCTAATCGGTTCTGTGGCTCCGGGGTATCCCCCTCCGCCAAACTGGCATTCTTGACCGCCGCCACCGTGTGGAAGGTGTGGACTAGTGGTACCTGCCAGCGACGGGAGGCCATCATGCCGACCTGGCCAGACAGCCAGTAGTGCGAATGGATGAGGTCAAAGTAGCCGCGCTCGTGGCGGGCTTCCACCTGCATCACCCCATGGGCGAAGGAACACAACTCGCGGGGAAGATCGTATTTGTCAAGGCCTTCCAGCGGCCCGGCTAAGACATGGCGTACACGGACGCCCGGCTCTTCCTCCTCCATAGGGTCGCGGGAGGATTCGGTGGCACGGGTGAAAATCTCCACCTCAATACCGCGGCGGGCGAGCTGACGGGCTGTCTGCAGGACGAAAACGTTCATGCCTCCGGCGTCACCGGTCCCCGGCTGCGCGAGGGGAGAGGTGTGCATGGAGAGAAGCGCCACACGGCGTAGCAGGGGACTGCGAACGCTGGAGGGGGCAGGGGACATACTTTTATTCAACACCTGATGGGAGAAGCCGTCCATGCTCTCGTGACGCTCCCGGGATGATTCCCAGCGAAAAATAACGGCAACAATGAAAAAATGCCGTAACCAGGGGCCACGCGCGTTTACTACGAAGTAACTCGTTTTCGCAGGTGATAACACTTGGGCTATTTGAATCGAGGTGGATTACCCTATTAACCATGAGTTCACCACTACCGCCTAACGGGGAACCCACCGATCGTCAAAAGGTCTGGTGCGGTAACTACGAAGACGGCGTTCCTGCACGCCTAGAGGTAGCCACCCGCACCATAGTCGACATGTTCGAATCCAGCGTGTCGCACTGGGCTGCAAACGATGCTCTGGAATTCTTCGGCGAAAAGATCACGTACGCAGAATTGGCAGAATACGTTGAACGGTGCGCCGAGGGCCTTCGCCGTATGGGTGTCAGCAAAGGTGACCGCGTCGCTGTTTTGCTCCCGAACTGTCCGCAAGCCATCATTGCTTTCTATAGCATCCTGCGTCTTGGCGCCGTCGTCGTCGAGCACAACCCCCTGTATACCGAACACGAACTAGCGCAGCCGTTCTACGACCACGGAGCGCGCGTCGCCATCTGCTGGGACAAGATCGCCCCGAAGATTGTGAAACTGCGTCGTACCAGTGATCTAGAAAATGTCGTCTCCGTCGACATCACCAAATCCCTTCCCAAGAAACTCCAGTTTGCTCTCCGTCTCCCTCTGAAGAAGACTCGCGAACTGCGGGAATCCCTGTCCACCCCCGCCCGTCACACCTTCCCGTGGGAGCGCCTGCTGGACCATCCGCGTATCGCCGTCGAACACCCGCGCCCCAGCATGCACGATCCGGCGCTCATGCTCTACACCTCCGGCACCACCGGTGCCCCGAAGGGGGCCGTACTAACCCATTTCAACCTCTCCTCCGAATTCGAAATGGCTCACGCCTGGATCAAAAACGCCGTCCCTGGCAAAGAAATCGTGCTGGTCTCGCTGCCACTCTTCCACGCCTACGGCATGCTGGCCAGCAACATCTTGGGGGTGGGCATCGGCGCAAAGCTCGTGCTTCTCCCTAAGCCAGACATCAACCTCATCATGAAGAAATTCAAGAAAGAGGTCCCCACCTTCATTCCCGCCGTCCCACCGCTTTACCAACGCATTCTGGACGAGTCAAAGAAGCGCGGCATCTCTATCCACGGTGTCCGCTTAGCCTTCTCCGGCGCCATGACACTCCCCGCCGAACTGGTGGAAGAGTGGGAAGCCGCCACCGGAGGCGTCATCTCCGAAGGCTATGGCCTCACGGAGACCTCCCCGGTCATTGCCGGTAACCCGATGAGCCGCACGCTCCGCCAACCCGGCTCCGTCGGCGTTCCTTTCCCCGAAACCGAGATCCGCATTGTCAGCATCGAGGACGGGGTAACCGAGCTTGGCTTCAACAAACCCGGCGAGCTGGTGGTGCGGGGACCGCAGGTGTTCTCCGGCTACTACAACATGCCCGAAGCCACCGCCGAAGCAATGCGCGGAGGCTGGTTCCACACTGGCGACGTTGCCGTCATGAATGAGAACGGCTACATCACCATCGTCGATCGCCTCAAGGAAATGATCATCACTGGCGGCTTCAACGTCTACCCCACCGAGGTGGAAGAAACCCTCGCAGAGCACCCCTCCATAGCGGAGTGTGCCGTAGTGGGCGTGCGCAATCGACGCGGTGGCGAGATGGTGGCCGCCGCAGTGGTGCTGGAACATGGTGCCCGCCTCAACGAAGAGGCACTGCGCGACCATTGCCGCGACTCCCTCACCCGCTACAAAGTGCCGAAACGCATCGTCGCGATAGAAGAAATCCCGAAGAACGTCATGGGCAAGGTGCTCCGGAAGGAAGCTTCCAAGCTGGTACAGGCCTTCATTGATGAACACCCCATCCCCATCGTTCCGACTAAGGAACTCCACGAAACGGAAAATCTAAAGTAGGACACAGTAGGACAATGTCTGACGCTCCCCGCAAGATCGCGGTGGTCACTGGTGCTTCCTCCGGCATCGGTGCCGCCACTGCGCGTCGTCTCGCCGCTGATGGCTACCAGGTAGTACTAGCGGCCCGCCGCCTCGACCGCCTCCAGGACCTTGCCGCAGAGATTGACGGAGTGGCCGTACAGTGCGACATCACCGACCAGGCTGACGTCGACGCCCTGGCTGCCCAATTCCCCACCATCCACATGCTGGTGAACAATGCGGGTGGCGCCCACGGCAAAACCACTGTGATGGAGTCCGATGAAGGCCAATGGCGCACCATGTGGGAAACCAACGTGCTGGGCACCATGCGAGTATGCCGGGCACTGGTACCGGCCCTCATCGCCTCCGGTGACGGTCTCATCGTCACCATCACCTCGGTGGCCGCCTTTGAAACCTACGAAGGTGGCTCCGGCTACACCTCCGCCAAACATGCCGAGTCCGCTCTGGCGATGACGCTCCGCAAGGAACTGCTAGGTGAGCCGGTGCGGCTCACAGAAATTCAGCCTGGCCTGGTGGAAACCGAGTTCTCGCTGGTGCGTTTCGGCGGCGATAAAGCGGCCGCTGATGCTGTCTACCAGGGGATGACGCCGCTGCAAGCAGACGACATTGCCCGCACCATTTCCTTCGTGGCGGCGCAGCCCGCTCACGTTAACCTAGACACCATCCTCATCCGCGCGCGAGACCAATACGACAACGACCACGTGCTGCGTCGCTAATCGAGGGGTGGAATGCTGCAGCCCACCAAAATAGGCTCCGGCACCAACTCCACCCCAAAGCGCTCCCACACCCCATCGCGAACCCTTCGCGCCACCTCAAGTAGTTCCGCCGTCGTCGCCGAACCACGGTTGGTTAAAGCCAGGGTGTGACGGGTACTCAAGGACGCGGGATACTCTCCACCGGGGAACCCCTTCGAGAACCCTGCCTGGTCGATGAGCCAGGCAGCGGACAGCTTCACGCCACCCTGCCCGGGGAACTTCGGCATCACATCAGTATCAATACCAGCAGCCGAAATCTGTTCCAGCACATCGGTAAACATGCTCTCGCAAATGACAGGGTTGGTGAAAAACGAGCCTGTGGAGAACGTGTCCGGATCGGGCACAAGCTGCCCAGCAGGCGACTCCACCCACACCCCAGATGCGGACGGCTCCCCAAAACCGGTCGCCCGCACCCCAGAGCCGCACACGACCATGCCCTTCCCTCGCCGCAGCTCCAGCACCGTCTCTCGCGCCTGTTCCACCGGCACACGATCCAACGTCTGACAGCCCAACTGGCGCACCAACTCCCGGTAGCGAATCGGCGCCGACAGTCCATCTCGCCGCAGCCGCAACTCCACCGCCGTCACCACCGCACGATGCGTGAACTTCAAATTCGAATACCGGTACGCCAACCCCAGCTGGTCCGCCGTCTCCCAGGTAATCTCCCCCGTCACCCGATCCACCAGCTCTACTCGCTGCAGCACCGACTCCATCTCCACCCCATAGGCCCCCACATTCTGCACCGGCGTCGCCCCCACCTGGCCCGGAATACCCGACAGGCACTCCACTCCACCCCACCCCCGGGCCACCGTCTCGGCCACACACTCATCCCAGTTGAGCCCCGCCGGCACCTGCACCGTCACCGAGCTCTCCGACTCGCGCACCACCCGCAGATGGTCCCCCTCCCCCGCTGTTTGACGTAGCATCACCAACTCATGGCACTGCACCCCGGTGGACTCGTCACCCACCACAAGATTCGATCCCCCGCCCACCACAAATAATGGCACATCCCAACGCAGCGCAGCACGCACCACCGCACTCACCTGTGCGGCATTAGAGCACGTCACCATCCCCCGCGCCGGCGCACCCAACTGAGACGTGGTGTAGTCCGCAAACCGGGCCTGCGGCGACACCTCCGCCCCCGCCACCCGTGCCGCCTCCCACAGCCCAGCGAGTGCGGCGGCAGAAACAGCAGTAGACGTAGAGGAAGCAGAAGAACCAGCAGAAGCAGAGGCAGCAGCCCCACAAGACGCCAACTCGCTGGCGTGACCCGACAACGTGGTGTGATCGCTGTTCATGCCCCCAGGATACCCGCTCAGAAGGCGAATCCCGGTAGGCTCTCTAGTATGCGAGCAGCCGACGCGCGGGTTGCCGGAATTCCCACCTCAATTCCCCGCACCCCACCCCGCCACGCCTTGGGCACCATCACCCGAGGCACTACCGGCGTCAACCGGCTCCGCAAATGCGACCGCTGGATGAGCCACCACCCCGCCATTCGCGCCGCTCTTCACAGCGCCCCCCAACCACTCGCCATCGACCTCGGCTACGGTGCCGCCCCCTGGACTACCGTAGAAATGGCCACCCGCCTTCGCGCCCACGTCGCCCCCCAGTTAGAGGTCGTTGGCCTCGAAATAGACCCCGCCCGCATCTTCCCTGCCCAACACGGAGTCCGCTTCGAAGAAGGCGGCTTCGAACTCTCCCACTACCGCCCACAACTCGTCCGCGCCTTCAATGTGCTCCGCCAATACACCGAAGAAGAAGTAGGAAACGCCTGGCGCATCATGCAATCCCGCCTCGCCCCCGGCGGCGTCATTGTCGAAGGCACGTGCAATGAAGTGGGGCAACGCGCCGCCTGGGTACTCCTCGACCAGGCGCGCCCCCTCAGCCTCACCCTCGCCTGGTCCCCCCACGCCGTCACCACCCCCTCAGATGTGGCCGAACGGCTCCCCAAAGCCCTCATTCACCGCAACGTACCCGGCGAGAAAATCTACGACCTCCTCCACGCTGCCGACAACGCCTGGGCAGCCACCGCCGGCTACGCTACCTTCGGCCCCCTCGACCGCTGGCGCCGCGCCAAGGAAATGCTCCGCACAGAAGGCTGGCCCGTCGACCGCCAACGCCGCAAACTCCAAGATTGCCTCCTCACCGTCCCCTGGGAAGCAGTTTCCCCCGCCTAGCTGCCGACCGCACCAAGCCGCCAACCCCACAAAGCTGTCCCATCCGCGTAGTGGCGCAGATGCCTGTGCACCTGGAACAATGAACGCATGACCGCACCTGGAACCCCCCAAGGACAGCTACCCAGCCGCCGACGGGCCGCCATCCCCCTCATCATCATTTTCCTCTTCACCATCCTGCTGATCTGCCTGGGCATCGAACTCTACACACGCCACAGCATCGGCAACCAGGTTGCGGACTCTATCTCCGCCGAAGTCAACAAAAACTGCACGGACAACCCCCGCGACGAACAAAGCTGCGCCACCGTAGGCGTCCCCGTCCGCACCTCCTTCGGCTCCACCCCCATCCTCTTCGGACTCTCCTCCAAGACCCTCCCACAGATCAACGTGCGCATAGGACCCCTGCCCCCCGCCGACCTGCGCGTAGGCACCGTAGTACAATTCGACGCCAAGGATATTGACTACTCCGACTCCACCAACCTGCATTTCGGCAGCGCCCATGCCACCCTCGCCATCCCCCCACAGGCACTCCACAACATCATCAATGACGAGATGAAACGTCAGGGAGGGGCACTCGCCGGGGCACTCACAGTCACCAACGTCACCTACCACCCCGACTCCAGCACCATCGGTCTCCAACTTAACAACGGCCTGGCGGACCTCACCATCGCCCCCAAGGTACGCGATGGCCAATTCGTGTTCGAGCTGACAGACGCCTCCGTGGTCGGCTTCCGCCACCAGGCACTGGTCCAAGGCCTGCGCAGTATCATCCTGGAACTCTCCGGCAAATACCTTGACCTGCTTCCTCCCGGATTCACGGCAGAATCGGTGACGGTGCACGAGAAGTCCATTGACGTGGAACTGAACGGCACCAACTTCACGTCCCAGGATCTAGCGCAGGCAGGCCAAACCCAGCGTTCCCGTCGCTAACGCAACAAGGGAGTTTGCAGCCGCTAGTCGGGCATACCAGCGAGCAGCGCCGCAGCCTCCTCCGGGGAACACCCCAACTGGGTCGCCCCCGCCGCCATCAGCTCCAACGCCTGCGCCGCCGTCGACACCCCGCCCATCGCCTTAATTCCCAACTGGCCTCCCACACTCTCCGCCATCGCACGCACCGCCTCCACGGAAGCACCATCCCCCGCCGGGTGCAGGCCAGTACCCGTCACCACCATATCCGCACCCACTGCCAGCGCAATCTGGCAGCAGCGGGAAATCCTGTCCAGCCCGTCCGACAACGTCAACAGATAGGCAGTCTCCACCACAATTTGCAGGATGACGGGGGCCGGCGCCGCCTCCCGCACCGTCACCAAGTCCGCCATCAGCGCATTCCATTCCCCCGCCACAATGGCCCCCAAATCTGCCATCACGCACACTTCAGTAGCCCCCTGGTCTACCGCCAAACGTGCCGAAAAAGCCTTCGATAGGCTGTAGTCCGCCCCCAGCGGGTAGCTCACCAGGGTACCCACCGGCAGCTGCGCCTGCGGCTGCGGCAATCTCCCCGACGGCACATAGCAGGCATTGAATCCCCACTCTCCCGCCTGCTCCACCAGCTCCGTCACCTGTGCGGACGTCAGCTCCGGAGCCGTCACCATCAGATCAATAAACGCCGCCAGCTCGTGGCGATTGGCAGGCAGGTCCGCGTTGGCATTGGCAAATGTCATAGACCCAGGCTACCCGCTAAAATGTGGCACATGATTGTGAACGACCAGAAGCCTGCCGTCTCCGGCAACGAACACCGCTACGTTCTCACCCTGGACTGCCCCGACCGCGTCGGCATTGTCGCCGAAATCTCCCAATTCCTGGCAGATATGGGTGGATGGATTCTGGAAGCCGCCTACTACGCCGACCCCATCTCCAGCTGGTTCCACACCCGCCAAGCCGTCCTCGCCAGCTCCGTCGACATGAGCTTCGAGGAACTCCAAGAACGCTGGAACAACATGGCCACCCACCTGGGCCCCGACGCCCACGCACAGGTCACCGACACCGCTCGCCTGAAGCGCGGTGTCATCCTCGTCTCCAAGCAAGGCCACTGTCTGCACGACCTGATGGGCCGCATTCACCACGGCGACTACCCCATGGATGTCGCCTGCATCGTCTCCAACCATCCCGACATGCAGCCCGTTGCCGACTACTACGGCATCCCCTACCACTACGTTCCCTTCGGCCCCGGTGAACAAGGCAAGCGAGAAGCCTTCGACACGATCGCAGAGATCGTCGACGCAGAAGAACCGGACGTTATTGTGCTCGCCCGCTTCATGCAGATTCTTCCCCCCGACCTGTGCGAGCGATGGGAGGGCCGCTGCATCAACATCCACCACAGCTTCCTGCCGTCCTTCATGGGCGCCCGGCCATACGCCCAGGCCTACAAACGTGGTGTGAAACTCGTGGGTGCCACCTGTCACTTCGTCACGAGCGACCTCGACAATGGACCCATCATCGAGCAGGATGTGCAGCGTGTCAGCCACGCCGACACAGAAAAGGACATGGTACGGAAAGGCCGCGATATTGAGCAGCTCGTGCTTGCCCGTGGCCTGCGCTGGTTCCTGGAAGACCGGGTACAGGTCCACAACCACCGCACCGTTATCTTCGAGTCCTAGCGGGCCCAGTTCCCGCCGTAGCCGTCCTGGGAAAAGCCCAACAAATCATCCATCTCGGTACGCTTCGACCCCCAGTACACGCCAACGATCACCCAGCCGATAATCACCAGCGACACCATGCTGGAGCCCAACGAAAAGACGTTCCAGAACATCGCCACCGCGGACACCACCAGCATGGCCACCCACCCGGTCTTGGACACCCGGCCCGTCAACTCGAACGCATCTGACCGCATGCGGGCCGCATGCACCACCGAGCGAATAGCGTAAATGCCTCCAATGAGCGCAAACACCGCCACCGCCAACATCTCCACGGGCACAGACAAGATGTAGTGGGCAAACATCGGCATGGCTTACACTCCCAAAACGAAGAAGGCGATGGTGTAAATGAGCAGGCCGGCCAAAGAACCCACAACCGTACCGTTCATACGGATGAACTGGAGGTCTTTACCAACCAGCACCTCGATTTTATCGGAGGCCTCGGCCGCATCCCAGCGCTCCACCGTGTCAGAAATAATGCCGGTGATCTCCGGAGCGTAGTTCGACGCCAGATGCTTTGCGGCCGCCACCACACGCTCAGAAATGACCTCCTGTACCTTCTCACTGGTCGCCATGGAATGGCCCATCGCCATAACCGCCTGGTGGGCCTTGCGACGCAACAGACTATTGGGGTCAGCACTAGTGTGGAGCAGAAACTCCTTGGCGTTCTCCCACGTCTTCTCCGTCATCGACGAGGTAGCTTCCTTGGCCAGAATGTTCTGCTTGATCTCCTCCACCTTCTCAATGGTCTTGGGATCATTCTGCAGATCGTTCGCCATCTCGTGCAGCCACCGCTTCGCGGCGAGACGCGCCTCATGGTTCGGCTGCCGCGAGACCTTGGACGTCCAATCCACCAGTTCGCGGTGAATACGAGCACCCACCAGATCCTGCAGGATCTGCGGCGCCCAGGCGGGGCTATCGCTGTTGACAATGCGGTCCACTGTCGGCCCTGCCTTCACCGCCCACTGGAAAGCCTTCTCGGAGAGGAACTGAATAGCTGGCTCTTCCTTCTCGGAATCCAGCAGCTTCTGCAAGTACTCGCCCAGTTCTGGCGCCAGCACCCGGTCACCAATCTGGTGGTCGATGGTGCGGTCAATGAGCTCCAGCACTTCCTTGTCGTCAACAACATCCATAATGCCTTTGACGGCGGTGCCGAGTTCACCAGAGACCTTGGCCGCATTCTCCGGCTCCTGCAGCCACTGTCCCAGGCGTTTCGGTAGCTGGGCGGATTCAATCTTCTCTCCCACCAACTCGGGGTTGAGGAAGTTGTCCGCCACGAAGGTGGCCATGCTGGTCCCCAGCTTGTCCTTCTGCTCACGGATGATGGCGGTGTGGGGGATGGGGAGTTTCAGCGGGTGACGGAAGAGGGCGGTCACCGCGAACCAGTCGGCCAGGCCGCCGACCATGCCGGCTTCGGCGGCTGCCCGTAAGAAGCCCAACCACACCCAGTCGTAATAGCGCTGCAGAATGTGACAGATGATGAAGATAATGGCCGCCACGATCAGCATAGAGGTGGCGATGATGCGCATCTTCCGCAGTTCGGCACGCTTAATGCGCGCCTGTTCGGGCTCAATATCGGGGAGCGGGAGGGGCGCTTTCTTTACGGGGCTGGTATTCGCTGGAGCAGTCACTCTTCGATTCTGCCCCAAAAACCGTATTTTGGCAGCTTGCTAACAGGTTGTGGCAGCTCGCTGAGAGGTAACGCACCTCTAGCGCACCTCATATGTTGCTCCAGCGGAACCAGTGTTAACTGTGGGAACGGGCGATCTTCTCTACTTGACCCGTAAAAATGGCGTTCAGGCTGGCTGTCTGTTGGCGGGTGGGGGTGGCGTTACGGGACCGCAGGATGGCAATCACCCCTACTCCTCGCACATCCGCGTACAAGTAGGTGGAAGACACTGGAGCACCCTGCTGCATCGCCAGGCGTTCTTGGTAGCCACGCACCCCCAGCGCCTTTCCTGTCACCGGCGTGTGATGGTTGGCATCATCGGTGCCTGCAACAGCGGTGACAGCGCGGTCTGATACTTCATAGGGGGTGACGGTGACGCGCAGCGTGACGCCACTGCCTTTGCGGGTGAAACGCTGACAGTCTTTTAGGTACCCGTCAATGCGTGGGAGGGAGCCAGCGGGGCGCACCACCATGAGGGCGATGACGACATTGCTGGCCGGATACTCCAGGTATTCGCCAGCGCGGCTTTCTGCGGGAACGTCAGCCACCCAGGCTTTCGAGGGTTCCAGACACTCGGTGAGTGATGGCTGCTGAGTGCCTTCAGTGGCCCGGGCGAGTTCCTCTCCCACTATGGGCGAGGCGGAGAAACCTTGCGGTAGTTCCTTTTCCGTCACCAGAAAGTCTTTGACGGAAATAGACTGAAAGCGCGACTCCGCCCCGCCGCAGGCGGTGAGGAGGGAACCCGAAAGGAGGAGCGAGAGCAGCAGTGCCCCGGCAGATGTCCAGCGACATCCACCGGGGCGTTGCGCGTACAAAGACCGCATGGGAGTGGAGTTGCTGCTGTTAAGCCTGCTGCTCCGGCTGCTCACCCTGCTCGGCGGCCTGGCGGGCGGCTTCCGCAGCCTTCATCGCCTGCTCCCACTGTTCCGCTTCCGGAGTACCCGGGCGGGGCGGTACCGGAGCGTAGGACACCACCAGGTCCCAGGGGTTGATATCCCAGGAGGCGGCTGCCACGGTGGCGATAGAGCCTTGGTCGGCCAGTTCAGTGTTAGCGGCGGCGGCCACAATAGTGGGGCCGGCGGCGGGCTTGTCGACCTTATCCCAGAACTGGGCTCCTTCCGGATGCGGGAAGGTTTCGATAATGGCCTGGTCGTCCTCACCTTCCGGAGCGGGGAACACACCGAACAGTGCGTAGTGGTTGGGGTGTTCCTGGCCTTCCGGTAGCTGATCGAGGTCGCTGGCCTTTTCCACAATGGCGTATTCGCCGCGCTCCGGGTTGTCGGTGGCGATGCGGCGGAGGAAGGCTTCGACCTCCAGCCAGGGGTTGGCGTCCGTTTCGGCCGGCTCAGACAGGTGGAAGGTGTGGGTGCGGACGTAGATGTCTTCGCCGTCGGGGCCCTTGTCGCCCTGCATGGGTTCGGTGACGTTGGGGTTGTCTGCCCAGGGGGCCTTGCTGGGATCGTCAACGATCTCCTGGGAGACCCGCTCCGCCACCAGGAGGGTGCCGTCACCAAGGGTGAGGAGGGCAACTTCCCGCATGCCAGAGGTGGGGGTGATGGTACGGGGGATGGCGTTGCGACCCATGATATCGATGAGGCGTTCCGGCTCGTCGACGGTCCACAAGCTAGCACCCATGGGGGTGTAGACGCTCACCATGTGGGCGGCTACCATGCCGAGGATGGCGGGGACGGGCTCATTGGGGTCAAAGGGGAGTTCCGGCATTTCGCCGCGCTCCATCTGTTCCCGCATTGTGGTTACGGCCTGGGAGAGTTGGTCGTAGGTTTCCTGGTCGATTTCTCCACTCTCGAAGGCAGCCTGGATCTCGGCGTAGTTTTGTTCGAGGACGGCCAGTGCATTCTTGATCTCGTCTTGTTCCTGAGCTTCTGACATGCCTTCGGCGCCGCCCTGCCAGTTGGTGGGGATATCGGTGGGGTTGGTCATGAAAACCTTCTTTAATGAGGCGGTAGTACTTCTCCAGCCTACCGATCTTGCAGGACGGTGGCCGGCTGTCTGGGAAACCTACGACAAATAGCGGTTGAGGATAAAGAAAACTGGGGCGCACCCCGGAGGGTACGCCCCAGCCACCGAACTGTCGCGGGGCCGGCCGCCACAGTTATAGGGAGGTGGTTTTATTCTTTAGTCGTCCTTGCCACGGAACATGCGACGCAGACGCTCCTTATTGACGGCGGCTACCGCGGTGATCGGGATGTTAGCCGGGCACACCTCAGCGCATTCGCCGTAGTAGGAACAGGAACCGAAGTCCTGTTCGAGGACGTCCACCATGTTCTTGGCGCGGCGGCCGCGCTCCATGGCAGCTAAGGGCTGGAGTCCCAGGTGCATGAGCTTGGCGCCGGTGAACAGGTGGGCAGCACCGTTGGGGCAGGCCGCGACGCAGGCACCACAGCCGATGCAGGCTGCGTAGTCGAGGGAACGCTCGGCCTGCTCGTGAGTGCTGTTGACGGAGTCAGCATCGGGAGCCGTACCGGCATCTATGGAGACCCAGCCGCCCGCTTCGAGCACACGGTCGAGCTTGCCACGGTCAATGATGAGGTCCTTGACCACCGGGTACACCGCGGAGCGCATGGGCTCCAGGGTGATGGTGTCGCCGTCCTTGAAGGAGGACAGGTGCTGGTGGCAGGACGGGGTGTTCTTCTTCGGGCCGTGCGGACGGCCGTTGACGTTCATGCCACAGCAACCGCAGATGCCCTCACGGCAGTCGGACTCGAAAGCGATGGGCTCTTCGCCGGCTTCGATAAGGCGATCGTTGAGGCGGTCGAGCAGCTCGAGGAGAGTCATTGCCTCGTAGGCGTCGTCAACGTCGTATTCACTGAACGCGCCCGGGGCGTCGGGGCCAGCCTGACGCCATACCTTCAGATGCAACTTCATTCTTTGTAGTTCCTTGTCATCAGCGGGACCTTGTCGAAGGTCAGGGGTTCGGCGTGGCGGATGAAGGAGCGTGCGCCGCCCTTCTCACTACCGGCGGACTCCCAAGCGGAAACGAAGCACCAGGCAGAGTCGTCACGCTCAGCTTCGCCTTCTTCGGTCTGGTGGTCATCGCGGACGTGGGCACCGCAGGACTCGTCACGGTCTGCGGCATCCACAGCCATCAGCTCGGCGAGCTCCAGGTAGTCGGCAACGCGCCCAGCACGCTCCAGCACCTGGTTAAGGTCGCCTTCCTGACCGGTGATGTTGAGGTCGGACCAGAATTCCGCGCGGAGGGCACGGATTTCCTCGATGGCCTGCATGAGGTCGGGCACGGTGCGGAACACACCGACGCCCTTGTACATGATTTTGGCAAGCTTGCGGTGGAAGTACTCGGGACCGTGGTTGCCGTTGATCGACATGAGGGCGTCGATACGGGCCTGGGTCCGGGCGAGGGCCTCCTGCACGGCCGGGTCGCTTTGCTCCAGGGTGGGAGTGTTGAGCAGCTTCGCCAGGTAGTTCGGCACGGTGTAGGGGAGGGTGAACCAACCGTCCACGCAGGCGGACAGCAGGGAGTTAGCACCCAGGCGGTTGGCGCCGTGGTAGCCCCAACCACATTCGCCACCGACGAAGAGACCCGGAATGGAGGTCATCATGTTGTAGTCGCTCCACAGGCCACCCATGGTGAAGTGGACGGTGGGGGCGATACGCATGGGAACCTCGTAGGGGTCCTCGTTGGTCGCATCGGTGTACATGTGGAAGAGGTTGCCGTAACGCTCGGCGATGGTGTCCTTGCCGAGGCGCTGGATGGCGTCGCGGAAGTCCAGATACACGGCGTTGTGAAGCGGACCGACACCGCGGCCGGCGTTGATTTCCCGGGACAGGGCGCGGGAGGCCACGTCGCGGGGTACCAGGTTGCCGAAGGCGGGGTACTTGCGCTCCAGGAAGTAGTCGCGCTCGTTCTCGGGGATCTCGTTGGCGGGGCGGTCGTCGCCTTCCTTCATGGGCACCCAGATGCGGCCGTCATTGCGGAGGGACTCCGACATGAGGATGGTCTTGGACTGCCAGTAGGAGTTCTTCGGCAGGCCTGTTGGGTGGAACTGTACGAAGGACGGGGAGGCGAAGTAGGCGCCGCGCTGGTGGGCACGCCAGGACGCAGAAGCGTTGGAGTTCTTGGCCAGCGTGGAGTCGAAGTAGACGTTGCCGTAGCCGCCGGTGGCAAGGATGACTGCGTGGGCGGTGTGGGCGGTGATCTCACCGGTCACCAGGTTGCGGACGACTACACCCTGACAGCGGTCATCCTTGACGATGAAGTCGAGGACCTCGGAGCGGGTGTGCAGCTTAACGGTGCCACGGTTGATCTGACGCTGCAGTGCCTGGGCACCGGCCAGCTGGAGCTGCTGTCCTGTTTGACCACGGGTGTAGTAGGTGCGGGATACCTGCACGCCGCCGAAGGATCGGGTGGCGAGGGTACCGCCGTATTCGCGGGCGAAGGGGGCGCCGATGGCATCCATATGGTCAATGACGCGGACACCTTCTTGGCCAAGGCGGTAGGCGTCGGCTTCGCGGCAGCGGTAGTCGCCGCCCTTCACCGTGTCCTTGACGAAGCGGTAGAGGGAGTCATTGTCGACCTTGCGGCCGCGGGGGGAATTGACGCCGCCCTGGGCAGCGATGGAGTGGGCACGACGGGGGGCGTCGTGGTAGGTGAAGGCTTGTACGTCGTAGCCGAGTTCGCCGAGGGCGGCGGCAGCACCGGAGCCGGCCAGACCGGTACCCACAACGATGATGGTGAACTTGCGACGGTTGAGGGGGCTGACGAGGTTGAAGTGTGCCATCGCTTCATCCCAGGCCACCGGGGTGGGGCCTGCCGGCACATGGCCGTCAAGCACATCACCAATGGTGACGCCAGGGACGATGGAGGCGGGTGCCACAAAGTCCTGTGCAGCCGAGGCAGAATCGGTAGTAGTCACTGCCTGCGTCTCCTTATCTTCTTTAGCTTGGAAAGCTTCGGGGATCCGCACGGGGCGGTACCGGAAACTTATGGGTGTACTAGCCGATGATGCTCAGTGCGGCCATGGCGGCGTGTGCAGTTCCGTCGTACGCCTGGTTGGGGACGGCGAGATCGACGGGCGGGATGACGCCGGTGGCGACGCAAATCACGATGGCGAGGTTGCCGAGGACGATAACGCCAGAGAGGATGCCACCGATGGCAGCCATGGCAGCGCGCAGGCGCTTGCCGGTGGCGCCAAAGTCATTGGCGGTGGTGGCAATGCCGTGCTCAATGTGGAAGAGCAGCAGCAGCATGGTGATGGCGTAGAACGCAGCGACGGCGGGACGGTCGAACGAGGCGATCATGTTGTTATACGCGTCGCCATGCTGGAACTTGGCTCCGGTGTCACCAGTAGTGAGGTCGAGGATGTGGAAGACAATGAAGCATGCCAGGATCAGACCGGAGATGATCATGAACTTGGCGGAGACACCACGGAAGGTGCTGACCTTGCGTGCACTGTTGCCGTGGGCTTGCTTGCCGCGGACGGCTAGCAGAATGCCGGAGGCGAAGTGCAGGATGATGCAGACGAGCAGCACGATACGGAAGACCCACAGCACGCCTTCGTAGCCGAAGAGGCCGGCGAGCAGGGTCCGCAGCCAGTGTGCGTAGTCGTTCATTGCCTGGGCCTGCTGACCGATCTGGTCCGGCGAGTAGCCTTTGGCAAGGTCATGCTGTGTGATCGTGTACGTGCCCCTGAACATCTTCAGGTTGCCGATCATGTGGACAAGCAAGAAGAGTGAGAAGATCCAGCCCGTGATGGCCATGATGAACTTCGCAACCCAGCTGGGGTAGAAGGGCTTCTTGCGGAGGTGAGCGCGATTGGTAGTGCCGGTCTTCGCCGTGGTGCGCTCTGCGACGGCGGTACTATTTCCGGCCATGGAACCTCCCTATTGTTCGGGTTTACCTGACTTCACTCTATCGTCTTTCGGAGTGCTTCTTGGACTTGTCATTTTCGACCTTTTAGCAGGTTAGGGCACCCTTATTTGTGTTTCGAGAGACCCATCTCACACCCTTTTTCCAACCCTCTTACGGCCTCATTTAAATCGCAGTTTTCTTTCCTAAAATATTGTGGGCGATTACTGAGAACACACACGTCACATCAAAAGCCCTACGACCTGTTTGTTTGTGAAATAACGACACTTTTCCGCCGTATACCGGACCTAAAATGGCAACTCGGCACTAGCTTTTAACACGCCGAGGCTGCACCAATCTCACTAAATTCCGAGGTAAGCCAGCTCACATCAAAGCTACTGCCGAGTTCTTTTGAAATTATGGCGAAAATCACTCTCAATTTTCCAAGTGGGTGAAATATCACCTGCGGTATGGCTACTGCGGCCGTTTCACCACCAGCTTCTCACCCGCCTGGACCGTCACCGGCTGACCCCACACTTCGAAGCCCAGAGCCACCGGCGAATCACACTCTAGCTCCACCTCATCCGCACGTACTTCCACCTGCAGACGAAATCCCCACAGCTGCACGCGATACCGCATACTTCCCCACCCCTCCGGCAACACCGGATTGATCGTCCACCGGCCGTCATAGTCACGCAGACCACCAAAGCCAAAGACCAAGGCCGACCACACACCACCACACGAGGCAATGTGGAGACCATCCGACGAATTACCGTGCAGATTACACAGATCCACATAAACGGCATGGCGGAACAACGCCTGAGCATGCGAGTCATAACCTAACTCGGCAGCCAAAATGCACTGCACCACCGCCGACAACGACGAGTCACCCGTTGTCAACGGATCGTAATAGTCAAAATCCGCCCGCTTCAGCTTCTCACTGAACTCAGACCCACGCAGGAAGAGCGCCAACACCACATCTGCCTGCTTAATAACCTGATAACGGTAAATCGTCAGAGGATGATAGTGCAGCAGAAGCGGCCGTTTCGGCTGCCCCCAATCCTTATTCCAAATCTCCCGCTCCAAGAAGTGCGCATCCTGCGGATGAATGCCACGCTCCTCATCGAAGGGGATACACATCGCGTCGGCAGCCTTGCGCCACTCAGCCGGTTCCTCCGGCCGCAGATTCAGGCGATGCACCATCTCCTCGAAATAGCTCTCCTCCACATCCTGCAGGCGCTCCACCCACTCGGCGGCCACCCGCATGTTGTAGCGGGCCATCACATTCGTGAAGAGATTGTCATTTACCACCGTGGTGTACTCATCGGGACCCGTCACCCCATGAATATGGAACTGACCGTCCGCCCCAAAAAAGCCCAAGTCCTCCCACAGGCGCGCAGTCTCGACCAGAATGTCGATAGCCTCCCGGAACAGGAAGTCCGCATCTCCACTGGCACGCGCGTACTGCACTGTGGCATACGTGATATCAGCATCAATGTGGTACTGGGCCGTACCCGCCGCATAGTAGGCACTGGCCTCTTCCCCATTGATCGTGCGCCACGGGTACAAGACACCACGCTGATCCAGCTCGGATGCCCGGTCTCGCGCCTTCGGCAGCATCTGATAGCGGAAGCGCAACGCATTCCGCGCCACTTGCGGCATCGTGTAGGTAAGGAAGGGCATCACATAGATTTCGGTGTCCCAGAAGTAATGCCCCGAATAACCGGAACCCGTCACACCCTTCGCAGAGATACCCAAGTCCTCCGCCCGCGCCGACGACTGAATGAGCTGGAACATATTCCAGCGCACCGCCTGCTGCAACTCCGGCTGGTCCGGAATCTCCACATCGGCCCGCTCCCAAAAATCCGCCAGCCACGTCTGCTGCGCCTCTAGATAGTGCACAGCCCCATGCTTGCGTGCCCGGCGCAACGTCCGATCCACCCTATCCATCAGTTCATTGACGGAGGCCCGGCGAGAGTCATGGTAGGAGAAGTACTTAATGAGGACGATCTCCTGCCCGGGGCGGGCATCCACGTGATACTGCACCTTCGCCATATCCGAATGTGCCACCGAGGAGATATAGAAATCGTTGGCGGTGGAAAAATCGTGGTCCGCGCCCACCGCCAAGGTCATCCCCGAGTTCGCCACCCGGTACCCCAGCTTGATCCTCTCCCCCTCATCCACCTGCAGCAGCGGCACCAGTACACGGGACTGGAAATGATCCGCCCGGCGCGGGTCGGACCCCCTGTTCACCGACCCTTGGGGGGCGCCTTCCGTCGCCACAAAACGATCCGGGTCGGAGGCCGAACCGAACTCATCCTGTCCATCCTGGCGGTTAAGGATCTGCGAGGAGAGCACCACCGGGGCGGAATCCTCCGGCAGCACAATACGTACCTCTTCAATACCCAGGTGACGGTCGGTGAGGGAGACCATGCGGGTGAAATCGATGAGGACGCGTTTGCCTGCCGGGGTCCGCCACTCCAGAGAGCGACGCAGCAGGCCGTCGCGGAAGTCGAGCGAACGCTCATAGTAGAAGAGGTCCGCCACAGACACGCGCAGCGGTTCGTCATCCACATAAATACGGATGGTCTTAGCATCCGGCGCGTTGATGATGGATTGTCCCACCCGCGCCAGGCCATAGGCGTCCTCAGCGTGCTGAATATCCCAGGTTTCGTGGAGTCCGTTCACATAGGTGCCGTTGAGGGCCGAATCGCGGCCTTCCTCCGGGTTACCGCGCACGCCCAGGTAGCCGTTACCCACAGTAAAGAGCGACTCTGCCACACCCAGATCCGATGTGGGGGGCGCTGTCTCTACCCACCTCCAGGGGTCGACGGGGTGAATGGCTCGATCAATTGCCGGTTCTGCAAAGTAGCTGCGCAGGTTGAAGCGGTCGCGGTGGGGGCCGCTGGCCGTCACCTGCTCGTCGTAGAGTTCATGCCCTTCTGCCACCGCAGTGGCATCTGAGGTGGTGTCTGTGATGGAGTTCTTCTCGGTCATGCCAGGGTCTCTCCTAAATCATCGACAACAAGGTGTGCACCAGCGGCCTGCAGATCCGCTGCGCCACTGCCACGGTTGACACCGACCACCAGGCCAAAGTCGCCGGCCCGGCCGGCGGCCACACCCGCGGTGGCGTCCTCGAAGACCGCACACTGGCGGGCGGGCAAGCCCAACAGTTCGGCCGCATACAGGTAGGTGTCGGGGGCGGGTTTGCCGGTGAGGTGTTTCTCGTCGGCGGTGTTACCGTCCACGATCACCTCAAAACGGTCGAGGAGGTTCGCCGCCTGCAGCACCGGACGGGTGTTGCGGGAGGAAGACACCACTGCGTAGGGGATGCCCAGGAGACGAGCTACCTCAATGAGGGCGACAGTGCCAGGGTAGGCACGGATACCGTCCCGCTGCAGTGTCTCCATGAACTCGTTGTTCTTCTGCAGCCCCAGCCGTTCGACTGTCTCCAGGTCCTCGGCTTCGGGGAGGTGGCGGGAGCGGAGTACGTCACGCACACCGTCTAGGCGGTGACGCCCGTCCACGTAGGTGTAGTAGTCCTCCATTGTGTAGGGGGCGAGCTCTTCTCCAAGCTCTGCGGCCCGCTGCTCAATGTAGGGCGCGAAGAGGTTAAACCACGCCCGTTTGTGGATATCTAGCGTGGGGGTGATGACGCCGTCCAGATCCAGGAGTAACCCCCGGCAGTCCTGCCAGCGGAGCGTTTCGCGTGGATCTTTCTGGCCGCCTGCTGCTGCTTCGGGAGAGGAAACGGAGTTGTCAGAAGAGGGCATGTGGGCTTGATTATCGAGATTCCACGTCATGCCTCTAGCATACTGAGGGAAACATCCCCTTTGCCGGTTATCTACCTTTTGGGGCACTACACGGTAGGTTAGAAGATATGACGGAGACCGAGCAGAACCCGACGCCTCCATTCGTCCAAAAGGACATGCAGCGGGCCATCCCCCGCCGCTGGTTGGCCGCCCTCATCATCACTGCAGTGGTGCTTGGGCTCTCTGTCTACCCCGGAAAATGGCTGAGTATGCAGCCCGTTTTCGCCCAGATCTTCGCGCCCCGCGGATTTTGGATTCTCATCTCCCTCCTCACCCTGCTGGCCAGTGTGGTGGTCTTCGGGGTCCGCTGGCATCACGACCTGCCGCGCCGCGTCTCCGCCCTCTTCATGGCGATTACGCTTGTGGCGACCTTCGCCCATGTGAGCGTCGGCTGGGGCAATGGTTTGCGCGCCGACCCCCTGCACACGGTGGCGACCCCCAACAAGGGCTACTTTGGCACCGACATCACGGTGATGTCCCTCAACAGCTACAACAATGGCGCCCGACCTGTCACCATCGCAAAACTCGCCAATGCCGTAGGCGCGGACATTGTGATGCTCAACGAAACCACGGAGGGCACCGCCAAACTAGTTGCCCAGCTAATGGAAGAAGCCGGCAGCCCCATGCAGATGTTCCAATCTGCGCCCAGCACGCGGCGCGGTGGGGACAAGCTCAATCAGACGGTGCTGTTGGTGTCCGTCTACTTCGGCACCTACCAGGTGGACGAGAAGATCACCCCCCAGACCTCGCTGGGGGCGGTCGCCGTCACCCCACAAACCCGCGACGCCAACTTCCGCTACCTGCCCACGCTGGTAGCGGGGCACGTCTACCCACCGAACCTGCTACACACTGGCCGCTGGCGCCACGAGGTGAAGCAGATGGTCGACATGTGCCACAGCCCGCAGGCCGGCAACCTCATTATGGGTGGAGATTTCAACGCCACTCCCTGGCACGGGGGCCTCACTGATATGGGCGCCTGCGTCGATGCCCTGGCGGAAGAGAAGAGTGGTTCCGTGGGCACCTGGCCCACCTACCTTCCGAAGCCACTGGGTGTGCCGATTGACCACATTTTCGTGTCGAAATCCAGTTGGCATACTGCCGGCTCCACAGTGGCAGAGGTGGATGGAACGGACCATCGCGCAGTGTTGGCGCGCCTCAGTTACACGGAAATGTAGCTGGTGGCGCCACTGAGAAGCTGGCGGCGCCACCAGGTAACCAGCGCTGCTGAGCGCTGTTAGAGGTTAATCATTTCCCCCAACACACCCTCAACAGACTCCTTCAAGGCCTCCGCCAACGTGGGGTGCACGTGCACAGTCCGGGCAATCTCCTCCGTGGTGAGCTCCCACTTCTGTGCCAGCACCAACTCTGGCAGTAGCTCGGACACCTGCGGCCCCACCATGTGGGCACCCAGCAGCTCCCCGTAGCGGCCGTCAGCAACAATCTTCACAAAGCCCTGCGCCTCCGCCAGGCCCTGTGCTTTACCGTTCGCGCTGAAGGGGAAGGTGGAGACGCGAACATCCATCTCCGGGTCGTTCGCCGCTGCGGCACGCGCCTGCTCCTCGGTGAGGCCAAAGCTGGCCACCTGCGGGTTACAGAAGGTCGCACGCGGCATCATCCGATAGTCGCCCAGCGGAACCGTCTCCTCCCCCGCGATTGTCTCTGCAGCCACCACACCCTGGGCTTCCGCTACATGGGCCAGCTGCAGCTTTGCCGTCACGTCACCAATGGCGAAAATGTGAGGCACCGAGGTCTGCATGGAGTCGTCGACGGCGATAGCACCACGCTCCGTCAACTCCACCCCCGTGTTCTCCAGACCATAGCCCTCCACGTTGGGGCGGAACCCGGTAGAGATAAGGCAGCGTTCCGCATAGATGGTCTCCACATGACCGTTTGCCGGGAGACTTCCATCGGGCAACACGACGGGTTCAATAGCGACTGCCACGCCGTCACCCGTCCGCTCGACGGAGGTGGTTTTGTGCCCGGCGCGGAGCGTAATGCCCAACTTTTGGTACTGCTTGGCGATCTCCTTGGAGACGTCTTTGTCCTCGTTGGGAAGCACCCGGTCCAGGTATTCCACAATGGTCACTTGCACCCCATAGTTCGCCAACACATAGGCGAACTCCATACCGATAGCACCCGCACCCACAATCACGATGCTGTGCGGCAGAGCCGGGTCGAGAATCTGCTCCTCAAAGGAGACGACGGGGCCACCCATCTCCACACCGGGCAGCTGCGCCACATGTGAGCCAGTGGCGATAATGCACTTGTCGAAGCTGATGGTGACGGGTCCCTCGGCGGTTGCGACCTCGATGGTATGGGCGTCGCGGAAGGTGCCGCGGCCGTTTACCTCCGTAATCTTATTCTTCCGCATGAGGTAGTGGACGCCCTTCACGATACTGGCGGATACTTTCCGGCTACGCGCATGCGCCACCCCGAAATCCATGCTGATGTTGTCTGCCAGCACACCGAATTCTGCCGCATGGTGCAGCATGATATTGGCTACTTCGGCATTCTTCAGCAGGGACTTTGAGGGGATACACCCCACGTTGAGGCACACCCCACCCCAGTATTTCTCCTCCACGATGGTGACCTGGAGCCCCAGTTGGGCAGCCCGAATGGCAGCCACATAGCCGCCCGGTCCGGCGCCCAGTACGAGCAGTTCGGTGTGGCGGTCAGCAGCGGCAGCGGAAGCCGACGCGGAGGAAGCGGGCATGCGGGAAGTATCCGTGGGCTCAGTCATGGTTCTGATACTAGTGGGGTAGGCACCGCTATGCGAGCGTTCAGCGGCACTGCTCTGCGCACGTTGGGGCCTTTCGATCACAGGGATGGGAGAGCAGTGCGGTATTGTGCTGAAGTGTGAACGTACTCATTGCAATT
This sequence comes from Mycobacteriales bacterium, assembly GCA_018376445.1. Taxonomy (GTDB): domain Bacteria; phylum Actinomycetota; class Actinomycetes; order Mycobacteriales; family Mycobacteriaceae; genus Lawsonella. Next base: position 68,271 of record JAHABL010000006.1, read on the forward strand.
AGTGCAATGAGCGGCGGCTATAGCACACAGAAGCAGGCAAAAATCGCTACTCTGTAAGGGACACTGACGATAGAGTTTCCCAAGCCGGGTTCACTATCACCTGACCAGAGGAATGGGGAGAATGACCGAAGATCCGTCCACTCCGCGCCGCCCCGAAGGCACTCCTAAACCGCAGCGAACCGGCTACCCGCAGATGCGCCCCGCCCAGGGCTACCAGGTTCCCGGTCGTGCAGCAGCCAAGCGCATTCCCTCCCAGTCGGGACAACCCCACTCTCAGGTCACTCCCTCTTCTGGCCGCCCCGCCCAGCTGCGCACCACACAGCTAGGTGCCTCCGGTTCCGGGGACAACACCCGTATCATCACCTCCGCACAATCAACCTCTCAACCTGCGGGGGGAATCCCCCGTAGTGTGCAGGGGGACCAGTCCCGCCGAGACCAATCCCAGCGAGCCAGCAGCACCGCCACCACCGCCGCTTTCAGCCAGCCCACCTTCTCCCCCACGGGCCCCGGTAACGGTGAGCGAAGAAATGGTGCAGCAGGGACCGCCGGTGCTGTCGGACCTGCCAATACCGCCAGCGCACAGCGCGTGCGGACCGGGCAGCCGGCCGCCAGCCAGAATGCTGCTGCCAACCAGCAGGTGTACAGCCCTTCCGAAGCCTGGGCAAACCGTCCGGCAGACAACAGCCCGTCAGCCGCGAGCAGTTTTGAAGCCCGCGACTATAACGCCGCCCCCGTTCCAGACCCCACCTATGGGGTTGACGACGACAAGAGCAAAAAGAAGAAACGATCCTCCCGTAAGCTTGGCGCAGCTGGCGTCATCGGCGTCACGTTGGTGACGATTCTCGTGCTCATCATCGTTGGCTTCGGGAGTTACGTCTTGGGGAACCGTGCTGGCCACGCGGAAGGCTACCAGCGTGGCTACTCCGAAGGTTCCAACACCGTCGCACGGAGTGCCGACGACGCTCTACAGAAACTCAATTCGGTCAGCTCGTCCTCCTCCTCCGTGTCCTCCTCACTGGCTGCCATGCTGCCCCTGGTCAACCCGTGCTCAGAAAAGTACGGGCAGCGTGAAGCCGCCCAAACTACCTGGGGCCGCTACGGCTGGGGCTGCAAGTTTACCAGTGAAAAAGGGCGCAAGTTCTCTGTCCTCATTGGCGAGGCTGACCGAGATACGGTTGGTAAACCGCGCATCGAAAAGCGCCGCAATGGGCAGACCAAGGGGTGCATCGCCACCGGTTCGCCGCAAGCCCATCCTGCTTTTGGCCTCACCGTATGGGTGGCCGAAGACAAGGGGCTTGACTCCTGCAAGATGGCCAAAGATAAGTGGAACGAAGTCGCCAAAAGCAGCTAAAAGTAGTCACTAAAGTTAGGGCAGACTACACTACAAGACGGCCCTCGGGGTAGACCGGAACCCCTTATCCGGTCCCCGCCTCTGCACCGCGAAAGGACGTCCGCATGGCCGCCCCACAGACACCAGCAAAGGACACCGGGAAACCCGGCAAGAAACGCTCGCTGTCGGCACGCGGTTGGGTCCCTGATTATCACGGCGCCTGGGCAATGGTGTTTGTTCCCATCACCTTAGGCATCATCATTGGTGGCTTTGTCCCCGCCCACATCCCCTTCTACCTGCTGTGGGTGGTGAGCTACTTCTGTTTCTTCGCCCTCACGAAGTGGTTCGTGGCGCGCCGCAAGCCTCTCTACGCCACCCCCGTCAAAGCGTACGTGTGCGCCTGTGCTGTGCTCGGCATCCTCACCCTCTGGAGCGCCCCCAAGCTACTCCTGTGGGCGCCCTGGTTTGCCATTCTCATCATCACCACCGTCATCCTTATTAGAGAACGCAAAGAACGCACTATGGCAGCGCGCGGCATCACTGTCGCCGCGGGCGTTTTGGTTGGCGCAGTGACCTACGACCTGGGCACTGGCTTTCAGCGGTCGAGTTTCTCGCTCCTCCCCGTCCCCGTCGATACACACATGGCAGCCCTCAGCGGACACAACTGGTCGAGTTCGGTGACTGGCTGGAAGTGGATGTGGCTAGTCTGCCTCGTCCTCCTGCTGTACTTCTTCGGGACTGTCCCCGTGGTGAAAACCGTTATCCGGGAACGCCGCAGCACTCCTCACCTGGTGTTCTCTATTGTCTTCCATGCTTTGGCCGCAGCGTTTGCACTGATGAGTGCGCTGCTGGGATGGACCGGCTGGGTGCTCTTCGCAGTGTTTGTGGCACTACTGGCCCGCTCGGCTTATTTCCCCTTGACGATGCGCTACCAGGGTAAAAAGTGGAGCGCTAAAACGATCGGTATTACCGAGATAGTCTTTACTGCGCTGGTCGTTATCGCCCTGTGGCTGCCGTAGCAGAGAGGGACGCATTACCGGCAAAGTACCGGACACCCCGCCGTTGAACACTTTTTCCCTATCTGTAAAAAACATAGCACTATTGCTATTTTTAGAAGGTGCATTGGTCATTTGACCATGAGCGAAAACGTATGCACCGAACGGCTCACGAAATTTTTCCCAGAGCGATTTTTTGCTCTAAGTGGGAAGAAAAGACCAGTTGAGGGCTTTATTATCGTGCAGCAGCTGTCACGTTCCACTACTGACTACCTCTTCCCTCTTTGCAATTGCGCCTTACCGTTCTACAGTTATGGCGTAACAACAATCACGGTTGGATAAAGACCTTCTCTTCTTCGGTTTTCCAACCACCACAGCATAAGGATGCTCTTATGAAATCCTGGCTTCGTTCCACTGCGCTTGCAGTGGTATCCGCAATCACTCTCACCGGTGCTCCCGCTATCGCCAACGCAGCCCCTACAGATACCCCCGACACTGCTCCCATCGCGAAGCAGGCTACCCAGGAGCAGCTTGAGCACGCTGTCCACACCTTGGAAGGTGTGACCACCAACGAGGACGGCGACGGCATCACCCTCAAGAACGGGACCTTCAAGGTCACCAAAGAGGGCGACAATCTCGAGATCGTTGACGGCCAAGGCAAGTCTGTCATCTCCGTCCCGCTGAAGGGTATCTTTGGAGACTCCATCTACACCCTCCGCGCTTCCCTCAGCAGCAACGCCAAGACCGTAACTCTCACCAAGGGACAGTTTGAGGCAAAGGCCACCAAGGTTCAGCTCGCCAAGAAGAACCGCTTCACGAGCAACACCAAGGCATGGTTCAAGCTTTACCGCGACTACGCTGATTACGCTCTCCAGCACGACACCCTCAACTTCGTGGGCGGCACCGCTCTAGGCGTCATCACCGGCATTGTCGGCGGCTTCATCACCTACCTCGCCCTCGATCTCGGCACCTACCCGCTGCGTCTCGTCCTTGCCCTCACCATCATTGGTATTCCGGTGAACTACCTGCTGGAATTCACCTTTGTGTCCACCGGCGTCACCGTTGTCATCATCTCCACGCTCAACATGCCAGCCGTGCTGTCTTCCAAGCTGGCCAAGGATCCAGTCGCCCGCAAGAAGGCTAACCGCCTGCTCCGCGGCACTAAGGCCTACTTCACCGGCGGCGATGTCGCCCGCGTACGCTAAGTAGTACTACACTTGCGCTACTTCGACTCAGCGCCACGCTGAGCGAGACTCGTCTTACGAGACTCGACTTAGCAGACTCCCTATGTGTGACAGAATGATCCCCAGCTCGCGGGAGCTGGGGATCATTCTGTCACACATAGATATAGAGATTAGAACCAGTTGAAGTGGAAGAGGTTGTCCCAGAATCGCTTAGCAGTTCCTTTAACCTCGGGATTGTCGGAGGCGACGGGAAGTGCAGCAGAGCCAATGAACCAGCCGGCAGCACAGGTGATAGGTACCGAAAGGACGGCAATGCCGGCTGCGACATAGAGGATGGCGCTGAGGAACCACACCGGCCACAAGATGAAGTAGCCAATGAGGTAGGTCAGCCAGCCGCCCGCATTCAGGACTGCCGCCGCAACGAAGGAGAGAGCTATACCAGCACCACAGCCTAGGACACCGCCCAGGTAAAAGTACAACGGATCCTTGTTGGTGGAGACCTTGGCGAGGTTGATGTAATCGACGACGGCACCGTCGCCAGTCTTGCCAATCTCGGACCTGTAAGCGGCGGCAAGCTTAGCTTGACGCGCCTTTTCGATTGCACTCAGCGGACGGTACGTGGCGTCTGCCGGACGCTGGAAGGTGACGGACTTGCCGTCCTTCGCCACGTGCGCGTTGAGGGTGTAGATGGCTTGCTTGGATGCATCGAAGCCAAGCAGTGGAAGAGTCATGAGGACGCTGCCATTGTAGCCGACGAGCTCCAGGCCACGGTTGTTATCCGCCAGGCGGACTGTGCCCTTTTCGACGGAGAGAGTATTGGCGTCCTGGGAGAGGCTACCAAAACGGAACTGTTGTCCCATCTGCTGAATTTGAGCGTGGGACACGGGCGCGGGAGCGGCCTCGGCGGGGGCAGCTGACGCGATGGCGGGTACCGTTGCGATAGTGACAGCCGCGGATACTGCGACTGCAAGAGGCTTCAGAACGTTTTTCATGATGACTCCTTGGTCGATGTGACGTAGCTTACGTTACGCATATTAGGACGGCCTTGACCAGGGTATTTTCACCACGAGCGAAAAGTAACGGTTGGATAAAGTACTACCCGCGAGTACTCCACAGACGCGGACACATTATCGACACTGTGTTCACGCGTCCACATAAACAGCAGCCCTGTGCATATTTCTGCACAGGGCTGACTGTCAATTATGGGGTTATTCTGCCGCACTAGCGATGTTTCACAACGTGATGAGCGTTGCAGGATTGCAACCTACCACACCGCAGCAACACCACCGTCTTCCCCGCGTTGACCTATGTCAGCACGCGAATGCGGACATACGTGGCGGTGGTTTAGTACATGCCACCCATGTCGTCACCGGCGGGGGCAGCCGGAGCCGGGGGTTCCGGCTTGTCGGCAACCACAGCTTCGGTGGTGAGGAACAGTGCGGCGATGGAGGCGGCGTTCTGCAAGGCAGAGCGGGTAACCTTCACCGGGTCATTGATGCCGGCTTCGAGCAGGTCCTCGTAGACACCGGTGGCAGCGTTGAGGCCGTTGCCACTGGGGAGGCTGCGGACCTTCTCGGCCACGACGCCAGGCTCCAAGCCCGCGTTGAACGCAATCTGCTTCAGCGGGGCGGAGAGGGCAGACTGGACGATCTTGGCACCGGTCAGCTCGTCGTCTTCCAGATCAAGATCCTCGATGGCGGACTCGCACTGCACGAGTGCGACACCACCACCAGCAACGATGCCTTCTTCAACGGCAGCCTTAGCGTTGCGGACAGCGTCCTCAATGCGGTGCTTGCGTTCCTTCAGCTCGACCTCAGTAGCGGCACCGGCCTTGATGACGGCAACGCCACCGGCCAGCTTAGCGAGGCGCTCCTGCAGCTTCTCACGGTCGTAGTCAGAGTCAGTGGAAGCGATCTCCGCCTTGATCTGGTTAACGCGGCCTTCGATGGTCTCGGTGGAGCCGGCACCGTCAACAATGGTGGTCTCTTCCTTGGTGACGACAACCTTGCGGGCACGGCCCAGCATGGTGATGTCGGCGGTCTCGAGGGAAAGACCAACCTCTTCGGAGATAACCTGGCCACCGGTGAGAATGGCCATATCCTGCATCATGGCCTTGCGGCGATCGCCAAAGCCCGGCGCCTTGACGGCAACAGACTTGAAGGTGCCACGGATCTTGTTGACCACCAGGGTGGAGAGGGCTTCGCCTTCAACGTCTTCGGCAATGATGAGGAGGGGCTTGCCGGACTGCATTACCTTTTCGAGCAGCGGCAGCAGGTCCTTAATACTGGAGATCTTGCCCTGGTTGATGAGGATGTAGGGATCCTCGAGGACGGCTTCCTGGCGTTCCAGGTCGGTGGCGAAGTAACCGGAGATGAAACCTTTATCGAAGCGCATGCCTTCGGTCAGTTCCAGGTCGAGGCCGAAAGTGTTGGCCTCTTCCACAGTGATAACGCCTTCCTTGCCGACCTTATCCATAGCCTCGGCAATGAGGTTACCGATCTCGGGATCGCCAGCGGAGATACCGGCGGTGGCGGCAATTTCGTCCTTGGTTTCAACTTCCTTGGCGGAGGTAAGGAGAGCCTTGGTGACGACATCCACGGACTTTTCGATGCCGCGGCGCAGACCCATGGGGTTGGAGCCGGCAGCAACGTTGCGGAGACCTTCATGGACGAGAGCCTGGGCGAGCACGGTGGCGGTGGTGGTGCCGTCGCCGGCGACGTCATCCGTCTTCTTGGCGACTTCCTTGACCAGCTCAGCGCCGATCTTCTCGTAGGGCTCTTCGAGTTCGATTTCCTTAGCGATGGAGACACCATCGTTGGTGATGGTGGGGGCGCCCCACTTCTTTTCTAGGACGACGTTGCGGCCCTTGGGGCCGAGCGTCACCTTGACGGTATCAGCGAGGATATCGAGGCCCCGCTCCAGGCCACGGCGGGCCTCTTCGTCAAATGCAATCATCTTGGACATGTGTTGTTTATGTCTTCCTCTGTTGATGGGGGTGACTGGTGGCCGACACTGCCAAGCTGGCACAGTTCCCGCGACGGACGACCGGTGTGTCTTGTACGGGATGGTACCCGGTCTTACTCGCCAGCTTTGGCACTCCCAATGATTGAGTGCTAAGTCTTTTCTAGCACTCGAACTAGTCGAGTGCAAGAACGATTCCAGCAGCTTATGATGAACATATGGATTCCAAACTGATTAGCGTTTCCCGCACCATTCCCGCTTCTCCCTCCGCTGTCTGGCAGGTCGTCAGCGATATCAGCAGCATGGGCTCACGCAGTCCCCAATGCAAAAAGATGATCGGATTCCCTCCTAGCTCCGACCCGGTTCACCCCGATGGCATCACCATTAATATCAACCGCCGCGGCAAGTACACCTTCTGGATCACTACCGCTCGTTTCCTCACAGTGGAGCCTAAGAAGGAGCTATCCTTTCTTATTCCTGCCAACCACTACCTGTGGACTTACCGGCTAGAACCAGCGGAGAATGGCGGCACCACTGTCACTTTGGAGCGCCTCCTCGCAGATGCCCGCCCCAGCCTTATTAGTTCTGTATTTGTGAAGTTCTTCCTGGGTGGGGACGAGGCTTTTACGCAGGAAATGGCTGCGGGTATGCAGGAAACTCTAGCCAAGGTGGAGGAGCAGGCGATGACACTGCCCTACACCAGCTAGTCCTCCTCATTTTTTTATTTTTTCATTGTGCGAAAATTTTTTTCCATTTTTGTTGACAGATAGGGGTCACTCCCCTATCCTCTTAAATATGAACACGAAGCACCTAGTAGTAGCTCGCAGCCGCAGTAGGGTCGTCACTACGGACTAGCCCCCTGCTGCGGTGGAGAGAAGCGCTGGCCCACACACTCACGGACCGCCCCGCATAGAAAGCTCTTCTCCAATGTCTACTCACCGCTTCCCCTCCTCCACTTCCGCCCCCTCCCGCATCACCACAACCGCCTCTCATCCAAACGCCCCCATGGCGCCGGCAACCACCCCCAATCTGCGGGATCACAACCCCTTCACCGCGCGGACTCATCACCCCCTCCCCATCGAACTGTGCCCCTTCGCCGCTGGCATGTCCGAGGACGAATTCGACCGCACCTTCCGCACCCCCGGCAGCATCATGCTGGGAGCCTTCGGTAGCCAACCCACCACCTGCGGCAGGTCACTCTACATCACCACCCTCACCATCGACGGCACCGTGTGCTGCACCGCCGCCGAAGCCGCCGGCCCCATCCAAGCCCTCTGCTACATGCTGGACAGCTTCGACATCCGCCTGGACATTAAAACGTTCCGCCAGCGCGAGACTCCAGACAACCCCCACTACCAGTACGCCACCTTCCTGGAGATTAAGAACCGCTACTTCACCCACTGGGCCATCGGCTACGGCACCACCAGCGAAGAAGCCAGCCTCTCCGCCCTCATCGCAGCCGCCAACCAGTACCGCCAGTACCAGACTGCCCGCCGCCACGGCACCACCACCGGCATCACCTACACGGGCAGCCTGGACGAAACCAAGCAACGCCGAGCAGCCTAGCCTGTGGCCCCAGGCGCAAGCTCCACAGTGGGAAGGGTAGGCTGGGAACCAGCTACCCACCCACTAGAGGAGTCCACCATCCATGACCGAGTCCTCCCCCCTGACTGGAACAGACCAGCTCCGCGCCCACATCGCCGGCCAAGGCGACCAGATCAAAGCCGACCTCACCACAGCTGTGAGCTTCGATTCTGTCTTCGGCACTAACAATGACTCCTGCGCGGCAAGCGCCGCCTGGGTCCAGCAGGTATTCACAGAAGTTGGCGTTGCTGACGTCCACTCGGTAGAGACTGTTGACGGGTCCATCCCGCTCTTCGGCTTCACTCCCCCCGCAGACGGCTGCCCCACAGTGCTGCTGTACTGCCACCACGATGTGCAGCCGGCTGACGACCAACCTGGCTGGAACTCCAACCCCTGGGAGCTCACAGAGAAGGACGGCCGCTGGTATGGGCGAGGTGCCGCCGACGACAAGGGAAATATGGTGGCGCACTTAGCTGCCCTACGAGCGTTGCGGGACTGGGCTCCCCAGTCCGACCACCCCGCACACCCCTTTGGCGGCATCGGCATCCGGCTGGTTGTGGAGGGCTCCGAGGAAGCCGGCGGCGAAGGTTTGGAGACGCTGGTTGCGGAGCGGCCCGAGCTGTTCGCGGCGGATGCGATTCTTATTGCGGACACCGGCAATGTGGCTGTTGGTGTTCCCACCATCAATATTTCGCTGCGTGGCGTGGTCACGCTGAAGGTAATGGTGAAGACGCTGCGCTCCCCTATTCACTCTGGCCAGTATGGTGGCCCCGCCCCTGATGCCCTCTATGCCCTGATTCACATATTGGCGAGCCTGCGGAACACGGAGGGTGGGCTCACCATTGATGGGCTGGACGCCAACCAATGGTGGAAGGGCGTGCAGTATTCGCCTGCCGAGTTTGCAGCGGATGCGGGTGTGCTGGAGGGAGTGCACTTGTCCACGGCCGGCACGCCTTCCGAGTTGGCGTGGGCCCGCCCGACGCTGACCGTGACGGGTATTGATGCAGCGAGCACTGCTCACGCTATTAATGCGGTGCCGGCGGAGGCAGCGGCGATGCTGAATCTGCGCGTGCCCCCGACGATGGATACGCGGGAGGCGGAGGAGAAGCTCATCGCCCATCTGCAGAACCATCGCCCGTGGAATGCCCAGGTGGAGTGTGAACCGCTGGGAACGGGTGAGCCGTACATGGCGGATACCTCCGGTAGCGCCCATGTGAAAATGCAGCAGGCGTTGGCGGCAGCCTATGGCGTCCAGGCAGATGAGGTGGCGTTGAGCGCGGATGGCGGGTCTATCCCACTGTGTGCCGCGCTGAAGGCCGCTCACCCCACCACGCAGCTGGTGCTGTTCGGCGTGGAGGAACCTATCTGTGGCATCCACGGCCCCAATGAGTCCGTCGACCCGACCGAAATCACCGCTATCGCCACTGCTGAGGCACTGTTCTTAGCGAATTTTCGTTAAGAACCCATAAACACTGCTTAGCGAACTTTCGCTAAAAACCGATTGGCACTGTGCGGGGAAGGCCCGCAGCGCGTCCCTTATGAGGACGGCTGAGGGCCTTCCCTGTTGGTGTGATGTGTGGGTTGGCTAGCTTTGGAGCTTGGTGAGTTCTGGGGTGCGTACGCTGCCACGGGCGAGTTTGTTGGGCCACCAAATGGGGTTGCCGACAGTGGTGAAGATGGCGGGGACGAGGAGGATGGCGGGGCTGTCGACGAAGAGCAGCATGAGGAGGGCGCCGACCACCGTGAGGTTGGAGGCGAGGATGGCGGGGAATGAGCCTTTCCAGGCGGCGGTGAGGGCGTCGAGTTTGTTCTCGCGTTGCTGGAGTTCGTCGCGGTAGCGGGAGGTGAAGAGGAGTGCGTAGTTGGCTCCGACACCGAAGACGAGGACAGAGATGATGCCGCCGGTGGATCCGTCGTAGGAGAATCCGGTGGCGAGGAGGATGGTTTCGGCGATGAGGGCGGCGACATGGTCGGCTATGCCGACGACGATGAGGGGGAAGAGCCAGAGGATGGGTGAACGGTAGGTGAGGAGGAGAAGGACGGCGACGACGGCTGCGGTAATGGCGAGGAGGCGGAAGTCGGCGCCTTGGAAGGCGTTTCCGACGTCGGCTCCGAAGGCGGGGCCGACGGTGGTGTGGAGTTGGAGCTCTGCGGGGAGGGCGTCTTTTCCGGCGTTACGAACGTTGGTGACGATGTCCCCTAGCTGGGTGCCGGAGGCTTGGGTGGTGATGGGGATCATCACCATGGCGGCTTTGCCGTCTTTGGAGGGGATGAACGGCGGGGCAATGCTGGGGGTACTGTCGACGTGTCGGTCCACCTTGAGCATGGCACCGCGTGTGTGGAGTACTCCTGCCATGTCGGTGCAGGTGAGGGCGCGCTGGTCACTGCGGGTGACAATGGCGAGGAGGGGGGCGTCGGTAGCGGTGGTGTTGTCGTCGATGATCTGCTGTACGCGGGCGGATTCGGCGGAGGGTGGGAGGGAGTTGGGGGCTACTCCGCCATCCTTTCCGGGGGTGAGGCCGAAGAGGATGCCGAGGGCGGCGGCGAGGGTAACGACGATGGTGATCCAAGCTGCGATGACGCGTTTATCCATATCTCCACGGTACGGGGTGGATAAAAAGAGACAGCCTTTTAGCGACAGGCTGTCTCTATTTCCCTCCTGGCTGACGTAGAGCGGGAGGAATGGGGTGTGTGGATAGTGGGGTACCCCTTTCCCACCTGGAGGAGGCCGGGCGGGAAGGAGGCGGGGTTGCCGTCACATGTCAACCATTGGCAAGGACCACGACGACGTCTTCGGAGTGCTTGTTGAGCCACTCTGGGCGGACGGCGGTGGTGAACTTGAGTTGCTTGGCAATGCTTTCTGCGGCTGCCTTGGACTGCGGGTTGTCTTTGTAGAAGACAGTGGAGGCGCTGAGGGATCCGCAGGCACCTTGCGGACAGTTGGCGGCGGTGGTCTGGTTGGTCCAGCCGGCGTCGCGGAGTTCATTGCTGGTGCGGCCAGCGTAACCTTCGCGGGTGGTGTTGTTGAGGACGATGACGCGCACGGCAGCCTTGTCGACCTTCACCGGCTCGCCTTTCTTCTGCTGCTCCTTGGGGGCAGCTTCGCTCTGGGAGACGGAGGAGCTGGTGGTGGGGTTGGTGCGGACATGCACCTGGTGGCGACCATTGTCGACCAGCATGAAGATGCCAACGATGGCGCACACCAGTGCTGCGGCGATCAGTACCATGGCGAGTGCCCGGTACGGGAAGCCGGCGGAGTCGCGCTCAATATTGTCTTGGGTGCTCTTGTTCATATCAGCCACGCTGCTAGTTTAGCGGTTATTAGGGGAGGCCGTACGCTGACGGCGCGTTTCGATCTCAAAATTAGTGCGGATAGCGGCAGTTAGGCCCTTTTTCCACGCTGGTGACGGGCCCGTGAGCGGGAGTCTGCCACTCGTTGGAGACGTCGGACCAAAGCCGGATCCTCCGCCATCGCGTCGGGGTTGTCGAGTAGGGCGTTGAGCTTTTGGTAGTAGCGGGTGGCGTTCATATTGAACTGCACCCGGATAGCGTCTTCCTTGCTGGCTGCGTAGCGCCACCATTGGCGCTCAAAGGCCAGCAGCGCACACTCGTCGTCCGTCAACACCCGGATCTACTCCTGCGGGGTAAGAGTGTTGACGATGATGTCCTTCACCGCCTGGGTGTCGTTGGGGACGTCCACCACATGTCGTGGGAGGTCTTCGATGCCCTGGAAGCGTTCCGGGGTGTCGGGGAGACGGCCGGTGGCTTCCTGGATGGTGTCGGCGAATTTCACCGGCAGGGCGGTTTCCAGGCAGATGATGGGGGTGGTGACGGTACCGTCGGCGGTGAGCTCGCGGGCGACCTTGACACCATCTGCGGTGTGCGGGTCGACCATGATGCCGCTGTTTTCCCAGGACGTGCGGATGGTCTCGAGGCGGTCCTGGTGGGTGGACCGGCCGGAAAGGAATCCATACTCGCTTTCGACGGTGGCGAAGGCGGGGTCGGCGGAGAGATCGAAGTAGCCTTCCACCGTCAGCTGGTTGCCGAAGAGGTCGTCGATGCGGGCGGCGTCACGGCCGAGCAGGTCAGCGATGAAGCGCTCAAAGTTGGAGGCCTTCGAGATGTCCATGGAGGGGCTGGAGGTGGCCAGCGTCTGCTCGGCGGAGCGTACCCGGTAGACACCGGTGGTGAAGAACTCGTTGAGTACGTCGTTTTCGTTGGTGACGACGATGAGGCGGTCGATGGGCACGCCCATGGCGCGGGCGACGTGCCCAGCGCAGACGTCGCCGAAGTTGCCGGTGGGCACGGCGAAGCTGACTGCGGTGGTGTTTCGTTGGGCGGGGTCGACCTGTTCGGTGAGGCGGATCCAGCAGCAGATGTAGTAGACGATCTGTGCCATGAGCCGCGCCCAGTTGATGGAGTTGACGGCGCCAATGCTCCAGGTGCGCTTGAACTTGAGGTCGCGGCTGACGTCTTTAACGATGTCTTGGCAGTCGTCGAAGACGCCGTCTACTGCCATATTGACGACGTTGGGGTCGTCGATGGAGAACATCTGGGCTTGCTGGAAGGCGGTCATGCGGCCCCGCGGGGTGAGCATGAAGACGCTGATGCCGTCGCGTCCGCGCATGGCGTATTCGGCGGAGGAGCCGGTGTCACCCGAGGTGGCGCCGAGGATGTTGAGGACCTGGTTGCGACGCTTCAGTTCATACTCGAAAAGTTCACCAAGCAGCTGCATGGCCATGTCTTTGAAGGCGGCAGTGGGGCCGTAGGAGAGGCCGCCAATGTAGATATCGTCTTCCAGATGTTTAACGGTGACGATGTCGTCTTCGGAAAACCTGGGGGTGCAGTAGGCGCGGGCGCAAATGTCTTTGAGGTCGTCGGCGGGAATGTCGTCAATGAAGAGGGTGAGGACGTCGGCGGCGAGGGCTGCGTAGCCGTGCTCGTTGAGGAGGTCCCGCCAACGGTCGAGGTCAGCAGTACCGATGGTGGGGTACTGCTCCGGCAGGTAGAGGCCACCGTCGGGGGCGAGGCCTTCCAGCAGGATGTCGCAGAAGCTGGTGGTGGTCTGTTCTTGGTCGCGAGTAGATAGATAGCGCACGTGTCTATTCTAACTGAGCTTTGTGCAGGTCACGAACAGCAGGTTGAGAGCACGGAGGGTCCCCTCAGCAGCGGGTAAGCTGGGGGCATGACCGTACGCCCTATTGTCATTGCTGGTGACCCCGTCCTGCACCATCCCACCGAGATGGTTGACCTCAGTGGTGGGGTGACGAAAGAGCTGCACAGGCTCATTAAAGACATGTATGACACGCTTGCCGCGAGTGGTGGAGTGGGATTGTCTGCCAACCAGATTGGGGTGGGTAAACGGATTTTTGTGATTGACTGCCCGGATACAGATCTCCCGTTGGGGAGGGAGATGACGCCCGACATGATTAGGGAGCGGGCGGGCAGACCAGGCTGGAGCAAGAACGGCATGAACCGGATTGCCTGCGTCATTAATCCTGTTCTCACGGTGGGCAATCCGCCTAATGGGGAGCCGGTAATGATGCGGGAGGGGGAAGGGTGCTTGTCTGTTCCCGGTGCCCAATTTGCGTTGGACCGCTACGACTGGGCGCAGGTGACGGGTACTGATGCGAAGAGGCAACCCATCACGTTGGAGGGCTATGGTTTCTTTGCGAAGTGCCTTCAACACGAGGTGGGGCACTTGGATGGGCATCTGTATACAGAGTTTGTGCCAGTGTTTGCCCGCCCGAAGGTGAAGCGCCTGTTTAGGAACCGGAAGTGGAATCAGCCAGGGCAGTCGTGGATGCCGGGGGTGGACCCGGACCCCTTCGCCTAGCGGGTACCGTCTTCCCGCTGGGACCATGGAGGTAAACTGCAACCATGCGTTTGGCTACCTGGAATGTGAACTCTATCCGCGCACGCGTCGACCGTGTGACCGACTGGCTCCTGGCCAATGACGTTGATGCCCTTTGCATTCAGGAGACCAAGTGTAAGGACGCACAGTTCCCCTTCGAGCGTTTCGAGGAGATTGGCTACGAGGTGGCCCATGTGGGCTATAACCAGTGGAACGGCGTCGCCATTGTGTCCCGGATCGGGATCGAGGATGTCGAAGAGCATTTCCCCGGCCAACCTGGTTTCGCCAAAGACCCAGAGGCGGAGCAAGTGGTGGAAGCGCGGGCGCTGTCTGCCGTAGTTGGCGCACTGGAGCCCAGCGGACCCCTCACCCTATGGAGTCTTTATGTTCCCAATGGGCGTGAACTCACCGACCGCCACTACACCTACAAGCTGGAATGGCTGCACAAGCTGCGGGACGCGGCAACCAGCTGGCTAGCGGGGGACCCAGACGCGCAGATGATGCTGGCAGGCGACTGGAATGTGGCCCCACTGGATACGGATGTGTGGGATCCTGAGTTTTTTGTCGGCAAGACGCACCTGTCGCCACCGGAGCGAGAGGCGTTTGCAGCGCTAGGTGAGGCGGGTTTCCGGGAAATCACCCGGGAGTTCCTTCCCGAACCTCACACCTACACGTATTGGGATTACACCCGGTTGAGCTTCCCTAAGGACTATGGGATGCGGATCGACTTTGCGTATCTGAGTCCGGTCTTGGCGGATCGAGTGACGGGGGTGTCCATTGACCGCGAGGAGCGGAAGGGCCAGGGGGCCAGTGACCATGTCCCGGTGCTTCTTGAGGTGGCGGATTAGCGTCTGCCGCCCCCGTTCCCAGCTAGTCTCCAGGCTTCCATAAATTTGCTCCAAAATTGCTGCCTAGCTGCGAAGATGAACTTTTCGCTAAGTGGGGTTTACACCTTTAAATTTCTCTCGTAGCAACCTACCATGGAGGTATGATACGCCTCACTGCACTATCGCTCGCGTTGACCACTGCTCTCTTCACCCCGGTTGCCGTAGTGCCTGTTATCGCTCATGCGGCAGAGCACCCGCACTGCAATACGTACACCACCGGCCAGGAGGCTGGTGTGACGTGCACCAACCCCACAGATAAGGCCTTCACCGGCAAGCTTGTGGTGCAATGTGCCAGCCTGGACGATCCGGAGCGTGTGAAGTTCCTCAGCCGTAAAGTCACCATTCCGCCATCGCAGGAGAATGTACTGGCCTCGGTGAGCTGCCCCGCTGGTACGGAACCGCTTCCTCCCCTCTTTACCGGCCCAAACGCCAAATAACATCCATCGTGTTGATTCGTTGTGGTACTGCCACAACGAATGTGGGAATCCCCAGGGAACTTTTGACCGCTTGTCAGGATTCTCTAGCATCTCCCCACTAGACTTGGTTTTTAACCGGACAAAAAGGTTAGGAATGGAAAACCGCGAACTTCGAGACTACATCGACCGCCTCCGTGACGAGGGATACACCGTCCGTGACGACCACGGTGAAGACCCCGACCTCATCGACATCAACGGCAAGGCCGTCGATACCTGGCGGGAAAACTATCCCTACCACCACCGTATGCACCGCAACAGCTACGAGGTGGAGAAGTACCTGCTGCAGATTGAGCTACTGAAATTCCAGAACTGGTCGGTGGACAATAAACGACGCCACCTCATTATCTTCGAGGGCCGCGATGCCGCCGGTAAAGGCGGCACTATCAAGCGCTTCAACGAATACATCAACGTCCGGCACGCCCGCGTGGTCGCGCTCTCCAAGCCCACCGAGCGAGAAAAGAACCAGTGGTACTTCCAGCGCTACATCGAACATTTGCCCTCTGCCGGTGAGATCGTCATGTTCGACCGCTCCTGGTACAACCGCGCCAACGTCGAACGAGTGATGGGTTTCTGCACGCAAGACGAGTACGAACTCTTCATGCACCAGGCTCCCAAATTCGAGAAGATGCTCATCGAAGACGGCATCTCCCTTACCAAGTTCTGGTTCTCGGTAAGCCAGCAGGAGCAACGCACCCGCTTCGCTATCCGCCAATTGGACCCGGTGCGCCGCTGGAAACTCTCCCCCATGGACCTAGAGTCCCTGGACAAGTGGGAAAAGTACACGGACGCCAAAGAAGAGATGTTCCGCCGTACCGACAGCGACTGGGCCCCCTGGACCGTCATCAAATCCAACGACAAGAAACGCGCCCGCATCAACGCACTGCGCTACTTCCTCAACAAGTTCGACTATGAGGACAAGGACACCCAGGTGGTGTTCAACCCCGATTCCAAAGTGGTGCAGCGCGGGAAGGACACTCTGCCGGAGAACCAGTACGGCAAGAAAGCCCAAAAGCTCGCCCACCTGGAGTGAGCCCGATAGCCTCCGCTCCCCTACCCGACACTAACCTAGCCGTCAGCCCGGTAGCCTCCTGCACTGGAGAACTACCGGGCTGACGGCGTGTGGAAACTGGATGTCACTCCACTTCTAGTAGCTGCGCAAGGTGGAGACGGTACTCACCAGCGGCATTGCCAGGCCGTCCACTGGGGAGTTAATGACCTCCATCTGGTTGCTGGTCACGCGCAGGTAGATCTCGTGGACACGCTCACCTGCCATGTAGATCTTGATGAAGGCAGCCAGTTCCGGGTCACTCTTAGCCGTGGCCCACAGTTTCTGCGGAATCTCGAAGGCAGCCACGTAGTTGCGCTTCACTGTGGAGACCAATCCTGCCGGACGGGGGCCGAACTCACCCTCGAACGGCTGCATACGCATGGTCAGCGGGGTACCCAGGCGGCCATCCACGCTGTGGAACAGCACCTTGTAGGTCTTGCCCTTAATGGTGAGCCTAACCGGGCGAGTCACTGAGGCGTAGGCGAACTCGTGGACATCCAGCTGCACACCCGGCACCAGGGTGCCACGGAAGTTGTAGGGGGATGGGGCGCGCAGAGTGTCGCGGGAACGGTCCTGCGCCGGGTTCTGCAGCACCTTGCCTTTGAGAGGCTGCCCGGTGGGGGTAAAGACCCACTGCTGGGCGTCCACCATCTTGTGCCAGAAGCCGGTCACGCCACCTTTGACACCCTCCACACGCAGTTCACGGTGCTGGGAGCCGGGTGCGGTGGAGTGGATGGAAATGCGGTCGGTGATGGTGCCGGGGATCTTCGGCTGGTGCTGCCAGTCCTTCGGGGGCAGCTTAATGGCAGCAGTGCGGGGGTCGAGGCGATGCTGCAGCGCATCCTTGGCGGCTGGCCGGTTGTCCTCATGCCAGGTGTAGCGGAACTGGGCCGGGTCAGAGCCGTTGATATCGAAGTCCGACTGGCGGACATACATATCGCCATACTTGTTAGTGATGAAGACGACGGAGCCGGAGGCGGACATGGTGTGGACGAGGAAACGCGAGTTCAGTGGGGTGCCCACCTCGTAGGAGTAGTCGCTGGCCAGCCACGGGTCCATCGAGTAGATGTGGCTACCGTCCTTGGAGAGGGCGATCACCTGGGTGCACTTGGCCAGAGAAACGGGCTGTTGCTTGCCGGAGGGGTCCTGGTAGGTCTTATCGGTACGGTTGCCGATGAGGCTGAAGGACCACTTGCCGTTTTCGGTGTTGGGGGATTGCTCACCCTTACCGAACCACACCGGGCCGCCCCAGGCGCGGATCCAACCCCACTTGGAGGGGGAGGACAGCAGCTGGCTCATGGTGTAGATCCAACCACCGCGATCGAGGGCTACCATGGCGCCTTCGTTAATGGAGATGCCAACGATCTTGCCGCGCAGGCAGCTGGGGGTGGGCATTTCCCGCCAGGGCTGATTGCCGCCGCGAAAGCGGACGAAGATATTGCCGTCACGCAGGGCGACCTCAATGCGCTGGTTGAAACCTTGGGTGCTATCCCGCAGGTCCACACGGGTGGGGAGGTTCTTTTCCCGGGCGAGGGGAAGTTTGTCGTAACCATCTGTGCCGTAGTCCGGGGCGCGCAGGCCCAGCGGGTATTGGCCGTACCCCTTGACTGGGTCACCTACGAAGGGAACGCACTCGGCGGGGGCGGAGGTGCGGTCAATCTGCGGCTGGGGGGTATCGGGGGCAGCTTGAGCGACACCCACTCCAGCGGGGAGGAGGGCAGCGGAGACAAGTACTGCGGATGCTGCGGACAGCATGGTACGTGGGCAGCGGTACATGGTGGTGTTCCTTAAGAAATGGGAGGCGGGACTGTGTGTGTTCCGCGTTTCCTTCAGCATAGGAAAATAGTTTTACACTTAACACCAAAGTGGAAACTAGTGGAAACAAGGCACACGACCAACTCTCCTCACCACCAGCGAAAACGCAGAAACGCTTGCCAATGAGGTGCAAAAAAATCTCTATCCGCTACGCTCGAAAATGCAACAACACAATTGCGGGTGCTCCACCGAACCTGGGGCTGAGAATGCAAAGGCGCTTGCATGACCGCCATGACCTGATCGGATAATGCCGAAGAGGGAGTCATAATGAACGATTCTGCCCGTAGCTCCATTTCGACGATCACCACGGGACCCATCTACCACAGCGAGAAGCACTACCTCGACGTGCCTTACGACGCAGCGGAATCCGCCCCCGGGGCAGCCCTCCTTGCGGGCTCACCCACCACCTGTACTCTCCGCGTACCCGTCCGCCGCATCAACCTCACCAACGGTGAACACTGCGACGTCTACGACACCTCCGGTATCTACACGGAAACCCAGTACGCCCCCACAGAAGATGGCAGCTACCCCACCCAGCCGGACCTCGAAGCCGGGCTTGAGCGCCTCCACGAAAGCTGGCCCCAGTTCGCCGCCGTCCCCGCCGACCCCACCAGCAACACCCCCGAAGGGCAGAAACTGGTGCGCACCCAACTAGCGTGGGCACGCAATGGCATCATCACCCCGCAAATGGCCTTCATCGCCGCCCGCGAAAACATGCCTGCCGAACTAGTGCGGGAAGAAGTCGCCGCCGGACGCGCCGTCATCTGCTGCAACCACAACCACCCAGAGGCGGAGCCGTGCATCATCGGCAAACGCTTCGCCACCAAGATCAACGCCAATATCGGCAATAGCGCCGTCACCTCCTCCATTGCGGAAGAAGTAGAGAAGATGGTGTGGGCCACCCGCTGGGGAGCCGATACCATCATGGACCTGTCCACCGGCAAGGACATCCACGAAACCCGCGAATGGATCCTCCGCAACTGCCCCACCCCGCTGGGTACCGTCCCCATGTACCAGGCACTGGAGAAGGTGAAGGGCGACCCCACCAAGCTCACCTGGGAGATTTACAAGGACACCGTCATTGAACAATGCGAGCAGGGCGTGGACTACATGACCATCCATGCGGGCGTACTGCTGCAATATGTGCCACTTACCGCCAACCGCGTCACCGGCATTGTGTCCCGCGGTGGCTCCATCATGGCCGCCTGGTGCCTGGCCTACCACAAGCAGTCCTTCCTCTACGAGAACTTCGCCGAACTGTGCGACATCCTGGCCAGCTACGATGTGACATTCTCGCTGGGTGACGGTCTGCGCCCCGGCTCCATCGCGGACGCCAACGACAAGGCACAGCTAGCCGAACTACACACCCTGGGCGAACTGACCAAGATTGCCTGGGCGCACGGTGCCCAGGTGATGATCGAAGGCCCCGGGCACGTGCCGATGCACAAGATCGTGGAAAACGTGACGCTGGAAGAGGACTGGTGCCACGAGGCCCCCTTCTACACACTGGGCCCGCTCGCCACCGACATTGCCCCCGCCTACGACCACATCACCTCCGCTATCGGAGCGGCGATTATTGCCCAGGCCGGCACTGCCATGCTCTGCTACGTCACTCCCAAGGAACACCTGGGCCTGCCCAACCGGGACGACGTCAAGGTGGGGTGCGTGACCTACAAGATTGCTGCCCACGCCGCCGACCTGGCGAAGGGGCTGCCGAATGCGCAGGCCCGCGACGATGCGATGTCCAAGGCTCGCTTTGAGTTCCGTTGGCGCGACCAGTTCGCGCTGGCGCTGGACCCGGATACCGCACAGGACTACCACGATGAGACGCTGCCTGCCGAGCCCGCCAAGCACGCCCACTTCTGCTCCATGTGTGGCCCGAAGTTCTGCTCAATGCGCATTTCGAAGGATGTGCAGGACTACGCCCGCGAGCACGGACTGGATAGCGAGGAAGCTATTGCGGCCGGGATGGCAGAGAAAGCTGCCCAATTTGAGGCTGTAGGCGGCGAAGTCTACGTGCCTGTCGAGGAGCTGCAGGCGACCACCACCCTCTAAAACACGCCCTCATAAAATGGGTGTTCAAAGAGGGTAGGTCTCCGCGACGCTAATTGGAGATAACGAAGCCGGGACAGTGCGAGACTGTTCCGGCTTCGTTCTGTAGTTTTACGCCACTGCGGGGGCGAGTTAAAGCTCGTGGGCGCCCTTATTGGGGTCACGGCGTTCCGCAGCGTCACTGGGCGGCACAGGCGCACTGGGTTGAGCGGGCCGAGGGGACCGCGACTGTACCGGCGGCTCTGCGCCACTCGTTTGGGGAGGTACAGGGAAGCCAGTGCCGCCCCGGTTAGTCCAAGGAACCTGCTGCAGCCGGGATTGCGGCGCCGTAGGGGCGGCGGTGGCAACATCGGTCGCAGGGACCGTCGGGGCGGAAGGCAGTGCGGAATTCAGAACCGGAGCATCTGCGGTCGCTTTAACCGCCACCGATTTCGGGCCACTCTTGAACTTTCGCAGTGCCGGATCAGAGACAAAGAGGCCAATGATGAAGAGCAGCGCCGCAATGCCGAAGAAGTAAGCACCGGCTCCAAACTCGTTCCATTTAAAGGTAAACACTGTCGTGGTCGTCGAGCCATTAATGAAGTAGTAAAGGTTCTGGAAGGGCAGGAAAGGACCAAAGTTCACTTTGGCGGAGAAGACCAGAAGGATGGTTTCAATAGCCGTCATCCACACCACCAGCAGCGCAATCGCACCAGCAGTATTGCGGATAATCATGCCGATTCCCATCGACAACAGTGCCAGCAGGAAGAAGGCGACCGGGATACGCCAGTAGTAATTGGCCCAGTTAGAGGAGAAAATCTCGACGTTACCGACATTGATGGTGACAAGTTTCGCGGCCAGGCCGGCAAGGAAGGTGGTGACGAGACCCACCAACGCCATATAGAGACCGCCCACCACTAGCTTCGCAAGGAAAACAACGGGGCGGCGCGGGGTACCGCGGAATGTCGACTCAATAGTGAGGGTACTGTACTCGGTGGTCACCAGGGTGACGGAGAAGATGAGCACGACAAGAAAACCAATACCCGTCACGCCCATGAGGAGTTCCTCCGGAGGATACGCGAAAGCACCACCAACATTCCGTCCGTGCAGCAGTGAGCGGTACAGCCAAGCGACAAACGCGGAGCTAGCGACACCAAAAACGCCAATGATGATGGTGGAGACGAGGGCGGACCGGATGGACCACATCTTGATCCACTCAGCGCGCATAGCGTTATAGAAGCTCTTCATGCTACTTTGCCTCCTTTCCGGTAGAAGCTGGGACAACCGGGGCAGTGCCAGCCACGCTACCGCTGCGATATTGTTCCCACTCCTGCGTCATCTGCAGGTAGACGTCTTCGACGGTGGCACCCACCGTCACCAGCTCGTAGAGGGGAATGTTGTTCTCAGCTGCGAGGTCCGCGACGGCGGAGGTACTTTCCACATCCACCAGCACGGCTGCGCCCAACGACGGGTCGATGCTGAGATCGGTGGGGTCGATGACGGCAGAGAGGCCGGCCCCGGTGAGTACCTGCACCAGCTGCGGAGCGAACTTCGTGCGGGCCCGAACCTGGGTGGGAGCCTGCTTAGCGAACTCCGTCACCGTAGTATCGGCAAGCAGTTTGCCCTGGCCGAGGACGACCAGGCGGTCTGCTGTAAGGGAGATTTCCGAGAGCAGGTGGGAGGAGACGAGAATGGCGCGCCCCTCCGCGGCAAGACTCTTGGCAAAGTGACGGAACCAGGCAATACCCTCGGGGTCCAGACCATTAATCGGTTCGTCGAAGAGGAGACAGCTGGGGTTGCCCAGCATAGCCTCTGCCATGCCGAGGCGTTGGCGCATACCCATGGAGTAGGAACGAGTGTGGTTGTTTGCGGCTTCCGTCAAACCCACCAAGTCGAGGCACTCGTCAACACGTTCCATCGGGATACCGTTTGATGCGGCCATGTAGCGCAGGTGATTCCGCCCGGAGCGCTTCGGATGCATACAGCGAGTGTCTAGCAGTGCGCCGACCGTACAGAGCGGGTTGGTGAGCGAACGGTAGGGCACACCGTCAATGAGTGCAGTGCCGGCATCGGGAGTTTCCAAGCCAACGATCATGCGCATGGTGGTCGATTTCCCTGCGCCGTTGGGGCCGAGGAAGCCGGTGATATGTCCCGGTTCGACTGTAAAGGTGAGGTCGTCTACAGCGGTCTTTTTGCCGAACCGCTTAGTGAGCCCAGAAATCGTGATCATAACACCGAGCATTCACCTGAAACCTGGAGTCTTCCTGTGAACACACTGCTGGGTGGGTAAAACTTTGCGACTAATCGTCCTCGTCGGAAAGATCGAAGTGACCGGCCGGAGAAGACGCCTTACCCCAGAACCGCTTTGACATACGACCAGCTCGGTAGGCAGCACGGCCGGCCGCTACCGCGTGACGCATCGCCCGCGCCATCATTACCGGCTCTTGTGCCCGAGTAATAGCAGAAGCCATCAATACTGCATCGCAGCCCATCTCCATGGCAAGGGCAGCATCCGAGGCGGTACCAATACCGGCATCGCACACCACCGGAACATTCGCCTGAGCAATAATCATCTCCAGGTTGTGCGGGTTGCGGATACCCAAACCGGTACCAATGGGGGCAGCCAGCGGCATCACTGCCGAACAGCCCACCTCCTCCAGGTAGCGGGCAATAATCGGGTCGTCGGTGGTGTAGGGCAGCACCTTAAAACCGTCATCAATAAGTTGCTCGGCTGCGTCTAGCAAGGCAACCACATCGGGGAGTAGGGTGCGGTCGTCGGCAATCACTTCCAGCTTGATCCAGTTCGTGCCCAGTGCCTCCCGCGCCAACTGGGCGGTCAACACAGCCTCGCGGGCAGTGCGGCAGCCCGCCGTGTTGGGAAGCGGATCAATAGTGAGATCCTGCAAGAGCTCCAGGGTGCTGGCGGCACCTGTCCCGTGACCCAAGCGAGCATCCACCCGGCGGATAGAAACGGTGGTCAACTCGGTGCCGGAGGCGTCCAGAGCATCCTTCAGTATCTGCTGGTTAGCGGCGCCGCCGGTACCCATAATGAGACGCGAGCGGAAGGTACGCCCCGCAATGGTGAGCAGATCCTCACCGGCATCGGCATGGTCGTCGGCGGCGAGGCGCTGGGTGAGCTCCTCTGCCTGGTTCTCGTCGCGCATAAATTAGCCTCCCTGGACAGCGGTAAGAATGTCCACTTCAGCACCCTCCGCGAGGGTGGTGGTGGCCCACTGGGATGCGGGAACAACGGCGGCATCAACGGCAACTGCGGTGCCCGCACTAGTGAGCTGGCGCTCGGCCATAAGGTCAGCGACAGTAGCGTTATCGGCGATGGTGATCGCTTCACCATTCACAGTAATGGTCATGGGGTCCTCCTGTAGTCGGAAAGGGCAATGGCCCTCTGCGGGATGACGGGGGTAACGAAACTCGTTAAAGAATAAAGTTCGGGATACGGTGCGGGTCGCAGGACTTTGCCTCCGGCAACTCCTGGCCCACCAAGGCAGCCACCGCTGCCACAGCGGAGAGCGGCGTGTGGAGAATACCATTACGGCCATGCCCGGTGGCCACCACCAGGCGACCATCCAAGGCCTCCTCCACCCGGCCAAGATAGGGCAGGTTGTCGATACTGCCCGGGCGCAAGCCGGCGATACACTCGTAAAGCTCGTAGTCGGAAACGCCGGGGAAGAGAATCTCCGTGTCCTCCAGCAGCTGGAGCACACCACCCACCGTCACCTGACGGTCCTCCCCATGCTCATATTCAGTGGCGCCGATGAGCAGACCCCACGGGCGCGGCACCAGATAGATGGGGCGGCCATGCACACGGCCACGGATAGTACGCTTGGGCGGCTCCGGCACACCAGGGCGGAAGTGGAGACGCAGCACCTCCCCCTTAATGGGACGAATAGGGAGGTTGAGGCCGACTGTGGCAGCAAGTGCTTGGGAACCATTACCTGCCGCCAGCACCACCTGGTCGTAGTTGCCCACTTTGCCGTTCACCAGATCGTGCAAGTCATCAATCTGACGCTCGCAGAGGGTGACGCCATAGGTTCCCTCACACTGCTCCCGCAGCGCCGCCAACAATTCGCGGTTATCGACGGAACGCTCCCCCTCAGTGAGGAGGGCAGCTCGGGCGGCACGGCTCAACGACGGCTCCAGCGTACGCAGCTCGCGACGGGTGATCTTACGCATCCGCGCATCCACCGGGTTATCCGAACCGGGGGCCAAGAAGGGCGCTACCCCATCGATGGTGCCGCCGCGGGCCCACAGATCCTCCCGCTCGGTGACGTACTGATAGATCTTCTCCAGGTCCTCCACGTCGCCCTCATCCACACCCACATTGAGAGTACCGGCCGTGGAGGTGAACACGTTGGGGTGGTTAGCGTTCAGTTTTCCGCCGAAACCCGGCCAGTGGCGCAGCGAGGCAGCCCCCAAGCGCAGCTGTTCGTCCTCCCCCGGCCACGCCTCGGTAATACCGCCGAGCATGCCGCCAGCACACCAGCCAGCCGAGTTCCCCCAGGAGAGGGAAGGGTCATAGACGGTGACGGTGAAGCCCGCCGACGCCGCTTTAAGGGCGGTGGCGAGGCCGATAACAGATCCGCCGACAACGGCGATGTTTGTCCCTAACGTCTTACCATTGGAATCAGTCGCAGTAATACGTGAGCTGAGGTCAAACATAAAAAGCGCACTCCCTTCGCCGGAATTATCCGGAGCAGGTTCAACCGGTCGGACTCCACGAGTCCCTCTCAGCCTCTCCACTCGGTGACGACATCACACCTCACCAGCGGAGGATCCGTCGGTAGTTGGCAGCCTGCCACAGACCGGACAGACCCGGAGGCTCCCGGGAAATAAATCTGTTCTTTATCTACCTATCTACCCTACTCGCTGAAATGTGGCACGCTAGGAGATGTGAAACTTATGCCGTCAGAACACTCCTCCCGATCCACCGCGGCCCGCAGCCAAAACTCCGTCACCCCCCGCGAACGACTCCAGGACGCCCACCTCTACCTGTGCGTCGACGCCCGGCGCCACCTGGACGGAGACCGCCCCCGCTTCACCGCCTTGCGGGAACTCGCCGAGCAGGTATGTGAAGGCGGCTGCGACATCATCCAGCTGCGCGACAAAAACTCCGTAGGGGAACGCGAACTGGGAAAGATGACGATCATCGAACAACTGGAAGCGCTGCGGGTGCTAGCAGAGGTGGTGCACGCACACGGGGCACTACTGACCGTCAACGACCGCATGGATTTGGCAGTGGCAGCCGGCGCCGATGTTGCCCACGTCGGACAAGACGACATTCCCACCGAGGTAGCCCGACAGATTCTCGGTGACGAGGTGGTCTTGGGCCTTAGTTGCCACTCCCCCGCCGATGTGGATGCCGCCATGGCCAACCCCTACATCGACTACTTCTGCACTGGCCCCATCTGGGCCACCCCCACCAAACCCGGGCGCCCTGGCGTAGGCCTGGAGTTGGTGGAGTATGCCGCCCGCCAACAGGCCGAAGCCCGCCAACCGATGGTGAAACCGTGGTTCGCTATCGGTGGCGTCAACACCACCAACGCCCCCGACGTGGTGGCAGCTGGGGCGAACCGGCTGGTGGTGGTGCGCGCCCTCACCGACGCCCCCGATCCCGTCGCCGCCGCCCGAACGCTTCGCACCTGTGCCACTGGCGAATAAACGAACACGATCCGCCCCAC
This sequence comes from Mycobacteriales bacterium, assembly GCA_018376445.1. GTDB lineage: Bacteria > Actinomycetota > Actinomycetes > Mycobacteriales > Mycobacteriaceae > Lawsonella. Next base: position 94,132 of record JAHABL010000006.1, read on the forward strand.
GAGCAACCAGACAAGTAACGCAAAAGCTGGCAGAATCGACACTATAAGTAGGACTAACTGCTGCCCGCTGGTGCTCTCCGGACAGCACCAGATGCACGAGCCGCACCAGCTATGCCAGATAGATGAGCTGTGCCAGAGGAATCGCTTGAGGAGGTTGTTCACCGATGCGTCTCACTCCGCGTCAACGCCTCCTCCCCGAACGCCCCCTCACGGAACTCCGTAACGCCGTCCAAAACCGCAACATCGACAAAGCTCTCAACGCTAGCTTTGACTACGACGAAACCTCCGATAACCCCGTCGACAATCACGAATTCAGTGTGCGGGAGCGGCTCTCCTTCCTCCGCGGCTTCCTCTCCACTACCCCCGGAAAATTCTCCATCGTCACCACCCTGCTGCTGTTGTGCTGCATCGTCCTGGGCGGTGCCTCCGCCTCTCTCACCTTCGACCGACAGCAACAGCTCGACACCATGCTGCGCGAATCGGAGCCCCTCGCCCACGCCTCCCAACAGCTCTACAGTTCCCTCTCCCTCGCCGATACTGCCGCCACCACGCAGTTCATGATTACAGAAGAGAGCGACCAGGTGACGCGTCAATACGAACGCGCCATCATTAACGCCTCCACCAGCGCGATCGGTTCCCGCTCCGGCGCCTCCACCTTTGACAAGGCTAACCGGACGTTGCTCGTGAAGATTAACGCCAACATCCCCGTCTACACGGCGCGCATTGGGCAGGCTCTCGCCGAACAGAGTATGAACAACCCGCTCACCATCATGCACCAGGCCGATGCCCGCTCCATTATGGAAGAACATCTGCTCCCCGATGCCGAACAGCTCTATAAAAACCGCTACGCCTCCATCAACGTGGCGCAGAAAGCCTGGGCACGCCCCCTCTACGCTGCTGGTTTCTGTCTGATACTGCTTATCGCCACACTGGTGGCCGCACAACTGTGGCTCACCCACGTCACCCGCCGCCGCTTCAACCTGGGGCTTCTGGCCGCCACCGTGCTGGCGATCGTCTCCCTCCTGTGGGTGCTGGTCTCCTCCGGAATCTCCTTGGCCACCGCCGACAGCAGCGCCCCTGACAATCACTCCATTACGGAGATTCTCACCGACGCCCGCATCACTGCCCAACAGATGCGCTCTCATGAGATGGTGGAGCTCTCCCAGGCGAACGCCGGTTCTACCATCGAGTCCGCCCCGTTCCTCAAGAACATGGATAAGGTGACGGGCGCCATCGATACCTTCGCAGAGCGCTCCGGCTCCGCGGAATCCGTAAAACTCACCGATCAGACTCGGACAGCTCTCGACGCCTGGCGAAACACTCACCAGGAGATGGTGGACCAGTTGGCTGACGGGAACCGCAAGCAAGCCACCGCCATTGCCACCAGTATGTCCCGCAGTGCCGGCGGTGGACAGTTCAACGAGGTCGACACGCTGCTGCAACGCTGCATCAGTTCTGCCCGCGGCCAAGTCCGCGATAGCGCCAACCTAGCCCACAGCACCATCTTTGCCACCGGCGTGGGACTCGTCATCCTGCTGGTGCTGGAGTCCGTGTGTGTGGTCGCCGGGTTCCTCCCCCGCTACCGGGAGTACGAGTAATGAGCGAAGACACTACTGAACCCACCACTGAACCGACCGGCCCCACCAGTACGTCCGGTCCCATTACTGGGCCGACCAGCGCAACGGGACCAACTGGGCCGACCGGACCAACTGGGCCAGCCACCGGCCCCGTCAGCGAACCTGCCACCGCCATGACCGCCATGACCGCCGCCGTCCCCTTCAACCCGGACGACGACGATGACGAAGACGAGTACTCGCTCTCTGAGCTCCTCGCCATGGGTGAGCCCACGGGGCCCGCCAACACGTCCACGGGCAGTGCCGATGAAAAAAACAATGCCGACGCAGAAAGCAGTGCCGCCACCACCGCCACGCCTACGCCTTCCCCCCACGACGACCCCACCGGCACCCCCACTGCCGCCGTCACCGCACCCGACAATGACGTCGTCAGCACCGTTGGTGTTGTCAAAGTCCCCGTCTCCCCCGGCATCAACGGCGGCGAACACCCCCACCGCACCGACACCGCCGACCGCCTCGATACCGAATTCGAAGTCCAGCAACGGCCCGGCCGCCGCGTCGCCGACGGACTCGTCACCATCCCCTTCATCACCCCCTACGACCCCCTCGACGCCCTCCTCAGCAAGGAAAAAGTCGCCAAAGTCGCCGAACAAAAAGGCGTCCCCCTCCCCCGCCTCAAACCCGGCGACTGGGTAGGCGACCAATACGAAATCCAAGGCGTCATCGCCTACGGCGGCATGGGATGGATCTACATTGGCCGCGACCACAACGTCTCCGAACGCTGGGTCGTCTTCAAAGGCCTCCTCGACACCAACCGGGAAGAATCCCTCGAAGTCGCACGCGCCGAAAAAGAATTCCTCGCGCAGGTCACCCACCCCGGCATCGTCAACATCTACAACTTCGTCATCGACCACAACCCCGCCCACCACAGCGCAAACCAACCCGGCGACGCCGACTACATCGTCATGGAATACGTCGGCGGCCCCTCACTGCGCACTGTCCGCAACTCCAACCCTGGGCACGTCCTCGACGTCACCCTCGCCATCGGCTACATCCTAGAAGTCCTCCCCGCCCTCGACCACCTCCACTCCCTCGGGCTCGCCTACAACGACCTCAAACCCGAAAACATTATGCTCACCGAGGACCAGGTAAAGCTCATCGACATGGGAGCCGTCACCCCCATCGGCAAATTCGGCTACATCTACGGCACCCCCGGCTTCCAGGCCCCCGAAATCGCCACCAGCGGCCCCTCCATCGCCTCCGACATTTACACCGTCGGCCGCACCCTCGCCGCCCTCATTATGCGGCTCCCCCACGAAGACGGCGTCTACAAACCGGGCATCCCCTCCCCCACGGACGAGCCGCTCATGCATAAACATGACAGCCTCTACCGGCTCCTCCGCCGCGCCACCGACCCCAACCCGAAGCACCGCTTCACCTCCGCCACCGACATGTCCGTGCAGCTCATGGGTGTGCTACGGGAAATCCTCTCGGAGCGGGAAGGCCGCGAATACCCCTTCCTGTCCACCCAGTTCTCCCCCCAGCGCAACACCTTCGGCATCACCAAAGAGGTAGCCCGTACTGACTTCCTCCGCGACGGCCGTATGCACGACTTCCTCCTCAACCCCGAATCGCTGGCGGAAGCCCTCCCCCTCACACTCTCTGACCCAGACGACCCCGGCGCACAACTCATTACCGCCACCAGCTACTCCACCCCGCAGGAACGCATCGACCAGCTGATGTCCGCACTGCAAAACCCCAACTCCCCCGCCCGCCACTCCACCGAAGTACCCCTTGCCATCGTGCGCTCCTACATTGACCTGGGCGACCCCACCATGGCCAAAGACATCCTCACCCAGATGCATCCGCACATCCTGGACTGGCGCTACGAGTGGCACCAGGGCATCACCAGCCTGCTCAAACACCGCTACCGGTCCGCCTACCGGCACTTCGACAGAGTCCTCGACAGCCTCCCCGGCGAAACCGGCCCCAAGCTAGCCCTCGCCTCCACCTCCGAACTCATCGTGCAAGATGAGCCAGACATGTCCCTGGCAGAAAAGGAAGAATGGCAGGCCATCGCCCGCAGCTACTACCGCACCTGCTGGCGTTGCGACCACACCACCGTGTCAGCTGGCTTCGGCCTGGCGCGCCAGCTCAACCATCTGGGAGAGGTGGAGCAAGCTGTAGCTACACTGTCTGAGCTGCTCTCCAACAACCGCCACTACCCAACTGCCGTGCTGACAGCCGTCCTCATGATGGTGCGCCGCCCGCCCGCCGAGCTGACGGAGGACGCGCTGGTGAAGGCAGCCGACATGCTGTTGACGCTGCCGGAGACCGAACCCCGTATTCGGCAAATACGCATCGTGGTGTTGGAGGCGGCCCTGCGGTGGCTGCGCTACAACAAGCTGCGGCACGCCGAACACCACAAGACCATCTTCAACCTGCACTTCTCCCGCAATGGAGTGCGTGGCGGGCTGGAGCGGAGCCTGCGTATTATGGCTCGCAATGCCCCCACCCGGGTACACCGGTACCGCCTGGTGGATATGGCAAATACAGTGCGGCCGGTAACGCTCTTCTAAGAGCTCCCGGCAGCCCCCACCCGAGCGCGCTATTTCGCGAACGCGAGAGCCATCCGGGAAATCGCAAGCTCTTCGTTGGTGGGAACCACGATAGCCGTCACCTTGGACTCGGGGGTAGAGATAACACAAGGTTCCTTGAACTTGTGGTTATTGACCACTGGGTCAATCTGGATACCCAGCTCTTCCAACCCCTCCAGGCAAGATTCCCGCATTTCGGGGGAATTCTCACCAATGCCAGCGGTGAAAGCAATGACGTCCACGCCACCCAACTCCGCCATGTAGGCACCCAAGTAGTGCTTGAGGCGGGTGACGTAGACATCCCAACAGAGCTGACCTTTAGGGTCGTGGACAGCCATGAGGTCGTCCAGGGTACGCATATCAGACGTACCGATGAGAGCTTTCACACCGGATTCACGGTTGAGCATATGGTCCATCTCATCCACGGTGTAGCCGCCCTGCCGCATGAGGTGAAGCACCACGGAGGGGTCGATATCGCCACAGCGGCTACCCATGACCAGACCGCCCAGCGGGGTAAGCCCCATAGAGGTGTCAATCGGCTTGCCGTTCTTCACTGCGGAAACAGAGGCCCCGTTACCCAGGTGCATGATGATCTGCCGCAGATTACTGGGATCGAGGTCGAGGAGTTTGGGAACCTGCTGGGAGACATATTGGTGACTCGTGCCATGAGCTCCGTAACGGCGAACCGCATAGGTGTCAGCAATATCCTGCGGAATGGGGAAGATGGCGGATGCTGCGGGGAGGTCAGCAAAGAACGCGGTATCAAATACGGCCACGTGGGGGACACTGGGGAGCAGCTTGCGGGCAACTTTCATACCCAGCACGTGGGCCGGATTGTGGAGAGGTGCCAGCGGGGAGAGACTCTCAATCTGGTCCATCACCGTGTCGTCAATTTCTACCGGCTCGCGGAAAAGGTTGCCACCTTGCACAACGCGGTGGCCAACAGCTACGACATCTTGCTCATCAAGGTTGAGTCCGACTTCCGCGAAGAGGTCGACAACGAGCTGCAGACCGATGCTGTGGTCGGGGATTGCGGCGGTGTGTTCGATCTTTTCTCCGTCGTGCTTGATGGAGTATTTGCCTTTCTCAAGGCCGATCTGGTCGACGAGGCCGGACGCGACGACGGCATCTGCACCTTCCAGAGCCGGGTTGATGAGCTGGTACTTGATGGAGGAAGAACCAGAGTTAATGACGAATACAGTGCTCAAGTGGGGCTCCTAAATGCTCTGAGCTTGGGTAGCAGTGACCGCGACGGTGTTGACGATGTCCTCCACGAGGGCGCCGCGGGAGAGGTCATTGATGGGTTTCTTGAGACCCTGCAGGATGGGTCCGACGGCGACAGCACCGGCAGTACGCTGCACTGCCTTATAGGTGTTGTTGCCGGTGTTGAGGTCGGGGAAGACCAGTACGGTGGCGCGTCCGGCGACAACTGAGTCGGGGGCCTTGGCAGCGCCGACGGTGGCGTCCACGGCCGCGTCGAACTGGATGGGACCGTCCACCGGGTACGGCATATCGCTGTCTTTGACGATGGCGACGGCTTCGCACACCTTGTCGACGTCCGCGCCGGAGCCGGAGGTGCCGGTGGAGTAGGACAGGAGGGCGACGCGGGGTTCTACGCCGAACTGGCTGGCGGTCTCGGCGGAGGAGATGGCGATGTCAGCGAGCTGGGCGGGGGTGGGGTCGATGTTGACGGCGCAGTCGCCGAAGGCCAGCACGTGGTCCTCCAGGCACATGAGGAAGATGGAGGAGACGGTGGCGACGCCGGGCTTGGTCTTGATGATTTCGAAGCTGGGACGGATGGTGTGGGCGGTGGTGTGGGCGGCGCCAGAGACCATGCCGTCGGCTTTGCCGAGGTGGACCATCATGGTGGCGAAGTAGCTGATGTCCTTCATCTTTTCGCGCGCGTCATCAATGCTGATGCCCTTGTGTTTGCGCAGCTGGAAGTAGGTTTCTGCGAACTCTTCCAGACCGTCGTAGTGGGCGGGGTCGAGCAGTGTGGCGGCGGAGAGGTCGAGTCCAAGCTGCTTGGCGCGGGTGAGGATGGAGTCTGGGTCGCCCAGGATGGTGAGGTCGGCGAAGCCTTCGTGGAGGATGATGTCGGCGGCTTCGAGGATGCGGTCGTCGTCACCTTCCGGCAGCACGATGTGCTTCTTGTCCGCTTTGGCCCGCTGGAGCAGCTGGTACTGGAACATTTGGGGGGTGACGGAGGTGGGTGCGGGGGTGGCGAGGAGGTCGTCCAGCGGGGTGGCGTCGAACCAGTCGGTGGCGAATTCTTGTGCTTTGGCCAACTTGTGGGTAGCGCTGGTGCGCAGTACACCGCGGGTGTTGTCGATGGTGGTGGCGGTGGCGTAGGTGCCCAGTTGGGTGCTGAGGATGGGAACCTGGGTGTTGGCCTTGGCCATCTCGAGTTGTTCGGGGGTGGGTTCGACACTGGCGGTCCAGATGATGCCGACGATATTGGCGGTTTCTGGATCGTCCTGGTTGGCGAGCAGGGTGGCGATGGTGCTTTCGCGGTCGGCGGGGACGACGACGATGGAGTCTTCGGAGATGTGGTCGAGGATGCGCTGTGAGGTGACGCCTGCGACGGTGACGGCGAGGGCTTCATTGTTGAGCAGCTCGGGGTCGACGTCGTTGATGGGGGTGGCGTTGACGGCACGCTGGAGCTCGGAGACGGTGGGGGCGTGCAGGAGCGGAATTTCGGGGGTGGTGAGGACGGGGAGGTTGAGGGCGTCCCCGAAGGAGTCCCGGATTTCCTGTGCGAGCTCTTGGTAGTTGTCGCCGTCGGCGGGGATCCGGTTGACGATGAGGGCGGCCGGGTTCTGGTGGTTCTTGCGGAGGTGTTGGACGGCGGCGAAGCAGATGGAGCGGAGGGTGGTGACGTCGCGGTCGCGGAGGCTTTCGACGAGGAGGAGGCGGGCACCCAGGTTCATGGCGATTTGGCCGTTGAGGTCGAATTCGTCGGCCATGCCGGTGGAGTAGTCGCTGCCGAGGACGACGACGATGTCACATTTGGCTTGGATGGCGTCGAAGCGGGAGATGATGGTGGAAAGCGCGGTGTTACGGTCTTCCAGCAGATCAAGGTAGTTGACGCCGGTGCAGTCCTGGTAGGTGAGGTCGGCGTTGCTGATCTCGGTGAGGGCCTGCAGCATGGGGTCCCCTTGTTCGGAGGGGATGACGCTGGCGGGGAGGATGGGGTTCACCGGGCGGAAAATGCCGACGGTGTATCCGGCGTCCTTCAGGCCGTAGATAAGAGCTGCGGTAATGATGGAGGTGCCGGCGTTGGCTGCCGATGCCATGACGTAGAAGGGGGCTTGGTTCCGCTCCATAGAAGTCACCGATTCCTTGCGTTTCAAGAGTTGTGCGGATTTGTCGCGTGGCGACACTGTCGTTGTCGTAAATTAGCTATAGCTCGGGTGTCTTGTGGATCCCCGGGTTGCGCCCTTAGCGCTTATTCTAGTGAGCACGATTAGCTACAGACGAATTTTCTTGGCGTGCACTCTGTGCCCTGCAGTGTGTCTGCTCGGTTGGGTGTGTTTGTCGCGGTGTGGAACTGCTCGTTGCGGCGTGGTCTATTCGAATACACACTGTTCTGGTGATCTCTACCAGAAGCTAGCTTTTTCGCTGCGACCTGAGACAATAGAGATATGACAACGAAAGACAAGACGGCACGAGTGAGTGCAGGTTCTGCCGAAAATATGGAGGAGGACTCCGCATTGAAGAAGCAGCAGGACAAAAAAGAGGAGAAAAAGGACACGTCATCGTCTGTGAAGTGGAACTTCCTGACTGACATGGATGGCGTTCTGATTAAAGAGAACAAGCCCGTTGAGGGCGCTGAAAAGTTCCTTAAAGAGTTGCAGGACAACGACACCAACTACATGGTGTTGACGAACAACTCGATTTTTACGCCGCGCGATCTGTCCGCCCGGCTTGCCCTCAGCGGCATTGACATTCCCGCGGAGCGCATCTGGACCTCCGCGCTGGCCACCGCCGCCTTCTTGGATGAGCAAAATCCTTATGGCACTGCCTATGTGGTGGGCGAAACCGGACTCACCACCGCCATCCACGAAGCTGGCTACATTCTGACCGACACCAACCCCGACTATGTGGTGTTGGGCGAAACCCGCACGTACAGCTTCGAGGCCATTACGAAGGCCATCAACCTCATTATTAAAGGTGCCAAGTTCATCTGCACCAACCCTGATAACACGGGTCCCGCCCCGGAGGGTGTACTGCCGGCAACCGGTTCGGTCGCATCTCTCATCATGGCGTCCACCGGCAAAGAGCCCTACTACATTGGCAAGCCGAACCCGATGATGATGCGGTCCGCGCTGCGCGCGATGGGTGCACACTCCGAGGAGACCATTATGATTGGCGACCGGATGGACACAGATGTGAAGTCTGGCTTGGAAGCTGGCATGCACACGTTCCTGGTGCTCTCCGGTATCTCGGATGTGAAGGAAGCGAACAGCTGGCCCTACCGTGCCAGCCGCATTATTGATTCGGTTGGGGCACTGGTGGGCCACACGAAGGATCCGCTGAGTGTGGAGGATTCCGACCTGGTCAAGGACTAGCGGAACACTACCCCGGAGACGGCGAGGGCCTGCGCACTACTGCGCAGGCCTGTGCTTTATCTGGGCTCTTCGCTAGCGGAAGAGGCAGGTGTTGTCCCAGATGTGGGTGAAGTTCTGCGGAAGCTCGTTGATGAGGTCTTCATTGTCGGTGACGACGATGGTGTCCCGCCGCTTCGCCACATTCTCCAATACCATCTTCTGCACGAGGGACGCCGAGTCGCTTTCTGCGTCGAGGGTGTGGAAGTAGCTTTGGGCGGTGTAGGGCAGTGCGTGGTCTTCCTGTGCACCCACAATTTTTCCACCGAGTACGACGGTGCAGTGGGCAGTCCAGTAGAAGCCGGGTTCGTCCACGATGTTGGCGTAGCCGTCTTCGTCGATGAAGTCCATGTTGTGGCGGCGACGCCACACCCAGGGGCGACTCTTCGCAATTTTCCCCAGCATATGGTCGGCTTTGCTGCGTCGGCTCTGCCACCAGTGGGTGTCGCGGCCGGCATAGACGGATTCGCCGTCCACAATGAGGTCCGCTTCGATGGTCTGAAGCCCGGTCCAGGCGTGGGCGAACCCGGGGATGAGTTCGAGTTGGGAGACGTCGTCTTCGGAGAGCCAGGCGAGTTCTTCGGATTCTTCGTCTGCTTCGTAGTCGGCAGGTGCGTTGAGGTCGGCGACGACGGTGGTGTAGGTCCACAGGCCGCGTTCCATGTCGACGCGTTCGAAGTAGCGGTCACCGTTGCGGGCAACGCGGTCTCCGAGGGGGTTGAAGTCGCGGGTGAGGCGTTTGATGTAGTGCATGCCGGCGGTGGGTCCGTACCAGCGGGCGCGGGCAGGGTCGACGGTAATGTGGGTTTCTTCGTAGACTTCCCGAAGGGCTCCGGTTACTGGAGTTTCGTGGGAGTCGATGGCGCCGCCAGGGAGACCCCACGTGCCGCCGGCGTTGGTCCATTGTGCGCGGTGCTGCATGAGAATGAGGGGGGTGCCGTCTTCAGCGGGGGCACGGAGGAGAAGTCCGGCTGCGCCGAAAACCCCCCAGCGATGCTCGTCTTGGGGGCCAATGCACATTCCATCGCCATCATGATCCACGATGCCTACTTTACTGGTGAGAGAGGTGGGAGCGGACTATTCGTGGGTTCCGTTCGCTGCTGGCTGCAATTTTACCCCGAAAATGGGGGGAAATTACCAGCGACCCCCACCGGAGCGCGTGTGTGGGGGCCGCTGATATCTTGTGACGAACGAGGAGGAGTATCTGCCCTTACTCCATCTCGCACTACTTATATTAGGGTAGGCTAACCTACTAGCGCAAGTCCTCTGTTAAACTTTTTGAAAAAAGTTTTCTTGCCCTCTTCTGTAGAATAGAAACCACAACTGACCTCGAATGTAGAAGAAGTGACTATGACCCGACCTATTCGCGTCGCCATCATTGGTTCTGGCCCTGCCGGCATTTACGCCTCGGACTGCCTCATGAAGTCCGCCGCCGCCCAGGACCCCGGCGTGAGTATTGACATCCTCGAACGCATGCCCGCCCCCTTCGGACTCATCCGCTACGGTGTCGCCCCCGACCACCCGCGCATCAAGGGCATCGTCAGCTCCCTGCACCAGGTCCTCAACAAGCCTCAGGTGCGCTTCTTCGGCAACGTAGAGTTCGGCACCGACGCCACCCTAGACGACCTGCTCCAGTACTACGACGGCGTCATCTTCGCCACCGGCGCCAAAGCAGACCGCGCCCTCGACATCCCCGGCATCGACCTGGACGGCTCCTTCGGGGCAGCCGAATTCGTCGCCTGGTACGACGGTCAGCCGGAATTCCCCCGCGAGTGGCCCCTCGAGGCCGAAAAGGTCGCCGTGGTTGGTGTCGGCAACGTCTCCCTAGACGTCTCCCGCATCCTCGGCAAGACCGCCGAAGAACTCCTCGTCACCGAGATCCCCGACAACGTCTACGCGGGTCTCAAAGCATCCAAGGTGAAGGAAGTCCACGTCTTCGGCCGTCGCGGCCCCGCCCAGGCCAAGTACACCCCGGTTGAACTGCGCGAACTCGACCACTCTCCCAACGTCCAGGTACTCGTCGACCCCGAGGACATCGACTACGACGAAGCATCCGAGGAAGCCCGCCGCGCCGCCAAGGCAACCGATATGGTGTGCACCACCCTCGAGAACTACGCCATGCGTGACGAGGACCCCAACCCGAACATCCGCAAGATCTACATTCACCTCTTCGAATCGCCCGTAGAAATCCTGGGCGAAAACGGCAAGGTCGTAGGGCTCCGCACCGAACGCATGGAGCTCAACGGACAGGGCGGCGTCACCGGCACCGGCAAGATGACGGACTGGGAGGTCGGCCAGGTTTACCGCGCGGTCGGCTACCTGTCCTCTGCTCTGCCCGGCATCCCCTTCAACCACACGTTGGGCACTATCGACAATGTGGCGGGACGCGTCATCGACCAGACCGGTGAACACATTGCCCCGCTGTACACCACTGGCTGGGTGAAGCGTGGCCCGGTGGGCCTCATCGGCAACACCAAGTCCGACGCTAACGAGACCGTGCAGAACCTGCTGGACGATTGGGCCAGCGGCAAGCTGAACGAGCCTGCCCACCCGGCTCCCGAAGAGGCCGAGGCCTGGCTGGATAGCCTGCCGAAGAAGGTCACCGACTGGTCCGGCTGGTACCGTCTGGATGCCCACGAGAAGCGGCGCGGCGCAGAAGAAGGCCGCGAGCGGAAGAAGATCGTGGAGTGGGAAGAGATGGTTGAGGCTGCTCACGACATGGATATTGAGGACGAAGCCCAAGCTAACCGCCAAGGCAAGGGCGCACGCTAACAGCATTTCCACCAGACATCTCTCATCAGTGAAGGAGCGAGATATGACTACTGCTGTTGTTGTTCTTATTGATGGTTTCGAGGAGATTGAAGCTCTGGCCACCGTGGATATTCTGCGGCGCGGCGGAGTGGACGTCACCACCGCTTCCCTGACCGATTCACAGGTGGTGACGGGTGGCCACAACATTCCGGTACAGGCGGACGCAATGTTCGCCGACGTGGATGCGCAGGGCGCGGATGTGCTCATCATCCCCGGTGGTACCACCGCATTCGACGATCACGAAGGCCTAAAGAAGGAAGTCGTGGCCCGCGCAGAGGCCGACAAGTATGTGGCCGCGATCTGCGCTGCCCCCATGGTGCTGGGTGGGCTGGGCTTGCTGAAGGGCAAGAACGCAACCTGCTACCCGGGTTTCGAGAAGTACTGCGAGGGTGCAGTCATTCTGGATGCTCCCGCGGTGGTGGATGGCAAGATCATCACCGGCCATGGCCCCGGCTGGGCGCTGGAGTTCGCGCTGTCTATTCTGGCTGAGGTGGTCTCGGTGGAGAAGTCGGCCGAGGTTCGCAGTGGACTGCTGCTGGATGGCCCCAACGTTCCCTAGCAGAGCTTCTCACAGAGCGCCGAACGGAGATCCATCCTGATCCGGTGCCCTTCGCGCGCCGCCGTCCTGATAGCTTCATCACCATACGACCCTGGTAGCACATGCTGCCAGGGTCGTTTGTGGTTGGGTGCGGAGAGTGCGGAGCGGGGGTGGTTAAGGGCCGCTCGCCGTGCTTAGAGGATGCTGCGGCGCCCTTGGAGGGCACGGCCGAGGGTGAGTTCGTCGGCGAACTCGATGTCCCCACCCATGGACAGGCCGGTGGCCAGGCGGGTGATGGTGAGGTCGGGGAAGTCTTTGAGGATGCGGGCCAGGTAGCTGGCGGTGGCTTCGCCGACGGTATTGGGGTTGGTGGCCAGGATTACTTCGCTGATGTGGATAGTGGTGGGGTCCCCGTTGTGGTCTTCAACGGGCTGGCCGATGCGGGTGAGGAGGTTGCGGATGTTGAGTTGGTCGGGGCCGATGCCTTTAAGGGGGTCGAGTGCGCCACCGAGGACGTGGTAGCGGCCATGGAATTCGCGGGTGCGTTCAATGGCTTGCACGTCTTTGGATTCTTCGACGACGCAGATGACGTCGAGGTCTCGTTTGGGGTCGGCGCAGATGCTGCAGGTGTCGGTTTCGGAGACGTTGCCGCAGATGTGGCAGTAGGTGACGCCGTTGCGGAGGGCGGCAACGGCATTGGCAAGGCGGTCGATAGTCTCTGGCTCTTGGTTGAGGAGGTGGAAGGCGATGCGTTGGGCGCCTTTGGGCCCGACTCCGGGGAGACGTCCGAGCTCGTCGATGAGGTTTTGGACGGGTCCTTCGTACACTACTTATCCTCCAAGAGCGTGGCGCCCAGGGTTTCTTGCAGGCGTTCAATGGCGATGTCGACGGCGCTGCGGTGGTCGAGATTCTGCTGGGTGGGGTCGGCGGCGTCGGCCAACATTTCGGCCAGGGCGTCCTCGTCGCTGGAGCCGCTGTCCTCCGTCTGCCCACTGGGAACCTGCCCACTGGGAACCTGACCGCTGGGTGGCGGATCACTGGATGACGGATCACTGTGCGACGGCATACCGGGGGCGGGTGCAGCACCGTTCGCGGGTGCCGCACTACCGGCTGGTGTGGTGACGGCCTGCGGGCCGGTGGGGGTGCCGGCTGCTGAGGTTGCGGTGGCGGGGGCAGCCTTGCTGGAGCGCCGAGGGACCTTCGGCGCGGTGAACTTATGGGCTTTTCCCGCTGTCCCGCCCCCGTTCTGGGGTGCGGGGGAGTTGGCGGCTCCGCGGGCGGCATCCTGGCCGGTGAGGCAACGCACATGCACCTGCACACCCATTGTTTGGGCGATTGCCTCGGTGAGGATAGTGAGGTGACGTGGTTCGTTGATGCGGCTGACCAGTGGGCCAGAGGTGTGGCTGATGGACAGTTGGGCACTGTCGGGCTGGTAGTCGATGACGCGGGCGGTGGCCAGCATGACGTCGAGGGTGCGGGAGGCAGGCCGGACAGCGTTGCGGATGGCGACCCACTGGGAGGAGAAATCCTCTGCCGTGAAGTCGGCGGCAGCAACCGCAGCGGGGGACGCCTGCTCTTCTGGCGTACTGGACGCGGGAGCTGATGCGGGAGCTGATGTAGCAGCCGCAGAAGCCGTCGCGGCCTCTTCCGAGGGTTCATTAGCGGGTTCAGGGGTGACGGGGGCCCGCCGCGGGGAGGCACCACTACTTCTCTGCAGGTCGGCACTGGTACTCCCCTGCTGGGAGGCAGCCTTCTTCTTGGCTTGACGCTCCGCCATCAGGGCGCGGGCGCGGGCGGCACCTTCGGCAGCACTATGGGCGGCCTCGGCTCGGGACACCCGGGGGGCGGGCGAATCCTCCTCCGGGGCGGCGAAGCCCACAGGTTCGACTCCTCCGTCACCGGCCATATCGCCGGCATCCCCCGTGACCATCGCAGTGGCGGTGCCGTCACCCTGCCGAGCAGCATCAGCAGACTGCGGTACCGAAGAGGTGGGGGAAATCCGTGACCCCACACCACGTTCCAGCTGCTCTACCCGCTGTAGCAGCGCCTCGTAGGAGTCGTCGACGGCGGGCAGCAGCATCCGGGCAGCCATAATCTCCAGCAACAGCCGCGGGGAGGTGGCACCGCGCATGTCATTGAGGCCGGTGCTCAGTACATCGGCGAAGCGGGTGGCGGTGGCGGGGCCAAGTTCCTTCGCCTGGGCGAGCATCCGCTCCATCTGGTCGGCGGGGGCATCAACCAGCCCAGAATCCGCCGCGTCCTGCACGGACTGCAGCATAATGAGGTCGCGGAAGCGGTCCAGCAGGTCGCTGGTGAAACGGCGCGGGTCGTGCCCAGCAGAAATAACACGCTCGATGGTGCTGAACATGCCCGGCCGGTCCGCCGTAGCCAAGGCCTCCACCGCATCATCAATTAGGGCAATGTCGGTGGCCCCCAGGAGTGCCAGCGCATTGTGGTAGGTAATGCCCTCGGACCCAGACCCGGCCAACAGCTGATCCAGCACCGACAGTGCGTCACGTGGGGAGCCGCCACCGGCACGAATAACCAGCGGGTAGACCGCCGGATCCACCTTCACCCCTTCCTGCTCGCAGATACGCTCCAACAGGCCGCGCATGGCGTTGGGAGCGAGCAGGCGGAACGGATAGTGGTGCGTACGAGACTTAATAGTGGGGAGGACCTTCTCCGGCTCCGTGGTGGCGAAGATAAAAATGAGGTGCTCCGGCGGCTCCTCCACGATCTTCAGCAGGGCGTTGAAGCCAGCGGAGGTGACCATATGCGCCTCGTCAATGATGAAGACGCGGTAGCGGGACTCGGCGGGGGCGTAGAAGGCGCGGTCGCGCAGGTCGCGGGCATCATCCACACCTCCGTGGGAGGCGGCATCCAGCTCGGTGACGTCGAGGTTGCCGGAACCGCCCGGCGCCAATGCGAGGCAGGAGGGGCACTTCCCGCAGGGAGTGCTGGTGGGGCCTTCAGCGCAGTTGAGGGAGCGGGCGAGGATGCGGGCGGAGGAGGTTTTACCGGTACCGCGTGGGCCGGAGAACAAGTAGGCATGGTTAATGTGGCCGCTGTCCAGGGCCTGCATCAGCGGTTCAGTTACATGCTCTTGCCCGACTACTTCCGCGAAGGTAGCGGGACGGTACTTATGGTAAAGCGCCACGCATTAGAGCCTACCCGGCTGGTGCGACAAACGGGATTATTAGGGTTGCCGGCCTCGCCACCTGGGCTTTAGCCGGCACCGTCACCGGCCAAAAATTTTTTAAAGTTTTTTCAAAAGGTGCCGAAAGCACTGTTACCGCAGGTGGAATAGGGTTTTTAGGGGTTGATGGGTCCCTGTGGGGAAAGTAGCTCCCCCATGAGCCGCACACATCCTCCATACTGTGCGCACTTCTAGACCACCCAGGAGTAAAAGCATGGTTTATTCAGGATTCGGTGGCGAGCAACAGAATGCCCAGCCCACACCACCCAGCGGCGAGACCTCTCCTCTCTCCGCCTACCCGCCAGCCCCCGACGGGTCTCCTACCGCTCCCGACGGCTCCCCTACAGCCCCCGACGAGTTTCCCGCAGCTCCCCCAGTTAATCCTGAACCCGCCGAACGTCCCTTCCTCCTCCCCGACGACGTTGACGAACCGGCCCCCTTCCCCGACTCATTCGAAGCCGCCTTCCCGGCCGCGCACAAAAACACCACGCCCCCGCCCTTCGTCAACCCCTACACCCCTTACCTGGGAGGCGACGGTTTCCCCGGTAGCACCGGTGCCCCCGGCATGGGGGACGTCCCCGCGGGCAACATGGCCGGCACGGGAGGCATAGCCAGCATGGGAGCCATGGGAGCCATGGGAGGCCCCACAAGTGCGTTAGGTGTCGGCATGCCCGGAACCACCCCGCCGGGTGGACTGAATCCGCTCTCCCCCACCTCCACCACCGGAGCTGCCAACAACACCGTCAACAACCTGCAGCTGCTACAACAGAAGAAAGCCACGCCCCGCTCGGGCTGGCGCAAATTCATCTACAAGGCCACCGGCGGCGCCATCAACCCCGGCCCCTCCTCAGACGAGAAAGAGCTGGAGGCGCTGGAAGAGCGCGTCCGCCAACCTGTCCGCGGAGACTACCGCATTGCCTGCCTGTCCCTGAAGGGCGGCGTCGGCAAAACCACCACCACTATTGGCTTGGGTTCCACCTTCGCATCCCTACGCGGCGACCGCATTATTGCTATCGACGCGAACCCGGACTTGGGCACCCTCGCCCAGCGTGTCCCCCAGCAGACCAACTCAACGGTCCGCGACCTCCTGGAGGACCCATCCATCCGCCGCTACTCCGATGTGCGCGCCCACACTTCACAGGCCCGCTCCCGCCTGGAAGTGCTGGCCTCGGAATCCGATCCGGCAATTAGCGAAGCGTTCTCGGAGCGAGACTACCGCCGCACCATCGACATTCTGCAATCCTTCTACAACATCATTCTCACCGACTGCGGTACCGGCCTGATGCATGACGCTATGCGCGGCGTGCTCGACCTGGCCGATTCCCTGGTGCTGGTCTCGTCACCCGCCATTGACGGTGCACGAAGCGCCTGGGCCACTCTAAATTGGTTGGACGCCCACGGCTACCAGCATTTGGTGGAGCGCACCGTGGTGGCGATCTGCTCCAGCCGGGCCGGCTCCGCCAGCATTGATATGGACCAGCTGCGGGCAACGTTCAACCAGCGCTGCGCCGCCGTCCACCTGATTCCCTTCGATGAGCATCTGGCGGAGGGCGCAGAGGTGGATATTGACCAGATGAGTAAGGGCGCCTGCCGCGCCTTCATTGAGCTTGCCGCTTCCGTGGCGGACGGGTTTTCACAAACTCTCGTCCCGTCCAGTGTGAACCGGCGGGAGAAGCATCACCCGGAGGGACCAGCCACTACCATGCACCCTTAGGCTGGCCCTTGGTGATGTGAGGAAAGCCCCGGTCATATTGGAGAGTACGACCGGGGCTTTCTGCTATTTCTTTATGTACTTGTGGGGGCTGCGTGAGTTGAGTTAGGCAGCGAGCGCCTTCTCGAGGGCGGCCTTCAGCACGCAGGTAGCAACACCATCCATAGCGACGGTGACCTCCTCCAGCGGGGGCAGGGAGGGGGCGAGACGGATGTTGGTCTCGTTCGGGTCCTCACCCTTCGGGTAGGCAGAGCCGGCGCCGGTGAGCTTGATGCCAGCTTCGGCGGCGAGGGCAACGACGCGCTTGGCAGTACCGGGCACCACATTGAGGGAAATGAAGTATCCACCCTTCGGCTCAGTCCAGGAGGCCACCTCGTACTCGCCCAGGCGATCGGCAAGGATCCGCTCCACCGCATCGAACTTGGGGGCGAGGATGCCCTTGTGCTTCAGCATGTGGGCCTTAACGGCGGCAGCGTCACCGAAGAAACGGGCGTGGGCCAGCTGGTTGACCTTGTTCGGGCCAATTGTGGCGATACCCAGGTACCTCTTGTACCAGGCCAGGTTGGCGGGGGAGGTGTTGAGGAAGCTCACACCAGCACCCGCGAAAGTGACCTTGGAGGAGGAGGTGAGCTGGAAGACGCGGCCCTCGTTGCCGGCGTCCGCAGCCATCTGCACGATCGGCAGAATCTCCGGGAACTCGTCGGTGAGGGTGTGGATGCAGTACGCGTTGTCCCACATGATGGTGAAGTCGGGGGCGGCGGTCTTCATGGAGACCAGCTTCTCGGCCACCTCGCGGGAGGTGACGGCACCGTCCGGGTTGGCGAACACGGGAACGAGCCACATGCCCTTAATGGCAGGGTCGTTCGCGACGAGTTCAGCGATAGCGTCGGCATCGGGGCCGTCTTCGTTCATGGGGACCTGGATCATTTCGAAGCCCAGGGTCTCGGTGATGGCGAAGTGGCGGTCGTAGCCGGGGACAGGGCAGATCCACTTAAGGGTCTCTTCCTTCACCCACGGCTGGGGGCTGGTGGGGAGGCCGTGCAGCATGGCGAAGGTCAGCACGTAGTGCATGATCTCCAGGCTGGCATTGTTTTCGGAGATGATCTCCTCGACGGGAACTCCGAGGAGTTCGGCCCAGATGGCACGAATGGACTTCAGGCCAGCCAGGTTCCCGTAGTTTCGAATGTCGGTACCGTCTTCATCCTTGGTGGAGCCTTCACCGGGCAGCGTCAGGAGACCGTTGGAGAGGTCGAGCTGCTGGGCGGAAGGCTTACCGCGAGTGAGATCCAGTGCGAGGTTCTTGCCCTTAAATTCTTCGTAGCGGGCGTTGATCTCTTGGGAAAGAGCTTCCAGCTCTTCGCGGCTCATGGTCGACAGTGACATGAGAGGCCTTTCTGAAAATGGGCACAAAAAAGCGGGCCCCGCGCACCCGCCAGAGCCCGCTGACCCTTGCTGCCTTCCGGCCCTGGGGGGATTCACAGGATGGACGCCGCGCGGTGCCCACCTATAGTTTAGCGGTTCTCCCCCATTCATGGGAATTCAAATCTGAGACAGCCCCCAGCGGGTGATCACTCACACCACCAGGGGCTGTTTCTCTGCGTGTGGTTACAGTTTACGCCTTTCCACAGAAAAACAAAGTTTCCTCTGCGCACGCGTCGCACCAGCACCCGTCACCCCACCGTGGACAACAACCATTCCCGCACCTCGTCCACCGTTTTCCCCCGCGCCAACTCAGAGCGGAGCGTCATCCCGCCGCCCCCGGCACGCTTCGCCAACCGCTCCCCGTGGGCATCCTGCATGAGCGGCACATGCCGATAGGTGACAGGTTCCACCCCCAACAGATGCGCCAGATACGCCTGCCGGGGGGCCGAGGACAGCAAGTCCGCCCCGCGCACCACCTGGTCCACGCCCTGGGCGGCATCATCCACCACCACAGCCAAGTTGTAGGCCCACACGCCATCACCCCGGCGCAGCACCACATCATCCACCACACCGGTGTAGGGCTGGGGATGGCCAGGCCGGGCACCGTCCACCGCACACTCCTCCCACACCGTCCACTCCGACACCTGCGCCCGCAAGCGCAGCGCGGGCTGGCGGAAATTATCGGAAGCCGCAAGCTGTGCACGTTTCGCGGCTCGTTGCTCCTCCGTCAGATCCCGGCAGGTGCCGGGGTAGGAGCCAGGTGGGGAATGGGGCGCCCGGGGAGCCTCCAGGATTTCCCGGCGGGAACAGTAGCACTCGTACACCAGCCCCTGGGCCGCCAGTTGGTCGACAGCTGCCTGGTAGGCGGCGTGACGCTGCGACTGCCACATTGTCTCGCCTTCCCACTCGATGCCCAGGGCGGCAAGGTCGGCGAGCTGCCGCTCCGCCACCTCCGCAGAGCAACGCTGCTGGTCCAGATCCTCCACACGCATGCGGAAACTGCGCCCTGTGCTGCGGGCGGCGTCATAGGCCAGCAGTGCAGTGCGCAGATTTCCTAGGTGGAGGTCCCCCGAAGGTGTGGGGGCGAAACGTCCAGCTCCCATGGAGTCGAGTCTACCGCGGGGCGAGACTGGAGTTAGTTGGTGGTGCCGGCAGAGTCGTTGGGGCTGGTGGTACCAATGCCGGTGGTAGCAGTGCCAGCGGTACCAATGCCAGCGGTACCAGTGCCGGTGGCGGCATCGGAGGTAGCAATGCCGAGCTTGCGTTCCCACACGTAGGAGACAATGGTCGCGACAATGGCGGAGCCTACACCGGCCAATGGCCAGATAATCCAACTGGTGTCCCAGCTATCGGTGAGGAAGCTGATGGCCAAGTAGATGAAAACAATGGACATCCAGTAGATGCCCATGATGGGACCCACCTTGGAGTGAAGAAGCTTCTTCCTGGGGCTCCGGTCGCCGTCCTGCAGAAGCTCCCAGTAGGCGCCCTTGACAATATGGTTGTAGACGAAGAGAAACACGGCGACGGCGGCAACAGCGAAGCCCAAGGCCACAAAAGTACTATCGTTCAGGCCAGTGGTGCTTGCCAGTAGATCGGACACCACAAAGAGGATGAGGGCGACGATAGAGAGCACCAGACCAGTGACCAGGTTGGTGGTGTGGGCGGGCTGGAAGGCAGCCAAACGTTCCTTCGCCATACCCTCTACTCCGTAGGCGCTTTCAAAGGGTTCCTTCTCCATCCACTTCCACTGCTTAGTGCGATTGTTGTTGATGATGAAGATGGCGACGGCTACCGCAACCACCAGGGCAGCGACGGCGAAACTCAGCGGCCCACGTGCGTTGGCGGCAAGACCCGGCCAGTCGGAAATGAAAATGAGGAGAGCCAACGCCAAGGCGCACAGCATTCCACCCACGGCGACAGGACGTGCCGAGGCGAGCCGAGCGGAGAGGTACTGGTTTGCCTCCTCCATGCTGATTTTGCGGAGAGGGCTGTCCTGGAAGGTACCGGCATCCGCGAGTGTGGGTACGTCGTAGTCGTCGCGAATGAGGTAGTCGGTGGAGACGCCGAAGATCTCACTGAGGGTAAGGATGCGGTCGAGTTCGGGAGTGCTTTGTGCAGCCTCCCACTTGGAGATGGCTTGGCGGCTGACGCCAACTCTCTCGGCTAGTTCTTCCTGGGACCAGCCGTTCTGTTTGCGGAGCTCGATGATCTTGTCGGCGAGAATCATGAGAATCAATCCTCCTCGTGTGCGGGAAAGGGAACAGAGCGGTCACGGTGATGCGAAGCTCTTACGTCTCAATTCTCCGGAGGATCCCAGTTGCACTCCACCAAGCACACCTTGAACTTTCGCAACCAGCGGTTGCATTATTCGTTTCCGCTGGTAGCAAAGGTGGATTTCGCAGTTGATGAACTACTGTACAGGCGCTGACGAGGACGGTGTAACCACTTGCACAGTACTAGTGGTAGCCCCCGGAAGTTGGTTCTGATCCTTCCGCCAAGGGATGTAGATAGCCAAGAACAACACGAAAATGAGCACCAGCGTGGTCATCATTGCCGCAAAGATCTTGTTGATGTTGCGGGCGCGCTGCTTATCGGCGGCCTCAATCGCGGCGATCTCTTCGGGAGTCTGGGGAGCCTCTTCCATCTCGTTGAGGTCGATGGCATCTGCTGCTGACGGTTCAGCAGCCTGCTGGGCGTCGTCATCAACGGGGCGGGGAGTGAGATTGTCGTCAATCATTGGAGCCTTCCCTGGGTGCACACCTCGGCAGTGGCAGCCCACTCTATCTCTATGGCACATGCTACCTGGCACCCTCACCAACTGTTAGGGCAATTGACGTGACGTTCCCAACCCCAGAACCGAGCACATGACAGTGTCCTGCCACGTCTTCCCTCCTTACCCGAGGGGAACAGTGCAAACGAGGGCTCAGTATGACGGCAACCCTCGTCTGTGAGAGAATGAACAGTCCCCCGATAGTAGCCGATTTGTGAGGGTAGGCTACACTGTTTCTGTGACTATTCGTCAAGGTTATGCCCCGCTCCTCACTCGGCACCACCGCCCCTCCCTGGAAGGAGCTGCTATGTCTGACTCTCCCTGCCTGCTCTCCGACCTTAAACCCGGCGACAGCGCCACCATCGTCTCCATCGCCAACGACGCCCCCGACTCTATCCGGCGTCGCCTCAGCGACCTCGGCTTCGCCCCCGGCACAGCCATCACCATGACGCGCCGCGCCCCCATGGGCGACCCCAGCATGTTCCGCCTTCGCGACTACAACATCTGCCTCCGCAAGAGCGAAGCCAAACAACTCCACGTCACCCCCGTAGCCCTCTAACCCGCAACCCGCTAGCCCACAGCGCACCAGCCGCGCAGCAACCGCACTGCGCACGCCACACACAACCTCATCCACCACCAGGTCGCACCCACGTTGTTGACGGCACAACTACACAAAAGAGGAGGCACAATGGCCGACTGCCACAACCCCGATGCACACACCCATAGGACACCACACGGGAAGAAGGGGACAAGTGCAGCCACAGCCCTAGCCGACGACACCACCCGCATCGCCCTCATTGGCTCCCCCAACGCCGGCAAAACCTCCGTCTTCAATAAACTCACCGGTCTCAACTCCAAAACCGGAAACTATCCTGGCATCACCGTCAGCCACACCGAGGGACATGTCACTCCCAACGTCATCCTCGAAGACCTCCCCGGCACCTACTCCCTTGACCCCATCAGCCCTGACGAAAAAGTCGTCACCGACGTCCTGGCCGGCCAACTCGAGGGCGTCCCCTCCCCCCAAGCCCTCCTCATCGTCGTCGATTCCACCACCCTGCACCGCTCCCTCAACCTCGTCGCTCAAGCCCTCTCCCTCGGCCTCCCCTCCGCCGTCGCCCTCACCATGACCGACGAACTCGAAAAACTCGGCGGCGACCTCGACCTCGCCGCTCTTTCCCAAGGCCTCGGCGTTCCCGTAGTCGGTGTCGTCGGCAACCGCAAAAAAGGGTTCGCGGAACTCCGCGCTCTCGTCGAAAACCCCACCGGCTGGCCCGTCCCTGTCGTCGCCCCACCCGCCGAACCCGGCCCGGAACGCGAATCCTGGACGCACTCCATGCTCACCCTCGCCCACTATGTGGCCCCGCAGGAAAACGTCACTACCAGCAAAGTAGACAAGGTGCTGCTCCACCCCGTGTTCGGCACCCTGTTCTTCTTCCTCATCATGTTCCTCTTCTTCCAGGTGATCTTCACCGTCGCCGCCCCCTTCCAAGGGTGGATTGAGGACTTCTTCGGCTGGTTAGGGGAACTCAGCGCCGCCCACATCTCCAACCCGCTGCTCTCCAGCTTCGTCAACACCGCCCTCATTGGCGGCGTTGGTGGCGTCCTCGTGTTCGTGCCGCAGATTCTGCTGCTCTTCCTCCTCATCAGCCTCATGGAAAACGTGGGATACATGTCCCGCGCCGCCTACTTAATGGACCGCGTCATGGCTAGCGCCGGTCTGGAAGGACGCGCGTTCGTCGCCCTGCTCTCCAGCGTGGCCTGCGCCGTCCCCGGCATTATGGCCACCCGCACCATGCCGTCCTCCAAGGACCGCATCGCCACCATCATGGCCGCACCCCTCATGACCTGCTCCGCCCGCCTCCCCGTCTACCTGCTGCTGGTGGGTATGCTGGTGGACCCCGGCCAGCGAGTCGGTCCCTTCTCCGTCCAAGGCATCGCCCTCTTCGGCCTCTACGTGCTAGGTGGGGCGAGTGCCATGTTCGCCGCCTGGGCGTTCAAACGCACCAGCCTGAAAAGCACACTGCTGCCCTTCTACATGGAGATGCCACCCTACCGCATCCCCACCGGCAAAACCGTGCTCTCCGACATGTGGAAATCCACCAGCATGTTCCTTCGCAAAGTTGGGCGCATCATCCTGGTGGCTACCATCGTCATCTGGGCCCTCATGAACATACCCCCCCAACAGCAGACTATTGATGAACAGCATATGGACGAAACGCAGGCGGTACAATACACCATCGACCACTCCGCAGCCGCTACCGTCGGTAAAGCAGTGGAACCCGTCTTCAGCCCGCTCGGCTTCGACTGGCGCATCACCATCGGCCTGATTGGTTCCCTCGCCGCCCGTGAAGTTTTCGTGGCCACCATGGGGCAGACCGCGGCAGCCGCCGACCCCGACAACCCCACCGATGCGCTGAAGAAAATGACGTTCACGGAAGGCCCACATGAGGGCGAGAAGGTGTTCACCACGCCCACCATTGTGGCCCTCCTCGTGTTCTTCGCCTACGCCCTGCAATGCATGTCCACCGTGGGTGCCATCAGATCGGAAACAAACTCGTGGAAGTGGCCCCTCATTGCGCTGGGCTACACACTAGTGATGGCCTGGGTGCTGGCATTCATCGCTAGATGGGCGACCATCGGCATCATGGCCATATAGCCGCACCGATTGGCCCCACTGTGAGCGCACCGCTACTGTTCTACCCGCGCACTACTCCCGACCCACTCGTCCTCGAGTGGGTGGTGGGCCCTGGCCTGGTGCGGTTCAGTTGGTCTGGTGGGGTAACGGAAGGGCGTGACCTGGCTACACAAGGGGCACTACCGGAGCAAATTCTGGGCTACCTAGAGCGCAGCGAACTAGCTCACCTCAGCCTGGCGCCGGGACTCATCACCACCACACTGCCAGCTGACGGGTCCTGGCAGGAGAAAAACACGGGAGGAACTGCGCTGGCGACGCGACTGCGCCGCGACCTCTTCGCCGTCCTCTCCACCCCCAACGAGCAGGGTGAACTAGGCTGGCCCACCGGCACCCTAGACGTGCCAACCCTGGGGGGCAGTACCGATGCGGAGTTGCGGACGGCGGTGAAGGAACTGTTGGGGGGTGCAGCCGGGGATTTCGCCGCCTCACATGGTGGCAGTATGCGGCTGGCCAGCGTGCAAGATGGGGTAGTGCGCATTGAGATGGGTGGGGCATGCCGAAACTGCCCGGCGATCGGCCGCACCCTGCTGTTCCATGTGGATAGGCAGCTGCGCCCCTACTTCCCCAATTTGGTGCGGGTTGAGGAAGCGTAACGCGACACGCTCCATATAACGTTCGCCCTAGCAGCTTGCCGACAGACTGGAGGACAACAACCGTTACTGTTCAGCCACGCTACCGGTGCCAGTGATCAGGTTCCCGAGAGAGACGCCCTCCGCGGTTTTCCAGAAGGCATTACCACTCAAGGAAGCCCCACCTACAAACCCCGCAGCAGCAGAGGGGCTAGTAAAGAGCACGTCCTTCTTGAGTACCCAGTCGGAGCCGATAATCTCTGCGTATTTCTCCCGCGATGTGCGGATATTGGGCGGTAAACTCCTCTTCACTATGGGGGAGATGGTACTTCCGGCTAGCACCACAAAACCCTCTGCGGTGCGCTGCCCGGTAGCATTCGCCCTCGCACTATGGAAATAAAGCAGCGGCTCCAGATCCCTCTGCTCGGCGGGCTCCCCCGTGTTCAGACGGGCAACGAGCGGTTCAAAAACCTTGTAGCCCAACGCCCCCACTACCAGCTTCGCATACGAGATGAACTCCTCCATCTCGCTCTCTTTCTCCTCCGTCAAGTTTCCCTGCGTGGGCTCGTTACCGTTCATCACCTCGTACCGGTCTGCCGCCACCGCCATATTACGGAAACGATTCTCTAGGTAACTGATCTCCGTCGGGCCAAAAGAATCATTAGAGGTAGTGAGGGCCACCGCCTCCGTCCACCAGTACTTCGTGTTATCCCGATTATGCTCCTGCCAGCGGTTCAGAATACCCTGTCCATTTTTCCGCACACCCGCCTGACCAATGTACACAACCGGATTCTCCGACTCATCAGCGGTGCCGAACAGCAAATACACCCCTGTTTGCCGCAGGTAAGTGATGCTGCCCGCGCTCTCCAACATGGTGCGGGGAATCTTGTAGGCAACACCCGTCCAATTCGCCAACGTACACTTGATACGACCGTTCGGCTCGCTATCCATCAAAAACAAGTTAATTACTTTCCCAGCTACACGTCGCCTCCTTTAGCCTCCAGATTAGGGCACTTAGCCGTCCAATCTAGCTGTTTAGAGGCTCAGTTAGTTCGACATAGCGGGCGCACAACAGTTCCAGACACTGCTTCGCATTCTTACCCTCTGTCGTCACCTCCGCACAGATCTGGGCCAATAATTCTTCGGAACCGCGAGATAATTTCGGTAAAATCAGTGGTGCTGATGTTCTACTCAGTTAGCTCGCTACCACTACCAGTGACGCTACGGAGCTACTCGAGACGAACTGAGACACAAATTGAGACAGGGTTGAGGCACAATGTCAAACCCGGCGGACTAGCTCAAGACCGTAGCCAACACAATCGTCACCCAAACAGTAGTGATCGAACTCAACAAAGAACACGAAGCACTCTACGGATGGACATGGAACAAGAAACCCAGCACGACCCCCAAACACGAGGAAAGCGCGCGATAAAGATCAGCTACAAGCCACTGTGGAAGCTGCTCATCGACAAGAGCATGAAAAAGCAAGACCTCCAAGCCGCCGCCAAGATCAGCGCCGGATCCATCGCAAAGCTAGGCAAAGACGAAAACATCACCACAGATGTCCTGATCAAAATCTGCAACGCTCTCGACTGCGACCTGTTCGATATCCTCGAAACCATCCCGACCGACGATACCCACAAGCGCACGAACCCAGCCCGACAACGAGAATCGAATGGTCGCTAAGAAAGCCAACAAAACGCTCGAGCAGACACTGTGGGAAGCGGCCGACAAGCTCCATGCCAATCAGGAACCCCCGGAATACAAGCACGTCGTGTTAGGTCTGGTGTTCCTAAAATACGTCTCTGACCGTTTCGAGGAACGGCGCTCAACGCTCACAAAAGAGCTACACGGAGACAGCATCGACGAGAGCCAGTTCAACGATTTCCTCGAAGACCGCGACGAATACGCGGGCCACAACGTGTGCTGGGCACCCGAAGGAGCACGCTGGAGGTTCCACATTCACAGAGCTATCTGGTTCTGCTTTGGCCAAGATCCCTTGCGCACTTCCTTCTTTCCCTGTACTCAAAAACTCAATACGAACATGTCAAAGTTCCTTGAACTGCAAAATCTGGAACCTCAGAATAGGAAATTAGCTAAGCTACGCGACACCCTCCTTCCTGAACTGATGTCGGGCCGGATTCGCGTCCGAGAGGCGCGGAATGCCGTCGAAGAAGCTATCGACCAAGAAATCGGAGCCAAGGATGACTGGTAAACATATTGAGCCGTCCGCTGCGCAGTTCATTGTTTTCACTAATGAAGCTGCGGGCACAATTGAGGTGCGCTATGAAGCGGGCACGATTTGGCTTACTCAAAAGCTCATGGCGAAACTATTCGAGGTGACCGTTCCGACAATCAATGAGCATCTTCGCAATATTTTTGACAGTGGCGAGTTGCAGCCAGCGACAACTATAAGGAATTTCCGAATAGTTCGAACTGAGGGAAACAGGAATGTGACGCGGGGGATCGACCACTACAGTTTGGATGCCATCATATCGGTGGGCTACCGGGTCAATTCCATCCGTGCCACACAATTCCGGCAGTGGGCCACCAGGATTCTGCGTGATTTCACATTGCGTGGCTATGTGATCGACCGGGAGCGGATGGAGCAAGGCGAGATCCTCGGCGTCGATTACTTCGAACAGTTACTCCAAGAAATCCGTGAGATACGGCTTTCTGAGCGGCGCTTCTACCAGAAAGTCACAGACATCTATGCCACGGCAGTTGATTACAGCAAGGATGCGCCAACCACTCAACGATTCTTCGCCACAGTCCAGAACAAACTTCACTATGCCGTCCACGGCCACACCGCCGCAGAAGTAATCAAGCAGCGGGCAGATGCAGACAAGCCACACATGGGGCTCACCTCATGGAAAAACAGTCCTGACGGAAAAATCATGCGATCCGATGTGACCGTTGGGAAAAATTATCTAACCCAAGAAGAACTGGAAGACCTTGGGCGGCTCGTCGAAACATACCTAAATCTCGCAGAATCACGGGCGAAACGACATATCCCAACCACGATGGAAGATTGGGCTGGCTTCCTCGACCAAGTACTTCAACTAGACGCACGCGAGTTACTGACAAACGCTGGGACAATCTCTAAACAAGTCGCAGACCGTTATGCCGTCGAAGAATACACAAAATTCCGGGTAACCCAAGACGCTATCTACGTTTCAGATTTTGATGCTTTCAATGCTGCTAGTCAGCAGGCTATTGAAGGGCATGACAATGGCCAGGTTTAATGAATCCACAGTAGAACAGGCGGCGTTGGATTAGTTGGCCGAGATCGGCTACCAAACTGGCTTTGCACCGACATTCAGCGCCGCGCGGCGATGCGCGGCAAGGCCATGATCGTCACCATGAGCCGTCGCATCGCGGTCAAACTGTATGAAAAGATCATCACACTGCGTCCCGAGTGGCATAGCGATGATGTAGCCAAGGGCAAGATCAAAGTCGTGATGACAGGATCGGCTGCTGACCCAGCCAGCTTCCAGCCACACATCCACTCGAAAGACGAACGCCGCAATCTCAAACTACGTGCAAAGAATCCAGACGATGAGCTGGAAATCGTGATCGTGCGTGACATGTGGTTAACCGGTTTCGACGCACCGTCCCTGCACACCATGTACGTGGACAAGCCGATGCAAAGCGCAGGCTTGATGCAGACCATTGCACGAGTCAACCGCCGGTTCAAAGACAAACCCGGCGGGTTGATCGTTGACTACATTGGACTGTTCCAGTCACTGCAAGACGCGCTGGCCGTCTACTCGCCTTGGCCAAAGTATGCACTGGTGGCATCCCGACCAGAAGCAGAAGCGATCCGTGATGACGTCCGACTGTTCACCGACGTGCGGGCAGCCGTGCTGAAGATCCTCAACCCTGATGCTGGTAAGAGCCGGGTCGGAACCGGGAACATTGATTCTGTGCTCGTACAGTTGGTCAACGAATCGGTCACAGCTGATCAAGTTGTTGATATCTGCCAGTTCGCAGGAATGGAACGTCCAGAACTGACCCTGCTATCCGATGAGTTTTTGGATTCCATCGGGAAGAATGGGAAACCCAACCTACAAATCGGACTGCTACGGCGCCTACAACGACCAGCTCCGTACTCTACAACGAACGAACCGTCCAGTCACGCTAGTTCTCCGAGATGCTCACCGAGGCCGTCAAACGCTACACGAATCGTTCGCTGACCACCGCAGAGATCATCGCTGAGCTCGTAGCGCTTGCCAAGGAAATGCGAGGGAACCAAAAACGTGCGGCAGAATTCGGCCTCACAGACGCGGAGGCGGCACTCTACGATGCGATCATCCAAAACGACTCCGCCATCATGGAAATGGGCGGTGGAACACTCAAAACTAGCGCCCGCGAACTCGTCGATACGATCCGTCGTTCAGCAACCATCGACTGGACGTTGAAAGAGTCCGTTCGTGCCCGCATGAGGTCACGAATCAAACGGCTCCTCACGAAGTACAAGTACCCGCCTGACAAGCAAGAACAAGCCGTCACGTTCATTATCGAGCAAGCAGAACACCTAGCCTGCGAGGAAGTACTCGATGGCTGGCGGTAATTCACTCTGCCGCTGGCTTAGCAGACACTATCTAGGTTATGGCGGATAGTGTCGCGTGGCGGACGCTCATTCAGACTCGGCATACCTTTGAGAGAATGTTGTCCACTCCCAGGACATCACCGTCTGCGACAATGCGGCCGGGAGGCGCAGTAAAAACAACCCCCAGCCGTCTACTCGTGAGACAACCGGGGGTTTCTTGTTTCATGGCGGAGGATGCGGGATTTGAACCCGCGAGGGGCTATAAACCCCAACCCGCGTTCCAGGCGAGCGCCATAGGCCACTAGGCGAATCCTCCGGGAAGAAGTTTACCTAAAGGTTGTCTCTTCGCCAAAATACGTTCCCAACAGCAGGGACGGCGCTACGACACCTGCACCAACCCACCCCCAGAACCCGTCACCGCCACCTGCACATGCACCACACCCCGCAGTGCGTCATACCAGTAAAAGTGGGCGGGATCCTGCTGATACTGCTGCGGTGAACCACGGCGCACCACCCGCCCATTCACCCGCACCGAACTCGCCTCCGGCACCTGCAGCTCCACCCGGTACGTGAACCGGCTTGACATCCCCTGGTAGCCGCCGGTAGACGGCCCAATACGGAACTCGGCGGACACGCCCGACGCAGCCCGCGGATTCGGCACCGTCACCACCCGCAGAGGAGTCCGCAACACCTGGCCGCGGGTATACGCCAACGACTGCCCATCATCCTGATAGTGAACAACCCGCCGATCCACACCTGGGGTGGACGCATTCACCCGCACACCCACAATGCTCTTATCGGACCGCAGCCAATTCTTCCCGTCCTGGGAAGCCTGGCCACCCGAGGTGCGTAGCATGCCGCCCTCCCGCAGGAACACCGGCATGGTGTCCCAGGTGGTCGTCACCCGGTGCATCCCCGGCCCCTGGTAGGTAGTGCCGGTGAAGTAGTCCACCCAGCGGCCCGCCGGGAAATACACCTGCTGGGTAGTGCGCTTGCCCGGGATACTCACCGGGGCCACTAGCACATCCTCCCCCAGCATGTACTGGTCCGGGTGGGTGTAGGCGGCAGGGTCCTGCGGGTACTCCAGGTAGAGAGGCCGCACCAGGGGAATGCCCGCGAGGTGTGCCTCCCAAGCAAGGTCATACAGATAGGGCACCAGTTCTTCCCGCAGTTTCAGGAACTTCACCCCGGCCCGGCGCGCTTGGGGGGAATACTCCCAGGGGAGGCGGGCAGCGTGGTCCCCGTGAGGGCGGTTGATGGGCTGGAATACTCCGAACTGGGTCCACCGCACATAGAGGTCATCCGGCAGAGTCTTCCCTTTGTGGCCGCCAATATCGTGCGACACGTAGGGCAGGCCTAGGGCGGCCGCTTCGGCGGCGGTGAACTCGGACTCGAAGCGGAGGGTGGTCCAGGAGGCCCATGTGTCCCCAGTGAAGTGCACAGTGTTGCGGCGCTCTGCCCACTGGCCGCGTTGGCGGGCCAGCATGAACCCGCGTTTGCCTTTATCGCGGAGCCGCTGCACATACAGGTAGCTCTGCCACTGTTCCGCGTTGAGGCCGGGAATGGTCACTCCGTTGACGCCAGTGGAGGGCAGGGTGTTTTCGTAGCCTTTCTCGGTGGGGAGGCCTTCTTCGAGGGGGATACCGCAGCCGTAGTCAAGCCAGAAGAAGTCCATGCCGGCTGCCTCAAAGTCCTTGTGGAGGTTGAAGAATTCCCGCACATGGCTGGGTTTGGAGACGTCCATGGCCCAGGTGAAGCCGGTGATGTCCCACCAGTGGCCGCGCCCGTTGGGGATGAGCCCATGGTGGAGGCGCTGTTGGACGCCGGGGAGTTTCGGGTCGTCGTGGTTGATGCCGTCGTGGATGTTGAAGCCGAGTTTTACGCCCAGGTCGTGGAGCCAGGAGACTTCCTGGGCGGGGTGGGGCCAGAGTTCCTTGTTCCAGTTCCAGCCGTTCCAGTGGCTGGGGGATTTGAAATCGGTGTCGACGATGAGGACGCTGAGGGGTACCCCGTAGCGGCGGAAGGTGCCGAGGATGCGGCCA
Source organism: Mycobacteriales bacterium (assembly GCA_018376445.1). Classification (GTDB taxonomy): domain Bacteria; phylum Actinomycetota; class Actinomycetes; order Mycobacteriales; family Mycobacteriaceae; genus Lawsonella. The sequence continues at coordinate 125,219 of JAHABL010000006.1, forward strand.
TAGTCCTGCTGGGTGAACGCGGAGTAGTTGGAGTACCAGTTACCGAAGGCCCATTCGGGCAGCACGGGGCTGGGCCCGGTGAGGGTAGCCAGGTCGCGGAGGCCCTGCTTGTAGTTGAGCCCATACCCGAAGAGATATCCGTCCTGGTAGGCGTAGCGGCGGGGTAAGTGACGGGTGGCTGCGGCTTCGGTGAAGGCCCGTGGGTTGCCGGCTTCTACGGCAGTGCTCTGTTGTGCGAAATGTTTGCGGACGCGGGGCCAGCTGCCGGGTGCCCATAGGGCGGTGTCGGTGTCGACGACGAGCTGCCAGCCGTCCCGGCTGAGGAGCCCCGGTTTGAGGGGGATGCGGCCCATGTTGGCGCGCAGGTCCCGCTGCCATCCGCCTAGTTGGTTGTGGGGAACGACCAGGTTGTCTCCGGTGATGTTCCAGGAGGGGTGGGCGACGGTGCGCCGGCTGCCGGTGGTGAGGGTGAGGCTGAGGTTACGGGGTGTGAACCGGCCGCTCTTCTGCTGGTAGGTGAGCAGTATGCGGCTGGTTTTGAGGTAGCGGATGCCGTTGGCCACCCAAGTGGTGTAGGGGGTGATGCGGGGTCGGTGTTGGACGTTGATGGTAGTGCCGTCTTCGAAGCGCTGCCCGTCGGCGTATTCGACGCGGATAAGAGTGGGGCTGAGGACTTGGAAGCGGGCGTTACCGTCCACCACCGAGGGTTGTTGTGGTGGGGTGGTGGCGGAGTGTGCGGCTGCCGGCGTGGCAGTGAGCAGCGGCAGGGTGAGGCTGGCGGCAGCGAGGCAGGTCAGGAACCGGCGGTGGAGATGATAGGTCACCATGATGTGTCTCCCAACAAGTCGCATGTTCAGTTGTTACGTTACTGCTGGTGACAGCGTGTCGTCGGCTTTCGGTGCTGCAGGTTTAGGGCGCGGTGGGGCTGCCGGGGATAGTGTTCTTTCCCTAAAAGCGGGATGGCAGGCGATAATGGCAGGGTGACACCATCTTCTTCGCCATCGTCCCCCGAGCCGGGCTTGGCCTCCGAGCAGGCAGCGGGGCCGGAGCTGCGGGCATCCTCGCCAGCTGATGCCTCGTCTCCCGAGTCGCCGTCACCTAAAGCCGTATTCGCCCGCACCACCAGTAGTTATGTGATGCCGCTGGCGGTGTTTTTTGTGGCGGTCATGATGATCTCCACCCTCACCGGCACGAAGGGCGTACAGCTGGGCCCCCTCAATACCGATGGGGCGTTCTACCTGTTCCCGTTGGCCTACGTGCTGGGTGACGTCATCAGCGAGGTGTACGGTTTCCGCACTATGCGGCGTGTTGTGTGGGTGGGGTTCGCAGCACTCATCCTGATGAGCCTCTGCATGTGGATCACCATTGAGTTGCCCGCCGCCAGTTTCTACACACACCAGGATGCGTTTGTGGCGGTGGCGGGTGTGGTGCCGCAGATTCTGGGCGCCAGCCTAGCTGGCTACCTGGTGGGGGAGATTATGAACTCGTGGGTGCTGGTCAAGATCAAGGAGCGCACTGGGGAGAAGAGCCTGTGGGCTCGTCTTATTGGTTCCACTATGGTGGGAGAACTGGCGGATACGCTGATCTTTTGCAGTATTGCGGCGTCCGCTATTGGCATTAGCACTGGCCGGGACTTCCTCAACTATGTGGTGGTGGGGTACTTGTGGAAGACCTGCGCGGAGATTGTCGTTATGCCGCTCACTTATCAGGTTGTGAAGTGGATTAAGCGCCGCGAGCCCAGCTACCAGGCTGCCCTCGAAGAGTTGCCCAGCTAGCGGGCGTTCGCGCGCGTTGGCAGCAGTGGCAGCAGTAGCAGCAGTAGCAGCCTCTCCCCTTCTCTTCTCCGACACTCCCTCCGACGCGCCCGTGAGAGAGCAGCTACTAACGGGCACCGCCGTAGTAGCGGCCCAGCACTTCCGCCTTGTACTCCCAGTAGGTGCCGTTCTCCATGGCCTCCCGGATGCCGTCCACCAGCTGCACAATAAAGAACAGGTTGTGGATGGTGCAGAGGGTTTGGCCCAGCTTCTCCCCCGATTTCAGTAGGTGGCGCAGGTAGGCGCGGCTGTAATTCTGTGAGGTGTAGGAGGCCAACTCCGGGTCAATGGGGCGGAAGTCCCGCTTGAACTTGGCGGCCACCAGGTTCATCCGGCCATCTCTGGTGTAGACACCACCGTGGCGGCCCAACCGGCTGGGTGCTACGCAGTCGAAGGTGTCGGCACCGTTTTCCACGGCAGTAAAAATATCATCCGGTTCGGAGATACCCAGCAGGTGGCGCGGCTTGTCCTCGGGAAGTTCTTGGTTGCACCAGCCCACAATGGTGCCCAGGTTTTCCTTCTGGAGGGCACCGCCGATGCCGAAGCCGCCGAAGCCTACCCCACCCCGTTCTTCTGATTCGACGGAGAGTTGTTGGAGGTCGCGGCAGGCTTTCCGGCGGAGGTCTTCATATTGTGCGCCTTGGATAACACCCCAGAGGGCCTGCGGGGGGCGGTGGGTGCGTTCTGCCGTCAAGCGGCTGTGTTCCACCAGGCAGCGTTCCGCCCACAGGCGTGTGCGTTCCAGGGCCTCCTCCTGATAGCCGCGGGAGTTGAGGAGCGTCGTCAGCTCGTCGAAGGCGAAGATGATGTCTGCGCCCAGGTGGTGCTGGATCTGCATGGACACTTCGGGGGTGAAGCGGTGCAGGGAGCCGTCGAGGTGGGAGCGGAAGGTGACGCCGTCGTCGTCCACATTGGCCATGCGTTCTTTGCCTTTGCGGACTTCACCGTCGCGGTCGGTGCCGGCAAATTCGGCGGCCAGCACTTTTTTGAAGCCGGAGCCGAGGGAAAGAACCTGGAAGCCGCCGGAGTCGGTGTAGGTGGGGCCGTCCCAGTTCATGAAGGAAGCGATGCCGCCGGCCTCGTCCACAATGTCGGGGCCGGGTTGGAGGTAGAGGTGGTAGGCGTTGCCGAGGACGGCCTGTGCGCCGGTGGAGCGGATCTGCTCGGGGGTGAGGGTTTTGACGGTGGCGCGGGTGCCGACGGGGATGAAGGCGGGGGTGTGAATGTCCCCGTGGGGGGTGTGGATGGTGCCGGTGCGGCCGAGTGGTTCCCCTGTGCGGCGGCGGGTGATGGGTTCACCGCTGGTGGGTTCGCTGAGGTAGGTGCCCAGGGTGAAGGGGGTACGCGGCTGCTGGTCGACTGTCATGCAAACATTGTATATAAGAGACACCACCGCCCCGGCTTTGTGGCCTTGCGCGATAAGCACAGCTGGTTACCGCAGTCGGTTAGCACTGTCTGTTAACGCAGTCAGTTGACGCGGCCGGTAAGCACGGAGCGGTGGGGGTGTGAAGTTGTGACGGACGATGGTCGGGCGACTTAGCGGGTGTGCAGTGCGCGAGCGATCATCGGCCAGCTCTTGCGCATAGCCTGGCCAAACTGGCCGAAGCTGTGGGCACCGTAGGGCTGGTTGAAGTACTCGTACTTGACGCCAGCAGCGTTAGCCATGCCGCGGAAGAGACCAGTGCACAGGTAGGCACCGAATTCGACCATGGACTTGTCGGGCTGCTTGCGCATGTCGTGGTCGTCCGGTGGCATCTTGGGCTTGCCGAGGGAGGCCGACAGGAAGATCGGCTTACCGCGCAGCTTGTCCAGGTGCAGGGCCGGGTCGTAGTGGTACCAGGCGGGGGAGATGAAGCCAGCGTAGGCGTTCAGCGGGTTCACGCCGGGGGTGTTGAGAATCATGGAGTTCATGATGACAAGCTGGCTGAGCGGGTTCGCGGAGACGGGGCAGCCGGAGTAGGAGGCGCCAGCGTCGTAGAGCTTACCGTGGTGAGCCAGCAAGGCCAGGGCGGTGCCGGCGGACATGGAGTAGCCGGCGATGGCGTTACGACCGGTGGTCTTGAAAGCGCGCGCAATGGCAGGGGGAAGTTCCTGGGTGAGGTAGGTTTCCCACATCGGCTTGTAGCCCAGGGTGCGGTCCTCACGATACCAATCCGTGTAGTAGGTGGACGGAGCACCGAGGGGGTTGACCACGTAGACGTTCTTATTACGGAAGAACTTGCGGGCCCCGGAGGCAGGGTGGGACCACTGGTCGCCGTTGCCGCCGTACATGCCGGAGAGGAGGTAGAAGACGGGAGCCCGCCCCATATTCGGAGGGGTCATCACTTGGTTGGTAATGGTGCGCTTCATGGAGGGGCTGTACACCTTGACTTCCATGAGCTGGTTTCCGATCCAGCGCTTGCTCACAAGCTTTCCCGTGGGGGCTGCCTCTGCAGGAGCGGCGTTAAGCCCGAAACCTACCGCGAGGGCGGTGATCGCTGCGACCAGTGTCTTAGCGAAATGTCGACGCATACGCTTCTCTTTCCTATATATGGTGATAGTGAGGAAATACCCACCTAGTCTACACAGCTACAACGACGAGTCCACAACTAATTATTTACCCTTTGACCTGGTAAGAGTTATTTTATTGGGAAGATACACGGTCATCAGGTTGTTATAATCAGAGAATCTCAACGTTTTAGACGATTGACCTACTTCACTGCATCACGCATCACATTCGTAACTTAAGTTTCATTTTCTTGTTGAGGAGGATGATATGAAACGCTTCCCCATCCGCACCCTGCGCGCCCCCCTCGCCGGCGCCCTCGCCCTCATCGCCAGTACCGCGCTCTCCACCGGTATCGCCTCCGCCTGTCTCCCCCAGTCCACACCCATCATCGAAGGCATCGACTGGCACTACCTCAGCCCCGACGGCGGCCACCTAAAACTTGAGAACGGCAAGGTATCTGGAAGCGACTCCTGCAATTTGGTGTTCGGCGACTACACCATTACCCGCTCTCCTGCTGGCAACGTCCTCACCTTCGGACCTATTGCCACCACCACCCGCTACTGCTACCAAGGGCACGCCACCCAGCAGGCCTTCGCCGCACTCTTTAGCCGCCCCAACGGATACAAGGTCGTCACCCTCCCGGGCGGAGAACAACACCTCTCCCTCTACCTGGCCGGAACCAAAGGTGTCCTCTCCACCAACACCATGGTGTTCAGCAACCGCAACACCCACACCGAGAAGCAGTAGCACTGCGCACACAGCTCGCCTGTGCAGCGCTGTCCTGCAACACTGTGCTGTAACGCTGCCGTCACAGCAACCCGACAGATAGAATATAAAGTTCAGCCCCGCACCGGATTTCCCATATGCGGGGCTGAACTATTCACCGCGGTGGCGGCGGGATTTGAACCCGCGGTTGGGGTTAACCAACACTCGCTTTCGAGGCGAGCACCTTCGGCCGCTCAGACACGCCACCGGGGAAAACTATACGTGAATTGTGCGAAAAGAGGAAAGTGAACGTGACAGACCATCCACCCCACCCCTAGCGCTTAGCGCGGAAAAACCTCTCTAACACCGCCGCACAGGGCCCTTCCCACACTCCCCCCACCACTTCCGGCACAAACATTGCACCCGGCGCCCGCGGAATGTCCATCAACGAGCCACACCCACCCGTCTTGGGCTCCCACGCCCCAAAGACAATCCGCTGCACCCGCGCCCCCACTGCAGCACCCGCACACATCGCGCAGGGTTCCAACGTCACTACCAGAGTGCACCCTTCCAGGCGCCACCCGTCCCTCACCACTTTCGCGGCCGCCCGCAGCGCCAGCACTTCCGCATGCGCCGTGGGGTCCCCGTCGGCTTCCCGCCGGTTGATGGCCTCCGCTACGACCTTCCCTTGCGGGTCCACCACCAGGGCGGCCACCGGCACATCGGCCTGGCAGTCTGCGGGCCGCACATCGTCGCCGGCGTCGTCAACGAGCAGCGCTAATGCCCGGCGCACCAGCGCTTCATCGGTGGCCGTTTGGGAGGGTTGCGGAAGGCCCATCCCGATGAGGGCCACTAGAGGCCTACCGCCCGATCCAGTTCCTCGTCAAAACCGAGTGTCTCTGCGATCTCCATAATCTGGTCGTCGGCCCAGCTTTCGTCGTCGTCCACAATGACGCTCAGGACGGATTCGGGCAGGCCGAGGTCTTCCAGGATGTTGAAGTCGCCGATGCCCCAGGAACCTTCCCAGTTTTCGTCGATCTCAGTCTCGTAGCCGCGGTCTTCCAAGGCATCGATAACGAAGCCGTCGTCGAGTGCGGCGTCGAGGTCGCTGACGAAGAGTTTGGTGCCGTTGGGCCCGGGGCGGACGATGATGAAGTATTCGCAGGCGCGGTTGAGGATGCCGAAGTTGACCCCCTCGGCTCGGATATTGCGCACTGCTTCTTCGAAGAAGCGGTAGTTTTCGAAAGCGTCGGCAGGCAGACGGGTGACGCGCCAGATGTTATCCGGTCGGGCAACCGCTAGACCGTATGACGGCGCAACGTTGGTGTCCTCCGGGGGGTTCGCACCGGTGGGTCGCACGTTCGACAAGTCCTCATAATCATTCTGTAAACGGTCGTTCTGCGGGTAATTCTTTGCCATATGACATACGGTAGCGATATGAACTCGAATTGTCAGTCCCCTCGGGAGAAGTCTCCTTCACAGTCTGTCTGCGTGCTGGGTTTGGGCCTCATTGGTGGCTCCCTGCTTCGGCGGCTGACGGCGTGTGGCTATCCGGCGTTCGGCTGGAACCGTAGTACCGCGACCGTCGAGCAGGCGGCAGCCGACGGAATGGACGTGTCCGGGGACTTGCCCGCCACGTTGCAGCGTGCCGCCCGGGAGGACGCGTTACTGGTAGTGGCGGTGCCGTTGTTCGCGGTGCCAGAGTTGCTGGCGCAGATTGCCGAGTATGCCCCGCAGTGTCCGCTGACCGATGTGGTGTCGGTGAAGGTGCAGGTGCTGCGGGCAGTGCAGGAGGCGGGGTTGGCCGCCACCTATGTGGGCTCGCATCCGATGGCGGGGACGGAGAATTCTGGCTGGGGTGCGACGGATCCCTCGCTGTTCGAGAACGCCACGTGGGTGGTGATGACGGGTGGGGCGGAGTCCGTCACCGCCCGCGTGCGGGAGATTTCGGAAGCGGCCGGCGCTGTGGTGGTGGAGACGGATCCGGTGTCGCATGACGGCGCGGTGGCCTGTATTTCGCATGTGCCGCATTTGGTGGCGGAGGCGCTGTCGGTGGCGGCGGTGACGGAGCAGGTGGGTGGCGGCGATACTGCGTTGCGGTTGTCTGCGGGGTCATTCCGCGATGGGACGCGGGTGGCGGGGTCCGCCCCGGCGCTGGTACGGGCGATGTGTGAGGGGAATCGTGAGGCGGTGCTGCCGGTGTTGGCGGAGACGATTGCGCTGCTACAGCAGAGCTATGACGAGTTGTCCCAGCAGGGGACATGCGAAACGCTGGTGGAGGCAGGGTATGCCGCGCACCAGCGTTATCGCACCATGATGAAGGAGTTGGGCCGCTAGCGGGGGTTAGGCGTCGACCGGTTCGGGGGTGTGGTCGTCGGTGTTGTGCCGCGGGCCGGTGCCGGGGCTGTAGACGCGTTGCAGGCGGACGTTGTCGCCCAGGTCCCACACTTCGCCCAGGTCCATGGGCTGGAGGTCGTCGCGGTCGGCAGTGCGGAGGAGGGGCACTCCGTGGTTGGCGGTGTCGGCCAGTCCGGCTACGCTCTTGCCTTTGCTCTTGCCTGTGGTCCTGCTGGCGGCAGCACCGGCGGCGGTGTTCTTGGAGTCGTATTCGGAGGGTTCCAGGTCGATGGAGTCGCGCAGCACGGTGGAGCGCATGCAGAGCACGCCGATGAAGGCGAGGACGGACACGATGCCGATGCAGATAAAGATGACGTTGATGGAGTTGCCGTAGGCGTTCATCACCATCTCGGCAACTTTATCCCCTGAGGACAGTACGGAGAGGTCTTTGACGTGGGAGAGTTCGGAGAGCTGTTTGGCGTTGGCGCCTTGTTTCATGAGTTCGTGGGCGCCGGCGGTGACGTTATTGGTAAGGTTCCTGTTGAAGAAGGCACCCAGTACTTGCAGTCCGACGGTACCGCCCATGGAGCGGGAGAAGGTGACGACGGCGGTGGAGGCGCCGATGTCCTTGTATGCGACGGTGTTCTGGACGGCGAGCACGAGGTTCTGCATGGAGGCACCTTGGCCGATGCCGATGAGGGAGAGGCCGAGGGCGATGAACCAGTAGGGGGTGTTGGCGTCGCAGAAGCTCATCATGATGGTGCCGAGCATCATGATGCCGATGCCGAAGGTGACGGAGGGCTTCCATTTACCGCGGGCGGACACGATGAAGCCGGAGACGGTGGAGGCGACGAGGGAGCCGAGCACGATGGGGAGGAGGGCGAGACCGGAGTGGGTGGGGGTGTAGCCGCGGCCCATCTGGAAGTACTGACCCATGAAGACGCCGACGGAGTTCTGGGAGATGCCCAGGACGATGGAGACGGCGATGGCGAGTTTGGTGATACGGCTGTTGAGAACCTTGTAGGGGATGATCGGTTCGGCGGCTTTGCGCTCCCAGAAGGCGAATCCGATACCGATGATGATGGCGACGACGAGCGGTACCCAGAATTGCCAGGTGGAGAACGTGGCCTTCTTTGAGGCTTCGGACATCCACAGCATGAAGGCGGTGACGCTGAGGGTGATGAGGACGGCACCTAGGTAGTCGACTTTCGGCTTGCGTTTGGGGGCGGGCGGGACGGTGAGTTTGAGTTGGACGACGATCATGGCGATGACGGTGAAGGGGACGCCGATCCAGAAGCACCAGCGCCAGCCCATGAGGTCCACGATGAAGCCGCCGAAGACAGGGCCAGCCACGGTGGCGACGGCGATGACGGCACCGAGGTAGCCGTTGTATTGGCCGCGTTCACGGGGGCTGGTGACGGTGGCGATGACCGCCTGGGAGAGGGATATTTGCAGGCCGAGGCCCAAGCCTTGGATGATGCGGAAGCCGATGAGGGCTCCGGTGTTCCAGGCGAAGCCGGAGAGTAGGGAGCCGAGGGCGAAGATGACGAAGCCGGCCATCAGTAGATGCTTTTTGTGGAATTGGTCGGCGAGTTTGCCGGCGATGATGGTGGCAATAGTGGAGGAGAGCATGCTGGCGGTGATGACCCACGTGTAGGCGGTCTGGGAGCCGTGCAGTTCCTTAATCATGGTGGGTAGGGAGGTGCCCACGATGGTTAGTGAGGTCATGGCGACGAACATGCCGACCATGACGCCGACGAGTGCTTGGAGCACTTCGCGCCGGCGCGTCTTCTTTCCTTGCTTGTCGTTCACTACTGTCCTTTGTTCGTCTTGTCGTTCTTCGTTGCGTTTGTGCTGCGTATGATGTGTGTGGCGCGGGACGCCGGGGTGTGGGGGACGCTGTGGCCCGCTTGGCTTCTGCCTGCTGGTGGGGCGTCTGATGGTGGGGTTAGGGGTTCTCTCGGAGTTTTTTTCGTATGTCCGCGCTGAGGCGTTCGAGTGTCTGGGTGACGTGTTCGATGTCGTCGTCAGACCAGGTTTCGAGGGCTTGTTTGGCGAAAATGGAGTGTTGCTCGGTGACGTCTTTGAGGGTGGTTCGGCCTTTGTCACTCAAGGTGATGAGGGTGGCGCGGGCGTCTTGGGGGTCGGAGGTGCGGGAGATGAGACCGCGTTCTTCCATGCTGGCCACTTGTCGGGAGATGACGGATTGGCTGAGGTGGAGGATCTTGGCGATGTCGTTGATGCGGATGCCGCCTTGTGTGCTGCCGGAGTTGCCGTTAGGGCAGTCGTCGATGTGGGGTCCGGCGATGGTGCCTTTTTCTTGGGCGTGGGCGTAGAAGTCCTCTTCGAGTTTGAGGTGCCAGAGGATGCCAAATTCGGTGTGGCTGAGGCCTGATGAGGCGCCGATGGCGATGGTGACGCGCCGGTAGGTACGGTTCAGCCGGGCGATCTCGGCGACAAGATTCGCGATGGGCTGGCGGTTCTCCGGGGTTTCACTCATGACCTCCACTATAAACTTGTATTCGGAATGAATACAAATTATGGGCGTTCCTGTGCTGCGCGTACTGAATCGTGGAAGATAGGAATCGACAAGGCAGTAGCTATCTGGATGCTAGGTGTGAGAGAATCCGTGAGCACATAAAGAAAGAGGCCGAGAAACGACTACTAATTGCTCCCATGTAAATCGTTTCTTGGCCTCTTCAAGTAAGTGACTGCACACAATACCGGCGCTCTCTCTCTTGCACTGACGGTCTCCCATCCGTCAGGCAACGCCACAGTCACTTAGCCGCCTCAATCGCTCAAAAGGCGGCAGTCTTTGAGGACTATCAACACTATTCGTTTTTGTCCTGCCTTCAGTGTACATATCTTCTACCCGCTTGCCTAGCCAGTTGACCAAGTTTCCATTTACACATATGAAAAATCGCTCTGAGCAAACTTTCCACTATGTCCGCTGATCTTAAAATGTGGAGAACACTGTAAAACTGTAACTCGTGCAGATAGAAGTCCTAGTTTGACCAATTAACACTGGTAAAACACTATTTTTAAACCGTGGAAAATCTTCTTCCAGAAAGAAATTTGTTACTTTGTAAACCGTTGTCTCATGTAGACAAACTCGCGTTACACAAAAAAACGGTTGAACAAATCACTATTCAGATGTCCAATTCATACAGATCCGGGACGGAAACTTTGGCAACTATTTGCCCTAATTACCCGCCCACGCGACTCATCACCGCCCCAACACACAGACTCCACCCCTCCCCCACGCGCTCTACTTCTCCGACACTCCCGCATGCAGAGCAGCCTGATGCTGTGGACACCACCAGCTCACAGACACCCCAATAAACTGGCCCTTCTGCTCCGCCGTCATGCCATTGTCAACAAGAAGCAACGCCATAGCGATCTGGTCGAAGGAATAACCCTTATCAAACTGCCGGCACACCGACTTCGCCGCAGCCACCTCATCCGCCTGCGTCCCCTTAATCCCCACCGTCACAAGATAATTATGGAACAACGGCGCCTTCTGCTCCTCTGACATCGACGCCAGCGCATCCCCCGCCTGGTTACTAGCACCCCCATGGTTATCCCGCCAGGCTCGCACCCCCAACGCCAGCGCAGCCGTCACCACCGCCACCAGCAACACCGTCAACAAGGTCTTCCCCCACACCCGCCGCTGGTGCAACTGCGCAAACGTCTCCATATCCACCGGCTGCTGCCACGTGTCGTCCGGCCGCGTATGCGCAACAGCGTCCTGCAGCCCCTCCACAAAAGCCACATTGGTACGTGTGGTGACGGCCTCCACCCGGCCCACCTGCATCTGCTTCGGCAGGTCCCGCGGAGGGTTACGGAACGTGAACACCACCGTACCGGGCTTCTCCTTGCCCTCCTGCGGGGTCCGTTGCCACGCCACACTCCGCAATGCGCCCACCGGAATCTCCAACGGCTCGCCCTGATTCTTGCGGGGATCCTCATGCGTCACGGTGACGGTGTTCGTCCGGCTATCGAAAGTCGCTCTGGCCTGCTTGCCGTCTAGATTGGAGATGCTCATAGGGCTAAACCTACCGGCACAGCCAAATGAAAAACCACCATTATGAAAATGGTTACTGGGCGGGCGTCAGTAGGCCGGCAATAATGCAGGTCAGGGCAATGCGGTGAAAATACGAAAAACCCTGGCGGAAAGCTCAAAAAGCTTATTTACCAGGGATTTTAACCGTGCGCTCGAAGGGATTCGAACCCCCAACCTTCTGATCCGTAGTCAGATGCTCTATCCGTTGAGCTACGAGCGCCCGCTGTTAAGTTCAGCAAAAAGAAGTATATGCGTTTTTGTGGCGGAAACAAAATTGTCCAACCGTTCCCCCAAGTGAGCACTGTCTTTAAACTGGAATTTGCCCCCGAGACAACTGAATTTAACCAACCGGAACGTCACCACGCTCACCCCCCGACGTCTCCCCTCCGGCACCACCCACTCTTCACCCGTGAAGGAGAACCCATGTCGGACGGCATGTCCCGTCGCGCGTTCCTCGGCTACACCGCACTCGCCGCCGGAGCCCTCGCCACCTCACACCTCAACATCGCCAGCCCCACCGCCTGGGCAGCCCCCGCCACCCCACCCACACGCCCCTACCTCAGCAACGTACGCATCCAAGCCACCGCCCTCGAATTCATCACCGTCCAACGCAAAGAAGGCAAAACCTGGTCCCCCGCCATCGCCGGAAAACCCTTCCCCCTGGTCACCCGCACCGACCTGGCCAAGCGACACAGTCTCCGCCCCACCCACCCCCTACTGGCCTTCGCACAACTCTCCGACCTCCACGTCACCGACGCACAATCCCCCTCCCGCATGGAGTTCGCTCACGCCCGCGTCCGCTCCGCTTACCGCCCCCACGAACCCCTCATCCCCTTCGGCGTCAACGCCGCCGTCAAACGCATCAACCGCTACCCCTACGGACCCATCACCGGCCGCCACCTAGACTTTGTCGTCATGGGCGGCGACGCCACCGACAACCACGAAAAAGTCGAACTGGACTGGGTGATGCGGATCCTCAACGGCGGCTCCTTCATCGCCAACACCGGCCACCCCCACAAGTGGGAAGGCGTCGGCGCCACCGGCGACCCCTACTACTGGCAGCCCAGCAGCTCCGCCGCCGACGTCTACAAAAACCGCGGCTTCCCCACCATCCGCGACTTCTGGCACACCCTACTCCGCACCCCCGTCCAGTGCCCGGGACTCAAAGTGCCCTGGTACGCCGTCCAAGGAAACCACGACAACTGCTTCATCGGCGCCTTCCCCGACAGCCCCATCGTGAACCAGTTCTATGTGGGCGCGAAGAAGCTCATGAACCTCGACCTCGACGACCTGCTGGGCAACACCTACCCCGAACTCGACAAAGACACCAACCCGCTGGCGGACATCATCACCGGGAAGAAAGAATTCCTCACCACCGTCACCCCCGACAAACGACGCGCCCCCTTCACCGTCACCGAATACGTCAACGAACACTTCAAACCCGAAAACCTGGGCCCCGGCCCCCGCGGCCACGGCTTCACCGGCACCAACACCCGCCCCTACTACCTCTTCGAAATGGTACCTGGCGTGGCCGGCATCGTACTGGACACCAACAAACCCGACGGCGGCCCCGACGGCTGGCTCGGCGGCCGACAAATGGCATGGCTAGAACAACAGCTAAAGCGACTCAACTCCCGCTACTTTGACACCGACGGCACACTCCACCGCACCGGTGTCAAAGACAAGCTAGTGTTCCTCTTCACCCACCACCCCTCCACCAACATCAACAGTCGCGGCAAAGCCACCCCGCGAGACGGCGAAGACTGCCCCTCCAGCCACAGCGCCGCAGAGATCGTCACCCTCCTACAACGCTTCCCCAGCGTGGTGGCGTGGGTGAACGGGCACACACACGGCAGCTGCATCACCCCCCACAAACACAGCAACCCGCTGCGCAGCTTCTGGGAGATCAATACGCCGAGCTTCGTGGACTGGCCCCACATGGGCCGCATGATTGAACTGGCCGACAACCATGACGGCACACTCTCCCTCTTCACCACCCTCTTCGAGCCAGACATTCCTCACAACCCCGGCGCCGCCGCAAATGCACAGGACCGGCTGGCCTCCCTCTACCGCGAGCTGGCGTTGAACGACTTCGAGAATGACTGGAAGTCGCTGATTGGGACGGTGCGTGATGGCAATACTGAGCTGGTGCTCACCAATCCGCTGACCAACCGGCTGGGCCACTAGACAGCCCCGGCAGAGCAGCCCCGGCAGACTGCCTGTGCGGCGTGGACTGTACGGAGTGGGCTGCCTGTGCCGCGTGAATAATGAGAACACGACGGACCCCCGACTGCTGATGCAATCGGGGGTCCGTCACAACTGCGGAGGCGAGAGGATTTGAACCTCCGGACCCCGCAAGGGGTCAACTCCTTAGCAGGGAGCCCCATTCGGCCGCTCTGGCACGCCTCCAGGTGAAGTTATGTGAACCGCGGCGAACCACGTGAACACTGGGTGCAAGTTTATTAGGCCACGGGTGAAAAAAGCAACACAGCCTAGGCATTTAGCCACGCACCCGGCGCACCACCCGCTGCACAAGCATCATGACAAGGTAGAAGAGCCCGGCCATAACAGCAATCATGCCGCCCGCCGACAACTCAAAGAGCACACTCACCACCACACCCAGCAGCGCAATGCCCACACCCGCCAGCGGCGCCACCACAAGCAGAGTCCGCCAGGACTTCACCAATGGTGTCAATCCGGCAGCCGGAGCCGCCACCAACGCCACCGGCAGAATAGTTCCCACCGCGGGAATGAGCACCACAATGGTCGCCACAATAAGCATCAAAATAATGCCCTCGGCACGTGCCCCAGACAGCCCCGCCGCCCGGAACCCAGACCCATCAAAGGCATAAAACACCAGCTTGTTCCCCACCGCCAGCGCCACCACAACCGCCACCAGGAGAACCACCGCAGCAGCCACCACATCCGCCGGCCGCACATTCAAAATGGAGCCGGTAAGGAAACTTTCGATGCGCAACGGCAGCGGCTGGAACCACTTCAGCAGGAAGTAGCCCAGCGCAAAACCTAGGGTGAGCACAATTCCGGCGGCCGCCTGCGAGGACTGGCCGGGAATGCGCGCCAGCCGGTGCATCAGCCAGGCCATCGGTATACACATGAGGGCCGCCCCGGCGAAGAGGCACAAGGACAGCACCATGTGGCGTTGCATAGTGGACAAACCGGCAGCCAGCGGCACCGCGCACACCACCCCCAGTACAGCGCCGGGGAAAGTAGCGTGGGTGACAGACTCGGTGAAGAAAATGCGCTGGTGGAGGACGGCCAAGCAGCCTACCAGGCCACCAAGTGCCCCCACCAGGATGGCCTCCAGGAGGGGCAGGCGGAGAATCTGCCAGCCGGACACGCTGGCTACATCTACGGCAGCAGCGGAGATACTGGCGGTGACAGTAGACGTACTAACGGCAGCGGCGGAGCTGCCAGCGGCAGCAAGGGTAAGGAAACTCATGCCCCGGCACCCCGCTTCCGCATCACATAGCCCACCGGCAGCAACAGGGCAAACAGTGCCAACACCGACAAGGCGACAGCAGCCTGCGGGGAAATGGGGTGTGGGGAGTCCACCGTCATCAACCACATACCGAACCAACCGCCAGCCACACCCACCAGAATGGCCACCGGTACCATGGTGGAAATGCGGTGCGTCACTAGGCGGGCAGCCGCACCCGGCACCACCAGGTAGCCGATCACCAGCAACACCCCCACCGCCGAACTAGATGCCACCACCACCGCGGCAATAGCGGCATTGGCCAAGAAATCCACAGCCGTAGCACTCATACCGGAGGCCATGGCCCCGTCCCGGTCGAAGGCGCGGAACACTTGGGCGCGCCACGACACCCCAATGGCTACCAGAGCGATGAGGCAAACGAGGATGGACTGCACCAGGCGGGCGTCGGAGACCTCCAGGAGGCGGCCGAACATGAGAGCCTCCAGCTGGCCAGACATGTCCCCTTTGTAGAGGGAGAGCACCACGCCGAAGCCGAAGAAGCTGGTGAGGACGATGGCGGTGCCGGCTTCGTTGATGCGGCGGGAACGCCCCAGCCAGGTGAGGGCGACCGCAACGATAACCGCCACTACGGCGGCACCCGGCACGATATTGTCGATACCCCAATAGAGGGCGCCCGCAACAATGCCAGGAAACACAGAGTGCACCATGGCTTCTGCGTTGAATTCCAGGCAGCGTAAGTTGACGATAACCCCCACCAGGCCAGCAGCAATGCCAAGGAACATCAGCATGATGAAGGGGCGGAACATATAGGGAGCGGAGGTGACGGCCGCTAGCCCCGGCACACCCTGCAGAGCGAGGCGGAGATGTTCGAGGGCCGACATGACCGCCGCGACGACGCTATCCATTGTTGTCCGGCTCCTGAGGGGTAGGAATGGTGGGGGTAGCAGCGTGGTACTCCTCCGGTAGGTGCCCGCCGTAGGCCTCCGCCACCAACTCGGGCACCAGCACCTCTTCCTTCGGGCCGAAGCCCACCTGCCGATTGGCCAGCAGCAGCACCTTCTCGCAGGTTTCCTTCGCCAGCACAATGTCGTGGGTGGAGACCACTACGGCCACCCCCTCCGCCTTCACGGAGTGGATGAGGTCCAGGAGTTTCACCCGGTTCGGCTCATCCAGCCCGTTGAACGGCTCATCCAGGAGGATGAGTTCCGGGCGAGCAACGATGGAGCGAGCCAGCAGGACACGCTGCTTTTGGCCGCCGGAGAGGCCCCCGAAGCGACGCCCGGCGCGCCCCAACATGTCGACCCGTTCCAGCGCCTGGTCGACGCGGGTGCGGCGTTCTTTGGTGATATGTCCCAGCCAGCCGACTTCACCGTAAAGACCCATTTCGACAACCTGCCGGACGGTGACGGGGAAGGTAGGGTCGAGGTCGGCCACCTGCGGCACGTAACCGATGGCGCCTTTGCGGACTTTGCTGACGGGTCCACCAAGGACTTCCATGTCTCCGGTGACGGTGACGGTGCGGAGGATGCCGTAGAGGAGGGTGGTTTTGCCGGAACCATTGGGGCCGATGAGGGCTAGGGCTTCACCGGGGTAGAGGCTGCCGGTGACGCCGGTGAGCACGGGTGGGCCGCCATAGGAGAAGGCGGCGTCGCGAAATTCCAATGCGGGGGCGGGGGGAACCGCGGTGGGGGACGAAGGGTAGGCTGCGGTGGTGCTCATAGGGGTCCTTGTGGATGATTAGCCTAGGGGTGGCAGATAGCAAAGTGGCACCCCAGCCCCTTACCGAGGCGTGGGACGTCACCAGCCGTACTCTGCAGTTACTTCAGTTCTTCCGGAAGAGCCGGGACAGTGCCGTCCCACGCCTCGGTGAGGGTGGTGACGTTGTGAACAATGGATTTAATGTAGGTCTCGCCAGCCGACCCGTCCGAGCCGAGGGAATCCCCATAGAGGGCATCGTCACCAATAACAGCCTTCACCCCAGCAGCCCGGGCGATAGCTTCAATGGACTTGGAGTTGTTGGAGTTCTCGGCGAAAAGCGCCACAGCACC
Organism: Mycobacteriales bacterium; assembly: GCA_018376445.1. Lineage (GTDB taxonomy): Bacteria > Actinomycetota > Actinomycetes > Mycobacteriales > Mycobacteriaceae > Lawsonella. The sequence goes on from JAHABL010000006.1 coordinate 142,131, forward strand.
CGACTTCTTCACCTCTTCCGCAGAGGCCTTAATGTGGGCAGCAGTGGCATCCGACTGGGCGTTGAAATCCGAGAGGGCCGACCCAATGAACTTCACATCGTAGTCGCGGGAGAAGTAGCCGAATGCGTCATGGGAGGTGAACAGTACCCGCTGGCCAGCCGGCACCGAGTTCATCGCCTCCATCACCCACTTATCGAGGGCATCCAGATTCTTCTCGTAGCTGGCCACCATCGTGCCGAACTGCTGAGCGTTGGCCGGGTCCGCCTTCTTCAGAGCCTCGCTAATGTTGTGTACCTGCACCTTGGCGTTCTTAGGGGAGGTCCATACGTGCGGGTCGTACTCGAACTCGGCCTTCTCACCCGGTTCGGGGGCGAACGGCCAGGGGGCCACGTTCACCTTCTGGTCGCCGCGGTACACCTTGTAAGGTTTACCCTTGTCATTCCGGGCGGCGGCGGACGGGTCCTTTACCTCATTGGCGGTGAGAATACCGGTCGTCACTACCATGGTGCCCTTGAAGCCGGAGGCCTCCACCGCAGAGTCCAAGAAGTGCTCCAGATCCACCCCGTTCACCAGGAAGAGCTTCGCGTTGGAGAGCGCGTTCATCTCCTTCGGAGTCATCTCGTGGTCGTGGGCGGAGGCGTTGGGGGCCAGCAAGCAGGTGAGGTTGATGTCCTTGCTGCCGGAGGCGATCTGCTTCACATAGTCGCAGATTTGGGTGGTGGTGGCGACGACACCGATGCCATCACCAGCAGAAGAAGACGTGGAGGAATTGCAGCCCGAAAGAAGAGGGGCAGCGAGGAGCGCGGCGGCTGCGGCGGCAGCCAGAAAACGCTGAGAGCGGCGTGGAGCGTGCTTCATGAAAGACTCTTTCGTATGTGGGCCGCGGGCAGGCGAACGAGTTCTGCGGGGCGGGCAGAAAGTGCACTGTTAAGTTACGCGCTCTGAACAATAGTCTACTCTCCCACCCCACGTTCCCTCTACGATGGAAGATATGACCTCGTTATTCCGTGAAGATCTCTCCTCCATTCCCTCCTACGTTCCAGGACGCACCATCCCCGGTGCCATCAAAATCGCGAGCAACGAAGTAACTGACGGCCCCGGCCAGGTCGTCCTCGATGCGGTGACGGCAGCCGTCAGCGGCTGCAACCGCTACCCGGACACCTCCTCCGCGGAACTACGAGTTGCCATCGCCAACGCCCTCAACCGAGACCTCCAAGCCCAAAACATGAGCACCGACAGCCACATCACTCCCGCCCAGATTGTGGTCGGCAACGGCTCCGTCTCCCTACTCCAACACCTCATCCAAGCCACCTGCCCCGCCGGCGCCAATGTGGTCATGGCGTGGCGCAGCTTCGAGGCCTACCCCATCATGGGCCATGTGGCCCAAGCGAACCTAGTACAGGTTCCCAACCTGCCCGACGGCAAACATGACCTCGACGCCATGGCGGAAGCCGCCCAAGACCCCAACACCGGCATCGTCCTGCTGTGCAACCCCAACAACCCCACCGGCGAAACCTTCAGCCACATTGACCTGGAGGAATTCCTACAGAAAGTCCCCCGCACAGTCCTAGTAGCCCTCGACGAGGCCTACTACCACTACAACCGGCTCGGCACCTTCCCCCACAGCCTGGAACTACTCTCCGACTACCCCAACCTGGTGGTGCTGCGCACCTTCTCCAAGGCGTACGGACTGGCCGGCCTCCGCGTGGGCTACCTGCTGGGATCCGAAGAAGCCTGCCAGGAACTCAGCAAAGTAGTGACCCCCTTCGCCACCAACGTGGTCGCCCAAGCCGCTGCCGTCGCCGCCCTCACCATCCGCGACCAACTCCTCGCCCGGACCGACCTGATCGTCGATGAGCGCCAGCGCGTCACCCAGGCACTCCGCACTATGGGCTTTGAGGTGCACAATTCGGAGGCCAACTTTGTGTGGCTGCCCCGCACCGACGCCCAGCAGCTGACCGACTACCTGACCGAGCAGAAAATACTGGTACGCGGATTCGTGGGTGACGGTATACGCGTCACCATCTCCACCCCCGCCGAAAACGACCAGTTCCTGGACGCTATCGCAGGCTACCCGGCCATTTAACGCAAAGCCCGATAGGCTAGCTGGTGAGCAAACCACACGACGATGAAGGATACGACGCTATGACCAACAAACCCACCGACCCCCGAAAGCGGCGCGCCGCCCAACGCCGCGCCGCGGAACGCCAGCGCAAAGCCGGAATGCTCAACTGGCGCAGCTGGGAACCCTGGGTACTCATCACCATTGTGGTGGCCATCGTCGCCGTCATCGTCACCCTCATCGTCACCACCAACAGCAACAAAAGCAACCTCTCCTCCCCTGAAGCGCAGATCGACCCCGGCCACTTCTCCAGCGACTCCTACGGGCTCGCCCACCGCCGCAACGACGGCCTATCCATCGGAGACCTCAACGCCCCCGTCGTCCTCATCGACTACGGCGACCTCCGCTGCCCCTACTGCGCCAAGTGGATGAAACAGGTAGAACCCGAGCTGGTGGACAAGTATGTGCGCACCGGAAAACTCCGCATTGAATTCCGCAACATGGTGCTATTCGAGCAGCCGTCCCAGCTGGGTGCGCGTGCCGTCATGGCCGCCGCTCAACAAGGCCAAGGCTACGCACTAATGCAGAAGATCTACTCCACCATGCCGCAAAAAGGCCACGGAGAGATCACTGTGTCACTTGTGCGGAAGTGGGCGGAAGAACTGCAGCTGAAAGACATCGACCAGTTCATGAAGGACGCCCAGTCCACCAAGTTCGACGCACAGATTGCGGAAGGTAAGCAGGAGGCACACTCTATGGGCTTCCAGTCTGTGCCGGCGTTCCTCATCAACGGCTACCCGGTGCTGGGGGCCCGCGAGACGCAAACCTACATTGACATCATCGAATCCGCGCTGCTAGCCCTCGACTAGTAGGCGGCCACGGCGGCTGGCGGCTGCGGCGGTTAGCCTGCTATTCCGCCGAATGCGGCCGGCTGGCAAACACACCTACCCCAACGAACGTAAAGGACAACGAGTGAGCACTATCGGTATCCTGGGCGCCTTCCTGGGCGGCATCCTCACCCTCATCAGCCCCTGCTCCGCACTGCTCCTCCCCGCCTTCTTCGCCTACGCCTTCGACGGCTTCGGCAAACTCATCAGCCGCACAGGACTCTTCTACCTGGGCCTCTGCATCACCCTCGTGCCGCTGGGCGCAGGCCTGGGTAAAGTCGGCTCCCTCTTCGACTCCATCCGCCCCAGCATCATGATGTTCGCCGGCATCCTCATCATCATCTTCGGCATCATGACAGTGTTCGGAAAAGGCTTCGCCTTCCAACCCGCCCAAGACGCCGTCGGCAAACTCTCCGGCACCAATGCCGTCAGCGTCCTGCTACTGGGCTGTGTCTACGGCCTTGCCAGCTTCTGCTCCGGCCCCATCCTCGGCAGCATTTTGACGGTCGCAGTTGCCGGCGGCAGCGCCCTCTACGGCATGGTGCTGATGGCCATCTACGCCCTCGGCATGGCCGTGCCACTCTTCATCCTGGCCATCTTGTGGGAACGCTTCGACCTCTCCCACAAGAAGTGGCTGCGCGGCAAAGAACTAAAGTGGGGACCCATCACCACCAACACCACCTCCATCGTGTCCGGAGCGCTATTCATCCTGATCGGCGGGCTTTTCCTGGGCACAGACGGCACCGCCGGACTGAGCGGCATCGCCGGATGGGACAGTCAATTCAATGCGGAACTGTGGGCGACCCGCGTAGGCAACTCCTCCACCGACCTGATTGTGCTGCTGGTAGTCCTGGTGCTGCTGCTCATCGCGCTGGTGGCCTTCATTGTGCGGCGCAAGCGCGGCGGTGACGATGCGGAACCGCTGGCCGAGCAGATGGATGCCAGCGAAGTAGCCGACAAGCTGGACCAACTAGAAGCCAGCGCGGCAGGAAGTAGCTCGGTGGACGTAAGCGTAGCGGATGCCAGCGCAGCCCCGTCCGGCGACGAGACCACTCCCTCGCGCGACTAGCCGGTGGCTAGCTTGCGGTGCACGCCGAATGTGTTAGCTGGTTGCCCTAGCTGACCAACCTAGCTGACCAACCTAGCCGACTTGTCCTAGCCGACGGTGCAGGACGAGACGATCACGCCGTCCACCGTCAGCGACGCCGTCCACATATTCGTCTGGAATGCCGGGGAAATATCCGGCGGAATCTCCACCCACAGGATCATCCCATCCGCCGTCGGCTCCATGCGCGTCCATCCACGGTACTGGTACTCACCCTTCACCTTCGGAGTGGAAGACTGCGCCACCACCGCCGAGTTACGGGCGATCACCCCATTCCGCACCCCCACCAGACGCTGATTCTTCCCCTGGTTGGTAGCGAAGGTAAAAAGCGACAGTTTAGACGAATCCAACTGGCCCGCCAGCACATACTTGACGAGCAGGCCCCCACGGGAACTCGTAAACACCGCTGCTGCCTTCCCCCGTGGCAACGAGTGCTGAGACGGGGCATTGCAGCGAGACAGTCGGCGCTCCGGCGCACCCAGGCGACGATTCAACCCCAGGTCCTCCGTCACCTCCAACGAGGCACGGCTCTTCGCCGTAGTAGCAGACGAACTACCGGAGCTAGCGGACTTGTCACCCTGCTGCGTGGACCTCTGCTGCCCAGTGCTCTGCGCACTGGAACTGGCGGTGGATTGGCTCGTGGCGGTGCCCTCTACTTCCGAGCCGCAGCCGGCCACAGTAAGGGCCAGAAAGACGGCAGCCGCCGGTGCGATAAGGCGGGTTGCGAGGCTGCGGGGCTGCATGATTCTCCTAGGCAGGGGTGGCCGAATAAGTTCTCTCCCCCAGGCTACCGGCAGACGAGCGCGCTGCCGTATCGATGCGGGAATAATCATCAAACAATTTTGTTGTTACTATCAGGTGGATAGTTTTTCACGGGTATGATCGCCAAACGACCGGGCTATCCGTCCACTAGGTTGCAAGGTCGTCGAGCTGCTGAGCTGGTGGGCCGCCAGGCAGTGGTCCACCGGGCCCTCGGCCCAGCAGTGCCAACCGGCACAATCCACACAAAGATAACTACAACAGCTGGCTCCCACTAAACCCATACCGCACTACACAAGGAGATATTGTGAGCGGGTTTTACAACCAGAATTTCCAGGTCCAAACCACTGCCGGAGACACCATCAACCTTGACGACTTTTCCGGCAAGGTACTGCTAGTGGTCAACACAGCCTCCAAGTGTGGATTCACCCCACAGTTTGATGGTCTGGAGAACCTCTACCAGGAATACAAGGACCGCGGCTTCTACATTATTGGCTTCCCCTGCAACCAATTTGCCCAGCAGGATCCCGGCACCAACCAGGAGATTAGCGAATTCTGCCGCCTCAACTACGGCGTCAGCTTCCCCATGATGGCCAAAGTAGACGTAAACGGCGACAACGAATCTCCCGTCTACACCTACCTGAAGTCCCAGCAGAAGGGTGTGCTGGCCAGCAAGATCAAGTGGAACTTCACCAAGTTCCTCATTGGTCGCGACGGCACCGTCCTGAAGCGCTACTCCCCCACCACCGAGCCCTCCAAGATCGCTTCCGACATTGAGGCGGCACTGGCTAAGTAGCATCGGTAGCCTGCCTCCGAGCGAGGCAGCCAGCGGCGCGGATAGGTTACACGCCTACCGCGCCGCTTTTTTTCTGCCCACAGGACGGGGCAGGTTCAGTCGGGGCAGGTTCGGTCGGAACAAATACGGCGGAGGCAAGTTACCTGCACGCCGGGCCTGTTTTGGCAGAATGAGGGTATGGGTTTGCACTTAGAACGCATGGTGGCCGGCGAATGGTACAACCCCGCCGAGGATCCAGATTTGGCGGAGGCGTATGCAAAGTGTCAGCGGGAGCTGGCGCGGTTTAACGCTACACGCGTGGAAGAGGATGCGCTGCGGGCGGAGATTCTGCGTGGCCTGTGGGGGGAGTTTGGGGAGGGATCGGTGGTGCGGGCAGCCACTGGTGTGCGAGTTTGGGTTCAATATCCGTGTGGGGCGGGACTGTTTTGTGAATTTTGATGCGCTGTTTTTGGATACGAATACGGTGACGTTGGGGGATAGTGTGCAGGTGGGGTCCCGGGTGCAGTTTGTGACGCCAATTCACCCGATTGATGATGTGGAGATGCGGGCTGCTGGGTGGGAGCGATCCGCGCCGATTGTGGTGGGCGACAATGTGTGGATTGCGGCTGGGGTGACGGTGTGTGCGGGGGTGACGATTGGGGAGAACAGTGTGATTGGGTCGGGCAGTGTGGTGACGCGCGATATTCCGGCGAATGTGCTGGCGGTGGGTACGCCGTGTCGGCCGGTACGGGTGTTGCACCAGCCGGAGGAGCCGGGGAATCCGACGTTGGGTGCCTAGCCTAGCTGGGGTTTCTGTAGGCGCTTAGCTGGGGTTGCTGCGTTCGGTGCGGACGACGTAGTCGGTTATTTCGGCGAATTGGCTGAAGGTGCGGAACCAGGGGTCCCGGCCGAAGCGTTTGGGGGTGGGGCGGCGGAAGTCCCATTGGGGGAGGTCTGCGATGTCTTTAGTGGGGAAGTCTTCGTGGTAGTCGAGGCGCTGGATGGGGGCGTTGCCGACGACTCCGCGGAGGTGGACGATGCTTTCGTTGAGGTCCAGGGTGGGTTCGGCACTGCAGGGGCGGATGAGGATGCCACCTATGCGGAGGTGGGGGATGCCGGCGAGGTATTGGACGATGCTGATGCTTTGCTGCATGGGGTGGTAGACGCCCATGATGATGGGGACGATCCAGGGGCTACCTTTGGCGGGGAGGGGTGAATCGAGGGGACGTTCGTCTGCGCTATCCCCCCACAGGTGGGCGAGAGTAGTGACGCCGCAGCCGGGGTAGGTGCCGACGAGGTGGATGAGTGGGATGGCCATGGTGTTACCTAGTTTCGGGCAGGCGGGGGTGTGGGCTGAGGGGCGGGTACGCCGTGGGGCAAGGTACCGTTGGGTGGAGGAGTACCGTTAGGCTGGGTGCCGGGTTTCTTCCCGGCTTTTTCATTTGCGGCTTGTGCTGCAGCTTCTTTAGCTGCTTTTTCGGCGGCTTTTTTGGCTTCTTCTTTTTTGCGGAGTTCCTCGACGACTTTGAGGTTGGGCCGCATTCCGGTGATACGGAGGCCTACGCCGGGGAGGTTTTGGACGTGGTAGTCCCCTACCCAGGTTTTGTTGTGGTGTTCGTCACCTTTGGGGCGCCAGTCGACGATGACGGTGTACCAGCCTGGTTCTGCGGGACGGATGGTGGTGCACCATTCGAGTGGTTGTTGGGGAAGTGAGTCGATGGTGCTGGTGACGGTTTGAGTGTCTACCCAGTCGCCGCTGATGAGGGCCATGACGCCGGGGGCGGAGCGGGTGCCGAAGTATTGCTGCTCCATGGTGGCGAGGAGCCCTTCGGGAGTTATGATGGTGCCGCCGGCGTTGGAGATGTAGGGGTTGGCGGACTGGGGGATGCACCATTGTGTGGTAGAGGGGGCGGCGGTTGTGGTGGTGGGAGCCGCCTGGGTGCCCTTGGTGGTGTGGCTGTGGGTGAGTCCGAGCCCTAGCCCGAGGGCGAGGATGAGTGTGGGGGTGAGGAGTGCTCCCGCGTAGATGAGGCGTTTTTTTATGTGTTCGGGTGTGCCACTGCGGGTTGCGGGGATTTTGGGTTCTTGTTGTTTTTTGGGTACCTGGGGTTTTTTCCGGGTGTTGGGTGCTTTCTGGGATTGAGGATTTTGGGAGCCCTTGGAGGATTTTGTGGAGGCGGTGGTGCTGGCCGGGATGGCGGCGAGGGCGTCGTCGAGGCTGAGGAGTGGGCCGGCGGTGGTGGAGGCGTATCGCGGGTTGGGAGCGCCAGCGGTGCCAGGAGTGCCGGCGGGTGCCTCGGTGGTGGTTGGGCGGTTGGGGAATCCGGTGGGGCGGTTTCCTGTCGTCGCTCCGTTGGCGTCCCACTGGCTGAGCCAGTCCCGCCAGTCGCTATCAAAAAGCACTACTTGTTGTCCTTTTTGGGAGTGTGGAAGGCCTTGTCGAGCTTCTTCTGGAACTGCTTGGCGTCCTTGTTAAGGTCACTCTTGTTTGGCTTCTTCATCGGTTTGTCGGTGGGGAGCTTCCCTACCTGGCCAGCTTTTCCAGCCTTCTTGCTGACTTTGTAGACCTTTCCGACTTTGCCGAGCTTCCCTACTTTGTCCAGCTTTCCGGACTTGCCGAGCTTGCCGGTCTTGTCGCGCTTCAGCCCGGCCTTATTAGCACGCTGCTTGATCAGGGTGGGGATCTCCTTGATGTCCTGGAAAGTGGCCTTCACGTTCTCCGGCACGCTGGAGTAGTCCAGCGGGTAACGGTCGGCATCGACGGGGACATAGTTATCCCGTGCGCGGGCAGAGTTCTCCAGGGAGACGACGGCCGCCGTCACTCCGGAGACAGCTGCGTGGGCTACGCCGCCAACGACTGTCGCACCGAAAAGTGCTCCGGCGGTTCCGGCGAGAGTTCCTCCGGCGAGTGCACCGGTTACCAGTCCGACGGGTGCTCCCAGTAGTAGGCCGGCGCCGAGGCCAAGGCCGGTGAGTGCAGCAGTTCCTGCCACGGTGATGGCGACGCCTGTGGCTGCACCAGCTAGTGCGCCGCCGACGAAACCAAGGGCGGCGCCGGGGAAAACAAGTACGGCACCTGCTGAGCCAAGTACGGCACCGACGGCCGATCCGCCCCCGATACCGACGGCACCTCCAACGACTGCGCCAACACCGGCCACGACAGCTGCACAGGGAATACCGATGACGGCGCCAACTCCGGCAAGAGCAGCGCCGACAGCTGCACAGATTCCTCCTGCTGCGGCACCTGCGGCACCGCCGACTCCGGCTGCACCCACCGTGCCAACAACGGCAAGGCCGACGAGTGCACCGGCAGCTGCACCACCGACTCCGCCGCCCACGAATCCGGCTCCGCCAAGGAGGGCTGTGCCGCTCATTGCTCCAGCGACTGTGAGCGCAACGGTGAGGGCGGTACCTGCGGTCAGACCGAGTACTGCACCACCGATCACGGTGGCGATGGGCAGGGTGGATGCGCCGATGAGTGTTCCAGCTGCGCCGCCCACGACAGCTCCGGCGGCGGCGGCCGGTACGCCAACGAGTATGGCACCGGCGGCCGGGAACGCTATGGCAGCGGCTGTTTTCTTGAGAATCTGGGGATCATTTTTCAGTGCCTGTGGGTCGCGGAGCAGGATCGCGGGGATCCGCGGAAGGTAAGTGGGTGCGGTGAAGCCGTTGACGGCGTGTTCTACACCACTCTTCGCTGCCGCTTTAAGGGCTTTCTTGTCGGCGACGGTGGCTTTGAATGTCTCCCCTTTGCTGATGAGGTAGAGGCCCTTGTAGGGTTTCGGCGCCGGTTTACTGGGTTTGGGTGCGGGTGCGGCGGGGTAGGTGGGGTATACGGGGTAATACTCTGGGGGCTGGTTGTAGGTGTTGCCGGTTCCCTGGTTGGGGTTCTGGTTTTGGCTTTCGGAGGGGGCTTTGTCGGGGCCGAACTGGGGGGTGGTGTCGACGTCGGCGTGGGCTAGTCCGAGGCCAAGGGTGGCGGTGAGTGCGAGGGCTACAGGGAGCGAGTGAGTTTTCTTCATGCGCTCAATTCCAACGGTGTGTTTGAATGGGTCGCGCAGCAGTGTAGTTGGGGGTGTGGATGCGGTGGGGACCTACTTTTGGGTTTCTGTGGGGTTGTGTGTTCCTTTTTTACGTTTGAACTGGGGTTTTGTTGGTTTTAGGGACGTTGTTTTTTGGTGGGAAAGTTTTTTGGGCTACATAGCTAAATAGGCTGCACCCCACGCTGAGTGTGCGTGGGGTGCAGTGTGGAGTTCTCGGAGAAAGCGTTTATTTGTCGGAGGAGGTGGGGGGTTCGATGGGGCCGTCTTTCTTGGTGTGATTGTCGGGTTCTGCAGGGTGTGCTGGGCCTGTGGGGCCGTCGGTGGGGGCGGCGAAGTACGGGCCAGGGTAGGGGAAGGTGTTATTGAAGGACGGGCCGGGGTTGTGCGGGTAGACGGGGTTGCTGAAGGGTGCTGCACCGTTGGGGGTTCCGGCGGGGTTGTCGCCGGTGGGGTTGATGGGTGCGTAGTACTTGTGTCCGTCGTAGTAGAGGCCGTTGGCGGCGGCTTCTTTTTGTTTCTTCTCGTGGTAGTAAGACAGCACGATGAAGACGATTTGTCCGATGTTTCCGGTGATAAGGACGATGAGCAGCCAGGCGACCCAGGGGAGGCCGGCGACGTCGACGTTGCGGAGTTGGATGACGCGGACGATGGCCCAGATGAAGATGGCGATTCCGAAGAGGCCGACGATGCCGCTCAGGATGACGGCAGTGACAGAAATGCCGTATTCGAGTTCGTTTGCAGCGAGAAGCATGGTGTTCATGGTGGTTCTTCCCCGATTGGTGGTGTTGTCATTATGTAGAACGGACGAGCGTCTGGAAATGTTCCATCCATTTTGGTGATGGTGTTTTGTCGATTTGTTCTTGCACCGAACACACACCCTTGTGTTACTATTACTAATACAAGGGATACAAGATGGACCTTGTGTAAGGATACACCATGATCATCACCATCAACCCACATTCTGAGATACCCATTTTCCAGCAAATTCACGACCGCATCGTAGAGGCGATCGCCCAAGGCACTATCCGCCCCGGCGAACAACTAGCCCCAGTGCGTTCGCTAGCTACGGATTTCGGTATCAATCCCGCCACCGTAAAGAAGGCCTATGACCTACTGAAAGCAGAAGGCATCATCACCACATCAATGCGGGAAGGAAGCGTGGTAGTGGAGAATACCACTCCACACCCAGACCATGTTGCACAGTTCCAAACCGAGTTAACAACCCTATTGGCGAAGGCTCACTGCCAAGGTGTTAGTCCAGACGATATAAGCACACAGGTCAACACGGTCTTGGAATCTTTTACAACGACGACAGAAGAGAAGGGCGTATAGCCATGTCCATTGCATTGTCTGCGCTACTATTCGCGATTGTTCCCCTACTATGGCTCAGTCTGCCAGCACTGGTCCCCCACAACAGCCCACTAGGTGTGAGCGTGCCGGTGGCACACCGAAATGATCCCGTTATTGGTGCCGGCTGGCGCCGCTTCCATATCACGAACGCTGTGGTGGCCGTAGCGCTAGCTGCGATTGTTATCGTGTGCGGGCTTGTTTTACCGGAACAGCAGGCTGCTGTGGTGTTGTCCGTGTTCATAATGCTACAGGTACTGTCACTGATGCCCATCTGGTGGTGGGCTGGCCAGATCATCCGCCAGAAAAAGGCAGAAGAGCGCTGGTTTGACGATGCCCGCGTGGAGGTTGCCGGCTCAGTAACGCCAGGCACCCCCGCCAATGCGATGCCGCGAGTACCAGTTCCGTGGCCACTCTATGTGGGAGCGTATGTGGTGGCCGCCCTTACCGCGCTGGTGTTGTGGCTGCGGTGGGACGCAATTCCGGCTTCGATACCCGACCCCAATGGCTCTGCTGGCGATATGGTGGCGAAAAATGTGGGCACTGTGTTTGGTCCCGTCTTTTTTACCCTCGGACTAGTGACCGTATTGCTGCTGGCGGCCTTACTTGTGGCGTTTAACCCTGGGCGATTTCGCACTGCCACCTCACGATCCGCACGACTACGCGCAGGACTGCTGTTTGAGGCAATGCAGCAGGATTTGGGGTGGGTAACGGTGTGCTACTCCCTCGGGTTGAGTGCGCTGGCATTGTCGGTAATGCCGCCGTTTGCGGATGCGACGAAGGCGGTAACGTTTGTTGGCGTATCACTACTCCTAGTACCCATTGTGGCGATGCTGGCACATATGGTGCGGGTAGGCCGCTCTGTTCCGGTAGACCCGGATGATGCGGATGGCCGTAACCAGGATGAGTTCTACCGGTTGGGCCTGTTTTACGTGAACAAGGACGATCCGGCAATGTTCGTGGATCGGCGTGCAGGCGTTGGCATAGATGTCAACTGGGGCAACCCGCGCGGTGTACTGCTAGCACTGGGTATGCTCGTAGCAGTAGCAGCGCTGATCTGCGTGCCGGCCTTCATTTGGTAGACGTAAACACGTAGTGACATCATGTGAAGTACCCCGGGTTGTGTTCCTCACCAGCGTCAACGGTTCCTTGCAGAACATTCGACAGGCCTTCACCGGTAATCTCATCGATACTTTGTAGAGAAGTAAACCCCTCACTGACGGGAGATCGCCCGCCAGTGAGGGGTCAACCCATCCGCAAGAAACCCACGTTAGGCCCGGAACGTGGCCGTCACCACACAACACAAAGGAGAAGCGGCATGGGCGAGCACATCACCATCCAGGCCAGCAGCGTGAGGGAACTCTGCGCACAGCTGGAGGAACTGGGCGAACCATCCCTGCGGGATTTCAACGCGCGACTCGTCCCCACAGAATCCGCCGACACGCTACTGGGCATCCGCATCCCCACCCTGCGACAGCTCGCTCAAGAACTTTGGCGGCACAACCGACCCCTGGCGGACGCCTTCCTGGCCGACCTCCCCCACCGCTACCTGGAAGAAAACCTTCTGCACATGCTGCTACTCAACCAGCTGCGGGAGGCTGACAGCTACACTGCTGCGCTGGAACCCTTCCTGCCGCACATCACCAACTGGATGGTGAGCGACGCAGCTGGGCCGAAGTTCACCATGGGGGAACTCCAACGGCTCGAACCACACCTGCACATTTGGCTGGCAGATCCCCACACTTACACATCCCGGGTGGGCGGGGTGCTGCTGATGGCCAACTATCTGCGGGACCTCTTCCGGACCGAACACCTGCAGTGGATCGCCCGCATCCCCAGCCAGGACTACTACAGCCATATGCTGCAAGGCTGGTATCTGGCGACTGCGCTTGCCACTCAACCCGACGCCATCTGGCCTGTCCTGCGGGACCCCGAGACTGCCGGGGTGCCGTTGAGTGTGGAGGCGCGGCTGAAGGCGATACAGAAAAGTATCGAGTCCCGGCGGATTAGTGCCGACGACAAAACCGAACTGCGCGCCTTGCGGGCATCTATCCGCAGCGGGCACGCTTGAGTTAAAGGCCTGTGCTAGCGGTTGCAACCGGCTCCGACGGCTGGTTTTTTCTGCCGGTGCCATAGCGGGGGTCGTCGGGGTGGCGGATGATGCCGCGGGGGAGGTTGCCGGGTTGGGGGAGGATGCGTTCGGTATTTTCTGCAGAGCGGCGGGGGCGGCGGCGTTTGCTCTTGTTGGTGGTGCCTTGGCTGGCTGCTGCGCCTGGTGCGCCGGGCATGCCGCCCATGCCAGGGCGGCCCGCGCCGGTACCGGGAGTGCCAGCACCCTTGACGGAAGAACCAGCGTTTGTGGGGGTCTTCGCACTAGAACCGGTGGGGGTGTTGGGGTTCGTACTAGCAATGCCAGCACCTTTCGCACCCATACCAGACGCGATTCCCGAGGTTCCCGGCATCGAGCCTGTACGTCCGACAGATCCAGCGCCTAAACCAGCTCCAAAAGCGCCACCACCGACGAGAACACTCGTGTTGGGGCGCGACTCCCGGTTGTCGCCTGTGCCGTGGTTGGGGTTGGTCCAGCGGCCGGGGTATCCGCCCATATAACCAGCATTGGGTTGTGGGGTTTGCATCCCCGCAGGGCCCGCAGCCGCCGCGTTGGTTCCAGCAGGGGCTACAGGGGAAGGTGCACCGCCGGGTGTCATGCCGGTGGGGCCACCAACCGACCCGATGGTGCTCCCCTGCCCTGGCGATAGTGGGCCAACCATGTTTGGTGTGGTTTCTGCCGGCGGCATCCCCTCCCGCGGAGTCACCTTGCGAATATCCTTGGTGTCCGGGGGCGGGGCGACCGGCTGGGTGGGAGCAGACATCACACCATCAAGGTTGGCCGCGATGGGAGGCAGGTCACACACACTAACGGGTGCTGCTGGGGCAGGCTTGGGAGGAGCGGGAAGACGCACCATGTCATCACGGTGGAACGCCCGGATCGGCACCGGAACCTCAATGTTTCTCGTATCCGCGTGGACAAGCTCAGGATTGTAATGATCCCGCAGAACAGCACTCGCCTTCTCCATATAGACCGCAGGATCATAGGGACGCTCCTCGGTCGCGTTACGTTTCGCCCGATCCGACTCATCAGCCACCGCATTCACCTCGATGCGGGCATAGTCGTAGTTTTTAGCAAACGTATCGATCCGTGTGCTGACCGTGTGAGCTTGCTTACCGAGTTGGCGTAGTGATGACGCCCAGCGGCGCATGCCACTGCCTGCCTCGTGGGTGTATGCATCGTTCGATCCTGCACCCTCAACATCATTAGCGATCTTCTGAAGGTCGTCGGCAAGTGTGACGAGCGTTTCGCTAGCTGTCTGCCAAGCACCTGCACACTCATAAAAAACACTTGAATCGAACTTCGCGAACTCTGCTGCGAGCCTGTCGACGTCTTGTCCCAACGGCTCTTCTGTTAGCGGGATGCCGCGGCTGGAGAAGCTCCGCATTAGACGCCCGTCAGGAAGTTTCACGCCATGCCCAAGGCCGCCCATATCCTGCGGCAGACAGGCTTTGTGTTTCTGCTTTGAGGCGAGATTGTCATAAGTCCCGTTGAGATCCCCTTGCGTTGACGTATCCGTGAGACAAATCGCGCGGCATTGGTTTTTCAATGCGGTAGAAACACACCGGCCTTCTTCGAGATGCCATTTCACCAGTTTTTTTAGCCCATGGTGTCCTGTCACGAGTTCATTTATTTGGTCAAAGAAGCTTTGTACAGACGCAAGTCCAGAAAATAGCCCAGTGAATTCACAACGGTCAGTAATGGTTAGATTCGTGTTTTCGAAAAGGTGGTTGAGCTGGGTACAGAGATTGCGAAGCTCGTCGTTATCAACCTGCATAACAGTGTCTTCCCCTGTCGATTAGCGGCGTGGAGCCATCATTGCCATCAAGTCATCGCAGGCTTGATCAGCTGTTTTGGGGTCTTTGCCATTGAAAGAAGCGACGTAACCGACACCGTCACGGTCAAACGTAAGTGAACAGGTGAACGCCTGTGCAATTGTTCCCTCTCCTGTGTATTCCACATGCCCCAAGTAGTAGGTCTCTCCATTGCGCTTCACCGCACGCAAATACTCAAATTTAGGATTAGA
>JAHABL010000026.1 GCA_018376445.1 Mycobacteriales bacterium
CGTGTAACCGTCGACCGGCTTCTCAGACACCGAGTACACGATCTTCGTGCCGTCATTCCTATACGTCTTGACGTCGGTGAAGGAGTACTTCCACTCACCCTTCGCACCAGCCGTGACGGTCGCGGTCTTGCCCGTCACCTTGCCGTCCGCAAGGAGCGTCACCGTGATCGACTCCGGCCGCTTACCGTCCTGGTCCTCGTTGTCGTCCCAGGTCTTGGTACCAGACACCTCGGTGAGCGGCTGGGCCTGGTGGTACATCGTCTCCGACGCAATGTCCGCACCGATCCCGTTGACCTGCTTCAGGTAAGCAGTGTTCTCAAAACGCTGCAGCTTATCGAACGCCTGACTCAGCGTCGTCGGGATCGTGAACGTCAGCACCTCACCCACAGGCAGTTCGCTGATCGACCACGACAGCTTCTGCCCCTCAGCCTTGAACTCGACACGTCCATCAACCGGGGCAGCCTCCCCCAACGAGCTACTGACAGTGATCTTCTCCGTGTCAATGGTCAAACCAGCCGGAATGGAGTCTTGAAGAACCAGATCCGTCAGTGCGAGCTTGTCGTCCTTGTTCTCAACCTTGAGGGTGTAGGTGATGGGGGTGTCCTTGGCGTTCTCGACCTCCTTTGGAGCGGCCTTCGTCCCCGTGGCCGGGTTCGAGCTCTTCGTCAGCCCCACATCAACCTTATGCAACTCAATATGAGCCGCCGCATACAGATCACTCACCATCGCATCCGACTGCGGAGCATTGCCCGTGAAATTCACGACCTTCACGAGATGCTCGTTGGTAGCGGTCTTGCCATCCAACGTGTCATCCGACGGGGTCTTCATATTCACATACGCGACCAGTGAGGATGCCTCCGGCACCACAAAGCTGTCGCCACCCTTGGTCTTGCGCACATCAATAGCGATTGCCTTAATAGTGGACTTATCGAGCGTGGAATCATCCTCAGGGTACGCAGTCCATACCGACGCGTCGTCCACATTAAACTCAGTCGGAGCCTTCGTCGCGTAGTACAGGACCGGGTTGGCGTAGTCCTTTGCCGCCGTCTTACCCGCAGACACCCTGCCCGCGATCGCCGACAGGTCCACGCCCTGGAAAGTACCCTGCCACTCAGACGCAGAAGTATCCGGCTTCATAGCCTGGTCCAGGACGTCATAGAAGACGACACCCGTACCCTTTGCAGCCTTCTCCTGGTAATACGCCAGGCGGTACTGGTAGTTCGTGCTCGTGTAGAGATGGTTCACGAGACCCTCAGCAGAAGCACCCCAGTCCTCGCCACTGTCAACATTGCGCACCTGCTCCTCAGTACCTGCCTCAGCAATAGAGATCGACTTGAAGGTGAGCTTGCGCTGCGCCATACCAAAGTGGTCGGTTTCCCCAGAGCTGTCGCGCAGGTCATCTGCAAGCGGCTTGTAATACTGATACGCCACCGGATTGTTGGCGGCATCGAAATTCGGTGTCCCCGGATTCCACTCACTATCGGCATCCGTATCCACAAACGCAGCCGTCTGCACAAGGTCTGCCCCACGGTCACGGATGTTGCCGTAGCTGTTGATGACATCAAACTGGGCGTACAGCCTATACATGGGCCTGTCATAAGCGCCGTATGCTTTATTGGGATACGGTTGATCTTCCTCAGGCAGACCCTTAATGCTGATCTTGAGCAGGGTCATGCCACTGCCTTCATAGTTCGGCGTCGTCTCGACGTCATAGAACTTCTTGTCAATGGCCTGATATCGGTTCTGCAGACCCGCGCCCGGGCTCATGTTGGATTCTTTGGAGCTCGAGAAGTACAAGCGTCCCGCGTGAAGCGAATCAAGGTCAACTTTCACGCCTGCCGGAATTAAGGTGTAGAACTCACCGCTTTGGAACGCATACTTCCCCATAATGTCAGGGTCGCTTGCATATTTAGCATGAAGATCCATGCCATCACCGACTGCACCCACGCGGTTAACAGCCATCAAGGTAATGGTTGCCTTTTGCTCAGTCTTCACCGGATCGTCTGTTGCCTTGCTAGTCCAAACCTCGGCACCTGAGACGCGATTAATCTGCGATAGACTCTGCGTCACAAAGCTCATGGCCTTCTCTGACGTGCCATCCTTCGGGTCAGCAGAAATCCGATCCCGTGTTACATCAATCTTGGTGCCACCCTCAGGCTGCAGGTAATAGGTCGCCGGGTGACTGTAGAGCGTCTTCTGCTTGTCATCCACATTCTTTTGCACATAAGCCTTGACCGCGTCAGTAGGCTGCAGAATCTCCTGCGGCTGAATGCGGATTGAGGAGGCAAAGAAGTCACTTTCGTGAGTGTAGCGCAGGCTCTCAATACCTTCCGGCAAGTCAACCTTGCTCGTCAGATTGGCATCCTTAGTGACCTGAGTTCCGTCGGCATATTCGTAACGGTACACGTTACTGCGCACTCGTGTTGCAGAAAGAATAAGCTTGTACCCCGGCTCGCCCTTCATCTTGGCATAGATGTGCACGGGCTTGTATCTTTCAAAGTCCTGTGAGTATGAGCCGTTCTTCTCCCAGACACCAGCACTTGAGTACGTAGCATCGTATTCCTCGATAGCAACCGAGATTCGAGGGATATGAACATCATCCACACTCAGCTCCAGAGGGTTGTTGAGCACATCCTTGCTACTTGGAACGGCATCTGGAATATTATTCACTCCGTTGGGTGTGGAGAGATACGCCCCGTCCTCGTCAATAATCATCGTACGTATGCCAGCGCTGTAAGTACCCGTTTCCTTGTTCCACACGGGGTTGGATGCACGGGACGTGGCCCAGTGATCGAAGGATGGACTCCCCTCCCATCCCCAAGAGTTGCCACCGGACTGCATGGGAGCCTCTTTGCCCGCAAGGATTGCTGTCTGTGCACCGTAGGCGTTACCGCCCCGGTCCGGCTTACGCTCCCAGTGATCAGCGCGGTAGTCCTTGTCGTAGTCGTACTTTCCGGCCTCGGTCGTCACAATGTTCGCGGCAGCCTCGACGTCGACGACGTAACGCTCTGCCTCGTTCTTGTTCCACGGCGTCTGCACCAGCCGCACCGAGTTGTGCACCGTGATGCCCTCGTTGGACATATCCACTCCGCGAGCCTTGGCTTCATCAATCAGGCTTACGGGATAGCGCATCAGCATGTAGTTGCGCTTCATACCTGTGGTATCACGATCAGAAATCTGATTGCGATAATGACCACCAAAGTCTAAATACACCTCTTCTAGACCATCAGCAAAGTTTTCATCAATGCCCTGCCAGGTGCGCAAAGTAGTTTTATCGGCTCCATCGCTCCAGAAGACATTCTCCCATCCATCTTTGGTAAAGCCGGCGTACGGGGATCTGAAGTATCCGAACTGCTGTGCAGTGAACGGCTTCTTATCACGGGTGCGCCCTCGATCCTCCCAGGCACCGATCAGCTCACCCTTCTCCTCCAGGCGCGAGCCCGTGTCCTCAAAGGTGTAGGTAAATGGCATGGTGCTGGATTCAGAACGTGTGCCAAAACGCGTAATCTCAGAGACATAGATGACGTAGAAATACTCGTTGGCGTCGGCCGGCTTAGCACCCCAGGCGTCCTGCCAACTGAAATAGAGACCTTCTTCGGGCTTATTCTCACCACCGAGCTTATTCATGACAACAGTCGACGCCTTGGTGCTGGTATGAGCCTTGACCGTCAGATTCTGTGTCTTAGAGAAATCAGCCACACCGTCGCCATTGGAGTCGACCTCCATGGTGATATCAAAGGTCTTGGCATAGTTGCCCTGACCGTCAACACCCAGGAGAGTGGGGATGAAGCTGTAGCTGAAACCCATCGAGTTCGACTTCGAACCATTGATGGGCTTGGCATTGGTCACTGTGACCGTACCGTTGACATCCTTCGTGTCACCAGACCAGTTGAAAGAGGTGGAGTCCGCGGTATTTGGAGCCTTGGGCACTTGGGTGACCATCTGGTCCTGCTCAACAAAATTCGTGTCAGGCCCTGCCCAGTGCGTGCTTGCGTCTCCCGCCCAGGTCTTGAAGAGCGCGGACGGCAGAGTCACCTTCACCGCGCCAACCGGCAAAGACTTGATATTGCCCGTGTCAGTGAGGTTGAAATCCACATCCACCATCGCGGTGTGGAGCTTGTTAAACATCTTGTCGAAGCTCAGGATCGTGTGAGCCTCGTCCTCGTACGAGTACCCGGTGGTCGACGCGTTGACCGGGTTAGCCCACCGTGCCCCGAACTTGTAGTCCCCATCCAGGCTGGCCGCCCGCGCAGCACGCCGCAGCGCCGGGGCCTGGGCCGTATCGCTGGCAGCCGAGTCGGTGGAGGCTGCCTCGCCTCCTTCCCCTGACCCGCTGCGGTCAGCGCCTACAGCGCCAGACTCAGCACCCCCCGCTTCATCAGCAGGGGCGGACACCGACGTCGTCGGCCCGTCACCAGGAACCGCGTCCTCAGCCACAGCAGGCACCGCGCCACCAAGCAGCAACGCACCCGCAGCAAGGACACCAAGAACAGACTTGGGAAGCCTCATGGGGAAC
>JAHABL010000007.1 GCA_018376445.1 Mycobacteriales bacterium
ACCACCCCTCTTCCTGTATAAACCCGTGCCGTTAACGGCCGGTGCCGATTGGCACCGTGGTAATACGCGGACTCGCTACTGCTTTTTGAGCAAAGGCATCGGCTGCAAACCACCCGCTGCTTCCATCATGGTCACGAATTCCTGCGCGACGGAAGGAGCAACTGCATAGTTCAACGTTCCCATATGACCGATTTCCGCGGGGTCGGGAATGACCGTCACAGCTCCAGCCTCCTGCGCAATAATGCCACCAGCGGCACGATCCCACGGGTGCAGTCCGTGCTCGTAGTATGCGTCAAGACGTCCTGACGCGACAAAGCACAGATCGAGGGCTGCCGATCCTAGCCTTCGAATATCACGAACGTGTGAAATGACCTGCGAAAACAAAGCACCTTGCAATGCTCGTTTTGAGGACGTGTAAGAAAAGCCCGTGCCCAAAAGGGTAACCCCTAAGCTCTCTGGTTCATTGCAGTGAAGGCGAGGAGCTGTACGGGCGCTGGAGGGATCGGCTTGCGCCTGCTCTATGCTGATAACACTTGCTCCCCCACCACGATGGGCAGAGAAAATCTCACTGGCAACAATGTTCGCGACAGCGCCGGCCACAACTTTGCCATTTATCGCGGCAGCAATGGACACCGAGTACGCGGGAATTCCATACAGGAAGTTCACGGTGCCGTCGATGGGATCGAGGACCCAGGTGACCGCGTTCTCGTCACCAGTGAGGACCTCTCCCCCACCTTCTTCACCCAAGATAGAGTCATGCGGACGTACCCGGGTGAGGAACTCACGAAGAGCTTTTTCATTTTCTTGATCGACGATTGTAACGGGGTCGCACTCTGTGGTCTTGAGCTGTTGGCCCAGGGCAGAGGCGTTATCGGTCGTATCCTCAGTGAGCAACTCAGCACGGCGTTGCGCGACAAGCTGCGCAGCTTTAGCTGCCATAGTAACAGCCAGATCGCGAAGTTCAGCAGGGGTAATGTGTTCAAGCGCGGTGACGGCAGGATCAGCCATGGCTCACATCTTTCTGACACGTTGTCTGTGCGGGGGGTGGTAAACGAGTAAAGAAATAGTCGCTTTCTTCAAAAAGAAGGACAAGAACCCTCTTCCCTCTCGTCAGTCCTATGCTTCTATGCTACGTCTGGCAACAAAGTTGGCAGAACGAGGTTTACATCTCGTAATCTTATCTGGAGCGATTCAGTAACGTCTAGCGCATTCATCGGTCATTGTGAGACGCTTAAGATACTGATAACGCACCACACCTCACAGGCTTCTCCATCTCAAAGGAACACCATGGCGGAAAACGGTCTCCAACCGCAACTGCGCGGCTTCGGCGTCGACGTCGGCGGTAGCGGCATCAAGGGTGCACTCGTTGATCTCAACACCGGACAACTCATCGGCGAACGCATTCGTATAGCTACCCCCCAACCTGCCACCCCGGATGCAGTTGCAGACGTCGTCACTGAGATTACCCACCGCTTTAGCTGGGAGGGTCCTGTTGGCGTGACCCTCCCCTCCGTCATCCAGCAACAGACTGCAAAAACAGCCGCTAACATCGATAAATCGTGGATTGATACGGACATCAAGGACCTGTTCACCCGCCATCTGCCCGGGCAAGAGGTGACCGTCGTCAATGACGCTGATGCCGCCGGCATTGCCGAGCTCCATTACGGTGCAGCTAAAGGCGCACAGGGCTTGGTCGTCCTTTTGACTTTCGGCACAGGCATCGGATCAGCTGTTCTGTACAACGGCATTCTTATCCCCAACACTGAGTTTGGCCACTTCGAATTGGGCGACGGGGACGCGGAGGTGTATGCCTCTGCCGCCGTACGTGAGCGTGAAGACCTCACCTGGACGGAATGGACAGCACGTGTCAATGACATGATCCGCAGTATGGAAAAATTCTTCTGGCCTGACCTGATTATCGCAGGTGGTGGTATCTCTCGTAAGCACGCTAAGTGGATGCCCAACCTCGATATTCGTACGCCTATTGTACCCGCAGCTCTGCGCAACCATGCCGGTATCGTCGGTGCCTCCTATGCTGCCGCTAACGGTATCTGTCCCTAACCACATCAGTTCAGGGAGAAAACGGCCAGCGTCAATGCGCTGGCCGTTTTCCTATTGAATCTGGCACAGCGCGTGGCACCCGCAGGCTGAGGGTTCGGCAATATTGTCAGCTAGTCGGTACAATGACAAGGCATGTTCTCCTCGTTTAGTCGCGTACCCTAGGTACTTCTGATAACGCGATGGGACCAACAACCGACTTTATGCTCGCATAGTCTCGAAAGGTTTTTTGTGGCAGCCTCTAAGAGCGCATCTACTTCCGCCTCCACTACTCCGGGAAAAAAGACGACGACCGGAAACTCCAGTACACGCCGCCGGTCATCGTCCTCTGCTGCATCTACAAACAGAGACGCTACGGCGCTAGACAACACCGCAGAAAGCACTGTTCCTGCGAAGAAATCGAGCGATCGTCGCACCACTAAAGCTGCTACTGCCAAGAACAATACAGCCGCGAAGAATACGACCACACGACGCAAAACGGCTGCCACTAAGAAAGCTGCTGACGGTGACACTGCGACGGCAAAGAAGACCACCTCGCGACGTCGTTCCTCTGCATCTGCCGCGGAGAGCTCGGCTGCAGGCGAGGATACGACCGTAGCGAAGAAGACCGCGCGGAAGCGCGCAAGTACCAAGACTGTATCGACTCGTGGCGCTAAGAAGAACTCGACTCGGCGCACCAAAAAAGCAGCCGAGGAGGAGCTCAAGGTCGAGGACACTCCACAGAACGATGAGGATCAACTTGACAACGATGATCTAGATCTGGATGCAGATCTAGACGCAGATATGGACGAGGACCTCAACGATGATGATCTTGATAACGATGATCTGACCGATGACGATCTGAATCTGGACGATGACCTCGACCCTCTCGAAGATGATGACGACGATGACGATGACGTCAACGATGTCGTCATTGAGGGTGAAGAGGATGATGAAGACGAGGAAGAAACACCCACCGTCGACAATTCTCCTGCTTCTCGAGTACTGTCCAAGACCTCAACCGGGCGTGCTGCAGCAAAGAAAAAGAAGCCTACGTCGAAGGACTTTGTCTGGGATGAGGAAGAGTCTGCAGCTCTTAAACAAGCACGTAAAGACGCTGAATTAACTGCTTCTGCGGACTCAGTCCGCGCATACCTCAAGCAAATAGGTAAAGTCGCTCTGCTCAATGCGGAAGAAGAGGTTGACCTCGCTAAGCGTATTGAAGCTGGCTTGTACGCGGACTGGTATCTCAAGCAGCTGGAAGCGCAGGGGGAAAAAGTTCCTCCGTCACAACGGCGAGATCTGAAGCTGGTTATCCGGGATGGTAACAAAGCTAAGAACCATCTTCTCGAAGCGAACCTCCGTTTGGTGGTCTCGCTAGCGAAACGTTACACAGGCCGCGGTATGGCCTTCCTCGACCTTATTCAGGAAGGAAACCTGGGTCTTATCCGAGCCGTTGAGAAATTCGACTATGCCAAGGGCTATAAGTTCTCCACCTACGCTACTTGGTGGATTCGTCAGGCCATCACCCGTGCCATGGCAGACCAGGCTCGTACTATTCGTATCCCGGTCCATATGGTGGAGGTCATTAACAAACTTGGTCGTATCCAACGTGAGCTGCTACAGGATCTAGGCCGCGAGCCCACTCCTGAAGAGCTTGCAAAGGAAATGGACATCACCCCTGAAAAGGTTTTGGAGATCCAGCAGTACGCTCGTGAGCCTATTTCTCTCGACCAGACCATTGGTGACGAAGGCGATTCACAGCTCGGTGATTTCATTGAGGACTCTGAGGCTGTTGTCGCCGTTGACGCAGTGTCGTTCACACTTCTCCAAGACCAGCTGCAGGACGTCCTGGACACCCTTTCTGAGCGTGAAGCCGGAGTAGTTCGTCTTCGCTTCGGTCTCACGGATGGACAGCCCCGTACGCTGGATGAGATTGGCCAGGTCTACGGTGTCACCCGTGAACGTATCCGCCAGATTGAGTCGAAGACCATGTCGAAACTACGCCATCCCTCACGGTCGCAGGTTCTGCGAGATTATCTCGACTAGGCCGTTCGAAGGCACACACAGTCTATCCGGCTTCCATCAGACAGATTCTTCAGAGCGCTAAGAAAAGAGACCAGCCCCGGGCTGGTCTCTTTTCTTAGGTCGTATAAGCAGCGGGTGGGAGCGCTAACGGGAATTCCGCAGCGTGTCGTAAATACGCTGGCATTCAGGGCATATCGGAGAGTTGGGTTTAGGAGTCTTGGTTACCGGAAACACTTCTCCACACAGAGCAACCACATGAGTCCCAGTGATCGCACTCTCCACGATCTTGTCTTTCTTAACATAGTGAAAATACTGAGGGGCTTCATCAGTTGTTTTCTCTTCCAGATCAACATCTGGACGTTCTAGAACATCAGTAGCAGTACTCACATCTGCTATTGTGCTCTTTTTTCTTACGGCCTTCCACTCTGGTCACACCCCACTTCCAAACAGGACAAAAGTCTGTGCCAGAATGATGACGTGACTATTTCTGTGCCTGTTCTCGAGACTCTTCGTTCCGCCTTCCTCCGTCTGAACTACACCATCGACGGAGTGCATGAGCTACTTGGTGACGACGCGTTTCAAGCGCTGTTCCGCCACGAACCGGTACCCGCGTGGCTAGCAACCACCACACCGCAGGAAAGAGAGACTTCTCCCCTCGCACCTCTCGTGCGTCTTCTCTTACTCGGAGAGCCGCAGAGCGCGGAAGAGATCTCAGCACTCTTTGACGTTGCGGGGCATGATCTCGCTGATCTTCTTGACAGTGAGATCTTCCAGATGGAAGATAACGGGCTCTATCGTGTTGCGCTTGATGTGCGTCCTGCTAACACAGGTTTCGGAAATCAGTGGGTGTTCTCTGATCTCGACGGGGCACTGTTCCCCGCTGCCACGCGGAAGGACCATGTCCTTGGCGTAGGAGAAGCATCCCTGTCACTCCTGCGCGCAACCCCACTAGACACCGTCGATTCTCTGCTTGACATTGGGACGGGGTGCGGGATTCAAGCACTCCACGGAAGCCACTATGCTCAGCGCATTATTGCAACAGATTTGTCGCCTCGCTGCTGCGAGCTCGCCGCTGCAACTCTTGCGATCAATGGAGTGTACGTCGCCTCAGAAGGCGGCCTCCTCCAGGAGAAAACTGTTCCGTCAGGTCCACGTGCAGAGATACGACAAGGCCCGTGGTTTGACCCAGTAGCTGACCATGAATTCGATGCAATCGTCGCGAATCCGCCTTTTGTTGTCGCATCAGAGAAGATCACTCACTCCTATAGGGACTCGGGTCTCGATCTTGATGGTGCGACCGAACTTATGGTGCGCCAGTCGCCCCAGTATCTTAAAGAGGGAGGTCATGCGACAATTCTGGGGGCATGGGTGCATGAGCAGGGTAGAGACTATAGGGCCCGTCTTGCCCAATGGGTGCCTTCAAAGGGGGTCGATGTCTGGATTGTAGAACGAGATTGTGTTGACCCGGCCCTTTATGTAGCAACCTGGATGAAAGACTCGGGCCGAGATCCAGCTGACCCACAATGGAGGGACTACGCTGCGCAATGGCTAGGTCACCTCGCTGATCATAGTGTTGCCGGTATCGGCTTCGGCATGGTGTTCATGCGGAAAGCTACAGGTCCGTCGACTCTCCTGATCGAAGAACTCACTGCCCCTGAAGGAGATGCACTTGCCGCCGAGTCTCTATCACGCTGGGAACGTTGGGATAACCTGCAGCAGTGGTCGACAGACGAACTGCTCTCGCAACGTTTTGCACTCTCTCCGCAAGCAGTGTTCGTCGATACTGCAACTCCCTCGTCGAATGGGCTGGGTACTGAAAACTCTAGCCATTCGGTCTACCGTAGCGACATACCAAGCTTCCGTCACACTATCGATGAACCCCTGCGCGCGGTTCTTAACGGGCTGAGCCGTGACGGGCTCTCGGCCGGTGATGTCGCCGAACTCCTCTGTACGGTACAGGGCTGGGACTGGGACATCTTCCGCCCCGCGATGTGCTCCGCTCTTCACGCCCTCTACCTGCATGGAATCATCACTCTGTGATTAATTTTGGGATTTGGGAACTCTTTTGGGGACTCACGCGTTGAACCGAGTGAACCAGCTTACGACGAGGAGGATCCCATGACCTCAGACAGCGCAGCAACGGCAGTTGTTGATCGGACGCAGGAACAGGACCTTGATCGCCCTTCTCAGACTGCCGACTTGGTACGTGTTTACCTCAATGCAATCGGTCGTCGGCCGCTCCTGACGGCTGAAGAAGAAGTTGACTTAGCAAAGCGCATTGAAGCAGGCATCTATGCAGAGCATCTTCTTGAGGAGCATCCCCGCTATGGAGATGCTCGTCGAGGACAGCTGCGCATGTTGGTACGGGACGGGGAACTTGCTCGTCAGCAGCTTTTGGAAGCGAATCTCCGACTTGTTGTCTCCCTTGCGAAACGATATACCGGCCGTGGTATGCCCCTCCTTGACCTCATTCAGGAGGGAAACCTTGGTCTCATCCGAGCCGTCGATAAATTCGATTACGCCAAGGGGTTCAAGTTCTCAACGTATGCCACTTGGTGGATTCGCCAGGCGATCACCCGTGGGATGGCGGAGCAGACTCGGACAGTTCGACTTCCTGTTCATCTGGTAGAGCAGTTCAACAAGATCTCTCGAATTAAGCGCGAGCTCAATCAACAGTTGGGTCGTCAGGCAACGTGGGAAGAGATTTCTGAGGAATCCGGTATTCCGGTTGAGAAGATTCTCGATCTTGTCGACAAAGCTAGAGACCCCATCAGTCTGGACACCAAGGTCGGTTCTGATGATGATTCACCGCTCGGATCCTTTATCGAAGATGATGGTGCCCTCGACGCTGTCGAATACACTATGACTCGTTTTATGGCGGAAGACGTCCATGACGTTTTAGACGATCTCAGTGAGCGTGAACGTAACGTTATCCGCTGGCGCTATGGTCTTGCTGATGGTGAAACCCACACCTTGGACTTCATCGGTAAGAAATTCGGTCTATCCCGTGAACGTGTGCGCCAGATTGAACGTACGGTACTGGAGCGTCTTCGGGAAAGCGAAGACATCGAACGTCTCCGCGCCTACGCCAGCTAGCGAGAGCATCAATAGCTACTAGCGAAAAGCCCCAAGATCCTGCCTAAAAACTCTTCTTCACGAAGGCGGTTAGGCAGGGTCTTCCTGTATTTTTGACTTAAGATAGGTATGGCTGCCCACACCATTATTTTGGTCTGCCCATGAAGGAAAAGGACTCTCATATGAAAGAGCTTGTCGACACTACCCAAATGTATCTGCGGACCATCCTCGAACTCGAAGAAGAGGGTATCACGCCTCTCCGTGCTCGCATTGCGGAGCGTCTCGAGCAGTCGGGCCCCACAGTCAGCCAAACTGTGGCGCGTATGGAACGGGATGGGCTTCTGACAGTGGAGGCGAGCCGAGAACTGCATCTCACCCCTAAAGGTCGTGAAATCGCAGTGGCAGTCATGCGAAAGCATCGCCTCGCAGAGCGACTGCTCGTCGATATCGTCGGCATGGATGTATCGGAAATCCACGACGAGGCGTGCCGATGGGAACATGTTATTAGCGAAAATGTCGAACGACATCTCGTCAAGGTGCTAGACCACCCGCACCACTCCCCCTATGGGAATCCCATCCCTGGGCTTGACAGGATCTCTGCTGATGCGGCTGTGACGGAAGACTACCCTCGTCTGACTGAGCTTGATCTCAACGAAGAGCCACTCATCGTCACGCTGCGCCGAGTTGGCGAAATCGCCCAGACCGATCAGGATCTTGTCGATAGTCTCATCACCAATGCAATTGGCCCTGGAGCCCGCATCAGTGTCAAAGAGAAGGATGGCGTCATTCGGCTATGCTCATTGGGCGGCGAGTGGATTACCATACCTAATGACATGGCACACGCCTTTTATATTGAACCTGTGAAGAGGTAATACATGAAACTCCTGGTTACCGGCGGCGCCGGATACGTTGGTAGCTGTGTTGCTACCTTGCTAGTGGAACGCGGTCACGACGTCACTATCGTCGACAAATTGTCGACAGGTACCAGGGAAGCAGTACCGGCCGGTACTCGCTTCATTGAAGGCGACATCAAGGATGTTGCGCACGAGGTGCTAGCCGCAGAGTCGTACGACGGTGTTTTACATTTCGCTGCTCGCTCTCTTGTCGGGGAATCCTGTGAAGTACCGGACGAATACTGGCAAGGCAACGTTGTTACCACCCTGGCGCTCCTCGATGCCATCCGCGACAATAACGTTCCTCGGTTAGTCTTCTCCTCGACCGCAGCCACCTATGGAGAGCCAGATCAGGTCCCCATCACCGAAGACATGCCTACCCACCCCACGAACCCGTATGGGGCCACTAAGCTTTCTATGGATATGGCGATTACCTCCTATTGCAACGCCTATGGGCTGACCGCCACCTCGCTACGCTACTTCAACGTAGCAGGTGCCTACCATGGCGCTGGTGAGAATCGGAAGGTCGAGACCCATATCGTTCCTCTCGTCCTTGAAGTAGCCATGGGTTACCGTGAAAAGATCTACATGTTCGGCGATGATTGGCCCACTCCTGACGGCACCTGTATTCGGGACTATATCCACGTCTTGGACCTGGCAGATGCGCATATTCTTGCACTAGAGAAGTCTCCAAAAGGTCGTCATTCGATATTCAATCTTGGTTCGGGTGAAGGCTTCTCCGTAAAGCAAGTCATCGAGGCCTGCCGGAAAGTTACTGGGCACCCAATTCCTGCCGAGGTAGCGGAACGTCGTGCGGGTGACCCTGCCGTTCTAGTCGCTTCCTCCGAAAAGGCCAAGCAGGAATTAGGTTGGAATCCCCAGCACACTGATATCACCGAAATCGTCAGTGACGCGTGGGAGTTTACCCGGCAGCTTGGTGACCGCGCTTTTGCCGCACACAAGGCTCGCTAGGCGCCTTCTTCCCACAGGGATTCGGCAATTTCGTCGACAACGATTCGTAACGCCTTGGGTTCAATGCACATGGCCAGCAACTGCCGCAATTGACGAATTTCAATGCACTGGGGGTCAATGATTGCTGCTTGGTCGAGCATGGTGTGCGCCCGAAAGCCGTCGCCATGCATGTAGTACCACAATGCCAATGCTAAGAGCATGTAAGAACGCATAGCGAGATCAACGCTTGGGATAAGCTCCCACATCCATTCTGCCCACTGATCCGCATCACGGTCGGCGAGCAGAGCAATAAGCCCGTCAGCTCCTTGGCAAGACTCAATACAGCGGAGTAAGAACTGGCGCATCACGACCGCAGATGGGTCATGCACAGACTGTGTAGGGGTTGTCTGAAGAATGTGACGCAGCTCGTCCCTGGAGGGAACAGAAAGACAGGCTAGACTTTCCGTCCGTGCGTCCCATTCAGAGAGTTGGGAAATATCCGTAGTTCGCGCAGCCACCCACTCTTGTGTCTCTTCACGGGACATCAATGCAGGTAGTCCCCTATAGGAGTGCGTCTTCTGAAGCTCAGGAGCAACAGGCAACTCCGTTTTCTCGTTGCCGCTAATGACGGTGATCGGTTCCCTAGCATTTGCCAATTCTTGCCGTTGCTGCGGTAGCTTTGGTGCACTTTTACGGCCGATAGAAACCGTATCGATGGGGATGATAGTCGGGATTCTCCCTTTCTCACCTGTGTAAAGAGAGACCCAATCTCCCCCCGGATGACAGTGGCGGGCCATATAGAAATCTTTAATGGTGAATCCGACGGAATAGGCTAGTTCCCCACAGACTTCATCGATAGCGTCCGCTTGGGCGGCCCCCTGCGCTGTCCAGTCAGAGCTTATTAGGATGATATGCAACTCTCCGAATTCTCGGTCTGCGAGACGCCGCAGAGCGGCTGATATTGTCTGCCGTGTCTCCCCCGTTTTACCAGGTTTGGAAATATCAGCACGCAGGAGCGGTCCCATCGCATGAGTGACACTAGAAGTCGTCATGACGACGAGTGAGTCATGAACATCGAATCCGAAGAAGTGAGGTAGCTGGGCGATAAGATGCCCGGGTGAAGAAATGGTGTGATGCATACTGACACTGTCGCAAAGGGGAGATACACAGCACCGTCAGCACATAGCACTATCAAAAACTAGTCCACAGTCTGGACAGGTGTGGACAACACACACCCGTTACTCGCTGAGCAACCAATGGGTGTGAGAAAACTCCACAGAGCTGACTAGTCTTCTGCTGTATGGTGTTCTGCGGGCCTGACAGTAGTCGTTCGCGGAGAATGAGTCACGCTCGACTTACGGACGCTAGTGGAGCTAGTACTGGCAGATTCGTTAGCGTCTTTGCGGGTCGCTTCAGCAGCTTTCTGCTCAACTTCCGTACTCTTCTTTACGGCGTTTTGCAGGACATCATCTACTTCCCCGCGGCTAACTGGACCACCGAAATTCATTCCCATGACCTCAACAACAACCTCTCCCATGGGGACCGCATAAAGAAGCTGTTCTTGCGTAGTGCTACCGCGCAGATTCGTAGTTTTTGTCGTAATCAGATATCCCACTGCCTGCGAACCAGAAATCTCTGGTGCGTCCGTTTTCTCAACATAGACTGTCGAGGTCACCCCGTTTTCCTGTGAGAGAAATGTCGGGCATTGGTCGTTTTTGTCGGCCCACGCAGACACCGCAGCAGTGGGATCAGAGTTATTGATGACGACGAGCGTAAGCGAATGATTCTGCTTTGACGCCATTTGCATAGCAATCTGGTCATTGGCGGACCCGATGCGCCCCGCTGCCCCATTACACGAATTGGGGAAGTTCTCGACACTGACGCCAGCTCTGCCGACATCCTGAATTGCCTTACCGCGTTCCGAGAGGCTCAGTGTGCGCGCCGAATATCCACCGGGAAACTCAGTCCCACCCAGCAAATAGTTTGCGGGATCGCGGAGAAACTCGGCCCAATCAATACGAGGTTTCTTATGCTTCGGCACTTTGACGTCACTCTGTCGAGATCCATCCCGGCCATGTGTTCCACTCCTACCAGAAGGCGAGTGAGAGGGCTCCGCTGCAGCACCGGGACGCTCTGTCGTTGCCCCACGTGCAGCAGGATTCTCCGCCTGCCTGTCCTCTGATCCACAGCCGGAAACAAGAGCTAGCGACAGTACGGTGGAGAAAGCGAGGGCAGCGCAGGTTACCCGTGTGTGCCGAATCTTCATAATTCCTAATTTACCTGAGAGGTGCTCCATATGCACGGGTTATGTGCGGATTGGGAATGTAAACAGAGCGGGGTATGTTGACACGAGTGAGCCCCAACCGGGAGTCCAAACAAGTATGCTCGTAAGAAAGAGGGCTTCTTGAGACGGCCTTCCGGCCGCGCATTGTAGCTCGTTGTACCCTGCGCGAGTCTCAACACTGGGACCCGCTAGTCGACTAGGAAGGAGGAGACGACATGCCCGATTCTCTTCATCGATCGCAGTTCCCACGTCCGACACTTCCCGATGGTGTCGATAGCGTCCCGTTTGTGCACGGACTTACCGGGTTCGTCGACGCTGGCAATACCGTATTTATCACCACTCAGCACCTGCTCGGTTCGCTCGAGAAAGAGCTGGTGGCGGATTTCACTGCTGACGCTGTTATCGAATACACCAATCGACGCCCGGCATTGCTCATGCGGGACGGAAAACTGGAAGCTTACCACCCCCACGACATCAAATTGTGGCTCCTCTACGACAACAATGGACGCCCATTTTTCCTCCTGGAAGGCACTGAACCAGACTTACATTGGGGACAGATTTCCCGTGAAATTCTCGGTTTACTGGCTTCCTACGGGGTGAAGGAAACCGTAGGAATCTTCGCCGCCACAATGGGGGTCCCGCACACACGCCATGTCCCCTGTTTGCACCATGGATCACAGCATTTCGAGGGAGAGGGAATCACTAATTGGGAAGGCTCTATGCGTTTCCCCGCTAGCTTTGATGCCTACCTCGATTATGTCTTGCAGGAGGAACACTTCCGTATGGATGGGTTCACCGTCCAAGTTCCTAATTACCTCGCACAGTCGCATTATTCTCCTGCATCTGTTCAACTTCTCCACGCCCTTCAGTCTTTCTGCCAACTCTCCATTCCTACCGGCGCTGTTGAGAAGGATGCTGACAATCTTCTTGCTGAAGTCAATGAGCAGATAGACGATAACCCGGAGCTGGTCACCGTCGTTCGCGCTATGGAACAAACCTATGACTCTTTCAAAGAGGAACACGAACGGAAAAAGACGGAGGAAGCAGACCTCAAGGTCTTTGCAGAAGACCTCATGAACTCCGAGAAGTTGGGTGCAGAGTTGGAGAAGTTCCTCTCCCAAGTTGATACCCGGCAGGATCCACCTGCTGAAGAAGGCGACAAATAGACAGTGGATTCTTCGACCCCGACTCTGGCCGACTACCTTCCCGAACTTACAGATTGCCCTGAATCACTGCTGGACACGTCCATCATTGACTGTTTTGAACGCTATCTAGCGGATTCTGGCATCGACCCCTATCCTGCTCAAGCTGAAGGTTTTCTCACCATCAGTGCTGGCGATCACCTCATCCTTTCGACACCAACTGGTTCGGGGAAGAGCCTAGTAGCCATCTTCGCGCACTGGTGGGCAATGACTCACGATCAGGTCAGTTTCTACACGGCACCGATTAAGGCTCTCGTCAACGAGAAGTTTTTTGCGCTATGCGAGGTCTTCGGATCCGACAACGTCGGTATGATGACTGGAGACGCCACTGTCAATCCTTCCGCACCTATCATCTGTGCAACTGCCGAGATTCTGGCGAATAAAGCCCTCCGCGAAGGCGAAAAGTGCGCCGTAGGGCTCGTTATTATGGACGAATTCCATTTTGTGGCGGACCCCGATCGGGGCTGGGCATGGCAAATACCACTCATTGAGCTCCCCCATACTCAATTTGTCCTGCTCTCTGCAACTCTCGGTGACACGACATTGTGGAAAGACGGACTGTACGAACGCTCGGGTCGGGTTGTTACGGAGGTTACTGACGCGAAAAGACCAGTGCCCCTTACCTACCGGTACTCGCGGTCACCGCTTAATGAGACAGTCTTGTCTCTCGTGCATGAAGGTTTGGGTTCTCTCTACATCGTGTTCTTTACCCAACGCGATGCGATCGATTATGCCAACCAGTTGAAAGCTACTGCTCTTATCTCGAAGGAGCAACGTGCCCGCATGTCGGAGGCACTACGCGGATTCCGATTCTCTACCAGTTTCGGTATTTTTCTGCGGACGTTGCTGTTGCATGGCGTGGGTGTCCATCATGCCGGGATGCTTCCTAAGTATCGACGGCTCGTCGAACGACTTGCCCAGCAAGGGCTACTCACTGTCATTTGCGGAACAGATACCTTGGGAGTCGGCATTAACGTGCCCATTCACACTGTTATCTTTAGCGGTTTGGCCAAGTTTGATGGTCACCGCCAGCGCATTGTCAAAATCCGCGAGTTTCAACAAATTGCTGGGCGGGCGGGTCGGGCTGGGTTCGACACGGAAGGTCTCGTCATCGTACAGGCTCCGGTAGAAGAAATTGACGCTCTGCGTGCTACCCGAAAGGGACAAAAGCAAAAAAAGAAGAAGAAAGAACCGGGCGTCGTTAGCTGGAATGAGAAGACTTTCGAAAAACTCACCTCTTCCCCGGCAGAAACCTTAGTTCCTCGCATGCAAATGACGGCAAGTATGCTGCTTCAGCTCATCGAAAGGCCTAGTAGTTTATTCTCAGCCGTTCAACACCTCATCACGCATAGTTATGTCAGTCGAGCACAACAACGCTCACTTGCCCTCGAAGCATTCGCACTTTTCCGCGGACTGGAAAAGTCGGGTGTGGTGACACGCCAGGACGAGCCCTTTGCGGATGGACGATGGGTCCACATCCGTGGAGATCTCCCTCACGAACTGGCACTCAATCAGCCGCTATCCCCGTTCGCGTTAGCCTATTTGAGTGTCCTCGACATGGATTCACCCGACTACCCGCTACAGGTACTCTCCATTGTCGAGGCAATTCTCGAAGACCCCTCTCCCGTTCTCTACGCCCAACAAAAGAAGCTCCGTCATGCCCGTGCTCAGTTGCTGAGAGAGGATGGAGTGAGCTACCAGGAAATGATGGCGGAGCTCGATGAGATAACTTGGCCTCAGCCACTTGCGGAAGAGCTTTCCGTCGCGTTGGAGAGCTATCGCAAGGAGCACCCCTGGGCACATCAATGGGATCTCAGCCCCAAATCAGTTGTCCGGGAGATGGTGGAGAATGGGATGACTTTTGGTGATCTCATTGCCACGTACAGCATTTCCCGTGCTGAGGGAACTGTTTTGAGGTACCTCACCGACTGCTATAACACGCTCCGACGGCTGCTCCCACGCGATGCACTCACCGATGAGCTACACGATATTCTCGACTGGCTCCGAGCGCTCGTGGAGCAAATTGACAATTCACTGCTGGCAGAATGGGAAGCTCTTAAGGCTGGTCGAGTTCCCACCGAGGAAGAACGCAACGCTACTACTCCCCCACCGCTCCTTTCCGAGAACCGCTACTTGTTCGAGCGCCTAATCCGTACCGTTATGTTCCGACATGTCTCGCTACTCGCTCTCGATGACACGAAAACTCTTGCCCAACTTGATGAAAGAATCTCGCAAGAGTATCCTGACTGGTACCAGGCAACGGAAGATTACTGGGCCGAGTACGATGACATCGTGACCGATAGCGACGCACGTAGTGCTCGTTTCATCACTATCACTCCTTCTCCGGATGGAACAACATGGGACGTTCGTCAAACCATTTGCGATCCGGAAGAGAACCATTCGTGGGTCATCGATGCAGTTGTCGATAGCGCTCTATCCAATGAGCGCGGAGAAGTATATTTCCGATCGCTCGATGTGAAAGATTTGACGCGTTCATGAGTTCAGCAAAAACCCCGGTATTTCATATTCGCGCTGCCCACCTGGACGAGGTGGCCACTGCAGCGCGGATCATTGCAGAGTCTTTTGGCACAGTCGAACCCTATCTCGTCTGGCTATTTCCTCATTCTCACAATCGGGCTAAAAGTGCACTCCCGCTCATTCAGCATTGGGCTGAAGATGCATACGCAGCTGGCACCTTGATGGTGGCGGTGACAGCCACAGAGACTAATGCGGCGAGTGCCATCCATGAATGTGTTGCTGGAGCCGCTATTTGGGCTGTGGAGGGCACAGCTGCAGAGGAACACGCGTCAGCGGGTGGGGCTTTCCTTACACGATGCCGTCGCTTCGGCAGAATGGTCACAGAGTCAGTTACGACGTTAGCAAGCATATGGAGTTTGTTAGGAAAGCACTTTTGGCGCTATTACTTTGAAGCTTTTCTCTCAAAAAATGCACGCGGGTATGGAGCACAATGCTACCTCTCAAGCCTGGCTGTTGCACCGCCCTTCCGCGGCTTCGGAGTCGCCGCACAACTCCTCCACCAGCCTCCCCGACAGGACCTTCCGCTGACGCTGGAATGCCGAGAAGAGTTGAAAGCGTTCTACTCCCACAACGGATTTATCCAAGGGCGGTGCTACCGCTTGCCACGAACCACCACAATGGTTTCTTTCAGTCGCTTTTCTTAATCGTTTCTACGCGACTATTTAGCTAGCGTGTAAATTCTCTGCAGGTTGTTTCGCAACTGTGTGCTAAGTCATGCGTGGGGTTTCGTCTTGGATGCCTTTCGCTCGTTACAATCGATTCCAGAAAGAGAAAACTCCTCTTTACTTCGCACATATAGCGGACAAGCTAACGATAACCACTGCCGAAAGGGCTCAGTATGGGACACGTACCAATGCAGGTGATCAAGGACGTTCTGCCCCTGGTAAAGAGTGGTGGACCCACCATGATGAGGAACGTCGTGAAAAACCTCGTGAAGAAAGTAGCGATGAATGACGGCACTGCCATTGCCGGACACGTAGTCCTTATTACTGGCGGATCTAACGGTGTTGGTCGTTTGATGGCGGAAGAGTGCGCTCGTCGTGGTGCAAAGGCCGTCATTATTTGGGGCTTTACCCAGCAGCGTATTGATGACACGGTTGCCCGTCTGCAGCAGATGCGGTGCACTGCTAAGGGCTACCGAGTCGACGTTTCTGACCGTGAGGCCGTGAAGTCTGTGGCCAAACAAGTGCTTGATGAATTCGGACAGGTTGACATTCTCGTACACTCCGCTGGTGTCGTGTCCGGTGCTCCACTGCTTGAACTCTCCGACGAGGGGATTGATCGCACCCTCGGCATTAACCTCAACGGTCTGTTCTACGTTACCCGCGAGTTTCTTCCCGGCATGATTGCCCGAGATCACGGCCATATCATTACGCTGAGCTCTGCTGCAGGAACTATTGGGCCTGCCATGCTGACTGACTATGCAGCATCCAAGTGGGGTGCACGCGGTTTCATGGAGTCTCTTCGCAATGAATTGGCGAAGGAAAAGTCTGCTGTGAAGACCCTTACCGTCTGCCCCTACTACATCTCAACAGGCATGTTCGATGGTGTGAAGACGCGTATCCCACTACTTCTTCCAATTCTGAAGCCGCAAGAAGTATCCGACAAGATTATTGCCTGCATCGAATCTGGGCAGCAGGAAATCTTCATGCCGCCGTTGGTAAAGTACACCGCGCTGATGCGTATCCTTCCCACACACTGGTATGACGCTATAGCTAACTTCCTTGGCGTTAATGACGGTATGAATGAGTTCACTGGCCGTAAGTAGGCAACGGACTTCTTTCCTCACTTAATAGTTGGGGTGGGCGGATCAGATGATCCGCCCACCCCAACTTTCATGGCGTTGTATCAATCAATGATCGAGAGGTTTACCGCCTGCGAGCGATCTTTTCGTGTGTAGTTCCCACGGTATTCGCGAAAGCGTCCCCTATGGTTCGAGCGAGTGAGTCCCAGTCTCCTCCACGGGTCGATGACGAGCGATAGACGAGGCCCATCTTTCGGCCTGGTACCGGGTCCGCAAAGCGGGCGATAGCAATTCCTTTCATATAGCCCTCCACAGGAATTGCAGAAGCAGGGATCAGCGTGACACCCATCCCTGCCGACACGCACTGCAGAATGGTGGGAAGGGATGCAGCGCGAGTATTGGATTTGCCCACTGTGGCGCCCACGGCATGACAGAGATCGATCGTCTGATCACGCAAGCAATGCCCCTCGTCAAGAAGAAGCAGTGGCACCTCACGCAGCACACTTGTCGGGAGATCGTTACGTCCTTCGAGCGGGTGGCCTTTGGGAACAGCTAATACAAAGTCCTCTTGGTAAATGGGGATCGAGTTGAAACCTGTCTCTCCCAGGGGGAGGGCCAACAATGCCACGTCGATGCGGCCAGCCCGCAGGCTTTCCAGCAAGCGTGCTGTCTGGTCCTCGATCACTGTTACCGAAAGATTTGGGTAATGCTGGGCGGTAAGACTTAAAACCTGGGGCAAGATGTAGGGCGCGGCGGTAGGGATAAGACCAATAGAAAGATCACCTTCCAAACCGTGTCCGAGGCCCTGTGCTGCAGACCGGAAATGATCGGCTGCAGCAATAACGGCCTCTGCATATGGGAGG
This sequence comes from Mycobacteriales bacterium, assembly GCA_018376445.1. Classification (GTDB taxonomy): domain Bacteria; phylum Actinomycetota; class Actinomycetes; order Mycobacteriales; family Mycobacteriaceae; genus Lawsonella. The sequence continues at coordinate 17,616 of JAHABL010000007.1, forward strand.
AGTGACTCACCCTCTTGCGTTACGATGACACGTCGCGTCGATCGCTCAATCAAAGTGCGGTGGATGCCTTCTTCCAGGGTGGCAAGAGACTGCGATAGTGACGGCTGTGAGACCCCGAGACTGTGAGCCGCAGCACCGAAGTGACGATGGTGCGCTACAGCGACAAATGCCCGCAAATGCGCGATAGTCGGTTGGTATGATTGATTAGCCATAATGATTATTATAATACACTCCAAAAGTCTTGACTTTTTAATTTCAAGCCTGGAAGATGGTAGTCAAGAGAGATCACCAAAACATGGTGACGAATGTATTGGTATTCACCAGAAGGAGTACAAGATGGCTCTTCTTACTATTGATGACGAATTCCCAGAGTTCTCCCTGACCGCACTCAGGGGTGGAAACCTGCACGACATCGACGCTGACAAGCCCGAGGATTACTTCGAGACTGTCGACAACAACAGCTACGATGGGAAGTGGCGGGTCATCTTCTTCTACCCGAAGGACTTCACCTTCGTCTGCCCGACCGAAATCAAGGCCTTCGGCGACCTTAACGATGAATTCTTCGATCGTGACTGCCAGGTACTCGGAGTTTCCATTGACTCCGAGTACTCTCACTTCCAGTGGCGTGCCACCAACGACAAGCTGCTCGAAATCCCGTTCCCCATGCTAGCCGATATCAAGCATGAACTTGTCCAGGCTACCGGCGTAGAAAATGCTGATGGCGTTGCCGACCGAGTGACCTTCATCGTCAACCCTGAGAACAAGATCCAGTTCGTCTCCGCAACTCCAGACTCTGTCGGCCGTTCCGTAGAAGAGGTTCTGCGCGTCCTCGATGCTCTGCAGACCGCCGGCCCCTGCGGTTGCGACTGGAAGAAGAACGACCCCACCATCGACAAGCTGGACGTTGTATCCTCCGTCTTCGAGTGACTCGTCACCTCGGGTTAAAACCCGCTACGACAACGGAAAAGGGCCCCTTATAAACAGAAAGGGACCCTTTTTTCTTGCCTTTTTCACTTGTCTTCGCTGTAGGTAGTCAATAGCTCTAGGTTAAACACTTTTTCTTAGCGTGATATTGATACTGTCGTCTCATATATATCGACAGGCGCCAAGTGGCGCACAACACTTTCGTTGAATCGTTAAGTTAATAGCACTCCAGGAGAATCGGTAATGTGACAACACAGTCTCGGCCATTCTTTGTCAGGAAGGATCCACATTACACTCCGGACTTCTTCCATTCGGATTGTCCTGCGAGTCTCTGAGTCGATGTTTGCGTGCCATTGCGCAATAAGTGACAATTCTTCCAAATTGAGCAAGCACAATTGGTAAATTAGTAACTGACTTGATCGATCTACCGAACAGGACGTGCAACTATATGACCGCATCTTGGACCAAAACGCTACGGTCCTTTTCTGTAGCAGGTATTGCCGCCGCCTTGGCATTCACCCCGGCTCTCATGGGGAGCGCTAATGCCACCCCAGTTCGCCCGTGGATGAACACCGCACTCAGCCCCGAGCAGCGTGCTGCCAAGCTGATCTCTGCAATGAATCTCTCTCAAAAGATTCACATGCTCTCCGGCACCAAGCTTACCGGCCCGCACACTCCGGCCATTGGCTATATTCCCCCGATCCCGGAACTCGGCATTCCCGAGTTTGTCCAATCTGATGGCCCTGCCGGCGTTCGCAATGGCGCCGACCCCGCAACGAAGTTCCCCGCTCCACTCGCCTACGCCGCCTCATGGGATCCCGCGATAGCACAGCTCCAAGGTCGAGTGGCCGGTGAGGAAGCCCGCGCACTCGGTACTGACCAGCTCTACGGACCTGGGTTCAATATCGCCCGTAACCCGCTGGGCGGCCGCGGCTTTGAATACTACGGAGAAGACCCCTATTTATCTGGCACGATGGCCACTGCCAACGTAAAAGGCATCCAGTCTGCTGGTGTTATCGCTACACTCAAGCACTTCGTTGCAAACAACCAAGAGACTGCTCGTAACATCGGCAATTCCCGTGTTCCCGAACGAGCGCTGCACGAGATCTACATGAAGCCATTCGAGATGGCAGTGAAGCAGGCCAATCCTGGCTCTGTGATGTGCGCCTACAACGCCCTCAACGGGACACACAGTTGCTCCAACTACTACACACTCACCAAATACCTGCGACATACCTGGGGTTTTGGCGGCTATGTCGTCACTGACTTCCCTGCATCGTGGTCTACAGAAGACTTTAAGAATGGTCTTAACGTTGAAATGCCACAGACCTTCACATCACTCGAACCCACGGTGCGACTAGCCATCAAGCAAGGTCGGCTGAGTGAGAAGGACATCGATGCTCGCGTCAAGGAAACGCTGACCGTCATGTTCCGTTTCGGCATGTTCGACCGTACGAAGCAGATCCATCCCGTCAATGTAGCGCGCGGTAATTCTGCGGCACAGAAGATCGCGGAGCAAGGCGCCGTGCTGTTGAAGAACAAGAATAGTGTCTTGCCGTTGAAGACAAACACTGCCCGACGCATTGCCATCTTTGGTGCGCCTGCCAAGGTAGCTGTCGGCGGTGGTGGTTCTTCTAATGTTTCCGCTACTGAAACAGACACGGCCCTCGACGAGATCACGAAGCGCTCACGTGGCGCAAAGGTTAGCTACTCCTCTGGTCTCAACCACCTCAGCGCTGCCCAGGAAGCAAAGAAGGCTGACGTTGCCATCGTCTTCGTCACCAACCTCACCATGGAGGCGATGGACCGCACCAGCATTAACCTTTTGTCTGAACAGACTGCATTGATCAACAAGGTTGCCTCTGCCAACAAGAACACGATTGTCGTTCTCAATACTGGCGGGCCCATTGCAATGCCGTGGCTACCGAAAGTCGCTGCAGTATTGAACATGTGGCAGCCCGGCCAAGCGGGTGGCAAAGCCACCGCCTCACTCCTCTACGGTGATGTGAACCCTTCTGGTCACCTTCCACAGACTTTCCCCACGGCTGACGGTCAGTGGCCTGCGCACACCCTCGCACAATTCCCGGGAGGTCCGCTTGGTCTCACCCCCACCTATAGCGAAGGAATCTTTGTTGGATACCGCTGGTACCAGTCCCGCAACCAAGTACCACTGTTCCCCTTCGGCTACGGTCTCTCCTACACCACGTTCGCATATTCCGTTCCCCGCATGCAGGCAACCTCTGGTGCTGCCAACACACCGATTAAGGTGACGTTTACCGTCACCAATACGGGCAAGCGAGCTGGGGCGACTGTCCCGCAGGTCTATGTAGGAAAGCCACGGAATCAGGGTGTGTCAGTTCCGCCGAAGGAACTCGGCGGCTTCCAGAAGGTGTATCTGCGTCCGGGTGAGTCGAAGACGATCACAATCACAGTCCTGCCGCAACAGCTCAGCTACTGGAACAGTAACCTCCACAAGTTCGTCGTCATGCCAGGTGTCTACCACATCTACCTGGGATCGAATGTGAACGAGACCTCCTACACGCTGAACTACACAGTGCGTTAACACACTCAAGCCATCCCAGTACCCCCTCCTGGCGTGGTCTGAGCTCATCGACTATCTACCTGGTGGCCTCCTGTTCCCGAAAAGCAGGAGGCCACCGGTATCGTAGGGGCCTCTCTCCTGCCAGGCTCTTTCTCCTGTATCACTCACTACGGGTAATCTGAGTTTATGTCCCAGCATCGGCGTCGTACTTCCACCTCTACTCCGCTCCCCGCGGATGTTCGGCAGTACCGGCATCGTCTTCTCAGCCGCCTTGGCACTGGAGAGAATGTCATGCTGAGGGACTATGACCAGCTGCGCCGCCGGCTCCAGAAAGTCCGATCGCTCAAGTCATGTGCGGCAATTGAGTATGATCTCGAATGTGCTGAACTGCGCCTCGAACTTCGCCGTGCGGCACTTCCCCATCCTGAATACCCTGATCAGCTACCTATTACCTCCCGGCTAGAAGATATCCGTGAGGCACTACTGCGCCACCAAGTGGTCGTAGTTGCAGGTGAAACCGGCTCTGGTAAAACGACGCAGCTTCCCAAACTCTGTCTCGACCTGGGTTGGGGAGCAACTGGCATTATCGGGCATACACAACCCCGTCGTATCGCTGCACGGTCAGTAGCAGAACGCATTGCTAACGAACTCAATTGCCCGCTAGGTGGACTCGTCGGCTACTCCGTTCGGTTCACAGACACTGTCTCAGAAGACACCGCCATTAAGGTGATGACGGATGGCATTCTCTTAGCGGAAATCCATCACGACCGGCTACTCCGCGCTTATGACACCATCATTATCGACGAGGCACACGAGCGGAGTCTCAATATCGACTTCCTCTTGGGATATCTCAAAAAGATTCTTCCCCAGCGCCCTGACCTGCATGTCATCATCACCTCTGCGACGATTGAGACGGAACGTTTCGCTGAGCATTTCGCGGTGGGAGGTGAACCCGCACCGATCATTGAGGTGTCAGGGCGAACGTATCCTGTAGAGATCCGCTATCGGCCTGGTGAAACTGACGCCGATCCCCTCGATGTTTTTGTTGACGCCGTTACCGAACTCTATACCGAGTCGTCGCTGGAAGGCGGCGACATCTTGGCGTTCTTTCCGGGGGAACGAGAGATCCGGGAGGCTGAAGATGCACTACGTCAACGACGTTTTCCCGCTCTGGACATAGTGCCGCTTTTCGGACGTCTTTCCGCGGCGGAACAGCACCGGGTCTTCGAACCCCATGACACACAGCGGGTTGTATTAGCGACTAATGTGGCAGAAACATCACTCACGGTGCCGGGGATACGTTATGTTGTCGATACTGGTACAGCCCGCATTTCTCGCTACTCTCATCGGACGAAAATCCAACGTCTCCCCATCGAAGAAATTTCACAAGCATCTGCACGCCAACGCTCGGGGCGCTGTGGGCGTCTTTCAGATGGTATTGCGTTGAGATTGTATTCAGAGGAGAACTACGAGTCCCGTCCGGCTTATACCGAACCCGAGATTCTCCGCACGAATTTGGCTGCTGTCATTCTCCGCATGGCTGACCTTGGGTTTGGGACAGTGGAGGACTTCCCCTTCCTTGATCCCCCTGAATTGAGCTCGATCCGTGACGGCGTCCAAGTCCTTCGCGAGTTGGGTGCACTACGCGATGATATGGCTTTGACGGGGACTGGCCGGACAATGGCACGTATTCCTACCGATCCGCGTCTCGCCCGGATGCTGGTGGAAGCACAGCGACGTGACGTCCTAGGAGACGTCCTGCTTATTGTTGCTGGTCTCTCCCTCCAAGACATTCGAGAACGGCCGATGGAACAGCAGCAGGAAGCGGACCAGTTGCATGCCCGTTTCCGCAATCCACAGAGTGATTTTCTCTCTTACCTTCAGCTCTGGGATTTTCTTCATGAGCAACAGCGCCAACTCTCTCGTTCCGCATTCCGAAAAATGTGCCGACGAGAGTTTCTCCACTGGATGCGCTATCGAGAATGGCTCGATCTTGTCCAACAGCTGAGCGAAATATGCCGGGATTTGAAATGGTCGTGGCTTCCACATCAGGAGAAAGACGGAGTCCGAGAAGACGACATCCATCGTGCACTGTTGGTTGGGCTTCTTAGCCACATAGGTTCACGTATCGGCGAGACGCGGGACTACCAGGGTACACGGGGGAAACGATTCGCTATTTTCCCGAGTAGCGGTGTCGCTCGGAAGAATAGCTTCGTCATGGCCTATGAAATTGTGGAGACGTCCCGAGTGTGGGCCCGGACAGTAGCAGCCATAGAACCTGAATGGGTTGAAAAAGCTGCCGGCGCCTCAATCTCCCGCCGTTACACAGAACCACACTGGTCGCATTCGCGGGGTGAGGTGCAGGCATATGAGACCACCAGTTTATGGGGGGTACCGCTGGTGGTCGATCGACTCGTGTCATACCGCAAGATTGACCCTGATCTTGCACGTCGCCTTTTTCTTCTACACGGGCTAGTCCGGGGCGATTGGGACCGACAGTATCCTTTTACTGCGGCTAATGACGCCACGATCGAACGCTTACAGGTCTATGAAGAAAAGGCACGGCAGCGTGGCAGCGTAGTCGACGAGGAGACACTAGCGACGCTCTTTGCCATGGTCGTACCTGAGCAGATCATGTCACGGGTGCAGTTTGACCAATGGTGGCGCCGAGCCAGTGCTGCAGAGAAAGCCTCACTGGAATTCTCAGAAGAACACATCAGAGCTGCGGCCTCCGCTGGCGAGGATAGCACTCTTTATCCTGATGAACTCGCTGGATTCCCCCTGGAGTATGCCTTCAAACCGGGTTCTGCGAAGGACGGCATTTCGGTGCTCATTCCACTCGCTCAACTTCCTGCGGTATCCCCCGCACCTTTCACATGGTTGGTGCCCGGAATGAGAGAGGAGCTCATCCTCGCTCTATTACGAGGTTTACCCAAAGATTATCGTCGTATGTTTATTCCTCTTCCTGAGACATCCCAGGCAATGATGGGAACCATAGTGGAGGATTACTCGCGCGACTTCCGGCAGGTATTCCAAGAAACCTTGCGCCAGGTGCGTGGGGTAGATGTCCCTGATTCCGTCATCTCCGCTGCGGAGCTGCCTCAGCATTTGCTCATGCGTTTTGTTGCAGTGGACGAGCAAGGACGTACCGTCGATACAGCGCGAGATGTGCGGGAACTACAGGCAAGGCAGCAGGGCACTAGTGCCCAAGCGATTAGCTCGACCTTCCATACGGTGGAAAAAGGGCCTTTTCCTGCCTGGACCGAGGAGATTGGGGATATTCCACCGCAGGTCTCGCAGGGTGACGTCACTGCATATCCGGCGTTGCTGCGGAAAAAGGACGGATGGCATGTGCATACCTATCCGACTGCTGTATCGGCGCAGGTGGCGCAGCATAAGGCGCTAGTAGAGTTGTTACTCGCTGAGCTCCCGCATGCTCGCCGTCAGCTCTTTAGCGGTATTCCTCAAGCTCAACGTATGGCACTGCGGAGTTATCCCGGAGGTGAGGGGTCCCTCCGGGAGGATTGTCACCATTGCGCAGTGCGGGATATTGTGGTGCTCGCTGGGCCTCCCACTCTTACGTTGGACGGTTACGCTTCTTTGCGCCAGAGTGCGACTGAGAAAGTTCCCTCTCGTGAGCGTGCCATTGCATTACTCGTTGCGCAGGCAGTGGAAGCGCGTATACAGGTGCTGGCAAATCTCCCAGAGGGAGAGGGGATTGTGCAGGATGTGCGTGAGCAGGTGGCGTGGCTTACCTCGCCAGGTTTTGTCACGATGCATGGGGCAGTTCGCGTCAAGCACATTCCTCGCTATTTGCAGGCCGCGCAAGAGCGTCTGGGCAAAGCGGTACTTCATGATGGCGAATGGGAGGATCCGTGGTCCGCTTCGGTGGAGGCTTTCTACCGTGTTGAGGATGCCTTGTGGGAGAAGTGTGGAGCTCCTTCAGCGGGGGATTCTGTCGCCGTTAAAAAGGTGCGCTGGCTGTGTGAGGAGTTTAAGGTGAGTACCTTTGCGCAGCAGCTAGGAACGGTGGAGAAAGTCTCCGAAAAGAAGCTTATGCGGGAAATTGCTGCACTTCCCGCTTAGGTCTCATTGCAGGTGTGGAACGTCGAGTTCACGGTGACATTAGTCATTGTCTGTTGGCAATGTGTGTTTTAAAGGTCGTCGTATCCGGTGACACCTGCGCCAGAGTGTCCATGGTCGTGCCGCAGAGCTGCCATTTCTTTTTCGAAGTCTTCCAGAGAAGTGAAGGACTTATAGACCGAGGCGAAACGGAGGTAGGCAACTTCATCTAGTTCCCGGAGGGGTCCAAGGATAGCAAGGCCGACTTCGTGCGAAGGTATTTCAGACGCGCCTGTTGAGCGGACATTGGCCTCTACTTTTTCAACGAGTAACTTGAGTTCATCTTCGGAGACATCTCGTCCTTGGCACGCACGGCGAACGCCTTGCAGCACCTTGTCGCGGGAGAACGGTTCTGACAAACCGCTCCGTTTGATGACGTTGAGGATGGCCGTCTCATGGGTAGTAAAGCGTTTTCCACAGCTGAGACATTCACGTCGTCGTCGGATAATCTTCCCACTATCAATGGAACGGGAGTCGACAACACGGGACTGCGGCGAATGACAGAACGGACAGCGCATTGCAGCTCTACCTCTCACATACCCGAACAGCGAATGTGTGGACGCTACTACGGCTTTCTTTAGAGCGCCCAGTGTCATTATTGTAAGCCTCTAGATCAATATATTGAGTCACAGACCCGCCGGAACCACTAGAACTTGTCCTGGTAGGAGTGCAGTCGACTGAAGTTCATTAAGGTCACGGATTCGATCGATGACAGCAGCAGTATCTGCCTGAGGAGCGTAGTGGGAAGCTATGCTTCCCAGGGTATCTCCGGTTCGCACACTGATGGTCGTGAGAGACGTCGGGATAGATGCCGCCGGATCACCCACTAATTGGGCAATAGTAAAAGCAAGTACCCCAAGGGTCACCATCAATAGGACAATAATAGCCGCCTGTCCCCAAGCCGGATTGTGCAGCGCGCCGCGAGTAGAACTCTGAGCTTCCGAGGACGACGATACTGCGGAGTTATCCAGAGGAGAAACCACACCTGCTCGAGAACGAGCTGTGCGAACACGTCGCGGATGCTCATAAACAAATGATCCACGACCAGCCCGTTGCCGCAATGAGGGGGCCTGTACGCGCGTCTGAGAAGCAACCACAGAGGAGGGGCTCGCGAAAGCGCCCGCTCGAAGTGGAATGCCACGACCACGGCGAGTGGAGACGCCACAACTCCTCCCCCTATCGAACACATTATCTAGTGTTAATGAATGGATCACATTTTCAGATCCAGTAGGACACAGTGCTGAAGTACCACCCAAGGAAGACATCGTCACCATTTCTATGACCTCTTTCCTCTCGTCGTTGCTGGCTATACAAGTAGTGTACATCATTTTCGAACATGTGTACGAACTATCATGGGGACATCATTGTCTTACCAAATCCCTGTAACAAAAAATCAAAACATTCAACATTCGTACAAATGTTTGATTTTGATAGATGTCGCCCGTAACCTGAAAGTAAGCCACTTTGACCAGCAGAGGAGTCAGTTATGGCAGCCGCATCCCGCAGACGTCCGAACTATCACGATCTGACAGACCGTCAACGACGCATCTACGACTTCATTAAAGATGCCAATGACTTACGCGGCTATCCCCCCACTATTCGCGAGATCTGCGACGCGACTGGACTCAACTCCACCTCATCGGTCTCTTACCAACTGGACAACTTGGAAAACTTCGGCTTCATTAAGCGCTTCCCCAATCAACCTCGGGCAATGCAGGTAGTAGACGTAGAACGCCTGCCACAGGAACCGACAGCTAGCTCCACGTTCACCGATACCAGTGGTGACGACACTGCCGCTTTTGTCCCTCTAGTGGGTCGTATCGCGGCAGGCACTCCAATCCTGGCGGAAGAGAATATTGAAGATGTCATGCCCCTCCCCCGCGATGTGGTGGGTTACGGCGATCTCTTCATGCTGCAGGTAGTGGGTGAATCAATGATTAACGCGTCGATCTGTGACGGCGACTGGGTCATCGTGCGTTCCCAAAATGTCGCAGACAACGGCGACATCGTTGCAGCCCTCATCGACGAAGAGGCGACAGTAAAGACTTTTCTCCACAATGACTCGGGGGTGTGGCTGATGCCGCAAAATCCGGTTTTTGATCCTATCCCCGGCGAACATGCCCGCATCATGGGTAAAGTCGTCGCAGTACTCCGCAAGGTCTAACAGGACCCTGGCGATCGCCCCCCCCGAACGGCGAAATCAGGCAAACTATCCTGTCATCTCCGCTGGGAGTTCACCGACAGCCCCTTCGTCCTCTTTAAGCTGCGCGAAGAAGTCCGCGGCAATACGGCGAGCATGGTGCGCACCTTCAGCTTTAAGAACTTCCTGAGCCAATTCCTGGTAATGGTGCATATCCCACTTTTCAAGGACGACACCCACCTCAGGTACGGCACTGGGAACCATAGAGAGAGCATCAACTCCCATCCCCACGAAAACCTGTGCTAGATAGGGATCGCTGGCTGATTCACCACAAATAGAGACGGTTTTACCGCACTTCTTAGCCGCTTCAATGACACTATTGATCAGCCGCAAACCTGCTGGCTGCCACGGATCTGTAAGCTCAAAAAGATCAGCAGAAAGACGATCTGCCGCCATGGTGTACTGAATCAAGTCGTTCGTACCAATGGAGCAGAAATCTACCTCCCGCATAAACATCTCAGCCATAATCGCGGTCGCTGGAACTTCCACGACAATACCCGGAACAAGGCCACGCTCGCGTACCATCGCTGCAAAACGCCGCGCTTCAGACACTCGTGAAATCATAGGAGCCATCACTCGTGGTGCAGTATCCGACGGCAAGCCTGCCTGGCGCGCACCCTCTGCAATCGCATCAAGTTGGCGAATGAGAAGATCCTCATTCTGCAGTCCAATGCGGACTCCTCGCATTCCGAGGGCAGGATTCTCTTCCCGTCCGGTATGTGCAAACTTCAGGGGCTTGTCAGATCCAGAATCCAAGGTGCGTATAGCCACACGATTTCCGAATGCACGGAAGACCTTCTCGTAAATACCGGCCTGCTCGTCAACACTAGGTTCAACACTTCGGTTGATAAAACAGAGCTCAGTACGGAAAAGCCCTACGCCATCAACCATGGCATGGCAGGCCTCTTCGATAGTGTTCTCATCTTGCACGTTGGCGAGCAGCGAAACTGGCACTTTGTCGCGAGTCTGTGCAGGACCCGACCATGTTTCTACTTGTTCACGATGACGCTCATCAGAAGCAAGACGCTGGGCAACGACGGAGGTCGGAGGGTTGGCAATCACCAAACCGCGTACACCATCCAGCAGCGCACTCGTCCCCTCTGACAGAACTGTCAGGTCCATCACGCCGGTGACGTACGGGATACCCAACTGACGAGCGACAATAGCGATATGCCCAGTAAGACCACCACGAATCGTCGCAATGGCACCAATAGAATTCGGGTCGATTGCCGCAATGTCAGCAGGTGCAAGTTCATCTGCAACGAGAATAGAAGAGGAAGTCAGCTTGGGAAGACTTGGTTCGTCAATCCCCTGTAAACGTCGCGCGATGCGATCACGAATATCTCGGAGATCTGCCGTTCGCTCTGCAGCAAACCCGCCGCGCCGTTCCAGAAGCTCGATGAAACGGCTAATTTGATGACCGGTAGCTGCCTCCGCAGTCATACCAGCGGTAATATCCCGCTCTGCCGGTCCGACCCAACCGCGATCAGTGACCAGATAGACGCTCGATCGGATGACGTCGGCGGTAACCCCCGTCAGTCGATCTGCTTGCTCACGTAGTCCTGTTGCAACATCATCGAGGGCGTCATGAAACCGCTCAAGCTCTGCAGGGCGATCAGCAACCTTTACTCGGTAACCACGCCGGGGAAGCTCTGGCCCTCGCCGGAACCACGCGATGGACCCATTAACGACACCAGGTACTACGGCAATACCTTGTAGTACTCTGCTCTGGTCGTTGGTTGGTCCGGCGTTGTTCATATACACCTTCATCGCGCTAACTCCCCACTGATTCCGGGGAAACTCCTCCCAACTCGATACGAGAAGGGGCCTGATGCTGGGCGGATGTTTTACACCCCTAAATATGCCCAATCGTTGCTACCCGGTCAAATTGTAGCCCTAGCCGCAACTGTGATTTTTTTCAATAGCAATTGCAACAGTTGCTGCAACCTCTTTTTCCGACGAGCACAGCACGATTCAGTAAGATAATTGAGGGGATATCTGGTGATATTCACCACGAGCGAATCCTTCCCTCCCTTCCCTCACTTCCCTTGTAGAGGCGGGCAAAGGTCTTCCTCGCAAGTGGCATAACCGGTAGGCCGCCTCCCTAGTCGCTGCTACCCCACATTCCATGACCCCGTAGGTAGTACGCTCGACACGCCGATACCGCACGCATAGACAACTCAGACAGAAAGGCTTGAGACAACCCTATGGCGCCCAGCTTCCTCACCATTCTGTCGGCGGATGCCGTCCTCCTTGACGTTGATCTCGGAGCAACAAAAAGTGATGTCATCATCGCTCTTGCTCAGCGTGTCGAAGACATCGGCCGATCCGGTGACGCACGCCAGCTTGCACAGGATCTTCAAGCCCGGGAAAACCAGTCTGCCACGGGGCTCCCGGGTGGCATAGCAATTCCCCATTGCCGAACGGAAGCTATCGCTTTCCCCACCATTGTCTTTGCACGCCTGTCCCATCCTGTCGATTTCGGTGCCACTGACGGATCAGCGGATCTCATCTTCATGTTGGCAACGCCGCTCGACGGCCTCATCAGCCACACCAAACTCCTCTCCCGCCTGGCGCGGGCTCTGGTTCATGATGAAGTGTTGACACAACTGCGTACAGCAGAAGAACCTGCAGATGTCTTCCAGCTTCTTAACGGTCCTTTAGGCAACTCTGGGCCGCTCCTTCCGCCTGCCCCCGCACGTAATCATAAAATCAAGCTGCTCGCTGTCACCGGCTGCCCCACCGGAATCGCCCATACCTATATGTCGGCGGAAGCACTTGAGCTAGCCGTTCAATCTCACTTCCCCGATGTCGAGCTGTCCGTGGAGACACAAGGGGCAGGCGACGATACACAACTTACAAGCCGGCAAATCGACAACGCCGACGTCGTTATTTTTGCGTCCGATGTAGCCATCCGTGGTCGGGATAGGTTTGTCAACCTTCCTTCCATTTCCGTCGGTGTTCGACAAGCTCTCAACTCACCCAATACCGTCATCCAGCAAGCAGTAGAGCTTGCCCGTCTCTCCCGCGGCGAAGCGGGTTTCGACAGTGGGAGCGCCCATCGCAACCGCCCTCACCGCACCCGCAGCACATTTATCAAGAGCATCCCTGCATCTTTGCGAGGAAAACTCTCGGGAATAGGACAAGCGGTGATGACAGGGGTCAGCTACATGATCCCCTTCATCGCGGCCGGAGGCCTCCTCATCGCTTTGGGGTTTCTCATTGGGGGCTATGAAGTAGGTGGAGTGGCTCGGCAAGTGCTCACCCACTACTCCCTAAATGATCTTCCGCCACAGGTGAACTACTTTGTGGGAGACCGCCATGGTGTGCAGCTCACCACAAGTAGAAGCGGCTTAGCCCTCTACATAGGATCAGTGTTTTATGCCTTAGGCCAGACAGCGATGAGTTTTATCATCCCAGTCCTCTCCGGATATATTGCCTATGGGCTTGGTGGGCGCCCAGCAATTGCACCAGGCTTTGTCGGGGGTGCAGTGTCTGTACTCCTTGGAGCCGGTTTCCTGGGTGGAATTGTGACTGGCCTCCTCGCCGGACTGGTCGTTCTGTTATTCCGACTTATCCCCGTCCCACAGTGGCTAGAAACACTCATGCCGGTCGTGATTCTGCCGCTCCTCGGCAGCCTTATTGTGGGATCTCTGATGGTATTTGGCCTAGGCAAACCCCTGGCCTGGGCCATGAGTGGGCTTCAAACGTGGCTTGCTGAGATGAGCGATACTTCAGCAGTTCTGCTAGGTGTCCTGCTGGGCGTAATGATGTGCTCCGACCTAGGTGGACCAATCAACAAATCTGCTTACCTTTTCGCCACGGCAGGTTTAGCAGCACAATCAGGGGCAGCATTTTCCGTCATGGCAGCGACAATGGCTGCCGGCATGGTACCTCCGCTGGGTCTCGCTCTTGCGACGGTCATCCGCAAAAATCTTTTCACTGCCAATGAACAGCAGAACGGGAAAGCGGCCTGGCTACTTGGTTTTTCTTTCGTGACGGAAGGCGCTGTGCCTTTCGCTGCATCCGATCCACTCCGTGTGCTCCCCGCCACTACGCTAGGCGGGGCAGTTGCTGGTGGCCTTTCTATGGCTCTCCATGTTGGGAGTAGAGCTCCACATGGAGGGATCTTCGTCCTCTTTGCAATGGACAACCCATTAGGGTTCCTTGCCGCCGTAGCAGCTGGCACGGTGACGACTGCAATCGTCGTCATCTTCCTGAAAGCGGTGGTAAGGAGGAAGAATGCTGGCCACAAAACCGCAGCGGCCGCTGCATGAGTCGGTTGACAGGACATCCGCGGGGGTGAAGTCGGCTGCTCCGTTCACCGTTTTTCGCCGTTGCCGCTGCGTAAACTAGAATCATTGCAAGAAGCTTCACAGAGACCTGAGGAATTATGACTGCGAAAGATGTTGTTGTTGGCTCCGCCATTGGCCTTCACGCGCGCCCAGCCGGCATTATCTCCGATGCTGCTGCCAAATTTGATGAAGAAATCACCATCGCAGTTGACGGCGAAGAACCGGTGAATGCCACTTCCGCCCTGCTCATCATGAGCCTTGGTGTGGAACATGGCCAAACTGTCACCATTGAATCGGAGAATGTCGCCGCTGTGGACTCCATCGCCGACTTGGTTGCGAAGGACCTAGACGCGGAATAATTCAAGCTGTTGTGCTAGCGCGCGCGGAACACGGGCTTCGATGGTCGTCCCATCGGGCCCGTGTTCTTCATTGAGCACCCGTCCATGCTCGTACAACCGGGAGACGAGCTCTCCATGATCATAGGGAATAAGTGCGTGAACGGTAGTTTCTCGTTCGTCTAGTAGCCGGGAGAGGGCCGCGAGGAAACCATCCATCCCCTCCCCTGTGTGTGCCGATACAAAAACAGCATCCGGGATTTCACTCCGCAATTGCGCTAATGTTAGAGGATCAGCTGCATCGCATTTATTGATCACGATGACGGTCGGTGGCAGATCGATCCCATATTCGGCAACAACATCCGCCAACACATCGTTAACCGATTCGATCTGTTGCAGAGGGAAACCGTCAGAGCCGTCGACAACATGCACAATAATGTCAGCGTCAGCTACTTCTTCCAGCGTCGAGCGAAATGCTTCGACGAGTTGGGTGGGAAGGTAGCGAACGAATCCTACGGTATCAGTCAAGATAACAGAGTGACCGTCGGGGAGCTCCGCACGGCGAGTCGTGGGATCCAACGTCGCAAAGAGCGCATCTTGGACGAGCACACCAGCGCCTGTAATCCGGTTCAGCAAGCTAGATTTCCCCGCATTGGTATATCCCACAATCACAATGGATGGAGTATCCCCTGCACGCCGCCGTTGTCGCTTAGTTTGCCGGGACAATTTCATCTCCGCCAGCTCACGCCGTAGTTTGGCCATACGATGCCGAATACGACGGCGATCAGTTTCGATCTTGGTTTCACCTGGACCACGCAGACCGACACCGCCATTAGAACCAGCGCGACCGCCTGCCTGCCGCGACAGAGTATCACCCCAGCCTCGCAGGCGCGGCAACATGTAGTCCATCTGTGCCAGTGTGACCTGTGCTTTACCCTCCGAGGAGGAGGCATGTTGTGCAAAGATGTCCAAGATAAGCGCGGTGCGGTCAATCACTTTGACGTTAATGGCTTTTTCTAGCGCAATGAGTTGACCTGCAGAGAGTTCACCGTCACAGATGACGGTATCCGCGCCGAGAGACTCCACCACCTGCTTTACTTCGCGCACTTTCCCAGATCCAATGTAGGTAGCGGGATCCGGCTTGTCACGCCGCTGAATCAACACGTCAAGTACCGCAGCTCCAGCAGTCTCGGCAAGTGCCGCTAGCTCAGCCATAGCTGCTTCGGCCTGTGCGACTGACCCTTGGGTCCAGACACCGACCAAGACAACTTTCTCTAGACGAAGTTCTCGATACTCAGCATCGGTGATGTCTTGGAGTTCGGTGGAAAGACCCACCACATGGTGTAAGGAGGATCGCTCCTCCAATTCCATTTCACCGCGGGTTGGTTCATGCATAGGGCTCGAAGTACTCTCCTTCAGCAACGATGACAGAGGGGCCACGGAGGAAACTCGTCTCCGGGGTAAATCTCACCTGGAGCTCACCACCGGGAACAGAAATAGTGACTATGCCATTTTCAATACCGGCATCAGCGAGTGCAACGAAGGCACTGGCGACAGTGCCAGTACCGCACGATTGAGTCTCTCCCACACCACGTTCATATACCCGCATGGAGGTGCGTCCCTCTCTCAGCGGGGTAAGAATCTCCAGGTTGGAACCCGCCGGAAAGAACTCTGTATCGAACTCTGGTGGCTGACGGAAATCCATTGCTGCCAGTTGTTCCGCGTTGAGGTTCGGTAGGACGCACGCGAGATGCGGGTTACCAACGGACAGTGCAAGTCCGGCGACATGCTGACCGGCGAACTCTGCCGAGGAGATTCCCATCAGCTCGACCTCCCCCATCGCGATCTCTACATCTGCCCAGGTACCGTCATCCGCATAATCGTGGATGCGAAACTCTTTCCTCCCCGCCCGAGTTCCGAATGCTCCCTGTTCAGTATCTGCTGGCAAAAAACCGCGGGCAACAAGTACGTGTGCACAGACACGAGCACCATTCCCACACATCTCAGCGATACTGCCGTCAGCGTTCCGGTAGTCCATGAACCACTCATCAGGGTGAACCCCGGAGGGTAATGCAGTGAGTTCTCCCGCAACAAGCAAATCTTTAGCACGACTCAAACGAATGACGCCATCGGCACCAATACCGGCACGCCGATCGCACAACTGAGCAACGTAGGGGGCGCTGAGGCGCACTGCACACTCTGGATCGGGGAGAACAACAAAGTCATTCTGCGTTCCGTGAGCTTTAAGAAAGATCATGCAGACAGCCTACTAGCAGAGCATATTGTTTGCCGCCTCCTGGAGAACGGCGACAGCAGCGTTGCGTTTTTCTACGGTGAAGCGGGCTTCGGGCCCAGAGACGGAAAGCGCAATCGGAGTGGAACCAACGACGCGGGCTACTGCGACGCACCGTACACCGGCCTCTTTTTCCTGTTCATCCGTGGCATAGCCTGCCTCACGGACAATACGGATATGCTCGAGAAACTCTTCGGGGTCGGTGATGGTGTGCTCGGTATCAGGGCGCATACCTTGCGTCTCCAACATTCTTATAATGGTGACGTCATCTAGGCAGGCGACGAGTGCTTTACCCACGGCAGTGCTGTGTACACCAACCCGCCGACCTACTTCAGTGAACATGCGCATCATATGGGGTGAGGGAACACCTGTCATGTAGACCGCCTGGTTACCATCGAGCATTGCCATATTGGCGGTTTCACCGGTGTAGTCAACGAGGCGTTGCAGAGTGGGCTTAACCCAGTCACCCACCAGCCGGCCGGCGCTTTCCCCCAAACGTACGAGCCGGACGCCGAGTGCATAGTGGCGATTGGCTTCTTGCCGAACGTAGCCGGCATCACGCATGGTTCCGATGAGCCGATGAATAGTGGCGACGGGAAGGTTCGTGTGGGCGACGAGATCGGAGAGAGAAGCCATCCCTCCCAGATCAGCCAACGCATCAAGCAATTGGAGAGAACGGTCCACAGATTGAACGTGTCCTCGCTTCGAGTCATCACCGCTAAACCGGAAGACTGACTCATCAACCATTGCCTATTGTCCTTATCGTGTGAAAAAGCCTACAAGTGGTGTTCCCGACAACTACGGTGTCTCCCGTAGTGCTGGAAGGGCGTTATAAACTTCGTCAGCAAGAGAATCCGTCGATGCTGTACACCAGTTTATCCTCTCGTCCCGTTTAAACCAGGACCGCTGGCGACGAACATAGCGCCGAGTTGCCACAAAGGTACTTTCCACTGCTTCTTCCACGGAAAGACGATGGTCAATGACGTCTAAGGCTTGACTATATCCAATGGCACGAGCGGCAGTTACACCTTCGCGGAGGCCCTCGTCACAGAGCGCCCGCGCTTCCTCCACCAAACCATCTGCAAACATTTGCTGAGTCCGCCGTAGAAGAAGAGGATCGAGCCAGTCAACATCGACAGCTAGACCAATCATGTGAGTTCCCCATCGGGGAGACTCCCCTCGTTGAGGTTGAGAGGCGGTGAAAGGCTGGCCAGTAAGATCCATGACCTCCAGAGCGCGCACCGTGCGACGTGGGTCTGATGGGAGGATCGTCCGGGCGGCTACTGGGTCCCGTTGAGCCAATTCTCGATGCAAATCCGCGACGCCTCGCTCTGCCAGTTGGGCTTCCCAATAAGCACGCACCGCTGGATCAGTCGGAGGAAAGCGCCAGTCGTCGAGCAAGGACTGGATATACAGCATTGACCCTCCCACAATAATGGGGATGATCCCAGTACTGCGGAGGCGTTCGATGTCTGCTCGAGCCGCCTCTTGATAGCGGGCGACGGTGGCAGTGTCCGTCACCTCCAGCACATCAATCTGGTGGTGTGCAATACCTCGGCGTTCCGCCACGGGTGTCTTGGCGGTTCCAATATCCATGCCGCGGTACTGCTGCATGGCATCACAGTTCACAATTTCGCCATCTAGGCGCTCCGCAAGGGCAAGACCTAGTGCTGACTTACCGGATCCAGTAGGACCGATAACGGCAACCGGAGTAGGTGGAGGCGTTGGCATCGAGAGGGTTTCTTTCGTCGGTGGGGTCTATTGTAGTCATCTTCCCACATCTCGAAATTCTTGCGGTTTTTAGGCAAAAATGGGGTGTAACTCGTTACCCTGAAGATACGCACCTTCTTGTGGAGAATGTGCTGCACTTTAACTTTGGCAGCCGTGCCGCGCGGCAGAGATGAGGCAGAAATGTCCGATACCACACCGTCCCCTACCCCTTCAGCTCCCGTCCCCCCTACCTCTGGTACCCCTGCTGTAGGTCCGAGCCCTGCACAATTACGTCGCCGCACCTCCGTGGTAGCTCCCCCACGTTCACAGCCGGAAAAATGGGGTCGCGTTGACGAGGATGGTTCTGCATGGGTGAAGACGGCCGACGGAGAGCGCCTCATCGGAACATGGCAGGCGGGTGCCCCAGAGGAAGGGCTTGCCCATTTCGGCCGCCGTTATGACGACCTCGTTACTGAAGTTTCTCTGCTTGAGCGGCGTCTTGAGAGCCATCCGGCGGAAGCTGCCACGACGCGCAAGCACGCAGAAGATTTGAAGGAATCTCTAGCTACTGCTGCAGTTATTGGTGATCTTGCGGCGCTAGATGAGCGGCTGCAAGAAGTCGTGGAAAAGTCCTTTACTGCAGAAGAGAAGGCAAAGGAACTTCGCCAGCAGCGTCGCGATGCCGCGATTGCAAGGAAGACAAAGCTTGTCGAAGAAGCTGAAGCAATTGGTGCATCTGCCACATCATGGAAGCAATCGGGTGACCGTTTGCGGGACATCTTGGAAGAATGGAAGACCATTCACGGCATTGATCGGAAAACGGACGATGCATTGTGGAAGAGGTTCTCTCGTGCCCGGGAGAGTTTCAACCGGCGTCGCGGTTCTCACTTTGCGGAACTCGACCGCGTTCGCGCAGCAGCTGCGCGACGTAAAGAAGAGCTTGTCTCCGCGGCAGAAGCACTTCAAGATTCTGAGGAGTGGAATGACACCGCTGCCGAGTACCGCCATTTGATGTCAGAATGGAAGAAGGCAGGTCGCGCGCAGAAGGACGTCGATGATTCCTTGTGGGCACGCTTCAAGAAGGCTCAGGATAACTTCTTTGATCGGCGTAAGGCTGTGCTGGATGAGCGAGACTCGGAGTTTGCGGCCAACGGCGCCGCTAAGAGTGCCCTCCTCGAGGAGTATTCACCACGTATTAATGGTGCGGGGGACCATGCTGAAGCTCGCTCGCTTTTGAGCGAGCTAGCTAGCAAATGGGAGCAGATTGGACGTGTTCCCCGCGCCGACATGCGGGCTCTCGACGATGCATTGCGGAGCCTTGAACGCCATGTTGCTGAGATGGAAAAGGCTGAGTGGCAACGGACAGATCCGGAAGTACAGGCGCGCGCTCAACAGTTCTGGAACCGTGTCAAGGACTTTGAGGCTCAAGCGGAAAAGGCAGAAAAATCTGGCCGAACGGAGGATGCAGAAAAGGCTCGCGCACAGGCTGCCCAGTGGACGGAGTGGGCGAAGGCCGCAGAGGACTCGCTCAACGGACGGTAATGGCATCAGACCGTTGTCACCACGTATCAATAGCTGGAGAAAGCTCGCCTACTATGCTTCTGCAGTGCGGAACGTGGGTATTCCCAACCCTGTGCCTACCGGCTTTACTTGGGGCTGAATCCCGGCCTCGTAGTTATCTCCAGCCTTGGTATGCCGAACAGAAAGGATACCGTCATCGGCGAGAAGGTGATGTGGAGCCGCATCGGTGATGGTGACGCTGACCATATCACCAGGGCGGACTGTTTCAGCACTATGATCGGTGAAGTGAACGAGCCTGCCGCAGCGAGTACGTCCGCTGCGACGCTGAGTGGCGTTGTTCTTCCGGCCGTCGTGTGCGGTGACAAGCAATTCCTGGGTTGTACCGACAAGCTTCTGGTTTTCTTCTAAGGTGATGCGCTCCTGCATCGCTACCAACCGGTCGTAGCGTTCTTGGACTACCTCCGCCGGTACTTGATTACCCATTTCTGCTGCTGGGGTACCGGGGCGAGGTGAGTATTGGAACGTGAATGCACTGCTGAAGCGAACGCGTTCAACAACATCGAGGGTTTCTTGGAAGTCTTCTTCTGTCTCTCCGGGGAATCCGACAATGATATCCGTCGTGATGGCGGCGTTGGGGAGATGGTCCCGAACATTTTCAACAATGCTCAGGAACCTCTTTTGTCGATAAGAGCGACGCATCGCACGCAAAATGCGGTCTGAACCAGATTGCAGTGGCATATGAAGTTGTGGGCACACCACAGGAACTTCCGCCATTGCGAGCACGACATCTTCGGTGAATTCTGCCGGATGGGGTGAGGTGAACTTCAGACGCTCCAGCCCCGGGATCTCTCCACAAGCTCGCAATAGTTCAGAAAAGGCTTGACGATTCCGCGGGCGTTTCGGGTCAGCAAAGCTCATTCCGTAGGAGTTGACGTTTTGTCCGAGCAGGGTGATTTCCTGGATGCCCTCATCAACGAGGCTCTGGACTTCCGCAACGATATCTGTTGGCGGGCGATCGACCTCCTTACCGCGAAGTGAAGGGACGATACAGTATGTGCACGTGTTATTACACCCCACAGAGATTGACACCCAGGCAGCATAGGAGGATTCTCGCTTCGCAGGGAGGGCCGAAGGAAATTCTTTAAGTGACTCATAAATCTCGACCTGTGCTTCCTGATTATGGCGAGCACGGCGTAAGAGTACGGGAAGCGAACCAAGGTTATGCGTTCCGAAGACAACATCTACCCATGGCGCTCTGGCAAGGACGTCATCTTTGTCTTTTTGGGCAAGACAGCCGCCGACAGCGAATTGTAGGCGGGGATTATCGTCTTTCAAGGGGCGGAGGAGGCCCAGCGTTCCGTAGAGGCGGTTAGCTGCGTTTTCGCGCACAGCACAGGTATTGAACACGATGAGATCTGGTGTTCCTTCGCCGTCAAAGCTTGTGTAGCCATCTGCTTCGAGAACTCCGGCGATCCGTTCAGAATCGTGGACATTCATCTGGCACCCAAAGGTGCGGATCTCGTATTGCCTGCGCTCCACTGCGTTCCCCTCCTGTCTGGATGCTGTTTGCATGGGCAGGTCTCCCAGTTTACCCGAGCTGGGGAACTTCTCTTATTTCAAGAACGAGTTGGCGCGATGCTCGGTTAAGGTATCTTGGGTGACACGCTGTGCCAATTCACTGGAAAACCCCCGCCGGGCCAGCATGTTGTAAAGACGGCGCTGTTGTTTGCGGTAGATCTCACGGTCGCTGAGGCTATCCGGATCGATCGCTCGTAGTTTTCGGGAGAGAAGCCTCCGTGCACTATCCTCCTCCAGTTCTGAGGGAAGGCTCTCGAGTGCCGCGTCAATAATGGTAGAGGGGATCCCTTTGTGACGTAGTTCTTGACGGAGGACACTTTTCCCACGTGCACTGTGTTGAGCGCGTGAGGTAACCCATTCACGTGCGAATCGCTCATCATCGAGCAGCTTGATTTCGCTAAAACGTACGACGAGGTCGTCCACAATTTCTGTAGGAAAACCTTTATCTCGGAGGCGATCGGCAAGCTCCCTGCTACTCCGTTCACGGACAGAAAGGAGCCGCAGCGCAGCCTCTCTAGCGCGATCAGGAAGATCGTCGGTGAGCTCGTCTCCACCATGAGACGATGAGGACAGCACACTCTCGGTTGCCTCCCGAAGAGCGTGGAGGGTGTGCTGCCGATGGTCGTAATTTATCGTCAAGGTTTAGAAATCCACTGAACCATCATCGGTAATAGCTGCCTCATCATCGGGTTCATTGGCGTAAGCACCGATCTTAAGTTTGCGGAGAATCTTTTCTTCGATCTCATCGCAGAGGGCAGGATTCTCCCGAAGATTGGCACGTACCTTTTCTTTTCCTTGTCCTAGTTGATCGCCTTCGTAGGTGTACCAGGATCCGGATTTGCGAATAAACCCTTGTTCGACGCCCATATCGATAATGGAGCCTTCGCGAGAAATACCTTGCCCATAAAGAAGGTCAAATTCTGCTTGTTTAAAGGGTGGCGCAACCTTGTTCTTAACCACTTTCACACGAGTTCGGTTGCCGACAGGCTCTGTACCATCTTTCAGAGTCTCAATACGACGCACATCCAGACGTACCGATGAGTAGAACTTGAGGGCTTTACCACCCGTGGTTGTTTCGGGGGATCCGAACATCACACCGATCTTCTCACGGAGCTGATTGATGAAGATGGCGGTAGTGCCAGAGGCGGAGAGCCCGCCAGTCATTTTACGAAGTGCTTGGCTCATCAATCGCGCCTGCAGGCCAACGTGGCTATCGCCCATCTCGCCTTCAATTTCGGCACGTGGTACCAGCGCGGCAACAGAGTCAATCACGATGATGTCGATGGCTCCCGAGCGAACGAGCATATCGGCAATTTCGAGTGCTTGTTCTCCTGTGTCAGGCTGCGAAACGAGCAACGCATCGGTATCCACACCAAGTGCGCGCGCATACTCGGGGTCGAGAGCATGTTCGGCATCGATGAAGGCGGCAATTCCGCCCGCCTTTTGGGCGTTTGCTACTGCATGAAGGGCGACCGTCGTCTTACCTGATGACTCCGGACCATAA
The DNA here is from genome assembly GCA_018376445.1 of Mycobacteriales bacterium. Classification (GTDB taxonomy): domain Bacteria; phylum Actinomycetota; class Actinomycetes; order Mycobacteriales; family Mycobacteriaceae; genus Lawsonella. The sequence goes on from JAHABL010000007.1 coordinate 40,640, forward strand.
ATTTCTATCACTCGACCACGTGGCAAACCACCGACACCGAGAGCAATGTCCAGGGCGATTGAACCGGTAGGAATAGCCGCAACTGCTTGATGCTGCTCATCGCCCAAGCGCATCACCGATCCCTTACCGTACTGCTTATCGATCTGTGCCAGGGCATGCTCCAAGGCCTTAGAACGGTCGGGAATTTTTCCAGCGGCCATGAGTGGTTTCTCCTTTGCAGTGTCGTTCGCTGTTGTTACTGCCCACTATAAAGAGACCTAGTAACAAAAGTTCGATTATCCACAGTCTAATAGAACACAGTTTCGAATTTCTACTTTAATGATCGTGCCATGCAGGGTTCTCAGCACTATTAATCCACCATGTCGCCCGCACCGATGTCCGGTCCCCATTGTCTTTCCGCCGGAACTTGCTGATGCCGACAGAGTGCGAGCCACACTTCTCGAATGTCATAGCCGGCATCTAGTGCTTCCTGGGGAGTTTTTCCATCAAGATCACTCAATACCGTGTCATTAAGGAGGCTATCCCCCACCATCTCTCCAAATTCTCGGTGGAGTGCTACCTGGAATTCTGTCATTCGCACACGCTAAGCCTAGCGAGGTTTACGCTTTGTGACATATGGTCTACTCAGAACATCATTGAACACTGTCTACTAAATCTCATCTTATGTCTACTTCCCACTCTTCCTCCCCCGCCAGAGACGTAGCGTACATTGCTGTTTTCGCTGCGGTGACAATTGTGCTGGGTTTCATTCCTCCATTACCCGCTGGCCCACTTGGCGTCCCCATCCTAGTGCAGAATCTCGGCATCATTCTTATGGGAATGGTCCTAGGACCACGACGAGGTGCGCTAGCCGCACTGCTCTTCATCGCACTCGCCTGCACCGGCCTCCCCATTCTGGCGGGAGGACGCTCAGGTCTCGTTGCACTCGCCTCCCCCACGGCTGGGTTCTTCCTGGGATATCTCCCAGCCGCTGCGGTCATCGGACTCATCACACAGTGGCGCACGGGGAGAAATGTAGGCATCAATATTCTTGCTGGTCTCCTCGGTGGCATCGTCATCAACTATGCCTTTGGTATCGCTGGAATGATGGTTATTGGCCGTATTTCCTTCACTGCCGCTGTCGTCACCTTGCCGGCCTATCTCCCCGGAGACCTCCTCAAGATCGTTGTAGCAGCGGCGGTTACTGCCGCACAGCTGAAAGCCCTTCCCCATATTCGGCCTCTGCCTGGTGAAGAGAAGCGGGCTTTGGACACGCTCAAACAGCTAGACGCAGAAATGCCGGTTCAACCACGACGAGAGAAAGACACTACACCCACTTGGGATAGTGCTCCCGGAGACGAGCAACAATCATGATTGAACTACAGGACGTTTCCCACGCATTCGAGGATACTGTTGTCCTTCGCCACATCTCTGCAGTTCTCACAGAACAACGCATCGGTATTACCGGCCCCAATGGATCGGGTAAATCAACGTTTATTCGAATGTTAAATGGACTCATCATTCCCACCCGCGGTGAGGTGATTGTCAACGGTCTTAGCACTCGGAATGCGCGTGCCAAGATCCGCCAGCATACTGGCTTCATTTTTTCCGATCCGCGTACACAAATCCTCATGCCCACCCTCATCGAAGATGTTGAGTTCTCCCTGCGGTCTCGCGTTAAAGATAAACAAACGAGGCGGCAACAGGCGCTCCGTCATCTCACGGATTTTGGATTAGCGGACCGGGCGGGCTCCTCGCCACATGAACTATCCGGTGGGCAGCAACAGCTCCTTGCCATAGCCTCCATCATGGCTATCGACCCCCAACTCGTGCTTGCCGATGAACCTACCGCACTGTTGGATAGGCGCAATACGCGCCATCTTCTAACCGTGTTCCATGAAATGGATGCACAGATTGTCGTCGTATCCCACGATTTTTCCGTTCTCGAACAGATGGATCGCGTGCTGGTATTAAACAACGGCAGCATTCTCGCAGACGACAGTCCCTCACAAGCATTAGCGGCTTATGACGCATTCTTAGACAACTAGCAGGCGCGCACGATGGCTATTAGAACACTTGGGGTGTACTACCCGGGAACATCGTTCCTCCACCGTCTACCCGCTGCCGCTAAGCTTGTGGGATTAGTGCTCTGGGTGGTTGCTGTCGCGGCCGGCTGCCGCCAGGTTTCTTGGGTAGCCGTACCACTCGTACTGGTAGGCATACTTCTTGCTGTGGTGCATGCTCCGGTTCGCATCATTTGGACGCAGATATGGCCAACTCTTCCCCTTCTCGTCCTCATCGGTCTCTATCAGTGGTGGGCGGTCGATTGGCAAGAAGCGCTTCGCATTACCGGCATAATCCTCTGCTGTATTCTTGCGGCTATTAGCATCACTCTCACCACGCGCGTGACAGAGATGATCGACGGCTACGCTATCCTACTCCGTCCACTTCATTGTCTAGGGGCGCCTACTGACCGCATTGCTTTGGCCTTCGCTCTCACTCTGCAGACTATTCCAGCCATCTCTGCGATGGTGAATGAGGTCCGAGAGTCTCTGTGGTCCCGGGGTGCTACACGTTCTCTTCGTGCTCTTACCACTCCTCTACTTTCCCGGATCCTGCACTATGCTGACGAAGTTGCAGATGCGTTAGTGGCCCGGGGAATCGATGATTCACCGGACCACTAACGGGGAGCCTTAAAGCGTAAGAGAATAGTACTGCGCAGTATCGAGGACTGAGCTACAACTTACTGAGCAAAACGGTTATCAACCGGTTCGACAGGAGGAGTCTCATTCAACGTTAGTGTCACCAGCGTCGACAGGCGCCGCGGTCTCTTCTGGAGCAGCAGCGAGTTGCTCAGGGGAAGAGCTCTCCCCACCCGGCAGTTCGCCCGCAGCCATCATTTGTGCACGGATCTCTTCAAGACGGTTATTGGTAATCATCTCCGAGGAGTTGGCTTCAATTTCCATCATGCGGGTAGCCATGCCACCATTCGCAAGCTCAGTCTGGCCCATAGCTTGGGCATAGCGGCTTTCAATCTTCTCCCGAACCTGCTCAAGGTTGGGGACAACGTTGTCTGCTTCGAAGGCGTTCAGCTGCTGCATAGTCTGAACCACCTTCTCCTGCATCTTGGCCTGATCCAGCTGATTCAGAAGCTTGGTGCGTTCTGCCAGCTGTTGCTGGAGGACACGCGCATTGCGCTCAACAGCCGCGCGGGCGGCATCTGATGCTCCGCTAGACTGAGCGTAGAGAGACTTCAGGTCGGTAACAGCAGTCTCGGCGGTTACAAGCTGCGCAGAAAAAGCATTCGCAGCATTTTCGTATTCGCCAGCCTTGTCCTTGTCGCCCTTCTTACGGGCATCCTCGGCCATCAGGAGAGCCTGACGAACGTTGTTCTTGATCTTCTCTACATCAGCAAGCTGACGGTTCATTTTCATCTCAAGCTGGCGCTGATTACCGACAACGGCGGCAGCTTGCTGGGACAGTTCTTGGTGCTGACGCTTTGCCTCTGCAATCGCCTGTTCAATCTGCACCTTAGGATCTGCGTTTTCCTCAACCGTAAGGTCGAGCTTTGCCATCAAGTACTTCCAGGCCTTAACAAAGGGATTGGCCATTCCTACTCCTCAACGTAGACAGATCAGCAAGTTGTGTGATGCCGCTGATGGAGCATCCTCCCGATGGGGAGCTGCTACCACCGATAGTACAGAACGAGCGAACGTTGTAGGTGAGCTACTTCGGCACACTTTTCGCCTGAAACGGACTATCTACTGTGTTGAAGTTAAGCAACTACGCGGAGACGGGAATCTTGCTCAACTCCCATCAGAGATGCTGCTCGCAGTAACACTACTGCGAGATTCACACCAAGGGCGTCACAGATAGACCGGAGAACTTCCGATGACACTTCTTTACGGCCACGTTCGAGCTCAGAAAGGTAACCGGAACTAACGCGGGCTGCTTCTGCCACATCACGAAGAGTGCGGTTGGCATCGAGACGGTAGGTTCGGAGAACTGCGCCCAGGGCTTCACGAAGAAGGGGGCGGGTATTAGTAGTCGCTGCGTTATTCACATTCAGCACAACAACGCTGTGAGCGAATTAATTCCCGAATTTTCTCTACGCCATTAAGAAGAGGGAGGATTATCTTTAAATAGCCAGTTCACAGCCTTAAAAGCATGATATTAATACTACTTTTTAATATGTATGTTAACTGAGAAGATCACACACCATACCCAAAGCGATATCGACACTTTGCTGTCGAATGTCCTGCCGGCTTCCCCGAAAATGACACTCGCGAACGCTGACCGGTCCATGCGGCAAAGCCACACCAATAAAGACCGTTCCCACTGGATGTCCCCCCTGCGTGGCAGGTCCCGCCACTCCAGTGAGTCCAATCCCAATATCAGCTTGGCACGCTCGTCTCGCCCCCTCTGCTAGCTCGGCAGCGGTATCTTCCGCAACAGGGCCTACTTTCTGAAGCGTAGCGGCAGATACACCCGCCAAGCGATGTTTGAGATCGGTGGCATAGACAACAAGACCACCGCGCAGCACCGCACTGGCACCTGGTACTGCTGCAAGACTCGCACACAACATACCAGCGGTCAGCGACTCAGCTGCAGCAATGGTGAGACCACGCTTACTCAACTCCGCAATTGTCGCCACCGCTAGGGGAGATTGCACCGTCTCCACGGGTTATCCGCGGTTCCTACTGCCGGCATCAGAGGCTTCGCCATCGGAATTTGTCGCCGATGCGGAAGCCTCTCCCGGATGGGGAGAACGATAGGCCTTCCAAATGTAGTCGACACCGGTAACAACAGTCAGAATGAGAGCCACACCCATGACGATCCAACCGCACCAGGCAAGCCAACCATCGTAGGGAATGAGGAGGAGGAAGACAGCCAGCGTTTGTGCCATTGTCTTGGCCTTACCGCCGCGGCTAGCAGGAACAACGCGATCCTTGAGAACAGTAAGACGCCAAATGGTGATACCAATTTCCCGAATGAGGATAACAACTGTCACCCACCACCAGAGTTTTCCGACAATATTCAGGCTGATAAGTGCCGCCGCCATAATGGCCTTATCCGCAATTGGATCGGCAATCTTGCCAAAGTCAGTGACGAGACCGTAGCGGCGGGCAATACGACCGTCAGCAGTATCCGTCGCCATCGCAATACAGAAAATCACAACAGCCCAGATACGAGCAGTAACTTCCGGGGTTACGCAGAAAAGAACTACCAGAAATGCGGGCACAAGGATAATCCGAATAGCTGTTAGAACGTTCGGGATATTCCATACTTTCACACGGGATTCTTCCGCCATCGCCATGTAGCCCATCCTTCTGTCGGTAGTGCATAGCCAGGTACCATCCTAGTCTGCCTTCTCCCCTAACCCCTGTCGAGGCGCTATCCTGGTTGCTATGACAAACTCTCCCGCTGCCGGTCCCGCTGCCGTCAGTGTACGGGCTGCCACCACCTATGATGTCCCTGGGATTAAAGCCTTGGTTGACATCTATGCTGGCAAGATTCTTCTTGCCAAGAATCTCATCGACATCTACGAGGCGCTCCAGGAGTACGTCGTGGTGGAACTTGATGGCCAAATTGTGGGGTGCGGAGCACTACATGTACTGTGGTCGGACTTGGGCGAATTGCGAACTGTCGCGGTCCATCCTGATGTTCAGGGGCAAGGCATTGGCCATAGAATTGTCACAACGTTGCTAAGTAAAGCCTGTGAATTAGGGCTGAATCGAGTCTTTGTCCTCACCTTCGAAGTGGACTTTTTTGCTCGTTATGGATTCGAAGTTATCGAAGGAACCCCAGTTAGCAGGCCTATTTATGACCAGATGCTGCGGTCCTACGATGCTGGCGTAGCAGAATTCCTCGACTTGTCCTCCGTAAAGCCAAACACACTTGGCAATACGCGCATGCTAGCTCATGTGGAACCACACTGTCCCGCACTAAAATAGAACTCAGAATATTTTCTGTTAGTACTGGACCATCATGAGGAGAAAACCATGTCTGTTTTCGCATTTAGCTATGTGTATGACGACGCAAATGCCGCCAAGATGGATGAACTGCGTCCCTTGCACCGTGGTTACCTTGGTGAGGGAGCAAAACACGATATCGTTCTCGCCTCTGGACCGTTCACCAGCGGTGAAGGCGCCCTTATCTTGGTGAAGGCAAAGGACGAAGAAGAAGCTACCGACTTTATGAACCAGGATCCGTTCTACAAGAACGGTATGGTCGTGGATCGGTCCTGCCGTGAGTGGAAGTCGGTGCTCGGCGCTTTCACTGACTGCTAACCTGACGACAAACTAGAAAGGTCCTGACTCTCGCTGCGGGGAGTCAGGACCTTTCTTTTGTGTCGTCGGCGGCGACAAGAGCTTAGTCGGTAGCAGGCTTCTTCTTATTGCGCCGACGAAGATGGGGGTGAGGGAAAAGAGGCTCATCGTCGTCATAGCCCACATCTGACAGGGCATGCGCAACTGCATCGGCATCCATGGCCGCAAGCTGCCCCTCTTCTTCTCCGATAGGCGCTTCTGGATCATGAGTTCCGCGCCGCTTGTCTACTGCGTTCTTAATGACAGAGGCAACCACCGTGACGACAAGGACACCAAGAATGAAGAGCAGCGAGAAAGTAATGGAAGGCTGCCAGACGTGAACAGGCTCACCATTATTAATAAAAGGCACCTTGTTTTCATGGAGAGCATGCAACACCAGCTTGAGACCAATAAAACCAAGGATGATGGACAAACCGTAGCTGAGCAGTGATAACCGATCAAGCAAACCATGCAGAAGAAAGTACAGCTGTCGCAGGCCCAACAGCGCCAGGGCGTTCGTCATGAACACGATATACGGTTCTTTGGTGAGACCATAGATGGCAGGAATCGAGTCCATAGCGAAAAGAACGTCGGTAAAACCAATCGCGACGAGCGCGATGAAAAGCGGGGTAAACATTACCTTGCCGCCACGGCGGAACATAATGCGATCCCCGTGAAGTTCAGGGCTCACATGGAAGAACTTCGACGCGAGCTTCACTGACGCGCGTTCACTAACCGGTTTGGGTTCTTCGTCCTTAAACTCTTCTACTACCAGTTTGATGGCGGTGTAGAGCAGGAAGAGACCAAAGAGATAGAAGACCCATGCCCATGCGTTGATAGCTGCAGCACCAATCCCGATGAAGATAGCCCGCAGCGCAAGAGCGATAGCAATGCCGATGAGAAGAACTTTTTGCTGATATTTCGCAGGAACACGAAAGCTACCCAAAATGAGGGCGAAGACAAAGAGATTATCTACTGATAGAGCCTTCTCGGTGACGTAGCCAGCGAAAAACTCCATACCATGCTGGTGAGGGTTGCCTGGTTCTCCCCAATACCACCATAGGAAACTGCCAAAGATGCACGCGATAACGACATAGAACAGCGACCACAGAGCAGCTTCCTTGAGGGAAGGGACATGTGGAGTTTTAACGTGGGAATAGAAATCGAAAAAGAAGAAGCCGATGATCACCAACACACTGATGATCCATGTTAAGGCATTAACTTCCATAGAACTCCCTCCGGGGATGTGCAAATACACGAATCTCCGGAGGTCTCTCCCGCTACAATCCTCATACCGTTAAGAATGCGGACTGAGCCCGTTCGCCGGTTAAGTACGGACTTAACGTGTTGACGACGAGTGCGGATGTGGGATACTCCCCTCCTACACGGTCCAGTGTACAGAAGAGTCGGACAAGCGCTCTAACGACACAGCTAGCCTTCGTTCGTAGCGTGTGGGTCGCCACCTTTCAGCGACCACATCACGGCGTCAAGCTCTTCCGGTTTCACCAGGACTTCACGGGCTTTCGAGCCTTCGGACGGACCAACAATACCACGCGATTCCATGAGATCCATGAGACGTCCTGCCTTCGCAAACCCCACGCGGAGCTTTCGCTGCAGCATAGACGTCGATCCGAACTGCGACGTGATAACGAGTTCTGCAGCAGCGAGGAGGTCATCTAGGTCTTTACCGATTTCCTCATCGATTTCCCTACCTTGTGCTTTTTGTTCCGTTACGCCCTCTTCATATTCTGGCTCGGCCTGTTCTTTAATGAAGGTGACGATACGGTAGATCTCTTCATCGGAAACAAATGCGCCCTGCATACGCACAGGACGGCCGCCCTGCGCGATAAAGAGTGCATCACCCATACCGATGAGGTTCTCCGCACCACCTTGATCCAGAATGACACGCGAGTCTGTCAGAGACGAGGTGGCGAATGCCAGGCGCGATGGCACATTGGACTTAATGAGACCGGTGACGACGTCCACTGAAGGTCGCTGGGTGGCAAGAATGAGGTGGATACCCGCCGCACGAGCTTTTTGGGTCAGCCGAACGATGGAGTCTTCCACCTCTTTTCCTGAGGTCATCATGAGGTCAGCGAGCTCATCAACGATACAGACAATGCGCGGATACGGCTTGTATACTCGCTCGGAGCCCAGCGGTGCGGTTATTTCTCCGGACACGACCTTCGCATTAAAGTCGCTAATCTTTCGTGTGCCAGTGGCCTGCATGTCCTTATAGCGCTGTTCCATCTCTTCGACCAACCACTCCAACGCAGCCGCAGCTTTCTTTGGTTGCGTGACAATAGGAGTAATGAGATGAGGAATGCCCTCGTAGGGAGTGAGCTCAACCATCTTGGGATCGATGAGAATGAGGCGTAGTTGTTCTGGAGTGGAGCGGACCAACATGGAAATGAGGGTGGAGTTTACAAAGGCAGACTTACCCGATCCGGTAGCACCGGCGACCAGCAGGTGCGGCATCTTCTCGATGGACGAGTGGACGAAGCCGCCTTCAATGTCTTTCCCCATGCCTATCATCATCGGGTCATTATTGCGCTGCATGTAGTCGCATGTCAGTACATCATGAAGACGCACCATCTCGCGGTCCGTGTTGGGGACCTCGATACCAACGGCGGATTTACCCGGGATAGGGGCGAGGAGACGAATATTGTCGTTGGCGACAGCGTACGCAATATTGCGTTGCACACCGGTGATCTTTTCGACTTTCACTCCAGAGCCAAGTGACACTTCATAACGAGTCACTGTCGGTCCACGGCTCATCCCGGTGACTGCAGCATCAATCGCAAATTGTTCGAAGACTCCATTAATAGCATCGATGATGAGGTCATTAGCGCGGGAATGTCCCCGTGCCGGTTCACCAGCGATAAGAAGTTCTGCATCGGGCAGTTCGTAATCCGTGTCGGAGAACTCCGTACTCATAACGAGTTCGTCATCGTCATCATCGACATGCGCGACCGTTGAATTGTCCTCGACGGTGGGGGTGTCAGCGGCGTCGTCTTCGTCATAGTTCGCGATTCGTTCGCGCCACTGCTGCCGCATGAGGGCAAGTTCAGAGGTCTCCGATTCCGTCGGATAGTTTTCTTCCGGGCTACGAGAGAGGTAGGCCGGTTGGAGTTCAGTATCCTCCGCCTCATCTTCGTCATCAGGGGGGATGATGCTGGCTTCCGCACGTTGGGCTGCAATCCAGCCTCGGATAGTAATCCATGATGTCCGTAGGTAGGCGCCCACATCTTGAATGCGACGATTGGTGAGGAGCAGAAGGCTGAAGAATGCGACGAGAAGGAAGATGATGACGGCGAGTGGTGAGGTGAGTCCCCGCACGAGCGGCTCTCCGGTGATGAAGCCGATCACACCAGCACCGTCTTGAACCTCCTGGACGTTTTGGGGTCTGCCACTGGCAATGTGCCAGATGCCCAGCACGGACCAGCTCAGCAGCGTTCCACCGAGGACGATGGGAACGCGACACTCTTCCTTGATTGGTGGGGTAAGCATCAGCAGGAAAGCGGCTGCAAAAAGCAAGATTGGGAGCAGGTGCACTGCCGTTCCCACAACGTAGCTCAATCCCCCAAGGACATATCCTCCGATGGGGACGGACATGGGTGCCCACAGCATGACACTGAGGATAATACCCAGGGCAAGGCAAAAGAGAGCCCAACCGTCCCGCGCATGCCCCGCGTCAATCTCACCAGCACGACTAATTGTCCGTACCCCCTTACCGACACCGGTTGCTAGTGCTGTCCAGCCTTTTTTCAGCCCCTGTCCCACAGCGCTGAACGCGCCTGCGGTGCGCTGTGCCACTGGTGATTGCGGACGGCGAGTCTGTGGACGGCGATTCGATTGCCGTTTTCCAGCGTTTCGGCATGCAGTAGGACGACGGGCAGCGATGCTGCTGCCACGTCGTGCTTGCTGTGGGGCCCGAGAAGCGCTCACTGTAAAAGCGGGGTCCTTTCCTGCGGTAATCAAGAAGGCATACTGACGGTATTAGTGTAACCCCTTTAGTCACACTAATAACATTGGTAACACACTGTCGTGCACAAAACCGGCGGAAAGAACCAGTGGTTCTACTCCTGCGGCGGCTCCGCCATGATGACGGTAGGCACAATCATCGGACGACGACGCCACTTCTTCGCCACCCACTTCCCTACCGTACGACGCACTGTTTGCGCCATACGATACGGATCATTCTCTGCCTCTTTTGCCAGCTTCCGTAGTGCTTTCTCCACTAACTCTGGCACATCATCCAGCGCATCCGGCTCATCAGTGAAGCCTTTACCCATCACCTGCGGAGTAGCAAGCGGCTGTCCAGAGCGGCGGTCAACCACTACCGTAGCCGCGATGAAGCCGCCTTCACCCAGGATGGCGCGATCGGCCAACACATCACTGCTAATATCACCGGTCGACAAGCCGTCAACATACAGGTGTCCTACCGGTACTTGCCCCGCAATCGATAGACGACCTTCGAAGAGGTCAACACACACACCGTTAGCAGCGAAAACCACGCGGTCCGGAGCGACTCCCGTCGAAACTGCCAAATCGCGATTATAGCGCAGATGACGCCACTCCCCATGAACCGGCATCACATTCGATGGGCGAGCTGCGTTGTAGAGGAACAGGAGGTCAGTAGAGTAACCGTGTCCCGACACATGGATATTCGCGTCGTGGTTAGTAATAACCTTGATACCGCGTTGTGCAAGCGTATTTAGCATGCCGAACACAGTCTCTTCATTACCAGGCACCACAGATGAGGACATGATGACGGTATCGCCATCTTGCAGACTTACCTGGCGGTGCTCACTGCGCGCCATACGCGCCAGCCCCGCCATCGCCTCTCCCTGAGTACCCGTCGTCATCACAACAACCTCGTCACGACGGTATTTGTTAATATCCTGAGCGTCAATAAGGTCGTCATCTGAGATAGTGAAGAGACCCATCTCACGGGCAATAGCCATGTTGCGGACCATTGAGCGCCCGCTCAAGGCCAACTTACGATGTGCCGACACGGCGGCATCGGCGACCATCTGTACGCGGGTGACGTTAGAAGCGAAACAGGCCACAACAACAAGTTCCTGCGCATCGCGGATGAGGCGACGCAAGGCTGGCTCAATTTCTGCTTCGCTCGGAGCCAAACCTTTATGAGTGGCATTCGTCGAATCGACGAGCATGAGATCTATACCGTCATCACCAAAACGGGACAACGCAGGCAGATCGGTGGGCAGATTATCTTTAGGAGTTTGATCGACTTTGATATCACCGGTTTGCACAACTACCCCAGCTGGGGACTTCACTACCACACCCAGTGCTCCCGGGATCGAGTGATTCACGTGGAAAAACTCGACGGTAAAGGGGCCTGCCCTATGGCTCGATTCTCTCGTCACATTGATGCAATGTGGATGCAGCCGATGCTCCTCACACTTCGCCTTAACCAGAGCATTTGTAAACTCGCTGCCAACGATGGGAATATCTGGCCGCAGCTTGAGAAGGAAGGGAATAGCCCCAATATGGTCTTCATGGCCATGGGTGAGAACAAGTGCCTCGATATCATCGAGCCGATCTTCCAGGTATCCAAAGTCTGGCAAGATCAGATCGATCCCCGGCTCCGATGAGCTGGGGAACAGCACACCGCAGTCGCAGAGAAGAATGCGCCCGTCGTATTCGTAGGTCATCATGTTACGACCGATTTCGGACACACCTCCCAGAGCTACTAGTCGCATAGCCCCCGGGGGGAGCGGAGCGGGAGAAGGGAGCGGTTCAGAAAGGTCCATCCCCTGCATCATGTGCACACCACCATAATTCGACTCGGTGTACATCTCTGCAGAAGAGTTGGTGGAGCTGGCGTTGTCGTTATCATAGGCCAAAGTTTCGGAGTTAGCCTCAGGCGGCCCCATGCGGCGAGTAACGCGCTTGCGGCCGGTACGTTTCGTATCAGACATACTTATCCTTCAATTGTGTATCCCCGCTGTGGGGATAAGGCGACGGTCATCGTCGCGAGCGGTCTAAAAAGATGCGACAGCGTTCAACGGCACCCCGTGGTTCGAATGTCTCCCCCTCCACCATAACCATCTCATCCCTCTAGATAGTCCCGGTGACGTCATACTCATAGCAGATTTGCCGAAGCGCCCTGTTTACAGCACACCTACCTGACGCAGGTCTTCTGCTAAAACATCCATGGTGGCAGCATCAAGTGGCACCTGTGGCAATCGTGGAATACCGACGGGTACACCAATGAGCTGCAGGGCAGCCTTGGCGAAACTCACTCCACCAGAACGAGCCATGGCACGATTGAGCGGGAACATGGTGGCATTCAACCGCAAGGCCTCGGCGAGATCGCCGCGGTCAAACGCATTCCGCATCTCCCGCAGAGTGCGAGAGGCCAGGTGCCCCACCACTGACACGAATCCTGTGGCTCCAACGGAAAGCCACGGAATATTGATAGGATCATCGCCAGAATAGAGGGCTAGTTCGGTGTTCTGGTAGAGACGACCACCGGCAGCCAGGTCCCCTTTAGCCTCTTTGATAGCCACAATGTTGGGGACTTCCGCCAACCGCATGGCCGTTTCCTCAGCAATCGGGGTAGCAGTACGCCCAGGAATGTCGTAAAGCATCACGGGGCTATCGACGGCTTCAGCAACTGCTTTGAAGTGCTGGTAAAGACCCTCTTGCGGGGGCTTCGAGTAGTAGGGAGTAACGACCAACAGTGCGTCTGCGCCTGCTGCTTCCGACTTCCGCGCCAACTCAATGGAAGACGCCGTGCTGTAGTTCCCAGCTCCCGCCACGATCTTGGCACGATCGCCCACTGCTGCCTTTACCTCACGCATCAGTGTCAGTTTTTCTTCAGTGGACGTCGTCGGAGATTCACCAGTCGTACCAGCCAGTACAAGGCCATCGCAGCCATCATCGACAAGCTTCTTGGCGAGCTTTACACCTGCGTCAATGTCGAGCTTCATATCCTTGTCGAAGGGGGTCACCATTGCGACAAGGACGGTTCCAAAGTGCTCTGCAGCGCGAGTGCTGGCCATTCCGTTCGTCATAGCTTTTAGACTACCCGTTTCTCTCGATGATTGAGGAACTGAGGACTATGTTAAAGCGCGATCCTCAGCACTCTTTCACTATAGTGCCCCCGGTTGGCCAGACTGATTCAATCCATGGCATACGGGCTGGTGGCAATTTCTGAACCGTCGGACAGCACGGAGATCTCAAAGTCTCCGAACACAGTAGGGGCGATGTTTTGTAGCTGTCGCAAACATGAAATAGCCAGCTGACGGATCTCCACATCCGCATACTCGGTTGCCCGCATGCCGATGAAGTGACGCCACGACCGCAAATTTCCCGTCACCACTATGCGCGTTTCCGTGGCATTTGGGAGAACTGCACGGGCTGCTTGACGAGCCTGTTTACGGCGCAAAAGAGCATTCGGTTCAGTCGCGAACTTCTCTTCTAAAGCAGTAAGCAGAGTTCGGTAGGCCTCCCGGCTTTGGTCAGCGGCGGCGGTGAACACTTCCACCAATTCAGGATCGTCTTCAATAGCGGGGGGCGGAACAACAAGTGCATCCTCCTCCGGCACAAATCGTTGAGAGAGCTGCGAATAGGAAAAGTGCCGGTGACGAATGAGTTCGTGCGTACAAGAACGGGAAATACCCGTGATATAGAACGTCACATTGGCGTGCTCGAGCAGCGAAACATGCCCCACTTCTAGCACGTGTCGGATGTACCCAGCATTTGTCGCCGTATGGGGGTTAGGCTTGTCCCACGTTTCGTAGCAGGCACGGCCTGCAAACTCAGTCAGCGCTTCCGCACCCTCCGCATCTGTTTCCCAAGAGAGATCTGCAGGCGGTTCAAAGTGTGTGTAAGCGACGAGTTGAACGCGCATCGTGACCAGGTTGGTCATGCTAGGCCCAGCACCTCATCAAGACCGAAGGTAAGACCAGGACGCTTGTCCACTTCGCGCACACCCAGCAGAACACCGGGTACGAAACTCGTTCGATCCATGGAGTCCTGCCGAATCGTGAGGGTTTCTCCCGGACCCCCGAGGAGAACTTCCTGATGAGCGATAAGACCACGCAAACGAACGGCATGGACGTGTACTCCATCCACTGTCGCACCACGTGCTCCCTCGAGGCTCTGGGTTGTAGCATCAGGACTATCAGCAACGTTAGCGGCGTGGCGGGCTGCCGCAATACGCTGTGCCGTAGTCACAGCGGTACCGGATGGAGCATCCGCCTTATCTGGATGATGAAGTTCGATAACTTCCACCGATTCAAAGAACTTCGCAGCTTGCTCAGCGAAACTCATGCACAGCACAGCACTAATAGCAAAGTTAGGGGCGATGATAACCCCCACACCAGGGTTTTCTTCGCACCAACTGCGAACCTGCGCTAGACGTTCTTCGGTAAAGCCAGTGGTTCCGACCACACAGTGAATACCGTGCTTAATGAGCCACTCCAGATTGTCCATAACGACGTCGGGGTGGGTGAAGTCAATGATGACCTCAACACCATTATCGACAAAAGTCTGCAGATCGTCGTCGCGATCGACAGTGGCAGCCAACTCTAGATCTGGGGCAGCATTTACTGCCTCACACATGGTCTTGCCGACTCGACCGAGGGCACCTACTATACCGACTTTCACCAGTTCAGCCATCTTCTGTCCTTCTCTCCCTCGGGCTCAAGGGATTCTACATGAGCACCAGCTCTTCATATTGTGCTCTAGTCTACTCTGTGGCAAGAGTGTGGAGCCCAGTCACACGACTGGGCTCCACACTCTTCTAAACACTCAATGCTACCTATCGCGGCCAGCACCTTCACTTGGAACAGCTACTATGAAGCTAGGTGCAGCTAAACCAAGGTGTACAGCACTGGCCAGTACTGCCTTTTCCACCTTGTCGACGTCCTCTGCATTGATGAGGGCAATCGCAGAACCACCAAAACCGCCACCGGTCATCCGTGCACCCCATGCACCACACTCGAGAGCCGCATCAACCGCACTATCGAGTTCAGGGCAACTGACTTCATAGTCATCACGGAGTGACTCGTGGGAGGCCGTCATTAAACCACCAACTGACTCGAGACCATGTACCGCGTCAGCGTCCTTAGGGTCACCAAGTGCTCCCTTCCGCAGAGCCTCAACGAGCGACTCCGTTCGACGAGATTCGGTCACAATGTGGCGCATTCGTCGTGCGACGAGATCCAACCAAGCTTGCTTGTTCTTCTTCTTTTCAGCTTCAGGCTGAGTTGCAGCCCATTCGACGGCACGATCGACAAGCTTGTGTTCCCGGTGCGGAGCAGTGACGTTGAGGCCTTCCATCACACGGTCAACCACTGCACGGCGGGAGGCGTACTGTCCATCACCAAGGTTATGCGGAGCATTGGTATTCATAACGAGGATGGCGAGGCCATTGCTATCGAGGTCGAAAGGAACCTCCGCGACCGAATTCTCACCCATGTCGAGTTCAAGCACTTCACCTGCCTGTCCGCGGAAGGATACCGACTGGTCTAGACCGCCTGTCGACGCACCCACAACATCGTTCTCAGCACGAATACACGCTGCAACAAGGTGATTGGAGGGCTCGTCGACACGCCCCTCATCCAGACTCTCCAAGCCCGGTCCGGTGAGATCGAAAACCGCACAGGCGGCGGCAAGTTCAATAGCGGCAGAACTGGATAGACCTGCACCCAACGGAACATCGGAGACAAACACCATGTCGAAGCCTGAGTTCTCCGTTAAGTTGACACCGATAGCTTCGGCATCCTGCCACATACTCCAGATGACGCCCGCTGGATATCCCGGCCAACTGCTAGGGCTACCAGGTCCTACTTCAGCCAATTTCCCCTCCCACTGCGACGCCTTTCGGGAATGGGGAAGGCGGGAGGCGAGACGTATCACTCCATCCTCGCGCAGTGCAGCAGCGCAGTAGGTGCGGCGGTTAATCGCAAAAGGCAGGCAGATACCGGCAGCATAATCGACGTGTTCGCCAATAACGTTGACGCGTCCGGGAGCAGACCATACCCCGCTAGGTTCATAACCGTAAGTGTCAACAAAGAGCTGTGCAGCAGCGTCAGCACTCACCATGACAGATGTGTCACTCATGTTCTGCGACCTCTCGGAGTCGTTCGGCGATACGTTCGGGGGTAGTGTCGTTAATCCACACCGCCATGGCAGACTCAGAACCAGCGAGGAACTTCATCTTGTCGGAGGAACGACGCAGGCTGAAGAGCTGCAAATGGAGACGACCGAACTCGCGTCCCTCATTCACTGGTGCTTGGTTCCAGCCTGCAATGTACGCAGTCTTCTCAATTCCGGGGAAGAATCGATCAACTTGGCGCAGCAAGCGCGGGTACACGACTGCCAATTCAGCACGCTCTTCTTCAGAGAGTGCAGGGAAATCCGGAACATCCCGCTTGGGTACCAGCATGACTTCCAACGGCCACTTCGCGGCGGCAGGCACGTAGGCGAACCAACACTCGCTCTCAAAGACCACCCGGGTGCGAGCGTCAAGCTCCGCCATCACAACATCGTGCTGTAGCTGCCGTCCTGTTTTCTCGAAGTAGGCGCGCGACTGCCGAAGGATAGCTTCCGTGCGCGGCGGAAGGAAGGGGTAAGCGTAAATCTGGCCATGCGGATGCTGTAGCGTGACCCCAATTTCCTCCCCTCGGTTCTCAAAACAGAACACCTGCTCAATACCATCCAGAGCAGATAGCGCCGAGGTTCGATCTGCCCACGCTTCAATGATGGTGCGAGCGCGTCGCTCAGACAGCTCGCAGAAACTTCCCGTGGGGTTGGGGCTGAAGCAGACAACTTCACAACGGCCGCGTCCGGGCGCTTGGGGAACAAGCTCCATCCCATCTACCGTGCTGGGCAATTCCTCATCGAGATAAGCACTACGGGCGAAGGACGGGAAACGGTTTTCGAATACGACAACGTCGTAATCGTCGGCCGGAATCTCAGTTGGCAACTGCCCGGGTTTCGTGGGACCTAGCGGATTCTCGTTCGCCGGTGGCATGAATGTCCGGTTCATCCGGTGTGCTGCCAGCGCTGTCCAGTCACCCGTCAAAGGATCACGACGCATAGAGCTAAGCGGGGTGGATTTGGGAAGATCTCGCCCGTCATGAAGTTCGCGGGTGTCGCCCCCAGATAGATAGGGTTCGGAATCGTCAAAGTAGATCAGTTCGCGTCCATCAGACAGCGTTGTTACTGTTTTCCGGACGATCGGAGTCACATCCCCCGCTGGCTCGGAAGCGGGTCGTTTTTCCGTGTGAGACACAGTACTCCTCATAAGTAAGTTGTTTAATGTTGTGCGGGACTGCCCTTGTACCTATTATGGCGAAACAGACCCCACTCGCGTGGCAATCCATGGCGAGCGGGGTCTGTCTCTATACACGCTACGAAAGCGAGCAGCAGCTATTTTTTGTCCTCTTCGAGGGACACAAAAGCATCGCCACTAGCAATTGATTTATCTTCGATGTCGGCAGCTTCCTCAGTAAAGCTCTCCGGGTCAGCCGGAACAATTTGCGGGCGAACCTTTGCCCACACGAGGAAGAAGACACCCACCACCAGAAGGACAATTCCGACGATGAGGTTAGCGTTGATGTCACCGGTCTTTGCAGCATCGGCAGCGTCGTAGGACACGGCACCGAGGAGCGTCAGAATGACACCGTAGATGGTCAGTAGTAGACCGATAATGTTGCGGACGTCGAAGGCGCCAGCGGTCGTAGTCTTCTTAGCCATGGGTATTCACTCCTAAGCGAAGATGATGTTGAGAGCGATGACCAGCACCAGCGAGATGATGGCCAACGGGACCGGACGGCGGTACCACGCACGACCAGCATCACGCGGATCGTGGAAGTGTTCCTTCGGGGTCTCGGAGTAAACGAAGCCCACCAGCTCGCTCGCCGGCTTAGGCTTGGTGAATATGGAGACCACTACGGCAAGCAGCACGTCCACCACGAAGGCGGTAATGGCGCAAATGAAGGCGAGGCCCTGGCCCGGCAGGTGAATGACGCCCACCTGGCCAAGGATAAAGACCACAACGGCGGACAAGGTGCCGCACAGTAGCGAGACCCAGCCTGCGGTCGGAGTCATGCGTTTCCAGAACATACCCACAATAAACGTTGCGAATAGCGGTGCATTGAAGAAGCCGAACAGAGTCTGCAGGTAATCCATCAGGTTGGAGAAGGATGCAGCCAGCAGAGAGGTACCAATAGCAAGGATGGTAGCGGCGACGGTAACGATACGTCCCGTATTCAGATAGTACTTGTCGTCCTTGTCCTTCTTAATGTAACGCTGCCAGATGTCGTAGGTGAAGACGGCGTTGAAAGAGGAAATGTTGGCGGCCATACCAGTGGTAAAGGATGCTAACAGACCAGCCAGAACGACACCGAGAAGGCCGTTAGGAAGCACGTCACGCATTAGCAGCAGAATGGCGTCGTTGTACTTGAGACCATGAAACGCTAGGGTGGCGGCATCAGCACCGTTAGCGTAAGCCATTCCCTTGTAGGCCATCATTTCGTTCACGAGAACTGCGGCGATCATACCGGGCAGCACGACGATGAAGGGAATGAACATCTTGGGGAAGGAACCGATGATCGGGGTACAGCGAGCAGAATCCATGGTATTGGAGGCCATAGCACGCTGAACCTCGACGAAGTTAGTGGTCCAGTAACCAAAGGACAGCACGAAGCCGAGGCCGAAGACGATACCAATGACCGAAAGGACGGGACTGTTGAAACCGGAGAGGGCTTCACCCGGCCAAGTGTGCAGCTGCTGTTCGCCCAGTAGACCATCATTGATGACCTTTTCTTTGAGTCCGTTCCATCCCCCCACACGGTGCAGACCGATAAGGGTCAGGGGAAGAAGGCCCGCCACCACGACGAAAAACTGCATAACTTCGTTGTAGATAGCGGCGGAAAGACCACCGAGAGTGATGTAGGCCAGCACGATAATGCCGCCAATAATAAGGGACACCCACATGGGTAGACCGAAGAGGCGGTTCACCACAAGCTGCAGCAGGTAGAGATTTGTACCCGCGATGAACAGCTGTGAGAGTGCGAACGAGATGGAGTTCACGAGGTGAGCTCCCACCCCGAATCGCTCGTGCATGAACTCTGGCACCGAACGTACCTTGGAGCCGTAGTAGAAGGGCATCATGACCACGCCGAGGAACAGCATGGCGGGAATCGCACCTACCCAGTAGTAGTGGAAAGTCGGGAAGCCATACTGCGCACCAGTAGCGGACATACCCATAAGTTCAGTGGCACCGAGGTTGGCAGAGATGAATGCCAGACCGGTAACCCATGCGGGCAAGTTACGCCCAGAAAGGAAAAAGTCGATGCTGCTCGAAACCTTGCGTCGAGCCAGCATGCCGATGCTCAGAATGAAGCAGAAATATACTGCGATGATCAGGTAGTCCACCCAGATGGCGTCTAGCCTGAAGTCTACCGCGCCTTCAGCGAGGATCATTGGTCTCCTTCGAGTTGCCCATTGTCGCTCTCAATGTGACAGTGCACTGTCCAGCGGTTAATTCACACCTAAAGCGAGACTATGACCGGACATTGTTGTCATTCATTGGTGGCCGTGGAGGCACGCCCTAGGTACCGAACGTTTTGCTCAGTTGGAATTACACTAACAGTCCAGAACTTCCTGAAAATGAAAATTGGCAACTGGTAGAGCTCTTCTGAATCGTTTTCTCATGCAGTATTTACTCATGCTTAGCGGGCGGGATGGGGATTAGCTGGGGTTTCTATACAGCCCTAGAGTGGCCGTTTACACACGACAGGAGAACCGATTCAGTGAAACTACTTGCCACCGCTACAACATACTGAAGCCCCGACCCTCTAGAAAAGGATCGGGGCTTCAGAACACTGTAGAGAACGCGTCTGCTACGACGCTATCGCTAACCGTGACGTGGCATGAGTAAAGACGTCTTACTCGTTGCCGTCACTATCATCTACGGGCACCAGGGAGATCTTGCCGCGCTTATCAATATCAGCGATTTCCACCTGCAGTTTGTCGCCAACATTAACAACATCTTCGACCTTGGCAATGCGCTTACCCTTACCCAGTTTCGAGATGTGCACCAGGCCATCACGTCCTGGGAGCAACGACACGAACGCTCCAAAGGCGGTGGTCTTCACCACCGTGCCGAGGAACCGTTCACCAACCTTTGGCAGCTGCGGGTTAGCAATCGCGTTAATAAGGTCGATAGCAGCTTGTGCGGCATCCCCATTGGTGGCGGAGACATAGACCGTACCGTCATCCTCGATGGAGATATTGGCACCAGTCTCCTCGGTGATGGCGTTAATCTGCTTGCCCTTAGGACCAATGACCTCGCCGATCTTGTCAACCGGGATCTGGATACTCGTAATCCGCGGAGCGTAAGGGCTCAGCTCATCAGGTGCGTCAATAGCTTCATTCATCACATCAAGGATGGTGAGGCGTGCATCACGAGCCTGTGTGAGAGCAGTCGCCAGCACCTGGGAGGGGATGCCGTCGAGTTTAGTGTCAAGTTGCAAGGCAGTAATGAAGTCCTTGGTGCCAGCTACCTTGAAGTCCATATCACCAAAGGCGTCTTCGGCACCAAGGATGTCGGTGAGCGCCTGATACTGCATTTCACCGTCGACCTCGTCGGAAACCAGACCCATTGCGATACCTGCAACCGGAGCCTTCAGTGGCACGCCTGCATTGAGGAGCGACATGGTCGAGGCACAGACCGACCCCATTGAGGTGGACCCATTGGAACCGAGAGCTTCGGAAACCTGACGAATGGCGTAGGGGAAATCCTCACGAGACGGGATCATCGGCAGCAGAGCGCGCTCAGCAAGAGCACCATGACCAATTTCACGACGTTTCGGTGAGCCAACACGGCCAGTGTCGCCCGTGGAGTAAGGCGGGAAGTTGTAGTGGTGAATGTAGCGCTTGCTCTCCTCGGGACCGAGGGAGTCAATCTGCTGTTCCATCTTCAGCATGTCAAGGGTGGTCACACCCATAATCTGGGTTTCTCCGCGCTCGAAGAGAGAGGACCCGTGTGCGCGCGGAATGACCTCAACTTCTGCAGAAAGGGCACGGATATCGGTGACGTCACGACCGTCAATACGGAAGTGGTCCTTAAGGATACGCTGTCGAATGATCTTCTTGGTGATGGCCTTGTAGGCTCCGCCAATCTCGCTCTCGCGTCCTTCGAACTGCTCAGCAAGCTCTTCAAACACCTTCTCTTTGAGCTCGGAGTCGGCAGCTTCGCGTTCTTGTTTGTCTGCGATGGTGTAGATCTTCTCCAGTTCCGACTTGGCGGCCTTCTCCACAGCCTCGAAGGAATCATCCTGATAAGCCGGGAAGAGGGGGAACTCTGCGGTTTCCTTGGCGGCTACGCTAGCAAGCTGCTGCTGCGCGTGGCAGAGCTGTGCGATAAAGGGCTTGGCAGCCTCCAGACCACCTGCAACGACCTCTTCAGTGGGTGCTTGTGCTCCACCGTTAACGAGCTCGACGACCTCTTCGGTTGCGCCAGCTTCCACCATCATGATGGCGATCTCCGGCTTACCAGTGCCGTCATCCTCAGAAACAATACGGCCGGCCACCGCCATGTTGAACACAGCCATCTTGAGCTGTTCGACAGTCGGGAAGCACACCCACTGCCCCTCCGGGTTGGATTCAGTGGGGATAAGGGCGATCCGGACACCACCGACCGGCCCGGAGAACGGTAGACCAGCCAGCTGGGTAGAGCAGGACGCTGCGTTGATGGCGACACAGTCGTAGATATCGCCGGGACGCAGACTCAGCATCGTGACAACCACCTGCACCTCATTGCGCAGGCCGGACACAAAGCTGGGGCGAAGCGGACGGTCAATGAGACGGCAGGTAAGAATAGCGTCAGTGGTCGGACGACCTTCACGGCGGAAGAAGTTGCCGGGGATCCGTCCCGCAGCGTACATGCGCTCTTCCACGTCAACTGTCAGCGGGAAGAAGTCAAAACCTTCCCGGGGTTGCTTAGAAGCAGTCGTGCACGACAGCATCATCGTTTCGTCATCAAGGTACACAACTGCGGAACCCGCAGCTTGCTTAGCCAGACGGCCAGTCTCGAAACGGACATTACGCGTGCCAAAAGCACCGTTATCGATGGTGGTTTCGGTTTCGAAAACGCCCTCTTCCACCTCGAACTCACGGAGTTCAGTCATAGGGTTATGCATCTTTCGTCTGGGAGCCACCTAGTCGGAAACATGGTCATCGATCGAAGCTGCCGGAGCACTGCCTTTCCTCACACCTCGACACAGCTCGTCTTATGCCACGTCAGAAAGGATTTTGCGAAGAGAATAGGTCCGACAACCACCACCGAGGACCGTTCACACGTAGGTCAGCTCCAATGGGTTAGCCTCAGGCGGGCTTTAGTGACACTTTTAGTGTAGCAAATCCCGAGGTAGAACATGCAGCAGCAGCATCGTGGGCGTGTTCCTACGAGTTGACGTGCTGCAGGTCACCTCTCCCCTATTACGCCCCCTCGGATCTTTTCCGGCATACTAGAACCTAACAATCGATGTGATTCTTGTGTTCATGACACTGCAGAATCATCGCGCAGAAACCGTGCGTCCCCCCACTCTTGAGAATCGCACCGCACTAGAAAGGCTACACCGTGACCGATATGTCGCCTGATCGTGAAGTACTGACGTGGGAAGGATTCGGTTCCGCCTCTCGTGAGCTTGCACAAATGGTTGCCGATGACGGATACCGGCCCGACCTCATTCTCTCTATTGCCAGGGGTGGACTCTTTGTCGCCGGCGCTTTGGGCTACGCCCTCAATGTGAAGAACCTTCATGTGATGAACGTGGAGTATTACACCGGTATAAACGAACGCCTCGATCTCCCCGTTATGCTCCCTCCAGTTCCGAAGCCGGGCATGCTGCAGGGCGCTCGTGTACTCATCACTGATGATGTGGCTGATACCGGTGCCACACTTCGATTCGTCTACGACTTCGTACAAGAATACGTCGCTGATGTGCGCTGTGCAGTGGTCTTCGAAAAGCCTCACTCCACGGTAAAGTGCGAGTATGTGTGGAAGCGTACCGATCGGTGGATCAACTTCCCGTGGTCTACCCTACCGCCCGTGGAATTCCCCGACGGCGCATAGTTTCTGCAGATAACGAACGTGTGGCCTTGCTCTTCTCCCTGGAGTGGGGCCACTTTCCTGTCGTTGCTGTCATCTACCTGCGTGCGGAAGTGTCCACCGGATGGACTCTTCCGCACGTAGCCTGGAACCTATCCACAAAAAAGCCCCTCACCTGGAAAAACTTCCACAGAGAGAGGCTTAGATGCGCTGAACGTCAGTCAGCTATGTCTCGTGCTGATGACGCACTTTAGCGACGCAGACCAAGACGCTCAATCAGGGAGCGGTAACGCTCAATGTCGACATCTGCAAGGTACTTGAGCAGACGCTTGCGACGACCAACGAGGAGCAACAGGCCACGACGCGAATGGTGATCGTGCTTATGAACCTTGAGGTGCTCAGTGAGGTCAGAGATGCGCTTCGACAGGAGGGCCACCTGGGCCTCCGGGGAACCGGTATCGGTGTCATGCAGGCCGTACTCGGCGAGGATTTCCTTCTTCTCGGCGGACGAAAGGGCCACGAGATTACTCCTTGTTTTTCAGTGTCGTGTATCAATAGAGCCTCCTCCCCTTGATATCCGGGGGAAGGTGGTGCACCGTCACGAACCACAGTGAACACCGAGCTGTCAGTCTATCAGGAAATAGCACAAAATAGTGAAATCATCGCCGCAGTATGTCCCTACAGACACTGCTTCGTTACGCACCAACCCTAGCGGGGGCCGTTACCACAGTTCAGTAGGGGGAACGGTAGAGTCCTCCAGGATCTCTCGTGTCTTTGCCACATCGCGGTGCATGTGCTCCAAGAGATCGTCAACGAAGTCAAACTTTTCCATACCACGCACACGACCGACAAACTCGACAACCGCGTATCGATGGTAGAGATCGGCATCCTCGTCAAGCACGAATGCCTCGACAGTGCGGACCGCCCCGTCAAATGTGGGATTTGTACCTACAGACACCGCCGTGGGGTACCACTTCTGGGACTCAATCGTGCCCTCTACCTCGCCTTCATCAACGATGGCGAACCACCCTGCATACACGCCATCAGCCGGAAGTGCAGTATCACTGGCAAAGCTGATGTTGGCGGTGGGGAAACCTAACTGGCGTCCGCCCCTGCCGGCCCCATGAACCACTTCCCCTTCAACTCGCGGTAGGTGGCCAAGAGCCTGGATAGCATCCTTGATGCGAGAATCTGCCAGCGACTGACGGATGTAGGTGCTGGACACTGTGTGTCCCTCTTCTTTAAGGAGGGGGACAACCTCAGTGGTGAAACCGTACTCCTCCCCCAACTGGGTGAGAGTCTCCGGAGTGCCCGCAGCACGTGCGCCGAAGGTAAAGTTCTCTCCCACCACGACATGCTCAGCATGGAGCCTGTCTACCAGCACTTCCTTTACAAAATCTGCGGGAGCCTGGCCAGCACGTTCCGGGGTAAAGCTGAGGACGACAAACTCATCGATCCCGATTTCATGCGCCAGTTGGGCACGGAATTCGAGTGTGGAAAGACGGAGGGGAGCAATACCTTTACCCACCACTGAAGAAGGGTGAGGGTGGAAGCTGAGCATGAGAGAGGTGATGCCATGCTTCTCCGCATAGTGGGCGGCAGCTGTCGCTAAACGAGCGTGTCCCCGGTGGAGCCCATCAAAGACTCCAATGGTGACAACGCTAGGGCCGCGGTCGAGCGGATAGTTTTCTACGCCTTGCCAAATATGCACAATACCAGGGTAATGGGTGAGAGCCGATGGAGGGAATTGACGAAGCATCGACAAAGCCCAACGAAACGGTAAACAGCTACTGCAAGGTGGCAGGACGCGCGACAAAAACAGACCGTACAATCCTCCGGTTTGCGTTATCAAACGTCTCTTCTAGCAGCGCGATCGTACGCCCCTCTGGATCGATCCCAGCATAGATTCCCGGTAAGCCAGCGGGAGCAATACGCTGCCCCAGTGACACTTTGGTCGCTTCCTCAGCTGAGAGGTGACGAGTCTCTCGCCCGATACATGCAGCAGTATCCAGGTCGAGGGTAAGGCGAGCCCGCTCCCCTGCATCGATTGCCGCTTTATATGTCTCCAGGGGCTGCGCATATGACAGGTCGAAGTCTCCAACTCGAGTACGCCGCAAGGCTGAGAGATGTGCGTGCAGACCTACCTGTGCGGCCAGGTCGCGGGCTAGAGCCCGCACATAAGTTCCGGCTGAACAGCTCACCATAGCGCTAAGCTGCCACCACCCCTCGGGGGTGCGATGAATGTCTGACAAGGAAAACTCATCCACATGGATCGGACGTGCCGCCAGCTCAACGGATTCTCCCCGTCGTACACGCTCGTAGGCCCGCACCCCCTGAACTTTGATGGCAGAGACCGCAGAAGGAACCTGCTGGCTCTCGCCGATGAACGTTGCCGCAGCGTCGTGCAGTTGGCTTTCGCTGAGAGCGTCCAAAAGCTCGGAGGCATCCGTAGCACACACCTCGCCCTCCGCATCTTCTGTAGAGGTCGCCTGGCCGATCACGATAGTGGCCTGGTAACTCTTCGACTCCTTCAGAAGAAACGGCAGCAGCTTTGTCCCCCGCTCAATTCCCACGACGAGAACGCCGGTGGCGGCAGGATCAAGAGTGCCGGAGTGACCGACACGACGCGTGCGAAATGCCCTTCGCAGTACGGAAACAACATCGTGGCTGGTCATACCGGCAGGTTTATCAACGACGACGAGCCCAGAGTCAGCTAAGCGAACAGGACGACGAGACATGTCGCCTAGTCTACATGTGGGGTGGGAATAACTAGCGCTGTGACAATGAGACCTTTGTCGACCACCCATACCCCGCTGCATTCTGCGAATTCACTGCACTGTGGGGAGATGTCCGCATAGAGCGCCAACAGTTGCTCTTCAACTCGGGCGCTAAACCTGCCGGAACCGGAAAGGTGGGTTGTAGTCTTGGATGCCTCTGAGGTGACGCTGTCTACGATGAGTTTGAGCTCTGCGTCCTCGAATCCTAGCCAGGCACCAGTTACGGGATACCAGGCTTTGTAGAGGGCTTCTTTTGCGGAAAAGAGCACCGTGTCAAGGGGAAGATGCACCGCTTGCTGGCTGAGGTGCTGCCGTTCGCCTGGGCTCGCAATTGACTCCAAGACATCGGGAAATAGTGGCTGGGCACGTTCGGCATCGAGGCCTAATGTCAGGACTCGATCGGTCGTCGCGACAAGCGCACCTTGGAAACCATGTGTGTGTGTCAAGGTTCCACATACCCCAGCAGGCCAAAGTGGGGCGCGCTGTTCATCGCGGAGAAGCTCCCCACGCGGGTAACCAAGTGTGCTGAGCAACTCGTGTGCGAGGAGACGTGTTCGGGCAAACTCCCATTGGCGGCTGGGCACAGCGTGTGCTACCAGCGCGCGCTCTGTCGGGGGGAGGAGTGCAAGTGCTTCTGCAGCGGCATCCGGAGTAGGGGCGAAATCGTCGCCATCACAGAAGCAGCTTCCGATTACTCCGTGACCAAGATGAGAAATAAGCTGGTGGAAAGTGTAAAGGTGCTGGCTCATAATCGTGCTTACTTTAAAGCGTCAGGCGTTCCATATATAAGCCACTTTCCACTTCGCTGTCGGATAAGCCCTGCAATTGCCCTCACAACAATGAAAAGAACGAAACCACCCCATAGCCCAGCCAACCCCCAGTGCATGCTGTAGCTCAGCCAAATCGTCGGAAGATAGCAGGCAAATGCGGCGCCTGCGGTGACATTTCGAAGAAAAACAGCATCCCCAGCACCGAGAAGGACCCCGTCACATGCGAATACGGCCCCTGCCACAGGGAGCAAGCACACCATAAACCACCATGGAATAGATGCTTGAGTAAGGACTGCTGAGTCGTGGGTGAAGACTTTCGGAATCACACTGTGCAACGCCGCATAGGAGAAAGTCAACGCCGTAGCGATTAGAGTCCCGCTCACCACAATCTGCCGTCCCAGACGGCTCGTCTCGGTGGTGCGCTGCGCACCAAGAGACTCCCCCACCAATGACTGCGCAGCAATCGCGATGGAATCAAGTAGGAGGGATGTAAAAACCCAGATCTGCCACACAATTTGATGAGCTGCGAGCGCCTCCGCCCCAATACGCGCAGCCACCGCTGAGACGGAGAGAAAACATACTTGGAAGCCAAGCGATCGCACAATGAGGTCTTTGCCCATATGGAGCTGTTCACGGATGACTGTCCACTGCGGTTTCCACGACAGCTGATAGTGCCGGGCTTCTCGAATTAGTGCAATTAAAAAGAGTAGCCCAGTAACTGATTGTCCTATTATGTTGGCCCAAGCTGAACCGTGCAGACCGAACGAGGGCACAATCCCCCAACCGTAGATAAGGACTGGGCACAGAACAGCAGATAAGCCGAAACCAACAACAACAAAAATGGGGGGTCGGCGGACCTCTTGGATACCTCGCATCCATCCATTCCCCGCCATAGATACAAGGATAAACGGAACTCCTCCTAAGGCGATGCGCAGCCACAGCACAGTATCAGATGCTAATTCACCCCCGCCAGTGAGGAGCTGAGCGATGGGCTCCAGAAAAATCTGCATGATAACGAGGATGCTGACACCTACCAAGAAAGCGAGCCAACTTGCCTGCACTCCCTCCTGACGGGCAAGTCTCGCCTCGCCAGCCCCATAGAACCGTGCAGACCGTGCCGTTGTCCCATAGGACAGAAAAGTGAGCTGCGATGAGACAACTGCCAGAACCGTGCCACTAGCAGCGAGTGCTGCCAGTTCAACTGCTCCGAGATGACCAACGAGCGCAGTATCGAAGAGAACATAGAGCGGTTCTGCGGCAAGAACAACAAGCGCAGGAAGTGCTAACCGTAGGAGGTCACGAATGAGGTGTTGTGAGGAGTGCGGAGACGAGGTAGACATCGCTAGTTCAGTGCCCGGTATCCGTCGTGCAGCGGTGGATCATTCAACATGGTAAGAATCTGGTCGAGCACCTCAGCCAACGTGCTCTGCACGGTGAAGCCGGCGGCACGACGATGCCCTCCGCCCCCGAGACGACGGGCAATTTCCGCGACATTGATAAGACTCCGTGAGCGGAGCGATCCGGTCCATGTCCCGGGAGTCATCTCACGCACGACCAAGGCTACTTCTGCTTCTGCAGTAGTACGGACCACATCAATAAGTGCTTGCACGTCTTCGGGGCGGGCGTGGCGGTAAACATCATAAGGGACTGTTGCGTAGACTAGGCCTCTCTCCCTTCCCGCATCCTCGATTAAGGTAGCCGTCTGCAAGACTGTGGCGAGCAGTTCAAGGTAGCTGAAGGGCCGGGTGTCTAGGAGTTGACGAGTGAGGGTATCCGAATCGATTCCTATTTGTACAAGGCGTGCTGCATCGCTGTGTGCCCGTGGGCTTCCCCAGTGAAATCCTCCTGTATCGGTGAGCAGACCAGCAAAAAGGCACTGTGCGACATCTGTGGTCAGTTCTACGCCAAGTTCATCTAGTACGTCCAACACAAGCTGAGCTGTGGCATCGGCGCGTGGAATGATAACGCTATGGGTGCCAAAGCCGTCATTTGATCGATGATGATCGAGAATGAGGGTGTAAGGCACTTTCTCGGCAAGATGGTGCAGTTCTCCCATACGATCGGCAGAACCACAATCCACGACCACAACAAAATCCAGGTCGTCAGGCAGCTGGTTGGGTCGCACAATACTCTCCGCACCGGGCAGAATCTGTAGTGTTTCTGGAGTGCGGTTGGGTCGCGCAAAACTCAGCCAGGCTTCTTTCCCCATGAGATGTGCGATATGCACAACTGCCAGACCTGAGCCAATCGCATCGGCATCAGGATTAACGTGTGCAATTACGGCGATTCGGTGGGCATGGTCAGCGAAAAGACGGGCTGCTTCAGCGATCGTAACGTGCTGTGCGGTCACTCGTCTCCTTTCTGAGGTAGTATCCCCTGCACTCTATACGCGACGTCAGATTCGGCATCCTCGTTGTCCCGGTAGGGGTTCGCTTCACCAGCAGGTGAGGCTCCTTCCCGTGCCTTCGCAGTAGCCGCATCAGCAGCGCGTGCTTGTGCTAGTAGCTCCTCCATGTGGAGAGCAGCATCGGGAACGGTGTCAGCCTCGAAACGCAAAGTGGGGGTAAACCGAACTCCCGTTCTCTGACCGACCAAGGTGCGCAATTGACCTTTAGCCTTGTTAAGTGCGGCAGCAGCGGCATTGACATTGGGAGTCGCATCCAACGTCTCTCCCCGTACCGTGTAGTAGACAGTGGCGTCGTGAAGGTCTCCGGTAAGCCGCACGTCAGTGATGGTGACGTACTGCAAACGAGGGTCTTTAATTTCTCGGTCGATCGCGGTAGCGACGATCTCACCGATGCGCTTTGCGAGTCGGCGCGCACGGGGCGATGATGTCATAAGGCCCTCCTCTGACGAAGTATGCCGTGCACAATGTACGGCATGACAGTGTGTATCGTACCTTTCGAGAATACCCAATAACAGGGTGAACAGGTGAGGCAGCTTCCTCGAACGGGGAATAAGGGGAAGCTGATATGTTGCCAAGTTTTGAGGGAGCGGTACCCCCTTAGCCGTCGTGATTTCGTCTTAGCTGAAAAACCCAACGTCTACCAGGATGCAGTTGACTAAGTTCTATAGAGAAAGCCATCCATTCCATGAGGAGACTACTGTGACGGTCGAAACCGCTATTACCCCAGAGCTCCGCAAGTCTCGCATCTCCGCTGCCTGCGCATTCGGCGTTCATGCCATGCTGCTGGTGGCGTTGGTAACGTCCTTGCCGAGCCTCGTTCCCATCCTCGGGCTTGAACTCCGCCATGTCGCGTACGTCGTTCTCGCTCTCTCCATTATCGCTGCAGTGGGTTCTACCCTCATGACCTTGGTCGCGAAGCGTACCTCCTCTGCATTCTCCATCCGTATCGCTCTTGGCATGCTAGTTGTCTCTGGCCTGTTCCTTGCTTTTACTCCTGCTGCATCAGAAAGCGCCCGTCTGCCTTTGTTCTGCGCCGCCATCCTGATCTATGGACTCTCTGTTGGTTCCATTGATGCCACGACCAACATGCAGGCCGTGGCTATCCAGCGTCGCTACGGACGGGTGATTCTTAACTCCTTCCACGCAGTGTGGTCAGTGGGTGCCATCATCGGCTCCTTGCTGGTGTCGGCCGGCCAAGCGATCGGTGACATGGCCGGATTTGGCCCCAACAAAAATGCTGCTGGTGATGTTGTTTCTGATCCTTACCTCTACCCACGCTACATGTGGACGATGATTACGGTTGTCCTCATCCTCGCCGTTGTAAGTCTCATCATCTCCCCGAAGATGCTCGAATATGGCCGTGAGAAAGACTCGATGGTCGATGAGCAGGGTAACAAGATTAAGTTCGCCGCGCCGATGAAGGCCTTTGCTGCCCTCTGTGCAGCCATGGCGTTCTTCTATGCTATCGACTTTGGTATTCAGAACTGGTCCCCGCTTTATTTGGAACAGCTCCTCGATGCAGATAAAGCCACCGCTCCTCTAGGTGTTACGGTCTACACCATCTTTGGTTTGATCGCCCGTTCCCTCGCCGATCGCGTAGTCAACAAGCTGGGTGAGGTCAAAACTCTCGCACTGGCTGCAGTTGTCTCCATCATCGGTATGATTGTCGTGCTGACAGCTTCGAACGCTATCGTAGCTGTGGTTGGTTTCGCCATTGTGGGTTGTGGTGTTCCGATTACCGCACCTCTCTGCTTCTCGACTGCCGGATACATGGTTCCCATAAACCAGATGGACGAGGCCGTCGGCCGGCTCAACCTGTTCAATTACGCTGGTACCGTTTTCGGTGGCGGCATTGTCGGTTTGATTGCTGGCGACAATTTGAAGATCGCTATGATCTTCCCCTTGGTGATGGCAATTCTGCTTCTGCTGACCTCGCCGTCCTTTAAGAAGCCTGACGTCATTGTTGACTAAAGTACCCGTACTGCCCGGCAGTACGTAGTATTTCCAGCCTCATAACGATGCCCCCTCCAGAATCATCCGGAGGGGGCATCGTTATAGGAAACTGCATATGGAGTTAGGTGGATCGTCTCCTATTTGAGAACATTCGTGAGTTTGATGTCACCAACATCCACCCACTTTATCGCCTTCCTCAACAGCTTCCAGGTTGGTGGGACGGCGAAAGAAGGGGGACAGGCACACAAGGGCGACACACATCACGAGCGGGAAGATCATTGCTACCTTCATATTGCCTTGCGAGATGAGACCAACCACACCGCCGCCCAGCAGGGTGCCAATGTAGTTGAAGAGGTTAAGGCGTCCAATAGCTTCGTCGAGCTGTTCCATTGGCACCAGGTAGCCTGCAGTCGAGAAGCAGAGAGGTGCGGTAATCGGAACACCACAACCCACAATGGCGAAACCAACCACGGCCACGACCGGGGACTTAGCGAGCAGAACGATGACCATACCAATAAGGGAAATGATGGAGGCGACGAAGAGGGTCCTGCTTTCACCAAAGCGGCGGGCGAGCCGATCAGCGACGATACGGGCAATCATACCGAGAACCATGTAGCAGGAGAGACCCAGCGGAGCAATGGCCTTATCAGCATGCTCGATATCCGTCAGGAAGACCGCAGACCAGTTCTGAATACCAAAGTCGATGGTGTAGAAGAAGACCATGGCTGCGCAGAGAGCTGCGAAGATCTTCATTGGCGGATTGAACTTCTTCTTCACATCAGCGCTGGTCTCGTCCTCTTCATGACCGTACTTGAGCATCTTCGGGGAGATGATAAAGATGACGATTGTGAGGAGGATAATGAGGGTCAACATCGTCCACATGTAGCGCTGGTAGAGGTAAGGATCGCCGTCAGCGGTGGGGCCGAATCCCATCTTTCCAGCAGCCCACTGGCCCAGAGAGACTACGAGGGAGCCGACGATGGCACCGGCCGACCACACTGCGTGGAAGGAGTTGAGAATCACTCGTCCGTAGCGACGCTGGATAGCCACGGCCTGCATGTTGGTCGTTGCATCAAGTGCACCCACGGCAAAACCATAGAAGATCGTGCAGACTATAAAGACGGGGATCTTAGAGCTACCGGGGGCTGCAGGGCCGAAGGTGAGGCCAAAACTGGCAAGGATAAGTAGTGCAAGTGCGACACGAATAGCGAAGGCGCTGGAAGTCTTACTAGCAACAATGGTAATAACCACAGAACCCACTGCGGCGAAAGCTGAAAGAGCGAGAACGACGAGAGCGATCTTGGAAGCTGAGATACCCAGTAGGGGCATAAGAGAGGGCAGAGATGTTAGGAGAGCCACCATCAGCATTGCCTGAATAGCAAACGCTGCGGAGTCTGCAGCACGAGCTTTCTTCAGCTCGGGGGTGATAGTGGACAGGGCTAACGGATCCGCGTTCTTGGTAAACAAAGACATCAACGTCTCCTTTGGGCGAATTACTAACCTGCACTCACACTATGACTCTTACGTCCCTCTTATTTTTCGGCTCTCTAAAACCTTTCTGAGCGTCTGAGAACTTTCTTAATTTCTTGCGCAGCAGTGCCCTTGTGAATCGATGTGAGACTCGTCACTATGCGGAATTATTTGAAAACCGAGACAACTCTCATCTCACATAACCCAAAGATAGCTTCGATTTTTGTTAGATACGACGAATAAGTATTTTCGTATTGTGGAATTGAGGTAGTTTTGGGTAAATAATGATGAAAGTCTCTGACACAACAAAAAACTTTTTCGCAATTTACGCTTCTACCCCCATATTTCACCCCCATTTTTACCCCCTTCACTACCCCCGTTGCTACCTTTCGCCATTTTTTGCCACCTCAAACTGCACTAGGGGCTCCCTTCCCACCAGAAGAAGGGAGCCCCTAGTTACGGACTATTTACACGTGTAACGCAAAGCTAGTCACGTGGCTTCTCGACAATTTCGTAGACCTCGATAATGTCGTCAACCCTAATGTCGGAATATCCAACTGTCAGACCACATTCAAAACCTTCACGAACTTCCGTCACGTCATCCTTTTCACGCCTCAGCGAGTTTACAGACGTCTCCGGACAGATAACATTGCCATCCCGCACAATACGAGCCTTAGCATTACGTCGGACAATTCCGTCCTTAATCATGCAGCCAGCGATCGTACCAACCTTTGAGGACTTGAACAGCGCACGGATCTCGGCATGACCAATGACATGCTCTTCGTAGATCGGCTTGAGAAGACCCTTCAGCGCCTTCTCAACTTCATCAATAGCCTCGTAGATGACAGTGTAGTAACGGATCTCCACACCTTCACGGTTGGCGATCTCCGTGGCCTTGCCCTCGGCACGAACGTTATAACCAATGATGACAGCGTCAGACGCTTGCGCCAGCATGACGTTCGTCTCCGTCACAGCGCCAACACCACGGTCAATGATGTTGAGCTCGACTTCGTCGTCAACCTCGATATCCAGCAAGGCGGACTCGAGAGCTTCGACCGTACCAGAGTTGTCACCCTTAAGGATAAGGTTGAGCTTCGACGTCTCCTTCAGGACCTCATCGAGATCCTCCAGGCTGACGCGTTTACGAGTCTTGGCTGCCAGCGCATTTCGCTTGCGTGCATCACGCTTCTCAGCAATCTGCCGGGCGATACGGTCTTCTTCAACAACTAAGAAGTTATCGCCTGCACCGGGGACGCTCGTAAAACCGAGTACCTGCACCGGTCGAGACGGCTTCGCTTCCGCGAGGTCGTTACCGTATTCATCGACCATGCGACGCACACGACCGTAGGACTCACCAGCGACAATCGAGTCGCCAATATGTAGAGTACCGCGCTGAACCAGCACCGTTGCCATTGGTCCACGGCCACGGTCAAGATGAGCTTCAATGGCAACACCCTGTGCCGGCATATCCGGATTGGCGCGTAGGTCGAGCGTGGCATCAGTGGTCAGCAGCACAGCCTCCAGCAGCTTATCGATATTGACACCATGCTTAGCATCAATTTCGACGAACATTGTCTCGCCGCCGTATTCTTCCGGCACCAAGCCGTATTCAGTCATCTGGCCGCGGACACGCTCAGGGTTTGCCGACTCTTTGTCAATCTTGGTGATGGCCACCACGATCGGAACGTCTGCAGCTTTGGCATGGTTAATAGCTTCCACTGTCTGCGGCATAACGCCATCATCAGCGGCAACCACGATAACGGCCAAGTCTGTCGACTTGGCACCTCGTGCGCGCATAGCCGTGAATGCCTCGTGGCCAGGAGTATCGATGAACGTGATCACACGAGTACGTCCATCCATCGGAAGACGCACCTGGTAGGCGCCGATGTGCTGGGTAATACCACCAGCTTCACTCTCACCAACATTGGTGCGGCGAATGGTGTCCAGCAGACGAGTCTTACCGTGGTCGACGTGGCCCATAATGGTAACCACCGGCGGACGACGCTTAAGTTCATCATCGTCACCGGCATCCACACCGAATTCGAGATCGAAAGATTCGAGCAGTTCTCGATCCTCATCCTCAGGACTGACCACCTGGACCTTGAAGTTCATCTCGTCACCGAGGAGCTCCAGGATATCGTCTGACACAGACTGGGTAGCCGTTACCATCTCGCCGAGGTTGAACAACACCTGTACCAGCGATGCCGGGTTGGCATCGATCTTCTCCGCGAAGTCAGCGAGGGAAGCACCACGGGAAAGGCGCACAACTTCGCCATTGCCCTTGGGAAGCCGCACACCGCCCACTGAGGGCGCCTGCATTGCTTCATACTCCTGCTTCTTCTGTCGCTTCGACTTCTTTCCACGACGTGGTGCAGATCCTGGACGGCCAAAGGCACCAGCAGTACCTCCGCGACGGCCTCCACGACCACCACGGAAACCACCACCGTTGCCGGGGCCATTACCCGAGCCTGCTGGGCCTCCGGGGCCACGGCTACCACCGCCGAAACCGCCACCGCGACCACCACGACCGCCAGTTGCGGGAACTGGCGACTCGGCAGCACCAGAATGGCGTGGCATGGCAGTAGGGGTGGGGAAACGGCCCGAACGACGGTTCTCGCCACCACCGCGGTTACCGCGGTTGTTGGAAGAGCGTCCGCCCTGACCACCAGAACGCCCACCCTGGTTACTACCCCCCTGGCCACCTTGGGCGCTAGGACGCGGACCGGGACGGCCGCCACCTGGACGCGGCATCGGCCGCGGAGCTGGCTGCTCATCGGGAGTGGAAAAGGGATTATTAGCAACATGTGGACGGCGTGCAGCAGCCTTCGCAGCAGCTGCCGGTGAAGGACGGGGTGCGCGCGGTTTCGCAGCTGCACCAGGCTTCGGAGCCTTCACCGTCTTTGCTGTGTCCTTGGCGACAGCAGCAGGACTCGGCTTAGCAGCGGCCGTGGAAGACTCATCTGCTGCTGTACTTGTGGTGGGAGAAGCAGGCTTCGAGGCCGGCTTCTTGGGAGCCGCCGGCTTGGCGCTCACCTTAGCGGGGGCAGCGTCCAGCGTCTCTCTATCTGTTGCAGCTTTAACCGCAGCAGTGGGTTTAGCTGCGGGCTTCTTTGCTGCGGGCTTCTTGGCGCTAGCAGCAGTCTTCTTGCTGGCGGGCTGCGGGGTCGCGTCAGCCTGGACAGCTTTTTCAGCGAATTGTTTGCGGATACGACGCGCGACCGGAGCTTCTACTGTGGAGCTCGCGGATTTTACGAATTCGCCCTGCTCATTTAGGGTCTCTAAAAGTTGTTTGGATGTTACTCCGAGCTCTTTTGCTAGCTCGTGAACACGGGCCTTTCCAGCCACTTTTCTCCTCACTCAGAGGTCAAGCGCCGAAAAGGTGCTCGACCTCAATGTTTACTGTGATTGCCGTTCATCGGAGGGACTTCACGGTGTACTCATCAGGGGTCGGTCTCACTTTCATATCTGTCGATGGGGTGTCACTCTGCCGAGTGAACCTCTCCATCCGGGGTGCTGCACCATGCTGATACTGCCTGAGTCGCAGTATCGGTGTTCAGCAATCCTTGCACGCGTAAGGCTCGGTGGAATGCATGACGCTGCAGTGCGAGTTCGTATACTTGCTGATCAGGCAAGATCCATGCTCCCCTACCGGGCAGCACAGCCTGTGGGTCAAATACCAGCTCGGTACCGTCAGTAGTAGTCCTGCTGACGAATCGCCACAGTGTCGAGCACTCTCGTCGTTCCCGCGTCACAATGCACATCCGGGTAGGACGATGAACCTTACGTATAGCCACAGGCTATTGTATCGAATTCCGTGGTAAATCCCCGAATTCGAAGCTCTGGGCGCGGCGCATGCCGTGCGCGAACGTTAAGAGTCCGTACGCTCCGGAGGCTCGGTAGTCACACCATCCGAACGGATATCGATACGCCAACCTGTCAGACGCGCCGCCAACCGAGCATTCTGGCCCTCTTTTCCAATGGCTAGCGACAGCTGATAATCAGGCACAATGACGCGAGCAGCCTTCGTTTCCTCGTCCAACACGGTCACTGACAGTGCTTTAGCTGGAGAAAGAGCGTTACCCACGAAAACGGCAGGATCATCATCCCAGTCAATGATGTCGATCTTCTCCCCACCCAGTTCGCGCATGACGTTCCGGACGCGCTGTCCCATCGTACCGATGCAGGCACCCTTGGCGTTGATACCATCCTTGAGAGAACGAACTGCAATCTTCGAACGGTGACCAGCTTCACGTGCAACTGAGGTGATCTCAACCTCTCCGGCATCAATTTCCGGAACTTCCAGACGGAATAGTTCACGCACCATATTGGGGTGAGTCCGGGACAGCAGAATCTGCGTACTGCTTGCTCCTCGTCGCACACCGACAACGAAGCACTTCAGTCGATCGCCGTGGTTGTACTGTTCCCCGGGTACCTGCTCACTCGGAGCAAGAATACCCTCTTGGGAGTCCATTTCCGTACCCAGCTGTACTACAACCATACCGCGCTTGTTGGCGGCAGCGTCACGCTGTACGATTCCAGCGACAATCTCGCCCTGCTGTGCAGCATATTGGCCGTAAGTGCGGTCATTTTCCGCATCCCGGAGACGCTGCAAGATGACCTGCCGCGCGGTGGTCGCTGCAACGCGGCCAAAGTTTTTAGGGGTGTCGTCATACTCTGAGATGATGGCCCCGTCCTCATCGAACTCTTTCACGATAACGGCGACAGCACCCGTCTTTTCGTTGATATCAATAGAGGCGTGTGGCTGGTGGCCTTCAGTATGGCGGTAAGCGCTCAAAAGAGCCTGACGGATGGTTTCGATCATATCTTTGACCGGGATGCCTTTTTCGGCTTCAATCATCCGCAGTGCGGCCAGATCGATATTCACTTGTTACTTCCCTTCCTGGTGGGTGAGCGCAGCGAGTTTCTCGTCGTCCATAGCAATCTCCCAGTCCACATCGGAGGGCTCGGAGAATTCAAAGTCAATCATGGCCACAGCGATCGTGGCAAAGGGAACCGTGTGTACGGCGATGCGCTTAGGGTTAATACGTTGCCCCTTCTTCACAGCCGGGGCAGTAACAATGGTCACTGCATCATCGCTGACAGTACCGATCCGGCCCTGTAGAGAAGAACCGTCTGTCATTTCAATCGTCACTAGAGAGCCGCGATTACGCTGCCACTGTCGGAGACGTATCAAGGGACGATCCAGCCCCGGACTTGTCACTTGTAGCAGATAGGGAGTGGATCCTTCATCGTGTTTATCGAGTTCCTGGGAGAGAATCTCGGAAAGCTCCACGATAGTGTCGAGAGAGGGGCCAAGTTCAGAATCGTCGTCAACGCAAATCTCAATCACGCGCTGACCATCTTCCCGCCGGAACAGGACATCAACAAGCTCGGCATCGTGCTCGCGGAGCACAGGGCTTACGATATCTGCCACGGCATCTTCGGTGGCGAGGCTACGGACCTCATCAGACGAGGAGTGGGGCATTCTGCCTTCTTTCGATTGTGTCATCGTCTCCAGGATACCCACCTTGGGGGTGAAGTTCGCATCTTTTCTCTCAACCCGACACACAGTTCCGCCGGAGACTCTGGCACAATAAGTCGCGTGACTATAGATGAGCAGCGCCTAGCTAGTGTGTCGGCAGGACACCCCTTAAACTCCGGAAAAACTTACTGTAATCGTCGGCAGTTTCTGTTAGGGGCGTGTGCAGTTGGTCTAACTCCTATGGTTGCAGGTTGTACGCGCGGCCGCCAGGACACCGTTGACCCCCTCTACCAGCTGCTCGATAGCGCCCAGCGCGACGTCGAGGCCGCGCGCGCTCTACGCTCGTCTTCCGGACAAGTGGAAGATGTCATTACGGTGCGGAAGGCACATATTGCTGCACTCCAAGCTGAAATTGCCCGCCAAGAAAAACTCTGGGAAAGGCCGGCAACATCCTCTTCAACCGCAACTCACACGGAGGGCTCGCTGAAAAAACTACGCCGACACCTCACCGATGCTTCTCAGGAAGCACTTTCGGTGGTTGCTTCGAACGCAGGGTACCGCGCCGGTCTTGCAGGAAGCATTGCAGCCTCGTGCAATGCTCTCGCTAAGGTGGTGCTCTCCTAATGCTTTCTGATACCGATACTCGCGCTCTTGGAGATGCGCTCCGAAGTGAATACGCTGCCATTTTCGGCTATGGGGTAGTGTCTGCCTATATCTCTGGCGCGCGCAACAGTTCTATTGCTGAGGTGTGGTCCGCTCATCGCTCACGCCGAAATCGCATTATCCATCTGATCGAATCTTCCGGTGAGAAAACTCCTCTGCCAGAGCTGGCGTACACCTCTCAGGACAAAGTGTGGGACAACCTCACCGCAATTCAACTGGCTGCGCGTATTGAAGATGATTGCTCGGTGGCATGGTCTCGGGCACTACAGCAGTGCACTACTCCAGAATGCCGCAAACTCGCTATGCAAGCCCTCCTACATACCGCAGAATGGACGACGCGCTGGCGAATGGCTGCTGGGACGTCTCCTGCTATCGATCCACTCCCGGGGCTTCGTCGGCCCGATGATAAGCGTGTCAAGGAAGTGGACCCCGGTGCTGCTCCCTCCCCCACTACTCCGACTAGCCCGTCGACGAGCTCCACAGAGACCGCCGACAGTACTCTCTCCACCCCCGCTACGAATGACAACATGTCACGCTGGTACTACAACGATCAATACTCCTCGACCGTCCCCTACCCCACGGATGCCACGAGCTCCTCGTATAGCGAGACTAGCGAACCCGCTACAGGAGACTACGACGCTACGAGCCGCTAACACCGTGGCCTAGACCGTTCCTTCGCCGTCGGTTCGTCAACTGCACATAAAAAAACAACTGGGCGCCCGCCAGGGGTGCCCAGTTGTCGTTTATGGCGGTTATCGAGCAGTCAGTACATGTAGCGCAGCTGCCGGCTCCATCTCCTCTGACTCACCAGTCAGGCGGTTACGGAGCTCAACCTTTCCGTTGGCCCAGCCTCGTCCAATAACAAGGACATGCGGCATACCCAACATTTCGGAGTCTTTAAATTTCACACCGGGAGATGCCTTGCGGTCATCCAGCAGCACCTCGAGACCAACGGCAGATAGTTGCTCAGCCATCTCTACAGCGGCTTCTGCAACTCCCTCTGCTTTATTGGCGACAACAACGTGCACGTCCCACGGCGCCACCTCCGCTGGCCAGCGTAGGCCCTTCTCATCATGGAACTGTTCAGCAATCACAGCAACAAGACGGGAGACACCAATACCGTACGACCCCATGGTCACCCGCTGGGGCTTGCCGTCTTCTCCCAACACATCAAGTTCGAAAGCATTAGTGTACTTGCGTCCCAGCTGGAAGATATGACCAATTTCGATACCGCGGGCAAGCGTGAGCGTGCCTTTCCCATCCGGCGCCGGATCCCCCTCTCGAATCGTTGCAACATCAAGGACACCAGTGGGGGTGAAGTCTCGTCCTACCACTGCATGGAGACGGTGCATATCGGGCTGGCCGCCACCGACCACCCATGATGTCCCAATGACGGCACGGGGATCTACATAGTAGGCAATGTCATTATCGAGCAATTCGAGCGGACCGATATAACCCTTCTTGATGAAGGGGTACTTCTCGAAGTCCTCTGTTTCGAACAGTTCCACCTCAGTCGGGTCAAACGCGGCTTCCAAACGCTTTTGATCAAGTTCACGGTCACCGGGAATACCAATACCGAGTGGTACCCATTCCCCACCGGGTTTTCGCGTCTTCACCATCAGCGTCTTGAGAGTCTGATCGGCGGCAATCTCACCATGACCGGCCTCTTGTAAACAGCTGACGAGTTCGTCGATGGTCCCCGCACCTGGGGTGGGAATATCTTCCATCTCGGGTTGCCCATCAATAGTCTGTGCGTCCGGAACAGGAATGCGCACTGCCTCTACATTGGCGGCATAGTCTGAGCCGGTAGAGCGTACAAAGGTGTCTTCACCGGCGGGTGAGACAGCGAGGAACTCTTCGGAGGCGGATCCTCCCATTGGCCCAGACATTGCGGTACAAATAACGTACTCAATCCCCAGTCGGTCAAAAATGCGCTGGTAGGCACCACGGTGTGCTTGGTAGGCAGCCTCTAGGCCAGCGTCATCGATATTGAAAGAGTACGAATCCTTCATCACGAATTCGCGGCAGCGAAGGAGACCAGCACGCGGACGTTCCTCATCGCGATACTTTGTCTGGATTTGGTAGAGGATCAACGGCAGGTCCTTATAGGACGTGCACTGGGACTTCACGGTGAGGGCAAAAAGCTCTTCGTGCGTTGGGCCCAGGAGGTAGTCGGCGCCTTTACGATCCTTCAAACGGAACAAGGCGGAGCCGTATTCCGTCCAACGGTGGGTAGTTTCATACGGTTCGCGGGGAAGCAACGCCGGGAGTTCGATCTGCTGAGCGCCGATTCCGTCCATTTCCTCGCGGACAACTTTTTCAATGTTGCGGAGCACCCGTAGGCCAGCGGGCAGCCACGAGTAAATGCCCGGGGCGATGCGGCGGATGTAACCGGCACGAACGAGCAGCTTGTGGCTGGCTACTTCGGCGTCGGCAGGGTCTTCTCGGAGAGTACGCAAAAAAAGCGTCGACATTCTGGTGATCACAGACAGTTAGCCTAGTCCTTTTGGCCAATTGACACACGTCAGGCTGCCGATGCCCAAAACCGAACGAGGGCAGACTCGTAGCTTCCGAGGCGAACACTAAGCCACTGGGGTTAGTGCGGCTCAAACATTAAGGAAGATCGTTCGCTGCCTCGTTGGCCTTTTGACCTTCTACCACTTCTGAAACGGTGAATCGGACGAAGAGCACACTCAAGATGCCCATAAGGACGGCTAAGCCCAGACAGACAAAGAGGGTAAGGAGATAGCCCTCGCCCAAGGCATGAAGCTGAGTGTCATTCATCGCCGTAATGGGAATATCCGCTCCACCGAGATGCCGTGTGTAAGACTGTGCAAGTGCGCCAGCGAAAGTGAGCCCAATCGGCCCGCCCAAGGTCTGTGCCACAAGAGAAATGGCCGTAAGAGGACCAACATCAATCGGTTTCACGCCCGCTACTACAGAGAGGGTCAGAGCGATGCTCACCAAGCCTACGCCATAGCCAATAACGAGGGTAGGCGGGAAGATATTGGCCCAGAAGCTGGACTGCTCATTAATGGTGGTACCCCAACCGAAACCAATCATCATGAAGACGCAGCCGGCGACAATAATCCACCGAGGCGCCCACTTCATGGAAACCTTAGATGCGGTACCAGCACCGAGGGCTAGAGCGAATGCAAACGGGATGAAGGCTAGTCCAGCGTGCAGCGTTGTGTACTTCAAGATGGTTTGCACATAAAGCGCCACGAACACCGCAACGGTCGTCATGATGGCACCGAGTAGGAAAATGGCGACAAACGTAAATACACGGTCCCGGCGCTCAAAGAGGTTGAGGGGAAGCACTCCATTGGTGGTGTGCTTCTGTGTGATGAAAAAGGCGCCGAGAGCGGCAATCCCCACTACGAGGGATGTAATAACCAGCGGATTCGTGAGTCCCGAACCAGCATTGGTGAGACCGAAAACGATAGCAGTCGATCCAAGAGTGGCCAAGATCGCACCCCGTACATCCAAAGGCACCCGCTGTCCCTGCACTGGGCTCAACGCAAAGTATCCGGCAATCACGATGAACACGCCAATGGGAACGTTGATGAGGAAGATCCACTCCCAGGAGATCGTTGTCAGGGCTCCACCGATGATCAGGCCGAAGACGGACCCCAAACCGGTCATTGCTGACCACACTGCAAATGCCTGGTTACGAGCCTTTCCGGGAGGATAGGTCACCACAATAAGGGCCATACCAGAGGGCGACGCTACTGCAGCACCCAGTCCCTGGAGAACTCGAGCCAGAATGAGCATAAGTGGCCATCGGGAGAGCCCACATAGTAGCGAGGCGACAGTAAATATTCCCACACCAATGAGGAACGCACGTTTGCGTCCCAAAACATCCCCGATACGCCCGCCGAGAAGGAGTAGGCCGCCGTAGGCCAAAGCGTAGGCGGTAATCACCCAAGAACTTGCTGATTCAGAGAGCCCCAACTCCCGTTGGATGGGAGCGAGAGCGAGGTTAACGACGGTGCCGTCAACCACCACCATGAATTGGAGGAGAGAGAGTACCAACAGCGGGAGACCGAATGCGGTCGTCTTCTCCTGCGGCGCAGCAGCCTGGGGAGTATCAGTCATGGGGGAACTCCTTCGCAGGGGTTTCTAACGTGGCGAGAGTGAGGCGGGAAACATCGCCCACCACGATAATGGCCGGTGCAGAAACCCGATTACTCACTAGACTATCTGCCATCTGTTGCAAATCGCCATTTACCACTGTCTGCGTGGCATGAGTTCCCTGCGAAATAGCACAGATTGGAGTACTTGGTGAGAGTCCTTCAGTGAGAAGAGTCTGTGCAATTTCAGCACTCCGCTTTACTCCCATGAGGATGACAAGTGTTTCCGCACTTCGCGCCAATGCCTGCCAGTCGGGGTCAGCATCCGCAGAATGCCCAGTGACGATGGTGACCGCCTGCGCCACACCTCGGTGGGTGACCGGGATACCAACACTTGCCGGCACTGCTAGGGCAGAGCTGATGCCAGGAATGACGGTAACGGGAATGCCTGCCGCCTGGCAGGCGAGGGCTTCTTCCCCACCCCGGCCGAAGAGAAAGGGGTCCCCGCCTTTCAGACGTGCTACCGTTTTTCCTTCCTTAGCGGCCTTCACAATGAGACCGTTGATGTCATGCTGAGTAACACTGTGACCCCCTCGCCGGTATGGAGTCTTCCCAACCTGAATAATCTCCGCCTGCGGAGCATGCTCCAACACAGCAGGGCTGACCAGCCGATCCACAAAAACTACATCTGCGATAGCAAGTGCATCAACTGCCGCCAAGGTGAGGAGGCGAGGGTCTCCAGGCCCGGCGCCAATCAGAATGACGCGACCGGTAGAAGAATGAGAAGGAGAGGTCATGCGTTTCCTTCGCGGGTTTTATGGTAGTGCTGGGCGGCATGGACAAAGCGCTGAGCCACGGCTGGGCGTGCTACCGGGTGGGTGTGCAGATAGCTGGCGTAGAGAGTGGGGCTTGCCCATCCCTCGGCTATGACGTTCTGATTGTCGTGGTTCTCCCACTGCCAGGCCGTATCGATGCGATGACTGTCTGGCGGTTCCGTAATGTGAGTCCGGTGGAATTCGTGTCCACTGATCCGCTCACCTGGGTGGAATGCCCAGGAGGCGCTAGTACACGTTGCCTCCCGGTACCCCAAGGTCAGCCGCCCACTGAAGGTCGTGCGGCAGGGAAGAACGCCTGCTAGGGGTGTTCCATCAAGTGCTGCGGAAAGGTACACCAGTCCAGCGCACTCAGCCCAGATTGGCATCCCGGCGGTGGCGGCGGCACGAATACTCGTCAACAGCGTGTGATTCCGGGTGAGGTCGGTGAGGTGTTCCTCTGGGAAGCCTCCCGGGATGAGGAGCCCTGCGGCGGAATCTGGTAGTTGGTCGGTGGCGGGGTCAAGAAGATGAATGTGTGCTCCGGCTGCACGGAGAAGTTCCACTTCTTCGGGGTAAGTGAAAGAAAAAGCTGGTCCGCCGCACACCACAATGGTGGGAGACAGCGCAGGCGGAGAAGCTGCAGCTGGAATGGATCCCGGAGGGCAGTCCACTAAGTGTTCATCATTATCGCGCAGCGCGTCTGCTGGGTTCCAGGGTGCAGTATCCACCGCGGGGGCTGCGGGTTGCGCCAGGTTAGCGAGTACCTCCAGGTCACAGTAGGTCTGTAGGTGTGTGGCGAAGCTTTCCAGTG
The DNA here is from genome assembly GCA_018376445.1 of Mycobacteriales bacterium. Taxonomy (GTDB): domain Bacteria; phylum Actinomycetota; class Actinomycetes; order Mycobacteriales; family Mycobacteriaceae; genus Lawsonella. Next base: position 85,249 of record JAHABL010000007.1, read on the forward strand.
CTTGGTCTGTTTCCTGCCATGCTTCCGCTGTGGTGATAAGCCCCAGGTGCCGCGAGGGGCGTTCAGCTGCTGGCAAGGTGGGGATGGTTCCGAGAACCGGAAAACCGGCCCGCTGGCAGGCGTGTTCCAGGATCGCAGCATGCCGAGTAGTTTTCACCCGGTTAATGAGTGCTCCCGCGAAGCGCAGTGGAGTAGTGGAGTCTACCGCTGGATAGGTACGGATTCCGTAGAGCAGTGCAGCCAACGTGTCACTGGTGTGAGATCCATCTACGACAAGAACAATGGGGAGAGTGAGAAGTTGCGCAACATGGGCGGTGGATCCATAGGGGATCCGTGGGGCGTCTGCAGCGAGATTCATCCGACCGTCGTAGAGACCCATCACGCCTTCCACAAGGGCAAGGCGGTGCCCCTCTGCTCCATAACGGTAGAGAGGCAGAATGGCATCCTCATCACACAGGACAGGGTCTAGGTTGCGGCAGGACTGCCCGCTCGCCACCTGGTGGTACCCCGGATCGATGTAGTCGGGGCCGACTTTGAATCCAACGACACTACCGTGGGGAGCATAAAGATTCCGAAACGCACGCAAAAGACCTGCGGTAACGAGAGTCTTCCCGACCTGTGAGTGCATACCGGCGATAACGAGTCCCGGCGCAACTGGGCTTACCATTCGATCCCTTTTTGCCCACGTCGGCCCACATCCATGGGGTGTTTGATTTTCTCCATTGAGGTCACGAGGTCGGCGGCGGCGATGAGTTCTGCGGGTGCTCGTCGGCCTGTGATAACGACATGTTGTTGTCCTGGACGCTGCTTAAGTGTGTCGATAACTTGTTCGCAATCTACCCATCCGCGCTCTAGCACATAGGTGAACTCGTCAAGAAGGTAGAAACCATACTCTTCGTCCGCAAGACGCCGGGTGATTTCCGCCCAGCCAGCTGCAGCGGCGGCGGCTGGATCGTCATCCTGCTGGTGACGAATCCACGACCAGCCGCTTCCGAGTTTGTTCCAGTCGACGGGAGCACCTCGTCCGGTGGTATCGTGGAGTGCCCCGAGTTCTCTGAAGGCGGTTTCCTCCCCTACTTTCCACTGAGGGGATTTCACGAACTGGAAAACTGCCAGAGGGATACCTGCGTTCCAGGCGCGCAGTGCCATCCCGAATGCTGCTGTGGATTTTCCCTTGCCATCACCGGTGAACACTGCGGTGATAGGAATCTGACGTCGCTGGCGGGTGGTGAGTCCGTCAGCAGGTGCGGGTTGGGCAAGCTGACCCTGGGGCATCGTCACCCTCTCTTCTGCTGGTAGTCCGTTACGGACGAGAGACTAATACAGCGGGCACCTGCCGCTTCCGCGAGGCGTTGTGCCAGGCCCAGCCGGATTCGGCCTTCTTCACAATCTACTACCAGGGTACTAGCCGGCAGCCCACGTAGCTGCTGTGCCACGGTAAGGGTCTCTTCGCGCGGCGAGTACCCGGGGCAGGTGGAAACGGTGGCCCGCCCATCGGTGAGAATGACGAGGGCCAAGGCGATGCCATCGTCTTTGGTGTGCTCTCGGTTAAGAAGAGAGACGGCCTGACGAAGAGCTCCTGCGAGCGGGGTGCGTCCTCCCACAGTGAGGTTATCGAGCGCTGCTGCCGCCCGGTCGAGCGAGCGGGTAGGGGGAAGAACCTCCCGACCCTCCGCCCCTTGGCAGTCGATAAGCGCAACTTTGTCTCGATGTTGGTAAGAGTCTGTCAGGATGTCTCCTATGAGAGTGCGTACCGCGGAGATACGGGCTCGTGCCGCCATTGATCCGGAGGTATCGAGGAGAAAGACGACGAGCGTTTCACGAGTGCCATGGGTCTCAGCACTGCGGAGGTGCTTCCCTTGCACATGTGGAGAGGTTGGGGAGCTGAGAGCAGCCTCTGTGATCGTCGCTGCCGGGTGCAATGGCAGGCCAAGCAAGAAATCAACCGCCCGTACTCGGTAGCCGCGGTCGGACTGCCCGCGAACGCTCCCCGCTCCCCCTCCCGCCGCCGTGACGGTAGGGGGAGCTAGATGGTGGCGGAGAAGCTGGGCATCCGTACGGATGGCAGCTGCAGTAATCGGGGCGGGACCACTATCCTTCGTCAGACTAGAGGTCATGCGCCCCGCCTCATCAAAAGGGTGGGGTGGCCGCTCCTGCGAGGTAGTGGGGAGGTCATTATTTGATGATGTCGGATCGCTCTGATCTGCAGCCAGGGGCGAGTCTGCGGAGGCGCCGGGCGGTATGTGCGGTGTGCCGGACGGAGGAGCTTGTGGTGGGGCGCTAGCCTGTAGTAGCTCAGAAATCTGATCTTCCGACATTTGGGGTGGGTCAAAGGGTGCCCGGCGCCGTCGATGCGGGAGTGCTAGTAGCGCGGCCTCCCGCAAGTCCTCATCGGTGACGGTGGTACGTCCCTGCCATGCGGCGTGGGCACATGCTGCCCGTGTCATCACGACATCGGCACGCAACCCATCAACCCCCGCATGGGTGGCAATTCGGGAGATGCGCAGCACGAGCTCGTCGGAGATCTCGACCGTGGGGAGCACTTCGCGGGCGATATGGAGTCGTGTGCGCAACTGGCTGGTGGCGTCCTCCCACAACCGTACGAAACCGGAAGGGTTCGCGTCATAAGCGAGCCTCCGACGTACAATCTCGACTCGTTGGGCAGGGTCGGAAAGGGGCTCACTCTCCACGCTAAAACCAAAGCGGTCGAGAAGCTGTGGACGTAGTTCTCCCTCTTCCGGGTTCATCGTCCCCACCAAGATGAACGAGGTCTGTGCAGTATGCGAGATACCATCTCGCTCAACATGGACGAAGCCCGTGGCTGCGGCATCGAGGAGGACATCCACAAGGTGGTCTTTCAGCAGATTAATCTCATCAACGTAGAGGACACCGCCATCTGCTTGGGAGAGAAGCCCGGGTTGAAAGTGGTAGTCAGAGGATTCCAGAACTGCTGCTAAATCGAACGATCCCACCACGCGGTCTTCGGTGGCCCCAAGTGGAAGCTCAACGATGGGATGCTCCGCTTCTCCTAGAAGCGGAGCCATTCCCCGCACTGCAGTAGTTTTGGCAGACCCTTTGGCTCCTCGAATCACCACTCCTCCGATTCGAGGATCGATGGCCAGTAGGCAGAGGGCTTCTCGCATCTGTTGCTGCCCAACGATAGCGGCGAAGGGGTAGGCAGGTGGCGGGGTAGTCGATACGGTGCTCATAGGAGAAAGCTTAGGGTGTTCGCGGAACGAAATGAAGCGATCGGGCGTATACCATGGGAGGTGACCTTCTCTCCTCGCGGAAAAGCCTCTTCTGAGCAAGGCTTAGCAGCACACTTCACAAGGATGGTTGAATGACTGCAACACATTATGACCTTGTCGTCATCGGCACTGGCTCTGGTAACTCACTTTTTGATGAACGCTTCGGCAGCCTGAAGATCGCTCTCTGCGAAGACAAAATTTTCGGTGGCACCTGCCTCAACGTTGGGTGTATTCCCACCAAGATGTTTGTTTACCCTGCTGATCGAATTCATGACCTGCAAGACCTGGATCGTCTGGGTGTCAACGCTCAGGTCAATGAGGTGCGATGGGCGGAAATTGTGGATCGGGTGTGGAACCGCATTGATCCTATTTCTGCTGGTGGCGAGCGTTACCGTGTAGAGGACTGCAGCAATATCGATGTCTATGGACATGCTGAGTTCATTGGTGAAAAGCGTTTCCGAGTAGCCGACCGCAACGGCGCCGACACTCATGAGATCACCGCCGACCGTGTTGTCCTGGCGGCTGGCTCGCGCGCGGCTGTTCCCGGAGTGGTCACTGAGTCTGGGGTGCAGTACTACACCAACGAGGACATCATGCGCATTGACCGTGTTCCAGAGCATCTTGTCATTCTCGGTTCTGGCTATATTGCCACTGAGTTCGCCAATGTGTTTTCTGGGATGGGTGCGGAAGTGACACTGATCGGCCGTTCCCAGGTACTCCTCAAGCACCTTGACTATGAACTCGCTGAACTCTTTACGGAGATCGCAGGCGAGAAATGGGATGTGCGTCTCGGACAAGGGACGACTGCCATTAACCAGATAGAAAAGCAGCGTGAAGACGGCTCCTCGTACCTCGAGACCACCATCACTTTTGCGGACGGCAGCACCGTCGCTGGAGATGCTTTGCTCGTTGCTACCGGCCGCACACCCAATGTCGATCGCCTGGGACTCGAGAACAACTCCGGTGTCACGGTCGAGAAGGGACGTGTCGTCGTCGATGAGTTTGGCCGTACCACCGCACCTGATGTATGGGCTTTCGGTGATATCTCGTCTCCTTACCAACTTAAGCACGTTGCTAATGCGGAGATGCGCGCTGTCCAGCATAATCTCATGGCAGAGTCACCCGCAGACTATCGGAAGATGCCCCACCAGGTGGTCCCGGCTGCTATTTTCACCAACCCCCAGATTGCCCATGTCGGCCTCACTGAAGAAGCGGCCCGTGCTAAGGGGGAAGCAGAGGGCTTCCCTGTGACGGTCAAAGTTCAGAAGTACGGTGATGTCGCCTACGGCTGGGCTATGGAAGACAAGCACGGGATCGTCAAACTCATTGCGAACGCGGCAACTGGTGAGCTGCTCGGCGCACACGTACTCGGGCATGAAGCTAGTTTGCTCATTCAACCCATTATTCAGGCCATGAGCTTCCATCTAAAGGTTTCTGACATGGCGCGGGGTCAATACTGGATTCACCCTGCATTGACCGAAGTTGTAGAGAATGCTTTGTTGGGTCTCGATATTCAGTAACATGTGAGACAACTCTGCAACATGGCCACCAGCGTACTGTTGTAGCTGGTGGCCATGTTTTTATTGGGCTTTTCACACACGGGAGAATAGACAACCATGCTTCGCACTCGCTTCCTGCGCAAGACTGGAGCAACTCTTGCTGCACTAGCGTTGCTTTGTGCTCTACCGTCGGCCAGCCTTCCCCGGGCAAACGCCGATGATGCCATTGACCAAGACGACGTTCCGATGAAGGATGGCGTCCCCGCTATCCTCAACCATTGGGACTGTCGCTCTGCCAAGCATCCAACTCCGGTCATCATGATTCACGGAACGTTCTCACGTCAGTTGAGCCAGATTGACACTACCCAGATGCTGCACGATAACGGTTACTGCGTCTATGGCATCAATGCCGGCTATAACCCAGATATTCTCTACACCAAGATGAACCCAGAGTATTACGGACTTGCCCACGTTGATGAAACAACAGCTCAAGTCAATGCTTTCATCGAAAAGGTGAAGCGTAAGACTGGCGCAAAGAAAGTTGACCTCATTGGGCACTCCCAGGGTGGTCTCATTATTCGCAATCGGATTACCCGCTACGGTGGGAAAGACGTACGTGTAGCTATGTTCCTATCGGGCACCCATCATGGCACCACTCTGATGGGTGCGGCGACCATGGTGAAATACGCTATGCCCCACCTTTTCCCGATAATCTCTGAACCGATCGTCGGCCCTGCGGTCTACGAGCAGATGGTGGACTCGCCTTTCATGACCAACCTCAACAAGCATCGGGATACCGTCTCTGGCGTAACCTACGTCGTCATGGTCACCCCGGATGACAAACAAGCCACGCCCTGGCAGTCTGGTTTCATCACCAACCCGGTAAAGGGTGCGACCGTCTTTAATATCAACATCAAACAGTTGTGTAATATCCCTGCGGATGACGAAATAGACCATTCCGATACCCACATCGATTACCGAGCACTACGGGTCATTCGATGGGCACTGTCCCAATCCACACAACCGGGCGCACATCCGAATTGCCTCGCTAATAAATAGTCACGAGGGTAACGGACCCGTCACTTCGTCTACCTCATCATCACTGCCCTCGCGCACTAGCGTGCAGGGCAGTGATCTATTGCGCACCGGAGGAGATCCACCTGCGCTTCTTCCACCGCCGTGGCAGAAATCGGCGGCTCATGCAGCACAAAGCCAGTCTTGCCCACAGACTGCGCAACGTGCCGCAGCCAGAGCTGACGAACCGCATCATTGTGGAAAAAACCGTGGCAGTGTGTCCCCCACACTGTTCCGACGCGGCATCCCTCCGGTGTGCCATCCGTATAGTTGAGCAAAGGTTCTCCATCCAGATACGTAGAACACCCTTCATGAATCTCATACCCCTGCACGGGATACGTCACCGCTTGAGCACTACCCTGTACTCCCCCGGCAGGCAGTGACACCAGGGAGCCGGAGAACTCAGCCACGGTCTTAGTAGATGCATAGCAAATCTTCACGGGGAGCAACCCCAGCCCACTTACCGACTCAGCTTCGTCGACCAGAAAGCAGCCCAGCATCTGATATCCCCCGCACAACCCCATCACCATTTTCCCCGCCGCTCCCGCCTGTGTCACTGCTTTATCGAGACCACGGCTCCGCAACCACTGAAGATCAGCCAACGTGTCTTTACTCCCTGGCAGGACAACAGCATCGGCAGTCTCCACTTCCCCTGGGTGTCTCGCCCAATACACGTCAACGCCCGGCTCATAGGACAGCGCTTCAAGATCCGTCGCATTAGCTAGGCGTGGATAACGGATGGCCGCGATACGGAGCCGCGTCGTCCCCGCTGCTGGCTGCGGCACCCCAACATACTGGCCTTCCACTGCTTGCAAGGAGTCTTCCGCACCATACCAGTAGCCCTGCACAAAGGGCACTACACCCAAAACGGGAACTCCAGTTCGCTCCTCTACCGTCACAAGACCTGGTTCCAGAAGGGCTTCATCACCACGAAACTTATTGACGATGAAACCTTGCAGCAGCTCCCTATCAGCGTCATCAAGGAGCTCATAGGTTCCCACAAAGTGCGCCAGCACTCCCCCACGGTCAATATCCCCCACCACAATCACCGGAATGCTGGCGGCAGCTGCCAACCCCATATTCGAGATATCGGTGGCACGCAAATTCACCTCAGCTGGAGATCCGGCCCCTTCGCACACCACAATGTCGTACTCGCGACGTAACTGCTGGAGGTCTTCCACACACAGCTTCCGCAATCCTCGACGGTCGGGAAAATAGTCACGGGCCCCGACATCGGCTACCGGTTTACCGTGCACGATGAGCTGCGATCGCTGGTCACTCCGTGGCTTGAGGAGAATCGGGTTAAGGAAGGTCGACGGAGTGATACCAGAGGCTTTGGCCTGCACATACTGCGCTCGTCCGATCTCTCCCCCGTCTGGAGTGACCGCAGCGTTGTTGGACATGTTTTGTGCTTTGAAAGGAGCCACTCGCAGTCCGCGGTGACGCAGCACTGCGCATAACGCGGTGACGAGCACAGATTTTCCCGCATTAGAGGTACAGCCAGCGATAAGAACCGCAGGAGCAAGCTCGTCCGTCGCAGCAGACTGGGCAATCTGGAGCACTGCATCAACGAGGGTCCTCATGGGTCTCCCCTCCTTCCCTCTCGTGCACACGAAGGGCATACCGAGTGAAGCGTTCTCAGTATGCCCGTGGTGTCACGTTGACCTGCTAGCGGTGCGCGGGGTCCCCAGTTCCATCTGAGCGGATTGTCAGTACTTCGTACGAATCCTCTGTCACCAAGATGGTGTGTTCGAACTGGGCAGTCCAGAGGCGGTCGCGGTTTTGCACTGTCCATCCATCGTCCCAAATATCGTAGGCTAGCGAGCCAAGGTTGATCATCGGTTCAACGGTGAGCGTCATACCCGGTTCCATGATGTCAGTGACGGAAGGCTCATCGTAGTGCAACACTGCCAGACCATTGTGAAAAGTGGGGCCAACACCATGGCCAGTAAAGTCGCGCACAACGTTATAGCCGACGCGCTTGGCGTAAGACTCAATAACGCGACCGATAACATTCACCTGACGACCGGGTCGAATCGCCTTAATACCGCGCCACATCGCCTCATGGGTGCGTTCTACAAGAAGGCGGTGTTCTTCGCTGGGTTCTCCAGCAAAAAATGTTGCGTTCGTGTCGCCGTGTACGCCGTTCTTAAATGCGGTGACGTCAATGTTGACGATATCGCCTTCCTGAATCACTGTGGAATCTGGAATACCATGGCACACAATCTCATTGAGTGACGTACAGCAGGACTTGGTAAAGCCTCGATATCCCAGTGTAGAAGGGTATGCTCCGTGGTCACACATGTACTCGTGCGCAATGCGATCCACTTCGTCGGTGGTCACGCCGGGAGCAACCGCCTCCCCGGCCACCTGGAGTGCATCAGCGGCAATTGTGGAGGCTTCCCGCATCGCCTCAATGACCTCGGGAGTCTGCACATAGGGCTCACCGATGGCTTCTTGCACATCGTCCTTCCACACATATTCAGGCCGCTCAATATCAGCGGGAACAGTACGGATAGGGGTGGGTTTGCCAGGGTATAGCGGTCCTCGAGTCATCGATAGTCCTCTCCCAATAGGATATTTCAAGTGGGGTCGGTAATGGGGTTACTCGGCGGAAAGACCTTGCTCATCGGCGATGCGCTGAGCTTCCTCAATAAGAGTGGGGACGATCTCCTTTTCCGGCACAGTCTTAATGACTTGACCCTTCACGAAAATTTGTCCTTTGCCATTACCTGAAGCACAGCCCAAATCAGCTTCACGAGCTTCACCTGGGCCGTTGACAACGCAACCCATAACCGCCACGCGCAACGGGAAGGATACGTCCTTGAGGCCCTCTTCGACCTCATTCGCTAGTTCAACAACGTCCACCTGGCAGCGTCCACATGAGGGGCAGGAGACGATCTCCAGGCGCTTGGGGCGAAGGTTCAAACTTCGCAGAATAGCTTCGCCGACCTTAATCTCTTCTACTGGCGGTGCAGACAGACTGACGCGAATAGTATCCCCGATGCCTTGCGCAAGGAGCGTACCGAAGGCAACTGACGACTTAACCGTGCCTTGGAAGGCGGGCCCAGCTTCGGTAACACCCAAGTGCAGTGGGTAGTCGCACTGGGCTGCCAGCAGTTCATAGGCCCGCACCATCGTCACGGGATCATGGTGTTTTACCGAGATGGCAATGTCGTGGAAATCGTGCTCTGCAAAAAGACCGGCTTCCCAGAGCGCAGATTCAACGAGCGCCTCGGGCGTGGCCTTACCGTACTTTTCTAGTAATCGTTTGTCGAGAGAACCGGCATTAATACCAATACGGATGGGGATATTGGCAGCACGGGCAGCAGTGGCCACTTCCTTCACTCGTCCATCGAACTCACGAATATTACCGGGGTTCACGCGAACAGCGGCACAGCCAGCATCAATAGCGGCGAAGATATAGCGTGGCTGGAAGTGGATGTCGGCAATGACCGGGATAGGGCTCTTTGCCGCGATGGCTGCCAATGCATCAGCATCTTCCTGTCGCGGGCAGGCAACACGTACAATGTCGCAGCCGGCAGCGGCAAGCTCTGCGATCTGTTGCAGAGTGGCGTTAATGTCATGGGTACGAGTGGTGGTCATCGATTGGACAGAGACCGGAAAATCGGAGCCCACGCCCACATTCCCCACCATCAGCTGACGGGTTTTCCGGCGGGGATGGAGTACCGGTTCGGGAGCTTGGGGCATTCCCAGATCCACATCGGTCACGATGATTCTCCTCTCGAAAGGCTCGGGACACCTTTCTGTATCACTTTCTAATGCTAGTCACTGCGCACGTTTACTGCATAAGCCGAACCGGGTTCACCACATCAGCGATCACCGTCACGATAAACAGCAAAACTAGGAGACCTACCACAATTGTGGTCAGTGGCAGCAGCTTAGAGTAGTCGGCTGGCCCCAACGGCTCTTTACCTTGGAGACGGCGGATAGCATCCCGCAGTTTCTCGTAGATGATGACCATCACGTGGCCACCATCCAAAGGAGGCAGTGGGATGAGGTTGAAAAGCGCGAGGCAGAAGTTAATTTGCGCCAACAGCATCAAGAAAACGGACCAGGAGCCGAAAGCAAGTGCGTCACCACCGGCCACCGAAGCACCCACTACACTCATGGGGCTATTTGCCGATCGTTCTCCACCGAAGATGGATTTGACGAGGCCTGGAATCTGGGAAGGAATATTAACGAGAGCCTTTGCAATGGCTCCATTCAGATCCCAGGAGAAACTGACGGCAGCGGGAAAAGCTGTAGCCACATTGTAGTGGCGGAGAGGTTCAAGCGGTTCCTGTCGAACGCTCACTCCGGCAACGGCAACCCGACGGAGCGTACCTTTGCCATCTTCACCGGCGTCCGGTTTCTTCACCAATCGCAATGCCTGTTGCGGCTCAATACGGTAGGTGTAGTTCTTACCGGCTCTCTCAACACTGTATGTCACTGTCGACGTCGCGGATTGAGTGAGCGAAATGACCTGATCAGGATTCTTAATTCGCGTCCCATTGACATGCGTGATGATGTCTCCCGCTTGCACTCCAGCAGTGCCTGCCGGACCTTTGCCAGTGCAGTCGGCAACTGTGCCGTCTGTACGCTGGTCAGCCACACAGGTGGTGGCGGCGACACGCGTCACCATAGGTGAGTCCATATTGGGAAGACCCCATGCTGCCGCAACCACCCAGATGAGGACAACACCCAGGAGGATGTTCATGAAGATTCCACCCAGCATCACAATGATGCGTTTCCAGGCGGGCTTTTTATACATGGCATCGGGAGCTTCTTCTTCGGTCAGCTCCTCATCCAAGATGGTCATACCAGCGATATCGCAGAAACCGCCCAACGGCAATGCCTTAATACCGTACTCAGTTTCCCCTTTACGGCGGGAAAATAGTGTTGGTCCGAAACCGATGAAATAGGCACGGACGCGCATTCCCGACCATTTGGCGGTAAGTAAATGCCCCGCTTCATGGAGCGCCACCGAGACGGCGACGCCGATGATAAAAAGAATGATGCCGAGGGCAAAGGTCATGCATGCTCCTGGAGCTTCTGCTGGGCGTGTACGCGCGCCCACGCTTCGGTAGCGAGAACATCCCCGACACTACTGGGGGTCGCTACCCACTGGTCGGCTTCGGAAAGAACGTCCGCAACAGTATCAACGATTGCGGGGAAGGTTAAGTTCCCGGCAAGGAATGCGGCGGCTGCTTCTTCATTAGCGGCGTTATACACGGCGGTCATCGTTCCACCGGCTCGTCCTGCTGCACGGGCAAGCTCGACTGCGGGAAAGACGTCGTTATCGAGCGGTTCAAAACTCCACTCTTGCGGACGACTGAAATCGCAGGCGGGTGCCGCATCTGGGACTCGATCTGGCCACATCATTCCTAGCGAGATGGGAATCTTCATCGATGGCGGAGAGGCCTGCGCAATGGTCGATCCGTCTACGAACGTAACCATTGAGTGGACGATGGATTGCGGGTGGACGGCAACGGTGATGGCGTCGTAGCTTATTCCGAACAGCAGGTGTGCTTCGATGAGCTCCAACCCTTTGTTGACGAGGGAGGCAGAGTTGAGTGTATTCATTGGCCCCATATTCCAGGTGGGATGAGCTCCTGCCTGTTCTGGGGTCACCGACTCTAATTGTTGTCGCGTCCACCCCCGGAACGGTCCTCCAGAAGCTGTGAGCACCAGGCGTGCTACTTCTGTTGTCCGCCCCGACCGCAAACATTGTGCAAAAGCAGAGTGTTCTGAATCGACGGGCACGATCTGCCCTGGTTGGGCAGCAGCAATGACTAGTTCCCCACCGGCGACCAGAGACTCTTTATTGGCCAGGGCAAGGATTTCTCCCGCTTCTATGGCAGCAAGTGTGGGCCCTAGCCCCAACGACCCGACGAGTCCATTGAGGACTGTGTGCGCGGGGACGGATGCAACGAGATCGGTTGCGGCGCTGGCTCCCGCCCGTACAGTGACCCCAGTCCGATCTTGGACACACTGTGCAGCGGCGGGATCGGCTACTGCGACTTCGGTGACGCCGAACTCCAGAATCTGATCACAGAGAAGGTCGACAGACTGCTGCGTAGTGCCACCTGCTGCCAGGCCGACAACCTTCAGCAGGTGTGGATTGTCACGGATAATATCGAGGGCTTGGGTACCGATGGAGCCGGTAGACCCGAGTAAGAGAATAGAACGGGGCTCGGTCACTGGATCTTCTTTCTTCTTTCCGCCTAGTCTACTTCTCTTCTGCGGCGAGTTGACCACAGGCTGCCGCGATGTCTTGTCCGCGAGTATCGCGCACGGTACAGGTCACACCCTGCGCGCTCACATGCGCGACAAAGGCGTCTTGGCGGTCTCGGTGGGTAGCATCCCACTCACTTCCGGGGGTGGGATTGAGGGGGATGAGGTTGACATGTGCCATCTGCTGGAGCTCCCGATGGAGGAGCTGGCCCAGCATGTCAGCGCGCCAGAGTTGATCATTGACGTCGCGAATAAGCGCATATTCAATCGAGATGCGTCGGCCAGTACGATCAGCGTAATACTTAGCTGCATCGATGACGTCAGCAAGAGGCCATCGGTTATTGGCGGGGACGAGGGTATTGCGGAGTTCGTCGTCGGGACAGTGCAAGGAAATTGCCAGGGTGACGGCGAGATCTTCCTCTGCCAAACGGCGAATAGCGGGGGCCACCCCTACTGTTGACACTGTGACGTGACGTTGTGAGATGCCAAAACCTTGTGGGATGGGTGCGGTAATCTGTCGAACTGCTCGCAGAACTCGCTTGTAGTTGGCTAGTGGCTCTCCCATCCCCATAAAGACCACGTTGGAGAGACGGCCCGGGCCTCCCTTCATCTCCCCTTTTTCCATAATGCTGGCAGCCACACGCACTTGCTCAACAATCTCAGCCGCCGAGAGTTGGCGTTGAATACCCAGCTGTCCCGTAGCGCAGAAAGGGCATGCCTGTGCACAGCCTGCTTGTGAGGAGATACAGAGCGTTGCACGGTCACTGTAGCGCATGAGAACGGATTCGAGGACGGTGCCGTCCGGCGACTTCCAGAGCGTCTTCTGGGTAGCTCCCCCGTCTGCCTCTATATAGCGAACCGGGCTGAGGAGCTGCGGGAACAGAGCATCCTTCACCGCTTCCCGGACACCGGCGGGAAGGTCGGTCATCTGCAGTGGATCGGCTTCATAACGGCCATAATAGTGACGTGCGATTTGGTCTGCTCGGTAGGCAGGCAGCCCAAGTTCACGCATTTTGTCCTTGACCTCGGGAATAGTGAGATCGGCAAAGTGCGTTGGGGGAAGCCCTCGACGGGGGCCACGGGCGAGAGGTACAGAAATCGTCATAGCACCTCCATTGTGCCAGCTCTCGACTAATTTTCTTCACACGGCTCCCGAGATTCTGCAAGAATTAGCAGCATGAGCACCAAGAATAGCGATTCTCAGCCGATCACCGGTTCCCCTGCACCCGGCGTCTCAACAACTTCCACCGTGAACGCCCCGGCAATTCCCCCCACTGGTCGTATGGATGCTTCCCCTCATTTGTCGATCTCTGAAAAGCCCGCTAAGACTTCCAGTAAAGTAGGTGCGACCTGGGTTTTCCTCTTCCTGGGGATGCTACTCCTTATCCTGTTGCTGGTCTTCGTTTTGCAGAATCTTGATCAGGTGTCGATGACTCTCTTTACCTGGCAGATGTCGTTCCCTCTGGGAGTAGGAATGCTTCTTGCGGCCATCGCAGGTGCTCTCATCATGGCGCTTATCGGATCGGTACGCATTATTCAGCTACGTCGCCAGGTGGCACGAAGTACAAACAAGGACACGACCAATCTCTAAGCGCACAGCATTAGTGGTTCTCTCTAACGGAGAGGAGTCCCTAGACTCTCCCCGGGAGGATAGATACTGCAAGGCGCTGTGGACACCTCTAAGGTGGCCACAGCGCCTTTTCTCTATCCGTGTGCTCAACATACCCTTCCCGATCTGTGTTGTGTGGTCAGAAGCCGGCACAGCATAGCAGATGGGAAGAGCTACAACTGGTGTTAGAACAGCCCGTTGAGGGCAACGGCGATGGTGAGGACAATCCATGTCATAGCTGCGCTCGGAAGCATGCCGTCGACACGGTCCATCATGCCGCCATGGCCAGGAAGCAGGTTGCTCATATCTTTAATGCCGAGCTCACGCTTAACCTGCGACTCCACCAGATCACCGAAGATGTCTGAGAAGACCAGGCCCACTGCCAACACAATACCAACCCACCCGGGAAGCTTGAGCAGAAAGACCGTCATGGGGATAGCTGCAATCAGCGCGCAGACAAGAGAACCAGTGAGGCCTTCCCACGATTTCTTCGGACTAACTTTCGGGGCGAGTGGGTGCTTCCCCCACAGTACACCGAAGGTGTAACCACCGGTGTCAGAGCATACGACTGTGACAACGAATGTCACGAGCAGGAGGTTCCCTTTCAGAGTCCCATCGGCAGTCTCAAAGCCCATCAGGACGGTAGTAAAGGCGCCCATGAGAGGAATCCATGCCAGTAAGAAGCCCCCCATGCTGGTATCTCGCAACCAACCTGTCGGGGCCGCTTTGTTCCCGTCAAGGAATAGGCGGATTACTGAGAACAGCATGACAGACAGCAGGAATGCCACCATGATGCCGGTGACACCAGCCAGTGCCGACCACACGATCGCCTGCGCCATGATGTGTATCGCGACGGGGGGTATGCGGTATCCGTGTGCTTGCAGATGGTTGAGCACTTCATGGAGCCCGAGGCCCACCATGATGGCTGCCCCGACACTCCACACAAGCTGAATAATCAGCGTGTTGTCGGTGAGCGCAGGAACACCGAGAGCAAGGAAAAGAACAATCCCGCCGAAGACGATGCCTGTTCCGAATGCAGCTGGCAGATTACGCCCGGGGTTACGCTTCTTCTTCACTACTTGTGCGGGCTCTGGAGTGGTCGACACTGTCATACCTCCATGAGGTCGGTTTCTTTAGCGGCCACCATCTCGTCGATACTCTGGGTGTACTTCTTGGTGAGTGCGTCTACTTCCTTTTCGGCAGCCTTAACCTCATCCTCACCGGCTTCGCCATCCTTATCCATTTTCTTCAGATCCTCCATGGCCTTCCGACGAATACCGCGGAGAGCGATCTTGCCGTCCTCACCCTTAGATTTAGCCTGCTTAGTTAGCTCGCGACGGCGCTCTTCGGTGAGCTGTGGGACATTGATGCGCAGGACCTGCCCATCATTAGCAGGGTTAAACCCCAGGTCAGAGTTACGGATGGCATTCTCGATATTCGCCATCTGGCTCTGCTCATAGGGTTTGATAAGGACAAGACGGGCCTCGGGGATATTGATAGTGGCCATCTGGTTGATAGGAGTCATCACGCCGTAATAGTCGGCCATAACGTGGTTGAACATGGCGGCGGTCGCTCGTCCGGCACGGATGGTACTGAGGTTTTCACGGGTGTGTTCCACAGTTTTATCCATCTTGTCTTCTGCTTCGAAGAGAATCTCATCGATCATGGTGAAATGTTTCCTTTGGTGGTGGGTTGGTGAGCTGTTTTACTCGGGGACAACGAGCGTGCCGATGTCATCACCGTTCACAGCTCGGGCAATGTTTCCCTTTTTTAGCAGATTAAAGACGAGGATCGGCATCTTGTTCTCCATGCACAGGGAGAATGCCGTAGCGTCGGCGACCTGTAGTCCACGATCAATGCACTCGCGGGCGGTAATCTGGTGGAACATCGTGGCATCGGGGTTAGTGCGGGGGTCAGCGGTATAGACACCGTCGACTGCTTTCGCCATGAGTAGCACATCAGCACCCACTTCGAGGGCGCGCTGAGCTGCCGTGGTATCGGTGGAGAAGTAGGGCATACCCATTCCTGCGCCGAAGATGACAACCCTGCCTTTTTCCAGGTGGCGAATGGCCCGGAGGGGCAGATAAGGCTCGGCAACCTGCGCCATGGTGATGGCGGTTTGCACACGGGTAGTGATCCCACGTTGTTCGAGGAAGTCCTGCAGGGCTAGACAATTCATGACGGTACCCAACATGCCCATGTAGTCGGAACGAGAACGATCCATACCACGCTTAGAGAGTTCGCGACCGCGGAAGAAGTTACCGCCGCCAATAACTACGGCCACTTCGGTACCCGCTTCGACGATCCCGGCGATCTGGGCGGCAACTGAGTCAACGACATCGGGGTCGACTCCTACTGCACCTCCCCCGAACATTTCGCCACCTAGTTTCAGCAGGACGCGCTTGTAATGCGACCGTGAGGAGTTGTCCTCCGACATTATGTGAACCCCTTTTAAGGTTGTAATACGTGTGTTGCTCTCCATGATAGTAAAAAGCGGAGTCACCGTGAGATCTCTTCCATAAGAGACACAGTGACTCCGCTTTTCTATGCTTCATAGGGGTTATCGCTCGGCAACAACCCTGTGAGCGTCTTAGTGCTGACCAACCTCATAGCGGAGGAAGGAGAGAACCTTCACACCAGCTTCGTCGAGGACCTGGCCGACGCTCTTCTTGCTCTCTGCAACGGAAGGCTGATCAACCAGGCAGACGTCCTTGAAGAAGCCGTTGAGACGACCCTCAACGATCTTCGGGAGAGCCTGCTCGGGCTTGCCTTCCTCGCGAGCGGTGGCCTCGGCGATCTCGCGCTCCTTAGCGACGACATCGGCGGGGACCTCGTCACGAGTGACATATTTCGGTTTCAGGGCTGCAATCTGCATTGCGGCAGCGTGTGCAGCGGCATCTCCATCACCCTCGTACTGGACGAGCACGGCAACCTGCGGGGGCAGGTCGGCAGAGCGCTTGTGCATGTAGGTGGACACCTGACCGTCCAGCTTACCGTAGCGGGCAAGCTGCATCTTTTCGCCGATGATGGCGGAAAGACCCTGGACAGCATCAGCAACAGTCTCACCGTCAAGGTCGAGAGCCAGCAGCTCATCGAGATCGGCGGGGCG
This sequence comes from Mycobacteriales bacterium, assembly GCA_018376445.1. Lineage (GTDB taxonomy): Bacteria > Actinomycetota > Actinomycetes > Mycobacteriales > Mycobacteriaceae > Lawsonella. The sequence goes on from JAHABL010000007.1 coordinate 102,025, forward strand.
CTTTTCGGCAGCGAGGTTGACGATTCTGTCAGCCAAGTTGATGAACTGGTCGTTCTTGGCGACGAAGTCAGTCTCGGCATTCAGCTCGATGACGACGCCGTCCTTAGAAGCAACCAGACCCTGCGCGGTGGCACGCTCGGCGCGCTTGCCCACGTCCTTAGCGCCCTGGATACGCAGGATTTCGACAGCCTTGTCAAAGTCACCTTCAGACTCGGCGAGGGCGTTCTTGCAGGCCATCATGCCGGAGCCGGTGATTTCGCGGAGACGCTTAACGTCTGCAGCGGTGAAATTGGCCATTGTGGCAACCTTCCTAAAGTGTGGAGTGATTACTCGGCGTCAGCGGCAGCGTCGGCAGCCGGAGCTTCTTCAACAGCCGGGGACTCTTCCGCGGCGGCGTCTTCTGCCGGAGCATCAGCAGCAGCGGCAGCAAGCTGCTCGGCTTCCCATTCAGCAAGCGGTTCACCTTCGCCGGGCTTGTCGGCGACGTCATTCTTGGCAGCCTGTTCGGCGCGAGCCTGCAGACCTTCGGCAATAGCGGAAGCGATCACCTTGGTGAGAATGGCGTCGGAGCGGATAGCGTCGTCGTTAGCAGGGACCGGGTAGTCAACGTCGTCGGGGTCGCAGTTGGTATCGAGGATGCCGACGACCGGAATGTTGAGCTTCTTGGCTTCAGCGATAGCCAGATGTTCCTTGTTGGTGTCGATAACCCACATGACGGAAGGAACCTTGGTCATATCGCGGATACCGCCGAGGCTGCGCTCAAGCTTGGTCTTCTCACGGGTAAGCATGAGAATTTCCTTCTTGGTACGGCCCTCGAAGCCACCGGTCTGCTCCATGTTCTCAAGTTCCTTGAGACGGAGAAGACGCTTGTGAACGGTCTGGAAGTTGGTCAGCATACCACCCAGCCAGCGGTGGTTGACATAGGGCATACCCACGCGCTTGGCTTCTTCCTCAATCGCTTCCTGGGCCTGCTTCTTGGTGCCGACAAAGAGTACGTTGCCACCGTGGGCAACGGTCTGCTTCACGAAGTCGTAGGCCTCGTCGATGTAGGTAAGGGTCTGCTGAAGGTCAATGATGTAGATGCCGTTGCGCTCGGTGAAGATGAAACGCTTCATCTTGGGGTTCCAACGGCGGGTCTGATGACCAAAGTGTGCACCTGCGTCGAGCAGCTGCTTCATAGTTACAACAGCCATGTTGTAGTAGAGACTTGAAGAACAGCGATACGCTGCAGTCTCCATCCTCGCTTTCTTCTGTGTGGTTAGTGTGTTCTCACCCTGAGAACACCCTGGTAGAAAAGAGGTTTGCCCATCACTCGTGTGAACCACGGGGGTCCTCATCGCCAGTTCTCCCTACAGAACATTGGGGCCTGACGCTACGGGGAGAGTCACCTTCCGCGAGTGGAAGTTAGTCCCCGACGTAGTGCTTTCTACGCGAAGTCGAATGTGCCTCCGTATGCACACATCGCAGTTGAAATTCTACCTGGTAGCTCTCCCAAAAACGAATTGAGTACGGCATAATCTGCGGACTACCTACGTAGTACCGATACACCACAGTAATCCCAAGGGAAGGGACGAAAAGTGCCAGCTCTTCTCCGCCGTATCAACGCCATCGTACTGGCGATTCTGATGAGTGTAAGCACAGCGTTCACTCTCATCACCGCAGCCTTACCTACAGCTGGAGCTTTGCCATCATCTACAGAAAAACCACTGACGGGACCTGGGTACGATCCGCCCGTACCAGGGAGCACAGTACGTGGGTTTTCCGTCGGTCCTGAGCGTTGGTCACAGGGACATCGCGGCGTAGATCTGGCTAGCCATGTTGGGGAAGTTGTCCGTGCTGCCGGCCCGGGCACCGTCAGGTTTGCTGAGACTGTCGTGGACCGGCCACTTGTGGTTATCGACCATGGCCCCTCGCCGCTCGTTCCTCCTGGTGAACATCTGTACACGGTGTATGAACCAATTCGTCCGATCGTATCGGCAGGTCAAGTGGTTCGCCAGGGTCAACAAGTAGGATCCGTCGTCGCCGGCCATCACGGTTGTCCCGGCGTGTGTGTGCATTGGGGAGCTCGGTGGGGTCATGGACATGCGGTGGGGTATCTGAATCCCTGGCTATTGGTGAGGAACCTGCCGCTCAGTTTGCTCCGGTGGGTTGATTGATGTCTCCGTCACCTGCGGCAGCCATTCACTTGGAGAAGTGTTATCCGCGTGGATGCGCCTGTTTGTGCACAGCACGAAGACGCTCCGGGGAAACATGCGTGTAGAGCTGCGTGGTGGAGAGCGACGAATGTCCCAATAGCTCTTGCACTACTCGCAGATCTGCACCGCCCTCAAGCAACGCGGTGGCGGCAGAGTGTCGCAATCCGTGTGGTGCCACCTCTACCCCACCGGGCATCTCACCAGTGGAGATATGAACGACTTCCCGGACGATACGGGGATCGATGCGACCACCTCGCGCACCCACGATAAGCGCTTGGTGTGAACGTTGATTTGCCAGTTGGGGGCGACCGGTCTGCAGCCATGCTGTCAATGCTCGCTGTGCGGGAAGCCCGTAGGGAACGATGCGCTCTTTGTTCCCTTTACCAATCACGCGAATGACACGCCGTTCCTGATCAATAGCGGAAAGATCAAGGTTGACGAGTTCCGAGACGCGAATGCCTGTGTCGTAGAGCAACTCAATGATGAGCCAGTCACGGATCGCTACCGGGTTCCCTTCTTCTGCCGCGGCGGCAAGATCCGCCAACACTTTATCCATCTGCTGGTGGTGAACAACTTGCGGAAGCTGTTTTTTCACCGGCGGAGTTTGCAGGCGGGTGGAGGGGTCCGTCGCCATTCGCCCAGTCCGTACCGCCCACCCGCACAGTGCGCGGATCGATGCGATGTGGCGAGCAATGGTGGCTGAAGACACTCCACGGGTGACATCCCGGGAGAGCCATTTACGAAGCAGTGGAAGCGTGATGAGGTTCCAGTTAGCCTCTGTTATGGTCGTTCGTTCTACTCCAGGCTGGGTGACGCGCAGGAAAAAATCGATGAGGCCATGTGCGTCTGCGAGATAGGAGCGTTGGGTATTGGCAGACAATTGGCGTCGTACGATGACATAGTCGCCGAACTCCGCGAGGTCGAGCGACCACGGGGTAGGTAGTTCGGCGTGAACAGTGCTGAGTGCTCGATGTCCGCGTCCCATACCACTACTGTGCAGGGGAGAAAGGGAGAAATCAACCCATACACAGTGGCGCTGGTGAGGTATTTTCCACCGATTGGTAGAGCGAGACCAGGGTGTGCGTAAACGCAGGATCAGCATTGATGGGGCTAATGACCCGGTAGGACTGGCCTCCTGCTGCCAGGAATTGCTCGCGATAGTCGAGACCCACTTCTCCCAAGGTTTCTAAACAGTCCGCAACAAAGGCGGGGGTTGCTACAACGAGATTGCTGACGCCTTCCTGCGGTAGCTCGGTGACACGCTGTCGTGTTGCCGGACCAAGCCACTCCCCAGGACCGAATTTTGATTGAAAGCTCATCGACACAGGTAGATTGGGGTAAGCGTCAGCAATAGCATCACGGGTTGCACAACATTGCGCTTTATAGTGTGCGGCGAGGTGGTAGCGCTGGTTGGGGACGCCATGGAACGACAGCAATAGATGGTCACACTCCCCCGTTCTCAGACATGTCTCTATTTGTCGGTGATACCAGCCAATCATGTGCGCTTCCGTGGCGAAGCTGGGGACAAATCGAAGGTATGGGTGCGCTGGTGTCTCTCGGTGCGAACGGTCTTTATCGGAACCTTGGGTGCGATGGTCGAGTGCATCGTAGAAGTTGAGGACACGATCCACGACTGGGGTGACAGTAGATGTCGCAAATTGAGGATAAAGGGGAATGATGGTGAGCGTATCGATATCCCAGTCTGTGAGTACCTCTTCGATGGTGGGTGAGGAGGCGCAGAAAGCGTATTTCACGTCAACATTTGGTAAGGCCTGCTGGAGCATGTCGCATTGTTGTTGCGTGATCACTGCGAGAGGTGACCCATTGGGTGTCCATATTGCGCGATAACGATCGACGAGTTTACGCGGGCGAACTCGCAAAACGATGCCATGCAGAATGGGCTTCCATAGGGCGGGCGGAAGATTGACAACACAACGGTCACTGAGCATGGCGGCGAGGAATGCTCGGATTGCGTTCTCAGTAGGCTCATCTGGGCTACCTAGGTTAACAATGAGGCACCCGTTCTTCATGTGGCGCAGTCTCTTTCCGTGTCCAGCGGTCGGCAGTTGCGGTGATCAGTCTACAGTCCACAAGGGCTTTTAGAGACATTTGCACTTTGAGTGTCTCCAATCCTGTTTCTGTACGGATCTCCTCCAAAGAGCTAGAAAAGAAGGGAGAGATCGCATTCCATACTTTTTTCTCATCGTCGCTCAATCGATCAATCGGAGAATTCGCGCTCTCCAGCGGTAGAGCCAACTGCCCTATGGGACCGAGCTCTTCCAGAATCTCCGCGCCCCTTGTCACCAGCGTGGCTCCCTCACGTATGAGACGATGGCATCCAACACCATCCACATCTTGGCTACTGTGCGGCACAGCCATCACGGGTTTACCTAAATCACGTGCCCAACCAGCTGTGTTGAGGGCACCTGAACGCCATGCCGCTGAGGTCACCAACACTCCCTGAGAAAAAGCAGCAAGAAGACGGTTGCGGGCAAGAAAGCGATAGCGAGCTGGACGCGTACCCGGCGGATACTCACTGACGATGAGCCCATTGTGCACGATGCTTCGAGCCAGTGCGGTGTGTCGTGCCGGATAGACTCGATCCAATCCGCATGCCACCACAGCAATTGTCGAAGTTCCCAACTGTACGGCCGTCTGATGCGCGATACTATCGACTCCACAAGCCAGCCCAGAAACGAGACCAATATTCTCGACCGCCATTTCTGCACACAATGTGGCAGTGACTCTCTTCCCATCAGTTGAGGGATGGCGACTTCCTACCACCGCGATTGACGGACAACGGAGGACGTCCATATTGCCCTTTACCCACAGCGCATAGGGGGCCCATGCAGCTGCGTCCCGCACCTGCCGGGCATACATAGCGGAATAACCAAACTCGGCTAGGTGATCACTCGGCCACTCGGGCATATCAGGAGTCAACAAATGGAAACCATTGGCTTGTGCACACTCTAGATCGTCCTGTGCACAGTCCCAGTCTCGTCGAGCCCGCACCCGGTGTTCGAGGACCTCTGGCAGATGGTCATGGTGTCGGATGACATAGGCAGTTTCTTCAGGGCCGAGCTCCGCAATAAGATCTGCCAGCGGGGCACAGGGGCCTTCCACAACTCGCGAGAGATAGGCCCATGCTTCTTGAGTAGTTGTCTGAGTCATAGAAATCGTGATTAGAGATCGTCGAGTGGACTGCGTAGTTGAAGGGCTGTTGCCACTTCTCTCGTGGAAGGCACTGATTGTCCGGCAAGGTCGGCAAGTGTCCAAGCCACTCGGATAGTGCGGGACAATCCTCGCGCTGAGAGGACCCCCGCACGAAGTTGGCTGTGAACCGGTCGTAGTGCTGTGGCGGGGAGCGGATGATCATCAAGTAGCGCGTCGGGGACATCGCTGTTGATGTAATGGTCACCCCACCGTTCGGCCGCACGAATACGTGCCGCTATGACGCGTTCACGAAGTTCGCGAGAGCTCACCCCACGCCCTTCGGTAAGCGCAGCTAAACCTACTGGCGCAACCCGTACGCGTAGATCTACCCGATCCAGGAGCGGGCCGGAGAGGCGCGCTCTGTAGCGTGCACGGGTAGCGCTGGAGCAGCGGCAGTCTTGTGGTGAAGGGGCACCACATGGGCAGGAGTTACCGGCAAGCACGAGCTGGCAGCGCGAAGGATAGGTGACAGTGCCTTTACTCCTGCCGAGACGCACTTCGCCTTCCTGCAAGGGAGTTCGCAGCATATCGAGGGTGCCTGCAGGGATCTCGGTACACTCGTCGAGGAAGAGAACACCTCTATGTGCAAGCGATACCACGCCGGGCAGTGCATATCCACTACCACCACCCAAGAGTGCTGCTGGAGTGATACCCGCATGTGGTGCCTCGAAGGGAGGCTGGGTGATGAGCGGATGAGCGGGGTTAATTCTGCCTCGGAGTGAATGTAGTGCAGTAACTTCCAAGGCATGGACATATGTGAGCGGAGGAAGGATGGTGGGGATACGCTGCGCAATCATCGATTTCCCTGCACCCGGAGGCCCAAGCATAAGCAGATGGTGTCCTCCTGCGGCAGCAATGAGAGCTGCTTCCACCGCTGGGCGTTGCCCGCGGATATCTGAGAAATCTCCAGGAGATTCACTATTTCCCGATGCAGCCAGAATTCCCTCACTCTCACACTGACACTGTTGGACTTCCGCGGCGTGGGACATCCCGTCAGCGGCGGCGCCACATTCTGCGGTGGCTTCTTGGGGTAGCTGGGAGATTCCTTTGTGGAGCGAGTCGAGCAGTGTCGTGAGGTGGTCCGCCGGAATAATCTGCAACCCGGTGACGAGACTCGCCTCTGCACTGTTTTCCCGAGGTACCACCAGGGTCCTAATCCCTGCCTCACATGCTGCCGCTGCCATCGGCAATACACCGTGGACAGGCAAGACACGTCCATCGAGCCCCACTTCTCCGACAACCGCTAGTGTCTGTGCGGAACTGGTGAGAGCTGGCAGGTGCGATTGTGCAGACAAGATGGCTAAGGCGATAGCGAGATCGAAGTGCGCTCCCGTTTTGGGAATATCCGCGGGTGAGAGGGAGAGGGTGAGGCGCTGTCGTGGCCATGGAAGGCCGGCAGTAGAGAAGGCGGAGCGAAGGCGATCTCCCGCTTCACGAACCGCTGTATCAGCACGGCCGACAATATGGGTTGCGGGTAGCCCTCCCCCACAATGTGCTTCAACAGTCACCACCGTGGCGTGTAACCCTTGCATGGTGAGGCTGTGCGCAACTCCTAGGCTCATCGCAGCACATCCCGGAAATGCTGAATCTCAAATCCTTCAGTGGGGTTACCCAGTAGTGAAAGCACGTCAAAGCGTATTCCATCATGTGGTGGAAGAGACGCCGGAGACTCTTTATACCGAGAGATGAGCCATTCTGAGGAAATCAGACGGATCGTCTGCTCTTTGGCTCGCGTAATGGACTCTTCTGGCCAGCCTGCACGAATGGTGCGCCGTGTTTTTACCTCGACAAACACAATCTGGGCAGCATCATGATCCGACGCAATGATGTCGAGTTCACCGCGAATTCCTGACAGGCGCACATTTCGCGCGAGAATTGTGAAATTGTGGTCACACAGCCATTGCGCGGCAATATCTTCGCCGAGTGCTCCGAGCTCTTGGGGTGTCAACGTATCGGTCATGTCTCACAGCATGACGCACCCGTACCCCTTTTCGGTCTGCGGAAGAGGATATGGACGGGTCCTATACACAACTCTCCAGGAATGTGGAGAACCCCACCGCTAAGCGGACGAAACGTTTACCCATTGACGAAGTTTCGACGTTAAGGAGTTACGGCAGTTCGATATCTGGTTTGTCCAACTCTTCGATGTTGACGTCTTTGAAAGTGACGACTCGAACGTTCTTCACGAAGCGCGCCGGACGATACATGTCCCATACCCAGGCATCCGACATCAGTACCTCGAAGTAGACCTCGCCCTGGCTATTTCGCGGAATCATTTCTACGGCATTAGCAAGATAGAAGCGACGCTCGGTCTCCACAACATAGCTGAACTGGTTGACGATGTCCTTGTACTCTCGGTACAGGGACAGCTCCATCCTGGCTTCGTAGTCTTCCAGGTCTTCTACACCCATTCGCTATTCCTCCTCGACAGGTGACGTTTGGCGCATCCCCGCAATGTGGTGGGCTTTTGCCACGTTCGCATAACTCATGCGGTGTATGGGGCTTACTCCATAGTGTTCCATAGCGGCTTGATGAGAGGCTGTCGCATAGCCTTTGTGCCCTGCAAATCCGTATTCGGGGAATACCTGGTCAAAACCGACCATTATGTGGTCTCGGGAGACCTTCGCCAGCACGCTGGCGGCGGCAATACAGGAAACGTTGGCGTCTCCTTTGAGAACAGGCAGTGAGGGCATGGGAAGCCCCGGGACAGGAAAACCGTCAGTCAGAACATAGCCGGGGAGGACACTCAGCTGGGCGACCGCTCTGCGCATTCCCTCGATATTTGCTCGCTGTATGCCAATCTCATCTACCTCGGTGGCACTGAAATGCACGATGGACCAGGCGACTGCATGCGCTTGGATAAGAGGAAAGAGGCGTTCGCGGCGTGCCGGCGTGAGCTTTTTGGAGTCAGCGAGTCCCGCTAGGTCTGGCACACACACGTCAGGCAGAATGCATGCAGCGACAGTGAGTGGTCCCGCGCATGCGCCACGCCCAGCTTCATCGACTCCCGCAACTGGACCGCACCCGTGGGCAATGAGCATTTCCTCCATCTCATGGAGGTAGGTGGAGTCTAACGTATTGTTCTCCATAGCAGCAAAGGAAACAAGCGGAAGGACAAGGTTACTTGGGCTGAACCAGCGGCTGAGAGTCCACCTTCTGCCAACGCTTTACGGGAGAAATGATGGTCTGGACCTTGCCGCGGATATTCTTCACTGGGACGGCCCCGCGGTATTGGTCTTGCATGTGATAGCGGGAGTCGCCGGAGTCCGTTCGGTTATCTCCCATCACCCACATAAATCCTTTGGGGATAGTAATGGGGCCAAAGTAGGGGCCACCGCAGGCGTTGGATCCGTTGGGGTTTCCTCCCCAATCAACAACTGGCGGGTAGAGGGTATAAGAGGAGTCGATAACGTGGTCATCCACGGTGATGCCCTTGTCTCCGGGCTGACAGCGAACGGTTTGGCCTCCCACAGCAATGATGCGTTTAACCAGGTCGTTCTCATCCGGGGGCACTAATCCGACGAAGGATCCGGCATTCTGCAAAGCGCGAACAAAGGGATCGTCAGAGCGGCTGGACTCGAATGCGTCATTCCATGAGTCGGGACCTTTGAACACGACGACATCGCCAGGTTTCGGATCCCCGGTGCGATAGCTGATCTTGTCAACGAGAATACGGTCGCCAACCTGCAGGGTGGGCATCATTGACTCCGAAGGGATGACGTAGACACGCGCGAAGACATTCTGCACAAGAGCACTTAAAGCTAGCGCGATCACGACGATGATGAGGACCTCTTTGAGGAAGCTCAGCACACCGCTTCCAGCAGATTTTTCTTTCTCTTGACGGTTGTTGGCACCGTCAGCGGCGTTTTTTTCCGTGCGACCAAGCATGCTTTCGGGAAGGCCTTTCACTGTGGCGCGAGGCGCGGTGAGCGCGACCGATAATTACTCTGTGTACAGGATACGACGAACCGGACCAGAAGTCCTGACGGCTCTGATCCGGTTCGTCGAAGTCTCAATGAAAAACGAGAGATTAACGCTTTTCCTTGATCTTGGCAGCCTTGCCGTGGCGGTCGCGCAGGTAGTAGAGCTTGGCGCGACGAACATCACCGCGAATGGCGACCTCAATCTGATCGATATTGGGGGAATGTACCGGGAAAGTACGCTCCACGCCGACACCGAAGGACACCTTGCGCACGGTGAAGGTTTCACGAATGCCAGAGCCTTGGCGACGAATGACTACACCCTTGAAGACCTGGATGCGTTCCTTGGATCCTTCGATAACTTTCACGTGAACGTTGACGGTATCGCCGGGACGGAATGCCGGGATGTCATCACGCATCGACTGCGCGTCGACGGAATCAATGAGGTTCATAATAGTTCCTTGCATGCTAGTCATAAGGCAGAGGAACCTAGCGGCAGGTGCTCAACTGGTTCGTACCCCGATCAGGCAGTTTGTACGTGCGTGGTTGAGCCATGAGCGGTCCACCACAGGAGGTGCACAAACAACAGGATAATTCTGCCATATAACGTGACTTTTCCCTAATCGCAGGCGGTGGGAGGGTGGCACAGTTCTCCCTGGGCCACCACAGTCTCCTCATCGTCAGCCTGCTCCGCCAAGGAATCCAGAAGATACTGGTCTTGCGGGGTGAGATCGACACTACGGAGCAGCTCGGGGCGGCGTTCGTAGGTACGTCGGAGGGATTGTTCGTGCCGCCACTGGTCAATCCGGGCGTGATGCCCTGACAACAGTACTTCGGGCACAGCAAGATCGCGCCAGACTTCAGGACGAGTGTACGAAGGCCCCTCGAGAAGACCATCAGAGAAGGAATCTTCCTCACACGAGCGTTTGTTGCCCAGCACCCCTGGGAGGAGTCGAATAATTGCCTCACTGATGACTAGCACAGCAACCTCTCCCCCATTGAGGACGTAGTCTCCGATGGACACTTCGACAACTCGCATTCGACGCCGTGCATCGTCAACCACACGTTGATCAATGCCCTCGTAACGACCGCATGCAAACACGAGATGCGTTTCCTGAGACCAGGTTGCCGCATCGCGCTGGGTGAATGGACGACCGGCCGGGGTAGGAACGACGAGGAGTGGGTCATCCGCGAGGTCAACCGTATCTAGTGCTTCTCCCCATACCGTTGGTTTCATGACCATCCCCGGGCCACCGCCATAGGGAGTGTCATCGACAGACCGATGGACATCGTGGGCAAAGTCTCGGAGGTTATGGACCTGCACGTCCACCGTGCCTGCCTCAATCGCTTTTCCGGGAAGTGACTGATGAAGCGGCACAAGGTATTCCGGGAAAATAGTAAAGATGTCTAATTTCATGGCAGCTCCCACAACCCTTCCGGAAGATCGACAATAAGACGACCAGCAGCAACGTCGACTTCTGGCACCATAGCGGTAACGAAGGGTACAAGATGCGTACGCTCCTCAGCATCAGTGATACTGAGCAAATCCTGAGCCGTATAGGGTAGGACATCCGTCACCTCACCAAGCTTCTCTCCCCCAACGTTGACAACCTCCAGTCCGATGAGGGAGGTGACGTGATACTCGTCTTCTACCGGGTTGTCTGCGTTAACGAGCTCGTCAGAATCAATAATGATATCGGCGCGGCGAAGTGCATCTGCAGCAGTCCGATCATTGATATCAGCGAGGTGAATGAGGAGTCGGTCCTGATGCCAACGAGCGGCCGTCACCTCATGATGAGAGGTGACGCCGCTCGTAAGACGTAATGTAATTGTGGTGCCTACCGCGAACCGTTCGTCGGGGGAATCCGTACGGACGTCGACAACAAGATCGCCACGGATTCCGTGGGATTTGATGACGGTGCCGGTGGCTAGCTCCATGGGGTAACTCCTTGCGGTGGCAGCAACTACAGGTTTCTGCCTCCAGCGTAATGGTAGTTACTGATCGGAATCTACAACGTCGACGCGCAGATTGCGCCCGCCCAAGGCGGTGACGACAGTGCGCAGCGCAGTGGCGTTACGCCCGCCACGGCCAATAACTTTGCCCAGGTCATCCGGGTTAACAGTGATTTCGATGGTGCGGCCACGACGACCGTGCACCAGAGCGACTTCCACGTCATCCGGATTGCTGACAATACCGCGGACCAAGTGGTCAACAGCATCCGCAACGATGGTGGCGTTCAGCATTGTTATTCAGCCTCAGCAGCCTCGTCAGCGGTATTCTCAGAAGCAGCTTCTTCAGCAGCCTTCTTCTCGGCCTCTTCCTTAGCCTTCTTGTCAGCCTTACGCTTGGCGGTGATGGCCTCGGCGGTAGGCTCGTTGGCGGCTTCTTCGAGGGCTTTGTTGAAGAGATCCAGCTTAGAGGGCTTGGGCTCAGCAACCTTAAGGGTGCCTTCCGTGCCAGGGAAGCCCTTGAACTTCTGCCAGTCGCCGGTGACCTTGAGGAGGTTCAATACCGCATCAGTAGGCTGAGCGCCAACACCGAGCCAGTACTGGACACGCTCGGAATTAATCTCGATGACGCTGGGCTCGCGCTTCGGGTGGTACTGACCGATGGTCTCGATGGCGCGGCCGGAACGACGAGTACGGGCATCAGCAACGACGATGCGGTATTCGGGAGTGCGAATCTTGCCGAGACGCATGAGCTTAATCTTGACAGCCATGAATGGCTCCTTTTCTGTGTCACAGGGGAATGCAGCGATACAGGAGTCCGTATCCGGTTTTCCCCCTCGAGTGGGTGTGACGGTCGGTCGGCACATCTGGAAGGTACTATCCGTCACAGAAACCGGATCCGACGCCCTCTTTAGGTCCTTGTTAATTAATGTAGACCAGGTGTTAATTCTGCCAGAGATGGACACAAGAAGGAAATTCGCTGTTTAGAATCCTTGCTATGGCAGATCACACAAAATCCCTTATTCATCCGCAGTATTCCCCACATGTCCTCATCACGGGTGGATCCAGCGGTATTGGACGTTGCACCGCCGAACGGCTCGCGGCGGCCGGCTACACCGTCTATTCCTGTGCTCGACGTTGTGAAGAAAAAACGGAAGACTTCGCCTCTGGTGGCTCAATTATCAACCGCCACATGGACGTCACCGATCCTGAGTCAATTAAGGCTGTTATTAGCGCCATCCCTGATCTGGGCATCGTTATTCACTGTGCGGGATTTGGTGTCGCTGGGTCCTGCGAGTGTATTCCCATCGACCGTGTTCGCGCGCAGATGGAAACCAACTACTTCGGTGTGCTGAACGTTAACCAGGTGGCTCTCCCCCGTCTTCGCGAGCACAAAAACTCGCTGGTTATTGTAATTAGTTCTGTTGCAGGTTTCCTCTCCGTCCCCTTCCAATCGCACTATTCTTCGTCGAAGTACGCGGTTGAAGCCTATGTCGATGGTTTGCGTATGGAGGGACGTCACTTCGGCATTAAGGCCACACTGGTGGAGCCCGGAGATACCAAAACTGAGTTCACTGCGGCACGTACCCATGACGAACCACAGGATTCCCCCTACTTCGCCACCGCGGAGACCGCTGTCGCGCAAATGTCTCACGACGAAGAGCATGGTGTCCCACCGAGCAAGGTGGTCGATGTCATCGTGAAAATGATGGGAAAGAAGAATCCCCCCATCCGTCAGGCAGTTGGAGCTGACTATCGCCTGGTGTACTGGGCGAAGCGGCTACTGCCGAATACTCTGCTGGAATGGGGTCTCCGCAAGACCTACATCAAGAAGTAAATACTAGAGAAGGATCCCCGTTGACTACGTTCAACGGGGATCCTTCTTCGGTCTGTGGCGGAAAATGCCTAGAACTTAGGGAACTCCAGTTTGCTGAGGTCCATCCCCTCCAGTCCAGGTGGCATTTGACCAAGGCCGCCACCCAAGCGGGAAAGATCCGGCATTCCGTTCCCGGCACCTGGCATTCCGGGTATGCCGGGCATGCCCGGCATACCTTGTGGCATGCGCTGCTGAGAACGTCCCTTTCCCTTGCGGCTATTCTTCCCCTTCTTGCCTTTACCTTTTCGACGGTTACCCGCCGGACCCATCCGGTTCGTGAGCTTGTTCATCATCTTACGAGCCGTCAGGAATCGCTCCACCAGTTGGTTCACCTCAGTGACAGTGACGCCAGAACCGGACGCAATACGCCGCCGACGGGAAGCGTTCAAGATCGTTGGATCTTCTCGTTCAGCAGGAGTCATGCCCCGGATGATTGCCTGAATATGGTCCAGCTGTTTCTCATCGACGGACGCAGCCGCCTGCTGCATTTCTTTCCCACCAGGCATCATGCCGAGAATATTAGAGAGCGGTCCCATTCGGCGCACCATTAGCAGCTGGTCGAGGAAGTCTTCCAACGTCAGCTGCCCGCTCATCATGCGCGTCGCAGTCTTTTCAGCTTCCTGCTGGTCAAAGACCTGTTCCGCCTGCTCGATGAGGGTGAGGAGGTCACCCATGCCGAGGATGCGGCTTGACATGCGATCAGGGTGGAAGACGTCAAAGTCGTCCAGTTTTTCACCGGTGGATGCGAACATGATGGGCACGCCCGTCATCTCACGCACCGACAGAGCAGCACCGCCACGGGCATCACCATCGAGCTTGGTGAGGACAACACCCGTGAAACCGACTCCATCACGGAAAGCTTCAGCTGTGGTGACCGCGTCCTGGCCAATCATGGCGTCTAGAACGAAGAAGATCTCGTCGGGGTTGACGGCATCACGGATCGCCCGTGCTTGACCCATCAGCTCCTCGTCGATGCCGAGTCGGCCGGCGGTATCGATAATGACGACGTCATAGACTTTGCGACGAGCCTCTTCGATACTCTGCCGGGCAACTTCGGCGGGATCACCGGAGGTCCGGCCAAGGGGGCTGTCGCCTGCCCCTACACTCGTCCCAGGGTTGGGGGCGAACACCGGTACACCGGCTCGCTCGCCCACAATCTGCAACTGACTGACGGCACCCGGACGCTGCAAGTCACATGCCACCAGCATGGGGGTGTGGCCATGTGCTGCAAGGTAGCGGGCAAGTTTACCTGCAAGAGTGGTTTTACCTGCGCCTTGGAGACCAGCCAGCATGATGACAGTAGGAAGCGTCTTAGAGAAATTAAGGCGTCGTGCTTCCCCACCGAGAATGCTGGTGAGCTCTTCGTTGACGATCTTGACGAACTGCTGAGCCGGGTTGAGGGCAGCGTGAACCTCTGCTCCCTTGGCACGAGCTTTGACACGCTTGACAAAACTCCGCACGACGGGAAGTGCGACGTCAGCATCAAGCAGTGCGAGGCGAATTTCCCGTGACGTTGCATCAATATCGGCATCAGTGAGCTTACCTTTGCCTTTGAGACCCTTGAGGGCGTTTCCTAGGCGATCGGAAAGAGACTCAAACACGTGTGTTTTCTCCTGGAATGGGGGCAGGGCGATGTACGCCGCATCAATTCTCCCTCATGTTACCCGCCTACCTCGTGAGAGGCGCGGTCGGTTCCGCAAGGCCAGGTGATCCTCGCTCTGGGATGCGAGTGAACAAGGGGGTGTTTTAGGCCAGCAGTGCGTCGACGAAGGCCGCCGGCTCGAATGGGGCAAGGTCATCGGCTCCTTCACCCAAACCCACCAGTTTCACTGGCACACCGAGCTCCTCCTGTACTTGGAAGACGATGCCGCCTTTCGCAGTACCGTCGAGCTTGGTGAGCACCACACCGGTGATGTCGACAACATTCTTAAACTCCTTGGCCTGCAGAATACCGTTTTGGCCTACCGTAGCATCGAGGACCAGAAGGACTTCATCAACACTGGCCTTCTTTGAGACCACACGCTTCACTTTGCCCAGTTCGTCCATGAGACCCGTTTTGGTATGCAATCGTCCGGCGGTGTCAATGAGTACCGCATCGACACCTTGTTGGACGCCCGCATCGACAGCATCGAAGGCGATGGCGGCAGGGTCTGCCCTTTCCGCACCGCGGATTGTGGTGGCGCCTACCCGATCACCCCAGGTCTGGAGCTGGTCAGCGGCTGCTGCCCGGAAGGTATCTGCGGCTCCCAACAGGACGCGCCGTCCATCACCAACAAGCACACGGGCAAGTTTGCCCGTCGTGGTTGTCTTTCCTGTGCCGTTGACACCCACCATGAGGAGGATAGCGGGATGGTCGTCGTGCGGAAGAGCCTTAAGGGAGCGATCAAGTTCGGGATGGCACTCTTCAATAAGAATCTCCCGCAGTAGAGCACGTGCGCCGGCTTCGTCATGGATCGATGAACTGGCAAGCTCATCCCGTAAACGGTCTGTCACCCGCAGAGTAATGGCGGTACCAAGGTCTGCCATGATGAGCGTGTCCTCGACCTCTTCCCACGCGTCCTCGTCAAGGTCACCCGCACCGAGGATACCGAGAACGCCGTTCGAGAAGACGTTGTTGGATCGCGAAAGACGGCCGCGAAGCCGAGAAAGCCGGCCACGAGCTGAGGGGACCTTTTCTGCCACCGGAGCCGTAGGTTCCTCTTCGCACGGCAGTTCGGCGACGTCGTCCGACCCTCCCTTAGCCGGAATGATCTCTACCTCTGTGCTGGCATAGGGATCCCCGGTAGGTAGTTCGTGTTCTGTAGGGGTGACGTCCTCTTCAGTTTGCGGCCCAGGAGCGAGCGGGGGCTCGTCCGACAGTGGCGGAATAGGATGGATCTCCGATTCACCAATTTCGGAGGTCTCAACTGGAACAGGGGCCTCAGCCGGAGCGGGAGCCTGCGGCACGACAACAGCCGGAGCACTGTTCTTCAGCTGAGTAGCTTGCCTCTCTTCCTGCTCTACGGAAGCTTCAGCAGTATCCGCGGGGGGAACTACCGGAGCAGGACTGGGAGTCGAAGCGCGGGTGGGAGTGGGCATCTTTTTGGGCGCAGGAGTTTTCTGCTTGAGCTCTCCGGAGCCCTCTGAGAAGGAAAAACCTCCACCTGCACTGTACGAGCCACTGCGTTCCTTCCCCTCCAGTTCCTTCTTTTCAGAGAAGGTGATGGCTTCTTGCTTCTTCTTTTTAGCCCCCAGAGCAAGCGCGATCGCGACAGCGACAATAATGACGCCGATGACGACGCCAACGATTATGGCGATGAGAGTATTAGTATCCACGGTACTAGTGTGTCAGGTTCTCGCTCTCCTTGCAGGAACCACGTCCCAGCATGTGTGGATTGTGGTTTTTCTGCCTCAAGCCAGCACAATAGAGGGGCACGACACGATGCACTGCTCAGGAGGGTTTCCATGAGTGACGACACTCAGCATGCCGCTATTAACGAGTGGGCGGATAAGCGTGGATTCCGCCCAGAAATCCCGTATAGCGAAGCTATTTCCATTAAATACCAGCGGCGGTTCTCCCATGTTCCCGGCCTCTATACCCTCATTTTCGCCAATGGAGACCTTTTCGTAGGGATGGCTGACGACCTCGGTGACACACTCACCAAGCAGCCCACCTCCTGGCAGGACGACATTATTGGGGTACGGCTCATGGCCCGCTCGAAGAAAGGTCTCGACCTGGCTCAAGAAGCCATGGGACTACAGCGAGAGGTGCAGGCGCAGGGTTTCACCATCCACCCCCGCTGCTGACCATTTAACGTTCGTAAAAGCCGGACGGCAGCCCCCGCGGGGCACTGTAGTTTTCGACGACGACGTCGACATTCCCAGGTGTCTGCCCCGAGCGCAGAAGCTCAACCAAACGTTCGCACCGCGAACGGGGGCCTTCTGCGACCACATGAACACGCCCGCCACGTTTATTCGTTGCGCTTCCGACTATTCCCAGTTCTAATGCTCGACACCGCGTCCACCACCGGAAACCAACTCCCTGGACCCGTCCATGTACCCATGCGTCCAGCCGTACAGTATCCTCTTCTCGCATCAGGAGTTCCCCTGTGGGGATGCCGCCGCGAGGAGCGGCGTTGCTGGGTGCATCCGCTGCGAGATAACCCGGGTAATACCGTCTCCCTTCATGGTCACACCGTAGAGAACATCTGCCAAATCCATGGTGAGCTTTTGATGAGTTATCACCAACAACTGGGAGCGTTCCTTCAACTCCCGGAAAAGCCCCAACAATCGGTGCAAATTTGTGTCGTCGAGGGCTGCTTCCACTTCATCGAGGATGTAGAAGGGGCTCGGACGTGCTTTGAAGATAGCCACCAACATGGCAATTGCAGTGAGGGACTTTTCGCCGCCGGATAGTAGCGACAGCCGCTTCACTTTCTTGCCCGGTGGTCGCGCCTCTACCTCCACACCCGTGTTGAGCATGTCCTCCGGATCAGTCAGATAGAGGCGTCCTTCGCCGCCAGGGAAAAGCGTCGAGAATACGGTGACGAATTCTCGCGCAACATCTTGAAATGCCTCTTCAAAGACAGTCTGGATCCGCTCATCAACGTCCTCCACGACCTCGAGCAAGTCTTTCCGAGCTTTCTTAATGTCCTCTAGCTGGGTGGAGAGGAAGGTGTAGCGTTCCTGCAATGCGGCGAACTCTTCCAGAGCCAGCGGATTCACCTTGCCTAAACGGGCAAGATCACGCTCGGCAGCCTGCAAACGACGTTGTTGCTGCTCTCGGTCATAAGGAAGAGGCTGGGGACGAGAGACCTGCTCCCCACGTTCTTTTGCATCCTCATATTCCTGCATTTCCACAGGCGAAGGGGGAAGAAGGACATCAGGTCCATATTCCTCAATAAGATCATCCACAGCCATACCAAGGTCCTCGAGGACCTGCTGTTCCATCAAATGCAAGCGCTCCTGCGCTTGAGCACGAAGCACCTCGTCCTGGTGTGCGCTTTCGCGGAGCTTGTCAAAGTCCACACTGGCCTCATGGCGACGCTGCCGAGTCACTGAGAGCCTCTCAGACACTGCGGATTGTTGGCTGGCCAAAACCTGCCGACGCTCTTCCATCAACGAGAGCTGCTGCTGCAGTGCATTCTGAAGCTCCTGCCCCGCCTCCTGGACCGCTGCAATGATGTCCAGTGCACGCCCCCGCGTAGCCGCGCGGCGTTCGGCACGCTCCCGCAGTTCTCGTTCACGGGCGGCCTGCCGGTGGAGGGCATCTGCCCGTCCGCGGACATGAGAGGAACGCTCCTCTGCCGTCCGTACTGCCAACCGAGCTTCCATTTCAGTAGCACGCGTATGCGCCACGGCAGAAGCAGCCTCCGTTGCCACAGTATCGTCAAACAGCGTAGGCTCTTCCGGCTCCTCCGTGGCGAGACGCTGGCGTTCTTCCAGCTCTGTGAGTTCGACCAACAGACCCCGCTGCTGTTCTTCTAACTGATTCCTCTGCTCAATGAGTCGATCCTGTTGCAGAGAAGCACTCCGCACAGAAGCTGTGAGTCGAGCCAACTCCTTGGTCAGCGTGGCAATAGCGGAGTCTGATTCCACCAGGGCAGAGTAGGCTTGCGCGGCAGCCTGAGTACGGTCTCGATATTCCTCTTCCGCGCCACGAAAAGCTGCCTGCGCTTTCTCTACCCACGCTAAGGCAGCCTTTTCTGCTCGCTGGGCATCCTCAATAGCGGCATTGATCTCGACATCACTGTGCGCTTTTCGCGTACCACCAGTAGCCCATCCCCATCCGCGGGCGTCTCCGGAGCGCGTGACAACACGCAGACGGCGATCTCGTCGGATGACCTTCTCCGCCATCTCCATGTCCTCAACCAGCACAGCGTCCATGAGGAGAGAAGTGAGAGCACTTTGTAGCGACAAGGGTACACTCACGACATCGAGCGCCCATTGGGCCCCTGCGGGCAACGTCACATCCATTCGGAAGTCGTCCACATCACGGCTTTCAATAAGAAACATGGAACGTCCAGCAGAACCTGCGCGAAGTGCAGCAACTGCCTCCTGAGCCCGAGTACTACTCGAGACGGTATAAGCGGATGCAGCCTCTCCTAGCGCCACTGCGATGGCCGCCTCCCAACCGGGAGTGACGGTGAGTTTCTGGGCGACTTTCCCCGACAGACCAACGTGGTCGGCGTTTTTCTCAAGCCATGCGGCAGCATCTCCTGCTCCTAAAGTGAGAGCCAGAGCATCAATTCGAGCGTGCAATCCAGCCGCTTCCTTTTCTGCCGAGCGTTCGTCATTGCGGAGAGCTGTGCACCTCTCCTCTGCCCGATCACGCTCGGCAGTCGCCTGGTCAAATCGCTCATTGAGGTGCTGTTCGGAGTTCTCCAGAGTCTGCAGGCGCGACTCTGCAGCTGCTGCCTCCTGTTGAAGAGAGGTCAGCTGCTGGCGTGCTGTTTCGAGTTCTTCAGCATAACGTGCGGCTTGGCTCTCAGTTGATGAGATAGCGTTTCGCGTGGTCTGGATGGTACCAGCCAATCGGGCGATGCCTTCTCGACGATCGGCGACTGCTCGCATCACAGCCAACCGTTTCTTCTCCACCGCTTCCGCATACTTCTCAGCGTCTGCTCGCGCTTTGGTTGCAGCCGTCAGCGCTGCTGTCGCCGTACGGAGGGCTGCCACGATCTCAGCTTCCTCGCGTGCGGCTTCCTCTGCGCGTTTTTCTAACTGCGCTGGATCAGGGCCAAAATGCGGCTCAATTTCGGTACGCAAATGTCGCGCACGATCCTCAGCGATGCGAAGAGTAGCGGCCACGCGCTCGGACAGAGCGGAGAGTGCAAACCAGTTCTGCTGTGCACTGTCGAGAGCTGGGGTCAGAGCGGCAAGTTCTGTTTCTGCAGCCTCTACGGCCATTGACATCTCGCTGAGATAGGCCTCCGCCTGCTGACGTCGCGCCGCCATATCACGCTGTAGCTGCTCATGCTGAGAGGCTTCCGCACGACGCTGCACAAGATCATCTGCAGCAATACGAAGACGGGCATCGCGGGCGTCTGCCTGGATAACCTGTGCCCGTCGCGCTGCCTCTGCCTGTCGCCCAAGGGGTTTGAGTTGACGTCGTAGTTCTTTAGTGAGGTCACTGACACGATCGAAATTGACCTGCATTGCGGAGAGTTTGCGAAGGGCTTTCTCCTTTCGCCGACGGTGTTTCAGTACACCGGCTGCTTCTTCAATGAAGGCTCGACGCTCTTCTGGCCGGGATTCCAGAATCTCAGCTAGTTTTCCCTGCCCCACGATGACATGCATTTCTCTGCCAATACCGGAGTCCGATAGAAGCTCTTGAACATCCATGAGACGGACTCGGTCGCCGTTAATCTCGTACTCGCTCGCACCGTCACGGAACATTCGACGGGTTATCGAGACCTCGCTGTAGTCAATCGGGAGGGCACCGTCGCTATTGTCGATCGTCAGGGTGACTTCAGCGCGCCCGAGGGCCGCTTTGGTGGGAGTTCCGGCAAAGATGACGTCTTCCATCTTACCGCCGCGGAGGGTCTTTGCCCCCTGCTCCCCCATCACCCAGGTGAGTGCGTCGAGTACATTCGACTTTCCGGAGCCGTTAGGACCAACAATGGCGCAGATTCCGGGTTCGAATCGGAGAGTCGTTGCCGAAGCAAAGGACTTGAAGCCTTTGAGGGTCAGACTCTTGAGATACATGAGGTGAATTCTACCTGGTCCGAGCAGGGAGCTTCTGGCAACTGGGGCAGTAGGTATGCGAACGGCCACCCACCACCATGGACACCAACGGTGTGCCGCATCGATCACATGGTTCTCCAACCTTACCGTAGGCATGCAAAGAACGCGCAAAATAGCCTGGCTCACCAGCAGCATTAACGTACAGCGCATCAAACGAGGTACCACCTACGGCCAGTGCTCGGCGCATTACTGCTTGGACTTCTGTAAGCACAGTTGTGAGCTGTGCATAACTCAGACCAGAAGCAAGACGAGTACCGTGCAGACGCGCCGCCCACAGGGCTTCATCAGCATAGATGTTTCCCACCCCGGAGATGATCTCTTGGTTGAGTAGAGCATTTTTCAGGGGAACTCGGTGGCGACGTAGTTCGCGCACCGTCGCCACCATATCGAAGCCTTCCTCCAGGGGATCGGGAGCGATGTGCTGAGCCAACGAGGGAATCCATCGTTCCGTGCGTGGTTCCCACAGCAACTTATCAATGGTGAGATAGCCAAAGGTGCGCTGGTCTACGAAACTAACACTGCGCCCCTTCCCGATATGGGCGTGCATTCGGCAATGCGGTAGCAGGCTAGCCGCGCCGTCATCGATAATGAGCTGCCCACTCATCCCCAGATGGATAAGGAGAGCCGGGGCTAGCGAGGGCGTCAGGTGCGTGGACTCGCCCACCAACACGCACCAAAGGTACTTTCCGCGACGATCGATCTTCGCAATCGTGGCACCTTCCAAGGCCTGGGCTAGTGCGGCGGATCCGCCAGGATAGCGACGGCCAGTCCGCGGATGCAAGACGTCAACATCCCGCAGGGTGGCACCTGTGAGGTGTGTGACGAGTCCACGCCGCACTACCTCCACTTCTGGCAGCTCGGGCACTAGTTATCCTTGGAAGCAGGAACAGATGGCGCTGCTGAGCTCGAGCTCTCGGTAGTGTCTAGCGCATAACGCGGCATATCGGGCTGCTCATCCAAATTAATGTCGTGGGCGGGCATACCGGGAAGGGTAGCTTCTACCTGTGCGCTGATGGGCACCCCTGGGTGTTGCGCCTGAATGGCTTCCCACGTGTTTTTTGCAGCAGCTTGTTCCGCTTTTTTCTTGTTCGTTCCGACACCAATCCCGAATGCCCTGCCAGCAATAATTCCGGTGGCAAAGAATTCTTTGGCATGGTCGGGGCCAGTAGAGGTGATGTAGTAGGTGGGGGCAGAGTTGTACTGGCTGGCTGCATACTCTTGCAGACTGGTCTTCCAGTCAAGGCTCACTCCGGCACTACCTGCATTGTCAATAAGGGGCTGGGTGAGACTGAGGATCACGCGTCGGCTTACCTCAATCCCGTGGGTGATGTGGATGGCTCCAAACAGTGCTTCGGTGGCATCTGCCAGAATGGACTCTTTGCTGCGGCCACCCGTCATCTCCTCTCCTCTGCCGAGTAGGAGATACTGCCCCAAACCATGCGGACCGAGGGTGTTGGCTAAGCGAGCGAGCGAAAAACCCGACACAATGTTGGCTCGCATTTTTGCGAGTTCACCTTCACTGCGATCAGGATATTGCTGGAAGAGTTGCTCCGTTACGCAGATGCTCAGAACTGAGTCTCCCAGGAATTCCAGGCGCTCGTTATGAGGGATACCGGGGTGCTCGTATGCGTAGGAACGATGGCAGAGCGCGCGGATAAGGAGTTCACGGGAGAGATCAACCTGGAGATAGTCCAAGAGAGGTTGGTAATCGACAGACTCCCAGCCGGTAGGTAGGTCCCACGCGGAGGGGATGCTCATACAGTTAGCCTTCTTTCTTCGCTCCTGATGCGGTGGTTGACTCGTCACCAGCCGGTGAGTCAGTTCCCTCGGCGTCATCGTTCGTCGGCTCGGTTGCCGCGTCGTTGAGGAATGCGAGGTTCTGAAACTTCTCTAGGTCCGCCCAGCGGGGGTCGATGAGCTCGTTTTCTTCTCCCGACACACCATCAACTGCAGGCATGTCGACATCTTCGGGGCACGGGTGCCCTTCGACAGAGGAGCACGAGGGGGCGAAGGGAAGGGCCAGGCCTACGGCATCAATAATGGCTTGTTCAAGATCCAACTCGGTGGGGTCGTCAAGGATGTAGACCTCATCGTCGTCTTGAATGGTGTCGGCAGTTTCGGAGTCCGGGTAGACAAATAGCTCGGTGAGAGTGGCCTCGACAGTTCCATGAATCTCACTCAGACAATTGACACACTGGCCTTCTGTGGGACCAGTAATGAGCCCCGTCACGAGGACACCCTCGTTGACCGCTTCAAGTTCCACATCAATCGACACCGGGCTACCTGCCGGAATGCCGATGAGGTCGAGGCCGATCGGTTCATCAATGAGGAAAACTTTTTCGACGTGGTGGTGGTTTCCAGCAGCGCGGCCCAGGGGGCGGAGGTCGAGGACAAATTTCGACTGGTTCTCGAAAGCTTGTGTAGTCACAGGCCTAGTCTAACGTGTCTAGGCGACGAAAACGTTAGTCCCGGTATGCTTCGGGCGGGTACTGCTGGTAACCCTCGGCGTACCCGTCCCGGTAACCTTCGTAACCATCCTGGTAATCGTCCGAGTAGCCGTCGTCGTCATAGTCGGTGTCATAGCCGTCATCAACATTCTCGTCGTAGACCGCTCCCGTCGGCTGATAATCCTGGTAGTTATCACTACTACGGTCAGCTACTCCGGCAGTTGCCCGCAGGCTCTTTCGTCCATTAAGAACCTCGCGGGAGGTGGCATTGAGGATAGATTCAAACTCGGCCAGCTTCGTATCGACGTAGATGTCGCAGTCGCCCCGCATTCGATCTGCCTGGGCATGGGCAGCATCCACAATACGGGTTGCTTCTTCGCGGGATGTCTTCACCACTTCGGATTCGCTGATCAGACGAGCTTGCTCAGCACGACCCGCTGCGACGCTCGCTTCATAATCATCATTTGCTTTCGCGAGTAGGCGTTCAGCTTCGGCTTGAGCACGTTCGGTGACAGTCTCGTACTCCCGCTGTGCCTCGTGGAGGAGCCGGTTAGATTCGTTTTCTGCATCGGACACCATGACGGCCGCATTGTTGGTGGCTTCAGCCACCATGCGGTCGGCTTTATCCTTGGCTTCCGCAATCATTCGGTCAGCATCGGCGCGGGCAGCCGCAAGCTGTTGGTCAACCTGTGCGTTAGTCTCGTTTTTGGTGGTCTCTGCGTAGGTGTTGGCTTCGTTGACGAGGTCTTCACGCTTGTCGAGTACGTCTTGTGCGTCGTCGAGTTCTCCGGGCAACGCTTCGCGGATCTCGTCAAGGAGGAGGAGGGCATCAGAGCGCGGCACCATGCACTGCGCCGACATGGGGAGGCCGCGGGCCTCTTCAATCATGGCGACGAGTTCGTCGAGCGCTTCGAAAACATGGAACATGCGTGTTCTACCCTTCTCTTTTTATGGTCACTTCTAGTGTGCCGAATCCCGCTTGTTTTTGGGGGAAAGCGTGACGGTGTGTCGCTTGACCTGCATACCCTACATTCGTTCGAGCAGTTTTTCGAGGACTGACGGTGGCACAAAATCCGTAACGTCACCGCCGAAACGCACGACTTCTTTCACCAGACTTGAGGAGATGAAATTCAGTTCTGGCGATGTTGGCAGGAATATCGTGTCAATACCGGACAGTCGCTTATTGACATGCGCCATAGGAAGCTCGTACTCATAGTCCTGGTTAGAGCGGATACCTTTCACCACAGCTTTGGCGTGGACACGAGTGCAGTAGTCCACCAGAAGCCCGCTGAAAGAATCGATCTCCACATTGTTCACATCGGCGAACTCGCGCTGGAGGATGTCGAGCCGTTCCTCGACCGTAAATAGCCCCTGTTTACGGGGATTATGGGCGACACAGACGATGACGGTATCGAAGAGCCGGGCGGCCCGGCGCACAATGTCGACATGGCCGTAGGTGAGAGGGTCGAACGATCCTGGGCAAACGACGGTGCTCATGCTGCTAGATTACCTGTGCTTTCAACAATGGCGATGTCGATGCGAGTCTCCCCATACTTTTTGGACCGATACTCTCGATAGTGCGCTGGCCAGTGCGTGGGGGTATCGCGGGACGATCTCTCCAATACGATGACCGAGCCGTCGGCTACCCAGCCATTCTCGACAAGTGCGGTGAGGATGCCGGGCCAATCTTTCTCCACCTGTGCATAGGGTGGATCAGCAAAGACAAGATCATAGGGGGCGGCGACACTTGTCCGAGCCGCGTCCGCAGTGCTACTTTCACGCGCTACGGCGAACCCCCGCTCGACATGTGGCCTGGAAGGGAGAATTTCTGTGGTGGGGGCTGTCGCCAAGAAAGCTTGTACGCTGCGGCGAACGATAGTGACCCCGGGAGCTCCGACGACGCGCCGATTCCGTTCGGCGGAGGCAACTGCTGAGGCGTTCTTCTCCACCAAGGTCACTGCCTGCGCTCCCCGGGAGGCGGCCTCCAACCCTACCGCTCCAGACCCTGCGTAGAGGTCGAGAACGGTGGTGGCGTCCCAGTCGAGGAGGTTGTCGAGGCTATTGAAGAGAGCCTCCCGAACCCTGTCAGTGGTGGGACGAGTGGTGACGGGTGGTGAGAAAAGTTTACGTCCACGTGCGCGGCCTGAGACAATGCGCATTAACGCAGCTCCGCAAGGTCATCTCCACCATCTACGTCGACGAAGTCCTCATCAATCACATAGTGGATGGTGCCGGCAGCCGGTGCGGTGACAGCAGCGTCCAGCTTGATCGCTTCGACATAGCCGACCACGTCACCTTCTGCCACCGAACTATCTTGCGGTACAGTGCGGCGCCAGATACCCGCCAACGGCGCCACAATACGATGAGGCTCCGGTGCATTCTGGTAGTTCGTCATGCTTTCAGTGTAGCTACCCCAATGGGTACTGAACGCCGCTCTGTGCGGCTACTTTCTCGATTACTTCCGCCCACTGCGGGTAGCGGATGGCCCAGTCTGTCCCCTCCCCTGGTGTGGCACCCATGAGCATTTCCATATCGTGTCGAGCGGCGGCAACGATTTCCGCATCCCGCACAATGTCGAGGAGCCGTACAGGCATGGCTACTCCCGCCTGGGCTGTACCAAGTAGGTCACCCTCTCGGCGTTGTTCCAGGTCAACCTGCGCAAGATAAAAACCGTCGGTAGAGGATTCCACGGCTGCAAGGCGGGTGGCGGCCGGGGATGCCGGATCGCACTCGGTGAGGAGTAAACATAGGCCCGGCGCGCTCCCTCGTCCAACCCGACCGCGGAGCTGATGGAGTTGACTCACTCCGAAACGATCCGCATCAACAACCACCATGACCGTGGCACACGGCACGTCAATACCCACTTCGATTACTGTTGTGCAGATAACGACGTCCAGTTCATGCGCCGCAAACTGTTTCATGATTGCGGTTTTGTCGTCTGCACTCATGCGACCGTGTAGGAGGCCTACTCGCAACTGGGCAAGTGGGCCATTCGTCAGCCGTTGGAATGTTTCGGTAACGGTCGTTAGCTCACTATCTTCGTTATCTCCAATGGCAGGGCAGACAACATAGGCTTGGTGGCCGCGTGCGCTCTCCTCGCAGACACGCTGCCAGATACGGGGCACCCAGGTGGGATGGATCCGACTATTGACTACCGCTGTCGTGATGGGGGCACGCCCACGAGGGAGCTCTTTAAGGCTGGAAACCGTCAGGTCGCCGAAACTAGTGAGAGCGATGGTACGTGGAATAGGCGTAGCTGTCATCACTAGCATATGTGGAGTTTTTCCGTTGGCACCTTTGTCAGTGAGGACCAATCGTTGGCGTACACCGAACCTGTGTTGCTCATCAATGACGACCAGTCCCAGTCGGAAAAATTCGACTCCCTCTTGGAGGAGCGCCTGAGTACCAATGATGATGCCAGCCCGCCCCGTAACAATATCGAGAAGTGCTTGGCGTTTCTGCGCAGTAGACAGCGAACCAGTAAGGACGGTGACGGCGGTCTGCACGGCTGGTTGATTATCGTTATCGGCATAGCGCAGCTGGTCGGCAGTCCCGAGCTCCCCGAGGAGTTCCGTCACAGTTCGAGCATGTTGTTGGGCCAGTACTTCTGTAGGTGCCATCAGGACTGCCTGCTGGCCGTTATCGACGGCTTGCGCCATGGCGAGAAGTGCCACCACGGTTTTACCAGAACCTACTTCCCCTTGAAGAAGCCTATTCATCGGATGAGGCTGGCTGATATCCGCTGAAATCTCGCCGAATACGTCCTGTTGGCCATTGGTGAGCTGATAAGGCAGTCGTGATTGAAGAGCACTGAGAAGACCTCTCTCAACGGGTGGACAGGCAGGAGCTGACTGGGAATAATGCTCGCGTGCCTGTTGGAGGAGGACTGCTTCGAGACTAGCGGCTTCGTCATAGCGTAAACGCGCTTGTGCGGCGGCGATATCGTCGAGGTGCTCCGGCATATGGATAGTCCGCAAAGCGGTGTCGAGCGCAATCAAGTGGTGGCTGTCACGGATATGTGCGGGAAGAACATCAGGGAACGTAGGAATCTGCGGTAGTAGTTTTTCGATAAGCACCATAAGAAGCCACGAGGACACTCCATTCGTGGCCCTATATACCGGGATGATCGGCCGGTTGAGCAGCTCGATGATAGCGGGATCTACCCCCATCAGGCCATCTTTATGGAGGTCCTCTGCAGTGAGATCAGTCGAAGTGGCAGAGGGCGTAACGAGAGTGGATGCACCGACAATCTTGGTGGCCTGGAGCAGTTTGGCGAACTGTCCCCCGGCGATGGCCGGCCCCCCACTTTGGAGGATAAGAAAGTTCGGATGGCTCATGTCGAAAAAACGGCCTCGCCGTTGAATAGTGCCGTCGAGCAGTACTTCCGTTCCTTCAGTGAGGATCCGGGCAATTCCATGGGGATGGAAAAAGGCGACGTTGATGAAGATACCGCCAGAGCGAACAGTCACCCGCAGAATATAGCCCTTACGTTGACGCATACGAGACAACTCCGAGCTGACCACCTGCCCACGCACCATCACACTGTCCCCATCGACAGTCTGTGCAGGGTCAAAGATCATGCGACCGTGAATGTACCGGCGGGGGAAGTGGTAGATCAGATCTGCTACGGTGTGAATTCCTAGCCCCTCCCCGAGGCTGTGAGCCACTTTTGCGGGGAGGATTCGCGCTAGGTAATCGGTGGGCTGCATGGCGGCTATTCTCCTGCAGCAGGGAGTCGCCATTCCACAGGCGTTGCCCCCTGCGCAATGAGTTTTTCGTTGGCACGGCTAAAAGGACGTGAGCCGAAAAAGCCGCGGGAGGCAGACAACGGGGAGGGATGAGCAGAAGCGATTATTGGAGTAGAACCGAGACGTGGAGTGAGGGTTTGTGCATCGCGCCCCCACAAGATGGCAACCAGGGGCGCCTCGCGGGCCACCAGCGCGTCGATGGCACACTCTGTGATCTTTTCCCAGCCTTTGCCGCGATGCGAGGCGGGGGCACCGGGCCGAACGGTGAGGACTCTGTTGAGGAGGAGGACACCGGCTGCACTCCAGGGGGTGAGGTCTCCAGTGGCCGGGGTGGGATATCCGAGGTCTGCGGAGTACTCCTGGAAAATATTGCTCAAACTTCGCGGAAGGGGGTGGACAGAGGAGTCAACACAGAAGCTGAGGCCTACTGCATGTCCTGGGGTGGGGTAGGGATCTTGCCCCACGATGAGGACTTTTACCTCATCGAAGGGCTGAGTGAAGGCTCGCAACACGTTTTTTCCGGCGGGAAGGTAGCCGCGGCCCGCTGCCAACTCACGCCGGAGGAAGTCCCCCATCCGGGCAACATCGTCTGCGACGGGGGCGAGTACTTCTGCCCAGCCGGGGTCGATGAGCTCCGCAAGAGGGTGTGCTGTCACTATCTGCTCCTAGTAATTCAAGGTTTGCAGTTAATACTGCGTCACGTGGTTAAAGGATTCCCATCCGCCCACTGTCGATACTTCACTACCATCAATGCTAATAAAACTGCTGTCGTTCGTCGCTACAACAGTTTCAACCACACCAATTTGGCGAAACCCACCAGGGAGTTCCGTCCCCGCTGGGAATGTCGCAACGAGTCCGTGGTCTTCTCCCCCGGAAAGAATCCACGTGCGCACGATCTCACGTCCGCTATCTCGCTGTGCGACACGTTCAGCGCACAGTGCAGCCAGCTCGGCAAGAGACTCTCCGGCAGCCGCAAAAACCTGCTCAGTGGAGAGATTGAAGGTGAGCGTCACGGTCTCACCGACAGCTGGTATGTGCTCGCTCTGAAGCCGCAGCTCTTCCCCCAATTTCTCTTGGGAATGCCGCGCAATGTGGTAGAGGTCAAGTAGCAGTCCATCGGAGACATCAGTCATCGCTGTCGCCCCGTCTGCGGCGGCACGAGCACCGTAGCCGTAGGGAGGACGTGGACAGCGGTAGAGATCGCAGGCGTGTTCGACGAGAGCGTGGTGGAGGAACTTCTCTTGGGTGCCGAAGGTACCGGAGAGAATATCAAGCCCCGCTGCGGACCATCCCAGAGTGCCGGCAATGGCGACAATGTCACCGGGGCGTGCTCCGCTCTGCAGAACCGGGGCGTGAACTGGTTCGATGATTTGTCCGAGTGCGGTGACACAAATGACGATCTGTTGGGCTGAGGAAAAATCTCCACCCACTACGTCCGCTCCCGAGCGGTGTGCTTCTGCTACCGTACCTTGGCCGATTCCCGTGATGATGTGGGCGGGGGTATCGCGCGGTGCGGCGATGGCGACGACATAACCGGTGGGGTGCGCACCCATTGCTTCTATATCAGCGGCATTTTGCGCGATAGCACGCCGTCCGATGGAATGTGGGTCGGACCAGTCGAGCCGGAAGTGCTCACCCTCTACCAGGATGTCGGTGCTGACGACTGCTCGGTCTCCTCGTGCGGTAACCACTGCGGAGTCATCCCCTGCTCCCAGGACAGTTGAGGAGTGGCGGGGTGGGCAGACAACGCTGCTGATAATGCCGAGTTCGCCTAGTTCCGCGACGGTGGGTTCCACACTGGTCATGATGTCTCCTTGGGAAGGGTACGGCATCCAGGATTGGTCCTGAGCTCAGACTAGGGCTGATGGTGGGATAGTTCAGTATCGATGAGGGTAGCGATAAGGTCGGAGTAGCTCAGTCCAGTATCCGCCCACATCTTGGGGTACATCGAGATGGAGGTAAAACCTGGGAAGGTATTTATTTCATTAATGACGGGGCCTTCGTCAGTGATAAAGAAATCGACGCGTGCTAGCCCTTTACCGTCAATTGCTCGGAAGGCTTGGCAGGCTAGTTCCCGGACACGGTTAGAGATTTCTGCTGGTACTTGCGCAGGCAGATCGACGTCAATGACATCGTCCAAGTATTTCGTATCGAAGTCGTAAAAGTCACTATCTGCGGAGTCGCCATCGTTATCTCTAGCGGGGGCAGTGTCGGGGATTCTAATCTCTGCAATGTGGGAGGCAACGACCTCTCCTGTGGGGAGTTCCAGCACCCCACATTCGACTTCGCGCCCTTTAATAGCTGCTTCAACAATGACCTTGCTGTCACAGTTCCGAGCTGCAGCCACTCCTGCCGAGAAATCATCCCAGTCTGAGACCTTGCTAATCCCAATCGAGGAGCCGCCGCGGGCGGGCTTGACGAAGACTGGCAGTCCAAGAAACTCTTTCTGTTCGGGAGTGAGGTCATCGACACCAGAGCGCATCACCACCTGAGTGCCAATGGGAAGCCCAGCATTGCCCAGCACAACTTTTGTGAATTCTTTATCCATAGAGTTAGCTGAGGCCGCTACCCCACACCCCACATAGGGGACGCCTGCTAGCTCAAATAGCCCTTGGATGGTGCCGTCTTCTCCATTGGGTCCATGAAGGACGGGGAGAATCACATCTGCTGTGGCGACTATCTCACCGGTATGGTCACCGGCTGTGAACACGATAGTTCCTGGATGTTGAGGGTCGAGGAGTAGTGCCACTTCCTGGCCTGGGCATGGTTCCACGGCGGGAAGCTCGCGTCCGTGTTGGGAGAGCTTGTCAAGGTCCCCATCGCCGAGATACCACCCACCGTCTTGAGTAATACCGATGGGGACAATGGTGTACTGCTCCATCTGCTGCATAATGCTGGCGGCAGAGATGCAGGAGATGGAGTGTTCGGGGCTATTCCCCCCGTAGATAACAGCAACAGTGGTGGTAGTCATGCCATAAAAGTTACCCAATCCTTGCGGTAAATTCCTACTGACCAGTTGCGACTACAGCAGCATCTGGTGGCACTACGTACGGTGAGGGTGATGTTTATGTGAATAAGTGCTGATGTTCGCTTAGCGTGGGCTAGTGGTAGAGCCCGATAGCGCCCTAAAATATGCCTGACTAATGAAAGGTTTTTTATGCATTCTGCTCCTGCCTCTTGGACGCCTACGGGCGAGCCCTCTCCCCTGGCTGGTCTGGTGCCTTCGCACACTACCCTGTCTTCTACTGCTGGCGATCCCCATACCGGTGCGCTGCTGGCAGACAACCGGGGATCGGCACGGAAGTGGTTTGTGTACCGTATCGACGCTCGCAATTCCCCTGACAACCTCGTGCTTGCGGCAGGCGGTGTGGTGTGGCGCCGGTCAAAGTCGGGTGAGCTCGAGGTGCTTCTTGAGCACCGGAAGCGGTATAACGACTGGTCTATTCCGAAAGGCAAGATTGATCCAGGCGAGTCGCCGGTAATGACAGCGATCCGGGAGATTGCTGAGGAGACTGGTTTTCAGGTTCGGTTGGGCAAGTTTTTAAAACGTGTCCAGTATTCTCTATCCGGGAACCGCGACAAGGTGGTGTTTTTCTGGTCCGCTGAGGTTATTGGTGGCAAGTTCCGTGCCAATAGCGAGGTTGACCGTATTGCCTGGTTGCCTGTCGCGGAGGCGGAAGAAAAGATTCAGTATGAGTCTGATCGCAAGGTACTGCAGCGTTTCTTAAAAGCTGATGTTGCTTGGCATCCCGTCATTCTTGTCCGCCATGGTCGTGCAGGAGAGCGTGGCACTGGCGCGGAAGATGTGCTGCGACCATTGGACGCAGTAGGACGCCAGCAGGCTGTGACGTTGGCTGAAGCCGCCAGTGCCTATGGAGTGACCGAGCTCTATACTGCTGATCGCGTGCGTTGCGAACAGACAATGCTTCCCACCTCGCAGCTCCTTAATCTCCCTCTGAAGGTGGAGCGGACCCTCTCAGAGGAGGCTGCTCTTATTCACCCTGACGATACTGTCGATTTTTGGTTGGAGATGTGTGAGCGAGCTGCTCAAGGCGAAATACCGATGGTGTGCTCGCAGGGAGGAGTGATTCCCACTCTTCTCGAAGGGATGGAGACGACTGGCGGCATCGCTTTGGATTCCCGCACATGTAAGTGCAAGAAGGGTGGAATGTGGGTCATTTTCGTGGATGACCACGGTATTGCGAAAGCGGCAGATTACCTGCCGAGCCCGCTTGCTGTGCGCTAACCATTAAGCCATACAACCAGTCATAGCTCGAGAAAAAGACATACGGGAAGCCCACGTGTCCCTTGGCATATGCCAGGACCGCAGGGTTCCCGTATGGTTTGTCTCAGGTCAATAGGGCGTGAAGCCTTTACTTCTTGGACTTCTTCTTCTTGCCCTTCTTGGTCTTCTTGCCAGACTTCTCGGCCTTGGCACTCTTCTTTGAAACCTTCTTTTCTTTCTTCAATGTGTCTGCGTTCGACTCAAAGGTGTTAGTCGCCACTCGCTTTACCGAGATTCCAGTCTCGGGAAGCTGTGCCTCACCTTTGACGACGGCACGGAAGTACTGGCCGGGACGGAACATCGGCACCTGGGTGGGTGCTACCGGCACAGCTTCACCGGTGTGGGGATTGCGGGCGACACGGGCAGCTCGCTCGCGGCGTTCGAACGTTCCGAATCCCATAATGGTGACGGATTCATCGCGTTCAACACTCCTCACAATGATGTCGAGAGTGTTTTCAAGTGCACTGGTAGCTGTGTGTTGGTCGATGTCCATGCGGCGTGACAGTTCCGCCACAATATCGGCTTTATTCATTGCTCCTCCAGGTGTTCTTCGGAAAGCCCGGTTCTTACAGCGGAAACGGTGCCAGAAGGCCTGTATCCAGTGAAGGGGGCTGGCCTCAGTAACAACAGTTGCGCTCTCCTCTAGTAAGGAAGTGCGTGGAACGTACGTCCTCGCGGAGAAAAAGCAGTTGCGGTTCTCTCAGGAGAGCAACAATCGGTGCACCCCGCAGCTTCTAAGAACTAGGGGTCCTCTTCAAAATATAGCCGAAATTCGTTAGCTTAAGGGGCAATTGCCAATGAATTATCGAGTAGTCGGCTTGTAGCTCGGGCGGCCCGCCTCAAAGGCAGCGATTTTGTCCTCTTGGCGGAGGGTGAGACCGATATCGTCAAGACCTTCCATCAGACGCCAGCGGGTGTAGTCATCAAGGTCGAAAGGCACCACGAGGTCACCAGCAGTGACTGTACGATCTGCAAGGCTCACCGTTACCTCCATTCCGGGGTGAGCTTCCATGACCTCCCAAAGCCTCTCAATATCGCCTTGGGCAACCAGACCAGCTACCAGGCCGGCTTTGGAGGCGTTGCCGCGGAATATATCGGCGAAGCGGGAGGAGAGAACCACGCGGAAGCCGTAGTCCATGAGTGCCCACACAGCGTGCTCTCGGGAGGATCCGGTACCGAAGTCCGGGCCGGCTACCAGAATGCTGCCCTCACGGTAGGGCTTTTGGTTCAGGATGAAGTTCTCGTCATTGCGCCAGGCGGCGAAGAGTCCGTCTTCAAAACCGGAGCGCGTAACACGCTTGAGGAAAACTGCAGGGATAATTTGGTCGGTATCGACGTTCGAGCGACGCAGCGGGACGCCAACACCAGTGTGAGAGATGAACGGTTCCATGTTCTTTGTCCCTTCGTGGGTTGACGGGTTACTGGACGGGGTCGAGATCAGCAGGGGCGGCAAGAGTGCCACGTACTGCAGAGGCAGCAGCAACCTCTGGACTGACCAGATGGGTTCGGGAACCCTTACCCTGGCGCCCTTCGAAGTTGCGGTTGGAGGTGGAGGCAGATCGATCCCCTGCCGCCATGGTGTCTGGGTTCATTCCTAAACACATCGAGCAGCCCGGGTTGCGCCACTCAGCTCCCGCAGCAAGGAAGATTTGGTCCAAACCTTCTTCTTCAGCCTGCCGCTTGACGAGGCCAGAGCCAGGAACTACGAGCATACGCACACCATCGGCCACTTTACGACCTTTCAGCACGTCTGCTGCTGCGCGCAGGTCTTCGATACGACCATTCGTACACGATCCAACGAACACGGTGTTGATAGCAATGTCGCGCATCGGGGTGCCGGCTTCCAGATCCATATACTTGAGGGCTTTTTCGCAGGCAAGTTTCAAGGACTCATCGTCAAAATCGTCTGGGCTAGGAACAACGCCGGAGAGCTCTACGCCTTGTCCAGGGTTGGTACCCCAGGTGACAAACGGCTCAATGCCCTCGCCTTTCAAAACGACTTCCTTGTCAAAGATGGCACCTTCGTCTGTGCGCAGCTCTTTCCAGGCGGCAACAGCCTTATCCCACTCCTCACCTTTGGGAGCGTGGGGGCGGCCCTTCAGATAGTTGAAGGTGGTCTCATCGGGAGCCACCATGCCTGCGCGGGCACCGGCTTCGATGCTCATGTTGCAGATGGTCATGCGGTTTTCCATGGAGAGCTTTTCGATGGCGGAACCACGGTATTCGATAACGTGTCCCTGTCCACCTGCAGTTCCAATCTTCGCGATGATGGCGAGAATAATATCTTTTGCGGTTACACCAGGTTGCAGCTCACCGGTAACGGTAACCGACATGGTCTTGAACGGCTGCAACGGCAGTGTCTGGGTGGCCATAACGTGTTCCACTTCAGAAGTGCCAATGCCGAAGGCTAAGGCCCCGAACGCCCCGTGGGTGGAGGTGTGGGAGTCGCCGCAGACGACGGTCATACCCGGCTGAGTGAGCCCCAGTTGTGGGCCGATGACGTGAACAACACCCTGGTAGGGGCTACCCATGGGGTAGAGGCGAACGCCGAATTCTTCGCAGTTCTTGTGGAGTGCTTCCAGCTGAGTGCGAGAGGTGGGGTCGGCGATGATGCCATCAACCATGGGGGTGGTGGGAACGTTGTGGTCCTCGGTGGCGACGGTAAGGTCGGGGCGCCGCAGCTGCCGTCCTGCGAGGCGTAGCCCGTCGAATGCCTGTGGGCTGGTGACTTCGTGAAGCAGGTGTAGATCGATGTAGATGAGGTCCGGCTGGCGGGTTTCACCTTCCCCTTCTCCAGGAACGACGACGTGCTGTTCCCACACCTTTTCAGCGAGGGTCTTGGGGCCGTGCGTGGTGGTCACGATGCTCCCTTCTGTAACACCAAGTGTTACGGCGGACGGTGATGGCGGGCAGATAGTCCATGGGCTAGCTTTAAGTACAGTGCTTGCACGTCAACTATCGTGATGCAGCTACCCACGTTTCCACTTTAATGATGCAGGTGCGAACGTGTTTTTCTAGAATTGAATTAGGTTATCCTAAAAAAGTACTTGCATCTCACAAGATGAGATGATACACTCAGAATATGGGAAAGTCAAGCGGAATCGGCGTCCTCGACAAGACGATGCTCATCCTTACCACGGTGGCGGAAGAACCCTGCTCACTCAACGAATTATGTGAACGATCAAGCCTTCCTCGCGCCACCGCCCACCGCCTTGCCGTAGGCATGGAGCTTCACCGCCTACTCAGCCGCGATGCCTCCGGTCTGTGGCGTCCAGGCCCAGCACTCGCCGAACTGGCAGCAAAATCCACCGATGCCCTCCTCGAAGCAGCCCACCTGGTCCTTCCCCGCTTGCGGGATATCACCGGAGAATCTGTGCAACTCTACCGCATCGAAAATGGACAACGTGTCTGTATCGCCACATCTGAACCACCTACCGGGCTGCGTGATAGTGTGCCCGTCGGCGCACATTTGCCACTCTATGTAGGTGCCTCTTCGAAGGTACTCGTTGCCTGGGCAGATTCCAGTATCCAACGATCAGTATTAGCAGAGGGCGAGATTACTGATACCCAACTCCGCGATACCCGGCGACGAGGTTGGGCGCAGAGTGTCGGAGAACGCGAGCCTGGTGTCGCAAGTGTCTCTGTACCGGTTCGAGATGCCCGTGGGGCAGTCGTCGCTGCAGTCGCTGTGTCCGGACCAATCGACCGAATCGCTAAACGCCCCGCAAATATGTGGGCAGCAGACCTCAAAACCGCATCGAGCGTCATCACCAAACGGCTTTAACAACTGAACAGATATGAGGAGAGCGCACCTACCCGGTACGCTCTCCTCATATGTCTACTAACGGAGTGTATGAACTCCAATTGCCTGTGGGCCGCGACGCCCCTCCCCCACTTCATACTCCACTCGCTGGTGTTCTTCCAGTGTGAGGAAGCCATCCCCAACAATCTCCGAATAATGGACGAAGACATCAGCGCCATTGTCATCGGGGGTAATAAAACCATAGCCTTTTTCTGAATTGAACCACTTAACGGTACCCGTTTCCATGGCGTGTCCTTTCTTCTCCCCGTTCACCAGCAAGCTAGCGGAGAGTCCTCAACGGGATGGTGTTATCCCATTTCTCTCCACTATAACGAGAACTCTGAAAAGGATGCTTCTGCTTCCGTGTCCTCACGGTGCTAGAGGGATATCTGCTAGGCGATTTTCAAACAATGCACCCGAGCACTGATGCCTTACAACTGAAACATCCGGAATACAGAAACCCCCCGACCGAAGCCGGGGAGTTTCTGAGTTGTACCCCCAACGGGATTTGAACCCGTGTTACCGGCGTGAGAGGCCGACGTCCTAGGCCGCTAGACGATAGGGGCGTAACCACTTAGTGAACTAGTGGTGACAGAAGCTTAGCGTATCGCTTCCCATTTTCCAAAACTGTTGTCAGCTCTGGGTTTCTACACTCTCATGGAGTGAAGAGCTGGCCTACCAGGACTCGAACCTAGAATGGCTGAACCAGAATCAGCTGTGTTGCCAATTACACCATAGGCCACTGGGGTCTCATGACCGCCTTAGAAAGGTTACCACTTCACCCCGTGTTAACACCAAATCGAGATATTAACCCTAGTTTTCCAGCGGAATGGCCTGGTAACTCAGTGCTGCAGTGAGGCGTTCCACCGTCACCGTACGACCCAGCATCTCCATCGACTCGAAAAGCGGCGGGGAAATGTGGGTACCAGTAACAGCCACTCGCACTGGAGTAAACGCCTTACGTGGCTTCAGCTCCATCTTCTCGATGAGTTCCTGCTTAAGCGCAGCCTCGATGGCGGAAGCTGTCCACTCGTCATCGGAGATCCCCTCGAGAGCAGCCAACGCAGCACGCAACACCGGCTTGGCATCATCTTTGAGGTTCTTGCGACCCGACTTCTCGTCGATGGCAAAAGCTTCACCACAGTAGAGGAAGTCAAGCAAATCCCATGCATCGCTCAGAACAACAATACGAGTCTGGACGAGCTCAGCTGCCAGGCTAAAAATGTCCTCATCAAGGTCGGCGGGGAGGGTCGTCCCCGTCTTTGAAGGAAACTCCTGCATATAGGCAAGGAGGCGCGCCCGGAAATCAGCAGGCTCAAGCATTCGGATGTGCTCTGCGTTAATAGCATCTGCCTTCTTCTGGTCGAAGTGCGCAGGTGCCGAGTTCACGTTGACCACATCGAAGTTATCGACCAGCTCGTCGATCGTAAAGACGTCGCGGTCAGGAGCGAGACTCCATCCCAGCAGCGCGAGATAATTGAGCAAGCCTTCCGGAAGGAAACCACGATCCCGGTGAATGAACAGATTAGATTCCGGATCGCGCTTGGAAAGCTTCTTATTTCCAGTTCCCATGACGAAGGGTAGATGGGCGAACTTCGGGATGTGCTTCGCTACACCGATACGCATGAGAGCTTCATAGAGAGCAATTTGACGCGGAGTAGACGGCAACAGATCCTCGCCACGCAGCACATGGGTGATGCCCATGAGGGCGTCGTCGACCGGGTTTACCAAGGTGTAGAGCGGGGAACCATCCGAACGAGCGATGACGTAGTCCGGCACAAATTGTGCTTTGAACTCGGTGTAACCACGCACCATATCGTCCCAGCCCAGGTCTTTGTCAGGCATGCGAAGACGGATGACCGGCTTACGCCCCTCCGCGCGGTAGGCGGCTTTTTGCTCCTCGGAAAGATCTCGATCGTAATTGTCGTAGCCCAGCTTGGGATCCTCACCTTTGGCAATATGACGCGCCTCGACCTCTTCATTGGTAGAGAAGGCCTCGTATGCTTCTCCGGACTCAAGAAGCTGCTGCACTACTCTGCGATAGATATCACCGCGCAAGGACTGCCGGTAAGGCTCGTGCGGGCCACCAACCTTGGGGCCTTCATCCCAGTTGAGACCAAGCCACTCGAGAGAATCGACGATAGCCTGATAGCTTTCTTCAGAATCACGTTGCGCGTCGGTGTCCTCAATACGGAAGATGAGCTTTCCGCCAGTATGCCGAGCGTATGCCCAGTTAAAGAGGGCGGTACGAACCATCCCCACGTGAGGGGTACCAGTGGGGGACGGACTGAAGCGAACACGAACGTCTTGTGTAGTCATAGTTTAAGGCTAGTAGCTTTCACGAGTAGGCTGGAGGACGGCGCTACAACAGAGCACCTTTCATCCTAATTGTAGGAGGTGGAGATGGAGCCTGAAAAACCCTCGCAGCCGTGGCAGCACCATCTCCATTCTCGTCCGCGAACTGCTCCTGATTTTCTGCTCTCCCGTGCCACTGGTTCTGTACGCACTAAGGGTGTGAAAGAAACCTTCTCTTCCGTCGCCGCGGCGCGAGAAGCACTGGCGAGCGGGCGTGCAGAGATGATTGTCGGCGCACTGCCCTTCACACCGGGTGCTCCTGCTGCCCTCGTCTCCCCCCGTCAGATCATTCGGTCTGATGCACCTCTGGAACCGCCCGCGTTTTTCCGTGTGCAGCAGATGCGTGCTCGCATTACCGCTTTCTCCCCTACCGCGAGCGAACATCGCCGGCGTGTGCAGCAGGCGGTGGAGGCGATTCGGGATGGAGTAGCCGACAAGATCGTGCTAGCCCGTGCGGTGAACGTGAGTGCAGACGAGGAGCTGGACCCGCAGCTCATTGCTGCCCGCCTACTCGATGGCAGCCCACGACAAGAAGCCTATTTGGCAGACCTCTCCCCGGCGGGGGCAGACTACGCAGGGCATTGGCTGGTCGGTTCGTCTCCCGAGCTACTGGTGAGCCGTCGTGGGAACCGGATTAGCTCGCATCCACTCGCCGGTTCGCTGGCCCGCCACTCGGATCGTCAATTGGATGCGCAAGCTGCGCGCGCTTTGCGCACCTCCGCCAAAGACATCGCTGAGCACCGCTACGTCACACTGGCGTTGGATGAGGCTCTTCGCCCTCTATGTAGCAACCTTGATATTCCCGACACCCCCAGCCTGACCTCCACCAAAGAGATGTGGCATCTGGGGACGCACATTACGGGCACCTTGGCGGAGACAGTACCGCATGGTTCCACTGCTGTCAGTTCTCTTTCCACTGCACTTGATCTGGCGGAACTTCTCCACCCCACCCCAGCGGTAGGTGGCTGGCCTCGCCAAGAGGCTCTCAAATTCATTGCCGATTCGGGCGAAGAGCGGCGTTTCTATGCTGGAACAGTGGGCTGGTGTGATGCTGAGGGGAATGGAGACTGGGTTGTTGCCATTCGCTGTGCAGAACTCGACCTAGCGCACAATTCCGCCACTGCCTGGGCTGGTGGCGGAATTGTGGTTGACTCTCGCCCCTCAGACGAAGTGCAGGAGACCCGCGATAAGTTGCGGACGATCCTGCGCGCGCTGGGGATTATGGACGACGACGCTTAGGCGTCAACAACAGGATTAGACAACGTGCCAATGCCGTCGATCGACACCGTGACGGTATCGCCAGCGACAAGCGGACCAATACCTGCCGGAGTGCCGCTAAGAATAACGTCCCCTGGGAGTAGCGTCATAACGCTACTAATGAATTCGATGATTTCTGAAACCGTGTGGACTACCGCTGCCGTGTTTTCATCCTGACGAACTTCGCTGCTGCCGTCGGAGTGTGTCACCTCCACCAAAATGTCCTGGTCAGATGGGTCCAGCTGCGTTTCTATCCACGGTCCAAGGGGGCAGAACGTGTCGTAGCTCTTCGCACGGGTCCACTGTCCTTCCGCCCTTTGGATGTCACGGGCAGTAACGTCATTGGCGATGGTGTAGCCCAGAATCACTCGTCGTGCGTCCATGGCATCAACATTGCGGCACGGCTGGTTGATGATGATGGCAAGTTCACCCTCGTGGTCAACGCGCTGACTTGCTGCTGGGCGTCGAATCGGGACCCCCGGGCCGATAATGGTGGTTGGGGGCTTAATGAAGATGACGGGTTCGTCTGAGGTTTGGCTGCCAAGTTCTTTGGCATGATCGATGTAGTTCTTCCCGACGGCCACAATCTTCGTGGGAAAGATGGGCGCCAGCAGCCGCACCTCGGACAGCGCGAAGCTCTTGCCGGTAAAAACAGGCTGGCCGTCCCAGGGAAGTTCATCAACCTGGCGAAGTGTGCAGGTGGCAGGGCTATCTGGGTCTCCCTCAACAATGCCGAAGGAAACACCGTCAGGGGTGGCAAAACGAGCAATACGCATAGTTGGAGGATACTCCTTAAAATAGGACACTGCCCGGTAGGCGGTCCTCGGAGTTAGCGTCCAGGAGTACTACCGGGCAGTGTGTACTGGTACAGCAGTGTGAAGTCGCCTTACTGAAGGGCGGCAACGATACGATCCCCCACCGCGGAGGTAGAGATGGGGCCATCGCCACGGTGGGCAACATCGTCCTCGACGACCCGCATAATACGAGCAGCCTCCTCATCGAAGCCAAGATGCTCCAGCAGCATGGCAGCGGAGATAATGGCGGCAGTCGGATCAGCCAAGCCCTTGCCGGCAATATCCGGCGCGGAGCCGTGAACCGGCTCGAACATCGAGGGGTTGGTGCGAGTGGCATCGATATTGCCGCTTGCAGCCAGACCGATTCCACCCATCACTGCCCCAGCAAGATCAGTGATGATGTCACCAAAGAGGTTATCCGTAACGATGACATCGAAACGACCGGGGTCGGTCACCATATAGATGGTGCAGGCATCAATGTGGCAGTAGTCAGTAGTCACTTCGGGGTATTCGAGGGCCACTTCATCGACTGTGCGCTTCCACAACGAACCGGCGTTCGTGAGAACGTTCATCTTGTGGACGAGGGTGAGGCGCTTGTCTCGCTTCATTGCGCGCTCAAAAGCGTCTCGGACAACCCGTTCTACACCGAAGCGTGTGTTGAGGGAGGTTTCGGTAGCGACTTCTGCGGGAGTTCCCACCCGAATAGCGCCACCGTCACCGCAGTAGAGTCCTTCAGTTCCCTCGCGGACAACAACGAAGTCGAGGGCGGGATTGCCAGCAAGCGGCGACTCCACCCCTGCGTATAGTTTGGCCGGACGCAGGTTGACGAAGTGGTCTAGTGCGAAACGGAGCTTCAGAAGCAGTCCACGTTCGAGTACACCGGGGGCAACACGTGCGGGGTCGCCGATAGCGCCCAGCAGAATAGCGTCGTGCTGGCGGATCTTCTCGACGGTCTCATCAGAGAGAATCTCACCAGTTTTCAAGTAGTGGTCTGCTCCAAGTGCGTAGCTGGTGACCTCGATATTGGGGACAACCGCTCGGAGAACTTTGAGGGCTTCCGCGGTGACCTCGGGCCCAATACCGTCTCCGCCGATTACCGCGAGATTGATGCCTTTGCTCACGCCAGGTCCACCTGCTCTGCGCGGGTTGCTCCGATAGAGGCGCTGATACTGTCCATTTCCTCTTCCGTAAGGGCACGGTCGAGACGCAGCAGCGCGGTGGCTCCGGCACCCTTGGCATCGGGGCTGAGAGCGCAGGAGATGATGTCCACGCCGGCATTCCCCAGCGCGGTAGCGAAGAGGCCGAGGGCGCCCGGGCGGTCTTCGTAGGAGAGCACCAGGTTGTGTCCTTCAGCGCGCATGTCGAAGCTACGCCCGTTAATGCCGATAATCTTCTGAACCTTTTCAAGGCCAGTCAGGGCACCCGACACGGAGTTGACGGTGCCTTCGGCGGTGACGGCGCGGACTTCCACCACGGAGCGGTGAGTGAGGGCTTCCGTCTGAGTATCGACCTCAACAGAAACACCACGTTGCTCAGCGAGTTGTGGGGCGTTAACGAAGGTGACGGCTTCCGTCGTGGCAGCTGCGAAGAGGCCCCGCAGTGCGGAGAGGCCAAGGATACCGACGGATTCTGCAGAAAGCTCACCTGAGACGACAACCTGTAGGGCGGTGACGGGTTCCTGGGAGATGACGCCAGCCAGCAGACCAAGCTTGCGGACGAGTTCCAACCAGGGTGAAACTTCCTCGTTAACGGGGCCACCGGAAACGTTGACAGCATCCGGGACGAATTCACCTGCAAGTGCCAACAGTACGGACTTGGCGACATCAATGCCGGCACGGTCCTGTGCCTCTGCAGTGGAGGCACCGAGGTGCGGGGTGAGCACGATGTTCTCGGCGTCCAGCAGCGGATTATCGGTTGGGGGTTCCTTGGAGTAGACGTCGGTTGCAGCAGCCCGAACCTTGCCGGAGGCGAGAGCGGCAGCTAGGTCTTCTTCCACGATGAGACCACCGCGGGCAGCGTTGACAATAATCACACCGTCCTTGCACTTGGCTAGCTGCTCCGCGTTGATGAGGCCAGCAGTCTCGGGAGTCTTCGGCAGGTGGATAGAAATGATGTCGGCGCGGGAGAGCAGCTCGTCCAGGCTCACCAGTTCGACACCGAGCTGAGCAGCACGGGCAGCGGGAAGGTAGGGGTCATAAGCAACAACGGTGGTATCGAATGCCTTCATCCGCTGTGCGTACAGCTGGCCAATGTGGCCCAGACCAATCACACCGATGGTCTTTTGGAAGATTTCGGTACCGCTGAAGCTGGAGCGCTTCCATTCGTGGTTGCGAAGAGTTTGATGGGCTGCCGGGATCTGGCGGGCAGCGGACATGGTAAGGGCCACTGCGTGTTCGGCGGCGGAGTGAATGTTGGAGGTGGGGGCATTGACAACCATGACACCACGGGCGGTGGCAGCGGGAATATCAACATTGTCGAGGCCGACTCCGGCACGGCCGACGATCTTGAGTTTGTCGGCAACGGCAAGTGCTTCCGCGTCGATGGTGGTGGCAGAACGCACCAGTACGGCGTCTGCGTCGGGGAGAGCTGCAAGCAGTTCTGGACGGTTCGGACCATCGACCCAGCGGATTTCTACACCATCACCCAGTG
Organism: Mycobacteriales bacterium; assembly: GCA_018376445.1. GTDB lineage: Bacteria > Actinomycetota > Actinomycetes > Mycobacteriales > Mycobacteriaceae > Lawsonella. The sequence goes on from JAHABL010000007.1 coordinate 145,241, forward strand.
CATCTACGGTCGATTGAGCAAGTTTGTCGGCAATCAGCACAACGGGACGAGCATTTTGGCTCACGGGATTCTCCATTTTTTGTGAAGTTACTTCTGGCACGACCGCGCCAGAAACTCGATGCACCGTCGTGTCACGCCCTATGGGGGTGAGGGCATTGTGGGAGCTCTGGGGAGCGGCGTTTCCTACAGCCTCACAGCCTGGCTATGCACGAGGGATGCAGGAATTATTCTAATAGGGAAAAGCAGATATAGAAATAAACACCCTGTTCCTACCGGAGGGTAGAAAACAGGGTGTTCATTAGCGTTCTATCGCTTGGGTTTAAGCGGTTTCGGTGATCTCGCGCTTGACCCAGCTCATCATGTCGCGCAGGTCTGCACCGACAGACTCAATCTGGTGAGCGTTAACCTGTGCACGCAGGTCTTCAAGCTCCTTGTTACCGTTCTCAACGTTGGCAACCAGGCGCTTTACGAAGGTGCCGTCCTGGATCTCCTTGAGAACCTGGCGCATGGCTTCGCGGGAAGCGTCACCAACAACACGCGGACCGGACAGGTAACCACCGAATTCGGCGGTGTCAGAGATGGAGTAGTTCATGTTGGCGATGCCGCCCTCGTAGATGAGGTCAACAATGAGTTTCATCTCGTGGCAGCACTCGAAGTATGCCATTTCAGGTGCGTAACCGGCTTCAACAAGAGTCTCAAAGCCCATCATGATGAGGGATTCGAGACCGCCGCACAGCACAGCCTGCTCACCGAAGAGGTCAGTTTCGGTCTCTTCCCGGAAAGTAGTCTTGATAACGCCAGCACGGGTACCACCGATGCCCTTAGCGTAGGACAGGGCAAGAGCTTGTCCTTCACCAGTCGGGTCCTGATCCACGGCGATGAGGCACGGCACGCCGTGGCCTTCCACGAACTGACGGCGGACGAGGTGACCCGGCCCCTTGGGGGCACACATGGCAACGGTGACGAACTCGGGAACCTCAATGAGCTTGAAGTGGATGTTCAGACCGTGTGCGAAGAAGAGGGCGTCGCCTTCCTGGAGGTGCGGCTTGATGTCCTCGTTGAAAATCTTGGCCTGAGAGGTGTCGGGGGCGAGCATCATGATGGTGTCAGCCCACTCAGCAGCCTCGGCGTTGGTCATAACCTTGAGGCCCTGCTCCTCTGCCTTAGCAGCGGACTTGGATCCTTCGCGTAGACCAATAACAACCTCGACGCCAGAATCGCGCAGGCTCAGTGCGTGGGCGTGGCCCTGCGAACCGTAACCGATTATTGCGACCTTGCGGCCCTGGATGATGGACAGGTCAGCGTCATCACAGTAGAAAGTTTCGACTGCCATGGATGGAGTCTCCTTTTTCGGTGTATTCATATGGAGTCGTACGAGCTATCCAGCCGTACGTTTCATTGTTAAGTCTAGCGGTTCTAGGAAGTCACAGTCAGCGGGTAGCCGTCATGGACTTCGGACCGCGGCCCAGGGCGATCGTGCCAGACTGCACAATCTCCCGAATTCCGAAGGGGTCAAGCACGCGCAGTAGTGCATCGAGCTTGTCACGGGTGCCGGTGGCTTCCAGGGTCACAGACTCAGGGGCCACGTCGATTACCTTCGCTCGGAACAGTTCCGCTGTCTGCACAACTTGGATGCGGTTGTTAGCGTCGCAGCGAACCTTGATGAGGATGAGTTCCCGGGACACGGAGGTCTCGGGATCCTGTTCGACAATCTTCAAGACGTTAATGAGCTTGTTGAGCTGCTTCGTCACCTGTTCGAGGGGAAGTTTGTCGACTGCCGTGACGATGGTCATACGGGACACTCCCTCGACCTCCGTCGGACCGACAGCAAGAGAACGAATGTTAAAACCACGGCGGGCAAAAAGGCCAGCAACGCGGGTGAGCACGCCTGGCTTGTCTTCCACCAAAATGCTCAGGGTATGAGTAGTCATGGTTAGATGGTTTCCCTTCCGACCTGGTCTTCGTCAACAAGCGGGTACATGCCCTTGACCATCATGATTTCGCTGTTGCTGGTTCCGGCGGGCACCATTGGCCACACCTGGGCGTCCTTGGCAACGACGAATTCGACGACGACCGGGCGGTCGTTAATCTCACGTGCCTTCTCGATGGTGGGAATAATGTCCTCTTCATTTTCCACCCGGAAAGCAGCACAACCGAGGGCTTCTGACAACATGACGAAGTCCGGGATACGGCGAGTGTGAGTTTCCAGAATAGTTTGCGAGTAGCGCTCTCCGTAGAAGAGGGTCTGCCACTGGCGCACCATACCAAGGTTGCCGTTATTGATGAGGGCAACCTTGATGGGAAGGTCACTGAGCGCGCAGGTCGCCAGTTCCTGGTTGGTCATCTGGAAGCAACCGTCACCGTCAACGGCCCAGACTTCCTTATCCGGATTACCGGCCTTAGCACCCATAGCGGAGGGGATGGCATAACCCATAGTTCCCAAACCACCTGAGTTCAGCCAGGTGCGAGGGTTTTCAAAGTCGATGAGCTGGGCAGACCACATCTGGTGCTGGCCCACTCCAGAGACGTAAATAGCCTCCGGACCAACCACATTAGAAAGGGTCTCGATGACGTGCTGAGGCGACAGGTGACCTTCCTCGTCTAGTGCTTCCTCGTACTTCACGGTGTACCGGTCGCGAAGTCCGTCGAGGTATGCAACCCAAGCACTAATGTCTCCCACGATCTCTTCTGCGGGATCAGCTTTCATCGCCTCGATGAGCTCGATGATAACCTCACGCACATCTCCAACAATGGGGACGTCAACATCAATGTTCTTGCCGATTTCAGCAGGATCGATATCAGCGTGAATGATCTGCGCATCTGGGGCAAAGAACTCGAGGTTGCCCGTAACACGGTCATCAAAGCGGGTCCCGAGGGCAATGATGAGGTCAGTCTTTTGCAGGGAGGCGACGGCGGGGACGGCGCCGTGCATACCCGCCATACCGTAGTTGAGCGGATGACTCTTCGGGAAGGCATCAAGGCCCATAAGGGTGCACGCGACCGGAATACCGGTGAGGGTAACGAGGTCGAAAAGTTCCTTGGACGCATTCGCACTGATAATGCCGCCACCCACCATGAAGACGGGCTTTTTGGCTTTGGAGATAAGTCGTGCAGCTTCACGGACCTGCTTGCCGTGCGGCTTAGTCACGGGGTGGTAGCCCGGCAGGTCGATAGCGGGCGGCCAGGAGAAGGTGGTCTGTTGGTTCATAGCGGACTTGGTGATGTCCACCAGCACCGGACCAGGACGCCCGGTCTGGGCGATGTAGAAGGCTTCTGCGAGCACCTGTGGGATGAGGGCGGCATCCTTCACTAAGAAGTTGTGCTTCGTGACGGGGATAGTGATGCCGGAGATATCAGCTTCCTGGAAAGCATCCGTGCCTATAAAGGCTTCACCCACCTGGCCAGTGATAGCAACCATGGGGATGGAGTCCATTTGTGCATCGGCGAGAGCGGTCACGAGGTTGGTAGCGGCGGGGCCAGAGGTCACCATGCACACACCGACGCGGCCGGTTGAGCGGGCGTAACCTTCGGCTGCATGGCCGGCACCCTGTTCGTGACGCACCAGAATGTGGTTGATAAAGGTGCTGTCGTATAGCGGATCGTATACAGGGAGAATTGCGCCACCCGGGAGACCAAATACGGTATCTGCGCCGAGTTCCTCAAGAGAGCGGATAACCGATTTGGCGCCGGTGCACTTCTCCGGTTCCACAACACGGTTACTGCTGGTTGCGTGGGCTGCTTCAGCAGGGGTGGGGATGGTCCCATGTCCCGGCTGACGAGCTTCTGTTGCGCTCACATCAGTTCCTTCAGGTGACGTGCAGATGGTAGGTTTCCGTCTGCGGGGGGGTGATAGTAAAAAACCCTCGACAGCGTGGCTGTGCGAGGGGCGTTTAGCTTCTTCCTGGATCCGGCAGCATCAACCGGGTCTAGCGTAAACGCCGACCGCGAATGCGTACAGATACTAGAAGGTGAAGCACGCTCTTCATATTAGGCTGCAAATCCCATATGGTCAAAAATTGTGGCCACTCTTTGGGATTAGACGCTCACGTTACGATGGTTCTGTGTTAGTGGCACAATAGAGGTACATCACTTCAGTGCTGTCTCACAATAATTGACACAAGGTACGAGTGCGAGAGCCGTGCAAGATCTGCCCACTACACTCCTCTCCACACTCCTGTAGAAAGGCTGGCTAATGCCTCAGCTCCGATCTGCTCAATCAACGCGCGGACGTAATGCCGCGGGAGCGCGCGCCCTCTGGCGTGCCACTGGCGTCAAAGACTCTGATTTTGGTAAACCGATAATCGCCATTGCCAACTCCTACACGGACTTCGTACCAGGACACGTCCACCTCAAATATGTGGGCGACATCGTCAAAAAGGCCATTGAAGAAGCAGGCGGAATCGCAAAGGAATTCAATACCATTGCCGTTGATGACGGTATTGCCATGGGTCACGACGGCATGCTTTATTCCTTGCCTAGTCGTGAGATCATCGCGGACTCCGTGGAGTACATGTGTAATGCTCATACCGCCGACGCAATCGTCTGTATTTCTAACTGTGACAAGATCACCCCAGGCATGCTGAATGCTGCGCTCCGCCTCAATATCCCCGCAGTTTTCGTCTCTGGCGGCCCCATGGAAGCCGGCGGTGCGGTAGTTGTCGACGGTGTTGCCCGAAAAGCCTCCGACCTTATTACCGCCATCTCTGCGAGTGCCTCTGACAACACTGATGACGACGCCCTCCTGACTGTCGAGCAGTCCGCATGCCCCACCTGCGGGTCATGCTCTGGCATGTTCACCGCGAACTCCATGAACTGCCTTACCGAAGCACTCGGCCTTTCCCTCCCCGGCAATGGCTCCACGCTGGCCACCCAGATTGCTCGACGCGGCCTCTTCGAACGAGCCGGCTCTCTGGTGGTCGAGTTGGCAAAGCGCTACTACCAAGATGGTGACGAGTCCGTCCTCCCCCGCTCTATCGCGACCCGTGAAGCATTCTGCAATGCGATGACACTCGATATTGCCATGGGTGGATCGACGAATACAGTTCTCCATATCTTGGCGGCTGCGCAGGAAGCTGAGGTGGACTTCACCCTCGCCGATATCGATGCAATCTCGCGTCGCGTACCCTGCCTGTCGAAGGTGGCTCCTAACTCGGACTACTACATGGAGGACTTCCACCGGGCGGGAGGCATCCCTGCGCTGCTGAGTGAGCTGAACCGCGCCGGGTTGCTCAACACGAATGTCCACTCTGTCCATTCCGCTAGCTTCGAGGACTATCTGGCCGAATGGGATGTGCGTGGTGGATCCGCTTCTGACGCTGCCATTGAGCTTTACCACGCTGCACCGGGTGGCGTTCGGACCACTCAGCCATTCTCCACGGCCAATCGCTGGGAGAGTTTGGATCTCGATGCCAATAACGGCTGTATCCGCGATATCGCGCACGCCTACACCAAGGAGGGTGGCCTCTGCGTGCTCCGGGGAAATATCGCTGAGGATGGCGCCATCCTAAAAACTGCTGGTATCACTGAAGACCAGTTCCACTTTGAAGGCCCCGCCCGCGTTGTAGAAAGCCAAGAAGAGGCAGTCTCCGTCATCTTGACCAAGACCCTGCAGCCAGGTGAAGTTCTTTTCGTCAACTATGAGGGGCCCTCTGGCGGTCCGGGCATGCAGGAGATGCTGCACCCCACCGCTTTCATTAAAGGCGTTGGCCTGGGTAAGGAGTGCGCATTGGTCACTGACGGCCGCTTCTCCGGCGGCTCCTCTGGCCTGTCCATTGGTCACGTCTCCCCCGAAGCAGCTCATGGTGGTGCTATCGGCTTAGTGCGCAACGGCGACCCCATCTACATTGATGTGTCGGAACGCAAGATCGAACTGCAGGTGAGCAAGGAGGAGCTCGACAAGCGTCGTGCCGAAGAGAATTCTCGCGAGCATCCTTGGACTCCGCATAAGGACCGCCCGCGGGCCGTCTCTAAAGCACTGCGTGCGTATGCCAAGATGGCCGCGTCCGCAGACCGCGGCGGTGTGCGCGATATCGACTGAGTCTCGCTGTTCACGATAGAGGCGTGGGG
>JAHABL010000008.1 GCA_018376445.1 Mycobacteriales bacterium
CGCCCGGTCCCATTCCGAACCCGGAAGCTAAGCTCACACGCGCCGATGGTACTGCACTCGGGAGGGTGTGGGAGAGTAGGTCGCTGCCGAACTTAACTTAGAAGAGCCCCGAGGGTTGAGAGCAATCTCCCCCCGGGGCTCTTCCCATTTCCAAACATAAGTAGAGTTAATAGCCGTTGCTCACTACTGTGCACCCTCAACACAACACCTGCTTCACCTCTAAACAGGAATCAAAGGGTTCCTTCCCCCTATTCCATGCCGATTCCACTGGTGGGTTGCTATCACCGGGTTTGTAGAGGCTATAAATTAGGCACTAGAAAGCGGCTAAGCCTAACGACGTCGGGCCCAGCCGCGTTACGTGAAAGGGCTCCGTAGGGTGTTCTCCTACGGCTATGCTACGTTCGCGCTATACGACGAGGTCCTCATCTGCTAGCAGCAGTACATCGTTACGCTGCTCCCGTACATCCTTTAACCGTGGACGCAGCTTACTCAAGGTATCCCATTCGGTAGTGGGAATTGTCCGTCTAGCCTCCGCAATGATCGTACGATCCGTCGTACCCCACGCTATCGGCATCGGAGTAGCCAAGTCCCAATAGTCATGTCCGGCACGCAGCTTTTGAGACCCCGTCACCGCTACACACGGCACCTTCTGACCGATTACCTTACGCAGCCCAGGGATGTCGTGAACGTCGCGGGCGACTAACGCCCACTTCGTCGACTCCTCTGGTTTCTTTGATAAATCAACGAGTGCCAACAGCGTCATCCCACTCTCTCGCGTATCTGCGACAATCGCAGGAACTAACGATGACTTTTTAAAAGTCTTATCAATCGACCCGATCGCAGTTGGAATCCACACCATCACAACGCCAGACACCGCCGCAAGGACACACAAAACTGATACCCAAAACACGCTAGCGCCTTTCGCGTACGCAAAATACGCGGCAACGCCGAGAATGATCGTCAAAATAAGGGACGATACCTGCAAACGACGGCGATCACCCACCAACTCGTTGTGCTTCTTCGCGTGCTCCTTATCGATGGGGAATTCAAAGATTCGCACTGGCATCGCAAACCTTCTACTTTCTCTAAAACATTATGGCTAAGTTCTCAAAGTAACGTTTCGCGAGTTAGCCCAAACTATCCAACTCGTCCGCATTCACAATGCGATACCCATAACCCTGCTCCGCCAAGAAACGCTGGCGGTACGTGGCATAGGTCGCATCGATCGTGTCACGGGCGACAATGGTATAGAAGTGAGCCTCCTGACCACCACTCTTCGGACGAAGCAGTCGGCCCAATCGTTGGGCCTCCTCCTGCCGGCTCCGGTACGTTCCAGACACCTGGATCGCGACCGATGCTTCCGGAAGATCAATGGAGAAGTTCGCAACTTTACTCACTACCAGGGTACTTATCTCACCTTGTCGAAACGCGTCGAAAAGACGTTCCCTTTCGGCTGTACGGGTTGTCCCCTGTACCAGTGGGGCATCGAGTTTGGCTGACAACCGCTCTAATTGATCCAGGTAGGCGCCAATAACCAGGGTAGGTTCAGAGGGGTGACGAGCGATCAAATCCGCCACTACTCTATCCTTAGAAATTGCCGTGCAACAGCGTCGGTACATCTCCTCACGCTCAGCTGTCGCATAGGCCATACGTTCTTCATCCGTCAACGTCACCCGCACTTCAGTACAGTCAGCTGTAGCGATCCATCCCTGGGATTCCAGATCCTTCCACGGCATATCAAAACGCTTCGGCCCAATGAGGGTAAAAACATCCTCTTCGCGGCCATCCTCACGCACCAAGGTGGCAGTCAAGCCCAACCGTCGACGTGATTGCAGATCAGCAGTGAGACGGAATACTGGAGCGGGCAACAGGTGGACCTCATCGTAGATAATGAGCCCCCAGTCCCGTGAGTCGAATAACTCCATTGACCGGTAGATGCCCTTCGTCTTCCGCGTCACCACCTGGTAGGTGGCGATAGTCACCGGGCGGATTTCTTTCCGCTCCCCTGAATACTCGCCAATCTCATCCTCGGTAAGGGTTGTACGCTGCAGCAGTTCCCTCTTCCACTGCCGGCCTGCCACCGTAGAGTTCACCAGGATAAGAGTGGTCTTCTGGGCTCGCACCATGGTTTCGATGCCCACTACAGTTTTCCCGGCGCCACAGGGCAGTACGACTACCCCAGACCCCCCCGCCCAGGCGGCGTCTGCGGCCCAGCGTTGGTAGTCGCGTGCCTCCCAACTGACATGTTCTTGGCTGCGTCCGATGGGATGCGCTTCACCATCGACGTAACCGGCAACATCTTCTGCCGGCCACCCCACCTTGATGAGCTCTTGTTTGAGGTGGCCTCGTTCAGAAGGGTGAACTGTCACAGTGTCAGGGCCGACCGATTGCCCCAAAAGAGGGCGAATCTTCTTGTGGCGCATGACCTCTGCCAGTACCGCAGGATCGGTGGAGACAAGCACTAGCCCATGAGCAGGGTCATTGACAAGGTGGAGGCGTCCGTAGCGCTCCATCGTCTCCGCAATGGCGATGAGAAGAGGTTGCGGTACCGGGTAGCGGGAATAGCGCACCAGGACGTCCACAACCTGTTCTGTGTCATGTCCTGCGGCGCGAGCGTTCCACAGTGCGAGCGGGGTGATGCGATAGGTATGAATATGCTCGGGGGCTCGTTCGAGCTCAGCGAAGGGAGCAATGGCCTGGCGCACCTCGTCAGCTAGCGGATGATCGACCTCCAACAACATAGTGTTGTCGGACTGGACAATCAGCGGACCATCGGACATTCAAACTCCTCAACAGTTTCAGCTGTCACTCGTCGGTGACGATGCGGACTGAACGGATCTTATGCAATGCGAAACGGTAGGGTTGACGGGTGGCGAGCTCCATAGCGTCTAGCCGGCCACCCGACATCCCCTGGGGGAGGAGGCGAATCTGTGCTTCAACCCCGGTTCCCTTGATAAACCCGAGGATCACCTCCCGGTTGCTGGTAATAGCCTCCTGTAGCGTCGGAATGATGCCCTCGCCCGTCACCATTGGCCCGCTGTTTCGACTATTGTCCTCGGCAGCCTGCAGGCGGTTCGCGATCTCCAAGACCTGCTCTTGGGAAAACTGTGAGTGCAAAGACCGGGTAGTGAGGGAGTCATCGGTAGGAACCGGGCTGCGGTAAGGATTATCTGTTAAAGGACGTGGCCGATGGTGGCGGAGTGCCAATACCCCGCCATGGTGATCTTCCAGAATGGGGCTGAAACCAGCCTGTTGCAACGCGGAGTGTAGTTCACGTGGCGTGACGTCAGCTATCGCCACCGTGGGAGCAAGAGAGCGGAGTCCACAATGGTGTACCGCTGGTGCGGCCATGACAGTACGGATAAGCGCGGGATCGTCAGAATGAACGACGGATAAGGCAGGAGCAACCCGTAGAGCTCCATGGCGGCGGGCGGCATCGTCAATGAGGTACCCCAGTGCCTGCGGTACGGCATTAACGGACAGATCTTGGAGAAACGTGTGGATATCGGTGGCGGTAAGGCCGGTGTCCAAGGCGTGTCGGATGCTTTCTTCAGTGATGCGGTAGAGGGTCGCCATTCCAGGGGATTCTACTTTTGCGAAGCGCCGCAACGTGTCAGTGTGAGCGGGGGAGAGAAAACCTTGGACGAGCACGGTGTAGTCGTCTTGTACCAGGATGGATGTCGTTTCTGGAGGGATATGGGAAGCGATTGTCTCTGCCAGCTCACCCGTGAAGAGGGAGCGTCCCACTTGGGTGAGGGTAGTGGAATGTAGCAGGCCAAGCATCTCTGCCACCTGCAGCGTATCCGTGAAAGCGTCACCGCCGGCGAGGGCGGGGATCAGCGGGTAGTTCCAGTGTGTGAGTGCGGCGACGTCAGAGGCTTCCGCCGTGTGGAGAGAGGTCGGCCAGAGAGTGAGACTCTCTAACAGTTGGTGGCGAATCGCTAAGAGATGGCTATCCGCGGCATGCGGGTTCAGCACTAAAGCACGCTCGTGGGGTGTGCCGCCCCACGGCCGGGGACTGTGCCACCAGGTGCGGATGAGGAGGTCCCATTGTTCTGCGGGGGAGACCGCTAGGAACGCGTCAGCGGTAATGGTGGTGGTCCACGCGCCGTCCTCGAGAAGTGATTCCTCGATAATTCCGAGGGCAGCGAGTGCCTCTAGTCCAATGGTGATCTGGTCGGTGGCGAGGCCGGTATTAGTGGCGAGCCGACGCAGCTCTCGTTGCCCAATGCCCCCATCGGCGAGCGCATGCAGCGGTTGGTTATCGATAGTAGTAATGAGCTCACGTAGCGTGTGCAGAAGCAGCGCGAAATGGTCTAGCCCTGTTGCGAAGGAACCAGCAGTAGTGCTGGCCAACAGATGGGCGACTGCGGTGGGGGAATTCCGCTGCTTGGGGGTAGGGCAGACTAGCGGCTCCTCGTGGGCTGCGGCGATGGAGTGATGCAGTGCGGAGTACACGTCTTCGGGGAGCTGTACGGTGTCCTCTGTGCGCTTGTCGAGGGTCAGCAGCTCCGCAGCGAGCAGTTGTTGTAGAGGATGGTCGGGTGGCGCTTGCACGATGCCAGTGGCATGGCCTTTCCGGCCAGATTCTGCAAGTGTTTTCAGTACCTGGCGTTGCTTTGGAGGGAGGAGTGCGATGTGTGCGCGCAACTCACTACAGTCCCGCAACGGGGGATTCTCCAGCAGGTCGAGGGGGAGTTGGGAAAGGACGTCAGGGAGCCCAGGGGGAAGGAGATAGCCGTCATCGTCACTGGGATAGAGGAGTGCGTAATTCTGTAGGGAGGTGGCGAGATCCTGGGTGTCATACGGAAAGCAGTCTGTTGCCCCAGGGAGTACGGGGGAGAGTCCAGCGTGATCGCCAGCATTCTTCTGTGTGTTTCCTGTTGCTACTGTTGCGAGAAAGGCGAGCTGCGGGCGGTTAAGGCTACTCAATGCGCGTCGGTAGGAACGTTGTTGAGTGAGTCGAGTGGAGAGGACGACGAGGCTAGTGGGCGGGGGAACAGCGACATCAGGACGCAGGTGGAGGAGGGTGGCCAGGCGTTCTGTGGTGAGTGAGCCCAGCCACGCATCCCAGCTGGTGTGCGTACGCAAGTCCATCCATCCAGCTTACCGCGAACTGGAGAATAGCGAGTGTGGCGGGGTGAAGGGTAGGCCTGTTGACATAGTAGTGTGGCCAGCTAGTTCACTAGCTGGCCACACTACGAATGTGAGTGCCGGGAGCTGCGGTAGCTCACGCGACAGGGGGAGGTGTCCTTTAGCCGTAGAGGTCAGAAAGAGGAAGGATGCTGAGGAGACGGTCCTTCTTGTCCTTTTGCGAATTAGCCTTCTTCTCTATTTGCAGCGGCAGAGCAATGCTGGACTTGGTGGCGTTGGTGCCCGTCGCGGAGACCTTAGCGGAGTCCGTGGAGGAGGTCGTTGCAGCATTAGCGCCGACTACTGGGGTGGCGCCATCGGTCAGCGCATTGAGCGTACTGGAGGGGGCGTAGAGCTTCTCTTCTAGGCCACCGTCGCTTTCGACAACCTTGGCGGCGGAACGGTTTACCTTGGTGTAAGTGGGGTCGACTTTTTGTAAAACCGTGCTGTCGGACTCTTTGCTGGCTTTTCTGGCCGGCTTAACGACTTTATTTGTGAAGCCGTTGTTGATCTTATCAATGGCCTTGTCGGCTTTCTGTTCATTCACGGGGAGGCCGAGGTTAGCGGCAGTTTTTACGGCAGCACCAGCGGTTTCGGTGGCCTTGTACTGGATGAAGTTGTTTTCGCGTTCACGGCGCTCTGCTTCGAGACGTTTCTGCTCGGCGAGACGCTTCTTCTTAGCGAGTTCACCGGGGGTCACGGTATTTCGAGGGGTGGGGCCACTGCTCAGGCCGAGAGAGGAGGAGCAGGCTGGCCAGGCACCCCATCCTTGGGTAGCGAGCACCTGCTCAGCTACTGCGATTTGCTGATCCCGGGTGGCCAGATCTGCTCGGGGGGCGTAGTTGGTACCGCCGTGGGCGGCCCAGGTGCCTTGGCTGAACTGGAGGCCACCGTAGTAGCCGTTACCGGTATTGGTGTGCCAGTTGCCACCGGATTCGCACTGTGCCAGACGGTCCCAATCGGAGTTGGGGGCGGCGGAGGCGAGGGGGGATGAGATGACACCCACTGCGAGGGCGGCAGCGCCGGACAGGGCGATGGAAGAGACCGCTTTCTTTACATCGGCAATTCCATACTGTCGTCCTTGTGCAGAATGTGCACCCATGAGGTTCCTTTTCCAAACAAATGCGCCGTTCATCGGTGTTCTTATGGGGGTAGTGCAAAGAACATGGGCCCTGATGTAGGCCGTTGTGATGACCGTTCCCATCCTTGTTCGCTGTTCAGGGGGGCAGCGCTCTCGACGGTCAGGGGATGGGAGATGCATCCTGACAACCGGAGTAGTTGAAGCAACTATGAATACAAGAGTACAGTTCCGTGTCCGAATCGTCACCTAAACGAAATAAATATGATGCTCCTAATCTGGGGAAAATGCTGCACGTTTCTCGAAGTTCCCTGCGTATAGCCCTATTTTAAAGATCAAGAAATCATTACAAAATCCCACAAAGTGGGAGAGTTTGCGACGAAATGGTGACGAAACGCCTCCCGCCTTATTGCTTTATATAGGTGACAGGGAATCGGTACACTGTAGGGACTGTATTGAGTACAAACCCGTGTACACACCAGGAAAGGAGATGCACGGATTATGCCCCACGGAAAAGTGAAGTGGTACGACCCGGAGAAGGGGTTCGGCTTCATTACCCAAGATGAGGGGGAAGACGTCTACGTTCGTGCTTCTGTTCTTCCTGAAGGCCTCACCGAGCTGAAACCAGGTCAGCGTGTCGATATGGATATCGCTGCCGGACGCCGCGGCCCTCAAGCACTTCGTTTGGAAGTCCTTGCACCGGCTCCCTCCGTATCTGCTAACCAGCGGAAGCAACGTCGACAGAGCGCACACCGGCACACTCCGGACGAACTTCACGGAATGATCGAAGACATGATCACGCTTATGGAATCCGCCGTGCAACCGGAACTTCGGAAGGGACGTTACCCCGACCGTAAAACCGCGCAGCACATCTCGGAGATTGTTCGCGCGGTAGCGCGCGAGCTCGACCACTAGATTTGATCTGCTCCCACCTGCATACAGCCTCTGGCGTCGCACCAGGGGCAGTGACATTCCCCGACGTGAAAAGTGGCACAATAGAACTGTGAGTGACGACATCGCAAAGACAACTCCCTCTGCCAACCCCACACCGTTGGGGACTTCTGCTGCGGAGACGCTGGCCAGGCAGGCTGTCGCTGACCTCCACTCCGGCGGGGCAGGCGAACTCCTTGGGGTACAAGCCGAAGACAACGGTTCCACAACCTACCGCTTCTCCTCAGATCTACCTGGTTACCGCGGATGGGAATGGCAGGTGGTCCTCTCCGGCGATGAGTGCCATCCCACTCTAGACGAACTAGCACTAATGCCAGGCGACGACGCACTGCTCGCCCCGGCCTGGGTTCCGTGGGAAGAACGGTTGCAACCGGGAGATCTCTCCGATGGAGACATTTTGCCGGTTGCGGAGGACGATCCCCGGCTTGTCCCCGGCTATGTGGACTCCGGAGACGATGAACTCGATGACGCAGCCATGCCTATTGGCTACGGACGCGAGCGAGTGCTGAGCCCTCAAGGACGCGACGAAGCCGCTACCCGCTGGGCCAAGGGAGAGTACGGGCCCCACAGCACCCGGGCGAAGAAAGCCCCCGCCCGGTGTGAGACCTGCGGTTTCTACCTGCCTCTAGCAGGAGTATTAAAAGCAAGCTTCGGAGTGTGCGCTAATCGCCTCTCGGCAGATGGACACGTTGTCCATGTCCGTTATGGGTGTGGAGCTCATTCCAGCATTAAAGAAGACCATTCTGCGGCTCGTCCAGCAGACATGTACTTTGATGATGCAGAATTTGAACTCGTCACCAAACCTGTTGAGACGGCCACTTCAGCTGACGAGACGCCAGGAAACGCATAACGCACCGTTACTGTTGGCGCGGAATTTTGACGACCACACGGTCGACAGCCTCGTCCCCCTTGCGCTGGACATCGGGAAGTGAAGTCTGCGCAGTGGCAGCCCCACGGCGTACTGCACTCCGTTGCCAAGCAAAAATGGCGTAAATAACGATACCGACAGCAATACCACACACCGCGACCCACATAGCTGTGGTGTGAACTCCCACGACAAGCAACGTCGCCAGCGATACCAGCCAGGCCGCAGTTCCTGCAGCGATCACCGGCCGAGGGTCAATAAGGCGAGCTGGTAGAGCGGGGATGGTGCGTTTCATCATATTCTTTCGGTACCGCCTTGTCATCGTTACTATCGTCAACAGTACCGAAAACAATACGGTTTTCCGCCCAACTAGGATGTAAAACACACCACGTTCCCAGGAAGAACACCCAGCATGGTTCACATGATCCCCATCGCCGACCCCCTCGACTCCCGTATCGATGGCTTTCGGAATCTCAACCATGCCGAGAAACGACGTGATCATGCTGGACCAGACGGCGTCATCATCGGTGAAGGCTCACTGGTGATCGACCGTATGCTCGCCTCATGGTGCCCACCCACACAATTCCTTGGCACGGAAGCAGGGATTGCCCGCCTCACTGCGATGCCGGATTATGGCGCACTAGCCGCATCCACCCCCTTCTTCCTTGCGACAGAAGAGGTCATCTCAGAATGCGTGGGCTTCCACTTCAATCGCCATATTTTTGCGCTGGCACCGCGCCCCACTCCCCGCACGGTCGAGGACGTCCTCGCTTACAGTCCGCGCACCCTGGCTGTGTTGGAAGGGCTGAACGACCACGCCAACATCGGAAGTATCTTCCGCAATGCAGCTGCGTTAGGAGTGGGCGGGGTACTTATTGGTGCCGGGTGTGCGGACCCGCTCTATCGGCGATCAGTACGCGTGTCGATGGGACACGTCCTCCGCATTCCATTCGCGCCCTGCACCGGTGGTCCGAACGATTGGCAAGAACCCACCTTTGCACAGTTGCGCGCGGCCGGATATCGTATCCTCGCCCTTACCCCAGCTCACGATGCGCAGGTGCTTTCGGATGTTGCGGAGGGTGGCAAAGTTGCCTTTATTGTAGGGGCGGAAGGCCCCGGATTACGCCGGAAAACAATGCGGCTAGCCGACGCGAGAGTGCAAATACCCATGCAAATTGGGGTGGACTCACTGAATGTCGCCACGTCAGCCGCAGTGGCCTTCTACGAGCGCGTCCGCACCCAGCACTAACGATTGTCGGTGTAGTCCTCACCGTAGGCTGCCGCATAGTCCTGGTAGTCGTCAGCATCGCTGTAGCCACCAGCTACTGCCTCGTTGGCAGGATACTCGTCACCAGCTGCGATATCTGGGGCATAGTCGCCGTAGGGAGAAAGTTGCTCCTCACTAGGAGCGAGAGCATGCTCCTCGACAGGATCGCCATTCCACCACCGCTTAAAGCGGGTCCATAGACCATCCTTATGAGCCTTATCCTCTTTACCCGCGGCAGCTTTCGTCCGTCGGCCAGCTCGCTTGTACCCCTCGGCAGCATCGTCCTCGTCTGCCACTTCGCCAGTTGCTTCTTCCAACTCTGCAGCAGCGAGTTCATCGGCAGAGACGCCCGTACCCATCTCCGGAGACCGAAGTGCCGCATCATCAGGGGCATTGCGGTCCAGGGGGCGAGCTTCGGGTCGGCCGTCAATAGCAAAACCATTCACCAAAATGTTGAGGTGGTGGGCCCGCGGCTCAAAGCCCAGCCATGCTGTGTAGAGCGTAAGCAGCATATCTCCCGGCAGGAACGGGAGCGGAATGGCGAAGTCAGACCCCAGGTCAATCTCCTTCGGTACCGGATACTGCCCGGCCCAGTAGGGGCCTTCCACGCCTAGAGGAAGGCCCCTGTCTTCAAGGATTTCGCAGGCTGTAGCACTAAATGCACGTTCCAATTTGCCCTGGTGCCAGTGGGCAAAGCCGGCAAAAGTTCCCGACGGCCCCTGTGCGAAGGCATAAATGTCATCTGCCGCATCCGGCTGCACCCATTCGGGTACCAGGTCGAGCATGCGATTGAGCGGAATGGCCGCAGTTTGCAGCACAGTGACACCTGGGTAGGTGCCAACGTACACCTCTGTGTGTCCAGCAGGAGCGGAGCGGGTGAGGGGAAACGTTCCTAGAGGAGTGACGGGTTTGTCAGGGAAGAGACCGGCGACAAGCTGCAGCCCGTACTCGGCATCGGGCTGCGGGTTGGAGGCCAGCAGTGCGTGGGCATCAGGAGCGGAGACAAACCACAGTGTTACAACAGCTTGCTCTGCAGAATTAGTCATTTTGTTGACCTCGAACACCTAGTAGGACATCTTCCCAAGAGGGCATTGTGGGGTGCTTCTGCCTCTTCCGAGCAGAACGACGAGAATGGTCATCATCGCCCTTGTGCGCGGAAGGAGAAGCGGAGAGAGGCTTCACCGGGGGAATGAATTTCGCAATAGGGGGCGTAGCCCCCTCGTCTTCCTCCGGCTGAGATGAAGTCGCTGGGGAGCTCTTGTCAGCACCGGCCTCCGGTGTGTCGACGGCAGTATCTCTCTTGTAGGCCGCAAACTGCCGAATGTTATCCAGACTCAGCTGCTCGGTCGTGGGGGCTGAGGTAGTGTTCTTGGTGCGCTTGCTGGCGCGGGTTTTCGCGGTGCTTCCTTCATCTGTCGCTGGTGCAGGAGTATCGGTCGTGGCGGGGGAGGGAGCCTCCACGGATTCGAGGGATCGGACCGGGCCAGGAGTGGTGGGGTTGGTGAAGTCATCCATGCTCACCGTCACTGACTTCACATATCCGGGAGTGCGACGGCGCGCACTCCCCGGGCGGGAGCCATCCGGCAAACCCGCTGCGTCGCGTTGCGCTGCCACCGCCAGTTGGTGACGCGTTTCTTGGCTCGTTCGGGAATTGCGAAGGCGTGCTGCCCCCAGGTTGGAGATGGGGGTAACGTTTGTCGGCCGGCTGGGGACAAAAGAGGGGTCGGTAAGCTCGCTCGCTGTCTCGTCGATGGGGCTGGTGACAGCGTAGGAGCGATCCTGCTGAAAACGCCAGTGCGCGGTGTTGTCAGCATGGCCTTCTTCCCAGCGAAGTTCAATGATCCAGTGGCCATCTGCTGTCTTCCACGAGTCCCAGCTTCCGTCGTGGTAGTCGATACCTCGTGCACTGAGCCCCGTGTGTACCGCCATAGCGAGGGTGATGTCGGAGGGGCCGTCCGCCAGAATCGGGTGAGATTCCTGGGCACGGTGCACCATGTTGGCCCGTTCCATGAGGATCGGACGGGCCAGATTATCGAGGCGGGATCGTTGCATGCCGGCACGGTCCGCCAGTTCATCGGTGGAAGCCCCGGCTCGGATGAGTTCCTGGATCTCTGAGGGACGCATGGTGTTGGATTTCTCTACCCGAACTTGCCGCAGCCCTGGTACGTCACCTCGTGCGGCAGCACGCAGCTGCTCATCGGCGATGACGGAGAACTCTTCTTCAGTCGTCGGATCGCGCAGGATGATGCTGTTTTCGTCCGCGTTGTAACCAGCTACGTGTAGCTCTCGCATAGTCGACACCTCCGCTGGTTGTGAGTTCCTTACAACAACTTTAGCGGAAGACACCTGCGTTATTGGGAAAGGACAGTACAAAAAACCGTGGAAGACCCACATTTTGGTGGATCATCCACGGTTTGTGAAAGCTCACAGTCCGGGGACCGGATTAGCGGTTGGGCTTAGAGATGTTCGACAACGTAGTCGATGCACTTGGTGAGCTGACTAACGTCCTCGGGGTCGATAGCCGGGAACATACCGATGCGCAGCTGGTTACGGCCAAGCTTGCGGTAAGGCTCGGTGTCGAGCACACCGTTGGCGCGCAGAGCCTTGGCGACAGCTGCGGCGTCGATCTCATCGTTGAAGTCGATGGTGCCCACTACCAGCGAGCGGAGTGCCGGATCCGTCACGAACGGGGTGGCGAATTCACTCTTCTCGGCCCACTCGTAGAGACGGCTGGAGGAGTCGGTGGTACGGCCGACGGTGAAGTCCAGGCCGCCGTTCTCGTTCATCCACTCAACCTGGTTCGCCATCAAGAGGAGGGTGGCGACGGCAGGGGTGTTGTAGGTCTGGTTCTTGCGGGAGTTGTTCAGGGCGGTCTTGAGATCGAGGAAGCTCGGGATGAAGCGGCCGCTTGCGGAGATTTCCTCAATACGGTCGGTAGCAGCGGGGCTCATTACTGCCAACCACAGGCCACCATCAGAGGCATAGCACTTCTGGGGGGAGAAGTAGTAGCAGTCAGCATCTGCAATGTTGACGGGCAGGCCACCGGAGCCGGAGGTGGCATCGATGGCGATGAGAGCATCCTCAGAGCCTTCCGGACGCTCGACACCCAGCATCGCACCGGTAGAGGTCTCGTTGTGCGCCCAGCCGATAAGATCGCAGCTATCGTCAGCGACGGGAGTGGGGGCAGAACCAGGTTCTGCGGCGATAACGACCGGATCCTTCAGCCACGGAGCCTTCTTCGAGGCAGCGGCGAACTTGGAGGAGAACTCACCAAAGGTCAGGTTCAGAGAGCGTTCCCGAATAAGACCAAACGTTGCGGCATCCCAGAAAGCGGTAGCACCGCCGATACCCAGCACAACTTCGTATCCTTCAGGGGCGTGGAAGAGGTCAAGCAGTCCTTCTTGGATGCGCTTGACGACATTCTTCACAGCAGGCTGGCGGTGGCTGGTGCCCATGATGGAAGCACCCGGATCGAGCAGCGAGTCGAGTTGTTCTTTACGAACCTTGGAGGGTCCGCAGCCAAAGCGGCCATCAGCGGGAAGAAGATCAGCAGGAATCGTGATCGTAGCGTCGCTCATTATTGTCCTTCGTGACTCTATATGGAGATTGTCTTGGCCAGCAGCCTGGCACAACTACCAGGAGGAGACTCTTACGATTCTAGTCCGACTCGATGGGGTTAGGGAATTGGGCTCCGCCCTCGGCGAGGGTCCTTCTTATCGCCGTCACCGTGCCGTCACCGGCACATCACCAACTCCCCGCAGTGGATTGCCTAGACTTGCCTCACAGCCGGCTACAAGTGGCTATTCTTATGGGCAATAGAGCGTGTGGCGGACTGAATCTCCCAAATTGTTCCCGACCCCTTTACTACCCGCATGTGTCGAGGAGAAGAGCTGATGGACAAGAGTTTTGAAGACAAGATCGCGCTAGAAATCGAAGCTCAATTGGTTTCTGGGCGAACTATTGCGCTGGAGTCTGGCCCTTATCGGGCGCTGATTGATCGACAGGGTGCGGCTATACAAGGCCTCTGGTGGACCCCATCCGAAGGGGCAGCGGAAATCCCGCTAACGGAACCCTACGGTGCGGAATCTCCCTTTACGTGTGGTCAAACTCTCATCCCCTGGCCTAACCGTATCGCGGATGCTCAGTTCCTTTTCCAGGAGACACCGGTGTCTTTGGAGATGAGCGAACCGGCGCTCCGCAATGCTATCCATGGGCTCGCGACGGCAGCGCTGTGGGATGTGTCCGAGAAAGCTGCCGATGGGAGTTTCGTGACGTTGAGCTTCCGCTCGGGCCCAACTCTGGGCAATGGATGGCCGTGGGAATTCTCCGTAGAGGTGCGCTATGAAGTATCAGCTGCTGGTCTGACGGTTGCAGTGTCAGTGATAAATGAGTCTCGCCAAGAGATGCCGTGGGGTTATGGTGCGCATCCCTACATCACTGCGGGTGGCGCGGCCTTGGATACGTGCACGTTGGAGGCGAGTGTGGACGAGTGGTGGGTGACGGATGACCGTAACCTACCAACCGGTGAGCACCTACCGGTTGGGGAAGGGGTGCCGGCACTTCGCCAGCCGACTAGTATGGAGGGTGTCTGGTTCGATACTCCGTTCACGGTTGCGAAAGACACGCCAGTTGATGTTGGTTGGCGGGAGCTTGCGCGGCTGATTGGCCCGGCAGCAGAGGATCAGAACATTAGCGTGGTGATGGATGCAGATTCTGGTTTTACCTGGTTGCAGATTTTCACTACTGGCGAGAAAACTGTGATGTTCCCCGGCAAGGACGCTGAGGAAGGGCGTGCACTGGCCGTGGAACCCATGACATGCCCGCCTAATGCCATGGTGACCGGCCAAGATGTCATCGTGCTCCAACCACTTGCCGAGTGGTCAGGACAGTGGCGCTTGCACGGGGAGGTTTCTGACCGCCTCTAGTCACCTCAAAATGGTCGAGCAAGCAAGATCCGCGGGTTATTTTAAAATAGCGAGAAGGTATTCTTAGGTTCACAACTGTATGAGATCTCTTTCTACAGTGGGAGCCGGACTCCCGAGCCGCAGAACGAAAGGAAAGCGTGTGAGTCAGGAGCAGAACCCTAACGATATGGCCAAGTTGATTCTCCCAGATGGCGATATCGACCTGCCTATTGTGCACGCAACCGAGGGTTACGACGGCGTCCAATTAGGAGCTCTTCTTAACAAGACGGGGATGATCACCCTCGACAACGGTTATGTCAATACCGGTTCGTGCGAGTCGCGCATCACCTACATCGACGGTGACAAGGGCATCCTCCGATACCGCGGTTACCCCATTGAAGAGTTAGCAGAGAAGGCCACCTTCATGGAAGTGGCCTACCTGCTTATTCATGGCCACCTTCCAGATTTTGCGGAACTGGAAGACTTCCGTATGAGCATCAAATACAACACGGAACTCGATTGGGACTTCCGTAAGCTCTATGAGGCAATTCCGCGGTGGGGCCATCCGATGCCGTCTATGTCCGCTGCCGTCAACCTACTGTCCTGCTATAACCAGGATTGTTTGGATCCCCACGATCCGGAGCAGGTGGAGAAGGCCACCCGTGTCCTCATGGGGCAGGTACCGATGCTCACTGCGGACATCTACCGTCATCTGCATGGCATGGCTCCGATGTACCCCCGCCACGAGTACACCCTGGTCGAGAACTTCCTGCGGATGATGTTCGGGTCTCCCTCCCAGGAATACGAGTTGGATCCCGAGCTGGTCCACACTATGGAGGTGCTTCTCATCCTGCACGCAGACCACGAGCAAAACTGCTCAACGTCGACGGTGCGCATGGTTGGATCCTCGCAGGCGAACCTTTTTGTCTCCATCGCCGCTGGTATTAATGCCCTGTACGGTCCGCTGCACGGTGGCGCTAACCAGGCTGTGCTGGAGATGCTGGAGAAGATTCGCGATGACGGCGGCGACGCGCATGACTATATGGAGCGGGTGAAGAACAAGGAAGACGGCGTTCGTCTGATGGGCTTCGGTCACCGTGTTTACAAGAACTACGACCCGCGGGCAGCCATCGTGAAGAAGCACGCTCACCGTGTCATCGATATGTTGGGTGGCGATGAGCTTCTCGATATTGCACTGGCGTTGGAGGAGAAAGCGCTAGCTGATGACTACTTCGTTGAGCGTCGCCTCTACCCGAATGTCGACTTCTATACCGGTTTGATCTATCGGGCGATGGGATTCCCGACCCAGATGTTCACACCGCTCTTTGCCTTCGGTCGCCTGCCTGGATGGATTGCCCAGTGGCGCGAGCAGAATAGCGATCCTCGTAACAAGATCGGTCGTCCGCGCCAGGTGTACAAGGGGGAGACGGAACGTGCTTACGTCCCGCTGGAGGATCGTCAATAAGACCACTCGGGCGGGAGTTACTACAGTGCGTGCCAGTGTCTCCTCAGAGGGGGCCTGTTTGTCCTGGTAGATAACGCTAAACAGAGAAGGTCGGCCCTGAGGCTGACCTTCTCTGTTTATCTTGCCACAGTGGTCGACTTCGCGCTGTGTACGGTAGCATTAACATGTGCGCACATAATAATGTGTCGCGTAAGGATAAGCAGAGGACAAACAAAGGACAAGAACATGGCTGATTGCGGCTGCGGCCCCGATTGCACCTGCACCGATGACTGCACCTGCTGCGCAGAAGGACACTGCGGCAAGAACGAGTGCGGCCCCGATTGCACCTGCGACTGCCATAAGTAGGGCCTTATAGGGTCATGGCGTAATAAGTGAACTCAGCGCCACCCGAACAAGACAGTGCGAGGCGAACCACGACGGTTCGCCTCGCACTGTTGTGATGTCTTATCTGTCGTCAGGGGAGAGAATGGTCTCTGCCCCCGTATGCCGTACAAGCCAGTCTAGAAAATAGGTGGGCGCTACTTCTGTGTGTCCAGCTTCACCACCATCTTCTCGACAGTCGCATACGGAAGGGAGGTCCGCGTCACCACTGGATCTTTGAGGTAATAGTCATTGACCAGTTTCCACGCGGCAGGGTTGTGGCGTACATAGACACCATGGTCGCCACCCTCCGTCTTCACAAAGTAGGCGTTCATGGCATTGGCCATCTTGACGCCACCCGAGTAAGGAGTCTGTGTGTCGTTCACCGACTGCAGCACCACTGGACGAATTGTGAGATACTCACCCGTGACCTGGACAGGCGTAGTGGTCGGCGCAATACCCGGACACATCATCCCAGAGGTAACGATGAGGTTCTTCAACGTAAAGAAGTCCTCACCCGAGAAGTAAGCAGCGACAGTCGCCGGTAAGTTTGCTGGGCTCGGTTTAACAGCATCCTCATTGCACGTGACAGCCATGAACACGTTTGCAGAAATAACTTGCTCGTCCTTCTCTTCCTTCGTCAGCGGCTTCGGGCGAGGTTTCTGCATGTAGGCAGCCACCACGGGCCAAACCGAGCGGCTCACGAAGGCGGCGCCAGTGAGCTCCCACAGATTGTGCTCCTGCTTAGTGCTGGGAACCTGCCAGGCGCGAATAGCGCGCTCAATACGATCGGCAACGGGGCGCGCCAGGTTATAGCCCTTCAGGTAGAGCTGGACGTTGTGGCGAAACTCTGGGGGCACGTCGCCAATCTGTGCAGGAGGTGCACTGAGACGTGGAGTGCCAGGGCCATGCATCTCTTTTTCGATGATGCGGTACCACTTGGTGTAGACCTTCAGCGGAGTGTCTCCCAGGTGGTAAAGGTCGTCATGGGCGGCGATAAAGTCAAACATTTCGTACATACGGCGCCGCTGCATGTCACCCTGGTTACCGAAGTCATTGGTCCAGATCCCAGAGGGGTCAACAGCAGAGTCGAGGACGAAGCGCCCGGTGTGTTCCGGAAAGATGGTCGCATACACTGCGCCGAGCCACGTGCCGTAGGATGCACCGTAATAGTTGATCTTCTGTTCACCCAGGTACTGGCGTGCCATATCAAAGTCACGTACCGTGTTTTCCGTAGTGACCTGGTCAAAGAGGGTCTGATAGTCCTTCACGCAGCGCTCATACTCAGCCTGGGCCTTTTCCTTGGCTTTGGTGGCAGTGTCCTTTGGATCAACATTCCCGACGAGCCGTTGAAACTTTGATACAGCTTTGGTGGCTTTTTCCTTAGCGCCCGCAAAAGCCTTCTGCGGGTTCTTTTTTTCATCCCTCTTTGGAGAATCAATCTCCGGTACGGTCGGCTCGACACAGGATTTCAGCGGAGTTGCATGCTGCAAACCACGGGGTTGCACAGAGATGAGATCGAAATGCTTGTGGAGCGGGCCGGCGTCGGTGGGAACCATCCAGCTCCACATGTTGAGAGCAGAACCGCCGGGACCACCCGGGTTGTTGAGGATGATGCCGCGAGAATGGCCGGTGGCCTTGATACGAGACATCATGATGGTGATCTTCTTGTCGCCAGGCTTGCGGTAGTCCAACGGCACCTTAAAGGTGGTGCACTGCACGTGATAGGCGGGATTGTTGAGGACGTCCTTCGGGCAGGGTCCCCAATGCAGAGCATCGCCGGGGTGCTCAGCAGCTTGTGCCACCGCGGCGGCGGGAGAAGTTAGCAGACCTGCTGCTAGTGCGGTACCCGTCATCAGACTAAGAACTTTGTGGTGTGTACGTGGAAAAGCCATGGTGCGCACCCTTCTGTGAAAGTAGCGGTGTCTCTACGATTCACCGTCGGAAACACGGAGGGAGATAGCGGAACCGGCATCAACTAGTGAGCTGTCCGCATACTCACCACGATGTCTCCCTGCGGAACTGTTAACAAAGCATCATCAAGCTCCACTCTACCCGCATGGAGAGAGATGAGGCTCGTAGAGTCCGTTTGACCTGGGGAAAGAGGAATCTTCACTGAATGCCCGGACCAATTAGCGACAAACAGGAGGCCATTGCGCATTAGTGCAACGACCCCCGGCTGACGCCAGATAATGCGCGCGGTAGCCAACACCGGGATATCGGATGTGTGGTTGTGGCGCGGCTGAAGAGTGCCGCTCATCGCCCGATAGCGCCATTCCACCATGGTGCGGTAGGCAGCATGACGCTGTACGCAGAGGAACTGCCCCACCTGTGGACGCAAGAGGTTGGGAGCGCAACGGGGAGTGGCGACGAGCCCTGCAGGTGTCGAAGGGGCGGGCTGGTCGCGAGAATCAAATGCATAGCCGCTGTACAGGAAGGGGCTACCGTGCTGAGTAGCCAGCATCAGGAGAGTTGTGAAATGGTAAGCCCAGCCATCTCGGTAGGTGAGGAGGTTAACGTCTCGCTCAAAATCGTGGTTGGTGACGATAGGTACTGCTTGAGAGGGGGGAAGTAGCCCTTGCTCAGCTCCCGCCGAAAACAGGCCGGCAAGGTCCCCGTAGTGGAGAGCATCTTTCGCTACTCCGGCGAAGGCGAAGTCGAAAACACGGCCATTCCGGAAATACTCCTGCGGATGGATGGGTTCGTCCAGACCAATTATGACTTCCTGCACCACAAACTTGTCGGCGGGTACGACCGAAAGAATGCCGGCGATATCTGCGGCAGAAATGTGTTTAGCTGCGTCAATTCGAAAGCCATCAACCCCTACACTGAGCAGGTCACGGAGGTAGGTGTGAAGAACCTGCTGGACATGGGGAGAACCGGTGTCGAGATCCGGTAGCCCGAGGGCGTCACACTGCTGTACTTGCCCACGATCGAAATAGGTGTGAAGTACTCCGTCGCGGGTTAGCTGGCAATGATGAAAGTCTGCCGAGGTGTAGATACCTGGATAGGAGTAGCGATGGAACGTACTGCCAGCGATACCGCGGAAGGGTGGAATGGCGGGCGCCATGTGATTCATCACGGCGTCAGCGATAATGTCCACCCCATGTGCATGGCAGGTTTCCACCATCCGGCGAAGCTCGTCCTGGGTCCCTAGTTTGGAGTCCAACCGGTAGCTGACGGGTGCGTAGGAGCTCGTCCAGGTGGGGATATTGAGGTTCTCATGTGGTGGACTAATAAGAACCCGGCGAATACCCATCGTGCCGAGTGAGGTTCGGCATTCGTGCGCGATATCGTTCCATGGCCACTGAAACATTTGCAGCCCCACGTCACGGAAAGCACGCTCGCGGGGAGTAGTAGTCGTGTGTTGACGGTTCGCAGCCCTCTGCTGTACCAGGTTCCCTGGTAGCGTCTGTTCGCTGTACGCGAACGAGATAATAAGGGAGGCGAGCATAACCGCTATGGTCACGGTGGAAGTCACTATGAATGCTAGCCCTAACCTGCTGAAACGGGGTGTACGCGAGGACGTCAACTGCATGTTTATAGGATACGTAAAACGAGTTTCTTTTCGAGAGTAAAGACAGTAAAGACACTGAGAGCGCTAGGATTTAACTATGTCTCCACATCGCTCTGCCCCAGTTCCCCAGGTTATTCTCAATGACCAAACCTGCATTCCCCAGCTTGGTTTTGGCGTCTACAAAGTTCCCGAAGATGATGCCTACCGAGTTGTCTCGGAAGCCCTCGAAGTAGGCTATCGACTCATTGACACGGCTGCGCTCTACGGCAATGAAGAAGGCGTCGGCCGCGCAATTCGCGAGTCCGGGATTCCTCGTGACGAAATTTATGTCACCACCAAACTCTGGAACACCGACCATGGCAAAGAGAAGACGGCGGATGCCTTCCACGCCTCCCTTGAGCGCTTGGGACTTGAGTATGTGGATCTCTACCTCATCCACTGGCCTCAGCCAGCTGTCGACAAATACGTCGAAACGTGGGAAGAGATGATCTCTCTCCGGGACACAAATGAGCTCCGTAGCATTGGGGTTTCCAACTTCACTGCGCCAACGCTGAAACGCATTATTTCCGAGACGGGAGTTGTGCCGGTCCTCAACCAGATTGAACTCCACCCCGGTTTCTCCCAGGCAGATATGCGTGAATGTAACAGTTACTTCAGCGTTCGTACCCAAGCCTGGAGCCCGCTGGCGCGCGGTGAAGGCCTCGATGCCGATGCTATTACCTCGCTTGCCGAGAAATACGGCAAGACACCGGCACAGATTGTGCTGCGCTGGCACCTGCAGATGGGAACGCTTGTCATCCCGAAGACCACCCACCGGGAGCGTATGGAGGAGAATTTCGACGTGCTTGACTTCTGGATGGACGAAGAAGAGCTCGCCTCTATAACGAATCTGGATCGAGCTGACGGCAGAATGAGTAAGGACCCAGACGAGTTCAACGGGGATCTGTAGACTGAAGTAAAGACAACAGACACTGTCTCCCGCCCCGGGGTTGAGTCTCTTCCTCAGCGACTGAGCCAAGTGGGTGGGACGAAGAGAGGTATCTCACTCGTGGACACTACAGTTGAGTTCCGCATCGACGGCGAAGTCGTGAACCCCGATGCTGAAAACCGCCCTATTCTGGTCGAGATCTTTAGCAATGCCCGCATCGCCAAGATGACCCTGCGCAACCCCGAACGGCGTAACGCGCTCAATGCAGAACTATGCCGTGGTATTCAGCTGGCCGTTGAGCGAGTCGAGCATGAAGGCTGCCGCAGCCTTGTTATCACGGGCACGGGCGAAGTGTTCTGCGCTGGAGCGGACCTCACCGGTGGTGTGTTCTCCTCGGGATTCGCAAATCAGAACGTCGCCATGCTGCGCACGATTGAGCGCTCGAAGCTTATCATCATCGCCTACGTGAATGGTGCAGCCATTGGTGCCGGTGCACAGCTTGCCATGGCCTGCGACCTGCGAGTTGCGGACGATGAAGCTTTCTTTGCGCTGCCCGTGGCGAAGATGGGCTTTGCGCTGGATAACTGGACTGTCCGCCGGCTGGAGTCATTGGTGGGGGGCGGTTTTGCCCGCACCATTCTCTACACGGGCGACCCCTTCCATGTGAAGGAAGCTGCGGCACACGGTCTGGTGAATAAGATGGGCAACGTTGATGACGCCCTCGCCTGGGCCCAGGAGATTGCCACCTACGCACCGCTCACCCTGCACCACCTCAAGCTCGTCTTTAATAATGACCTCGCCCAACAACAGCCCACCCCCATGCAAGCGGCCGCAGCCAAAACCGCATGGATTAGTGAAGACCTGAAGGAAGCACGCCGTGCCTTCACAGAAGGACGCCGCCCCCGCTTCCGTGGCATCTAGAGCGCTCCCCGGCATACCTGGCTTTCCGCACGTTCGGCTCCCTATGTCCAGTGCACGTCCACACTGAGGTACCGACTCTGCGCACGATATTTGCGTAAACAGAAGGAGCCACCCAATTGGGTGGCTCCTTCTGTTTATCGCCACATCTGTCGAGCTTTCACACCTACCTGGCGAGAGAGAACAGTGACCTGAACGAGTGGACAGGGTGGCTGGCAGGAGGGTGCTAATCCTGGAACTTTGAGACCGCATGCTGGGTAGGGCCAGTCTGCTCCCGCTCGATACGGTGTGCGTCGTGGCGGGCGGCCTCCCGAATGGCCTTCTTGGCGGCGCGCCGGGCAGCCTGTATGCCCAGGATGGCACGTTGTGTGCGTCCGATGAGGTGTCCGCGGTGGAATCGCGGGTGACGACGGTCGTACAACCACTCGGGGTCCGTCACCATACGAGCGATAGCGAGGCCCGCACCAATAGCAATAACTACCAAACCAGCATCCATCAGGTTGCGGGCTGCCAAGCCGAGGTCACCGACATTGAGGAAGTAGATGAAGCGGTACATGGACGCACCCGGAATCATGATGACGGAACTGGGGACGGACATCGTAATACGCGGAATCCGCATAGAAGGAGCGATGATTGCGGCAACCAGACCAATGAAGAGAGCCGCGATAAATGCACCCGTCTGGGTCGGCAGATTCAGACCTACGATGCTTTGGTCGACGAGGATGAACTTCAGCAGGTTAGCGGTAGCGCCCGTCACCGAAGACAGCAGTGCCATCCGGCGGGAGCAGTTGAAGAGCACGGCGAAGCCGGCAATACCGATAAAGGAGGCGACCCATACGAAGAGCGGCCACCACTCGACGCCGAAGCGAACCTGGTAGGGGTTACCGATCTGGGGGAGTGGTTGCAGACCGGTCGCCAGGGTGACAATCCACACCGAGCTGGTAGCGGCAGCCAGGAGTGTCAACATGTAGGTGAAACGCTGGATACCGGAGTTGAAGTCGAGTTTCGCCAGGTCCAAGAGGCTGGTGAACATGGGGAAGCCGGGAATAAGAAAGAGTACTGAGGCCACGAAGCCGGCACTCACCGGAGCATATCCGGCGTTAGCCGAGTTGTAGATGAACCCGGGAACAATTTCGGCAGTGATAGAAACGCACAGGAGGTAGATGACGGAGGCAACTACGCCAGCCAGGGCGGCAACACCCAGTTGGTTCCAGCCACGGTGCCCGAGGACGCGGCGTGTCATTTGGCCGAAGGTTGCCCCCAACAGGACAAAGAGTAGTGCTTCCGGCGGGAACTTGTTGAGTACGGCGAACGCCGCACAGGCGAAACCAGAGGCGAGGGCGTTGACCCACAACCCGTAGCGTGGCTTCACCCACTTAACAACATGGTCGATGCGAGAGTTCAGATCTGCGTTACTAATGCCGTGCGAGATGTCTCGGGAAATACTCTCGAGAGCCTCGATGCGGGAAGCGTTGACGCCGATTGCGGGGGCTTCACTGACCAGCGTCCGGTAGTCGTCCTTGGTATAGGCGGTTGCCGTAATGTTGGTGAGCGTCACGGAGGCGTCGAAACGGTCGATACCCAAGGCGAAGGCGGCACGCTGCATGGCGCGCTTGACGCGATAGCCGCCGGTACCCGCTGCGAGCAGGAGAGAACCGAGGCGAATAACAGTAGTGGTGCGCTCAGCCAGAGTAGAGGGGTCGTCGATCTCTTGCCGTGCTTGCACCGGCTCGGCGACGGTTTCCGCTACAGCATCTTCAACTGCATTGTGCACTGTTTCGGCAATTACAGCGGATGTCTCGGGGAGGTCTTCGGGAGTCTTGTTTTGCGCAGGATCATCACTAGTCACAAAGCCATTATGACTGTTGGGACGCTAAAAGTGAATTTTAGGGACCCGTCATCATTGGTAGAAATCAATTAGTCTGAAATCACTAGAGAATCGCTGAGACGACCCTCCAATTCCGAGCTCCCCGCATGTTTGGGAAGGAAGGAGCCCCGGGTGGCTGAAGAGAAGTTTGCCGCCGCCGCACTCGCCACAATCTCCGATGAAGCTGACTATACGTCAGCAGAAGGATTAACGGAGGCTCAGGTCAGCGAGATCCGGGCAGCTGGCAACGGTAACGACCACCAGGTTCGCGCCGGGAGGAGCGTGGGCGAGATTATTCGCGCCAACGTCTTCACGCGTATTAACGCCATGCTGGGTGTGCTTTTCCTTATCGTGTGGAGTACTGGCTCCATTATTAATGCGGCATTCGGACTCCTCATTATTGCTAACTCGGGAATCGGTATTATTCAGGAGATTCGCGCCAAGCGGATGCTGGACAAGCTTTCTATCGTGGGGCAGGCGAAGCCGACGGTTCGGAGGCAGGGGGAGAATGGCTCACAGGACACCGCGATTCCAGCGACAGATTTGGTGCAGGGTGATCTCATTGTTCTCTCGGCGGGGGAGCAGATCCTCGTCGATGGCGAGGTGATCACGGCACAGGCACTGGATGTTGATGAGTCTCTCCTGACGGGAGAAAACGACCCTGTGCATAAAGAGGCGGGTGATGTCGTTTTGTCCGGTAGTTTCGTGGTAGCTGGCAGCGGCCTGTACCAGGCAACAAAGGTGGGAACGGAAGCTTACGCCGCTAAGTTGGCCGCTGAGGCATCCCAGTTTAGTTTGACGAATTCTCAGTTGATGACCGGCATTAACAAGATCCTGCGGGTCATTACGTGGTTGTTGGTGCCCACCGGAATTGCCACGATCTACACACAGCTTTTCCAAACGGATAAGCCGTGGAAAGAGGCGGTTCTGTCGATGGTGGCAGCACTCGTTCCGATGGTGCCAGAGGGCCTGGTGCTGATGACCTCTATTGCCTTCTTCGTGGGTGTCATTCGGCTGGGGCAGAAGCAGTGTTTGGTGCAGGAGCTTCCGGCTATTGAGGGGCTTGCCCGGGTTGATGTGGTGTGCACGGATAAGACCGGCACGTTGACCAATAACTCCATGGAGTTGAAAGAGGTGACTCTGCTGGGGGATGCGGCCAAGGATGAGACCTTGGCTCAGACGGCGCGGCAGGCGCTGGCAGCCATGGCAGCCTCTGATGATCACCCCAATGATTCCATGAAGGCCATTGCCGAGTGGGCTACCTCGGACCGTGATGATGTCCCTGCTGGCGGGGAGGACTGGGAGCACACCGCTGTCGTCCCCTTCTCTTCCGACAAAAAGTGGTCGGCGATGGGCTTCGGAGAGAATGGGGAGTGGATGCTCGGTGCACCGGATGTGTTGGCAGCCCCAGATTCCTCTGCCGCCGCTACTGCAGATGAGGCGGGCTCGACCGGCTTGCGTGTGTTGCTGCTGGCACGGTCGGACACACCGGTGGACGAGCTGGCGCACACTCCCGCAGAGGAGTTTGTGGAAGCGGGAACCGTAACGCCGCTGGCATTGGTCCTGATGCAGCAGTCTGTGCGACCAGATGCTGCCGATACGCTGGCCTATTTCCACGATGAGGGGGTGGACGTGAAGGTCGTGTCTGGCGACAATGCCACTTCGGTGGGAGCAGTTGCCAGTGAACTCAATATGGTGGGGGCGGACGCACCGCTCGATGCCCGGAAACTTCCGAAGCTCCCCGAGGACGCGTTTGCACAACGTATCCACCAGCAGGAGAGAACCGTGTCGACTGCGGCAGGGGAGTTCGCCGACGACGTGGAGAACCATACGGTGTTTGGTCGGGTGACTCCTGAGCAGAAGCGCTCCATGGTTGGAGCGTTGCAACATAACGGCCACACGGTCGCGATGACGGGTGACGGAGTGAATGACGTTTTGGCCTTGAAGCGTGCCGATATTGGGGTGGCGATGGGGGCGGGATCGTCTGCTGCCCGATCTGTGGCCCAGATTGTGCTGTTGGATAATCGTTTCGCTACGTTGCCGTCGGTAGTGGGAGAGGGACGCCGGGTGATTGGCAACATCGAACGTGTTGCTCATCTCTTCCTCACGAAGACGGTCTATTCCGTGATGTTGGCGCTACTTGTGGTGTTTGCTCAGGTGCCGTTCCCTTTCCAGCCGATCCACGTCACTATCACGGGCTGGTTCACCATCGGTATTCCGGCGTTCTTGTTGTCGTTGGCCCCGAATTCCGCGCGCGCGAAAGACCATTTTGTCCAGCGGGTGCTTCGCCTTGCTGTTCCTTCCGGTGTCATCATTAGTGTGGTGTCATTCGTGACGTATATGGTGCTTCGGCATGTCTATGGCGAAGACGGATCTGGCATTTCTGATGCCTTGCAGACGCAGATCTCCACAGCGACGCTGGCGGCGTTGATTGTGACAGCCACGTGGGTGTTGTGTGTTGTGGCGCGGCCGCTGCGCTGGTGGAAGATTCTGCTGGTGGTACTGTCGGCCGCCATGTATCCGGTGATCTTCTTGTGGCCGTTCACAGCAAAGTTGTTCTTCCTCGATGCCAGCAATGGTGTGCTGATGCAGTGGGGCTTGTTGGCAGGCCTGTGCGGTGCAGTTCTCGTGGAGATCCTTTGGTGGGTGACGGGAGCTGTGAAGGGGGAGCGGCGTTTCGTCTGGGCTCGTACCCGGGCACCCTTCGAAGCGGAGCAGCAGGAAGCAAAAATGGCGGAGGCGGCACGGAAACGGTCAGCTAGTTAGCTGTCGGCTCGTCGATACCAGACTTCCCGCATCGTCTATTAAAGTAGGTATCGACTGGGCCCCAGTAGCTCAGGGGATAGAGCACTTCTCTCCTAAAGAAGGTGTCGTAGGTTCGAATCCTATCTGGGGCACGTACACATCCCGTACCGGCGCACGCCAGGACGAGAGGTTAAAGGTTTGGAGCCAACAGTCATTGCTCACATGGAAGAGCGGCTTGGCCGTATTCGCGGTTCCGTGCCGGGGTCTCGCCATGCGCATTGGACTGTGGTGTTCTCGGAGGTTCCTGCGCGGTTGGCGTCCCGCATGCCAGTAGCGTTCAAGGCGCAGCGTCTTTCTGCGGTGTGGTCTGTGGGGTTGAGTTTTGTTCCCCTCGTGTCTCCGCAAACGCGCCATAAACTGCGGTTGGAGCTTTTTACTCTGTGTGATCCGCAGGATAGGTTTGAGGCAGAGCGGGTCATAGGGGCCGTGGCTGAGGCTATTGACACCACGGCTACTCCGGTTCTGCGGGGGCAAGTTATTGGGCCTTTGCCGCCCGACGCGGGAGTTCATGCTGTGTACGCGTCAATGCCGCGGATGTTTGATGATGAGTTTCCAACCTGTCAGACGGAGTACGGTCCGGTGGCAATGGTGTGGCTTTTCCCCATTGGTCCGAGTGAGGAAAAGTTCATTATGTCGGAGGGCTGGCAGGAGTTCGAAAAGAAACTGTTTCGGCGCTTCGACATTGATCCCGCAGACTGGGGTCGCTTGTCCTGCTGTTAAGACGCTACGTGTGCCGTCATCACGCGGTCATGGTGGCTCGCTGAAAGAAAACTGTCCCGGTTACACGAGCGATTGTAGCGTAACCGGGACAGTAGCACGGAGTGTGGAGCGTCTTGAGAGCGGAGCATGCTCCCACTCCGTCCGTACGAGGAACTAGCGTTCGCTCATACGGAAAAGCTTATTGGGGTAGAAGGGGTAGGACTGACCAATGAGCTGGTAGTTGACGTAGTTACCGCTCTTTGTCTGGCCCAGTGTGACGACAAACGGGCGGATGTAGGCAGGACCCACACAGCCCGAGCCCTGCAGGTTCATGTTGGTCACTCGCACAGTGTTCCAACCGGGGCTGTAGCGGAGGAAGTAGAACGGTACCACACTGGTCTGGCCAGGATAGACGCTAGCGGAGAAAGTAGGAACAACCTTTGGCTTAGCAGATACTCCCTTTTCAGAGGTACCGGTGTTCGTGATGATGCGTCCCAGTTCGAGGGTGGCAAAGACTTCTCGGGGTACTTCCGTGGCCAAGAATTTCGCTACCTCTGCACAAGTTGCAGCGCCCGCTCCAGCACTCGCTCCGGTTCCTGCACTGCACTCAGCGCCGGCGATGGCACCCTTGATAGCGGTGCGAACCGACTGCTGCAAAAACTGGCTAATGGGGTAGGTGGTAGCGTGGGTCTTCCACTTGCCGTTCACACTAACGGTGGTATTGGCGTCGATGGAGGTTTTAACTTTAGGGTCGCCCACTCCGCCGAAACAGCCGTACTGTACACCCGCGTAGAAGTATGCGACTCGATAGGACGGATCCACTCGGGTACGCACTTCGAGTGTGACGTCACCATTACGGTCGAGTCCGAAGAGAGCCGAGGAGTTGGTCAGTCCACTCCGGCGGATCGTGGTTTGGACCTTGCCTTTTTCGGGGTTGACGTAGGTGCGCTGCTCCGTGGCAAAGCTGATGTGGCGTTGCAGGAAGGTGGGGA
Source organism: Mycobacteriales bacterium (assembly GCA_018376445.1). GTDB lineage: Bacteria > Actinomycetota > Actinomycetes > Mycobacteriales > Mycobacteriaceae > Lawsonella. Next base: position 27,750 of record JAHABL010000008.1, read on the forward strand.
GAAGCGGTTCGAGGTCAGGAGTGCCGGTACCGCGGGCTGCCAGGGCTCCCGCTGTGGGGGTGACTGGTGCGGCAGCGGCGACCGGTACCGTCGTGAGAGCAACTCCGATGGTGGTTGCGAGTGCCGCGACACTGCGGACGGTGTGCCGCATGGTGTGTCGGGGATGAGTTGAGATGGTCATAGCAGGCCTTTAGGGGACGGAATGCCGAGAGGGATGAAGATGCTAGCGAGGGTGTTAACGAAGCGCTTGGCGTAGTCCTGGACGGGTTGCCACTTCTCGCGCACCACTTTTTCGCGATTGCGGGCATCGGTGGCGAGATCCGTTTGCGGCAGGATGGTTGACATCCAGCGCACCGCACCATGAATCGTGAATTTCAGACCTTCCACGGTGTCTGGATTGTGCTTCCCATAGGGGCGGTCCAGCGACGCGGCGGAGGGATTACCAACTTCCGCCATCTTGCGGGCGAGATCGCGGTACGCCTCCTGCTGTGCCTTCTCCCGAGGGGTGAGGGCAACTGGGTACTTATCCTTGGAACCGCGCTTATTCTTCTTCTTGGGAAGGCTGACGGACTGGTCGGGATTGAGACGTGGGAGACGAATCTTGCTTTGCGTCACCCGCTTCAGCGGGTCAGTTTGTTCGGAGAAACGGGCCTTCTTGGGTTTTTTCACCTTGTTGGGGTTAAGCAGCTTCGCACCGTTTTTCGTCTCGGAGCTGGGGGTGGGGTAATGCCGAGGGCTAATAGCGCCGTCGAGATACTCCACGTAGGAGCGGAGGGAGACGTTGCCGGGGCATCCGTCAATAAACATGTGGACATCACGTAGATCAGCCCAACTGGTGCGGTTTCCGCGGAAGGAGAAGCTCGCCAGCGGAACCTTTGCGATGCGTCCAGGCTTGATATTGACGTTGTAGGAAATCTTGTCAGCAAGGCTCACACCTGCCACATAGCCAAACCACAGCTTAGGGCGCAGTAGAGTAACGCCAAGAGACTTCCGATTCTGCTCGAAATCTGGGGCACTGAGGTCCTGTTCGGTGCCGATCCGCGGAGATGGTAGCTGGATTTGCATGGGGAAGGACACCTCGAGCTTGGCTGGCTCGGAGGCGTCGATCTGGCAACCCATGAGGTATCCCACGGTGAGCGTGTGAACAGATCGCTTCGACGAACCCGTCACCTTGGCAAGCCCTTGGAGGCTTACACGGGCTTCGTGGGTGAGGAGGTTCCGGTTCAACGGTGCGGTGCGGTAGATGTGCTCGTTATTCTTTGCGAGAGTTACTTTTTCACCATCTTCAGTGATGACGGTGCGTTCCACGTTGGGGACGGAGTAGCTGGTGCGGGAGTCCTTTACGGCGTTATCTACTTTTTGGCGAAGGGTGGCACCCGGATCGTTTGCCGAGGGGGCAGCGAAGGCGAAAGGAGTAGTGGCCACGCTAGCGCTGAGGAGACTGGCAGCGAGGAGCAAAGAAATGGAAGAGCGTTGCAGCATGGTCGTCCAATCAAGCGAGGGGGACGCGGAAACGGCCAGCTGTCCTCTCCCTATCGGGACACTGATAGGCAGAGGACGGAGCAACTGAGCTGGCCGTATCCGCTGGCTTTTAGAAGCGGGTGACCTTACCCCACGTGGTGATCTTGGAATCCTCGATGGGGGCCTTGGTCCACAGGGTGATGAAGGACCGCACAGAGGCAAAGCCGAGGCAACCGTCAACGTTGATGGGCTCACCGACGTAGCGGAGGGCACCCTTGTTGCCCTTGACGTCTTTTTCTGCCACCAGGAAGGTGATGATCTGGCCGGGCTTGAGGGTGAACTTAACGTCCGGGCCAAGCGGCACTTCGAGTCCCGCCTTCGGGGTGAGCGTGGTGGTGGCGCCAACGCCACTGATTTCAGCTCCGCCGCCGTCTGCCTTGCCTTCACCCTTAATGGAGGGCATACCGTTCAAGGCCTGCGCAAGTTCCACGCCGGCGGTGAGTTTGGGAGCGTCGAATTCGAAGGTGGCGCCGTCGGAGACATCAACCATGCAACCGAGCTGGTAGCCAATCATGAGGTGAGCCTTGATGGACTTGCCAGTTGCGCCCTTGATGGTGGCTATGCCCTTGGTATCGAGGAAAGTCTGGTGTGAGAGGATCGATAGATTGTCGGGAAGCTGCAGCTCGAACTTTTCGTGGGAGCGTGTCACATTGAGGGTGAGACCGTCTTCAGTAGTGGTGGTGTAATTGGATCCAGCCTTGTGGATCGGGACGGCGTTAGCCGTGGAGAAGGATGCGCCGAAAAAGGTCATTGTGGCCAGTGTGGAGGCCGTCAAACGGCGAAGCTTCATGGATACTCCTTGGGAGAAGAACGGGGGGAGCGAATGTTCAGTTCTAAGTAAACACTCATCTTAGTTGATGACAAAACTGGAACAAGACCGTCACAGTTGGAATAAAAAAGCTTATTTGACGATGCATGTTTCCATCGGATTCCCCCGGTAAAAGCACTGTAATACGGTCGTTTTGGTCATTCACTCAGTATTTACCTAATGGTCATTATCCGGTTTATTTGGTCCCCGGCGCATTTCTGCTGTTGGATGATTTTAATGTGGCATAACTCCGGGATTTAAGAATTATCGAGATAATTAACGGAATGAAATGGTTGGCATTCGATGCCGATGCTTATTGGAGAGGTTGAGCTGTGGTGGTATATGCAACTCTTCAGAACTTGCCAAAATTGGTCGTCCGAGTGTGAACAATTTCTTTTACGGCAGTATGTGACATTTAACACACCGGCGTGCCTATTGACCAAAGGAGCTCTATTACACTCAAGGTGTGTACCACGTGAGCATTATAGGCATTGGAACTGGTGGGGCGGAGGATATTACTCTCTCCGCGATCACTGAAATGCGCCAGTTAGATCTTGTTGTTTTCCTTGACAAAGGCTCTGCCACAGCAGATATGCGTGCATTCCGGCGGGCTCTGCTAAGTCGGCACAGTGTCACTGCCACTGTTCTAGAGCTCCACGACCCTCCACGTGACCGCCACCCGGTGGACTATCAAGAAGAGGTCAAACGGTGGCACCAAGCACGCGCCGATCTCATCAGCGAGGCCCTCCAGCAGGCTCTTCCAGAAGGTGGCAGAGTGGGGTTTCTGGTGTGGGGAGATCCCAGCCTCTACGACTCCACTCTTCGTATTGTGCGTGCCATGGAGGACGAAACACGTATTAGAGTGATTCCCGGTGTCTCCGCTGTCCATTCACTCACAGCGGCTTTTGGGTTAGTAGCCAACGATATTGGTGGCACTATCACCATCACCACCGGACGAAAGCTCTCTTCGCTCGCTCCGATGCAGCGCGAAAATGTTTTCGTCATGCTTGACGGTCGCGATGCCTATTTGGAGGTCGCCACGCCGGATACCTACATTTACTGGGGTGCGTACCTACGCGCGGAGAATGAAGTATTGCGGGAAGGCTACGTAGCAGACGTGGGCCCGGAGATCGCAGCGCTGAAAAAAGAGCTGCACGACCGCAATGGCTGGGTCATGGATACCTATTTGCTGAGGGAAATCCGGTCGTAGGTGAGGAAGCGATAACGCACGCCACTGGTGGAACGTTCCCACTGTGTAGCAGCAATCTCCTGCCAGATCTCGGGGTCGAGCCGTGGCGCGGCAGTGTCCGCACCTGCCACAGTGAGATCAAGTTCAGTCACTTCGCAGCGGTGAGCAATCGGCATAAACTCGCGGTAGATATGCGACCCCCCAATAACCCAGAAGTCGCCCTCATTGGCTAACTCTTCTGCGGTTTCTAGTGCTTCAAGCGGAGAGTGCACCACCTGGGTACCAAGGGCGTCCCACTCCGGGTCACGCGTCAATACGATGTTGGGTCGGCCAGGCAGTGGGCGGAAGCGGGGATTGAGAGAATCCCAGGTTACTCGCCCCATAACGACGGGATCTGCGTTGGTGATGTGTTTGAAATGTGCCAAATCTTCCGGAATATGCCAGGGTATCGTCCCGTCACGGCCAATCCACCCATCAATAGACTGTGCCCAGATAAGTCCAATCATTCCTACACCGCCACCGGGGCCTTAATGGCGGGATGATGCTGGTACCCGACAATGTGAACGTCGTCATACTGGTAGTCGAAAATACTGTCCGCTTTGCGCAGCTCGAGCGTGGGGTAGGGGTAGGGGTCTCGGGAGAGCTGTTCCGTCACCTGCTCCACATGGTTGTTGTAGATGTGGCAGTCCCCGCCTGTCCAGATGAAGTCTCCCACGCCCAGTTCTGCCTGCTGCGCCATCATGTGCGTGAGCAGGGAATAGCTGGCGATGTTAAAAGGCACACCCAGAAAGAGGTCAGCCGAGCGTTGGTAGAGCTGGCAGCTGAGCTTATCGTCTGCGACATAGAACTGGAAGAGAGTATGGCAGGGGTAGAGGGCCATCTTCGGCAGCTCCGAGACGTTCCACGCAGACACAATATTGCGGCGTGAGTCCGGGTCGGTACGCAGCAGTTCAAGTGCGGAGCTGATCTGGTCGAGGGTTTCCCCGGTGGGGGTGGGCCAGGAACGCCACTGGGCGCCATAAACTGGCCCTAGGTCGCCGTTTTCGTCTGCCCACTCATCCCAGATGGAGACGCCGTGCTCTTGCAACCAGTGCACGTTAGTATTGCCCTGTAGGAACCATAACAGTTCGTAGACAATGGATTTCATATGGACCCGCTTGGTCGTAATAAGCGGGAAGCCATCGTCTAGGTGGTAGCGCAATTGCGCCCCGAAGACACTCCGCGTACCGGTGCCAGTTCGGTCCGCTTTTGGCGTGCCGTGGTCGAGTACCTCGCGGAGCAGGTCCTCATAGGGCGCATTGATCATTTATTCTTAGCCTCGAATTCAGCGACAGCTTTAAGAATGTCCCCCGCGATCTCCTTACGGCAGATCAACAGATCGGGGAGGTAGGTATCTTCCTGGTTGTAGACCAGCGGAGAGCCATCGAGACGGGAGCAGTGCAGGCCGGCAGCAAGCGCCACTCCCACGGGGGCGCAGGAATCCCATTCGTACTGTCCGCCGGAGTGAATGTAGGCATCAGCGTCGCCCAGGAGTACGGACATGCCTTTAGCGCCTGCTGAACCCATCGGATGCAGTTCGTAACCGAGAGCTTCTGCCACATAATCTGCACAAGCCGGTGGGCGAGTGCGGGAAATGACGATCTTCTTGGAGTAGGGGCCCGTTACGGCGTGCACGTTAGCGGTGTGCCAGACGCGGTTGAGGTCGGGCATAGCGACGGCAGCTACTACCGGGACGCCGTTTTCAACCAGAGAGATGTGCACGGCCCAGTCCAGACGACCGGTGGAGAACTCGCGGGTGCCATCGAGCGGGTCAATGATCCACACTCGATCCTTGGACAGACGTTCTTCCACCTCATCTGGAGCCTCTTCGGAAAGCATACCGTCGTCGGGACGGTGATTGGCTAGTACGGAGGCGATCCAGCGTTGGGCGAGTTCATCACCTGTTGTCCCGAGTTCATGCCCACGCAGCAGGCCACCGGAGCGGATCCCCTTGAGAATGGCGCCGGCACCAGCGGCAATGCGATGGGCGAGGGTTACGTCGTCAAGTTTGAGACTCATTGCTAATTCCTTCAGTAGCTTGGTTCCCAGTGTAGTGAGAATAGTGGGTGGACGAGGTTACTTCGGTGCGTCAGCACGGAGGGAACGGTAGCGGGAGATGAGGGCAGCCGTGGAGGAATCCACACCGGTGGGGCTGGTACCAGCGTCGCCGAGTACCTCACTAGGGAGAGCAGCATCACCGGTGATGAAGGTGAGTAGGTCGCCAGCCTGTTTCTTGCCGAGTTCAACACCCCACTGGTCGTAGGGGTTGACGCCGTAGATCATGCCCTGTACAAAAACGATGTGCTCGTAGAGGGCGATGAGGGAGCCGACGACTTCGGGCGTGAGGCGTGTAGCGAGGATGGAGGTCGAAGGGCGGTTACCCGGCATGACCTTGTGGTTGACGAGTTCTTCTGGCGTTCCTTCGGCGGCGATCTCGGCAGCGGTCTTGCCGAAGGCTAGCACCTTGGTCTGGGCGAAGAAGTTGCTCATCAGCAGGTCGTGCATAGAGCCGGTGCCGTCTGCAGTGGGCAGATCGTCCAGCGGCTGGGCGACAGCGATGAAGTCGGTGGGGACCAAGCGGGTGCCTTGGTGGAGCAACTGGTAGAAGGCGTGTTGACCATTGGTACCGGGTTCTCCCCAGTAGATCTCTCCAGTGGACGTCGTGACGGGGCTGCCATCTGTACGTACGGACTTCCCGTTCGATTCCATGGTGAGCTGTTGCAAGTAAGCGGGGAAGCGGCTGAGGTCCTGGACGTACGGAAGGACAGCCTTTGCATCCGCGTTGAAGAGCTGGGAGTCGGAGTACCAGATACCTAGGAGACCCATCAGCACGGGTACGTTCTCAGCCAGTGGAGCAGTGCGGAAGTGCTCATCCATGGTATGGAAGCCGTCGAGGAAGCGGAGGAAATTGTCATAGCCGACAACGGTCATGACGGACAGGCCAATCGCAGAATCGACCGAGTAGCGTCCGCCAACCCAATCCCAGAATCCGAACATGTTGGCGGTATCAATGCCGAAGTCTGCGACCTTTTTGGCATTGGTTGAGACAGCCACAAAGTGCTTAGCGATGGCGTCTTCGTCCACCTCTGCACCGGTGATCTCAGCCAGGCCATTGATCAGCCAGCGGCGAGCGGCGGCAGCGTTGGTCATGGTCTCCTGGGTGGTGAACGTCTTGGAAGCGACAATGAAGAGGGTTTCTTCGGGGTTGAGGTCGGCGGTTTTGGCGATCAGATCGGTAGGGTCGATGTTGGAGACGTAGCGGGCGGAGATGCCGGCATCTTGGTAGTGGCGCAGTGCCAGGTCAACCATGACGGGGCCAAGGTCCGAACCGCCGATACCGATGTTGACGACGGTGGTGATGTTCTTGCCAGTGTAACCATTCCACTCCTTGTTGCGGAGGGAATCGGTGAAGCTATGCATACGGTCGAGAACTTCGTGGACGTCGGCCACGATATTGCGGCCATCAACGATGAGTTCCGCATCGCGGGGAAGGCGTAACGCGGTGTGTAGGACAGCGCGATCCTCGGTGCAGTTGATGTGCTCGCCGGAGAACATTGCGTCGCGCTTGGCGGGAATGTTGGCGGATTCGGCAACGGCGACGAGTTTATCGAGGGTCTCACGGGTGATGCGGTTCTTCGAGAGGTCGAAGGTGAGGTCACCGATCTGGTAGGTCAGTTCAGTACCACGCTGTGGGTCAGCTTGGAAGATGTCACGGAGGTGGAGGTCTTTCACAGCGGCGAAATGTCCGAGCAGGTCATTCCACGCGGGAGTGGTAGTGATGTCGACTGGGGATGCACCGGTCATTGCTTATCTCTCCATTACGTGCTGAACGTTTGCTGATGAGGTTAGATACTTGATCGAAAAAGATCGTGGTGACAGGGATAAATGTAACTATCCCAGATGGCCGCGTCCAAGGCGGAGCAGCAACAGCGCTAACTGATGGCCTTCTTTCCCCAGAACGCTGAAACGCTCGATAACTTTAAGCTCGCGATTATGCACCAACCGGGGGCCGCCGCTCTTCTTCCGAGTCTGACCGATCATCTTAGAAATCTCAGTACGACGTTGAATGGACTCGAGAATAGTGCGATCTAGCTGGTCGATTTCTTTCCGCAGCTCATTGATCTCAGCAGCACTCAACACATCGCTAGCGCCAGTGGGATCCCCATGAAGAACTTCGTCTGTTGACTCATCAATAGGAGAGACCTGATCGTGTGATTCATGAGTGGTATCTGCCATAACTCCATTATTCCACGGAAAGAGCAAAGGGCCCGTGTCACAGTAGCAAGCTACATTCCAGTAGATTGGAGGACGATATGAGTGACATGACTGCTGATCCCTTTTCCTTCGACCGGACTACTCCCACCTCTCCGACACAGAGTGAAGCAAGCAGCGCGTCCACGCCAGATGCGCCGCTAGGGCTTTTTAACCTGCCCACTGATGACAACAACCCCGTCCCCGACACCGCCGCCGCTCCCTCGACACCAGCTGCCGCGGTATCTGGTGCTTCCCGCACCGCCCATATGGGGCGGCGCCCCCGGCGGGATCCGCAGGCAGCTGAACACCTACTCGAGGGGCTCAATCCCCAACAGCAGCAAGCCGTCCAACATAGTGGCACCCCACTCCTCATCGTGGCTGGAGCCGGTTCCGGTAAAACGACTGTTCTCACCCGCCGTATCGCGTATGTGCTCGAAACGCAGCCGGTCCGCGCCTCCCAGATTCTGGCGATTACCTTCACCAACAAAGCCGCTGCCGAAATGCGGGAGCGAGTTCAGCACATCGTTGGGACGGAAGCGACCTACATGTGGGTCTCGACATTCCACTCCATGTGCGTCCGAATTCTGCGTGCCCAGGCGGCACAGCTCGAGGTGGTCAACAGCAACTTCACCATCTACGATGCTGATGATGCCAAGCGGCTCCTCACCATGATCGTCAAGGACCTCAACCTCGACCCAAAGAAATACGCTCCCAAGGCGCTGTCAAACCGGATATCACACTGGAAAAACGAGCTTATTGATGCCGAGACGGCGGCAGCCGACGCTCACGAAGGACACTTCGACAAAGTTGCCTCCGAGGTCTATGGCATCTACCAAGCTCGTCTGCGCGCCGCCAATGCCTTCGATTTCGATGATCTCATTGGGGAAACCGTCGCCCTCCTGGAATCCCATCCGGCGATTGCGCAGTACTACCAGCGTCGATTCCGACATGTACTGGTCGACGAGTACCAAGATACGAACCATGCCCAATACATGCTGGTGCGGGCACTGGTGGGGGATGGCTCTAACGGGGTTGAACCCGCCGAACTGTGTGTAGTGGGCGACGCCGACCAGTCGATTTATGCCTTCCGTGGAGCGACTATCCGCAACATCGTGGAATTCGAGCGGGATTTCACCAACGCCACCACCATTTTGCTCGAGCAAAACTACCGTTCGACCCAGAACATTTTGTCGGCAGCCAATGCCGTTATCGACAACAATGCAGGCCGTCGCAAAAAGAACCTCTGGACTGCTGCGGGTGATGGTCCCCTCATCGACCTCTACGTGGCAGATAACGAGCATGATGAAGCCCGCTTCATTGGTAGTGAAATTGACAAGCTCCACGATGAGGGAATGTCCTACAGCGATATGGCGGTGTTCTACCGTACTAACAACGGATCGCGTCCTCTGGAAGATGCCTTTATTCGCACCGGGTTACCGTACAAGGTAGTGGGAGGCACCCGCTTCTACGAGCGTATGGAAGTCCGCGACATTGTCGCCTATTTGAAGGTGGTGGAGAACCCCGCGGATACGGTGAGCTTGCGTCGTATCATCAACACTCCGCGACGTGGTATTGGGGACCGTGCGATTAGCTGCCTCGCGATGTTTGCCGAACAGCAGGGGGTGTCGCTCTGGGAGGCGTGCTGCCGTGCGCAGAACGGTACCGTTCCCTTCCTCAACTCGCGGGCAGAGAATGCCATTGCGGCCTTTGTCTCACTCATCACCGGTATCCAAGACCATAATGCCGGCGCAGAACATACTGCAGGTGCGGACTCCCTTCCTGATCTGGGGGAACTTGTGGAGTTGGTGATTGACCGGTCTGGGTATCGGGCAAGTTTGGAAGGTTCTAACGACCCCCAAGATCAGGCCCGTCTCGACAACCTCAACGAACTAGTGTCTGTGGCGCACGAATTCTCTGCCGATGCGGCGTCGTTGCGGGCGCTGGAGGAATCGTTTGCACAGGATAACGCCAACGGCATTAGTGAGGAGACCGTGGCGGAGGGCACGGAGGGGCTGGCTGCCCCCGGATCACTTGCCGCATTCTTGGAACGTGTTTCGCTCACCTCGGACACGGATCAGATTCCTGATGAAGATGACGGCATGATTACCCTCATGACACTGCACTCGGCTAAGGGACTGGAATTCCCGGTTGTTTTCATCACCGGGTGGGAGGACGGGATGTTCCCGCATATGAGGGCGCTCGCCGACGACACTGAGCTGTCTGAGGAACGTCGCCTGGCCTATGTCGGAATTACTCGTGCCAAGAGGAAGCTCTACTTGACCCGTGCGGTTGTCCGTTCCAGTTGGGGGCAGCCGCAGTCCAATCCGCAGTCTCGCTTCCTGGAAGAGATTCCTGCACATCTGCTCAACGTGTTGCGGGAGGCCCCCGAGTTTGATGACGACGATGATTGGAGTTACGGTTCGTCCGGTCGCTCGTGGGGAGCGGGGGGTGGTTCCCAGTGGGGTGCGGGCAACCGCAGTTGGGGTACCGGTAGTCGGGAGGGAAAGTCTTCTGCGCAGCACGCTGGGCGGGGCGGTGGCTCCCGCAGCGGGCGTTACGGCGATGTCCAGAAACGTTGGGGCAGCCCGGTGGAGACCCGTCGTGTGGCGCCAAAAACTGCGAGTCCTCGCCATAGCTCTGTCATTAGCGTGGAGAAAGGGGATCGCGTTGTGCACGACAAGTATGGCCTGGGAAAGGTCATGGAAGTGACTGGGGTAGGCCCCAGTGCCACCGCATTGGTGGACTTCGGCTCGTCTGGGGTGGTGCGCCTTATGCTGGTCGCGGCACCGATCGAAAAGCTCTAACCTTGGGATAGCGACAGCCCCGCAGTGCCATGCTGCGGGGCTGAACTTTAGGGTAAAAGTTTTAGAAGTGGAGGCCGAAGCGGGCGAGCCACGGGATGGGGTCGACCTTGCGCTTCCCATCGGGCCATATTTCGAAGTGGAGGTGGGTACCGGTAGAGAAACCGGCGGAGCCCATTCCGGCGATCTTTTGCCCTGCCTTGACCTTCTGGCCTTTGGAGACGTAGAGGTCGTACATGTGGCCGTAAACGGAGATGGCACCGTTGTTGTGCTGAATTCGAATCCAGTTTCCGTAACCAGCGGCGGGGCCGGCATCGATAACAATGCCGTCGGCGATAGCGTGGATGGGGGTACCAGCAGCATTGGCAATATCAATGCCGCCGTGGAAGGCGCCCCAGCGCGAGCCGAATCCGGAGGTGATGATGCCGATGGCGGGTAGCACTACGGTGGGGCGGCGGGAGGCTATCTCTGCTGCCATGCGACGGGACTGTGCGGCACCGGCTACTTGCAGCTGGCTGGCAAAGCCGGAAAGCGCATCGGTGTCGGTGGTGTTTGCGATAACGGGGGTGAGGGAGGAATCCTGACCAATAACATTGCCCGCGAGCTCAATGGATTCGCTGCGGATGCTGGTGTTGTTAGAGGCGAGTGCGGAGGTGACACCAGCGGTGGTCATAGCGCCCGCGGCGAGAGCAATAGCAACAGTGCCGCCTGAAATAGGCTTCACCGAAGCGCGATGGCGGGGAAGCCTCGTTGCTTCTGCGCCTTCACTCTTTCGCTGTCCGCTCACGAGCGTCCTTCCTCTGGGCATTACGTCCGGCAACCTAGCAGACGTGACCGCTTCGTTACCCAATGGTTATTAGACTAGATGATAACGAAACTTGTTACAAGAGTTATTCCAACAGGTTTTGGCGGAATTTTGTGAATTTGGGGGTCGATAAGCTGTATGGGTGAACCTCATCCACCACGAACAGTGCAAAAATACAGGTCAAGAGCAATTTTGTAGAGTTTTAATAAGAACGAATCATTCAAGAGAAAGTTCTGGAATACCCCTATTTGGGGGTGTTTTAATAAGGAAATCTGCATTGAACCGACGAGTGACGATTGTTACTAATGTGACACAATGATCGCTGTCAGAGAGCGCTTTCTGTTATCAAAACTAAGAATATAACTGAGAGATTTTTAACTATAAAGATTCTTGATGCTTTTCCCCAGGTCACTACAGGGCACTCAAGGATGCCGGGACGAAGTTGGCTGCTATTCGCTCAGATTCCCCGTAAACTTCTAGGCAAGCGCCATGCAACGGCAGTGATCACCAAGGTACGGACTAGTTGCCGACTCGGCCTGGCCTACCTTCGAGCGAGAAGCGATGGACGGATGGACCTTTACGAGCATCAAGCCAAAGAACTCTTTGACCGATACGGAGTTCCCACACTCCGCGGCACCGTAGTAACCACCCCCGAAGAAGCGGCTGCAGCGGCAGAATCCATGGAACTCCCAGTTGTCGTCAAAGCCCAAGTAAAAGTTGGTGGCCGTGGCAAAGCTGGGGGTGTGAAGCTCGCCCGGACGAGAGAGGACGTGGTTGCCCACGCAGAAGCGATCCTCGGCATGGATATTAAAGGTCACACCGTCCACAAAGTGCTCATCGATCCCGGCGTTGATATCGCGGAAGAATACTACATGTCCTTCCTCATCGACCGCTCCAACCGCTCCTACCTTGCCATGTGCTCGGTAGCAGGCGGTATAGATATCGAAACCGTCGCAAAAGAACAGCCAGAGGCACTTGCCAAGATCTCGATCGACCCGGACAAAGGCGTCGACCTCGCGCGTGCTCGTGACATTGCGGAACAAGGCCATCTCCCCGCCGACATTCTCGACGCCGCCGCTCTCACCATTGAAAAGCTCTATCGGGTGTTCGACGACGCAGACGCCAGCTTGGTGGAAGTCAACCCCATGGTACGGACAGGTGACGGACGGGTCCTCGCCATCGACGGAAAAGTCACCCTCGATGACAACTCCGAAGGCCGCCACCGCGATCTTTTCGCCGAATACCGGGACAATTCCACCGCAGATCCCCGTGAACTAGCCGCCAAAGAGGTGGGACTTAACTACGTCAAACTCGACGGCACCGTCGGCATTATCGGTAATGGGGCCGGCCTCGTCATGTCGACTCTAGACGTCGTCGCCTACGCAGGCGAAGCCTACGAGAATGTGCGACCTGCCAACTTCCTCGACATCGGGGGTGGTGCATCCGCCGCCGTGATGGAAGCGGGTCTTCGTATCATTATGGAAGACCCCCAGGTAGAAGCCGTCTTCGTTAACGTCTTTGGGGGTATAACCTCCTGTATCGAAGTTGCCAACGGTATCCTCCAGGCACTGGAGCAGTTGGGGGACTGCCTCACCAAACCGCTGGTTGTGCGACTCGACGGCAATGAAGTCGCACCCGCTCGCGAGATCCTCGACAATGCCCAGCATCCTCTCATCACCACAGCTGGTGACATGGATGAAGGTGCCGCCACAGTAGCCCGCATTACCGCCAACCGCCTCGGCCAACTCGACGCAGAGAAGTAGGGGGAGAAGAGCCACAATGTCTATCTTCGTGAACAAGGACAGCCGCATTGTCGTCCAGGGGATGACTGGGCGGGAGGGGATGAAGCACACCACCCGTATGCTGGCCGCAGGCACCAACATTGTCGCCGGCGTCAACCCTCGCAAAGCGGGAACCAGCGTCCACTTCGATAACGTCAATAAAGATGTGCCTGTGTTCGGCACGGTGAAAGAAGCAATGGAGGCGACGGGCGCCAATGTATCCGTCATCTTTGTGCCAGCTCTTTACACCAAGGGCGCCATGCTGGAAGCTATCGATGCAGAGATCCCCGTTCTCGTCACCATCACGGAAGGTATACCTGTTCACGACGCAGCTACAGCCTGGGCACATAATGTTTCCCATGGCCGGCATACCCGCATGATCGGCCCAAACTGCCCCGGTATTGTGACCCCCGGAGAAACCAACATTGGTATTACCCCAGACGGCATTACTAACCCTGGCCCTATTGGCTTGGTGTCGAAGTCGGGAACACTGACGTATCAGCTCATGGCTGAAGTAGCGGAAATCGGCATCTCCACCGCTCTCGGAATTGGTGGCGACCCCATCCCTGGAACGACTCACATAGACGCCTTGCAAGCCTTTCAGGACGACCCCGACACAGAACTGATCGTGATGATCGGTGAGATTGGTGGCGATGCCGAAGAGAAGGCTGCCGAATACATCAAGGAGCACGTGACGAAGCCGGTTATCGGCTACGTGGCTGGCTTCACCGCACCAGAGGGAAAGACCATGGGCCACGCTGGGGCCATTGTCTCTGGCTCCTCCGGTACAGCGCAGGCTAAGAAGGACGCTCTCGAAGCTGCTGGCGTACAAGTCGGCAAAACTCCCTCAGAGACCGCTCGCCTGGCCCGCGAAGCTTACGCAAACCTGCATAATGGGTAGGTGACTTTTACCGCCGATCGGGGAGGAGACGTCTGTGGCCAGTAAGAAGTCTGGCGTCGTCGGGCGTCTCCGCCACGTGCGTGTACCGACGTTCCCCGGTACACGCAAAGGTGCCATTCGCCCCGCAATTTTCCCCCCAGTGGCGCTGTTTGGCGCCCTGATGGTGGTCTGCGGAGTCGTTGTCGCCCTCACCGATATGGATGCAGTGCACTGGTGGCCCCTTACCTTTTCTCTATGGATGGCGGTCTTCCACGTCCCCTTTACAGGTATAGGCCCCACGGGCTTCATCACAGTGCTCGGGTTTCTCCCGCTACTGCCCACCCTGCTCTACACCGCTGCTCTAGCGTGGACCGCACGGCACTTCACCACTGACGATTCCCCCGCCGACACACAGCTCTTCAGCGTTGTCTCGATCGTCACCCCACTAGTGATGTCGGGTATTGGGTGGGGGAGCATGTGGGGACTGCGACACATAGTGTTCATTCAGCCCCCTCATCCTGCGGTGATGGTTGCCCTCATCCTTCTCACCACACTGGTCGGTCTCATCGTGGGGCTGCGGGGACGCGTCCTCCACCTCATCCCGCACGCCACCGACTCTTTCCCAGCATGGGGCACAGCCGGATTCCAGATAGCCGGGCAGTTTCTCCTCACCATGCTCACCGCCGGTGCGGTAGCCGGCGTGATTGCGTTGCTGGCGCACTGGAGACTCATTGGTCAAGTACTGCTCTATGGAAACTCTGCCGCAGGAATCCTCGCATTCGGGCTCTTCAGCCTCCTGTATCTGCCGAATATGATGATTGCGGCGGCCATCATATTGGCAGGTGGAGGAATCCAGATTGGCGGATCGCAGACTAGCCTCTACACAACTCACCTAGAGCAGCTTCCTGCCTTCCCACTTTTTGCCGCATTACCCCAACATGATGCACAATCCTGGTGGCTCGTCTTTCTCGTTATCCCGATCATTGCCACGGTGGTGGTAGCCCGCCGCACTCTCGGACGTGCGGTAGGGGAGCGACTCCGCGCTATCGCCTTCGCCGTACCCACCACCGCAGCTTTTGCCGCAGTCGGCGCATGGTTCGCGGGCGGGCAGATTGGTGTGATGGGTTCAGTCCGCATGTCAGAAGCTCTGACGGGTCTCATACTTGCAGCCTGGTTGGGCATCCTTGGTGCGGTGACGGTATTCCTCCAGCGGGGAGAAGGAGTGGCGAGCGTGAAAGCGGCTCGAGCGGAACGCCGGGCGGCACGTGCAGCACAGGCCGTTGTTGCCGAGGACACCGTAGTGGAAGAAGATACTGCTGCCGCGGGAGAGGACCTTGCAGAGGACGAGACTGTAGTCGACGATGCCGCAGTAATTGATGCTGCAGTGGATGATAGGAGTACCTCAGAAGAAGAGAGTATGGCAGTACTGGATGACGCTGGTACTGCGGACAATACCGAGGTCAACGGGCGTACAGAAGATACCCACGTTAGCACTGCGGGCAGCTCTAACGTCAGTGCAGATGCGCAGACCGATGAGGACACCGATGCGACAGAAGATCCAGTTGCCGCAGTAGAGCCACAAAAAACTGCATCTGAGAACGATGACGCAGCTCAGTAACCCTCTCAGGTAGGGAAAACGGAGGGCAACGGACTACACTACAGGTATTGAACTTAGTGAGCGTTTTGGAGTGTCTGCCGTGGATCCAGCATCCTCTCACCACAAACTTCGTCTTGTCGTTCTCGTCTCTGGCGTAGGTTCCCTCATGAACTCAGTGGTGGAGGCTACCCACGACCCAGCATATCCAGCAGAAATCGTGGCTGTGGGGGCGGATAGGCCCTGTGCGGGGCTAGAGCGTGCGGCAGCAGCAGGCCTGGAGACTTTCTTGGTCAATTTTGCGGACTATGACAATCGTGACGATTGGGATTCCGCATTGGCCGACGCCATCAGTGCCTACCAGCCTGATCTCGTTATCTCCGCCGGTTTCATGCGCATTACCGGAAAGAACGTGTTGAGTGAGTTCGGGGGACGTTTCATCAACACACATCCCGCTCTACTACCTGCGTTTAAAGGTGCGCACGCAGTGGAAGACGCACTAGCCTACGGTGTGAAATACACCGGTTCCTCTATTCACCTTGTAGATGAAGGTGTTGATACCGGCCCACTGCTTGCCCAAGAGCCGGTTCCCGTACTGCCCGACGACACCGTCGAGGCACTCCATGACCGCATCAAAATTGTGGAACGGCGACTGCTCTGTGACGTCATCGCAGACATCGCCACCAATGGCCCATCAGCCCGCGTGACCCGTACACAATAATCACAGTAGAAGAGGGAAATCAGTGTCTGATTCTCGTAAGCCCATCAAGCGCGCTCTGGTCAGTGTCTATGACAAGACCGGACTCGAAGAACTTGCCAAGGGACTGCATGAGGCCGGTGTAGAGATCGTCTCTACCGGCTCTACCGCAAGCCGTATCGCCGACGCTGGTGTACCCGTCACCCCCGTCGACGAATTGACTGGCTTCCCCGAGTGTCTCGAAGGCCGCGTTAAGACCCTTCACCCACGTGTCCATGCCGGCATCCTGGCAGACACCCGTAAAGCCGAGCACATGGCTCAGCTTGCCGAACTCGGCGTCGAAGCATTCCAGCTGGTCATTGTCAATCTTTACCCCTTCGAAGCTACGGTAGCATCCGGTGCCCCCTTCGATGCCTGCGTTGAGCAGATCGACATCGGCGGCCCCTCCATGGTGCGCGCTGCCGCTAAGAACCACCCGTCCGTTGCCGTCGTCGTTGATCCGGCCCGCTATGGTGACATTCTTACCGCAGTGAAGGAGGGCGGGTTCACTCTCGCACAGCGCACCGAGCTTGCCGCCGATGCCTTCCGTCACACCGCTTCCTACGATGTCGCTGTTGCTTCCTGGTTTGGCAAGCAGCTCGGAGAGAAGGCCGCTGCCGCTGCCGAGACCGATGACGAGAAGCGTGA
Organism: Mycobacteriales bacterium; assembly: GCA_018376445.1. Lineage (GTDB taxonomy): Bacteria > Actinomycetota > Actinomycetes > Mycobacteriales > Mycobacteriaceae > Lawsonella. The sequence continues at coordinate 44,806 of JAHABL010000008.1, forward strand.
AGCTGAATTCCCCGTCTGGGAAGGCGCCACCTTCGTCCGCGGCGACGTGCTCCGCTACGGTGAAAACCCGCACCAATCTGCTGCCCTGTACCTGGATAACGCCCACCCGGGAATTGCCCAGGCAAAGCAGCTGCACGGCAAGGCTATGAGCTACAACAACTACATGGATGCTGACGCCGCCTGGCGCTCCGCGCACGACCATGAGGGCATCTGCGTCGCCGTTATCAAGCACGCCAACCCGTGCGGCATTGCCGTCTCCACCGAATCAGTTGCTGACGCTTACCGTAAGGCACACGCTTGCGACCCGGTATCTGCCTTCGGTGGCATTATCGCCTCTAACACTGAGGTGTCCTGCGAGATGGCCAAGGACGTTGTTAACGTTTTTACTGAAGCCATCCTGGCACCGTCCTACGAAGATGGCGCCGTAGAGATTCTCTCCCAGAAGAAGAATCTGCGCATTATGCAGGTCCCTGAGTGTGAGGCTCCCTTCTACGACTTCCGCCAGGTGACCGGTGGTGTGCTCCTCATGGAACGCGACCGCGTCGATGTTGACGGCGACTACGCTAAGAACTGGGAGTTGGCTGCCGGTGAACCCGCCGACGAAGCCACTCTGCAAGATCTCGAATTCGCCTGGCGTACCTGCCGTTCCGTTAAGTCCAATGCCATTCTGGTGGCGAAGGATGGCGCTACGGTCGGTGTTGGTATGGGGCAGGTCAACCGTGTTGATGCGGCCAAACTGGCTGTTGAGCGCGCAGGTGAGCGCGTGGTCGGCTCTGTAGCTGCCTCCGATGCTTTCTTCCCCTTCGCCGACGGTTTCGAGGTGCTTGCCGAAGCCGGCGTGAAGGCAGTTGTCCAGCCGGGTGGTTCCATCCGTGACAACGAGGTGATTGAAGCTGCTAAGGCCGCCGGCGTCACTATGTACTTGACCGGCTGCCGCCACTTCGCGCATTAAACCACCGGGTCTGCAAAGACCTACTAGACGCAACATCAAATGCTCCCCACTGCGGTGTTTCGCGGTGGGGAGCATTTGTTTCGTCAGGAAAAGAGAGTGCTACACGGGCAGTAGTAGCGCAGAGATCACCAGAATCGCAGGGATCGCCAAAAGTGTTGAGATGAAGCCGGCATCTCGAGCTAGATAGCGAGCGGTGTTATAACGCGATGCGAAAATATAGACGTTGACGGCGGTGGGGAGGGCCGCACAGACGGTGACGGCGAACAGTGTGTGTGGATCTAAACCGAGGGCATAACGGCCGAACGCCCAGGCAATGAGTGGCATTACGGCGGTTTTCAGCAGGACAGCCAATGCGACATCACGGCGTGGTGTGGTCCCCTTCTCCATCACCTTCACTCCGTAGAAGGAATGGCCGAATCCGAGTAGGCCACACGGGACAGCAGCCTGACCGATGAGGTGAAGAGGCTCACTGACAATAGTGGGGGGAGTCCAGTGCCCCAGCGCGAAGATGAGCCCTGCAAAACCGAAGATGACCATCGGATTTTTGAGCGGCTGGAGAAGCTGCTGCCAGGTGGACTGCTCGGAGTGATCGAGCACCAAATGGTCGAGTAGCGCTAGTGCAATGGGGCAGAGCAGGATGGTCTGGAAAAGCAGGATCGGCACAAATGCGGTGGGATCGTGGATGACGTACAGTGCAATGGGAATACCCAAGTTCGCGGAATTGACATAGCCGGCGGCGAGACCGCCGATCACGAGTTCTGCCGGCTTCCGCTTTAGCCAGAGCCGAGCGATCACAATGAAGATGAGGGATGCCGCGGCATTGGCGAAGATAGCCACGCTGAGGTGGGCAGAAAACACCACTTTCAGATCAGCTTTGATGATGGTGTCGAAGAGTAGTGCTGGTGTGGCAATCCAGAAACAAGTGTTGTTGAGGCCTTGCGCCATTTCCTCAGAGAGGATCCCGAGCCGCGCTAGTAGATAGCCGATAAAGATGATGATGGCTATAACGCCAAAGCCGTGGAAGACAGCAAGCACAGGCGTTTTCTCCTTTCGGCAGGGAAGCGGTTGCGTAAGGCGAGGGGAGTGTCGTCACCAGCAGTGTGCTGCGTGCGCTCTCTTTTGAGTCTAGGCAACGGGAAAGCAAAGAAAAAATGAGTCCGAATTGGAGGGACTGGAGGATAAAAGAAAGTGGCCGTACCTTGGCGATACGGCCACTTTCTGCTGTTCGAACGTATCAGTTCACGCCGGTTTAGCGGCTGGTGAACGGAAGAAGAGCCATTTCGCGGGCGTTCTTCACGGCGACAGCAACTTCGCGCTGCTGCTGCGGGGTGAGACCGGTGACGCGACGGCTACGGATCTTGCCGCGATCAGAGATGAACTGACGAAGCAGGTTGACGTCCTTGTAGTCAACGTGCTCAACACCTGCGGCGACGAGAGGGTTCTTCTTAGGACGACGACCCTGCTCAGCGCGGTGCTTCTTGTTATAGTTGCGCTTCATAGCCATGGGTTACCTCACCAACTCGACTTGCTGATACCAGGCAGCTCACCATCGTGAGCCATCTTGCGGAGACGGACACGAGACACGCCAAACTTACGCAGGTAGCCACGGGGGCGGCCGTCAGCGGCGTCGCGGTTGCGAACGCGGATCGGGCTGGCGTCACGCGGCATCTTGTTGAGCTTGGACTGGGCCTCCATGCGCTCGTCATCAGAGCTGTTCGGAGAGGAAATGATGCGCTTCAGTTCCTGACGGCGTTCCGCGTAGCGGGCAACCATAGCTTTGCGCTGCTCGTTCTTAGCGATCTTGGACTTCTTAGCCATTCTTATCGCTCCTCGCGGAATTCAACGTGCTTACGGACGACGGGATCGTACTTCTTGATGGTGAGACGATCGGGATCGTTACGGCGGTTCTTGCGAGTTACGTAGGTGTAACCGGTACCGGCCGTCGACTTTAACTTGATGATGGGGCGAATTTCGTTACGTGCCATTAGATACGTTCTCCCTGTGCGCGCAGTCGAGCCACAACAGCCTCAATTCCATCACGGTCGATGGTCTTGATGCCCTTAGTGGAGACCGAGAGGGTGACGTACCGGTCCTCCGAGGGGAGGTAGTAACGACGCCGCTGAATGTTCGGGTTCCACCGACGGTTAGTGCGCCGGTGCGAGTGCGAAACGGACTTGCCGAAACTCGGCTTCCGTCCCGTTACTTGGCAATGCGCCGACATTGGCGTTCTTTCTCCTTCCGCCCATCCTTATTCGGCATCCGATTGGACGGTCGGAAGAACCGGGGTGGGCGCTGACATACGTATAGACAACAGCAGACGTCTACGTTACCCGGGGAACCCCCATTTTGGCAATTTGATCTTTCTTACATCGTGCCGCTCTGCTGATGTCTGTCGTGGTGGTACCGCCAGTTGTCCTCGGTTGGAGAAAGCTGCAGGCCACCGTTATACTTGGAGAGTTGCTGAAGAAGACCAATGCTGCTGGTCACCGCTACTACGGGCCTCTCGAGATGGCGCTCTGGGGGTGACTGCAATGCCAGCTGGATTTCTTTCCTGCGCCTTTCACTAGTAGTATTGGGCAGTCGCACATTCTGCGGGCTTCTCCGTAGAACTGCATATTTGCCGCGAGGCACTCACAACGCTTGAGTTGTAGAAGCCGCCCGCCGAGCCGCTGCGCCAGCTCCCCACTGTTTGAGCAGTGAGGCTGGAGCTGGGTTCGCAGCATAACTAGACCACAAACACCATCTACAAGGGACGATCAATGAAGAAGGATATTCACCCCGACTACCACCCGGTGGTTTTCCAGGATGCGAGCACCGGTACCAAGTTCATCACCCGCTCCACTGCGACCTCCGACCGCACCATTGAGTGGGAGGATGGCAATACCTACCCGTTGCTCGTCGTCGATGTGACCTCCGAGTCTCACCCGTTCTGGACTGGCGCTCAGCGCGTCATGGACACTGCCGGCCGCGTGGAGAAGTTCCAGCGTCGCTACGGCAAGCGTATCCCCAAGTCGTCTAAGAAGTAGTTCGCGCTTCTTTACCAAGATTAAGGATCTGAACAATGGCAACTCCTAAGTTCCGTAAGTCTCGCGCGAACACCCACTCGCGCCGTTCCCAGTGGAAGGCTGACAACGCCGCCCTGGACAATGTCAAGATCGATGGCCAGACCACCGCTGTTCCGCGTCGTCTGGTGAAGGCTGCCAAGCTCGGCCTGGTTGACCTCGACTGATTGTGATTCACCGCCTTGTGAGCGGTGATTGCACTCAGCGATAGCGACAACCTGATAGCTTGATTCGATCCCTGAGACAGAGGGCCACAGTTCGCGACTGTGGCCCTCTGTCGTGCTATTTACTGCAGCTTTGTGCGGGGTGAGGCATGGCCGTCTCCACACGCGGAAATGAGCTGTGCGCCAATACAGCGAGTTTTATTGCCACGAAAAGACCAGGCAATGAGGCTCCCCTTTCAACTGCTCTGCTCTCTGAATAGGAGATGTGGAATGATGTGAAAGAAGAGTGCTTTTCTATAGAGAGTATTAATTTATGAAGATCCTAGTTGTCGATGACGACGAAGCGGTGAGGGAATCACTGCGGCGTTCCCTCACATTTAATGGCTACACAGTACTTCTCGCAGAAAACGGGGAGCAAGCTCTCGATCTTATTAGCCACCAGCGTCTTGATGGCATGATTCTTGATGTCATGATGCCGCAGATGGATGGTCTGCAAGTATGCCGTGAGCTACGTAACCGCGGTGACGATATGCCCATCTTGGTACTGACTGCACGCGACGCCATTTCCGAGCGCGTTGCCGGCCTCGATGCAGGCGCTGATGATTACCTTCCCAAGCCGTTTGCTCTCGAAGAACTCCTTGCTCGTCTTCGCGCTCTCTTGCGTCGTACGGGGCGCGACGGAGGAGCAGAAGAAGCCGAGAGCTTGGTGTTCGCTGATCTCTCGCTGAACCCTGTCACGCGTGAGGTTTATCGAGGGGAACGCCCCATCTCTCTTACTCGTACCGAGTTTGCACTGCTCGAACTCCTTATTTCCAATCCTCGGCGGGTTCTAAGCCGTAACCGCATTCTTGAGGAGGTGTGGGGATACTCCTTCCCGACCTCGGGTAATGCCCTGGAGGTTTACATCGGTTACCTACGGCGGAAGACGGAGTCAGAAGGCGAAGAGCGTCTCATTCACACAGTGCGTGGGGTTGGCTACGTCATGCGTGACCACAAAGGTTAAAACGACAGTGGAATAGCCGGGGAAGACCCGGCTATTCCTTTGACGTCGTTGAAAGTGCCAAATGATGTCCAGTAAAGAGCGTTCCACCTGGGGAAAGAGGCAGATCGATAGGGCGGTCTCCGCACAACGGACGAAGGGGGATAAACCGCCGCTTGTCTTTCGTATCAAGATGAGCTGGATTATTGCTCTGCTCTCTGCTGCGATGGTATTCATCGCCATCGTCGGAACGTCCTTTATGGGGTATTGGGTAGCCTCCAATTCCCTTCTTCGGAGCGCGGAATTGACCCTGGAGGATCAGGCGACAGAACTGCTTTCAGAGCAGAGCTTCATCGACAGTCTCGAACATGATGGAGCGTCGGGGGACCTCAACACTTCCCGACTACGCAATCCAGGACTGTACTTCATGGTAGTGCGGCCGCAGACGGATAAGAGTGAGCACGACGCTCTGGAGATTCGTCGTGGTTCCGACCATATCGCTCTCGAACAATCAGACCTCGATGTTGTTTATGGGAAGGCCACATTTTCTCAGAGGGAAGAGAATAACCGCCTCATCCTCACCACGGATACCGGCATCAACGATTGGACTCTCGTACTGGTACAGGATCTTTCCGCTCTTCAAACGATGACGAACCACATGGCGTCAGTCTTTGCGATCATGGCCAGCGTGGGAACTTTGCTTGCCATGCTGTCAGGGTGGGCTGTGTCGCGGACTAGCCTCGTGCCAGTACAGCTGCTTATTGATGGCACGGAGCGCATTGCCCGCACGGACGACCTAACCCCACTACCGGTCTACGGTTCTGACGAACTGGCTCGCCTCACCGAGTCTTTCAACAAGATGTTGAAATCTCTGCAGGAATCGCGAGTGCGGCAAAGCCAGTTGGTCGCGGATGCCGGCCACGAGCTGAAGACTCCTTTGACCAGTCTGCGCACCAATATGGAACTACTCATGATGGCGTCAAAGAATCCTGGAGGCACTATCAGCGAAGAGGACATCGCAGATCTTGAGCATGATGTCATGAGTCAGCTGGAAGAGCTCACCAACTTGGTGACAGACCTAGTGGATTTGGCGCGGGAGGACTCTCACTACTCGGTGGTTGAGCCCATCGATTTGTGTGAGTTGTTGGATGGCGTCATTGACCGGGTACAACGGCGGCGGCTGGACATTAGCTTCAGGTTTGACCTTATCGACTGGTACCTCATGGGGGACCAGCGCGGTCTTTCTCGTGCCTTTCTCAACGTTCTTGATAATGCGGCTAAGTGGAGTCCGCAAGGGGGAACTGTAACCATGGTGATGCAGCAGGTGGATGACGAACTGGTTGAGGTGACGGTGGATGACGAGGGGCCGGGAATACCTCCAGAGGAGCGGGAATTGGTGTTCGAGCGGTTCTACCGGGCGGTAGAGTCCCGGGCGATGCCGGGTTCTGGTCTCGGTTTGGCCATCGTGAAACAGGTCATGGAATCGCATGGGGGAAGTGTGCGGGCGGAAGCTTCACCGAGTGGTGGTACGCGTATGGTGCTGGAGCTACCAGGTGGTCCGCGCCTGCATGCTGACTCGGATCAGCCCGATGAGCTGTAGCGATGTGCTGTGGCTCCGTGTGCTGTTTCTTACCTAGGCCGGCTTTCACAGCAAGTTTCAAGCCACCCAAATACGTTTTTCCAGGATTGCGGTAGATAGTTAGGGCATGAGTTATTCTATGCCGCCTTCCTCAGCTCAGTACCAGGGTTACCCGATGGTCCCACCAGAGCCTGAGAAGAAGAAAAAGCGTCGTCTTCCATTGCTCATCGTCCTCTTCGCGGTAATTGCACTTGTTGTGGGTGCCTTGGGCGGTGCCCTCGGCTCTAACCTTGCGCATAACAAGAGCTCTTCACTGGGCTATGTACCCAGCGACAATGTGCTGGAAGAGCCCATTGATAAAGATGTGAAGGCACCGCCTGCGCCAGAAGGTTCAGTGCAGGCTGTGGCAGAGAAAGTACTTCCCTCCGTGGTGTCCATCCAGGTCGCCTTCAGCTCTAATGAGGGCGGATCCGGATCGGGGGTAGTGCTGTCTAAAGACGGGCTCATCCTCACCAATGCACACGTAGTGAATAACGCTCGTAAGATGGCTGTCGTCACGAATAACAACCGAATGTATGCCGCAAAGCTTGTTGGTATTGATGTCCTCTCTGATATTGCCGTCGTTAAGACTGAGGGCGTGCGTGACATGCAGCCGATTGAGATGGGCAACTCGCAGAATTTGGCCGTTGGCCAGGAGGTTGTCGCCGTCGGTGCTCCTCTCGGACTTACTGGTACTGTCACTTCCGGCATTATTTCTGCACTGAACCGCCCTGTCCATACCAGCACCCGCGGTGGTCGTGCTCCGGGCGGTCAAGACACTGTCATGAATGCTATTCAGACAGACGCCGCTATTAACCCGGGTAACTCGGGTGGTGCGCTGGTAGACATGGAAGGCCGCCTCATTGGCGTTAACTCCGCCATTGCCTCGCTGGGTGGGGAGAACCCTTACACGGGTGAGGTGAGTGGCGGAAATATTGGACTTGGCTTCGCCATTCCAGTCAATCAAGCCCGTCGCATCGCCTCGGAACTTGTCAAGGACGGCAAGGCTAGCCACTCTGTGATCGGTGTGCAGGTCACGCCTTCGACTAATCCACTCGGTTCTCTGATCGCCGAGGTTACGGCGGGTAGCCCCGCTGACCGCGCCGGCCTGCGAACGGGCGAAGTCATCACGAAGGTTGATGGTCGTCCACTTGACCCAGTTGACGGTCTGGTTGCGTACGTGCGGTCGAAGGCCCCGGGTGACGTCATCAAGGTGACTGTCGAGAAACAAGGCGGCGGCGGTACGCGTACAGTAGGAGTAACCGTAGGATCTCTGGATTAATCGGTCAGATAGTAAAGGATAAGGAATAGTGGACGTAAACCCTGGTGAGGCCGGACGCGCACTGGCAGTTATCACTACCGACCACACCAACGAGGAATCTCGCGCACTCGCCAAGATCGTGACCGAATTGCTCGAAGAAGACGGCTTCTATGTCGACGGCGTAGTAGTGGTCCCCAACGACGAGGACGAGATCCGCAAAGCTATTGAAACGGGGGTGGTGGGCGGTGTCGACCTCCTCCTAACCGTCGGTGGAGTAGGGCTCAGCCCCCGTCACCACACCCCGGAAGCAACGCTTCCCCTTATCGACCGGGCACTCCCCGGCATTGCTGAGGCCCTGCGGTCCTCTGGGCAATCTGCGGGGGCGCAGGACGCTTGTGTATCTCGTGGTGTGGTGGGCATCTCCGGATCCACCTTGGTGGCTAATTTGTCCAATTCTCGCGCAGCAGTTCGTGATGGCATGGCGACCTTGCTTCCGTTGGCTCGGTACGTCATTAACGAGATTTCCTCGCTGGACATTTTCTAATGTCGGAGGATACTAGTTCGCTGGTGGAGAGCGCCGATTCCGATAGCCCAGCATCACGGGCAGCCGACAGTGGCGGTCGGCGTCGACCCTCCCGGGACACGTTGAATCGTATCTTCGGTGAGCCAGTGTCCTCGTTGAGCCGTGATGAGTGCGGTGATCAGGAGGAAGGCCGAGCTGACCGGCGAGAGTGGGAAAAATGGCTCCGCGATCAGAAACCACCCCACTACGACTACTAGATAACTGAGTTCTAGCGCAGTAAGAGCGTGATCACAGCATCCGTATCGAGCTGCGCTAACTCATAGGCTTTTTCTTCCGGAAGTGCCACGATGACGCTCGTGGAGTGGCCGGCCCCTGGGCTGTTCGATGCGGTGGTGTCATGGATGATGGCATCGTGGCACAGGACCCAGCTACTGTCTTCGGTTGAAGCGACGACGTCCACATGCTCTCCAGTGCGCCAGGAGGTCGCACCGCTGGTGGGAAGTCCGAGAGCGCGCCATCCGTCTGGGAGTCGTGGGGCGCCGAGACGTGCAGTGGTCAGAAACTCACCGCGTTCTACATCTCCTACCACGCGGCGTCCCGTGAACTGGTTCGCTGAAGTGATGGGATGCTCAGGGGCGAGTGACGCGGGCACGTGTACCCAATCGATGTCTGCAGCAGTGACTTGCTGCCCGCTCGGTAGTGCGTGGTTGAGCTGTGCCACAGTGAGGGAGGGAGCACTGTGGGGAACAAGCAGCGCGACAATCGTACCGAGGAGGATGGTAGAAGCAAGTGCGAGAACGATGCGCTGGGGGCGTGTGGTCTTCTGAACTAAGCGAGACCACAGTGCGCGGAATGCCTTTCGTGGATTGGTGCGCAGAGCAGCGGTAGTGGAATCCTCCACATCGTCCGGTGTAGTTGTCTCTGTGGCGGAGGGCCAGGGGTCGCGCCAGGCAGTGCCATACTGATCTTCCCACCGCGGGTTAGGCGCGGGTGACAGTAGTGGCGCCGAAGCCGTCGTGACATACTCCCAGCTCGCGGCGGTAGATCCTCTTGGCATAGCGTCAACCTTTCCTCGTCGGTAGAGATAGTTGAACGGTACCCTCAGCTGAGGCTAGGAACGCCGGAGGGACAGGATACCAGAGAAGCTATCCACAAAAAGACAAGATGTGGAGAGGAAGAAGGTGGCAGCAGGAGCGTGAGCGCCGCCGTTTTCACAGGCCTCATCGAGTACTACAGTAAAGGCCATGGCACCAGGCAGCTCAGAAATCCATGCGGTACGTCAGCGTATCCCGCACGCCTCCTGGTGGTGCGTGGTGAGCACCGTGCTGATGGCAGGAGCTCTGGTCTTCAACTTCGCTGTCATCGACCCAACACAGAAGCCTATTGGGCTGTGGAGCAACTTTATCGACCTGCGCGTCTATTGGCTAGCCGGCCGTTTGCTCGACGCCGGGCATAGCCTTTACGACGGCGGTATTATCGGTCAGCTTCCTTTCACCTATCCGCCTTTTGCCGGCATCCTCTTCTGGGGGCTCGCGGATACAGATTTCCAGACGCTGTGCTACTGGTGGGAGGGCATCAGTGTGCTGCTCCTAGCGGTGGTTATCGGGATGGTGCTGCGTGAGCGCGGTTACCGAGTGGATAGATACACCTGCTACCTAGCAGTGAGCTTGGCAGTTGGCGCGGTATTCCTAGACCCTATTCGTACCACTCTCGTCTTCGGGCAGATCAACATTATCCTGATGCTGCTGGTGGCAATCGGGTTTCTCCGCAAGGGAGATCATTGGGGTGCCGGCATCGGTATTGGGCTAGCTGCTGGTATTAAACTGACGCCGGGCTTCTTTGTCATCGTGCTGGCGATTCAGCGACGGTGGAGAACGTTGGCAACGTCTGTACTGGCCTTTGCAGCGACAATCGCTTGTGGTTTCTGGGTGTTGCCGGCGGACTCGCACACGTACTGGCTGCACTCGATGCTGCATAACAATCGTGTGGGGAGTTATCTCAACCGTGCGGACCAATCTCTCCAGGCGGTGGTTTACCGGATGGCAGGCGGCCCAACACCCTGGTGGATTGCCGTCGAGCTCGTGGGTGTGATCCTCATTCTAGCGACCTTGTGGTATGCCGCTTATCTGCGTAATAACACGCTGATGATGGCCTTGGGCGGGCTGGGTGCCTGCCTTCTGTCACCGTTTAGCTGGAACCACCACTATGTGTGGATTGTCCCGATCCTCCTCGTCATGGTCGACGCGTTGGTTAACCATTGGGTTGCGCACTCCGGCTGGGTACGAGCATGGATTGTGTGTGGCATCGCAGGTGTGGTGGGGACTACCGCAACGTGGATGGCAGAGATCGTGCCACACAAAAAGGGGCCCCTGGTGGGGGCCCCGCTGGTGACGATGTACTCCTACCCGTATCTCTTCTGGCAGGGCATCTACGTTTTTATGACGCTCGCTGTGTTTGTGGGCGTGCTGGTGTACAGCCGCGCACGTTACACGAGCCAGCAGACTATTTCTTGTTGAGGTTTGAGCTGCGAGAGTCGGTGCGGTAGAAGCCGCTGCCTTTAAACGTCACACCAACGGTGTTGAACACCTTTTTTAGTGGGCCTTCACATTGCGGGCAGACGGTCAAGGCATCATCGCTAAAGCTCTGTCGGACATCGAACGTGTATCCGCACTTTTTGCACGCGTAGGAGTAGGTGGGCATGTTCCCAATTATGCGCTAGGAGTAGCGCAATTGTGCAATTCAGTGGGAGTGACGGCCCATTCGACGCGAGCATCATGCGGCTCTGTTGGGACTGTCTCGCCAAGCTCATGGCTATAGACGACAGCGGCAAGAACGGGGGATCGGTTCAGTGCACCAGAGGCAACAGCGGCTGTAATGGCTGCTAATGTGCGGTCATAGTAGCCGGCACCGCGCCCCATCCGGGTCCCATCTCGTCCCACACTGGTAGCAGGCAGGAAAATGAGATCTACTCCGGGGGTAGTGGTGAGAAGATGCGGGGTAACGGTTTGTGGTTGGGGAATGTGGAACCGTCCTTCACTAAGCTCGTCCCAGCTGGTGAAAGGTCCCCAGGTGAGTTCCCCCGCTGCTTCACTGCGGGGGAGGTAGAGCTGATGAGAGTGTGCTGCCAATGTTTCTACCCATTCCCGGCTTCCCGGTTCGTCTCCGACGGGAACATATGCGCAAATTCGCTGGGCCTGTGTAAGGGAGAGGAGCCGGAGGCATGTTGCGGTGAGCCCGGCACTGATAGCCTTTCGTTCGGATGCTGACCAGTGTGAGTATGCGGTGGCGCGGGTGGCGCGGGCGTCACTGCGGAAGCTCGCTTTTGACACGATCACTTTTCCTCTGTGGTGGGTGAGGCAGTTGGTTAGGTGCCTGGCTGAGAGAAACCTACTGGTTGAGGCAGACTTGCGGGTGCGAGTTTTGCGGCACACCTCAGCAAATCCCAGTGTTTTTACGGTTCTTCTCACTTTATGCCACTAGGCTAGAACCATGTCTACTAATGAAACGCGTGGTGGCGTGTTCTCCACGGCTGTAATCCCCGCCGCTGGCTTGGGCACCCGATTCCTCCCCGTCACGAAGACGGTGCCGAAAGAACTACTCCCAGTCGTCTCCACCCCCAGTATCGAACTCATCGCGGAAGAGGCCTCCGATGCTGGCGCTGATCGTCTCGTCATTATCACCTCGGACCGCAAGACTGGCGTGATGACCTACTTCAACACTGATCCTATGTTGGAGGATGAGCTGGAAAAGAAGGGCAAGAATGTCATGCTGCATAAGGTGCGGCGTGCCCCTGGTCTCATCGAGGTGGAGTCCGCACTGCAAGAAAAGCCGCTGGGTTTGGGCCACGCGGTGAGTCTGGCTGAAGCACACTTGCATGAGGACGAGGACTGCATTGCGGTTCTGCTGCCCGATGATCTGGTAACTCCAATCGGTGTTCTGGAACAAATGGCGGAAGTGCGTGAGCGTTTCGGTGGCACTGTGCTGTGTGCCTATGAAGTGCCTGGTGACGACATCTCCAGCTACGGCGTTTTCGATGTCGAGTCGACTGGTGACGAATCCGACGAGGGACACGTCATGCGTGTTAAAGGGATGGTAGAGAAGCCTGCTCCCGAGGATGCTCCCTCCCACTATGCGGCAGTCGGTCGGTATATCCTGGACCGCTCTATTTTTGATGCGTTGCGCACCATTACGCCTGGTGCCGGCGGAGAATTGCAGCTGACAGATGCTATTGCACAGTGCGCTGCAGAGGGGCTGCCGACACACATTGTGGTGCATCGTGGTACGCGCCATGATCTGGGTAATCCAGGCGGTTACATCCGTGCCTCCGTGGATTTCGCATTGCGGGATGAGAGCTACGGTCCTGATCTCCGTGAGTGGTTGGAGGAGCGTCTCCGAGAGAAGGACAATTAGTCCTTCGCCGGGTGTTTCCTGCACTTTCCCGTCCCTGTCATCACTTTCTGTTTTCGGGAGGACATGAATGCGTTCCGTAGAGGAGCAGCAAGCGCTGGTCACTGCGTCCGCGGTTGCCCCTAATCCAGTTCGGGTATCCATTCAAGATGCTCTCGGCCTGATGTGTGCCGAGGAAGTTGAAACCACGATGCCGCTACCGGGTTTTGACCAGGCGGCGATCGACGGTTTTGCTGTCCGTGCGGTGGATGTGAAGCGTGCCCCGGCGGCGGGGGATTCACAAGGCTCCAGCGTTGTACTTCCGGTGGTGGGTGACGTGACAGCAGGGTCGCGTTTGCATACTCGCCTCCAACCGGACCAAACCGTCCGTGTCTTTACCGGTGCTGCCATGCCTGCGTTGGCTGATGCGGTAGTGCCGCTGGCCTGGACAGATAACGGCGAAACCCGAGTCACTATTAATCGACGGGTGAATCCGGGGGATTTTGTTCGCCGGGTGGGCGATGATGTGACTCCCGGCGACATTGCTGTCCATGCTGGCACGATTGTGGGTCCTGCCCAGGTGGGTCTATTAGCTGCGGTAGGTCGGGACAAGGTGCTTGTGCATCCGCGCCCCCGGGTGGCCATCATCAGTGTTGGTAATGAGCTGGTGGATCTGGATCGTACGCCTGGGCAGGGCCAGGTGTACGACGTGGCGTCCTATGCATTGACAGCTGCTGCCTTGGACGCCGGTGCGGAGGTACACCGGGTGGGCATCGTCTCTACTGAGCCGCGCGCGTTCCGTGAGTTGGTGGAGACGCAGCTGTTGCGTTCGGAGATTGTCATTATTGCTGGCGCTGTAGGCGGTATTGCCTCGGAGCATGTTCGCAATGTGTTGACTGATTTGGGTGAAGTGGAAGTTGAGCGGGTGGCGATGCATCCGGGCTCTGTACAGGGTTTCGGGTTGCTAGGTGCAGACCAGATTCCGACCTTCCTTGTGCCGTCTAATGCGGTATCGGCTTTGTTGGTGTTTGAGCTAATGGTGCGCCCTATGATTCGTATCGCGCTGGGGAAGCGGCATCCTCTTCGTCGTATTATCCGGGCTCGTACTATTACGCCGGTGACCTCAATGAAGGGGCGCGCTGGGTACTTGCGTGCGCAGCTCATGCGGGATGAGGCGACGGGTGAGTATTTGGTGCAGGCGCTGGCTGGTGCGAACCCGTCAACCTCCCATCTGCTGGCATCTCTCTCTGAGGCTAATGCGCTCATTGTTGTCCCCCCGGATGTCACAGAGGTTCGAACTGGTGAAGAAGTGGACGTGCTGTTCCTGGCGCAACGTCGCTAGATTCTGGAGTGGTGAGGAAGAAGAGCTCCTTACGGAACGTCTTCGCGTCTCCGCGGGCGAAGTGTATTTGCGGTTACCGCGATGGTCTGATGGAACTGCGGTGATGTCGTCGCGTGCTCGTTCGCAGCGGGAAATTGCTGAGTGGGAACCTGATCCTGAGGATCCGCTCTACTGGAAGGAACGTCCCCCGGCGCAGCAGTGGCGGGATACGTACCGGTGGTTGATGGAGGGGCGCCGCGTGGGGGTGATGGTTCCTTTCGTCATCGTGCTCAATGGCCAGATTGCGGGGCAAGTGTTGCTCAATAATGTGGAGTATGGCGCGGTGCGCGGTGTGACTGTGGGCTATTGGGTGGATAGTCGTATGACGGGTGGTGGGGTGGCGACGGCGGCTGCGGCGTTGGCGATGGATTATGCCTTTGACGTGATGCGGCTTCATCGCGTGCAGGCGACGGTGCATCCTGATAATGCGGCGAGCCGTTGTGTGCTGGGGAAGGTGGGGATGCGTCAGGAGGGCGTGTTGCAGCGGTATTTGCGCATTAAGGGTCGGTATTTAACTCATGAGCTGTGGGCGGCGACGGCGGAGGAGTTGCCGCAGGGGGCAGTTGGCCGTCTTGTGGCGGCGGGGAAAGCGCAGCGCCTCTAGCGTTGTGGGTTTTAGTGCGGAGGCGTTGGCGGGTGGTTGCCCGCCCCAATGTTGTAACAAAAGGTACTAGAGAAACCAATGTTACTGGTGGGAACTAAGTCAATTAGTGAAACGTTGTGCTAATGATGGGCTCTCCGGTGTGTCGCAAATGAAAGCGCAAAAATGCTGGTTAGCCTAGAAATACAGTGAATTTTCTCGATACTCGGCAAAAGACCACCTTCTTCTGCTGAGGTGCACCTCCAACGTCAAGACACATGTGGAGTAGGTGACGAAACAGTGTCCAGCTCACTTCTTATTATTCTGCTGGTAGTCGTATGGCTCTTGGTACTGCTACCGATGGTAGTTAACACCAAAGAGCCAATTCGTCGCACTTCCGCCGCCTTTTCCGCAACTCGTGTCCTCCACCGCGGTGACGGCCAACAGCTCAAACCCCGTCGGCACATCTTCCCCCGCCCGATCGACGATGACGAGACTGCAACAGCGGAGACTCCTGTACCCGAAGAGAAAACACGTCGGCGCAGCGCCCGGAAGCACGCTAAGCGGCTAACGGTCGACGCTGCCGTAATCTCTGCCGAAAACACCACAACCAACGACACTGTGGAGTCCTCCGAAAGGACCAGCACGATGGCAGCCAAGACCTCCCCTGAGGTAATCCAAGCGACACTGCCCTTCGCCGACGATATCTTCGGCCCGGCCGCGCGCGCAGTCATATCGGACGCGCCTACCGAGGAAATCATCATCACCCCTGAACTTCTGCAGGAAAGTCTCGACAACTATGAGGCCGAAATCGAGACCGCCCGCGTGATGGACGCCGAAATCGCCCCCGACGCTGAGACAACAGTGACAGTCGAGGCGGAGAGCACAGACACGGAGAAAACTGATCTCACTGCGGATATCAATGCCGGCATCGATACCCTTCGTGATACTGAAGAAGTCGAGGCACAGGCAGAGTCTGAAAACGTAGAGACCGTTGATCCTGTTGACGTCGATGCAGAAGAGGACGTGACCCTTGCGGACAACACAGCCATCGAGGATGTCCCGGACGCCGAAGAGCTCATGGACACCGGGGACGATGCAGACGATACGATCGACGACCACGTAGACGAACGCGAAGACGACCTCGACGTCGACATTGCCGAGACAGAATTTGCAGCCGATAACACTGATGACGTCGACTCTGCTGCGGCCGACACATCCCCTGTTTCGCGTCTCAGCGGTACTCTCGCCGCCAAGATTTCCGGCTTCACCAAGAAGGACCGCAACATCCCCGAGCCAGCCCCACAGCTCACCCTGACAGCTGACGATATCGCAGAGGCAGAACGCCGACGCGGCCGTGGCGGATATGACCCCGTGGCAGCGGAAGCCGCAGCGCAAAAGCGCTACAAGCGGCGCCGAGTTATCTTCCTCGTACTCGCCGTTCTCCTTATCCCGATGATCGCGGCAGCAGCGGTGCTGGGTGGTCTAGTGTGGATCGCCCCCGCAGCATGGTGTGGTGTTATCGCGTTCTACCTGGCCGCACTCCGTAGCCAAGTCCGGCTGGAGAAGGAACTCCGGCAGCGGCGCCTCGCCCAGATGCGCCGGGCACGGGCACAGCGGGCAAAATATGGCCACCGAGAGGAAGAAGAAACTGCCGCCCCAAGTTTCCACGGCCAGTATTCACTGGTTGACGTGGATGACGGAGACCCCCTCTTTGACCATCTGGAGACTCGTCCCTTCATGGAGGAGTACATGACGACCCACGCGGAAGAGCTCTCCTATGATGACGGCGGCTACTTGCGGGATCGTTTCGGCCGCGTGCGTATTAATGCCTCCCGCTACCCCGACGCCACTGCCCACCGCGAACCGGAGTACACGTACGACGACGCAGAGGCAGCCTACCAGTATGACGACCCCTATACCGTGGGCGATTACTCCGGCGGCCGCAGCGTCGACTATTGGGACGCGCGTGAGGCAGCAGACAATGTCGTCCGCTTCGACCTCTCCCGCCGCGGTGGCTACCGGGATGTCGGCTAGTGATTTCTAACCTTCCCTCCCGCGCTGGTACAGTGGTGGAGGTCTGGGGCTATAGCGCAGTTGGTAGCGCGTCTCGTTCGCATCGAGAAGGTCAGGGGTTCGATTCCCCTTAGCTCCACAATGTAGAAAATCCCAGGTCGTTACTGGCCTGGGATTTTCTTTATTTGTACTGGTAGGAGCATTCTTTCAGCATATGCTGTGCACTCTGCAATACGCTGCGAATGCCGACTTTGAATTCTGTCTTTTGTGTATTGAACAAACAATGTGGCACGCATTTGGCACAAACCGGGCTGGAATTGGGCTCAAACCAGGTGGCAGCCCGGTACACGTGGAGGGCGGCGGAAAAAGCGGGTAGCCTCCTACGCTCGGCGGTAGAGTGAGCTAGGTCAGAGGCCAGTAGGTCACTAGTATAGAAGCATGCTCAATCGCCCATGGCTGCACGATCTTGTGCTTCTTCTCCTTAGGCTTACCCTCGCACTGGTCGTCGGTGCTCAGAGCTACCAGATTTTCTTTGGGCATGGAGTGAAGGAAAGCTCCCGCGTGCTCGAAAAATGGGGGATGACGAATGCATACCCGTTCACAGTGGTCTTGGGACTCGCGTTAGTGCTCTGTGCAGTCGGTATTCTGTTGGGGTTCCTCACCCCACTTTTCGCCATTATCGGAGCGGTCGCGGAAGCTGGCTACGGCTACTTCCTGATGACGGGCGGCCACTACGACCTCACCACTTCAAGTGCGCAAATGACGTGTTTGGTGGTGGTGTCGCTGCTGGCATTAATGGTGCTGGGGGCGGGCCGGGTGTCCACTGACGCTGTTCTCAATACGCGTGCGGAACAGGCCGTTACCCAGAACTAACGGAGCCACCCGGCTACCAGGTTGGTAGCCGGGTGTTGGAGCCTCCACAGATCGGGGCTGATGGGGACGCCGTACGGTTTACCCCCATTCTAAATTCGTGAGGTCCACACCGTAGGCTGCGGCGTTGCTAGCGATGGCGTCGGCTAGCCACTGAGCCAGTCCTTCCTGTTGACTTTCATAGTATTGTCGGAATCTTTCGTCTGCTACATAGCTACGTGAGATGAGATAGTGAATTGTCGGACTGACAGGGAAAAACTTACTAAGTACTTTTCGATGTTCCTCAACTAGGGCTTGTGCTTCTTGGCTTGTGGGTGGCAGCCCTTTCTGGACGGCACGGACTAAATTGGCGTCTATAGTCTCAAATCGTTTTTTCTGTTCTTGCCAATCAGATGTGCTCCAGCCGTTGGTACGCTGCTGGCTGATGAGCCACTCTTCAGTAGCACCGTATTTTTCTTCGGCTTCTGCTTGATAATCAGCAAAGTGGGTAGTGCCCAGAATCTCACCTATTTCTTCAGGCGTGAGTTTTTGTTCATTCATTTCATCTTCCAAAAGTGTGTCTAGTGCTTGGATCATGCCATCAACTTGTGATTTTCGTTCAAGTAGAAGTCGTCGCTGCTGTTGCAGGCATCTTTTTCTTGAAGCAGGAGTCTTTAAAAGATCCTTGATCTCGGCAAGTTTCATACCGGTAGCCTGGTAGATCAGGATCTGCTCTATGCGTGTGCATTCTGCTGTGCCGTAGAGACGGTAGTTAGAAAAGGTATTCCGCGCTGGTGTGAGCAGACCAATTTCCTCCCAGTAGCGGAGGGTGCGTACTGAGACGTGAAAGATTTCCGCAACTTGGCTAACTGTATAGAGGTGTTCTTCTGTGCTGTTCATGGTTTTATTCTGTGCGATGACGCGGCGTTAGGGTCAAGCGGCAGGGAAGAACATCTTGTAGTATTTCGTCAGCAGTCTCACCAGGTCGGTAGCCAGTGCTGGAGCCTCCACAGATCGGGGCTGATGGGAACTCCGTACAGAATGGGCAGAATCCACACGTAGTTGGCGATGACCAGTCCCATGAAGACACACACGACCACACGGCCAAGCAGTACGCTTTGCCCCCAGGCAGCCCACTTGTGACGCCAGGGTTTTGCCTCTGGAGAAGGGGTTTCTGGTACCCAGCCGTCGAGCTCTGACAACATGAGAGCGAGCCCCAAGCACATAAAGGGGAGGAGCGATGAGGCGTAGAAGAAGTACATCTGCCGGTCCCAGTTCAGCAGCCAGGGGACCCATGCAGCTAGGTAGCCGCAGAGAACGACGACATAGCGGGGGTCATGTCGGGTAATGACACGATAGAGTGCCCAGAGCAGCATGATAATTCCCGCCCACCAGATGAGGGAGGTGCCCAGCAGGAAAACGGCCTGGACGCAGCCGTCTGGTCCGCAACTATGGGTGCCGCTCGTCGGTTCGACACCTGACTCGTAGTAGTAGAGCAGGGGGCGAATATTGGCGATCCACTGCCATGGTTTGGATTCCCAAGGGTGATGGTAGCCGTGGGAATTCGTAAGGCTCGAGTGAAACTCGAACATCTGCTGGTGGTAGTACCAGAGCGATTGCAGGGAGCGGGGGACGAAGGTGGACCACCCGGCATCCGAAATACCCGCATGGCGGTAGACCGCATTTTCGGCGCGGAGCCACCCCCACCAGCTGGCGAAGTACAGGCCAATGGGGAGGATCGCAAGCGAAGCAATAGCGGGGAAAGTATCGCGGCGAAGTGTTCCCACCCAGGGGCGGGAGACATGGTAGCGGCGGCGCAAGGCAACATCCCACATGACGCTCAAGACACCGAATACTGCCACAAAGTAGAGGCCGGACCACTTGACCGCCATGGCGAGGCCAAGAAAGACGCCCGCTGTGAAGCGCCACCAGCGGAATCCCCAGCGTGGGCCGAACTCGCTGGTAAAAGTTGTTCCCGCCCGCAAGGTTGCCCACATCCGGTCTTCCATCTGGTCACGATCAAGCAGTAGGCAGAGCAGTGCTGCCAGGACAAACATGATGAGAAAGATGTCAAGCAGCCCGGTTCGCGAGACTACGGTGAACATGCCATCACAGATCAGTAGCGTGCCTGCCAGGGCACCCACATAGGTTGAGCCAGCGAGCCGCCGTCCAATCCGCACAATGAGGATGACACAGAGGACGCCCGCAATAGCGCCGCTGAAGCGCCAACCCCACGGGCTGTAGCCGAACACTGCCTCGGAAAGAGCAATGAGCTGTTTACCGAGCGGCGGGTGAACAACCAGCCCGTAGCCAGGGTTGAACTCCATAGCATGGTTGTGCAGCATCTGCCAGGCTTGTGGCACATAATGCTTCTCATCGAAGATGGGGGTACCTTTGTCGGATAATGCCCCCAAACCCATAAAGCGAGTAAGTGCTGCAATGACAGCGAGCACAGCTGTGACAATCCAGCCGCGGAGGGTGTCGGTGGCGCGCACCGGAGTAGGCCAGAGTACGCGGGGGGCGGTGGCGCTGGCCGGGGGAGTGGCGCGTGGTATCCGCATACCTACTTGATGGCGTGCGTAGTAGACACGCGTAGAGGAAGCCCCACTTGGGAGACGTTTCGCTGCGGAGGTAGCCACGGTTCGATCCTACCGAACCTCTCCCATTCCTGATGGCAAGGAGCGCCCATACCCGGTGACGTCTCGCTGTCGCGTTACACTGGGGAGGTAAGCACCGCCGCGGCACACCGCACGCAGTACTAACACGACTGAACGGCACATCGATGACAACCCCACCTAGTGAGAATACTTTTTCCCCTGTCGCACCTGCAGGCACGCTCATTCTGGGGGCTACCCCACTAGGAAACCTGGGGGACGCCACCCCGCGGCTCAGAGCGGCGTTGGCGACAGCAGATGTGGTGGCGGCGGAGGATACACGTCGAACCTACCAACTGGCACGCGACCTCAATGTGACGATCAGTGGACGAGTGCTCTCCCACTACGACCACAACGAGCGGGATCGAGCCCCCCAACTCATTGAGTTTCTCCAGCAGGGGCTGACGGTATTGGTGGTATCCGATGCGGGTATGCCTACCGTGTCTGATCCCGGCTATCGGGTGGTGTCACTTGCCGTTGCGGAGGGTATCCCCGTGACGTGTCTACCGGGGGCGAGTGCCCCACTGACTGCCCTGGCACTCTCCGGTATCGGGACTGATAGATTCGCCTTTGACGGGTTCCTCCCCCGCAAAGCTGGCCCCCAACGCGCCTGGTGGGAGAGCCTCAAAACGGAACCCCGCACCGTCATCTTTTTCGAATCCCCCCACCGGCTGGCCGATACGCTCGCACTGGGGGCAGAGGTGCTGGGAGATCGGCCGGCAGCGGTATGCCGAGAACTCACAAAAACCTATGAAGAATGCCGTCGCGGTACCCTCACGGAACTGGCGGATTGGGCGCGGGCGGGGGTGCGTGGGGAGATAACCGTGGTGGTGGCTCCGGGGAGTCCTGTTGAGGATGACATCAGCGATGCAACCCTGATTCGACAGGTGGAAGAACTCGTCGCAGAGGGAATTCGCCTCAATGACGCTTGCGGTGCCGTGGCGAAGAGCCATGGGCGTCGTAAGCGTGACCTCTACCAGGCGGTTGTGGCTGCTCGCGAGGAAGCCTGAGAGGGCACGAACTCCCCGGGCTAACTAGGCTTTAGCGCCGCTCACTGCCTAGAATGGGACTCATGACTACGCCTGTTCTTACCGCTGTTGCCTGGCCGTACGCCAACGGACCGCGCCATATTGGTCACGTATCCGGATTCGGCGTCCCCTCAGACGTCTTCTCTCGCTACCAGCGCATGGTGGGAAACGATGTTTTGATGGTGTCCGGCACCGATGAACACGGCACTCCGCTGCTGGTGCAGGCGGATAAAGAAGGCATGAACGTCCACGATCTTGCCGACCGCTACAACCGCGTTATTGTGAACGACCTAGCCGGTTTGGGACTCTCCTACGATCTGTTTACGCGGACCACCACGCGTAACCACTACGCCGTCGTGCAGGAGATGTTCCGCAATGTTGCGAAGAATGGCTACTTGGTGACGAAGAAGACTACCGGCGCCATCAGCCCTTCCACCGGGCGTACTCTGCCCGACCGCTACATTGAGGGCACCTGCCCCATTTGCGGTTACGACGGAGCTCGCGGCGACCAGTGCGACAACTGCGGTAATCAGCTCGATCCGGCAGACCTCATTAACCCGGTGTCGAAGATCAACGGTGAGACTCCGAAGTTCGTGGAAACTGAACATTGGTTCCTTGACCTTCCCGCCCTTGCTGACGCGCTGGGGAACTGGCTGCGCGAGCGAAAAGACTGGCGTCCCAATGTGTTGAAGTTCTCCCTCAACCTTCTTGATGACATCAAACCGCGGGCGATGAGCCGCGATATCGACTGGGGTATTCCTATCCCCGTCGAGGGGTGGCAGGAACGCAACGATAAGCGCCTCTACGTGTGGTTCGATGCCGTGGTGGGTTATCTGTCTGCCTCCATCGAATGGGCCTACCGGATCGGGGATCCAGACGCTTGGCGCAAGTGGTGGAATAACCCGGAGGCGCTTAGCTACTACTTCATGGGGAAAGACAACATCACCTTCCACAGCCAGATCTGGCCAGCTGAACTACTCGCCTACAACGGGCAGGGCGGCAAGGGTGGAGACCGTGGCATGCTTGGTGAGCTCAACCTCCCCACCGAGGTTGTCTCCTCCGAATACCTAACGATGTCCGGGTCGAAGTTCTCCTCGTCCCGTGGCGTAGTGATCTACGTTAAGGACTTCCTCAAAGAATATGGTCCGGATGCCTTGCGCTACTTCATCGCAGTGGCCGGCCCTGAAAACCAGGACACCGACTTCACCTGGGACGAGTATGTACGGCGTACCAATAGCGAGCTCGCTAATGAGTGGGGCAACTTGGTGAACCGCACAGTCTCTATGGCACACAAGAATTTTGGGCAGATTCCCACCCCAGGTACTTTGACTGAGGCTGATATGGAACTGCGCCGGCGTGCTGACGAGGCATTCCAGATGGTGGGCGCCAACCTAGCGCGTTCCCACTTCAAGGCTGGTATCACGGAGGCGATGCGCTATGTTGCGGACGCGAACCGCTACATTGCGGCCCAGGAACCGTGGAAGATTGCCAAAGAAGTTAAGGCTGGAGGAGCTGCTGCCGCGGAGGCGGAGGACCGTCTCGCAACTGTTCTCCACACGGCTCTGCAAGCGGTGCAGGATGCCAACACACTTATGACGCCCTTCATGCCGAATGCCTCGCAGAAGATCTTTGAGCAGCTGGGTGGTGACGGTGTGTGGGCTGCTCAGCCGGAGATCCATGAGGTTGTGGACGACATGCCGGTGGCGCCGGTGGGAGCCGGTGTACCCGCGCCGGGGCGCGAATATCCGGTCATTATGGGCGACTACGCCAGCGAGCTGGCATCGTGGCAGCGTCATGACATTACCCCCGGTACATTGCTGTCCAAGCCGCAGCCGATCTTCCAAAAGCTGGATCCGGAATTGGGTGAGACCGGCCCGGAGTGGGCGCCCGTCCAGCACTAGGAGCGTGAATGGGTAAGAAACGTCGCGAACCGGTTCCAGCAGAACCACTCTTCCCCCTCATCGATGGCCACACTCACCTGGATTCGTGTGGTGGGAATGATCCAGATGGTGTCCACGCCGTGATGGATCGGGCGGAAGCAGTGGGGGTAGCCGCAGTGGTGACGGTGGGGTGCCATATTCGCCAGCTCGAGGCCGCTCTGATGGCGGCAGAGACAGATCGCCGGGTGTGGGCTGCTTTGGCACAGCACCCAATGGATGCCCACGAAATTGATGATGCTGGCCGGGAAAGGCTAGCGGAATTGGTGAGGCATCCCCGCGTCGTAGCAGTGGGGGAGTGCGGCCTTGATTATTACTGGCTCCACCATGACCCAGAGAATACCGCGACACAGGAGCAGCAGGAGGAGCTTTTCCGGTGGCACATTGACCTCGCGAAAGAGATCGATAAGCCGCTGATGATTCATGCTCGCGATGCCGATGAGGACCTCATCCGCATTATTGATGAGGCGGGTGCTCCCGAGAAGACCATTATTCACTGTTTTTCCAGCGGCCTGGAGATGGCACATCAGTGCATTGACCGTGGTTTTTATGCTACTTTCGGAGGCTCCACCACGTTCAAGGCGAATGAGGAGTTGCGGGAGGTGGTACGGATCTTCCCGCGCGATCGCATAATGGTCGAAACTGATGCGCCGTACCTCACTCCAGAACCGTTCCGGGGCGCCAAAAATGAGCCACAGTATGTGGCATACACTGCCTACCGACTAGCGGAAGTGACAAGTCTGACCCCCGCGGAGTTTGCGGAGTTGACGACGCGCAACGCGTGTCGTGTTTACGGAATTCCTTTTCCGGAGAAGTAGTATCTGACCTCGCACTACTGGTAACGTTACATTATCGTTACCAAGCGGGGTGTCGGCACCCTCCTGCGCCCCCAGACATCGTGCAGAACGTGTGGAGACCAGCAACCCGCTACCACAGACGAGACAACCAGTGCGATCACCACAGCACTGACACCTCCGAGGAGACCCGCCCGTGGCTGAAGAAGCTCAGCAGAAGACAGATACGCCCCGCCGCATCCATCCGGCCTGGCGCATTCTGCTTGCCGTTGCGCTGGTGGCAGTCACTGTTACGGCAGGCATTAGCATGGTCTACCACCGCACTGTCACCCTCGTTGTCGATGGTGAGAAAAAGCAGGTCGGTACCTACAGTCAAACAGTGGGAGAAGTCCTCGACTCCCTCGGCTACCAGGTGTCTGCAGACGATCACGTCGAGCCCTCCCCAGACACCCAGCTGAGCGCTAACGCCACCATCACCTACCAGCAGAAACGTCCCTTCACCGTAGAAATTCACTCTGGTTTTGGGAAGCGTGCCAAAGTTGAGCGAGTCTCCATCACCACCACCGCCTACACCGTCGCAGAGGCGCTCAAAGAGGTAAAAGCAGTACGCCCCAGCTACGGGATTAACGTGGCACCAGACAAACGCATCCCCACGAATGGCCTCAGTATTGAAGCCATCACACCCCGCACCGTCTGGCTGACCGATTTCGGCAAGAAACCGGTTCGGATTCGCGTTGGCGCCTTCACAGTGCGAGATGCTCTCGCAAAGTTGGGAACTCCTCTCCGGTCGACAGATGACGTCACCCCCGGCCCAGATGCGGATCTTCTTCCCAATATGAAGATCAAAGTTGTGCGGCATGGCGACATGGTGAAAGACCGTGTTATCAGGCTCAAACCCTTCGAGAAGATCCTCAAAGACCCCAGCCAGTTGGCCGGCATCCGCACTATTGTGAAACGCGGAAAGCCCGGTCGGGCCGTCCTTACGGAACGCCTGGTGTTTGATAAGAAAGGTCGGATCGTCAAACGCATCCTCATCAAACGAGTGGTTGCGGTTAAACCTGGCAAATCCACCGTCAAAGTTGGATCGCAGCCGATAGATGCGGTGTGGGACCGCCTCGCGCAGTGTGAAGCGGGTGGTAACTGGGCAGTTAACACTGGTAACGGCTTCTTCGGAGGCCTTCAGTTCACTCAGGGAACCTGGGAGGCACACGGTGGTCGTGCCTACGCCTCCCGCGCTGACCTGGCAACTCGTGAAGAACAGATCGCCGTCGCGAAACGTGTACAAGCCTCGCAGGGGTGGGGCGCCTGGCCTGCGTGTACCTCCAGTATGGGTCTGCGCTAGGAGACATCACCCATGACGTCATCCACCTCCCACGTCAGCCTCTTGACGGCCCCAGAGATCCGCACCCTCGCCGATGAACTCGGCATCCGTCCCACCAAGACGCTGGGTCAAAACTTTGTCATCGACCCCAATACTGTGCGGCGTATCGTTTCCGCAGCCCACCTGGCACCTGGGGACACAGTTCTCGAAATCGGTCCGGGGCTGGGATCACTCACCCTCGCCCTAGCCGAGGCGGGCGCGCAGGTGACAGCTGTCGAGATTGACCCCACTCTCGCAGCAAAGCTGCCCACCACCTTTGCTGTGCATGCACCGGATTCCTCGCTCCGCGTCATCACGAAAGATGCGATGCATGTGACTGCGGAAGAGATTCTCGCTGTTGGGCATCCAGCTCCCACCGCACTGGTGGCGAACCTTCCTTACAATGTGGCCGTCCCCGTCCTCCTCCACATGCTGGAGATCTTGCCTTCCCTGCGAACAACCTTGGTGATGGTCCAGGCAGAAGTTGCCGACCGGCTGGCCGCTGAACCCGGTAGCCGCATCTATGGGGTGCCTAGCGTGAAGGCTGGTTTCTATGGGGACGTTGCCCGCGCGGGTGCCATTGGCCGCACCGTATTCTGGCCTGCCCCTAACGTTGACTCTGGGCTGGTGCGCATCAGTGCCTTTACCCCCGAGAACGCCCCCTGGGACCCCTATGATGAGTCCCTCCACGATGCCGTGTGGGCGGTGACCGATGCCGCTTTCGCGCAACGTCGCAAAACTCTCCGAGCTGCCCTGAAGAACTGGGCAGGCAGTGGAGAAGCGGCAGCAGCTGCATTATCGGCAGCTGGAATCGATCCGACGCTGCGGGGAGAGCGCCTCACGACGGCAGACTATGTTCGCCTCGCACAGCACGCGGGGCTTCAGTAGAACCTCTGTTTTCACACCCCACGTAGTAGTCTATGGGTGTGCTCACCGTCGTAAAGCCCCCTGTCGCCGCTTCAGCCCCCGGTAAGGTCAACCTGCACCTGGGGGTTGCGGACCTGCGTGACGACGGATATCACGAGCTCACCACGGTCTTTTGTGCACTTTCCCTGCGGGATACGGTCACCGTTTCCACTTCCGACCATTTGCAAGTGACGGTATCGGGTGAAGGCGCAGACCGTGTTCCTATCGACCGCACCAACCTGGTGTGGAAAGCTGCAGAGTTGGTCGCTGAAGCGTGCGGTGCGTACCCTGCCGTTTCCTTGCACATCGACAAGAACATTCCTGTCGCTGGCGGAATGGCAGGTGGCTCCGCTGATGGTGCCGCTGCCCTCATCGCCTGTAACGAGTACTTCCACGCGGGGTTGGAACGGCAAACCCTCCTCGACATGGCCCTGGAATTAGGCTCCGACGTACCCTTCTGCATGATGGGCGGAAGCGCTATCGGCACCGGGCGAGGTGAAAAGCTCCTGCCGATTCTGCACCGTACCACCCTTCACTGGGTATTGGCGATAGCCAAAGAGGGGCTGTCCACACCGGCGGTATTCCGAGAATATGACCGGCTGGTTGGGCGCAATCGAGCGGAGGGAATCCCTACCTCCATTGGTTCACCCGACGCTCTTCTCCAGGCATTGGCAGGGGGAGATCTCCATGCCATCGCCGACTATCTCGGGAATGACCTACAAGCTGCAGCTCTCAGTCTTTACCCCGATTTGCGGTATACGCTGCGCGCGGGGAAAGATGCGGGTGCATTGGCTGGTCTGGTCTCTGGCTCTGGCCCCACCTGCGCTTTTCTCTGCGAAGATGCCGATAGCGCGCTGGCGGTTTCCGCTGAACTCGCTGGTGCAGGGGTCTGCCGAGCTGTCCGTACTGCTTCCGGGCCTGTCCCCGGAGTTTCTCTAGAAGAACAGGCAAACTAGCGTGCCCACTGTCCCCCTCAACCTCATTAACTGTGAGGACGTGTCCCTCAGTTATGGCCTAAAACCGCTTCTTGACCACGTGTCACTAGGTATTAGCGAAACCGACCGCATCGGCATCGTCGGCCTGAATGGGGGAGGAAAAACGACGCTACTTGAAGTGCTCACTGGCCTCCAACAACCCGATAGCGGCCGGGTATCCCGACGCAGTGATCTACGCTTCGCCGTCGTCACCCAGCGCTCACCGCTGCCCCCCGGAGCGACAGTGGGGGAGTCCATCCTGTCAGGAATGGGCTTGGATTCCTACGAATGGGCCTCCGATGCGCGCATTCGCAGCACAATGGCCGGACTAGGTATCGGCAACCTCGGATTGAATACCTCGGTCGATAACCTGTCCGGCGGAGAAAAACGCCGGGTAGCTTTGGCCGCAGCCCTCGTCCAGGAACTCGATCTCATTATTCTTGATGAGCCAACCAACCACCTTGATGTAGAAGGTGTGCAATGGTTGGCCGATCATCTTCTCTCGCGTCACTGCGCAGTTGTGGTCGTCACCCACGACCGCTGGTTCTTGGACACCATCGCCACTCGTACCTGGGAAGTTCATGACGGACAGGTCGACATGTATGACGGTGGCTATAACGACTGGGTTTTCGCGCGGGCAGAACGGGCCCGCCAAGCCGCCGCCGCAGAACAGCGTCGCCAAAATCTCATGCGGAAGGAGCTGGCATGGCTGCGCCGCGGCGCCCCTGCCCGCACGTCCAAACCGCGCTACCGTATCGAAGCCGCGGAAGCACTCATCGCCGATGTTCCCGAACCTCGAAACAGCGCTGAGCTGTTGAAATTCTCCTCCAAACGCTTGGGGAAGACGGTTATCGATATCTTCGATGGTCAGCTTGTGAGCGCTGCAGGGGATGTCCTTATTGATCACCTCAACTGGATGCTGGCGCCGGGCGAACGCATTGGCCTGGTGGGAGTCAATGGTTCCGGCAAGACGACGCTACTTCGTGCGCTTGCTGGAGACTACCCTCTCGCTGGTGGAAAACGGGTGCAGGGACCTACTGTGCACATCGGGTGGCTTAAGCAGGAGCTTGACGATCTACCCACCGACCGCACTGTTCTGCAATCAGTCGAAGATGTGGCGGGGCGTGTCACCATCGGCAAAAACGAGCTCACTGCCTCTCAACTGCTCGAACGCCTGGGGTTCCGCCCTGCCCGACAACGCACTCCCGTCAAGGACCTCTCCGGTGGAGAGCGTCGCCGTCTACAGCTCACTCGCATTCTCATGGATGAGCCGAACGTTTTGCTGCTCGACGAGCCCACAAACGACCTCGATATCGATTCGCTGCAACAATTGGAAGACCTGCTCGATCAATGGGCGGGGACCCTTGTCGTCGTCTCCCACGACCGCTACCTCATTGAGCGGATCTGTGACTCCACCTGGGCGCTGTTCGGAGATGGGAAATTGACGAACCTCCCCCGCGGAATTGAACAGTATCTGGAGACGCGAGCTACCCTCGCGAAGGACGCTACCCATCAGCAGGCGGCACAACTTGGCGCGGAGGCTGCGGATGCCAGTACCTCACAGATCGCACAGCTCACTGCTGGCGGTTTGGTGCGCGGTTCAGCGGAGGAACGAGCTGTCAAAAAGGAACTCGGTCGCTTAGAGCGCACACTGCAAAAATTGCGCAATAACGAGAAGGCGTTGCACGATAAGTTGGCGGCAGCAGCAAGTGCTACGCCTGTGGATACCCAACACCTATCTGAGCTTGATCGCACCCTCAAAGCCGTTCTCGATGAGATTAGCGAAGTGGAGATGGAGTGGCTGGAGAAAGCGGAAACTCTCGAATGACAGAACCGACCAGGGCAGAAGCGACGAACTCTCATCGCACAGGTCCGGGGGAGAAGTCTGTCGGTCTGTTCACCGGACATTTCAAATGGCTCGTCCCCGGACTCGTCCTGTACATGGTGGCAGCCGGGTTTGAAGTAGTCGCTGTCGTGGTCGTGATGCCGACCGTGGCCCACGAGTTGAACGCTATGAGCTCCTACTCTTCCGCAATTGCCATTACCGTCGCCTGCTCTATTGTGGGAATTTTGCTGGCGGGACCGTGGTCAGACCAGAAAGGACCCCGCGGCCCCATCATTGTGGGAGCACTCTCCATGATGACGGGCCTCCTCACCGCAGGTTTCGCCCACACGATGGCATTGTTCCTGCTGGGACGGGCCATTCAGGGGCTCGGCGTGGGACTCGTCAATGTGAGTGCCTATGTGATTATCGGCTGGGAACTGCCCCAGCATCTCCACGCTCGTATGTTCTCCTTGAACGCGGTGGCGTGGATTCTGCCAGCCTTGTTAGGTCCGGCAGTAGCTGGTCTGCTTGTCGACTCGGTGGGTTGGCGTTGGGCGTTCTGGGGAGTCGCCCCTATTTTCCTCATCGCCACTATCATCACGCTGATCGGGATGCGTTCCCATGGGGGAGCTGCAGAGCAGAACCTCACCGCCAGCGAATGGCGAGGAAGAGCCATCCGCGCCCTCATCATCGCCGTCTGTATCGGAGCTCTACAACCGGCCGGGGAACTTGTCCAGGAGGGCAAACTGGCCCTGGTCGTCATCAGTGTCATCGCGATCATGGTGGTGCTTGTAGTGGCGGCTCGCCGACTGGTGCCACCGCACACCCTCACGCTCGGAGAAGGACTTCCCGCAGTGGTAGCCTCTCGCCTTTTCTTAGCCGGCAGTTACTTCGCGATGGAATCCTACATTCCGCTGATGGGTCAATCGTTCCGCGGGCTGAGCCCCACCCAATCTGGTCTCCTCGTTGCGTCGGGATCCGTCACCTGGGGTATTGCTTCCTTCCTGCAGGCGAGACTCCCCGACAATCTCAACCGCACCAGGGTGCTGACGTTTGGGATGGCGTGCGGCACAGTAGGTATCCTCGCCACCCTGACACTCGCCTCGGCCAGTATTCCCCTCGCCATTGCAGTTATCGGCTGGGGTATCGCAGGTTTTGGTATTGGCATTGCTTACCCGTTGGCCGGGGTGATGGTGCTGGCGCTGTCCCAACCTGGGAAGATCGGGAACAATTCGTCCTCCCTCTCTATGGCGGAACAGCTCGGCACATCCACCTCATTGGCTTTGGGAGGCGTTCTCTTCGGAGCTCTAGTGGGCGGCAGTATGCTGCATGCCATCTTGGCCTTCACAGCGGTTCCCTTTCTCTACAGTGTGTTCGGTATCGTTGCAGCAGCCCGCACAAATGTGGGTGAGTTGACCACGCCAGCATCGGAGACCAGCGCGGTTTCCAGCAACTCCACGGAGTAAACTGCTAACGAGAACTTGTGCGCCAGCTCTCGGCGCATCGATAACGGTGTAAAGGACGAGGATGACCGCAGCCCAGGAGGGACATTCCACGGAACAGTCAGTTGATCAACCTGACCCCCGGCTGATCGCCACGCTCACGGGTCGCTGCTTGCACCTTCAGCTCAACAACACCGCCACTCTCAATGCTTTTGACGAGTCTCTCTCCCGTGCCATGCGCTACCATCTGCGCCTGGCTGCCACCGATGAGACCGTCGACTATGTGCTCGTCACCTCACTGAGTGAAAAATCGTTCTGTTCCGGGGGCAATGTTCGTCAGATGGCCCAGTTTTATGCAGACGGAGAAACTGCCCGTGCAGAAGAATTCTTTGCCGTCGAATACGATCTCTGCGCGCTCATCTCCGAATTTCCCAAACCCTACATCACCTTAGTGAATGGGTACTGTATTGGGGGAGGCCTGGGTATTAGCGCCAATGGCCGCTATATGGTCGTCAGTGAAAAAGCCCTCATGTCCATGCCAGAAGCGGGCCTCGGGTTTTGCACGGATGCCGGCATGAGCTGGGTGCTTCCACATCTGTGGGGCGATGGCGGCCAAGCCGACAAAGCACTCGGGATGTACCTCGCCCTCACCGGACGCTGGCTGAGTGCCGCAGACGCACTCTGGTGTGGCCTGGCCGGCTACTACCTGCCCTCCAGCGAGTTCCCCGCTCTCGCCGAAGGACTCCTCACCCTCTCCTATGAACCCGGCTGTGCCCGCACCGCCATCACCACGTACCTCTCTGAACACACCCAACTCCCAGCTGAAGAATCCAGCCTGGCAGAGATTATTCTGCAGGTTGATGAAGTATTCTCGGCGCCCTCAGTGTCGGAGATGATGACCCGTCTGCAGCTAGGGCTGGACACTCGCCGCTACGGAATGTGGGCAAGAGAAGCTCTCTCCGCGTTGCGTGCCTGCAGCCCCACCGCTCTGCAAGGCACCTTCCTGGCCATCGAATGGGGCAACAACTGCCCTGATGTCCGCACTGCAGTTCAGCACGAACACCGTCTGGGGGCACAGTATCTGTGCCATCGTCCCGATTTTCAGAATGGTGTGCGCGCCAAGCTTATTGACAAGAAACCCTATAAAAACTGGGATCCCCCCACTTTGGACGAAGTGGACATGGGGACCCTCCGCACCCGCTAGGAGAACACAGTGACCGCCAACACCATCCGCGTCGCCATCAACGGCTACGGCAACCTCGGCCGTGGCGTGGAAAAGTCCATCCTCGCCGCCCCGGACATGGAACTCGTGGCCATCTTCACTCGTCGCGATCCCGCCAGCCTAGACACTCTCTCCGGGAAAGCTGTCTCGATCGACGATATGGCAGACTATCAGGGCAAAGTTGATGTCTGCGTGAACTGTGGCGGTTCCGCCACTGACCTCATCGACCAGGGCCCGGCCGTTACTCAATACTTCAACACTGTGGACTCCTTTGACACCCACGCCAGGATCCCCGAGCACTACGCAACTATGGATAGCGTCGCTAAGGACAACGACCATATTGCCGTCATCTCCTCCGGCTGGGATCCAGGTCTCTTCTCTATCAACCGCGTTATCGCCGAAGCTGTTCTTCCCGAAGGCAGTACCTACACCTTCTGGGGCCGCGGGGTTTCTCAGGGACACTCCGACGCCATCCGGCGCATTCCCGGAGTGAAAGACGCGAAGCAGTACACTGTGCCGGTCCAGGACGTAGTGGACCGCATCCAGGCTGGTGAACGCCCCGAACTCACCACCCGCGACAAGCATCTCCGCGAATGCTACGTCGTAGCAGAAGAAGGAGCCGACAAGGCGGCGATTGAAGAAGCCATCGTCACCATGGAAAACTACTTCGCCGACTACGACACCACCGTCACCTTTATTAGCGAAGAAGAACTCCTCCGTGACCACTCCGCTATGCCACATGGTGGTCAGGTGATTCGCGCCGGCGAAACCAGCCCCAACACCACTCAGGTGTACGGATTCACGCTGACGCTCGACTCTAACCCCGAGTTCACCGGATCCATGCTGGTCGCCACCGCCCGTGCTGCAGCCCGTTTGGCTGCCGCCGGTGAACGTGGCTGCCGCACCGTTCTCGATATCGCCCCGGCACTTTACGTGCCGATTGACGCTGACGAACTGCGTGCCCACTTCCTCTAAACCAACCCCTAAGTTTTTCTATGTCCGCTGATTCCCCCTCCCACACATCGCCGTCTGCACATCACTCCGCTCCCACACCGGTGACGGCAGCAGGCTCCCTTGCCACAACCGGCGTCGATCCTAACAATGTGGCTGTGTCCCGTACAGCCGGTCGGTGGCGTCCCCGCACCTTCTTTGGCCACCCACTAGGTTTGGCCAATCTCTTCGGGGTGGAGATGTGGGAGCGGTTCAGCTTCTACGGCATGCAGGCGGTCCTCACCTTCTATATCTACTATTCGGTGACTGCCGGCGGCCTGGGTTACTCCAAGGAGATCGCCTACTCCATTGTGGGTGCCTATGGTGGCATGGTGTACCTGGCGTCCATCATCGGCTCGTGGATTTCGGACCGGTGGTTCGGGCCCGCACGTAGCTTGATTGGCGCTGGGTTCATCATCATGCTGGGGCACCTCGCCCTGGCGGTCCTCCCTGGTCTGGCGGGTCTCGTCGTCGGACTAGTGTTTATTGCCTTCGGCGCGGGAACCTTGAAGGCATCCTCGTTGACGGTGCTGGGTGATCTCTACGACGAGAATGATGTTCGGCAAGATGCCGGTTTCTCCGTCTACTACATGGGTATTAACATCGGCGCCTTCATTGGCCCCATTTTGACGGGCATCGTACAGCGCGCGGGTGGCTTCCACTGGGCGTTCGCGCTGGCTGCCATCGGCATGTTTATTGGTCTCATGCAGTATCTCATTCTCGCCAAAAGCACTATTGGCACAGCCGGGCGTGTGGTTCCCAACCCCCTGCCTCGTCAGCGGAAGTGGATGTCTCTCGGCGGTGCGGCTGCAATTGTCCTGGTGGTGTGGGGAGTTTTCGCGATTGGTTGGGTGAACCTGGATAACCTTTCCACCGTGGTGGTAATCCTCACCGCCATCTGTGCAGTGGGGCTCTTCGCCGTCATGCTGACCAGTAAAAAGGTCACCCCGGTGGAGCGTTCCCGAGTGATCGCCTTCATTCCTCTGTTTTTGGCGTCTGCTCTCTTTTGGTCCCTCTACCAACAGCAGTTCACCATTCTGCCGGCCTTCGCAGATCGGCGGCTGGATCTCACTGTAATGGGCCACGAAATGCCGCCGAGTGTGGTGCAGTCCATCAACCCCATTTTCATCATTGTGCTTGCGCCAGTGTTTGCTGCCCTGTGGCAGCACATGGGGGAGCGGCAGCCGCATAGTTCCACCAAGTTCGCACTAGGTGTGTTTTTCTGCGGTCTTTCCTTCCTCGTGTTCGTCCCCTTCGCCCGTATGGAGGAAGCACCCCTCGTTTCTGTGGTGGTCTTGCTGCTGGTGGCGACGGTAGGCGAACTTTTCCTCTCACCTATCGGTAACTCCTTGGCGACACGCCTAGCTCCACAAGCTTTCCACACCCAGATGGTGGCACTCTTCCTACTGTCAGTCGCTATTGGCTCGGCAGCGGCCGGCTCGTTGGCGCAGCTGGCGGATGTGGATGATCCGGGCTCTACCGGCCCTTACTTCCTCATCCTGGGAATCGTCACCATACTCTTGAGCGTGGTGTTTTTCCTGTTGCGTCGGTGGATCGACAAGAAGATGGTGGGAATACACTAACTCTGTGTGAATGACGCTTCTACGCCAACCGCCGCTTCCCTCAGTGGGATGCGGCGGTTGGCGTTGGGTAGGGATTAGTCGGCGATGAGGGTATCCAATGTCAGGTCAGGTAGTTCCTTCTGCAGATAGTTGAGACGCCACTTGTCGCTAATGAGGGCAATGAGTTCGCCATCCTGGCGGGTAAAGATCTCCACTCCTCGCTGGCGGCCTAGTTCTGGGGCGGAAGCGGCATCAGTGCGCCGGGCCACCGTGTAGGGGATGTTCTCTACCACGGTCTCCACGTTATATTCGGCACGCATCCGGGCCTGTACGACCTCAAACTGCAGTACACCGACGGCTGCCATGACTGGGTTGGATTCGCCGCGGAGATCATTGGTGAGGATCTGGACGACGCCCTCTGCACCCAGCTCGTCAACCGCTTTGCGGAACTGTTTGTATTTTGAAAGGGATGCGGCCCGCAAGGTGGCGAAGTGTTCTGGGGAGAAGGCGGGGATAGGCGGGTACTGTGCTTTCTTTCCCTTGTAGAGAGTGTCACCGGGCGCCAACCCGAGGGCATTGACGAGACCCACCACATCACCTGGGTAGGCGGTTTCTACCGTTTCACGATCACGACCAAAGACGGTGAGCGCGTATTTCGTGGCGAAAGGTTTGTTGGTTTGTGCGTGGGTGACCACCATGCCGCGCTCGAATTCTCCACTGACGACACGCATGAAGGCGAGCCGGTCACGATGCGCCGAGTCCATGCCCGCCTGGACTTTAAAGATGACGGCAGAGAAGTCGTCCTCAAGGTCGTGGTAGGTGCCGGAAATATCGTCTCGGCCGGCCGGATGTGGGGCAAGGCCGACAATGCTGTCGAGGATCTGATGTACACCAAAATTGAGTTTTGCAGACGCGAAGATGACGGGGGAGGTTTCTCCAGCTAAAAACAGTTCTTCGTCATGGACTTGTCCCATTTCGGCCAGCAAGGTGGATTCTTCCACGGCGGTAGCCCAGTCGTCCCCCCGGTGAGCTTCCGCGTCAGTCGGGCTGAAGTACTCTTCCGGGGCAATGGTGGAGCCGCCGGCGGTACGCGTGAACTCGATGTATTCATTGGGGTAACCGGCAGCATCGAGGCGGGCGAGACCGTGGAAATCGCCGGCGATACCGACTGGCCAGAAGATAGGGGTGGGGGTGAGGTCGATTTCCGCAGCGATTTCATCCAGCAGCTCGAGTGGGCTTTTCCCGGGGCGGTCCCACTTATTGACGACGGTGATGATGGGAATGTTGCGCGATTTGCATACTCGGAAGAGTTTGAGAGTCTGCGGCTCCAAGCCTTTTGCAGCGTCGATGAGCATGAGGGCTCCGTCGACGGCGGTGAGGACGCGGTAGGTGTCTTCCGAGAAGTCGGAGTGGCCGGGGGTGTCAACGAGGTTGATGACGTAGGGTTCACCATCGCCGGTAGCTCCCTGCGACCCTGCGGGGAGATATTCGAATTGGAGAGCGGTGGAGGAGACCGAGATTCCACGAGCCTGTTCCATCTCCATCCAGTCTGACACTGTCGCTTTGCGGCCGGCTTTACCGTGAACAGCGCCGGCCTCATTGATGACGTGTGCGTGCAGGGCGAGTGCTTCCGTGAGCGTCGATTTACCAGCGTCTGGGTGAGAGATGATGGCGAAGGTACGGCGACGGCGCGCTTCGACGGTAGGGGAAAGAGCATTCACGAGGAGGTCCTTGAGATGTGGTGTCAGAGTGGCGGTGTCAGAGTAGCAGTGACAGCTGAGGATGGTGCCGAAGGCGGGTTAGCGACGGGCGTGTACTCGGTTTTGGGTAGCGGCAATGCCATCTCGGAGGAGGAGCTCAACGACGTCGGCAGCTTCTTGAATGGTCACTCCCACTTCTTCGCAGTCGCGAGCGGAAAGCTGCTTGAGAACGTAAGCAGCCGGGTCCATGCGTCCGGGGGGACGTCCGATGCCAATTCGGACACGCACATAGTCTTTTGTGCCCAGATGTTGGGTCATGGATTTGAGTCCGTTGTGTCCGCCTTCGCCACCTCCACGCTTGACGCGCAGAGTGTTGTCGGTGAGGTCTAGATCATCGTGGAGGACGATGATGTTGGTGGCGGGGATGCTGTAGAACTTTGCGGTTGCTGCCACGGCTCGTCCGGAATCATTCATGAAGGTCCCAGATTTCATGAGGATGACGGGTGTGCCATTGAGCGTGCCACGCCCCACCAGGGCGTTGGTGCGCTTATTGGGGGAGAGGGACACTGAGGGACTAGTGCGTGTGCATAGCTCATCAAGCACCATATAGCCCACGTTGTGACGGGTGAGCTCATACTGTGGACCGGGGTTCCCGAGGCCTACCAGCAGGATAGGGCCAGGGACGGTGTTGATGTCGGGAATCTGAGGACTGGGACTCATAATGCCTCTATTCTCTCACGTTTCCGGCAGGTAGGGCTATTTGTGATGAGACTGTGGGGGAGGACAGAACGGAAGCCCCAGCTGGCGTGAACCAGTGGGGCTTCCGGAGAGGTAAAGGGAAAGAGTTGTTTACTCTTCTGCGGCGGCCTCGTCGTCAGCTGTCTCAGCAGACTCAGTGCTGGCCTCTTCGTCAGTGGCGGACTCGGTGTCAGCTTCTTCTTCGAAGGTGACGTTGACGAGGAGCAGTTCGGGATCGTCGACGAGTTCGACGTTTTCGGGCAGCTTCACGTCGGCAGCGGTGATGGCGCTACCGGCTTCCAGGCCCTCCACGGAGATGACGAGATCTTCCGGAATGTTGAGGGCGTCAGCGTTGACTTTGAGGACGTCAAGTTCCACCAGGAGGGTGGCACCGGGGGCAACTTCGCCTTCCACGAGCAGCGGAACCTCGACCTCAACCTTTTCGCCCTTCTTGACGGTGAGGAAGTCGACGTGTTCGATTTCGCGGGTGAGGGGGTTTTGGGCGATGGACTTTACCAGCGCAGTGGTCTCCTTGCCATCGATGTCGAGAGCGATAACAGCGTTGACGCCCTCTTCACGCACGATGGCGAGGAAGCCCAGGTTGTCGATGGCTACGTGGATAGGGTCAGCACCGTGGCCGTACACAACGGCGGGAATGTTGCCGGCGCGGCGGGTACGACGAGCGGCGCCCTTGCCGAACTCGGTACGGGTGGGGGCGGCGAGAGTCTTCTGTGCCATAGTAATGTTCTCCTCTAGCTGTGATGTCACAGGTGTGAGCGGAAAGTGCTACACAAAGATTTTCATCGCGGCGAGGCACCCAACACGGCCGCGGGATCGGAGAACCCGAGACAATCGCGTCGATAACGGCTGTTTTCAGCCCTCGCCGAGATAACGAGATAAGTGTACAGGACAAGCGTAGCTGCTCCCAACTCGCAAGGATGAACGTCCGCTGCCGCGATGAAGAGGAACCGGGTAGGATTTTGGCAACGTCTGTGAAGAGAAAGCGGAAAAGAACATGACGATGGGTTGGATGATTACCCTTCTGGTGGTCTTTGCCATCGTGGGCATCGCGATGGGGA
Organism: Mycobacteriales bacterium; assembly: GCA_018376445.1. GTDB lineage: Bacteria > Actinomycetota > Actinomycetes > Mycobacteriales > Mycobacteriaceae > Lawsonella. The sequence continues at coordinate 82,788 of JAHABL010000008.1, forward strand.
CGGTGTGGGTGTGGACTGGTCATCGGAAGCCCGGTGATATTGCTATCGCCTGCATTCTTGCCTTAGCAGCATGGTTATTGCTCACCACGATTCTGCTGTTTGCCACGGGGGATATTAAGGGAGGTTTGTGATGGCCGTCGGTCCGGGAATCGTTATCCCGCTCATCGCCATTGTGCTGGGCATCATTGCAGGTGTGCTTATCATGCGTGAGTATCCGTTGAACCAAGGCCGTTTCGCGGATGTCGCAGCAGGCGCGTTTATCGCTGTCGTGGTGTTCGGCATGGTATTGCTCACCAGCGCCTACATCGCTCTACTAGTAGCGAAATAGACTTCGCCGCCTAGACACCACTGCGGGCGTAGTGGGCTCCATACCCGCCATGAGTAGAACAAGAAGCGGCTACCGAGAGGGTCGATAGCCGCTTCTGTGGGATAGTCCGGGAAAAAGTCTTAGGCGCCTTCAAAAAGAGCAGTCACTGAACCATTGTTGAAAATCTCACTGATGGTCGCTGCTAGTAGCGGCGCCATCGACAGAACTGTGAGGTTATCGAACTGGTGCTCCTCCGGGATGGGCAGCGTATTCGTAGTGATGACTTCCTTGGCGCCGCAGTTGGCGAGGCGCTCTGCTGCCGGGTCGGAGAAAACGCCGTGCGTGCAGGCGATAACAACGTCGCCTGCACCCGCTTCCTTGAGGACCTTGACGGCACCAGCAATGGTGCCACCGGTGTCGATCATATCGTCAATGAGGACGCAGGTGCGGCCTTTCACGTCACCGATGACGCGGTGGGCAACGACCTGGTTGGCGACGCGTGGATCGCGCGTCTTGTGGACGAAGGCTAGCGGTGCGCCATCAAGAATATTGGCCCACTTTTCGGCGACCTTCACACGGCCAGCGTCGGGGGATACAACCACCATATTCTTGGTACCGTAGTTGTCCTTCACATACTGGGCGAGTTGCCCCATGGCGTGCATGTGGTCGACCGGGCCGTCGAAGAAGCCTTGGATCTGATCGGTATGCAGGTCGACTGCTACGATGCGGTCGGCGCCAGCGGTCTTCAGCAGGTCTGCAATCAGGCGGGCAGACACGGGTTCACGGCCCATGTGCTTTTTATCCTGACGAGCGTAGGGATAGAAGGGCAGAATCGCGGTGATGTGGTTAGCAGAACCGCGCTTTAAAGCATCAATCATGATGAGCAGTTCCACCAGCCACTCGTTGAGCGGAGCCGGGAAGCTCTGGATGACGAACGCATCCGTACCACGTACGGACTCCTCGTAGCGGACGAAGATTTCCCCATTGGCAAAGTTGCGCATGGTGGTCTTCGTGAGGGTGACACCAAGCTCTTGTGCTACTTCCTCGGCGAGCTCCGGGTGTGCACGCCCGGAGATGAGAATGAGGTTCTTTTCCTGAGGGCTGCATTTACTGGACAAAGGGAATCGTTATCCTCAATTGCGGTATCGGTAGGTAGTTTCAACGTTAGTGGATGGAGGGCCTTCTCGATAAATTTTCACTACCGGGAGCCTCTCCCCGGAAGCTACTCTGCAGAGTTCTCGGCAGAGTCGTTGTCGGGCTCTGTAGCTGCGGTTTCTGCCTGAGCTTGGGTGGCAGCAGTTGCCGCCGCGGTACCAGCACGGTGGTCGAGCACCCAGTCCTTGACGATACGTTGAGGGGCATCGCTGTAGGTGAGAGCTCCGGGTGGTACATCGCGGCGAATAACCGTGCCGGCTCCGGAGTAGACGCCGTCACCCACTGTCACGGGGGCAACGTACATAGTGTCGGACCCCATCCTTACATGGGAACCGATAGTGGTGTGGTGTTTGTGCACGCCGTCGTAGTTCACAAAGACGCTAGCTGCCCCAATATTGGAGTACTCACCCACAGTCGCATCGCCCACATAGCTGAGGTGCGGGACTTTCGTGCCGCGACCAATGGTGGCGTTTTTCATTTCCGTGAAAGTACCCATCTTCGATTCAGGTCCCAGATTGGTGCCAGGACGCAGGTACGCCCAGGGTCCCACCGTGGCGCCGTCACCGATCACTGCGTCGGATCCATGGGCGCGAACCACCTCAGCGTCACGCCCCACCGTGATATTGGTGAGAGAGCAGTCAGGGCCAATGGTGGCGCCTTCAGCTACTGTCGTGGTGCCATGGAGCTGGCAGCCCGGCAAAATAGTGACATCCCGGGAAAGTTCCACATCGACGTCAATCCACGTGTTGAGAGGATCGACAATGGTGACGCCCTCCGTCATCCAGTGGGTGAGAATGCGGCGGTTCATCTCCGCAGCGACTTCGGCCATCTGCACACGATTATTGACGCCGGCGACAACGAAGGCGTCATCAAGGCGGTGTGCACGTACCGGACGGTCTGCTTGGCGGGCGATAGAAATAACATCGGTGAGATAGAGTTCGCCCTGCTCATTATTGGTATCGAGGAGTTCTAGGGAACGCCGCAGTTGGGTTGCATCAAATGCGTACACGCCCGAGTTCACCTCGTTGATGACCTTCTCGTCCTCGCTGGCGTCCGCCTGCTCGACGATAGACAGGACTTCACCGTTAGAGTTGCGGACGATGCGACCATAGCCCGTAGGGTCGGGAACGGTGGCTGTCAAGACCGTGACAGCCGGGCGCGGGTGCTGGTCATGGACATCTAAGAGGTCATGCAAGGTGGCGGAGTCCAACATTGGCACATCGGACGTTGTCACCAGGATGGTGCCGGTGAAATCCTCCGGCAAGGCGGACAAACCGCACATCACAGCATGGCCGGTGCCGTTCTGTTCTTCCTGCACGGCAGTGAGGACGGGGCGGTTGAGTTCTTCGGCAATATCCGCCACCGCCTGCTGCACACGTTCCCGCTGGTGACCCGTCACCACCACAATATGGTGTGGAGAGACGCCAGCGGCCGCGTGGACCGCATGCGACAGCATGGAGCGGCCACATAATTCATGGAGCATCTTGGGGGTGGAGGACTTCATTCGCGTGCCCAGACCGGCCGCCAGAATAATAAAGGCGATGGGCGATGCAGCAGTTTTAGACATAAATCCCTCTGCGCTCGGAAAGATGATCTCTTCCATCTTACGTTTTTTCATCATGGTGAACGAAACTCGTCACGCTCGCATTCAACCGGGCAGTATGGAAACATCAGAACCAACGGTTTGCCCGTTGGAGCGTTAACTAGCACTACGAAAGAGGAGCCCCTCATGGCTATTTACAACGACGTCACCGAAACCATCGGCAATACTCCGCTCGTGCGGCTCAACCGGCTGACCGCCAATGCTGGCGCCACCGTGCTCGCCAAGCTCGAGTACTTTAACCCCGCCAACTCTGTGAAAGACCGGATTGGACGCGCCATTATTGACGCTGCAGAGAAGTCGGGCGAGCTGAAGGCTGGCGGCACCATTGTGGAAGGCACTTCCGGAAACACCGGCATCGCGCTCGCGATGGTCGGCGCGGCTCGCGGCTACAAGGTTATTCTCACCATGCCGGAGACCATGTCGAAGGAGCGACAGGTGATGCTCAAGGCTTTCGGTGCTGAGATTGAACTCACACCGGGAGCCGACGGTATGCAAGGCGCGGTTGATCGCGCTAAGGAGATTGTGTCCTCCACCCCCAACTCCATCCTGGCCAGCCAGTTTGCCAACCCTGCCAACCCCGAGATCCACCGCCAGACCACCGCGCAGGAAATCCTCCGCGACACCGACGGCAAGGTGGATATTTTTGTGGCCGGGGTTGGTACCGGCGGTACCCTCACCGGTGTCGGTCAGGAACTCAAGAAGGCCAATCCGGATGTGCAGATTGTGCTGGTTGAGCCGGCCGGCTCCCCGCTTCTCTCGGAAGGCCACGCCGGCCCCCACAAGATCCAGGGTTTGGGCGCTAACTTCGTCCCCGACGTGTTGGACCGTGAGGTCTACAGTGAAGTGATTGACGTTACAGACGAGGACGCGGTGGCGGCAGCCCGCAAGGCGGGGCGAGAGGAAGGCATCCTGGGTGGTATCTCGGCAGGTGCCGCTCTCTACGCTGCCCTGCAGGTAGCAGAACGGCCGGAGAATGAGGGCAAGAACATCGTCGTCATCATTCCGGACTTTGGCGAGCGCTACGTTTCTACCATCCTCTTCGACGATATTCGCGACTAGTCGTTTCCTTTCTTTCCACTCGCTGAAAACGATAGGATCAGAGAAGTTCCGCGCATTCTTGCGGAACTTCTCTGATGTTTATAAGGGGAGCTTCACGTGAATATTCTCGCGCTCATCCGCGAAGATCTGCAGAATGCGCGTGCGCATGACCCCGCCTCCCGCGGGGATCTTGAAAACGCCCTGGTGTATTCCGGCCTTCATGCTATCTGGGCGTACCGTGTGTTTCACGCCATGTGGCAGATTCAACCTCTCCGGCCTTTTGCCCGGCTGGGCTCCCAGATCGTCCGTTCCCTCACCGGTATCGAGATTCATCCCGGCGCTACTATTGGACGTCGTTTCTTCATTGACCATGGCATGGGCGTTGTCATTGGTGAGACAGCTGAGGTAGGAGACGATGTCATGCTCTACCACGGTGTTACTCTCGGCGGGCGTTCCCTCGTTACCGGCAAGCGCCACCCCACTGTGGGGAATCGTGTCCAGGTGGGCTGTGGCGCCAAAGTACTTGGTCCGGTCGTTATCGGAGATGACTGTGCTATCGGTGCTAATGCAGTAGTCGTCCATGATGCTCCGCCAAATTCGATCCTGATTGGCATCCCCGCAGAGGTGCGCCAGCGTGGTGCCGACCAGACGGAGCTCTTGGTGGATCCCGCTGAATACATTGATCCGGCGATCTACATTTAACGCCCGCGTTCCCCTCACCCCCAATAAACAGTGCCCCACCTGTCATTCTGCAGGTGGGGCATAGCTACGGTGACAGTCGCGGTACCCGGAGGGCAGGTACCAGACGGAGGAAAAGTGGCTCTCCCGCCAGGACTCGAACCTAGAATGACTGGACCAAAACCAGTAGTGTTGCCTATTACACCACGGGAGATTGTCTGTACCGTTATGCGACAAACTTTAGAGGCATGCCTCCGAAGCTTTCTTAGTGTAACCCATCGAGCAGGGCTAACAGGTAATCGCCATAGCCAGATGAGGTGTGTCGGGCTGCTAAGGACCGTAATTGGGGGTCATCAATCAGCCCCAGACGCCACGCCACTTCTTCGGGGGCTCCAATCTTCTGCCCCTGGCGTTGCTCGACCGCACGCACATAGTCGCCTGCACTCATCAGGTCATCCACAGTGCCCGTGTCCATCCAACAGGTTCCGCGGGGAAGTACCTCGACGTGCAGTTTCCCCGCATCCAGATAGTGGCGGTTGACATCGGTGATTTCATACTCGCCGCGGGGGGACTTCTCCAGATTCCGCGCGACGTCAATCACCGAGTTGTCATAGAAGTAGAGGCCGGGGATCGCGAAGGGAGAGCGCGGATGCGCAGGTTTCTCCTCGATTGATAAGGCGGTGCCGGTGGCATCAAACTCCACCACGCCATAGGCTTGCGGCTCACGCACTTGGTACGCAAAGATCGCCCCGCCCTCGACGTGAGAGAAACGCCGCAGCTGAGTGCCAAGACGCGGACCGTAGAAAATATTGTCGCCCAGGATCAGTGCAACTCGTTCCTCCCCAATGAAATCTGCACCAAGCACAAAGGCCTGCGCGAGCCCTTCAGGAGCATCCTGCGACAGGTAATGGAGTCGCACACCCAGGTGGCTACCGTCACCCAACAAGCGCTCGAATTGTGGCCGATCTACCGGGGTGGTGATGATGAGGATGTCCTCTATGCCCGCCAGCATAAGAGTGGAGAGCGGATAGTAGATCATGGGCTTGTCGTAGACGGGGAGTAGCTGCTTGCTGACTGCCGTCGTCATCGGAAAAAGACGCGACCCCGTGCCGCCCGCCAGAATGATGCCACGCATGCTTCTAGTTTACGCTAGAAGCGTGACCAACCCTTCTGTTCCCGCCTCACACGGTACACATCGCGACATCCCGCCCGGCCAGGCTCCGCTCTCCCTGGCTCTCCCGAACCCTGCCATACAGGAGCTACTCGCGGATGCGTCGGGTACAGCACGCTCTCTCACCATCAACAGCAGTGATGCGGCTCGGCCGCTTCTGCTCGCAGCGCTCGCTACCCGCACACCCCTTCTCGTGGTGACTGCCACCGGCCACGAGGGGGAAGAGCTGACGGCGGAACTCTCCACCTACCTGGGTGACGATGTCGCATTCTTCCCCAGTTGGGAAACTCTGCCGCATGAACGTCTTTCGCCCTCCATTGATACGGTGGGCCGGAGGCTGGAAGTGCTGCATCGGCTCCACTTGGCGGCGCATCCCGATCCACACAGTCCGGTAGCGCCACTTCGTGTGGTGGTTACCGCCACCCGCTCGCTGATCCAACCCACACAAGCTTCCCTGGCCGAGACAGAGCCATTGATCCTGCGCGTCGACCAAGAAATCGAGTTTTCTGACGTGCCGTCACTGCTGACTGAGCTCGCTTACGAGCGTGTGGATTTGGTGTCTCGCCGTGGTGACTTTGCGGTCCGCGGTGGAATCATTGACATTTTCCCCGCCACCGCAGAGCATCCCGTGCGCATCGAATTCTGGGGAGATGAAATCTCCGACATTCGCACCTTCTCAGTGGCAGACCAGCGCACCATTCCGGACGCTGATCTCACCTGGGTTGCCATGTACCCCTGCTCGGAACTCCTCATGACCGCGCAGGTTGAGCATCGGGCTGCTGAACTCTACCAGGATCTTGTCGGCTATGCGGCCATCGCCGACATGCTTGACAAACTCGCCCAAGGGGTGCCGGTGGCGGGGCGCGAAGCCTTTATCCCGGCGCTCGCGTCCGAAGAACTTTGCCTGTTGCCCAGTTTCCTTCCCGCACAAGCCATCACGGTGGTGTGTGACCAGGAGAAGATCCGGACACGTACTGCGGACCTTACCCGTACGTGTGCAGAATTTCTCGCAGCTTCTTGGGAAAGCACAGCTGAGGGTGGCCAAGCGCCCATCGACCTTCTTCACCTAGGGCAAGGCGCTTATCGCACCCTCCGGGACGTCCAGCGGGAGACACTAGAGAAGGACGGTCGCTGGTGGGTTCTCAACCCGCCCGGCATATTGAACGTCGACGCGGATGCAGATACCTCCACCCGGGAGATTCCCTGGACAGCGTCGCCGGCGCCGCGCGGTGACCAAGCGGCCATTGAGGAACTGATTGAGAGGCTGCGGCAGCGTTTGGGGAAAGACGGCACACCAGTGTTCGTTATTGGTCCTGCTACCACTTACCGGCGCTTGCACCAGCAGTTCCGTGACCGCAACGTGGTGATGCATCAGCTTGCGCTGGGCGCATCCCCGCAAGTAGGTGCTATCAACTTCTTAGCAGGACAGTGCCGCAACGGCATTGCACTTCCAGAACTCCTCATCCTGTCCGAACCTGATCTCACGGGCTCGCGAGTGGGGACAGTGAGCAACCGCCGCTCCCGTGTGGCGAAGCGTCGGAATGCCGTAGACCCGTTGGCACTTAATGCTGGCGACCTGGTAGTGCACGACCAGCATGGGATTGGCCGTTTTGTAGAGATGACGGAGAGGACCATCAAAACGGGGGAGGGCACTAGCCGGCGTGAATATCTGGTGATTGAATATGCTGCCTCGAAACGGGGCCAGAGTGGGGATCGCCTCTACGTCCCTATGGAACAGCTGGACCAGCTGAGCCGCTATGTGGGCGGGGAGCAGCCGGCTCTCAGCAAGATGGGCGGCTCTGACTGGAAAAACACCAAACGTAAAGCTCGCAAGGCAGTCCGGGAGATTGCCGGTGAGCTGGTGCAACTGTATGCGGCGCGGCAGGCGGCGCCTGGCCATTCTTTTGCCCCCGACACACCCTGGCAGCAGGAGATGGAAGATGCCTTCCCCTATGTGGAGACGGAAGATCAGCTGCGTGCCATCGATGAGGTGAAGGGTGATATGGAAAAGCCCGTCCCCATGGACCGGGTGGTCGTAGGTGATGTGGGCTACGGTAAGACCGAAGTGGCGATGCGGGCGGCTTTTAAGGCCGTCCAAGATGGTAAGCAGGTGGTGGTCTTAGTACCAACCACCTTGCTGGCACAACAACATCTGGAGACGTTTAGCGAGCGTATGGCGGGGTTCCCGGTCACTGTAAAGGGGCTTTCTCGGTTTACCTCCCCTGCGGAGTCTCGGGAGATCCTCACAGGTCTTCGCGACGGTACCGTCGACATTGTGATTGGCACCCATCGGCTGCTGCAGGCGGGTGTGCAGTGGAAGGACTTGGGTCTTGTCATTGTCGACGAAGAACAGCGATTCGGGGTGGAGCACAAGGAACACATCAAAGCTCTGCGGACGCACGTGGATGTGTTGACGCTTTCTGCCACGCCTATTCCGCGCACCTTGGAGATGAGCCTGGCGGGTATTCGGGAGATGTCCACCATCCTCACCCCGCCGGAAGACCGGCAGCCTATTCTCACCTACGTGGGAGCCTATGATCCCAAGCAGGTGGCGGCGGCTATTCGCCGCGAGCTGCTGCGCGATGGACAGGTGTTTTTCGTCCATAACAAGGTCTCCGACATTGATGCAGTGGCTACCCAGTTGGGTGAGCTGGTGCCGGAAGCGCGCATTGCGGTGGCGCATGGACAGATGTCCGAGCAGCTGTTGGAGCAGACGGTTGATGGTTTCTGGAACCATGAGTGGGATGTGCTAGTGTGCACCACGATTGTGGAGACGGGCCTGGATATTTCTAACGCCAATACCTTGATCGTTGACCATGCGGATCGTTTAGGGCTTTCTCAGATGCACCAGTTGCGCGGTCGAGTGGGGCGGTCCCGCGAACGCGGCTACGCTTATTTCCTGTACCCGGCAGGTAAGCCGCTCACTACTGTCGCCTACGATCGGCTTAAGACCATTGCCCAGAATAATGAACTGGGCGCCGGCATGGCGGTGGCGATGAAGGACTTGGAGTTGCGTGGCGCTGGCAATGTGCTTGGCGCCGAACAATCTGGTCATATCGCCGGCGTGGGTTTCGACCTCTATGTGCGTCTGGTAGGGGAAGCAGTGGAGGCCTTCCGGTCGGTTGCCGACGGAAAGCCACTGGAGCAGCCCGTGACGCGCGAGGTACGAGTGGAGCTGCCCGTGGATGCTCATATTCCCGCCAGCTACATCGAGGGGGAGCGGCTCCGTCTGGAGGCGTATCGGAAGATTGCGCAGGCTGGGGATCGAAGTCGTTTGGCGGCGGTGACGTCGGAACTGGAGGATCGCTATGGCGAGATTCCGGAAGTAACGCGCCGGCTATTCTCGGTGGCGTTGCTCCGTCAGCTGGCACAACAGCACGGCATCGCAGATATCGGGCTCACTGGGACAACGCTTCGTATCTCTCCCTTCCCGCTGCCCGACTCCCAGCAGGTGCGGTTGCGTCGGCTCTACCCGCAGGCTCGTTATCGGGCAGCAGTGCAGCAGATTGCGGTACCGTTGCCGCAGGTGGGTGGAAAAAATTTGGCGGCGGAGAGAATTCGAGACGATGACCTTCTACAGTGGGTAGCAGATCTTATTACCGGTGTGAAGGGGCTTCCGCGGATCTCCCTCGACCCTCCGCGTCCGGAGGAATCTCCTGCGGACACTCCGGCGCAGGAGCCCGCTTCTCTGGCTACGTCTTCCTCTACCCCGCGTCGAAAGGGGCGCTCCCATGGCTGAGATTGTTACTGTCTGGCAGCTCGATAGTCGTTTTCCCACCTTGTTGACGGCAGAGTTGGTTCCTGCTCTGCAAACATCCAGTGGGTGTGTGGTGACGCCCGAGATTGCGGAGCATTATCCAACCCTGCCGTCGTGGGGTGCATTGCGCCGGACTGATGCGGAGTGGACGCCAGAGATGGCTCCGCATGTTCCCGCTGATACCCGCTACATTCTTACTTCCCTGGGGCAGGCGGACTGGGACGCCTCTTATCCGCAGTGTGATGGAGACGTCGACGAGTGGGATTGGCGGCGGATTGAGCTGCCGGCCGGAATGAGCATGGTGGAAGCGGCTCAGGTGATGACGGAGGTGCGCCAGCAGGGGCCCTGGGAGAGTGAGCAGACACACGAGAGTTTGGTGCCGTATCTGCTGGAGGAGACCTATGAGCTGGTAGATGCTATTCGTGATGCATCTGCGGGGACTACCGAGATTGTCTCGGAGCTAGGTGACGTGTTCTTGGAGGTGCTGTTCCATGCCGCGGTAGGGGAGAGCGCATCGGGGGAGGCGCACTTTACCTACGATGATGTGGCGGATTCATTGCTGGACAAGCTAAAAAGGAGGATGCCATACGCCTTTAATGGCGGTCGGTTTCCTGCTACGGCAGCTGAGCAAGATGAGTTCTGGCAGGCGTCGAAACGTCGCGAAAATCGTTCTCCGTTGGACGGTATTGTCCGCTCGCAGCCGGCTCTCTCCCTTGCCGCGCAGGTGGTCCACAGAGCGCGTCGCGCCGGGGTGGCAGACTCTGACATCCCGCCCATTCTTCGCCGAATTGCGGATGCTGCCGCAGACGGTAAGGGGTCGGCGGAGGAAAAACTGAGAAAGGTTTCGCTCGACTTCCTCACTCGAGTGCGAGGCAAGTAGGCACGTTTGTTTTCATTGGTTACCCTGTAGGCGCTGTATCTCGTCAACTGCTGTCATCCCGCGGTTGGTCGGTGCCGCGTGTTCGTTTGATTCCCTACTTTTGCAGAGGCTTGTTACGTGAAAATTGTGCGTCGGCTTGTTGCGGCCTTGCTCGTTCTTGTCTGTGCGGTGGGAGTGGGGGTGGCTGCTTGGGTGTTCCAGGATTGGGACACCACGAAGTACATGGATGAGCAGACGCCGGGTGAGTTCGCCCCCGCGCCAGCAGTGGCGATTGATGTCCCTGGACAGACATCGGATCAGCTGATGGCATGGTCGCAGCGTTGGGCTCCGCAGCTGGGTTTCCCGGCACGTGCCTTGCGTGCGTATGGAAATGCCGAGCAGACGTTGAAGCAGACAATGCCGGCGTGCCATTTGCGGTGGACGACCCTGGCAGGCATCGCTTTTATTGAGAGTCAGCATGGGACGTATGGGGGTGCGGAGGTTTTTTCTGACGGGACGACCTCGCAGAAGATTCGTGGAGTGCAGTTGGATGGTACGAATAACACTCAGCGCATCCAGGACACTGATCGGGGTGTGTGGGATGGGAACAGTCATTATGATGTGGCGATGGGGCCGTTCCAGTTCATTCCGGAGACGTGGCGACTTTTTGGGGTGGACGCGAATGGTGACGGACGGGTGAGTCCGGACAATATTGATGATGCAGCGGTTGCCGCGGGGCGTTATTTGTGCTTTAACAGGAGGGATTTGGCGGTCCCGCGAGAGTGGCAGCAGGCTATTCTGAGCTATAACAGGTCGATGAAGTATGTGAAGGCGGTGTATCGGGCTGCCTACGCCTATGGGGAGGGGCGGCAGCCGCGTTGGAATTATCTGGCGAAGCAGTTTTAGCTGTGGGCGAGTATCGGTGCCGAAGCGAATGTGGCAGCAGTTCAAACGTAGAGTGATATAGATCACAGAAGAGGCTGGTTTTCCCTCATCATTCACTTTCCGGGTAGCGTATTGTTTGCCCGTTCATGAGAGAATGAGCAGTGACACCCGCACAACGCAGAAGAACATTCACAGAAGTCCAGCGGGTTGACCAAGACATAACCAAAGGAGGGCCTCCGTAATGGCGGCTATTATTGAAGTAATTGCTCGCGAGATTCTCGACTCCCGTGGTAACCCCACCGTTGAAGCTGAAGTCGTTCTTGATGACGGTGCCTTCGGCCGCGCCGGTGTTCCTTCCGGTGCTTCTACCGGTGAGCACGAAGCAGTAGAGCTGCGCGACGGTGGCGAGCGCTACAACGGCGCTGGCGTTCAGAAGGCTTGCGACGCTGTGAACTCTGAGCTGGCTCCGGCTGTCCTCTCCCTGGATGCCTCCGATCAGCGTGCTGTTGACGCCGCCATGATCGAACTCGACGGCACCCCCAACAAGGGCCGTGTTGGCGCCAACGCCATCCTCGGTGTGTCCCTGGCTGTTGCCAAGGCTGCTGCCCAGTCTGCTGAGCTGGAACTCTTCCAGTACATCGGTGGCCCTACCGCTAACCTACTGCCCGTCCCGATGATGAACATCCTCAACGGTGGCGCCCACGCCGACACCGGTGTTGACGTTCAGGAATTCATGATTGCCCCGATCGGTGCCGCCACCTTCAAGGAATCCCTCCAGTGGGGTGCCGAGGTCTACCACGCCCTCAAGTCCACCATTAAGGCTCAGGGTCTTTCCACCGGTCTCGGCGACGAGGGCGGCTTCGCTCCTGACTGCGCCTCCACCAAGGCTGCTCTTGACCTCATTGTCTCCGCCATCGAGAAGGCCGGCTTCGCCGTGGGTAAGGACATTGCCCTCGCCATGGACGTTGCCTCCTCCGAGTTCTGCGAAGACGACGGCTACCACTTCGAGGGTGGCGTGCACACCGCTGCTGAGATGACCAAGGTGTACGCCGACCTCCTCGCTAACTACCCGATCGTCTCCATCGAGGATCCGCTGGATGAGAATGACTGGGACAATTGGGCCGAGCTCACCGCCGAACTCGGTGATAAGGTGCAGTTCGTGGGCGACGACCTCTTCGTCACCAACCCGGCTCGCCTGGCTCAGGGTATCGAGAAGAACGTTGCCAACGCCCTCCTGGTGAAGGTCAACCAGATCGGCTCCCTCACCGAGACCATTGACGCCGTGCAGATGGCCCACCACGCCAAGTACGCCTGCATGATGTCCCACCGCTCCGGTGAGACCGAGGACACCACCATCGCTGACCTTGCCGTTGCACTGTCCTGCGGTCAGATCAAGACTGGTGCGCCGGCTCGCTCCGAGCGCGTTGCCAAGTACAACCAGCTCCTCCGTATCGAAGAGCGCCTTGGTGCCTCCGCCAAGTACGCGGGCGCTGCTGCCTTCCCCCGTTTCCAGGCCTAATCTCCTCGGGAGCGATGTGTTTCGCTAGGCGCTAGTGAAGCACAGAAGACAAGAGACGCGGGCATCACCTACTCGTAGGTGATGCCCGCGTACTATGTAGAGAGACGCTCAAACGAAGGGAGGACCCGTGGCGCGTGAATCCCACTCCAGCCCCACTGGTGGCTCTCGCCGTCACCGCCCAACGACCGGTAGCAATGCTCGGTACGATGCCTATCTACAGAAATGGCGCAATTCTCGTCTGAATCCAGCACGCAGTATCGTCGTCATCGTTGTGGCGATCGTGCTTGCAATCTCCCTAGCGACGCCGCTGCGCACGTACTACCAACAGCGCACCGAAAAAGAGGCGCTACAAGCTGAGAACGCACAGCTCGTCGAAGAAATCAAACGTAAAGAAGAACAGCTTGCGGTACAAAACGATCCAAAGATGATTGAGGAGCAAGCGCGTCAACGGCTTCTTCTCATTCCCCGCGGAGAGACCGGCTTCCGGGTAATCCTGCCAGGCAAAGAGCAGGATGAGAATGTCCAACAACATGTCGACGATGTGCCGAACCTCAGCCTTAATGGTGGTGGACCTTGGTACCGTGACCTGTGGCGCAGCATTTCCGTTCCCGACCCTAATATAAAGACCACACAGTAAGGCAGACCGTGACCAACCTTCCCGAAGAGCCTAATGAGGCGGAGTTGCAACGCGTAGCTGAACAGTTAGGCCGTACTCCGCGCGGCGTCGTCACCATTTCTTATTACACCCCGGATGGCGAACCGGGCGTGGTAATGACTGCTCCTCGACTGTCCGACGGAACCCCTTTCCCCACCCTCTACTACCTCACAGAACCTCGCCTAGTGGCGGAAGCGTCCCGCATGGAAGCGACTCACGTCATGAAGGAAATGACGGAACGGTTACATGCGAGCCCGGAACTGCAAGCGAATTATCAAGCCGCGCATCAACACTACTTGCAGAAGCGCAATAGCATGGAAGACCTAGGCACAGAATTCTCCGGTGGCGGCATGCCAGACCGAGTCAAATGCCTGCACGTATTGATGGCGTATGCGCTCTCTGAAGGCCCCGGCGTGGTACTCCTCGGCGACGAAGCTGTAGCCCGTGCTGCGGATCACGGTGGCCTACGGGGGACAGCTATTCCGGCGTCCTGGCCGACCCTCGCCGATCTGGGTGTGACGCCTGTAGAAAGGAACTTGTAATGTCCGTTGTAGCTGCTGTTGACTGTGGTACGAACGCTATTCGTCTCCTCATCGTCAAGCGTGACGAGGAGAACACCATTCATGAAATCACGAGGCGGATGGAAATTGTGCGTTTGGGTGAAGGCGTCGACAACACCGGAAACTTCACCCCGGCGGCCATTGAGCGAACACGGCACGTATTGTCCGAGTACGTCGATGCCATGGTCGAGCATGGTGTGAAGCGTGTTCGTATGGTGACCACCTCAGCAACTCGTGATGCCGGCAACCAGGACGACTTTTTCGCCATGGCGCGGCAGGAATTGGGTCGTGCCGTCCCCGGTGCACAAGCAGAGGTTATTACCGGCCAGGAAGAGGCTCGCCTATCCTTCGGGGGATCGGTGGCTGATCTCCATGGTGCCGATGCTCCCTTCCTTGTTATTGACCTCGGTGGCGGCTCCACAGAGTTTGCTCTTGGAGAGCAGAATGCCGCCGACGGTGCGGTATCCCGAGTTAATGGTGCTATCTCTCTCAATATTGGGTGTGTGCGCATTACTGAACGTTACCTGCACACCCAGCCGCCCATCGCGGATGAAATCGCAGCAGCACGCAGTTTCGTGCGAGAACAACTCGACATTGCGTTCCATAATTTGGCGATTGAGACAGTTCGTACCTGGGTGGGCCTGGCTGGCACCTTTACCACCATTGCCGCATTGGCCTTGGGACTGGAGAAATACGACGCAGAGAAGATTCACCACTCCCGTATTTCACTTGAGCAGCTGCAGCAGGTGACTGATGAGCTCATCGCTATGACCCCTGAGCAGCGGATGGAACTGGGCCCAATGCACCCCGGCCGTGCTGATGTCATCGGTGGTGGTGCTATTGTGGTTCAGGAACTGGCGTCACGGCTGCACGACGAGTGTGGGGTGACCGAGGTTGTAGTGAGCGAACACGACATCCTGGACGGCCTTGTACACGATCTCCTCCACCGTAACGCCTGACTGCGGGGGAGTGGACCGTTAGTGGTTGCTCCCGCCTGCCCCCATAGCCCAATCGGCAGAGGCAGCCGGCTTAAAACCGGCACAGTGTGGGTTCGAATCCCACTGGGGGCACTCATTTTAGTCTGTTCAAAGAGTGTGTCTGATCTGCATCTTTAGACTTGTGGGAACTGTTTTGAGGGCCTTGCACGTTATAGTAAATAACGAGTATATGGACGCCAAGAAAGGACTCCACACGATGGCTTTCCGTAGTAGCAACCCCGTACTGGGTGCGCTCAACCGCCAAGGCAACACCGCGGCGGGAGGTTACCAGCAGCAATACGGACAACAACAGTACGAACAGCAGGGACAAAATCCTTACGCACAATTCGGACAGGCCCAGGCAGGTTTTGCCCAGGGCGCTAGCTACTATGGCCAACAGGAATTCCAGCAGTACGTACAGGCGCCTGGCCAGGTGCCATTGCAGACTAATTCGCGCGCGATCACGATCGACGATGTCGTCACGAAGACAGGCATCACCTTGGGTGTCATTATCGCGTCCGCGATAATCAGCTTTATCGTGGCTCTGCGCAATCCAACCGCCGGACTGGGGCTGCTCCTCGTCGGCGCAATCGCGTCCCTCATTGTCGTCCTCATCGCAACCTTCGGTAAGAAGATGCAGTCGGCTCCGATTACCATCTCCTACGCCATTTTCGAAGGTCTGTGGGTGGGCGCCTTTTCCCAGATTGTGGCAGGCGTTAATGTCGCCGGTTCGCCCGCTATGGGAATCATCTTCGGTGCGTTAGCAGGTACCATCGGCGTCTTTATCGGCATGTTGGTGGTCTACCGTACTGGTGCTATTCGAGTAACCCCCAAGTTCACCCGTATCCTCATTGGCTGCATCTTCGGTATTCTTGCCGTGGTCGTCGTCAATCTACTGGCAAGCCTCATCGCAGGTCGTCCTGACTTCTTTAGCATCTACAGTGGTGGACCCATCGCGATCGTCTTCTCCCTCATCTGCATTGTGCTGGCAGCACTATCCTTCCTGAGTGACTTCGACTCGGTGGATCATGCTGTTCGCGCTGGTGTCCCTGCCGGCTACGCCTGGGGTCTGGCGCTTGGCCTGGCCGTGACGCTGGTGTGGCTCTACACCGAGATTCTGCGCCTTTTGTCCTACTTCCGCGATTAGAACTGCGGAGAAGCGCACCGCGGGGCCGAGACGTCGTCGGGAGTACCAAACCCGCAGGCCTCTCCCTTGCACTAACTAGGAAATCGTCCACAAACTACGACGTTGGGGGCGGGACTCAGTTGAGTTCCGCCCCCAACCTCGTGTTATGAAGCAGTCTTGCGTCTTTACATTCGTGAGCCGTAGCCAACCCAGCGCTGTAGTGCATCCTGGATGGCCTGTGCGTAGAGACGACCGCCCTCTTCGCCGGGGTGGATGCCATCAGCCCGCACCACAGTGGGGTCCTTCGCGACAGCCTGGAACCAGCGGGCCAGATAAACGTTGTCGTACTTTTTCACCGCAGCATAGATCTGCTCGCGTGACTTTTCCATCCATGGCCGATCCCCATAGGGACTGACGAGAATGATGACGTGATTCGGACCAATTTCCTGAATAACACCGTCGATCTCACCCGGGGCTGCGTTACCGTTCGTTCCCAACCCGAGCACGACAAAGCGGTCCAGCGTGCCATCGCGTTTCATCTGTGCAATATGGTCAGGAGCCCAGGCCCAGGCGCGAGACACATCGGCATTCACGTAGATCCCCGGGAATGCCTGTTGTAGACTCGGCAGACTTGCCAGCATGACCGAATCTCCCAACGCAGTAATGTCATCACCGGTAGGAGCGGTGCGCTTTTCTTTCTCTAACTGTGGCTCCCACAGACGAGCCAGGCCCGGGCGTGATTCAATACCCGCAGCCCGCATCGCCTCCAGATCGCGTTGAATCTCCGACTCTTTCGGTGCCGTTACCCCGGACACCACAGCCATCGCCGTAATGCCCACAATGACCACAAGTGCAGCGAGATGCTGGGGGATCTTCCGGCTCGCTTTACGGGGGTGGAGTATGGGGTAGAAGAACGCGCGGAAGGTAGCGCCCACTCCGTGCCGCCGGAACGGCGTCTCGATGTAGCGGTACCAGAATGCCGAAAGCAGCACAGTGATCACGAGTGCGATGAACCCGGCGATAAGGGAATGCTTTTGCCCGTGTGCTCGGAAAGGCTCCGAAATAATGACGATCAGCGGCCAATGCCAGAGGTAAAGACTGAATGACCGCTCTCCCAGCCACCGCAGGATGCGACTGTTGAAGATCCAGCTGACCGGTCCAATCTCCTGGACGATAGCATACAAGACAATGCCACTCAGCACAGAGGCCAGCGCGATGCCCCCACGATAGGTCCAGGCACCTGTATCGGGAAGCACAACAAAGAGAGCGCAAAGCCCGATAAGCGCCACGATCGAGTTAAAACCCACCACTTTGGGGAAACGTGCAAAGGTCTGATACTTCGGCCAAGAATCCGCCAACAGTGAGGCATTCCGAGACGACATCCAGAAGGCCATAAATGCGCCCAAAAGAAGGCCAAAGGCATGCGTATCCGTGCCGTAGTACACCCGGGTGGGGTCGACTCCAGGCTGGTAGAGCACACCCATGAGGACAGCTGACGTGATTCCGAGGAGACCAGTCACCACCAACCAATGCTTCCGGCGCAAGCCCAAGGCACACAGCAGCACAAACAGCAGCGGCCAAATGACATAGAACTGCTCTTCTACCGCCAATGACCAGTAGTGGGAAAATACCTGCGGAACAGTGTCGGCGAAATAGCTGTGGGACTGCGCGATCTGTACCCAGTTGTTGGAGAAGGTCAGGATGCTCAGCATCTGCCAGCCCATACCCACCTGTGAGTCGCCAGCAATGACCAGGGTGATGGCGGCTACTGTCGCCATCACAGTGAAAGCAGCCGGCAAAATACGGCGGATTCGTCGCGTCCAGAAGTACTTCAGCGAGATGCGTCCAGTGCTGGCGCGTTCACGAATGAGCAGTGACGTGATGAGGAAACCGGACAGGACGAAGAACACATCGACGCCCAGAAAACCCCCGTGAAAGGTAGGTTTAAAGAAGTGGTAAAGGACCACAGCTATCACAGCAAGACCGCGCAGCCCGTCGATACCGGGTACGCGGCGCAGTCGCGCTGACTGTGGTCGGTTTGCCATGAGGTCAATACTAACGCGAAAGCGGGGAAAGCCGTCATATGGCCTTCCCCGCTGTCGCGGATTATTGAGTATTCTTCAGTCTCTTTACGAGACTCTTCTGTGGTACAGAAAGCTCGAACTAGTCCTCGTGGTAGGGCTCGGCGGAGACCAGAGTGACTTCTGCAGTCTTCCCGTTGGGCAGGTCGTAGCTGCGGGTCTCGCCAACTTTGGCGCCCAGCAGTGCCTTGCCGAGAGGGGACTCAGGGGAGTAGGTCTCTAGATTGGGATCTCGACCGCCCTCTTCGCGAGTAGCGATCAGGAAGGTCTCGTCGTCGTCCTCATCGCCGTCGTAGTACACCTTGACGACGGAGCCGAGGCTAGCCACGCCCGATTCGGCCGGGGCTTCACCAATGGTGACGTTAGCGAGGAGTTCTTGGAGCTGACGAATACGCGCCTCTTCTTGGCCCTGTTGTTCGCGGGCAGCATGGTAGCCCCCGTTTTCCTTCAGGTCGCCTTCTTCGCGCCGCTCATTGATCTCGGCAGCGAGAATAGGACGATTCTCAATCAAAGCATCAAGCTCATTCTGCAGACGGTCATAGGCCTTCTGCGTCAGCCAGGTTGCTTGGGGTTCCGTCATAGTCGGTCCTCCATCTCCAATAAATACGCAAGCACGGCCCTAAGAGAGGCCGCGCATTAGTCTGAGTCTACCACGCAAGCAGCAGTTTTTCTCTGGTAGATGCAAAATGGGCATTTCTTCCGCCCAAGATTTAGTGTGGACTTGTTGACAGTGAAGGAGGACCCAATGGCAAAGTATCGGCTTCTCGCCGTGCACGCGCACCCTGACGATGAAGCGTCTAAAGGGGCAGCTACCCTTGCTCGTTATGCCGATGAAGGGCATGACGTGATGGTCGCTACCCTCACCGGTGGCGAACGAGGAGATGTACTCAACCCAACCATTAAAGATCCTGCGATTTTCGAGAATCTTCATGAAGTGCGTATCGCAGAGATGGCGACCTCCGCCGCCGTACTGGGTGTCCGGCACCGCTGGCTGGGATTCGTGGACTCCGGTCTCCCTGAAGGAGATCCCTTGCCCGAGCTCCCCGAAGGATCCTTCGCCACGCTTGACCCTTACGAGGCAGCCGAACCGCTGGTGCGGCTCATACGCGAATTCCGTCCCCACGTCATCATCACCTATGACGAAAATGGCGGATACCCGCACCCCGACCACATTCAGACCCATCTAGTGTCCATGATCGCCTGGCGAGAGGCTGCAAACCCTGCGGCATTCCCCGAATCCGGGGAAGCCTGGGCCCCCTTCAAGATCTACTACGATCGCAATCTCACCCGGGAACGTTTCATCGCCATCCATGAGGAGTATGAGCGTCGTGGTCTCCCCAGCCCCTACGCAGCATTGCTCGAAGGCTGGGGCAAGGATAAGGGCAAAGGATTCGACCGGGTGACTACCCGAGTTGAGTGTGGAGACTATTTTGGGCACCGCGAAAAGGCCCTCCAGGCACACGCCACCCAGATTGATCCCGCCAGCGTGTTTTTCTTTGCACCGCTCGATATTCAACGGGCTGCCTGGCCGTGGGAACATTTTGAATTGGCAGGTACCCGTGTTTCCGTCACCCTCCCCGAAGAAGGACTTTTTGGTCAACTGCCCAACAATTCAGAGGTAGATGCGACCGCTTTGGCAGAGCCGTTAGAACCGGGTGCTCTTTCTCACTAACCGAACTCAGAGTTTCTGCTCTGCAGGGGGCGACGGCTGGCCGGAAGTTGGTTAACCTGGAAAGGTGAGAACCAAAGCCCTTCGGCGTTGGTTACGGCACCCCCTTGCTAATACGGCACGGGCGGTACTGTACCCCTTGTATGAGCAGCGTTTGCTCTGCACGATTGCGCCTCTGCCGAAACCCGCCCACATCGCGGTGATGTGCGACGGCAATCGTCGCTGGGCGCGAGAAGCTGGATTTACTGATGTAGCCAGCGGGCACCGCGCGGGTGCTCTCAAAATCGTAGAGATGTTGGAATGGTGCAGCGAGATCGACGGCATCTACTGCGTCACCCTCTACCTGCTCTCCGCAGAGAATCTGGGGAGAGCAGCTGATGAACTCAATGAGCTTCTTGCCATCATTCGTGATGTTGTCGAGGAGATTGCCGCGCCGGGCCACGATTGGCGCATCCACCTGATGGGTCATATCGACCTGCTTCCCGACTCCATCGCAGCGGCATTGCGCCGAGCTGAGACGAATACCGCACATCGCACAGGTATTACTGTCAACGTGGCAGTCGGCTACGGGGGACGACAAGAAATCTGCGATGCGGTGCAGGAGCTGCTTACAGATGAGATCGCCCGCGGCATGTCAGCTGAGGAGTTGGTTCAATCGGTGACGGTGGACGCTATCGGTGGGCACCTCTACACCTCAGGGCAACCAGACCCCGATCTTGTTATCCGCACATCAGGGGAGCAGCGGCTTTCAGGCTTCCTGCTCTGGCAGACGGCTTACTCGGAAATCTGGTTCACCGACGCCTATTGGCCAGAGTTTCGTCGCGTCGACTTTTTGCGGGCATTGCGAGACTTTGCGTCTCGTCACCGCCGCTATGGAAGATAACGCCGACGCAACCAGGCGAGTCTGATACTACCGTTCTCCAGCGGATACAACTGTGGTCTGTGCACAGGTGCTATCTGGGGGGGGGGAGAGTACCTGTGCATTCACACAGGCGTCCGCAGGTTCAGATTTTCCGCAGCATGACATGCTGGATCTTGTGGTTGACATCCTTACGAAGAATGAGGTCGGCACGTAGTTTGGTCGGAAGGATATTCTCTTCGAGATTCTTCTGGTTTGTGCTTTGCCAAACCTCGTGGGCGAAAGCGTAGAGCTCCTCATCCGACATGTGGATGAACTGGTTGTAGTAGCTGGTAGGATCCTGGAAGGCGGTGTCTCGCAACATGAAAATTCGGTTGAGGAACCACTTTTCGATGTCTTCGGTGGCAGCATCCACATAAATCGAAAAGTCAAAGAAATCGGACACCATCATGGTTGGGCCAGTCTGCAGTACGTTGAGCCCTTCAATGATGAGGATGTCTGGTTGGCGCACTTCCTGCAATTTGCCCGGAATGATGTCGTAAATGCCGTGGTCGTATACCGGTGCGTAGGCAACTTCTTCACCATTCTTCACCGCAGAGAGGAAATCCAACAGCGCACGGCGATCGTAGGATTCAGGGAAGCCTTTGCGCTCCATAATGCCGCGTTCTTCCAACACGGCTGTTGGGTAGAGGAACCCGTCCGTCGTCACCAGATCCACGCGAGGATGTGTTTCCCACCGAGAAAGGAGGATCTGAAGCACGCGTGCGGTCGTGGACTTTCCAACCGCGACAGAGCCCGCAATAGCTATAACAAAAGGAGACTCCTTTTGCTCGTAGATGCCGTCAAAGAACTCCTGTGACGTGTCGTACAGCAGGCTCTTATTTCGCATCTGGAAGTAGAGCAGACGCGAGAGGGGGAGATAGATCTTGGCAATCTCCTCCAGGTCCACTTGATCGCCTAAGCCGCGGATGGATTCGAGCTCATCTTCAGTGAGAACCATCGGCCAGGACTTGCGGAGTTTGCGCCAGTCTTCTCGGGGGAAGCAATGGAAGGGACTGGGTACCTGATCTTGAATCATCGCTATTAACTATAGACCGGTCAACGCACTAAACTAGAGAACTGAGATGTGCAAAGAATGAGACTGCACCTGAACCACCTTTTTGGAGTGTGAGCCACCGAATGAGTGACCAGAATCTTGAGGGCAAGGACCTGCGCTACCTCTCTCTGGGTGAACTGGACCCAGAGCTGTTGGAGGCTGTGAAAGGCGAACTGTCCCGCCAGCGTGACACCTTGGAAATGATCGCCTCGGAGAACTTTGTCCCGCGCGCCGTGCTGCAGCTGCAGGGCTCTGTTCTCACCAACAAGTACGCCGAAGGCTACCCCGGTCGCCGCTACTACGGTGGTTGTGAAAACGTCGACATCGTCGAGGACCTGGCTCGGGAACGTGCCAAGTCTCTCTTCGGTGCCGAATTCGCCAATGTGCAGCCCCACTCTGGTGCCCAAGCTAACGCCGCAGTGCTTTCCACTCTCATGCAGCCGGGTGAGCGACTTCTGGGTCTCAACCTTGCACACGGTGGCCACCTTACCCACGGTATGAAGCTCAACTTCTCCGGCAAGCTCTATGAGGTGCATGCCTATGGTGTTGAAGAGGACACCATGATGATCGACATGGACAAGGTGCGGGAGAAGGCTCTTGAGTGCCAGCCGCAAGTTATCGTGGCTGGTTGGTCCGCCTACCCGCGCCACGAGGATTTCGCTGCTTTCCGCTCCATCGCCGACGAGGTTGGTGCCAAGCTGTGGGTGGATATGGCTCACTTTGCCGGCCTGGTCGCAGCGGGGCTGCACCCGTCCCCGGTTCCGCACGCTGACGTAGTCTCAACCACTGTGCACAAGACTCTGGCAGGCCCCCGATCCGGCATGATTCTCGCAAAGCAGGAGTACGCCAAGCGGATCAACTCCAACGTGTTCCCCGGCCAGCAGGGTGGCCCGCTGATGCACGCTGTTGCTGCCAAGGCCGCTGCTCTCAAGATTGCGGCATCGGCGCAGTTCAAGGAGCGTCAGGAGCGTACTCTGCGCGGCGCTAAAATCCTCGCCGAGCGTCTGCTCGCCGACGATGTTCAGAAGAATGGCGTTACCGTACTGACCGGCGGTACCGATGTTCACCTGGTGCTGGTGGATCTGCGGAATTCCGACATGGACGGACAGGTCGCCGAAGACTTGCTCCACGAGGCAGGTATTACCGTCAACCGTAATGCCGTGCCGTTCGATCCCCGTCCGCCGATGGTCACCTCCGGCCTGCGTATCGGCACCCCGGCTCTTGCCACCCGCGGTTTCGATGACGCGGAGTTCGAAGAGGTTGCTGACATCATTGGCACCGCTCTAGCTCAGGGCAAGGATGCCGATGTAGAGGCTCTGCGCGCCCGCGTTACCAAACTGTGCGAACAGGTTCCGCTGTACGACGGCCTGGAAGATTGGAAGATGCTTGACTGATGTGGAGCTGACGGGTGCGGGGGAGGCCTCTACAGAGGTTCTTCCCACCCTCGTCACCACACCGACAGAAGCGCCGTCGGAAGCTGAGGCTTCCCCGGCGCTTCTGCGCATCGGCTGTGTTGTGGGGGTACAGCCCGACAAATGGCAACGTCGCTGGCAGGAAAATCGACCCGATGTGCGGACGTCCTGGGAGTTTGTTGATTCTGCCGTGCAATGGGAGGGCTTACGGACAGGGCGCTGGTCCATTGTGCTCGTCCGGACAACCGTAGACCGCACTGCGGAGGCCACCAAAGAGACGGAGGTACCGTCACCCCTGCAGCTCCTTTCCTATGGGGCGGCCGATCTGAGTTTTCCCGCTGACCTGGTGAAGCGTACGCATGTGGTGGAGCTCTACCAGGAACGCTGGGTTGTGTTGGGGAGAAAGAAGCACGACATCGGTCTGGTCTCCGAGGTAACCCTTGCCGACCTTGAGGACTTACCAGACAATCGTATCGGCAAGGGTGAGCTGGTCATCCCTGTGGGGGAGCCGCAACTGGCGCTCAGCTATGCGGAGTCGGGGACGGGCATTGCGATTCTCCCGGAAACGCTCGCCAAAGTGGCGGGCACCTTCGAGGGCACCGCGCGGCCGTTGGTGATGGATGCAGCAACCCGAGTGTGTGCCGTGTGGCTCAAAGATCGCCCTGCTGAGTGTCCAGAAGAGCTTATCCAGGAGTTCATTGGGATGTTGCGGGGGCGCCGGGCGCAGTCCTCACGGTCCGGTGGTGCGTCTGTTGATGCTGCAGCTGCTGCTCGTAAAAAAACACGCAAGGAGAAGATTCAGTCCAGCCGTGTGCAGAGTCAGGAGCAGCGTCGTCAACGCATTGCGGCGCGCCATGCTGCCAAACGAGCTGCACAAAAACGGGGGAGGCGCCGCTAAGGACGCATCCCCCGCCTCGACGAATAGTAATGATGGGGTTTTAGAGGGAACCGATTTGGGGGAGGCCACGTGCATACTCGTTAGAGAGTGCCTGTAGCTTCTCCAGACGGTGGAATCCTTCGACGAACCGGATAGTCCCCGAGGTGCCACGCATCACGAGCGAGCGCGTGTAGGCGCCATGGGAGCGGAAGGATACGCCGCCCACCATGTCGCCGTTGGTGACACCGGTGGCGCAGAAGAAGCAGTCGTCGGTGGAACAGAGATCGTTGGTGTGGAGCACCTTGTCAGTGTCGAATTTGCCGGACTTTGCGCGGGCAATTTCTTCGTCAGTTTTGGGCCAGAGGCGACCTTGAATCGCACCACCCATGCAGCGCATCGCCACAGCAGTGATGATGCCTTCAGGGGTACCGCCAATGCCCATCATGAGATCGACGGAGTTGCCGTGCTTGGCGGCGGCGACAGCACCTGCCACGTCTCCGTCGGCAATTAGGCGTACTTTGGCGCCGGCTTCCCGAATGGCGGCCTGGAGGTCATCGTGGCGGGGGCGATCGAGGACGACGACGGTAATGTCGCGGACGCTCTTGTTCTTTGCCTTGGCGACGTTATTAATGTTCTCCTCGACAGATAGGTCGACGTCAATGGCATCGGCCGCTTCGGGGCCGGTAGAGATCTTCTTCATGTAGTAGAAGGCGCTGGGGTCGTACATGCTGCCTGCTGCGGCAATTGCCATGACGGAAATAGCATTGGGGCGGCCTTCTGCGCAAAGGCGAGTGCCGTCTACTGGGTCGACGGCAACGTCGACTTCGGGTCCCCACCCATTGCCAACTTTTTCACCATTGGCCAGCATCGGAGCTTCATCCTTTTCCCCTTCGCCGATAATGACAGTGCCACGGAGGTTGACGGTGTTAAGGGTGTCCCGCATGGCGCGGACGGCAGCTCCGTCAACTCCGATTTTGTCGCCGCGGCCCGCCCAGAGGCCGCCGGCGAGGGCAGCTGATTCGGTGACGCGGACGAGTTCCATTCCGAGATTCCGGTCGAGGGAATTTGCATCGAACATGGATGGGGAGGTCATGAGACTCTCTTTCTTGGTGTGAAATGCTCGTTCGTGGAAACAGTAACGGTGGAGATCTCCGGGGAGCGGACGAGCGAAAATTATGTGTGTGGCTATTGTTTCACTTTGACTACTAAAAACGAGAATTTGTTGAGAATATAAAGAATATTCTCAAAAGTATAACGATAAAGAACGGGGAGTATATGAGAAACTATCATCTAGTTTCCCGTTATATGGGATTTTTAAACCTGAGTCAGTTCTGCTACACAGCTTGTCTTTTCTGCAATTTCCTGGGAGTTTTGTCATGTTAAGAACCCAGATAAAATTATGAAACGATATAAGCTAGAGTCCGAGATGTCTGAACGAGCGCAAAAGGAACAGCAATGGTGACTATGGCTGCGGGGGTGTGTCCCACATCCGTTCAGCCGCTGTGCTATTTCCGTTGGGAAGCAGAGGAACCCCGCGGCGTCATTCAGATCGTCCATGGTCTGGGAGACCACGCCCAGCGTTATGGTTCACTAGCAACCCGTCTGGCAGAAGCTGGTTACAGCGTATACGCACCTGACCATATTGGACATGGGGTGACAGGAAAAATGAATGGGGACTTCGGAAGACTCCCCAGCAAGGCCCATGACAAGGTGATTCACGGCATCGAAGCAATGACGTGCCTTATCCAACAGCGTCACCCCGGTGTGCCCCTCATCATTATCGGCCATTCCTGGGGCAGCTTCCTGGCCCAACAGTATTGTCTCCGCGCCAATGGTACAGTCCAAGGTCTTGTGTTGACAGGGACGAGTTTCTTCCCTATCGAAGCTCCACCGGATTTCTTCGACTTCAACCGCAAGTGGCGCAATAACCCGGACTGTGAATCCAACGAATGGCTCACTCGTGACCCAGATGTTCGTAAAGCTGCACGGGACGACCCCTACATGGTCGATATCTTGCAGAACTTCATGTACGAGCGGCCAGAGGAAGCCCTCAAACTTTTCACCCCCTTCCCCAACCCCATCGATTACCCCTTCTCTCTACTCATTCAGAGTGGGGGGGACGACCCCATGTCCTTCGGTATCTGTGCAGTGGAGATTCTGGCAGAGGGCTACCGCTCCATCGCAGAGCTGACAGATGTGACGTTAATTCGGTATCCCGGGGCACGCCACGAGGTCTATCACGAGACCAATAAAGATGAAGTGATAGACGACCTCATCCACTGGTTGCGCGAACGCTTCTAAGTCGCCGCAGAGCTCGCAGGAGAGGCGTGAGTGGTGCGTCTGCTCCATCACCGGGTAATGCGCTGGCTGAATTTATGTACTAGCACTCGTGTCAGTGCTGCTCGGTGCGTTACCATCGTCGTCGTTTGCCGCACGTGCCGCTAGCGCATCCTCAATGCGCTTGTGGGCACCGGCTAACAATTCCTCGCAGCGCTGCCCCAGTTCTTCCCCACGTTCCCACAATGCCAGGGAATCATCCAGGCTGAGGCCTCCTTGTTCGAGTTGCCGGACAGTATTCATCAACTCATCCCGTGCCTCTTCATAGTTGAGCTCTGCAACAGGTTGAGGGCCATCATTCTTCTGAGCCATCACTGGCCTCCTTTACTATGGACAATCGCGGGCCGGCCTGCGTTCCCAGTACCGCAGCAGACACCACTCCGTCACTGGCGCGAACTCGCAATTGTGAGCCGGGCGGGGCATCTTTAATAGAGCACAACATAGCCGTCTCACCGGTGGGACGCTGCACCTGCACAATAGAATAGCCGCGGGCCAAGGTATGAAGAGGCCCCAAAGCAGTCAATTGAGCAGTGGCGGTGGCGATGCGGTTCTCCTCGTTGGCGAGAATAAGCGTCATCTGCCTCTCTAATTCCTGGGGCGCTCGCTCACTTTCCTGAAGACGAGTCTGAATGAGCGTCGCAGGTAGAGCTAGTACCGGGCGTGAGGTGAGACTATCGACCAGCGCATGTTCCCTTTTCACCCACTGTCGGAGTGCCTGGGCGTTCCGAGCCTGTAACTCCCGCACTACAGCACGCTCAGCTACCACATCGGGAACGACCTGTTTCGCAGCATCAGTGGGAGTTGCGGCTCGCAGGTCAGCCACATAGTCGAGAAGCGGAACATCTGGTTCATGGCCGATAGCGGACACCACCGGTGTCGTTGCGCGCGACACTGCCCGCACCAATGTTTCATCGGAAAATGGAAGCAGATCCTCCATCGAACCGCCCCCACGGGCAATGATGATGACATCTACAGTAGGATCCGCATCGAGGAGCCGTAATTGTTCTACTACTTCCGGTACACATCGGGCACCTTGCACCGTCGCATAGCGTACTGCAAAAGCAACCTCTGGCCAGCGGCTGTGTGCGACGGAAAGGACATCCCGTTCAGCTGCAGAGTTCCTGCCGGTGATGAGTCCAATTGTGCGGGGAAGATAGGGCAGAGAGCGTTTGAGTTCGTTGGCGAATAGCCCTTCAGCGGCGAGTTGTTGTCGAAGACGCTCAAGACGAGCTAACAGCTCACCCAGACCAGCTTGTCGGAGGCTCTTTGCCATGAGAGAGAGGGAACCGTTCCCTTTATAGAGGGTGAAGCTTCCGTGCACAATAACTCGGCTGCCCTCTCCAATGAGACCATCGGAGAGTAGCCGAGAGGGACAGGTCACCTGTAGCGAGACTGTCTCTGCCAGATCCCGTAGGGAAAAGTAGGAGTAGTAGGACTGACGGCGAAGTTTCAGCTGAGTGATTTCGCCTTCCACCCAGGCGTCGCCCAGCCGATCGATCCAGGATGCGACAAGGGAAGACACCTCTCGCACCGGGTAAGGGTGGTCTGCGGACATCGCTGGCGTGCGACTACTGGAGGTGGACGAGGGGACCTGCTGCGCGGTGGAACTCTGTTCGGCAGGGCTTTGCGAGTTGGAGCGTGGGGTCATCCGTCACCTCCGTAGGGGCCTTTTAATGTGTGCTCTGGGAATGTGATTTCTCCATGGTCTCCTTTTGATTGTAGAGAGCGGACGTGCCAAAGCGGGGGATTAACCCGTAGGCTAGAAGAATGCGTAAGGTTCTGCTTGCTTCGCCCCGTGGCTACTGCGCTGGTGTTGACCGCGCTGTTCAAACCGTTGAACTCGCCCTGGAACACTATGGAGCGCCGGTTTATGTCCGTAAAGAAATTGTGCACAATCGGCACGTTGTCGATACGTTGACGAAGGCTGGAGCAATCTTCGTCAATGAAGTGGATGAAGTTCCCGAAGGGTCCGTGCTGGTATTTTCTGCACATGGTATTGCGCCCTCTGTGATGGAAGAAGCGCAGGCTCGTAATCTCACCACGATCAATGCCACCTGCCCACTAGTGAAAAAAGTTCATGGTGAAGCCCGTCGGTTTGCTAAGCACGGTAAGGAGATTATCCTCATCGGTCACCGTGGCCATGAAGAGGTAGAGGGCACGGCTGGTGAAGCACCGGAGCAAACGTATGTGGTGGAGGGGCCCGAGGATGTGACTGCACTCGAGGTGAAGGATCCCAGTAGTCTCGTGTGGCTTTCACAGACGACGCTGAGTGTGGACGAGACGAAGGACACGGTGAAGGTTCTTCACGATCGGTTCCCCGAAATTAGCGATCCTCCGTCCGACGATATTTGTTACGCCACACAGAACCGTCAGGGGGCGGTGAAAGCGATGGCGGAGCAATGTGATGTGGTCATTGTGGTGGGTTCCCGGAACTCCTCTAATTCGGTGCGCCTGCGGGAAGTCGCAGAGCAAGCCGGGGTAAAGAAGTCCTATCTGGTGGACTATGCCCACGAAATCGATAATGCTTGGCTGGAAGGTGCGGAGACAGTCGGCGTCACGTCGGGCGCATCTGTCCCCGAAGTGCTTGTCGAAGAAGTTGTAGCCTACCTGTCTGAGCAGGGCTTCGACCATGTGGAAGAAGTTCAGACCGTGCGGGAGGACATGAGTTTCCAGCTTCCCCCAGAGATTCGTAAAGCCTCTGGCTGCTAACCGCCTGATCCACAAAACTAGACTAGCAGGGCAGGAAACCCCTAGTGAGCTCATGCTACCCCCGCATACGGCGAGTCCGACAAACGTCTAACAGGAATGGAGTAGGCGTAGTATGGGGAACGCTAGCGGGTGGAATGTCCACGTGTCGTGTCACCGCCCTGGCGTGGCTCTCTGTAAGGGCGGTAGGGGGCACTAGCTGAGCCACGCTCATAGCCGCCGGCATTCCTGTATGGTGCGCGGGGAGTGCCATCCATACGAGGATCGGGATAGGGGCGGCCGGCAGTGCGTCGTGCCCGATCCAGTTGTGAATAACCACGTCCGTTAGCTATTGTTCCGGTGGGGCCGTAAGAGGGCCGTCCAGCGACAGAGCTGGGGGCGGGACGAGGCTGCATCTTGCGTGGGTCCTCTGCTCGACCATTCCCGTTCGTCGAATAGGGGGGACGGGCTCCACGTTGCGGGTAAGGTCGGGCACCTGCGCGCTCGTCACGAGCAGCGCCGTTTTCCGGCAGGTAAGGACGGTGGGGACCTAAAGCGCCGTCTGCAGCATTGCGGAAGGCAGCGCGGCGGCGAGCCATCTCCTGCTGGACGCGCGGGTCTCGGGGGTCAAGGCCCTGTTTGCGTGCTGCCACAATCATGGCGAGACGTTGACGCTGTTCCGGGGTGAGGGGGCCGCGCGGGCGGCGCTGCGGACCACCATTCCGGCCGGGGTAGTTCTGGAAGGGGCGAGCGCCGGACGGTTCCCCATCAGGATGGGCAATCCGCGGGATGGCTGCCCCCTGAGAATGGGCCATTGGGCGCGGCCTGGGAGTACTGGCGCGGTGTTCGGAAGAAGCTGAGCTGGCAGGCGCCGATGCTCCTGATGCTGCTAGCGGGTGCCGTTGGGTGTCTGCGGTAGGACGTTGGGTGCTTGCTGCGTTCCGTGTGCGCTTGTCGTCCGTTATCTTTGCAGCGGAGTCATTGGCGGTGGTGTGCCCAACGCTAGAGCCTGCTGCGGCGGACTGTGTGCGCTTCGGCTTATCGCTGCCGACTGTGCGTGCGGTATCCTGACGGGAATCCTTAGTGGTCTCCTTCTTCATGAAGAGGGAGACAATCCAGAGGGAGCTCCATCCGTGGTTGACCACCATAAGGACGATCCGCACGATCGCAACGGCCGCCGCGAGGCCCAGCGCGGTGAGCATGACGGGGACATCGGTCACGAATGGAATACCGATTTTGATGATGGCTACTTTGGAGCCTTTTTGACCGGACGCCACCATACTCAGGAAATAGAACAGTGGGTAGGCGATGGTGTAGCCCAGCACCGGCATCACAGTAGCGGTGAAGAGGGCATCAAATTCTGCAAAGACAGCGCAGACTACCGCGCAGATCACGAAATCGACGGCGAAAGGAATACCCAATTCTTTGGTGAAAAGGCTGAGTAGCATTCCCACGATGATGGCGACGGCATAGATCGCCAAGACTCCCCACCACGGGACACCACGAATTGGCCGGATGAGGGAGCGTTTCCTCTCCGGCGTGGTAGCATCCGCGCGGTAGTTGATGAGCACAAATCAACCTTACCGGGAAGATACCTACTTATCGGAAACTGCACGCGGGTAGGAGTCGATTTCTCCTGGACTTGTGATGGTATGTGAACCGGTGATTCCATATCCTTCCAGCTTTCGTGCTGTGACAATCAGGCGAGATTCTGCTGATCCTACGGCAGAATTATAGGAATCTACTGCTTTGCCCAATTGCAAACCGAGGGCATTGAAATGTTGGGTGACAGCCCCAATCCGTTGATACAGCTCATGGCCGAGTTTTTGGATCTCGTGAGCTTCCTTCGTGATTGTGTCATGCTGCCATGTCAGTGCGACAGTGCGGAGTAGCGCGATGAGTGTGGTGGGCGTGCTGAGAAGTACATTGTGTGAGAATGCGTAGTCCAAAAGGGTGGGATCCTCTTGGAGAACTGTGTCGAGAAAAGGTTCGCTGGGGAGGAACATCACCACAAATTCTGGAGAAGAGAGGAATGCCTCCCAATAGTTCTTTTTTGCGAGCGTGTCGATGTGAGAGCGGACGGCTCGTACACACGCCTGACGGGCGTTCTGTTGTGTAGTGAGGTCAGTGGCGTTGATGGCGGTGAGGTAAGAGTCGAAGGGAACCTTTGCATCGACAATGATGCTGCGTTGACCAGAGAGGTGAACGACAAGGTCTGGGCGCTGTACGCCATTCTCACCTCGTACATGTTGCTGCGTGGAGAAGTCACAGTGCTTTGCCATACCCGAAAGCTCAACGACTCGTTCTAGCTGGATCTCTCCCCACCGACCACGAATATTAGGGGAACGGAGAGCAGAGGAGAGCCGGGTGGTTTCTTCGGAAAGTGCCCGTGAGCTTCGTTGCATAGCGAGCACAGATTCGGTGAGTTGAGAATACTCGTGTACGCGCTGTCGTTCGAGCTGTTCCATATGTCGGTTAAATCCATCGAGAGACTGCTCAAGTGGGGTTATGACGGGCAGCACAATGTCGGACACGGAATCTGACTGCTGCTGCAGTACCTCGCGGGAGAGTGCGGCCTGCCGGGCGATATCACGGCGATTCGCCCAAGAATTCCCGCGGGCTAGCCAACCAATGATGATCCCGAGCAGTAACCCGGCGGCTATCAGCGCGACGATGGCAAGAACGTTCATGATGCTTTTGTATCAGAAGGGTGTAACAGAAAGCCTGGCTGACAGTAGATGCCAGCCAGGCATTAGTGAGTGAGGAGAGCTCGGGGGTGTAGTGACCGCAGGCGTCGTTCTCTAGTGAGGCCCAGAAAGGGCTAGTCGTCCTTTTTGTCCTTATCGTCTTCGTCGGTGTCGACAATGCCAGTGCGCAGCGGGGGCTTGCGGGTACTGATGTGCCCCACGATGTCTCCGGTAGCGTCGTTCTGCAGCATTGTATCGATGAGGTCGTCGGTACCGGTTCGAGCTGTCCCTTTCGCTATCTCAGTAGAAGCACCTGCCGGGGCACCTGCTTCGGCAGCGTCAGTGGTGGAGCCACCATCTGCAGGAGGAGTGGTACGGCCATCCTGCACCAAGCTACGGAGGCTGCCAGAGCGCTGACGCAGCCAGCGAGCCATCTTCGTTTCGGGCTGAGCAGCAGGCTGTTCCTTCACCACGATCTTCGCCCGTTCATCCCATGACTCCACGATATAGCGGATGACAACGGCGATAATGGCGGCACAGGGCACTGCCAGGAAGGCACCGACAATACCGTAGAGGGTGCCGCCAGCGGAGACCACGAGCAGCACGATTACGGGGTGCAGGTTCATCGCGTTGGACTGCAGGATGGGGGAGAGGACGTTACCTTCCAACTGCTGTACAACCAGAATAATGACGAGCATGATGATGCCGGCTTTGAGGGAGACGCCCACCGAAGCTACGAGGACTGCCAAGAAGCCAGAGACGAAAGCACCTACGATGGGGATGAAGCCGCCCATGAAGGTGATGAGTGCCAATGGACCAGCGAGTGGCACACCCAACACCACCATGCCAATACCGATGAACGTGGCGTCGATAGCAGACACGATGCCCTGGGTACGGATAAAGCCGCCGAGGGTGCTCCAGCAGCGGAGGGAGAGCTCTTCGATATGTGCGGAGGCAGGCATGCCAACGACTCGTTTCACCCACGGCAGAGCCTTCGACCCGTCCTTCAGGAAGAAGAAGCACAGCATCAAAGTGATGACCAAGGTTACGAGCACGGTGGAGGCAGCAGACACTCCGTTAATGGCAGCAGAAGCGATCTGACTAGCGGAGGACTGGATCTTTTCTGTCACCGTCGCCACAACTCGGTCGAGTTGCGCTTGGTTGACGTTGAAGGGCGGGCCGAGCAGCCAATCCTGCAGGCTGCGGACTCCCTTGACAGTCTTTTGTGAGAGCGGTCCCACCTGGGAAGCGACGCTCGGGGCAATGGCAGAAAGAATGCCGGTGACGACACCGAGTACGACTAGGAGTGCACCGAGGGATGCCAGCCAGCTGGGAACTTTGTGGTTAATCAGCCAGCGGACGGGGGGCCAGAGAGCTGAGCAGATAATGAGTGCGAGGATGGTGGGCAGCAGGCCTACCCAAATGAATTGGCAGAGCTTGTAAAGGATATAGCCGGCGGCGACGACCAGGATGAACCGGAGGCACCACATTGCCAAGGAGCGGAGGTCCTGCCCGATGACAGCGGAACGACTGGTGGCCTGCATACGCTTGGACGAGGGATGCTCCCGCTCGTCCTTTTTGTCCTTTTTCTCGTTGTTGTCAGAAGAGGATGACGAGGACGAGTCCTTCTTCTTGTCGTCCTCGGAGGCGAAAACAGAGATGGCCTTCTCCACCAGTTCTGGTTTGCTGGATTTATCAGACATTCGGGTCTCTCTAGTGAGTCCCACTACCGCATGCCTCCGGGAGGAGGCATGCGGTAGTGGGTACTATGAACAATCTGTTCTATTGTACGTGTGATTTATTCGTCATTGTCAGCCGTAGTGTCTGGATGGCGGACCAAGTGGATGCTGCTAGCGAGCAGACCGCCCCAAATGATGACGAGGAACAACACCATCATGACGATGGATCCTGCGCTCATTTCTTTTCCTCCTCAATGTCGGCATCGGCCGCAGGAACAACATTCAGCTGCTCGGGGTGATGTTTCGCGAGCCATTGTCGGTAGTAGGGATGCTGGTACTCAGTAGTTAATTCGGGGGTGAAGAGTGGCCCATCAAGGTGCACCACCCGGTCACTCCACTTGAAAGCGGTCAGGACAATGGCAAACACCAGCGCGAAGAGAATGCTGCCCCATCCAAAAGCAGTGAGGAACCAGGTGGGGTAATTGTCATAGCCATGTCGGATGATGGTGGAGAATTCGACGAAGAGCATCCAGGCCAGTGCAACCGGCGTGATGATAGAGATGCACACGTTCCACCATTTACCCACCGGCAGGGAGGACACCGAGATGAGGTGCTTGTGGAGCTCTTCGACGCGCCGGTAGACCCAGGCGATAAGAATTAAGGTCACGAGTGCGTTGAGGGCAATGCCGTTGTTAATGAACTTGTCCACCACGGAGAGAACATTGACGCCCGAGGTGGTAGCAAAGAGAACGACGGAAATGATGGCCATGGGGATACCGGTGATGAGAACCGCCGGCACACGCCGCAATCCGAACTTGTCCTGGAATGCAGCGGCAACCACTTCTACCAGGCTGATGGAGGACGTAAGTCCGGCTAACACCAGGCTGAGGAAGAAGAGGACACCGAAGATTGGACCGCCTGGCATCTGGGAGATAACCGAGGGAAAGGCGATGAAGGCGAGCCCGATACCGTTGGCTGCAACGTTATCTACGCTCGTGCCCTGCTGATGGGCGAGGAAGCCGAGTGCTGCGAACACGCAGATGCCGGCGAGCACTTGGAAAGACGTCGTAGCGAAAGCGACAACCAGACTGGAGCCCGCAAGGTCGGTGCGCCGCTTCAGGTAGGAGCTGTAGGTGATCATGATGCCGTAGCCCACGGAGAGTGAGAAGAAGATCTGGCTATAGGCGGCAATCCACACTTCGCCATCTGTCAGCAAATTCCAGTTTGCGTGGAAGAACACTTCGAGGCCGTCAGCAGCACCTGCTAGGAAGAGGGAGCGGACGACCAGAACGAGGAAGAGAACAGCGAGCAACGGGACGAAAAACTTGGACATATTGCCCACGCCATTCTGAACACCGAAGGCGAGAGTTCCGACGGTAATGACCCAGACGATGATGAGGGGGATCAGGACAGCCGGGACAAAGTCCATGCTCAGCGAGCTTTGGGCCTGTAGGAAGCCCTGGTTAAAGAAGGTAGCGGGGTCGCTTCCCCATGCCTCCTTCACCGAGTACACCGTGTACGCGCAGGACCACGCGATGATGACGGAGTAGTAGCAGGCGATGACAAAACAGATTCCGACTTGGAACCATCCCAATGCCTCAGTCCGCTTGGCGAAGCGGCGGAAGGTGAGGGGTGCGCCGCCCCGATAGCGGTGCCCCAATGCGTAGTCCAAGAAGAGCATCGGGATACCCGCGGTGAGCAGTGCTACCAGGAACGGGATGAGGAAGGCACCACCCCCGTTTTGGTACGCAACGTAGGGGAAACGCCAGATACTGCCGAGGCCAATGGCCGAGCCGATGGCAGCCAGAATGAAGACTGAGCGCTTGGAGAAAGTCTCGCGCTGGGCTGGTGTTTTACTACTCATGCATATCCTGACGGGTCGGGGGAATGGCTGCGGGGTTCGTCACCAGTGCGTTCTCTCAACGTATGGCGGAGGGCAAAATGCCTGAACAGAAGCATGGGAGCCTAAGCGGATGAGGCAGCTCGCTCCTGAAAAAGTAAAACCCCGTTTCATCTTATGCTGGGGGGTCCTGGGTGACAGCATTTTCTCCGCCGTGAGTTTCACCGTGGCACCGCTGTACACAGTCCTCTTCGGGCCGGCGAACCGCCCCTTTGTCCACGTCAGCGGCAGCTGGCCACGGTACAAGTGGCAGGAGGAGGGAGATGATGAAGAAGCACAGAATGGGCAGCCAACCGAAGGCGAGTAGTGCCCACTGGGGGTAGTTCCCGTAGCCCTCCGTGATGATGGAGTGCACTTCAGTAGCCAGAATGATGAGTAAAACGGCGGGGGTGAGTAGTGAAACGCAGAAGCGCCATGGCCACCCTACGCGACGTGAAGAGAGGGCGTTGAGGTGTGTCTGCAGGATGGGGAGGTGATGGAGCCCCCAACTGATCGTCATCATGGCGACAATGGCGGCACTGACAATACCGATGGAGCACACGAACTTGTCGAAGATGTCGAGAGTGCTGGAACCCGTGGAGGTAGGGAAGAGGAGGATCGAGGCAATGAGGAGGGGCAGGATGACGGCGGTGGCGGCAGCCCAGCGGGCCAAGCCGAACTTGTCTCGAATCGCGGCGATGCACACCTCCACCACAGAAATTTGCGAGGTTAGGCCGGCGATGGCGAGGCATCCAAAGAACACCACACCGAACACGGTGCCACCGGGCATGTGCGAAATGATGGTGGGGAAGGCGATGAATGCTAGGCTGATGCCGCCTTCTGCAACATCTCCTACCTGCTGCCCGGAACTCACTGCGAGGAAGCCGAGAGTGGCGAAGACGCCGATACCTGCTAAGGCTTCGAAGGACGAGTTGGCGAAAGCCACCATATATCCCGTGCCCACCAGGTTCGTTTTGCGCTTGAGGTAGGAGCTGTAGGTAATCATGACGGCGAAGCCGACATTCAGAGAGAAGAAAATCTGGCCGTAAGCGGCAATCCACACTGCTGGATGTAGAAGAGACTCCCATTTCGGGGTGAAGAAGACGTTGAGACCCTCAGTGGCGCCGGGCAGGAAGAGTGCGCGAATAACGAGGCAAGCGAAGAGGATGACGAGTACAGGCACGAAAACGCGGTTGAGGCGGCCGATGCCGTTTTCTACTCCGAGAACCATGACGATGCCAATAACGCCCCACACCAGGAGAAGAGGGATGAGGAGGTTCGGCACCATGTGGAGCCCGAAGCCGTCTGTTTTGTGAAGGAAAGAGTTGTTGAAGAAACGTGCCGGGTCGTCACCCCATTCTTGGCGGAAGCTGTAGCCTACGTAGCGGACTGCCCAGGCGATGATGATGGGGTAGTAGAGGGCGATGAGGAATGCGACAAATACTTGGAACCAGCCGGCGAATTCACCCCATTTGCTGATACGGCGGAAGGCCAGCGGCCCGGATCCACGGTAGCGGTGTCCTAATGAGTATTCGAGCATGAGCATCGGGATGCCGGCAGTGAGCAGTGCGCACAGATAGGGGATGAGGAAGGCGCCACCCCCGTTTTGGTAGGCGACGTAGGGGAAGCGCCAGATGTTGCCAAGACCCACGGCAGATCCTATAGTCGCCATAATGAACACTGAACGGCGTGAGAACGTCTCGCGGGGGGCGGGCGTTGAGTGGTCTGTGTTAGCTGCAGTCACCCTTGTAACAATAGCGGTAGAGGTGATTGCGCAGGTACCAGGTAGAGTAAAGAACTGTGAGCCTTACTCTTGGAATTGTTGGTCTGCCCAACGTGGGCAAGTCGACCCTATTTAATGCCCTAACCAAAAACGACGTGCTGGCAGCGAACTATCCCTTCGCCACTATCGAACCTAATGTGGGTGTGGTGGAGCTGCCGGATGCTCGGCTGCCCAAGTTGCAGGAGATGTTTAATGCCAAGCGCATTGTGCCTGCCACGGTGTCGTTTGTCGACATTGCCGGCATTGTGAAGGGTGCTTCGGAGGGCGAAGGCCTGGGCAATAAGTTCCTCGCCAATATTCGCGATTCGGATGCGATCTGCCAGGTAGTGCGTGTTTTCAGTGATCCTGACGTGGTGCACGTGGCGGGCAAGGTAGACCCTCTTGATGATATTCAGGTGATTGAAACTGAGCTCATCATTGCGGATCTGCAGACCCTTGAGAAGGCATTGCCGCGTCTCACAAAGCAGGCAAAGCAGGACAAGTCCCTGCAGAAGCAGGTGGCGGAAGTAGAGAAAGCACAGGCGATTTTGGAGAACGGGGACACGATCTTCTCTCGTGCAGATGAGGTTGATGGCGATCTCCTCTACGAATTACACCTGTTGACAACCAAGCCCTTCCTTTATGTGTTCAATGCGGACGAGTCCATCCTCACGGATGAGGCACGTAAGCAGGAACTGCGTGAGCAGGTTGCCCCCGCAGAGGCTATTTTCCTGGACGCTAAGGTAGAAGCGGAGCTGGTGGAGCTGGATGACGAGGATGCTCTTGAGCTCCTGGAGTCCATTGGCCAGGATGAACCCGGTTTGGCCCAGCTGGCGCGGGCTGGTTTCCACACGCTTGGCCTCCAGACGTATCTCACTGCCGGGGAGAAGGAAGTCCGGGCGTGGACGATTCACCAAGGTGATACCGCGCCGAAGGCGGCCGGTGTCATCCACAGTGACTTCGAAAAGGGCTTCATTAAAGCCGAAATTGTGTCCTACGACGACCTCATTGAGCATGGTTCCATCAACGACTGCCGGGCTGCTGGTAAGGTCCGCATCGAGGGCAAGGACTATATCATGCAGGAAGGTGACGTCGTGGAGTTTCGTTTCAATGTAACCTGAGGCGCGCTAGTGTTAGCGGCATGACAACACGTGCTGCTATTTACCTCCGTATCTCGCTCGATGCTGCCATGGACGGCCTCGCCATCGACCGGCAGCGCCAGGACTGCGAAGCCCTTGCCGAGCAACGCGGCTGGGACGTCGTGCATACCTACGTCGATCAGTCGATCTCCGCGTCGAAGAAGGACGTGGACCGCCCCGACTACGACGCGATGGTGGCGTCCTTTGAGCGCGGCGAGATCGACGCGATCATTTGCTGGGACCTCGACCGCCTCACACGGCAGCCCTGGCAGCTCGAAGAGTGGATCGACAGGGCAGAGGAGCAGGGGCTGAAACTCGTCACTGCGAACGGTGATGCTGACCTTGCCACCGACGGCGGCAGAATGTACGCGCGCATCAAAGCAGCCGTGGCACGCGGCGAGATCGAGCGAAAGAGCATGCGCCAGTCTCGTGCGCAACAGCAACGCGCCGAGCAGGGCCGCTGGTACTCCGGCGGTGTGCGCCCTATCGGCTACACCTCCACCGGCGAGATCATTCCATCCGAAGCCGCCGCCGTGCTCGGTATGTTCCGCGCTGTCGAGAGGGGCAACTCCATGCGCGACATTGCGCGCGCCTTATCTGGGGTCGATCAACCGGGCTTGCCGGATATCCCGACCACGCCGCGCCATATGTACACCGTGGTCACAGAGCGCAACGCTCGACGCCGCGCTGAAGGCCAGGAAGAAAAGCCGGTTCCCGACGCGCAGCCGTGGGCCTACACGTCGTTGCACTCGATCCTGCGCAACCCCGTGTATGCGGGTTACTCCACTTATAAGAAGGCCAAGCGCAAAGGCGTGAAGAACAAATACCGCCGTGTCACGCATATCGTCCGCGACCCCGATACCGGCGAGCCGGTGAAAGGGCAGTGGGAGCCGATCGTCACACCAGATCTGTGGTGGCGCGTGCAGAACGTGCTCGACGATCCCGACCGGCTGACCAACAAGGAGCGCCGGAACACTCGCCGCCATCTCGGCTCGGGTCTGTATGTCTGCGACGAGTGTGGCAACCCCGTGCGCACACATGCCGACCGCTACCGCTGCGCCGCCTGTGGATTAGTGCGCACACATAGCGTCGATGATTTTGTGCTCGCCGTGATCCGCGCCCGCCTTGGCCGTGACGACCTGGCGGACCTGCTGCCGACTGTGGACGACGACGAGGTCAACGCCATCGACGACGAACTCGCTGAGCTTCGCGCAAAGCTCGCCCGCGTCCAGGCTGACTACGATGAGGAGCTTATCGAGGCCCGTGACCTCAAGCGCGCGCGAAACCGTTATGAGCCGCAGATCGAGAAACTCGAAACGCGCCGTGCCCGTCTTGCTGGCGCATCGGCGCTGCTCGACACAACCGGCTACGCCTCGCCCGTGGATGCCTTCGACAACGCAGAGCTTGCCGTGCAGCGCCGAGTCATCAATACCCTGTGCCAGGTGCGCCTGCGCCGTGGCGTGCGCGGCACCAAGACCTTTAACCCTGAATCGGTGCAGATCGTGTGGAACTAGGTTGCAGTGTGTGACACGTCAACAATCGCGCGCATGCGCTGCGGCGCGCAAAGCTCTTACGAAGGAACGCCACGGGAGCCGGCAGTTCGGGGGAGATCTGCCTTCGTGTATCGGGGGCGACACTGCTCAACCGTGGCGTTCGCAGGAAGTATGACACGGCTCTTGTTACCCCAGAGGTCGTAGGTTCGAATCCTGCCCCCGCTACCAACTTCCAAGCCCCTACCAGGAGAAACACTGGTAGGGGCTTTAGTTATTTCTCTTAAGGCGCACGTCCTGGGACTCAAATCGGGACTTTAGCGATGGCATTTTGTCACTTAAGCCGGTTTGGAAGTGATGGGGTTAAGTGACAATTTTCGATTTTGTGACCTTGGATGACTGTGTCGTTTTGAGGAGTCGTCTGCACGGATTTCAGAAGTCCTCTGTACTATCGCCATCCACTCCGGAGAGGCCGCGGGCGTTCGTCCACTTCATCTGGAACGCGATTCGACAGAGCGCATTCAATACGATGGTCTTTTTCTCCCTGCGAAGGATGGGGGCAGTTTAGGGTACCAGGGTGTTGACCAGATCGAGGAATTCCTCAGCGTAGGCAATTTGCTTGCGTAGCTTTTCGTAGCGGGTGCGCGTCTCCTCACGAATGTCGGCAAGGGTGGCCTTGGCATTACTCCGTGCCTGCTGTGCGGTATCACTGTCCTGCCCGCCATCTGAACTATGAAGAATCTCCGCAGCTTCCAGGAATTCCCGCATCTGATCCAGAGTAAACCCCAGCGGTTTCATCCGTCGCACCAGCAAAACACGACGTACATCAGCCTCACTATAAAGCCTGAACCCACCAGGGCTACGCCCCGATGGGGTAATCAGGCCGACGTTGTCATAATAACGCAAGGTGGGAATCGACAACCCCGTCTGGTCAACGACCTCGCCGATCTTGAAATTACTGTTTTGCATTGCCTGTTCTCCTTCACGGTGATGTTGCCCACGGGTTCCTGTGCCTGGGTTGGCGGTTGAGTAAAACTCCCGCTACCATGACCACCATCACCAAACCTAAAGTTACTAGAGGGTTGGATTCCTTTCGGGCGTTCGCCCAGTTACCTATCCCCTCAAAGATTGGACATCTATGACTGAAACTAGCACGGCGGCCCCCCGCCCCCTCCTGAGTCCAGACGGCGCTGATGCCCCTACCGGGATCATCGCATCCTTCCGTTACGCATTTTCTTCCCCCGCCCGTATCCGTATAGAGATTCTGGCCGGACTGGCGGTATCCCTGGCGCTGATCCCTGAGGCCATTGCCTTTTCCATCCTTGCCGGTGTTGACCCAGCCATGGGTCTGTTTTCCTCGGTAGTCATGGCCATTGCGATCGCCTTTACCGGTGGCCGCCCGGCAATGATCACCGGCGCCACCGGGGCTATTGCCCTAGTCATTGCTCCTGTGGCGCGTGGTTACGGGATGGATTATTTCATCGCCACCGTCCTGTTGGGCGGTGTCCTACAAATCGTGCTCGGCGCCCTCGGTGTGGCGAAACTTCAGCGTTTTATCCCCCGATCGGTGATGCTGGGTTTCGTCAATGCACTGGGCATTATGATTTTCACCGCCCAACTCGAACACCTCATTGATGTGCCTTGGATAGTCTACCCACTCGTCGGCTTGGGTGTGGTGATCATGATTATCTTCCCCAAGCTCACCAGTGTGATCCCCGCCCCGCTGGTCACGATTATCGTGCTCACCGGTTTGGTCATTGCCGCCGGTTTGACTGTCCCGACGGTCTCGGACATGGGCAAGATGCCGGAGACCTTACCGTCCCTGTTTATTCCGAACGTGCCGTGGACGTTGGAGACCCTGCAGATCATCGCGCCTTATGCCCTGGCCATGGCCGTGGTCGGTCTCATGGAATCGTTGATGACCGCCAAGCTCGTCGATGACATCACCGACACTCATTCCGATAAAACTCGTGAATCCTGGGGACAGGGGGTGGCTAATATTGCCTCCGGTTTCTTCGGCGGCATGGGTGGCTGCGCGATGATCGGTCAAACCATGATCAACGTCCGCGAATCCGGGGCACGTACCCGCCTATCCACCCTGTTAGCCGGTGTGTTCCTGCTGGTCCTGGTCCTGGCACTGGGCGACATCGTTGGCATGATCCCGATGGCTGCCCTGGTGGCAATCATGATCATGGTCTCGGTCGGCACCATCGACTGGCACTCGGTGCATCCACGCACCCTTAAACTCATGCCGGTCTCTGAGACCATTGTTATGGCCGTGACGATTATTGCCACCCTAGCCACCAGCAACCTGGCCATTGGTGTGGTGTTGGGTGTGGTCACCGCGATGATCATGTTCGCCCGTCGGATGGCACATATCGCTTCCATTGAAAAGGTCTCCGAGATCGACGGCGACGGCGATGGAGAGATTGATACTCGTACCTACCGGGTGCATGGCCAGTTGTTTTGGGCATCAAGCAAT
This sequence comes from Mycobacteriales bacterium, assembly GCA_018376445.1. Taxonomy (GTDB): domain Bacteria; phylum Actinomycetota; class Actinomycetes; order Mycobacteriales; family Mycobacteriaceae; genus Lawsonella. Next base: position 125,212 of record JAHABL010000008.1, read on the forward strand.
GACCTGGTTTATCGCTTTGATTACACCGATTCTGCCCGTCATATCACTATTGATCTCACTGAGGCGGAGATCTGGGATGCCTCCACGGTCGCGACCTTTGACGCGATTACGCAGAAGTTCCAGGACAGAGGCAAAACCGTGTCCATTATCGGGCTCGACGGTCCCAGTCAGGACCGGCTGAACCGCCTGTCTGGCCGGCTTGGCACCGGCCACTAACATCCCCCGACTCGAGCACATCGACTTGGCGCCCCAACTTATAACCGGGGCGCCAGTTTATTGGTGCTGTTGCAAAGTTGGGGCATAGGAAGAGCATAAAAGAAGCGTAGCGGTTAACCGCTACGCTGTGTTGTGGGGATTTTTACTTTTTACGGTGCACGTGTTCTAGTTAGTGGTTCGTTTCTTTCCTCGGGTGATTGCGACGGTATTCCTCGACTAAGTGAGCAATACCCGGCGCAGCCTGGGACAACATCCAGGTCATAAGCGCTATAAGAACCCCTATGACGATAAGTGTTAACGCCAACCAGCCCAGTGTTGGGCCGATGCCGTTGGCCTCCTGGACGTGACCCCACAAGGCAGACACGCCGTCGGGTATGCCGAGCATACTTAGCAGCCCGTTCCCCAAGGCTCCGACAGCAACGAGTGCGATAGCAACGAAGAGAACACTGGCTGCAATCCACGAGGCAGACATGCAGGCCTTAATAAAGTTCGTGTTCGACTTTTCCATATCGTCGTTATACTGCTTGCGTTCTGCGCGTATCTCCTCCAGCAGCTTTTCGTTGGACTCCTTCTCCTGGAGCAGAGCGCTGCGAGCCTTCTTAGAGGCTTCTGCTGCCTCGTGCAGGCTCTTAGGCTCTTTCGACATTGCCTCAGATACAGCTACTTCTACCAGCGGTTCCAGGCTAGAAGTCAGGCTCGAAGTCATCTGAGCGTTCAGGCTCTGGCTGCGACCCGGACCACATCTACTCAGACACCATCTCCGGCACCAACTGGCAACGGCCTGGTCTTGATGACGCGCTGGCGTACATGCGCCCCGACGACACGCTCGTTGTCACGCGCTTGGACAGGCTCGGCCGCAGCCTCGCGGACACCGTGAACACCATCGCTGACCTCGCCGAGCGTGACATCAACGTCAAGGTGTTGGAGCCAGCGCTGGACACGTCGAAGCCCACCGACAAGGTGGTTATCAACGTCATGGCAAGTCTTGCCGAGTGGGAGCGTGACCTGCTTGTCCAGCGCACCCGTGAGGGCGTGGCGCACGCCCGCGCACAGGGCAGGGTCGCCGGCCCCAAGCCGAAGCTCAGCGCTGAGCAGGCGCAGATGGCCAAGGAGCTTATCGACGGCGGCAAGTCCGTCAGCGCTGTAGCGCGCACCTTTAACGTCTCGCGGCCGACGATCTATCGCGCTCTCAAGCGCATCGAAGCCGACGCTTAAGCACAGGCTGCGTCGCTAGCGCTCGCACCCGGCGAGAAGGCATCAGGCTGCGCTAGCGACGCTCGGCACACATGAGTGCTGCACTGCTGGGATACGCCTGCGACCGGCAGAGCCGGGCCGAATACGGGATTGACCACATACACCCCGTATTCGTGCAAAGGAGCACTGCCATGTCCACCCATTCTCACACGCTTGCATCCCACGGCGAGATCCTCGCGAACCTCCCCGGCATCCTCGGGTTCTACCCGAACAACTCGCTGATCCTCGCGTTCTTCGTCGACGACGAGGGCGTCGACACCGTCCGCCTCGGCCCGGTCGCACGGTTCGACCTGGACGAAGCAGTGGAGAAGCTCACCGAGAGCCGCGAGCGGTTCGCAGCGTGGGTCCACCACCTCGAACTCGACGCTGTTATCGCGTACATGATCAGCGATGACATTGCGCAGCCGGTCTTCGACGAGACGGCCACGTACCTCACCAGCGGGGCCTCGCCGCTACCGCCGCTGCTCGGGGTGGTGCAGGTGCCCGAGATCGTCACTGGGGCTGCTTGGTGGTCTGTGTACCAGCATCCGCTCATCGACGAGCCGCGCCACGGTGTTGTCGGCGAGGTCGCCGCATCAGCGGCGCTGCAGCAGATGCTAGAGCACACCGGCGAGCTGCCGGAGCCGAGCAAAGACGACATCGAGGCACGGTTGAACAGCACTGACCACGGCATCGACGCTGCCGAGCACGCCGACATCATCGAAGACGCGCTGGCGTATATCCCGCCCATGTTCGCAGACGTGCTGCAGCGTGAGTATGAGCAGGCGGCGGCAGGGATCACCCAGCCGAGCGCTCGCGCTGTTCGGTCTGCGCTGAAATGCTTCACCACGCCGCGCTTGCGGGACACGCTGCTTGCCGCACTGCTCGATGACCCGCAGGCGGGCCTTGCGTTCATAGAGAAGGTTATGCGCGCTGTCCCGACCAGCTGGCCAGGCATGCGCTCGCAGCTCACCGCCACTGTTGCCGTGCTCGCTCACGCCACAGGCCAGCCGGGGCTAGCTGGCGTGGCTGCGCAGCGAGCCACCGAGATCGGGCCAGACGAGAACTTCCCGTCGCTGGTGGCGAAGCTGACCGATATCGGCCAGGGCGAGCGGATGGTCGAGCTTGTCCGCGAGGGCGCTGAGAAGACCCGCACGATCTTGTTTGCCGAGTAGCACCACACACCCCGTTGTAGCAATGCAACGGGGTTTCTTTTTCTCGCGGGGCCTTGGCTTGCGACGACAGACACCGCAACGAGGCAGGGGAGTGACCTTTAGACAGCAGAGCTGTCTCCAACAGACGGATTGACCATCAATCCGAACAAGGAGGCACGTGATGCGCGACATCACCCACACCGACCTGGAACTGCTCTACCAGCTCGCCGACGGCATCGACGGCGAGGACGCCGATCCGGGCGCAGCACAAGAACTGCGCGACCTAGAGGCGGCAGGCACACCGCTGCCCTGGGCAGTGTTGTAACGACAGCGCAACCGCCCCGCAGCAGCAAAGCAGCTGCTTAAGTACCCAAATTGCACGGCAAATCACACCCACTCACGTAAGGAGAACCAACATGTCCAACCCCTTCAACAACGGCACCATCGTCGGCAACGCAGCTCGCGCACCCAAGCTGTTCGAGCACGCAAACGGCGGCGCGACGGTGAAGCTCAGCGTCTATGCGCGCAACACCTTCAAGAACAAGTCCACCGGCAAGGTGGAAAGCGAGATCGTGGAGCTGACCGGCTACGTCCAGGACGCCGCGAACCCCGGTGTGTTCGGCTGCATCGGCTCCGGCGATCGCGTTGCGGTGAGCTACTCGCTCAAGACCGACGTCTACACCGACAAGGACGGTGTGAAGCAGTACCCGCTGGTGGCGCGCATCGACACGGTGCAGCTGATCGATTCCAAGAAGGAGTCCGCTGCTCGCGCTGCCCGTCGCGGAGGCGAGGCGGCGACCGCCGCCCTGGCTGGCGCTGAGGGCGAAGAAGTACCGTTCTAACTACGAAACCCCGCAGGGAAACCTGCGGGGTTATTTTTTCAACCATTTCACACGCCAATTTGCTGCGAATCACTTGTGCAGTTTTACGGTGCAGTGGTGCGGTGCTTTTACTGGCGTTTCTGCTGCGCAACTCACTGCACTATGTAGTGTCTGTGACATTTCATTAACACGTAGGTTGCACTGTGTATTGGGCACCCATTTCATCGACACGTTTACTGCGCAATCAAATGCCCTGTCACTTTAATGACATGTGAATTGGGCAGTGAAGTGGTTTGTCATCCTATTGACACCTTTACTACGCAACAGAATGACAACGACATTCTGTCGGCCCTTCTACGGACATCTCTTCTGCGCAGCACATGCCCCGTCGTACACACCGACGTGCTGCGCACTATCTCCGCCACTCAACAGGCCAATTCACTGCGCAACGTAGTGACACCGGCCCCGCCTAGCCGAGATTTCTTCGATTTTCGCTGAATATCAGCCGTTTACCCGCCGCCAATGACCTACGACGCCGACGGCCCCCTGTTAGGCCCGCAGAAGGCCGTACAGGGCAGGGGAGAGCAGTGCTACAACTCCATACCGCCATCACGATCACGCTGCTGTTGCTGCTGGCGGCGCTTCTCGATGCGCTCGCGTGCACGCTGCTGCGCCCCGCCCTTCTTGCCTGAGGTCTGCGACTGCCTGAACAGCGTGTAACGCTCAAGCAACTCTGGGCTGCGATGCAGTTCTTGCACCAGGAACTTCTTATCCAAGTGCTCCAACTGTTGTCCTGACTTCACCGCTTCTTCGATGATGATGGCGGCTTCATCTTCGGCGTCCGTGTGCGCGTTGCGGCGGATCTGATCAGCCTCATCGCGGGCATCCTTGCGCGTTACTGCAGCGTCGCGTGTGGCCTCGTCGCGGATGCTCGTGGCCTCATCTCGTGCTTTGCTGCGGATCGTCTCGGCGTCGCGCTCAGCCTGCTTACGGGCCTCGTCGGTCTTGCGAGTGATCGTCTCTGCTTCGCTGCGAGCTGCGGCTGTAATATCGCCCGCCTTGGCCCGCGCAGTCTCTTCGGCTCGTTCGAGCAGCTCGTCTGCTTGCGCTTCGGCCAGGCCCAACTCCTGCTCAGCATCCTTGCGTGCTTCGCTGCGGATCTCTTCGGCTTCTTGCTCGGCCTTCTCGCGTGCTTCCTTGAGCACACGCTCGGCAACCTCGCGAGCCTGTGCTTCAGCATTCTCCTGTACGCGCTGGGCTGCTTCGCGGGCTTCTTGCGCCTGTTCAAGTTCCTTAGCAGCCTGCTCGCGGTCACGATCAATTGCGTCCATGTCGCGCTGCACGGATCGCTTCTTGACTTCCACATCATCCTCGCGCTTGGCGAGATCGCGCTCCCGGTCTTGTTGCTCGGTGTAGCGGTCGAGGTTGAGTGACTCGTCATGACGTTCGGAGACTTCTAGTTCCACCGGATAGCCGAGCGAGTGCATGTGTTCGCGCAGGCCCCGTTGCGCGTCGATGAACTTCTGGTTACCCGAGATCTGCTTGCCCTTCTTCGGGCCGGATGTGTACCGCACTGAGGTGTCAGTGTTGTACGCGATGCCGGGGCGGCAACGGAGCTTGTCGGGATCTTCGGGCTTCGGTGAGAACGTATCCGCCTGGAACTGGATGTGTGGCGTTGATTCGTCAAAGTTCATATCACCGCCAGCGACTGCGTCGATACCGCCGGGGATGAAGTTTTCTGCAAGCCAGCGCATTGACTCTTCGAGGTACTGCTTTGCTTCCTCGTAGTCGCGGGCGACATAGCGCGGACGTTTCACTTCGCGCCCGTCCACCTCACTGGTGTAGTAGTCGGGGATCTCCTTGCACATCGACTTCGGCAGATACACGACGAACAGCGACGTCTTGAAACTGTTCTTCTGCACGCGCACTCCGTCCATCCGAGGCGTCTACGGCCGCCACAGGGCCGTACAGCCGCTGCCACAAAGATGAACCAATCGAGTCGCGGCGCTACACATGTGCATCAACCGCTGCCGCTGGATCTGCTGCAGCGCGACGCGCTCGCGAAACACACGTCGCTGGCGGTGCTCATTACATGCGCTTGCGCGCATATCTCCGCCGCGAGCGTGATGCGTCTGCACCGATACTGTGCTTATGGCACGGGCAGATATGGAGTGTATTAATCAGGCCCGTGGTTCAACCCCCGCAGCAGCATCAACACCGCCTGGCGGCGGATGGCTCGCTGCGGGATTTTCACCACCCTGCAATAACCGCCTAACGGCGGTGCCAGAGTGCAGGGTGTGGCTGTGCGCACCACGTAGGCGATGTCGGTCTTGCCGTGCGGTTAGACACCTTGCGCTCGCAAGCTCGCTGCAGGTGTCTCGATGACGCGGGAAGACGCCGCAAGCGGCGTTTCCACCCGTCATCGGCCCTTACTTTAAGACCGACATACAGTGGCTGACGCCGCATGTGGTGCGCACAGCGTGGCGACCTGCAGGTTTTGCGTAGGCACCATGTGCGCTTCGCGCATCAACGGGCCGTTTCGGGTAAGGGTCGAAGACCGTGTCACAACCCGAAACACGCAGGTCGCAGCCCCCTTCTGTGTCAAAACCCCTATATGTTTGTCGTTATAGGGGTAGAAGGGGGAAAAGGGCATAAGGGGGTGCGACGCCTCCGCTGCGCTCCGGCGCTCGGCATAGCCGAGGCACTGCACCGGGTATTACTACTCGCTGGCGCTCGCATAACCCGGTGCCCGGCGCTGGCGCGCCGCCCCTTATAGCCCCAGACTCAGACCTCGCTCGCTCGGTCTGGCTGGGTCTACCTTTCCCTCCGCTGCGCTCCGGTCAAGGTGCCCAATAGTGCAGCTGGCGCTGCACCTTGTGTGATGACCCATGCTCTGCATCACGACACTGCCGGCAATCCGATATATCCCGTTGATATACATTCGGATATGCCAGCATCGATGTGTCGTGTTTGGGTCATCACGAAACGCTCCATCACGGCAAGCCTGCCGAGATGGATATTGGCGTATCTCACGACGCGTCCATTATGCGGCATGCGCCGCATACCATCTGCCGTCGCGGTTGCATCTTCAGCAGCACAGCTGCTGAAATCTGCTCTGTCCACGCTGCTGTCTTTGCTGCACCCACGGCCCCGTCTTCGGCATATTTCAAGTCCACACAAGACTATGCCGGCCAGAACCGCGCATAACAGCAGCGCGACATACCGCCAGCCATGTGGCGGATGATCCAGGCGACGGGGCAGACGTGTATATGCCCCGTCGCCGATACCGGCGCAAGCATCGTGACAGTGTCACGTGTAGCGGTGCCGCAGCCACCCGCACACACGCGAAAACCCCGCCCTTGCGAGCGGGGTGTGTGGCGACATCAAACGTGACGGCTGTACGTCGTCACGCCGCGTGGCCGTACACACATGAGGTGATTGCGTGTACGGCTAAAGGGTTAGTCGGGTACAACTTCTAGATGCCGCTTCGGCTTACTGCCCTCGGTGCTCTCAGGCGTGTCGCCGTCACCGTTCTCAGGTGTATCGCTGTCCCCTTCGGTGCTGGCGGACTTGTCACCGTCCCCTTCGGTGCTGGCGGACTTGTCACCGTCGAGATTCACCTCGAACTCTTCGGCATACTTGCGCAACTGCGCAAGGCGCTCCTTTGTCGCTTTGTGTGCACGGCGCGCCTCGTTCACGGTATCTTTTGCTTGCTGCTCATCGCGCAGCGCTGCTGCGTAATCGTCTCTGAAAGACATGGTTTGTTCTCCTTGGTTGAATGAACTGTTTATTTGGACTCGGGGCACGACGGTGGAGCGCGCGTGTGTAGTAGCACGGCCATCACCCATCAGCCCTCGCACTCAGTTCAAGACCCAGCCTGACTAGCTGAGCTAAGCGGCGGGATCTCGTCGTAGGCGGGTTTGTCCGCATTAGTGCTTCACACCGCCCAGCACCGTGACGAGCTGCTGGCGCTGCTCATCTGTCAGTTGGGGCGCTGCATTCACGACGGCATCGACGAAGCCGTCGAATAGCTGCGGGGCAGGGCGGCGTGCGGCCGCGAGGTAGGCGTCGAGATCGTCTTGGCGAATCCGATAGGCGGTGCCGAAACGGTGGAATGAAAGACGGCCCTCTTTAATAGCTTTTCGCAACGTGGACTCGGAGCCGACGCCGAGATCGGCGAGTTCCTGCAGCGTGTAAAAGCGTGGCGCGACGGCGGTAGTCGTGTCCTTTTCGGACATAGAAAAACGCTCCTGGGCAGATTGATCTGTCCCGGAGCGGGGTGCTTTACCGGCTTGCTATTCAGGCGGCTTGGAGTGCCGTGCTCAACTCGCTAGAACGGTGGTCTGCCGTCCCATCGCTTTACGGGAGCGCTTACTCCCTACCTGACCGCTTTTGTGGTTGGCAATGCCGTTGCCGACCGGTCTATCTCGTCGGAGGAACCGCGCCTATCACGGTCGAGAGGCTGTCTCTTTATGAATTATCCTCGGGGTTATCCCCCGTATGCGGCTGGCTAAACCAAAAACGAATTAAAACGCCACATACGGTCTGGGGGCCATCGTACGGAACTTATGCGTCGCGCACAATAGCCTGCGACCTAATCTTTACGAATCGAACCGAGCACGTTTCTACACGCCACGTGGCACGGCTGGGGTGTTGTGGTGGGGCAGCTGTTGTGTGGCGGCATGGTGACACGCAAGGGGCGCGCCTTTTTGTGACCTGTGACACGTCTATAGTGTGCTCGTTTCGTAGTTTTGACCTCGTTTCGTAATTTGCCGATCAAAATACGAAAAAATTACGAAACGCTCTACCTGCGGTTTCGTAGAACTACGAAAATCGGAAAACCAAATTACGAAACACGCGATAACGCTGTGACCTGCACAGACACGTCACATTTCGGGGATGTTTCGTAATTTTGCGGCATTTCGACCCAAACCTTTTAAGGGAGAGACACAGACACACATTACGGGCACATGTCTACGACATAGACCGTCCTCATTGAGGGCACGCTGCAGGGGTTGTAGCTATGTGACACGGCCGGGATGCTGCGTCACGGTGACACGCAAGGGGCGCGCCTTTTTATGACCTGTGACACGTCTGTAGCGCGCTCGTTTCGTAGTTTTGACCTCGTTTCGTAATTTGCCGATCAAAATACGAAAAAATTACGAAACGCTCTACCTGCGGTTTCGTGATTTCCGCAAACGAAAAGAACAAAACTACGAAACACGCGATAACGCTGTGACCTGCATAGACACGTCACATTTCGGGGATGTTTCGTAATTTTGCGGTATTTCGACCCAAACCTTTTAAGAGAGAGACACAGACACGCATTGCAGGCACATGTCTACGACACAGAGCGTCCTCGTTGAGGGCACGCTGCAGGGGTTGCAGCTATGTGACACGGGACACAATCGCAATCAAGGTGTCTCTTCTTATTTAGATTTTCTTCAAAAAGTGGAAAAATTACGAAACGAAAACCATTTACGCTGCTCAACGTATGTTTTTGTGTTTCGTAGTTTTGTTCTTTTCGTTTACGAGATTACGAAATGACCCGCAAATACCTACCGTGACCTGCGGTGATGTGTTTCGTATTTTTCTGCGTAATTTCACGTCGCCCGAAGCAGACACCCTGCCGTGTGCTTGCTGCAGGGCTGCGGCCGTCCCTCCATGTGGAGCGTCAGTGTCGATGCTGTAACTTAAACGTACATACATTTGTGGCGCTCTCGTTACGTGTCTGTGCATTGCCGAGCTCTTTACTGTTGTGTGTGGGCGCGCAGCCGTAGTGTCCGTGCCACTCCGAGTAGGGCGCGTCGTACCCCAAACCCATGTTCAATTAAATTCCAATCCAGAGAGGTCTTGCACTGTTGCGGTGCGGTTGTCTTCTTTCTCACCGTATTGGACCCTGCGAAATTAATTGGATACGATAGGCCCATGTTGATTTCAGGTTCCGTTTTCATGCGGCCGCTCACCAGCCGCTAAGGCGGTTTTCTCCCTCCCGCAGGTTAGAAACCGCTCCGGTCCTTTAGCCGGGCGGCCATTTGCCATGCCCGGCTCCGTTTCAACTCCACGGAGCACACCTGATGTCTACATACGGATACGGCCGTC
>JAHABL010000014.1 GCA_018376445.1 Mycobacteriales bacterium
CATCAGCTTGAGCACGGTCTGCTGGAAGGACTTCTTGCCGTACTCTTTCTTGGCCTGTGCCCGGTCGTCCAGCAGCGTCTTGTAGGGGCGGCGCAGCAGACGCGACGGTGAGCCGTCCTGAAGTCGCAGGGTGCGCCCGAAGTGGCCGATCTGGCACGTCACACGGGCACCCAGCTTCAGCGCCAGCCAGACCTCTGGAGCCATCGACCACACACCACGTGCACCGCCCGACGTCCGGGGGTAGACCATCGACCCCTCGACGGGCACGGGCAGGCAGGGGAAGGCCACCGACTCGGGGAACTCGAACGACACAAAGCCGACGAACGGCGTCAACGGACCACCCTCGGCGAAGTCGTCCAGCGACAGCTCGACGTTGTTCACCGTCCGCAGGATCACGCCGTCGGGGTGCAGGTAGTTGACGTCCCAAATGGTCGAGCTGGCCGTCGGATAGCACGACTGGAGATCGAGGTCGTGCGTGGTCTGCTCGAACAGCCCCAGCTCTGCGCTCATGTTGTACCCGCCTCGGAAGGACAGGGCACAGGCGTGAATCCACGTGGCCGCAGCGCCGTCGAGAGGTTGCAGCTCGCGCTGCCGGTAGTAGGCGAGCTGGTTCTCGATGCTCACGGTCTGCTCGGTCTTCTTGGTGACCTTCTCCAGGCCGCCGAACACGCGGTTGAAGTCGATCTTGTGACCGACCTCCACCAGCGATTTGCCCGCGTGACGCTCTGCGAGCTCGGTGGCGATGATGCCGCGCACGGCGCGGGCCGCAGCCGTCGGCAGCGTCAGCGCGACCTCCTGGTCCTCGCCGTACATCAGGCTGACGTACTCCAGGGCGATCACCGCGTCGTTCGAGGCGTAGTCGAGAAACTCCGCAGGGTGTGCGACCAGGTACTCATCCATGCGCGAAATCCAGTCGCCGGGAACGTCCAGCTTCGCCACACCCACGGCGTCGCCCAGCTCGGCCAGCTTCGCAGCACCCGACTGCGCCATGGTGTCCCGGATGGAGATCACCACCGGACGTGCCCAGCGCTTGTTCTCACCGGGGAGCACCCACTCGACGGGCTTGGGGGAGACCATGCCCGCGCTGGCCGAGATCACCGCACGCAGGATGTCCGGCTCCCGGTCGTCCAGCCGACGATTCCGGTACCCGGAGAAGCCAGCCTTCGCCCGACCACGCTTCCGACCCGTCGTGTAGGAGGCGTCCCACGTGTTGTGCATCTTCACAGGGTCGACGAAGGTCGTCAGGTCGGCGTTCTGGAAGTGCGCCACCAGGGTGATCGGCAGCGCGTGCGCGTGGTCGCCCTTCTGCCGGAACCACCATTCCCGATGCCACTTGCCGCTGGCGTCCACGACGTCCTGCCGGGGGACACCCTTCGACGTCCAGCCCTCGGCCAGCGGGTGCTCGTGCAATCCCAACGCCGTGATGGCCAGCTCCAGCGCCTTGGCGAACGACAGCCGGGCAACGCGAGGACCACGAGGCCCGTGGTAGATGGCAGGGAGGATCACAACCAGCCGCAGCCGGTCCGCGTCGGTCGGGTCGATGACGGCGAACTGGTAGGAGACGATGCGCCGCGTGACCTGTTCGCTCTCGCCGATCCATCCGCGCTCGGCGTCGAACGTGTCGTCGCTGACGAACTCGGTGTCGAACCCGATGACGATCGACCCCTTGCCCGAACGCATCCCCTTCACCGACGGATAGGAACCGAAGCCACCGACCTCACGGGTGGCCGTCCGCTCGACCGTCTTGGTCAGCATGACGAACCGGGCCGGGTGCTTGCGCGAGGTCGCGGTATCGGCCACCCGGCTCACCCGCCATCCGTTGGCGGCGGCGGCGGCAATGGGGCCTTCCCCATAGGGGGTTGCCGCCAGTGCCCTCTGACTAGGGGCTTCGGTACCTTCTCGCGTCCCGATAAGGCCTTTCTGGGGCGGAACCGGGGCCTCGGAGACTACCTGTGTGGTGCTCTTCAACCCGCTCATCACGCACCCCCAAGGAGGTCGCGCAGGCGTCGAGTCTGCTCTGGGGTGAGCGGAGGAGCGGCGGCCACGAGGCGCTGGATGGCCGCATCGATTGGGTCTCCACCGGCTGGCCTGACCAGCGCATCGAGGTCGGTGCGCAGCACCTTGACGCGGGTGCCGGTCTTGTAGGCGGGGAGCTTGCCCTGTGCGATCCACGAGCGCAGGGTCGAGTATGCGCCGTAGCCCTCGGCCACGGCTTCCTGAAGAGTGAGGTAGTGCGTCCGCGATGACGCGGGGGAGTAGGCGGTGCCCACGATGAACTCCAGACAGCTTGAACTGTCCGGAGACGGGGGGATAGTTGTCCGGCTACTTTCCCGGTCGCCGTGCGCGATGCTCCACTGAGGCCGTCGGCCTACCGTGCCTTACGGGAGAAGTCACTCCCTGCCGGGTCGTCTTGTTCAGTAATCTCGACGGGGCTCCCGGCGCTACCCGGTGCTGACTAAGAACGGCTCGCCACCGCCCCCGTGGGGTTATCCCTCTCTCATCACCTTGCGGTCGCGGTGAATCAAGACTTAACGCGATCCTAGCAACGCCCGCCAAACGGCGTCAAGTCTGAGCGCTATCAGACGTTCGTCCTGTACAAAATGCGGTAGAGTTTCGATTTAATGTTTGAGGGTAGTAAGTGAAGACCACTGATCTGGCGAAGGTCCGCGCGACTTTGTGGAGCGCTGCAGATGAGTTGCGTGCGAATTCCAAGCTGACCCCCGTCCAGTACCGCGACCCTGTGCTTGGTCTCGTGTTCTTGGCTTACGCGGAGAATCGCTTCGAGGCCGTCCGGGCAGAGGTCGAGGCGAAGGCCACCAAGCGCAACCCGGCAACCATCGCCGACTACAAGGCGAAGTCTGTGCTGTACGTGCCCGATGAATCGCGGCTTTCGTACCTGGTTGACCTGCCAGAGGGTGATGGCATCGGTAAGGCCACCGATGCCGCGATCAAGGCCATCGAGGAGACCAACCCCGAGCTCAAGGACGTCCTGCCACGCGGGTACCAAAAGCTCGAACGTTCCACTCTCATCGAGCTCTTGCGCCTCTTCGCCCCGCTGCCCACTCAGCTTGAGGGCGACGCATTCGGGTTCATTTACGAGGACTTTCTCTCGAACTTCGCCGCCCAGGAAGGTAAAGGTGGCGGTGAGTACTTCACTCCGTATTCGATCGTGCGGCTCATTGTCGAGATCCTGCAGCCCTTCCAAGGGCGCGTGTTCGACCCGGCGTGTGGTTCGGGCGGCATGTTCGTCCAGTGCGCGAAGTTTGTCGAGCGCCATCACAAGACGGCCAGCCACCAACTGTCCGTGTTCGGCACCGAGAAAACTGAAGACACCGTGCCCTTGGCGAAGATGAACCTCGCCCTCCACGGTCTCTCCGGTGATATCCGCCAGGCGAACAGCTACTACGAAGACCCGCACAAGGCCGTTGGCGCGTTCGATTTTGTCATGGCCAACCCGCCTTTTAACGTTGACAAGATCAAGAAAGATCAGCTCGCCGGTGACAGGCGCTATCCGTTCGGTTTTCCGCGCGCTGACAACGGCAACTTCTTGTGGATTCAGCAGTTCTACGCCGCGCTCTCGGCGAAAGGTCGCGCCGGATTCGTCATGGCCAACTCCGCGAGCGATGCCGGGCACTCGGAGAAAGAGATCCGCCAGCAACTCATCGAGTCGGGCGTCGTTGACGTGATGGTGGCCGTCGGGCCGAACTTCTTCTACACCGTCACTCTTCCGGTGACGCTGTGGTTCCTCGATAAGGCGAAAGTGGGCACCGAACGAGAAGACACTGTGCTCTTCATTGATGCTCGGAACATCTTCCACCAGATCGACCGCGCTCACCGCGATTTCACTCCCGAGCAGATCGAGTTCATCGCCAACATCGTGCGGCTCTATCGGGGGGGAGAGCGTTGAGACCGTTGACGGTAGCGGCGACCTGTTGCAGAAGAACTTCCCCGACGGCGAGTACGTCGACGTCGGCGGCCTGTGCAAGGTCGCTACCCGTGCGGAGATCGAGGAACAGGGCTGGAGCCTCAACCCCGGCCGATACACCGGCACCGCCGTAGTCGAGGACGAGGACGTCGACTTTATGGGTGACCTGCAGCGCCTCCACGAGGAGTTCACCCAACTCAGCGACGAGGCCGACGTGCTCCGCGCCAAGGTCGATGCTGCAATCACAGGGATTCTCGAGCAATGAGCGAGTGGCGTGACGTAACGGTGGACGCACTGTGTTCAAGAGTAACAAGTGGTGGGACACCCAGTCGGAAGCGAGCCGACTACTTTGCTGACGATGGTATTCCTTGGGTCAAGTCGCAGGAGCTGATTGGGGCACGGATTGTTGCGACGGAAGAGCACATCTCTGAGGCCGGACTCATGAATTCTTCCGCGAAACTGCTTCCGCGAGACACTGTGCTCCTTGCGATGTACGGAGCAAACGTGGGGCAGCTGGCATGGCTGGGCGTCGAAGCAACCGTCAATCAGGCCATTTGTGCGATGGTCACACACCCCGAAGAGACAGACTCGCGCTTCCTCTACTACGCGCTTGCGGGTTCCCGCGAGCGCCTCGTTGGGAACGCGCACGGGGCCGCTCAGCAAAACCTGAGTCAGCAACTGATCAAACCTTTCAAGCTGGCTGTCCCTGCACTGGCGACCCAGAGGCGCATCGGAGAGATCCTTCGTTCCATGGACGATCTGATTGAGAACAATCGGCGGCGGATTGAGGTGCTGGAGGAGATGGCGCGGTCCATCTACCGCGAGTGGTTCGTGAAGTTCCGCTTTCCCGGCCACCAGGACGTCCCCCTCGTCGACTCCCCGATGGGCAAGATTCCGTGCGGGTGGCGTGTCGGCGCTTTGAGCGAAACAGCGGTGGTCTCGCGAATCTCTGTAAAGCCCTGTGATCACCCTGACACGATATTCGACCATTACAGCCTCCCTGCGTTCGATGAGGGACAGGTTCCTGCTCGGCAACTCGGATCCGAAATTCGCAGCAACAAGTATCTGATTGCGCAGCCCTCGTTGCTAGTGTCCAAGTTGAACCCTCGAATAGATCGCACGTGGCTGGCTGGTTATGAATCAGTGCTAACAGCAATTGCATCCACGGAGTTCGTTGTGACCACACCAACCGACGCGTGGTCACTTGAGTGGCTATACCTCGTTGTGAAATCAGAGGCCGTTCGGAATCGGCTGGTTTCGATGAGCGGAGGGACATCTACGAGTCATCAGAGAGTGAAGCCACAGGATTTTCTCAACACTCCTCTGGTGCTCCCCCCCAAGACTCTGCACGATCAGCTGGTTCAAATTGTTCGCCCGATGCTGGCTCTTGGACGCCGCTTGCGAAGCGAGAATGAGCAACTTGTGCAAGTTCGCGACCGGCTACTTCCCAAACTTGTGACCGGTGAGATCGACGTATCCGGGCTCGACCTGGACGCGGTGATAGCAGAGGGGATGGCCGGATGACACCCGTTGGTCCGGAGTACCGGTACGTGGAGAAGCCCAGCATGGAGCTGTTGGCCGAGCTCGGGTGGTCCACGCTCGATGCGTACAACGAAGAACTGGGCGAGACCGGCACGCTCGGGCGTGATTCGCACCGTGACGTCGTGCTCACCCACCGGCTGCGGTCGGTGATGCGAGCGCTCAACCCCGAGTACGTGCCGCAGGATGTGATCGAGGAAGCAATCGAGGCGCTTACGAAGGATCGCTCGGCAATGGACCCGGTGCGGGCCAACCGGGAGGTTCGCGATCTCGTCCGCGACGGCTACCAGGCCGAGTGGGTGGATGCGCACGGGGAGAAGCAGATCGAAACGCTTCGCTTCATCGACTTCGCCTGTCCTATGGAAAACGACCTGCTGGCCGCGCGTCAGGTGTGGGTCAAGGGAAATCTCCATAGCCGTCGACTCGATCTCGTGCTGTACGTCAACGGCATCCCGCTGGTGCTCATGGAATTCAAAGAGCCAAACGGGTCGGTAAAGACCGCGTACGACGACAACCTCACCGACTACCGCGACACGATCCCGCAGCTGTTCATACCGAACCTGTTCGTGCTGCTCTCCAACGGAGCCGAGGCGAAGATAGGGTCCACGTACGCGCCGTACGACTTCTTCAACGACTGGTTGGTGCTCGACGCCAAGGGCACTCGTGCCAAGCCCGGCCAGGGCGAAGTGGCGCTAGAAACGGCATTGCGAGGCACCTGCAACCCGCCGTTGCTGTTGGATCTACTGGAGAACTTCGTTGCCTACCTGGAACGCCCGGGCGGCCTCATCAAGGTGATCGCGCGTTCCCACCAATACCTGGGCGTCAATGCGGCGATCGAGAATCTGCACCAAGCACGCGCCGACCACGAGAAGCGGCTCGGAGTGTTCTGGCACACCCAGGGATCAGGCAAGTCGCTGTCGATGCTGTGGTTCACCCAGAAGGTGCTGCGGCAGGTGCCGGGAAACTGGACCTTCGTCATGGTCACCGACCGCACCGAGCTCGACACGCAGCTCCACGGCGAGTTCGCCGACTCCGGCGCGATCTCGCCCGAGGCGCGCGTGCATGCCGAGTCGGTGGCGCACCTGCGCAAGCTACTCGCCGCCGACCACCGGTACGTGTTCACGCTGATCCACAAGTTTCAGCCGTCAAAGGACGAGCAGCGGATGCCGGTGCTGTCAGACCGCTCCGACGTCATCGTCATCACCGACGAGGCGCACCGCAGCCAGTACGACACCCTCGCGCTCAACATGCGCACCGCCCTGCCAAACGCGTCGATGATGGGCTTCACCGGCACCCCGCTCATCGCGGGGGAGGAGCAGGCCACTCGGGAACAATTCGGTGACTACGTGAGCATCTACAACTTCCGTGACGCCATCGCCGACGGCGCCACCGTACCGCTGTACTACGAGAACCGCATCCCAGAACTCCAGCTCGTCAACGACAACTTTTCAGACGAACTCAACGAGCTGCTCGAAGAAGCCGAGATCGACGACGAGGCTGAAGGCCAACTCGCGCGCCAATTCGCCACACAATACGCATTGCTCACCCGGCCCGAACGCCTCAAAGCCATCGCGAAGGACCTCGTACAGCATTTCGTCGGCCGCGGATTTCCAGGCAAGGCGATGTACGTCGGGCTCGACAAAGCAGCGGCCGTGCGGATGTACGACCTCGTCCAGGCGGAGTGGGCGGAGCACCTCGCCGAGCTCAAGGAGCAGCACGACCAGCTGCCTGAACTGGAACGCGCCTGGTTGGCATCCCGGATCGAGCTCATGGAGACCACCGACATGGCCGTCGTGGTCTCACCCAGCCAAAATGAGCTCAAGATGCTTGATGACCTCGGCTTGGACATCCGGCCGCATCGCGAACGAATGAACCGGGAAGATCTCGCCGAGAAGTTCAAAGACGCAAAAGACCCGCTGCGCATCGTGTTCGTCTGCGCGATGTGGATGACCGGGTTCGACGCTCCGAGCGTTTCGACGGTCTACCTCGATCGGCCGATGCGGAACCACACCCTGATGCAGACCATTGCCCGAGCCAACCGCGTCTTTCCGGACAAAGAAAATGGGCGCATCGTCGACTACGTTGGTGTCTTCCAGAACTTGGAGAAGGCCCTCGCCGTATACGGGGCGGGTGACGGTGGCGACGCACCGATCGAGATCATTGATGCCTTAGCCGACAACCTCGATGCAGTTGTCACCAAGCTTTTTGAGTTTTGCGCCGGTGTCGGCGTCGATTTCGCCGCCTTTCGAGATGCCCAGGGTTTCGATCACATCAAGAAGCGTGATGCCGCCGTCGAAGCACTGCTGAAGGACGAGGCCACGCGCACCGAGTTCCAGCAGCAGGCCCGACAGGTACGGAAACTCTTCAAAGCGCTGCTGCCCAACCCGGTGGCGCAGAAGCAACAACTCACCCCCGCGGCCGTGCGGGAGCTCGCCGATCGGATCACTGAGGTGACCCGTCCGCCGGCGCAGGATCTCGGGAGCCTCACCGACGCGGTGGACGCCCTGCTCGACCGCTCCGTTGGTGCCGAGGAATACGTCATCCGCGCCGTGGCCGACGGCACCACCCCCGACCCGCTCGTCGATCTCGCCCAAATCGACTTCGAAGGGCTGGCAGCTAGGTTTGGCGATCGCAAACGCGCTGAGACCGATCGCCTCGCCCAACTGTTGCGGCAACAGGCGATCTCCTCCGCCACGCGCAACCCGACTCGGTACGAGTTGGTGGAACGGATCGAGGAACTCATCGAGGCCTACAACGCAGGCAGCGTAAACATCGACGAGTACCTCAAACGCCTCGTCAAACTGTCGAAGACACTGTCGGCTGAGGAGGAGCGCAGCGTCCGCGAAGGTCTGACCGAGGAGGAGCTCGCGATCTTCGACCTGCTTACCCAGCCCGAGCCGGAGCTTACCGAGGAAGAACGCGAGCGGGTGAAGACCAGTGCCAAGAAGCTGCTGGAGCACCTGCATGAGAAGCTCATCCAGGACTGGCGCCGCAAGATCGACGTACTCAACGACGTAGACAGCACCATCCGCCGAGTGCTCGATCAGAGCCTTCCCGAGGATCCGTATACCGACGACATCTTCGGCAGGAAGGCTGAGTTGGTGCTGGAACACGTGCTCACCGCATACGGCGACAATGGAGAGAGCGCTTACGCGAACCGAGCTGATGTGGTCTGGCCGAATACTCCCATCGACATGGACCAACCACTAGACCCATTCCGGATAACGTACGGCGGTGTGCAGGCCATCCGCGACAATCCTGAGCTGGCAGCGAGGGCTTCGGCCATGCTGTCCAGTAGAACCAGGTGAAGCTGTTACTAGGCGGTAAGACACAGAGTTCAGATTCAATTATTTAAACCTAATATCGAGAACGAGAATGTGGTTATACTTTATTCTGGTATGATGTTGTCTGGTGACGCATATGTAACGCGCAAGGGAGGGCGATCTCGGTTCGCGAGATATTCGTAACGAACCAGGGCGTTGACGTGTGCTGAGTGTCACCTGTCGGTGCACTTTACTTTGGGCGGATAGGCCACTTTATGATCGGAGAGGTACGTTCATGTTGCAGGGGTTCGAAATTGTTGGAGGCGCGTGTTTCGGGGGTGATCCGCTTGGTATTACTGATTTGAAGCGTGTGAATTATTTCTACGGTCCTAATGGATCTGGAAAGACGACGATCAGTCGAGCTTTCGCTGGATATGACTCTCTACAGTTTAAACCTGATTGGCAAGATGGTGCCGAGATGACGATTCGCGTCTATAACAGAGACCTAGTAGATCAGATACTTCTCGAATCCAAAAGAATTCCTGGCGTCTTCGTTCTCGGCGAGAACAGTGTCGACGCCCAGACTCGCCTCAATCAGATAGAGGAGCATGGAGGTGAGCTTGATCAGGCTCGCGACAGGTATGAGCGCGCTAAGTCCAGTCACGACGACGCAAAGGCACGTCAAGCTGATGCAAAGGAGAGTTTTAAGGACACTGCTTGGCGTGAGTATCGTGGACTTGTTGATGAGCATAAAGTGTTGTTGCCCGCTTTCACAGGTCAGCGAGGGGTAGATAAGAATAAAGAAAAGCTAGTGGAGCGCCTTCTCGAGTTAAAGGAGCCGAACGATGACACGCGCCCGCCAGAACTCAAGAAGCTTCTCGCGGACGCTGATGCTGTATTCGATGGAGGAGCGAAAGCCCGCCCACCGCTTAAGGAGTGCTCACGGTTTCGCTGGACTGATCATGACGGTTTTGTTCTTCTAGATCAGAAGGTTGTGGGCAGTTCCGAGGCTTCGCTCAGCGAGCTTGTTGAAAGCCTGGGGAATGAGGACTGGGTTCAGACCGGACGCCACTACCTTGACAAGACGCATGGACGATGCCCGTTTTGTCAACAGAAGGCACCCAAGGACCTCGCCAAGCAGCTCGAGGACATGTTTGACAACCGGTACATGAAACAACTTGAGAAGCTGAAACGGCTGGTAAATGACCATTCATTGTGGATTCGTACCAATAGGGATGCCGTCGATGGCTGGGACGAGGAGTCCATTAGATATCTTGATCAGGCTGCGTACCAGAAGGCACTCGGATCGTTGAATGCCATAAATGCTGACAATCAGCAGCGACTCGAGCGGAAGCTTGGGGCGCCTTCTGGGAAGGTGGAGGTTTCCGTGTCAAGCGATCCGATTGACGATCTAAATGCTGTCATTAAAGAGGCTAACTCCAAAATCGATTCGCACAATCGACTTGTTGAGTCGCAAAAAGAGGAGAAGCCAAAACTAGTCGCCAAATGCTGGACTTACTTGGCCGACGTTCTTCTTCGAGATGAGCTCCATGAATACCGTCGGAAGTCCGCTGATCTACAGAAGGGGATAGATCAGACGCAAAAAAAGATCGAAGGCGCGTTGAAGGCAATTCAAAACCTCGAGAAAGAGGTGCAGGACTTGCAGCACCACGTCAAATCATCAGAACCGGTGATCAAAAAGATCAACCAGCTCCTCGAGCGTTCCGGATTCACTTCATTTCAAATCGTCAAATCTACCGAGCTCACGGATGGCTATATGCTGGCACGTAACGGTGTACCGCTTGACGAACGTTCCCTTAGTGAGGGGGAGCGGACATTTATCGCCTTTCTTTACTATTATTACAGTCTGGATGCATCGTCGGCAAAGGTCTTGGCTGTGATCGACGACCCGATTTCTAGCCTCGACAGCGACATCCTGTTCATCGTCAGCACACTGGTCCGCAATCTACTCGAAGACGCGCTGTTAAATAGGGGTCGGGTGGCGCAAGTAATCGTTCTGACACACAATGTCTACTTCCATAAGGAAGTGACCCAACTCAGGTGCGGAGATAAAGGATCAGACCGATGCTACTACGTTATTAGAAAAACCTACAATGGTCCTCACGTTGTCGAGCCATATATCGAAAATCCAGTGACTACAGAATATGAGCGTCTTTGGTCTGAAGTGCGACGTGTTTCTGAAGGTGAACAAATTAGCATTGTTGGCCTAGAGAACCTTCTCCGAAGAATCCTTGAAAGCTACTTTCGGATCGCCGGTGGTATATGGGTTACGGATCTTACGAAGAACTTGAATCGAGAGGAACGGTCAGTTGTTACCTCCCTATTTAACTGGGTTAACGTAGGCTCCCATGGGATATTCGAAAATCTCCACTATTCGCCAGGGGAAACTACCCGGGAAACATATCTTGATGTGTTTAAGCATGTCTTCGAAATCGCCGGGCATTCTGCTCATTACGAAATGATGATGAGGATCGGCTCGGATTGAGCTGTTGGCGAGTAGCATGTCTAGGCCAAGGAGTGAGTAAAGCTTCAACCTGAGGGGGTCAGGGGAGGATTTTACGTGTGTTGTATTGTATTTATTGGGGCTGTAGGGGAACTCGCGGGAAAGCAATAAAGCATGGTTATTGTCTATTTGGTGATTGCTTGAAACGAGCTCTTCGCAGTTGAAGGTGTGGATCGGTAGCTGACCCCTGGGCCCTGGTGTGGGTCGGGGTTCATGGCGATTGACCACGTTGGGGTCAACGCCCCAGCGTCCGAGTATGGCCTCTTTGCCTTCGGTGGCATCTGACCAAAGAATCCCCGCAGCCATCGGTGTGCTTCTCCTTCTACAGTCCCCGGGATCCCATCAGCGACCCGCAGGACTCCCGTCACAGGTCTGACAGCCCGCACAGCTTCAGACCATCCACAACTGCCAGCTCAGTGTCAGTAATGATCCCGTCAGTCGTGCAGCTTGTTAAGAGCGGCGAAGAGCACAGGACGGGTCAGGTTCCAGGTCGTATGTCGCCACGGCCACGTGAGATCTTGACATGTGCGTCTCGGTGGTGAATAGTATCTGCCATCTTTGAATCGCTTCAAAGTTGTTGTCGATTCCGCGTGCCACCCCATTGGCACGCAAGGCCAAAGTTGTCCGGAAGGAAATCATGAAGCGTCGACATGGTCTCGCGGTAGCGAGCCTCGCAACCGCCTTCGCACTCGCCGCCACTGGCTGTGCCGGCGGTAACAAGTCCGCCACCTCAGGGGAGTCCACCTCGGACGTCTCGGTGGCTTTCGTCCCGAAGATCCAGGGCATCCCGTTCTTCGAGGCGATGAACAAGGGTGGTTCTGACGCCGCCAAGGAGTTCGGGTTCAAGTGGGTCTACAGCGGCCCCACCACCGCCGATCCTGCCGCCCAAGGCGACGTCGTCCGTTCTCTCATGCAGCAGAAGGTGAGCAGCCTGATGGTCGCCTCCAACGACCCTGACTCCATGGGGCCCCTACTCAAGGAGGCGCAGGACAAGGGCATCAAGGTCGGCACCTCCGACACTGACGCTCCGGACTCGGTGCGTGAGGTCTTCGTCACGCAGGCCACCGAGGACGGCATTGGTTCCGCCCTCCTCGAGCAGATCGCCAAGCCCATGAACGGCGAGGGTGAGATCGCCATCGTGTCCTGCGGTCAGACCGCCTCGAACCTGAACGCATGGATCAAGGTCGTCAAGACCAAGGCTGCCTCGGATTACCCGAAGATCAAGATCGTGGACACGGTGTACGCTGACGAAGACCAGGCCAAGGCAGTAACCATGGCCAAAGACCTGATGAATGCCAACCCCAACCTCAAGGGCATCATCGGCCCTTGCACCACTGCGGCCCCTGGCGTCGCTCAGGCTGTCCAGGAGTCCGGCATGACCGGCAAGGTGTTCACGGTTGGTGTCGGCACGCCCAAGGCCATGCTGCCTTACCTGACCGACGGTTCCTCCAGCGCATCTGTGCTCTGGAACGTCGAGGATCATGGCTACCTGACCGCCTGGGCCGGCTTCCAGCTGGCCTCGGGTAAGAAGTTTGAGCCCACCCAGGACGTCGGCCGACTCAAGGGCGTCAAGTACGACGAGTCGACCAAGACTCTGCTGCTCGGGGAGCCCCTCATCCTGACCAAGGACAATGCGGGCAACTTCAACTACTAGTAGTCCCAGGGTGGATTGAGCCACCCAGTTGAACCAACCACGGTGGGGCGCGGTCTCCGCGCCCCACCTTCACAAGGATGTGAAATGGCAGCACCAGTGACGGAGGCCACCAGGACGGGTACGCCCGTGCTCGAGGTATGCAACATCGACAAGCGGTACGGCGGCGTTCACGCACTCAAGGACGTGAGCTGGAAGGTCTACCCGGGCGAGGTCTGCGGCCTCGTGGGAGAGAACGGCGCCGGCAAGTCCACGCTGATCAAGATGATCAGCGGGGCGGAGTCTCCCGACACGGGGACGGTCCTCGTCGACGGCAGCGAGTTAGCCCATGGGGATACGAAAGCCGCGCTCGCAGCGGGTGTTTCGGCCGTCTATCAGGAGCCACAACTGTTCGCTGACCTGACCGTCGCCGAGAATGTCTTCCTCGGTCGCGAGCTCACCAAGGTGGGGCGCGTCGCGTGGGCCGAGCAGCAGCGGCGTGTGGTCGATCTCCTGGCCCGTCTCAACCTCAGCCCGGACATCATGCACACCCGCGTCGGAGATCTTGCGGTGGGAGAGCAGCAGCTGGTCTCCATCGCCAAGGCCTTTGTCGCTGACGTCCGTCTCCTGATCCTCGACGAGCCCAGTGCCATCCTCACCAACCGCGACATTGAACGTCTCTTCGCCACGGTCCGCAGGCTCCGTGAGGAGAACATCGGTGTTATCTACATCTCTCACCGGTTGGACGAGCTCACCGAGATCACGGACCGCGTGACGGTGATGCGCGATGGCGCGATCGTTGGTGACTACCCGACGGAGGAGATGTCGCCTGCGAAAATCGCCAAGGCTATGGTGGGGGACAAGTTCCAGGTCGCCGACCGCGGCGAGCGTCCCAGCCGCGCGAGCGACGAGGTCATCCTGTCGGTAAAGGACCTTGGCTGTGGAGACCGTCTGCAGTCGGCCAATTTCGAGTTGCACCGCGGTGAGGTCCTCGGAGTGTACGGCCTGATCGGCTCAGGTGCTACCGAGCTTGCCCGTTGTCTTTTTGGCATCTTGAAGCCGGACCACGGCGAGATCGTCGTCGACGGCGCCCCCCGCAGCTTCACCTCTCCACGCCGCGCCATGGATGCGGGGATCGCCTTGCTGCCGGGCAATAGAAAGACGCAGGGCGCTTTTCTTCCCAAGTCGCTCGCCTTCAACCTTTCGTCAAACCATCTGCGCTACTTCTCGAAGGGCGGTGTCTTCGACCACAAGCGCGAGGAGTCCGTGATGCGGGAGATGATCGATCGTCTCCGCATCAAGGCTCCTGGTCCCGACACCGTGATCGGGGCGCTCTCCGGCGGCAACCAGCAGAAGGTCGTTATGGCGCGTCAGCTCGTTGAGGAAGCCAAGATCTTGGTCGCCGAGGAGCCGACGCAGGGCGTCGATGTTGGCGCCAAGGCTGAGATTCACCGGCTCATCCTCGACCACGTCGCCGAGGGGCATGCCGCCCTGGTGCTCTCCACGGACCTCGAAGAGATTCGTTTCCTTTGTGATCGCATCATCGTGCTGCGACGAGGCGTGACCGAGCAGGATCTACCCGGAAACGTCTCTGCTGCCCGCCTGCTGTCCGCGGCGTCGGGCGAGACTTCGGACGAGGAGGTTGTCAAAGATGAGCAGTGACACACAAGCCGTGAGTGGCGTTAAGGCCACACCGAAGCGGCGCCGCCCCTGGATCGAGGGTCAGGAGATCGTCCTAATCGGAGTGACCGCAGCCCTGTGGATCATCATGGCGATCGTCGCCCCGACCTTCATCGAGCCGAGCAGCGTCTTCTCCATCTTCTACGGTGTGGCTCCCATCATCGTGATGGGCGTCGCCATGACAGCGATCATGTGCACGGCGGGGATTGACGTCTCTGTGGGCTCCATGCTCGCCGTGGTCATGGTGGTGGTCGGGCGAATGCTGCGTGACCTCCACGTCAGCGCGCCGGTCGCCATCCTTGTCGCGATTATCATGGGTGCCCTACTGGGTGCCATCAACGCCGCGCTCATCTCATTCGGGCGAGTCCCCGCGATGGTCGTGACCTTCGGCACCCTCAACGTCTTCCGTTTTGTAGCGCTTCAAATTTTCGGAGACACCCAGCTGGCTGGGGTGCCGAATACGCTTGGCTTCCTTGGAGGTGGCGTTGACGCCTCTTTCCTCGGCATACCGAACGCCATGTGGTTGGCCTTGCTGATCGCCCTGCTCGCGTGGTTCTACATGCGTGACTGGGCAACGGGCCGTCATATTTATGCCATTGGCAATGATCCCGTCGCCGCCCGACTGGCTGGCGTGAAGGTCCAGCGCAGGGTGTTCGAGCTCTACGTCTTCAGCGGCATCGCCGTCGGTATTGCCGGCGTCATGTTGATCGGCAACGGCGGACTTGTCCAGCAGAATATCGGTACCGGTCTCGAGATGTCCGTCATCGCCGCCTGCGTCATTGGCGGCACGTCGGTCATCGGCGGCCGAGGCACCGTCTTGGGGACTGTGTTGGGAGCCATTCTGGTGTGCAGCGTTCAGGCGGCCGTCACGCACCTACACCTCCCCAGCCAGCTCACACAGCTCTTCGTGGGTGTCATCATCATCATCGCGGTCGGGGTTGACCTGGCCCGTCAGGCAAGGAGAAACCGCAAGTGAGCACCACTCCTGCAGACGTGGCGGTAGCCACGCAGCCCAAGAAGGAATCGACGGGTGCGCGCTTGCTACGCGTCGCGCTGACCGAGCGCGTCGCGGCGCTGGCGGTCCTGACCGTGATCCTCGTCATCGTGTTCTACCTGTTGGGGAACAATGGCAACCTGTATGCTCCCTTCGACCTTTCCTACATGGTGTCCTCGCTCCAGGCCTTCGTCCCTGTGGCCCTGCTCGCCTTGGCGGAGATGTTCGTCATCACGTCCGGCCGTTCCGGCATCGACCTGTCCGTCGGCGCCATGGTCTCGTTGTGCGGCCTCGTCTTCGGCGCGCTAGTCCAGCACGCTGGTATGCCGGTCCTCCTCGCGGCCCTTGTGGCGATCATTGTCGGCGGGTTGATGGGTCTGCTGAACGGCGTCCTCGTGGGCTATTTCGGCTTCCCACCTCTCATCGCCACGCTGGCGACCTCGTATGCGTTCGCTTCGATCGCGATGGTGGCCAGCGGCCAGGCTCCCATCTCGGGGTCGAAGATCGCCGCCACGCACGAGCTCACCCGCAACCTTCCGCTGTTCGGAGACGTGGAGCTGCCGATCCAGGTCCTGACCTTCCTCCTGCCCGCGATGGTGATCTCCTGGTTCATGCTGGAACACACGACGTGGGGGCGCTCGTTGCTGGCCATTGGCACCAATGACACGGCCGCCGCTTACGCCGGGCAGAGTGTCCGCTGGACGAGGGCTTCGGCCTACATGGCCTCCGGGCTCCTGTCCGGCGTGGCAGCTGTCGTCAACGTGGCTCAGTTCGCCTCCGCTAGGCCTGATGCCGGCACGAGCGGTAACGGCATGGCTCTGCCTGCCATCACGATCGCGGCGCTCGGTGGCGTCCTGATTTCCGGTGGTCTCGCTCGGGTGAGTGGTGTTATGACAAGCGCACTGCTCATCACGTGGCTGAACGCGGCCCTCCTGATCTCCTTCCAGGGAAGCCTCGGCCCCCGCACCCAGCTGCTGGCGCTCGGTCTCCTGCTGATCTGCTCTGTCCTGCTGAACAGCTACGCCGCGCGACGGTACGGACTTCGAGCCTGACATGAGGGAGAGGAATAACGCGAGCATCTATTCGGTGGCGCAGGCCGCTGGGACCTCGGTTGGTACTGTCTCGAACGTCATCAACCATCCTGAGCGCGTGAGCCCTGCTCTTCGAACTCGCGTGGAGGCTGAGATGGCGCGGCAACGCTACTGGCCGCGACCGGCAGCGCGGGCGCTGGCCCGTCAGCGTTCACGCCTCGTCGGGGTGGTCGTCTTCGACATCTCCAACCCCTTCTTCTCCCACGTGGCCAATCTCATGGACCAAGAGGTCCAGGCGGCGGGCAACTCGCTGATGCTGGCCGGGACCCAGCAGTCCAACCAGGCCGAGCGGGCCGCCTTGGAGAGCATGAGCCGCGCTGGGGTGGATGCTTTCGCCGTGTGCACCTCGGGCGGCAACTTCGACCTTCTCAACCGCCTCCAGGAGCGAGGTCACCCCGTTCTCCTCTTCGCTCAGCGCAGCGAGGACGAGAGGATCAAAGCGGTCACCATCGACGACTTTACGGGCATGGGACTCATTGCCGGCCACGTCGTGGACCGGGGCGCCCATAGGATTTGCTTCATCGAGGAGCCCATTCACGCGGTCCAGCACCGCGATCGCTGGGCGGGGTTCGTGGCCGCTCTGGATAGCCGTGGCCTGGATCCGGACCAGGTGCGCAGGGTGCCCGCTTCCGGTCCGACCTGGGACGGCGGTTTCCAAGTCGTGAGCGAGATCCTCGCGCAACCTCGGTCCATGTGGCCGGATTGCATCGTGTGCCTGAATGATTACACCGCCATCGGTGCATGCCGGGCGGTCCGCAGCGCGGGGTTGGTGGTCGGCCGGGACATCCTCGTTACCGGCTATGACGACATTCCCTACGGCGCGGTTCTCGACGTGCCGCTGACGACCATCCGGCAGCCCTTTGACGAGATGAGCGGTTACCTTACAACCCAGCTACTTGAGGCTGCCGAGCGCCGCGATGTCGCGGTGGAAGGCCGCCTGTTCACGCCCGAGCTCATGATCCGTGAGTCGGCATAACCATGAAAGGGAGACCCATGCAAAACGTCGACGCCTGGCGCGAGGAGATCCGTAAGGAGTACCTGACTGCCAAGAAGCAGGACCCGGCTCGTTTTGAGCCGAGGTTGAACATGTCCTGGTCCAACTGGGGATTCGGGCTGGAAGACCTGGATGACTCATGCGCGCGGCTCAGCGCCAACGGGCTGGAATATATCGAGCTGCACGGCAATCACTATGGCAATGACCTCGGCTATCAGGTCGAGGAGACCAAGGCCGTCCTGAAGCGTCATGGCCTCAAGACCTCCGGTGTGTGCGGGATGTTCTCTGATGACAATGACCTGTCGTCGAACCGACCCATCCAGCAACAGGAGGCCATCGACTACATCCGTCGCGAAGCCCGGTTCACGGCCGCCATGGGTGGCCACTACCTGCTGGTCGTGCCGGGCGCTGTGGGTCGCTCCCAGGCCTACGACGCCTACGAGATCGAGCGCAGCTACCGCGCGCTGCGCCTCGCTGCCGATGTCTTCACCGAGACCGGTGTCAAAGCTGCCATCGAGCCCATCCGGTCGGCCGAGGTCTCCATCATCCACACTGTGCAGGAGGCCGTCGAGTACATCGAGCGGGTAGACCACCCCGGCGTCGCCCATATCAACGGTGACGTCTACCACATGCAGGTCGAGGAGCCCAACATTCCCCGTGCGATCCTGGAGGCGGGCAAACGACTGGTGAACCTGCACTTGGCGGACTCGAACCGTCGTGCTCTGGGCGAGGGGTCCATGGACGTCGACACCATGATCATGGCGCTCTATCTCATCGGACACAACGCGCCCGGCCGGTTCGTCACTCCGGAGCCGCTTGGTCCCGGGGCTGGCCCCTACCCTGCGCGCAACGGCATGCCCGACCCGAAGGCGCTCGATGCGCTCGTCGGGCAGACTGTCAGCTATTTCCGTGAGCGTGAGGATGCCGTCCGCGCCATGACCGAGGAGAACTGACATGCTGCGGTTGGCGGAGCTCTCGCCCGACGTCCAGGCAGCAGTGGCCCAGACCCGGGACAACGTCGCGGCGTTGCACGCCGAGCTGCCGCGCTGGGGCCTGGTGGTCTGGACCGCCGGCAACGTGTCCGAGCGTGTCCCCGGGGCCGACCTCTTCGTGATCAAGCCTTCGGGCGTGACCTACGACCAGCTGACGCCGGAGGCAATGGTTGTCTGCACCCTGGACGGGGCGAAGATCGACGACGGAACCGCAGCATCGCTAGCGCCGTCGTCGGACACGGCAGCCCACGCTTACGTCTACCGGCACATGCCCGAGGTTGGAGGCGTCGTCCACACCCACTCCACCTATGCCACTGCCTTTGCGGCCCGCCGCCAGCCCATCCCCTGCGTCCTGACCATGTGTGGTGACGAGTTCGGGGGAGAGATTCCGGTCGGCCCGCTCGCGATCATCGGCGACGATTCCATCGGTCAAGGAATCGTGGAGACTCTGCGTGGCAGCAGGTCACCGGCCGTCCTCATGGCACAGCACGGCCCCTTCACAGTCGGCCAGGACGGCAGAGCCGCGGTCAAGGCCGCGGTCATGGTCGAGGAGGTTGCTCGCACGGTTCATGCGGCACTCCAGCTCGGGCCGGTCGAATCCCTGCCCGACAAGATGGTCGACCGGCTCTGGGAGCGATACCAGAACGTGTACGGCCAGCACTGATCTAGTCAATGCACAACGAAAGGTAACCCCATGAAGGAACGCCACCCCGACGAGCAGCGAGACGCCGTGGCCGAAGGGCGGACAGCGCTGGGCATCGAGCTCGGGTCGACCCGTATCAAGGCCGTCCTGATCGACGATCACGGGGATCCCGTCGCAACCTCGACCTTCTCCTGGGAGAACCATCTCGTTGACGGGATGTGGTCCTACGAGATGAGTGACGCATGGCACGGGATTCAGCAGTGCGTGGCAGGAGTTCTTGCGACAGTGAGAACCGAGCAAGGCCTGGAGCTGAATCGCCTGGGGGCCATGGGTGTCTCCGGCATGATGCACGGGTATCTGCCGTTCGACAGTGCGGGCAATCAGTTGGTGCCCTTCCGTACCTGGCGCAACACCAACACCGGCCCTGCCGTGTCCGAGCTGTCGGCTTTGCTCGGCGTAAACATGCCGCATCGCTGGAGCGTGGCACACCTATACCAGGCGGTGATGGACGGCGAAGAGCACGTCTCGCGCGTCGACTTCCTGACCACCTTGTCCGGCTATGTGCACTGGCGTCTGACGGGGGAGCGGATCCTCGGTATTGGCGATGCCAGCGGTATGTTCCCGATCGACGATGCCACCCGCGACTACGACGAGCGGCTCCTGTCTATCGTCGAGGAGCGTCTGAAGGAGCGCGGAGTGCCGATGCAGCTGCGCGACGTGCTACCACGTGTTGGCTTGGCCGGTCAGCCTGCCGGGGCTCTCACCGCCGAGGGGGCTGCGCTGCTCGACCCGAGCGGCACAATCCAGCCGGGCGTACCACTGTTCCCTCCAGAAGGTGATGCTGGGACCGGAATGGTGGCAACCAATGCCGTCGCGCCGCGGACGGGCAACATCTCCGCGGGGACGAGCCTCTTCGCCATGGCGGTTCTCGAGCGCCCCCTGAGCGCGCCTCACCGCGAGCTGGACATGGTGACCACGCCCGCCGGAGATGCGGTCGCCATGGTGCACTGCAACAACGGTACCTCTGACATCGACGAGTGGGTGGGGCTATTCGGCGAATTCGCGAAAGCCGCAGGCATGGATGTGCCTCCCGACGACCTTTACGAAATCCTCTACCGCTCCGCGCTGGAGGCGCCATCCGACGCGGGCGGTATCGTGGCCTACAACTACGTCGCAGGAGAGCCCATCACCGACACGACGGCAGGGCGCCCGCTGCTGATGCGGCTGCCCGACGCTCCCATGCACCTGGCTCCTCTAATGCGGGCTCACCTGATGAGCATCATGTCCACCCTGCGACTGGGGATGGAGATCCTCTTCGAGGAGGGTGTCGAGATCGACTGCTGGGTGGGGCACGGTGGCCTCTTCCGGACCTCGGGTGTGGGACAACGCCTGATGGCAGCCGCGATGGAGGCGCCCGTCGCTGTCGGGACGAATGCAGGCGAGGGTGGGCCGTGGGGCATGGCATTGCTCGCACTGTACGGCGTGGCCGGGCGGGGCAGGCGGTTGGCCGATTTCTTGGACGAGGTCGTCTTTGTGGACGGCGCGTTTGAGTCGATTTCCCCGGCCGCCGAGGACGTGGCGGGGTTCCATCGTTTCCTCGAGCGGTATCGTCGCGGCCTCCTGGTGGAGAAAGCCGCGGTGGAGGCACTGCCCCACTAAAGTGAGGCCATGACCCCGGCCGTCGACTTCTGATTCGATCCCACTTACCCCTTTGCCTGAGTGACCTCCCGCTGGATGCTGGGGGTCGGCGGCTGGTGCGTCGTGCCCAGCGACGCGGACACCCCTCCGCTCACCTGTATCCTCGTGGAGCGCTTTGGTGACCGGATCGACCTTGAGACCCTCAATATCACCCATACCAGCCTGGCTACGGCCATCAATGCGGGTGAGTCTGCCAGCAATCCAGACCTCGGCCGCGCCATCGAGTGGCTCGATTGGGCCGACGAGCACGTTTCCGACGGCCACGACATCCCGCCCATGTCGGAGCCCGCGATCTATTGCATTCAGGTGACCGAGAACACCCCCTGCCATGGGGAGCCGAACGAGCGTCTCAACTCCTTCCGCCAGGCCATGGGGCTGATCGACAGCTGCCTGTAGCCCGCGGCTTGGAGCATTCCTTCCTCGCAGCTGACCTGCTGGATGAGCGACGCGCAGCACTACATCTACGGGCTCTTCACGGATGAGGGTCTAGTGCGAGTGGGCGCGACGGGGTGGAGGTGGTCGCGAGGGGCGGGTTCACCGGGTTTAAAACCGCCACCGCTGAAGAACTCGTCGACGCCACCGCTGTGATGGGCGGAGGTTCAGTGCGCACGTTCGTCAAGTCCATGCGCTCATGTTTGTAAGGTTTAAAAGCTCACGTCTGCTAAGTTGAGGGCATGGAGCTGGGTGGATTTGTTCCCCGTCGCATCAGCGAGATTCTTGCTGAGCAGATGCGGATCGAGCCGGTGATCGCCCTGCATGGCCCGCGGTCGGTGGGGAAATCGACGGTGTTGCGCGGCTTCGCCGAGGCGGTTGGCGGTTCGGTGATCGACCTCGACGATGTTGAGGTGCGTGAGGCGGTCGAAGGCAATCTGGCGGCCACAGTGGGAGTCGGAGCCCCAGTGTGTATCGACGAGTATCAGCGCGTCCCGGATGTGCTTGATGCGCTCAAAGCGCGGTTGAATCGTGAGGGGAGCCTTCCAGGGTCGGCTGTCGTCACGGGCTCCACGCGCCAGGATGCTCTGCCGGTGACATCGCAGGCGCTGACTGGGCGGCTTCACTCGCTAGTTATCTGGCCGCTCTCGCAGGGGGAGCTTGGGGGAGTGCGAGAGAACTTGCTTGAGGTGCTCTCGGGCGATGTCGGTGCTGTTGTCCAGGCTGTTCCGGCGTCAGCTACGACGCGGTCGGAGTATGTTGATCGCGTGTGCTCCGGGGGAATGCCCCTGGCGCTGCGTCGGTCCGGAGCAGCGCGGAGTCGGTGGTTCGACGACTTTGTCCGGGCCTCTGTGGAGCGTGATGCTGTCGAGCTCAGCAAGATCCGTGAGCGTCAGGCCCTTGCGGATCTCTTGGGGTACGTGGCGGGGCAGACCGGTCAGCTGCTCAACGTGACAGCGGCGGCCGAGAAGATCGGCGTCAGTCGCCCAACCGCGGAGGCTCACGTCCGGCTCCTTGAGGACCTATTCCTGATTGTGCGTCTCCCAGCCTGGGGGAAGACTCTCCGCTCCAGGGTGAATGCCAAGCCCAAGGTCCATGTCGTCGATTCCGGTCTGGCTGCCCGCCTGCTCCGACTCACTCCGGACCGGCTCACCGGAATCGACCCGACCTCGCTCACGGATTTCGGACACTTGCTGGAGACATTCGTCGTCGGGGAGTTACGCAAGCAGGCGTCGTGGCTTGATGAGCCTGTCGCGCTGGGGCATTGGCGAACAAGCGACGGTGCGGAGGTTGATCTGGTGGTCGAGTACGACGATGGTCGGGTTGTCGCGTTTGAGGTCAAGGCCAGTGAGCGTGCCCCTGGCAAGGACTTCCGCGGGCTGGCTCAACTTCGTGACTTGCTGGGGGCAAGGTTCATTGGCGGCATTGTGCTGACCACCGGTAGCCGCTCGTACACCTACGAGGACCGGTTGCACGTGATGCCCATCGACCGGCTCTGGACGCCAGTGCCGTCCTGAATGGATGTGTAGATGGTTCTGCGTGCCGGGAGTTCGTCGCGTTCCGAATTGACGCACAGCGTCAACAGCTTCGCGGCGATCTTCTCCAGCGTGTTGACGTTTCGCGCGGTGGCTACGACGTTGAACCGCTTCTCCAGGGCGGTTTGGGAGAAGGTCATCGCCTTCACGCCGTCGGGGGTGTAAACCCAGACTGTGCGACCCTCCGCGTACACGGTCTCTGGGCTGTGGTCCTCGGCCATGAGTTCCGCGGCCTTTTCCTTACCCGGGTCCTCGCTGAGAAAAATAACGATGTACTTCGAGCCGTCCTCGGCAACATCCGCGAGGGGATTCTTCGCAAGAACCTCGGAGATCTCCTCCGCCGACCGTGAGGTGACAGGAACACGCACGCCGTAGGCATCTTCGAGCAACTGGGACACTGCGGCGTTGATATCGGCCTCGCTCAACTCGCTACAGAGGACGATGTTCCCGCTTTGGCCGACGGTGACCACGTCACCGTAACCGGCTTGCTTTAAATCCAGCTTGAGGTCCTTCATGGGCACGCGATTGTGCGTGCCGACGTTGATTCCGCGGGCATGACAAGCCAGCGAGTCATGAGCGCTTCCCTTCCTAGGGCCGTAGTCGAGGGATCTCGTTCTTGCACTTGGCAGTCTAACGCGGCGACGGGACCGCCCACTGTGATACCACTTTGGTATCATCGTCGTATGGCTATGACGTTGCGGCTGACGGAAGACGACGAGCAGATCCTGACGCGACTTGCCGAGGAGGACGGGGTCAGTCGTCAGGAGGCAACGGTTCGCGCTATCCGTGAAGTGGCAGCCCGGAGGGGACACGCAAAAAACGTCGCGGACGCGTCGGCGCGAGCGCGCGCCCGGTACGCCGACGTCGTCGATCGGCTGGGAAAGTGACGGTTTTCCTCACGGTCGAGGACCTCCTTGCCCTGGCTAATGACCTGGGTGTCGGCCCGGTCCGTGACATCGGCTTGCTCGAATCTGCGGCGGCGCGTCCACGAACATCCCTGTGGGGCAGTGACGCCTACCCAACGCTCGAGTCCAAAGCCGCGGCCCTGCTGGACTGTGTAGTGAACAACCATGCGCTGGTGGACGGCAACAAGCGCCTCGGCTGGCTGGCGGCGGCGGTGTTCTTGGAGCTCAACGGCCGGTGGGTTGAGGCTCCAGACGACGATGCACACGACCTCGTCGTCGCAGTGGCAAGTAATCGGGCCGGATTGGAGGAAGCTGCCACGTCGCTTCGGTCGTGGTGTGCTCAGCCCGGACAGACCTAAGCAGATTAGACGTGTTACGGCTGCGGCGTCCTGGGATGAACCGCCTGCGAGGTATGCTCCCGACGTGAGCGAATTCACCATTGGCATGATCACAATCGACACCACTAATCCCCGCCAGCTCGCCGAGTTCTGGTCCCAGGCCACCGGATGCCCTGTGGTTGCCGACTTCGGGATGTTCGTCATGGTTGGCTCCAAGCCCGCGTTGGGGTTTCAACAGGCAGACGAGCCTACTCCCGGCAAGAACCGTATCCACTTCGACGGTGGGGGAGGCGACCGGGAGGCCCAGGTGCAGCGCCTCTGCGAGTTGGGCGCGACAGCCCTCGACACCCACACCGTGCCGGGTAAAACGTGGACAGTGATGGCCGACCCGGACGGGAATCTCTTCTGCGTCGGCGACCCCGATCCCGCCTAGTCGGCGCCGTCGCAGTAGACGCAGCCGCTGACTTGCACTCCTGGCGGCGTAGATTGGCTACCGCCCCGCTCAACCACAACTCATTCGAAAGGAAACTTTAATGATTCTGAAGTCCCTCCATGACATGGGTGTGCGTTCCGAGCACGCCTACGCCGCCGGTTTTGGTTCCATCGCATTGTCGCTGGTTTCCTGGTTATTCTCGGCGTCCACGCCCCGCTTGATGTGATAGCAGGGCGCATGTCTGGACAGGCTGCAGCCGCCGACCGCTGGAATGATCCGCATATGCGTGAAGCTCTGAAGCAGGCCGGTGCGGAGCTGCGTGCGGAGCTTGAGTGGCGTACAGGAAAGTCCATCGAGCAACTCGCTGCCGAGAACCCGAAGTCCGCGAAGGACTCCGTTTCCCACTACACCAAACTGATGACCTACGATTTCAAGCCGGTTTATCGTGTTGGCGATCCGATGAATGTCCCGGTAGCCGCGCCGGCGCTTCTCGAGACTCGCTTCCCGAAGCTCAGCTACGACCAGCGTGCTGAGGTCATACGCCAGACCGCTCTGCCGAGTGGTTTCCCGCTGGATCAGTCCGGTGATGAAGGTTCGTGGCAGCGCGTCAACCTGGCTGCGGCTTTTGCTGCGGATGTCAGTGTTGACTCATCTGGCAACGTCACGGTCAAGTAAAGTCGCCCACTTTTGGGTCGCGTCTTCTCTGTAGACGTGCTGGAAACCTAACATCCAGCGCCTTTCGCATATCGCCTTCCAGTCCCCATGAGCGTTCCGCTTGTGGGGATCTTGGAAGGCGATATGCATTGACGCTGCCACTCATGTCGTCATGTCTTACATCTCCATGGGCACCGCTGGGCGGTTATGCGGTTTCAATCTTCTAGCCGGTTCGGGCAGTGGCTACATGAATGCTGGTGGTCCGCGTCTGACGGTACCGCTGCTGTCAGTGCGGCCGGTACTGGCGCCACGACCTCACTGCGGCGGCCCAACGACGATCGAAGCTGACCTGGTCGGCGCTGTGGTGGGGCCTCGAGGTGTTGATGGTCGACCGGGCCTTGATGGTGAGGATCGCCGCACGTCTGAGGGGTCTGCTGGGACACTGCCACCACTGCGATCCTAGAAGTCGGCCAGCAGGATCTGATCGAGGATCTGGCCCAGCTTGACGGTGTGGGTGGGGTTGATCCACGTCTGGCGAGGCACGCGCTGCGGGGAGAGGTACGTGAGCGTTCACCCCAGTGCGGGATTAGACGGGTTTGTCGCGGTTGCTGGTGATCATGCTCGGCCGTTCGAAAGCAGTGTTCACAGCCTGGCTGAACCAGCAGATTCCGGCCTTCCGTAGCAGTGTCGAGATCGTCGTGATGGACGGGTTGCCCGGCTTCAAGACCGCCGCGGTCGAGGCGATCAACAAGGCCATCACCGCTGTGTCTTGCGGTGTTTCTGCCGAGCTCCCGGAGCTTCGGAAACTGGGCCGCACGCTGCGTAAACACCGGCGGACATCATGGCCTACTTCGGCCGCCCACACACGTCCAACGGGCCGACCGAGGCGATCAACGGCCGTCTCGAGCACCTCCGCGGCACCGCTCTGGGCCCCCGCAACCTGGCCAACTACATCCGCCGACCCCTCCGCGACACCGGAGGCTTCAAACCCACCCTCCACCGCTAAATCGGAAGAGCCGTTCCGCTCGGACCAGTAATACCCAGTTTCAGCTGAGCTATGAGTTGTAGGGTTGAGGCATGACTGACAATTTGAAGGAGGAGGCCGAAGTCTTTCGATTGGCGGCGGCCAGATTCGAGATAGACGAAGAATCTTGGAGTTCGACCCTGCGTTACTTGGGAAACAAGTTGAATGAGCGCGGAGCCAATGTTGATGATGTGGCCGTACAGTTCAGAATTCCACGTTCCTTGGCATCTCGAATTCTTGAGGGAACTGCAAAGCCTGACGAGGTAGCAGCCTGGCGAGCTTCCGCTATGGCTCAGTTGGTTCAAGATGTGTATCACGACATCGACTCTTATCGACACGGGCTTCTTTGTTGTCAAATTGATGATCCCTTAAATATCAGTATATCTGCAACTGACGCTTCGGAAGAGTTTCAGGACAAGTACAACAGGAGAGCCAAGGAGCTTGGTATATCAATCTGGTGGCTTGAGTCAGATATATCCTTGCTTGATTTGAAAGACATAATACCAGAAATTGATAAGCGGGCCGTCGAGGACGGTTTTGATGTCAGTGAAGGCGAGATCGATTCTACGCGGATCACTCTTTCCACTGAAGCGCCATCGATTCGCCGTGACTCCATTGAGAAATGGTACCCGTGGTTGGATGTTAGATAGAACAAAATACCAATGACGCCGTCGTCGTTGAGTTGTGTGGGTACTCATGGCTCGGAGCTGAGGCGGCCGACGATAACGTGTGGGTATGGAGTCGTTGGAGGTAACCATCGCCGCCACGCAGCGCGAGGTACATGAGGCGGCTGTTGCTTTGTGGCCGTTCGTGCAGTCGGGGCAGGTCGGTTTTCCTCTGGCTGGGAAGAAGTCGCGCGAGAATTTAGAGACGGCGTGGAGCTTGTATCCAGACCGCGAAGGTGACGAGTTGTACATCGTTCGGTGCGGTCCTGTGATCATAGGGGCGTGTGGCTTGTTTCTGTCCGATGAGAAGAACGCCCAGACGGTATGCGGCCCTGTCGCCGTCAACAATCACGAGGCGGTATATGCGCAGCTCCTTGCCACCATGCAGGAGCGGCACCCGCTCGCCTCGATCAATTGTGGGGATCTCCCACCGTCATGTAGCAGCGCATGCTTGGTTGAAAAGTGTGAGAGGCCTGTTGGAACACTGTCTCCCATTTGAGGGGATCAATCTGGCCGGTTCCCCAGAGGTGCCCGTTTTTACTGATGATGAGCAAGACGAGTTTGCCCGACTCTTCGACCGATTGATTGGTCACGACCTCTGGTGGCGCGCCGATCGCATTCGGGCATATTGGGGCGAGTGGACCTGCGTCACGGGAGGGGATGGCGAGTCGGTGTTGGCAGCGCGGAACTATGTGAATTCCGAAATGAGTGAAGTGTTTGCAGCGTCGGCTTCAGATGATGTGACCCTGCGTGCCATGCTCTCGACTTGGATCTCCACGGCTACCACCCGTGGTTACTCAGACTTTGTCTATTTCACAGATTTTTCGGAGCGCGAGGTGGTTGAGCCCTTGGGATTCTCGCGTGATGACGAGTATCTGGCCTTTCGCGTGCCCGCATGTAAATGAAGCGGGGCTGGTCGGCCCTGCTCAACTCATGCCGACGGGCTCGATGGTTGTCGAGTTTAGGTTCAATGTGTAGTTGTCATGGCAGAGGCGTGACCGGGTTTCCCGGACACTGATTCTGAGGCGATAATGGCCTCAGGAAAGGAGTCCGGGCTGCCTGTTGGTAAGCCGCCGGAGTTCCGGTGCCGTGAGTTGACCGACAACGCCATGTCACCGGTCCCAGGCATGGCGCGACACCTGAGACGAGTTAATGGATTAAGGGGATCAGGACACTAGGCTGACGGCCGTGAGTGGCGACCCTTCCGGCTCGCCCAGAGCCGTCGACTGGACGCCGTCCAAGGCCCAGTGGGCCTGGATTAACTTGGTCGGTGTGGCTCTCACCGTGTTGGGGTTCGTCGGTCACTTTGCGGCGTGGGCTCTGTCGCGCAGTGCCTCAGGAGGGCCTTCGCCCCGGATCGTGGACACGGTGGTGGTTGATTACGCTGCGGTTGGCAGCGTAGCGGCCCGGCGGGCCTCATAGGTGTTCGGGGACAGGTAG